>NZ_JAGXFF010000008.1:0-5766 GCF_020147985.1 Modicisalibacter sp. MOD 31.J | reverse complement strand
GAAACGCAAAAACCCCAGCCGATTGGCTGGGGTTTTCCGAAAAGATGCCTGACGATGACCTACTCTCGCATGGGGAGACCCCACACTACCATCGGCGCTGAGCGGTTTCACTGCTGAGTTCGGCATGGGGTCAGGTGGGACCCGCTCGCTATGGTCGTCAGGCGTAACCGTGGCGTGCTGCAGAGCCTGCAGCACCCAACTACCTGGTGCGCTTCAACAACGTGATCAAGCTGATCGAGTCGACTCTCGCGACGTATCCGTCGTGTCTCGCCCACAGGGCCACTCAGGCCCCTTGGGTGTTATATGGTCAAGCCTCACGGACCATTAGTACGCGTTAGCTCAACGCCTCGCAGCGCTTCCACATCGCGCCTATCAACCTCGTCGTCTTCGAGGGTCCTTCAGGGGGCGCGAGGCCCCAGGGAAGTCTCATCTTGAAGGGGGCTTCCCGCTTAGATGCTTTCAGCGGTTATCCCGTCCGTACATAGCTACCCGGCAGTGCGATTGGCATCACAACCGGAACACCAGCGGTACGTCCACTCCGGTCCTCTCGTACTAGGAGCAGCACTTCGCAAACTTCCGACGCCCACGGCAGATAGGGACCGAACTGTCTCACGACGTTCTAAACCCAGCTCGCGTACCACTTTAAATGGCGAACAGCCATACCCTTGGGACCGACTTCAGCCCCAGGATGTGATGAGCCGACATCGAGGTGCCAAACACCGCCGTCGATGTGAACTCTTGGGCGGTATCAGCCTGTTATCCCCGGAGTACCTTTTATCCGTTGAGCGATGGCCCTTCCATACAGAACCACCGGATCACTAGAACCTACTTTCGTACCTGCTCGACGTGTCTGTCTCGCAGTTAAGCACCCTTATGCTCTTGCACTCAATGCACGATTTCCAACCGTGCTGAGGGTACCTTCGTGCTCCTCCGTTACGCTTTGGGAGGAGACCGCCCCAGTCAAACTACCCACCACACACTGTCCTTACACCGGATCACGGTGCGAAGTTAGAACGCCAATGATGCCAGGCTGGTATTTCAAGGTCGGCTCCACCCGGACTGGCGTCCGGGTTTCCAAGCCTCCCAGCTATCCTACACAAGCAACATCAGCGTCCAGTGTGAAGCTATAGTAAAGGTTCACGGGGTCTTTCCGTCTAGCCGCGGGTACACAGCATCTTCACTGCGATTTCAATTTCACTGAGTCTCGGGTGGAGACAGCGTGGCCATCATTACGCCATTCGTGCAGGTCGGAACTTACCCGACAAGGAATTTCGCTACCTTAGGACCGTTATAGTTACGGCCGCCGTTTACCGGGGCTTCGATCAGGAGCTTCGCCTTACGGCTAACACCATCACTTAACCTTCCGGCACCGGGCAGGCGTCACACCCTATACGTCCGCTTACGCGTTGGCAGAGTGCTGTGTTTTTAATAAACAGTTGCAGCCACCTGGTATCTTCGACCGGCTTCCGCTCCACCCGCGAGGGGCTTCACGTAATGCCGGCGTGCCTTCTCCCGAAGTTACGGCACCATTTTGCCTAGTTCCTTCACCCGAGTTCTCTCAAGCGCCTGGGTATTCTCTACCTGACCACCTGTGTCGGTTTGGGGTACGGTCTCACGTGATCTGAAGCTTAGAGGCTTTTCCTGGAAGCGTGGCATCGATGACTTCCGGACCGTAGTCCGTTCGTCTCGTGTCTCGGCCTTGAGCGCCCGGATTTCCCTGAGCCCTCGGCCTACGCACTTTCACCGGGGCAACCAACGCCCGGCTCACCTAGCCTTCTTCGTCCCCCCATCGCAATCACGCGAGGTACGGGAATATTGACCCGTTTCCCATCGACTACGCCTTTCGGCCTCGCCTTAGGGGCCGACTCACTCTGCTCCGATTGACGTCGAACAGAAACCCTTGGTCTTCCGGCGGGGGAGGTTTTCACTCCCCTTATCGTTACTCATGTCAGCATTCGCACTCGTGATACCTCCAGCATGCCTCTCGACACACCTTCATCGGCGTACACGACGCTCCTCTACCGCTCGCCATTCGGCGAACCCGTAGCTTCGGCATCTGGTTTAGCCCCGTTACATCTTCCGCGCAGGCCGACTCGACTAGTGAGCTATTACGCTTTCTTTAAAGGATGGCTGCTTCTAAGCCAACCTCCTAGCTGTCTAAGCCTTCCCACATCGTTTCCCACTTAACCAGAATTTGGGGGCCTTAGCTGACGGTCTGGGTTGTTTCCCTTTTCACAACGGACGTTAGCACCCGCTGTGTGTCTCCCACGCTGCACTCACCGGTATTCGGAGTTTGCCTCGGTTTGGTAACCCGGGATGGGCCCCTAGCCGAAACAGTGCTCTACCCCCGGCGGTGATACGTGAGGCGCTACCTAAATAGCTTTCGAGGAGAACCAGCTATCTCCGAGCTTGATTAGCCTTTCACTCCGATCCACAGCTCATCCGAATCTTTTTCAACAGATCCCGGTTCGGGCCTCCAGTTGATGTTACTCAACCTTCACCCTGGCCATGGATAGATCGCCCGGTTTCGGGTCTATATCCAGCGACTGGTCGCCCAGTTAAGACTCGGTTTCCCTACGCCTCCCCTATTCGGTTAAGCTCGCCACTGAATATAAGTCGCTGACCCATTATACAAAAGGTACGCGGTCACACTACGTGAGTGCTCCCACTGCTTGTACGCACACGGTTTCAGGGTCTATTTCACTCCCCTCTCCGGGGTTCTTTTCGCCTTTCCCTCACGGTACTGGTTCACTATCGGTCAGCCAGGAGTATTTAGCCTTGGAGGATGGTCCCCCCGTCTTCAGTCAAGGTTTCACGTGCCCCGACCTACTCGATTTCACGCTGATCGGATTTCGGCTACGGGACTATCACCCTGTATCGTCAGGCTTCCCAGCCTGTTCGCCTATCGGTCACAACGCTTAAGGGCTACTCCCCGTTCGCTCGCCGCTACTGGGGGAATCTCGGTTGATTTCTTTTCCTCGGGGTACTTAGATGTTTCAGTTCCCCCGGTTCGCCTCGCCATGCTATGGATTCACATGGCGATACTCAGGTTACCCTGAGTGGGTTGCCCCATTCGGAGATGTCCGGGTCACAGGTCATTTGCCACCTCGCCGAACCTTATCGCAGGCTGTCACGTCCTTCATCGCCTCTGGCTGCCTAGGCATCCACCGTGTGCGCTTCATCGCTTGACCATATAACCCCAAGGGGTCTGGTGCGATGACACGATCGCCGGATACGCTCGAGAGTCGTATCTCGTTTGTCTCTTCCTCTCGGAAGAAACGTTGTCAGCTTGATTCACATTGTTAAAGAGCGTTTAGAGCCATAAGCTCTAAGCTGTAAGCTTTACGTGACCGTCATCGACGTGTCACCCAAAACCTATAGCTTAGGACTTATAGAAAGACTGTAGAGCATCGTTTCAGGCCAAGGCGAAAGACGGCGACGCCTAGTGCGCTAGGCGAGTCGGCTTTCAACGCCGGACTGGGACGATGTGGTGGAGCCTACCGGGATCGAACCGGTGACCTCCTGCGTGCAAGGCAGGCGCTCTCCCAGCTGAGCTAAGGCCCCCTATACAAGATGCAAGAAGGAAGGACGAAGAAGGAAGAAGCGATCTTCTTTCTTACCTCTTCTCTCTGACCTCTTGGATTGGTGGGTCTGGGCAGACTCGAACTGCCGACCTCACCCTTATCAGGGGTGCGCTCTAACCAACTGAGCTACAGACCCAGCACCGTACTAACTGCTAAGCCCGTGTGACCCGCTGGCCCTGGGCAACTCCCACAGTCGTTGCTCTATTCCGATCAGGTAATTCATTGTGGACACTTGACCAGACACGATAACGTGTCGGTTAAGGAGGTGATCCAGCCGCAGGTTCCCCTACGGCTACCTTGTTACGACTTCACCCCAGTCATGAACCACACCGTGGTGATCGCCCTCCGAAGTTAGGCTAACCACTTCTGGTGCAGTCCACTCCCATGGTGTGACGGGCGGTGTGTACAAGGCCCGGGAACGTATTCACCGTGACATTCTGATTCACGATTACTAGCGATTCCGACTTCACGGAGTCGAGTTGCAGACTCCGATCCGGACTGAGACCGGCTTTCCGAGATTGGCTCCCCCTCGCGGGATTGCAACCCTTTGTACCGGCCATTGTAGCACGTGTGTAGCCCTACCCGTAAGGGCCATGATGACTTGACGTCGTCCCCACCTTCCTCCGGTTTGTCACCGGCAGTCTCCCTAGAGTTCCCGACCGAATCGCTGGCAAATAGGGACAAGGGTTGCGCTCGTTACGGGACTTAACCCAACATTTCACAACACGAGCTGACGACAGCCATGCAGCACCTGTCTCTCGGCTCCCGAAGGCACTCCACCGTCTCCGGCGGATTCCGAGGATGTCAAGGGTAGGTAAGGTTCTTCGCGTTGCATCGAATTAAACCACATGCTCCACCGCTTGTGCGGGCCCCCGTCAATTCATTTGAGTTTTAACCTTGCGGCCGTACTCCCCAGGCGGTCGACTTATCGCGTTAACTGCGCCACTAAGTCCTCAAGGGACCCAACGGCTAGTCGACATCGTTTACGGCGTGGACTACCAGGGTATCTAATCCTGTTTGCTACCCACGCTTTCGCACCTCAGCGTCAGTGTCAGTCCAGAAGGCCGCCTTCGCCACTGGTATTCCTCCCGATCTCTACGCATTTCACCGCTACACCGGGAATTCTACCTTCCTCTCCTGCACTCTAGCTAAACAGTTCCGGATGCCATTCCCAGGTTGAGCCCGGGGCTTTCACAACCGGCTTACTTAGCCGCCTACGCGCGCTTTACGCCCAGTAATTCCGATTAACGCTTGCACCCTCCGTATTACCGCGGCTGCTGGCACGGAGTTAGCCGGTGCTTCTTCTGCGGGTGATGTCGTCCGTACCGGGTATTAACCGGCACGCTTTCTTCCCCGCTGAAAGTGCTTTACAACCCGAAAGCCTTCTTCACACACGCGGCATGGCTGGATCAGGCTTGCGCCCATTGTCCAATATTCCCCACTGCTGCCTCCCGTAGGAGTCTGGGCCGTGTCTCAGTCCCAGTGTGGCTGATCATCCTCTCAGACCAGCTACGGATCGTCGCCTTGGTGAGCCGTTACCTCACCAACCAGCTAATCCGACATAGGCTCATCCGATAGCGCAAGGTCCGAAGATCCCCTGCTTTCTCCCGTAGGACGTATGCGGTATTAGCCTGGGTTTCCCCAGGTTATCCCCCACTACCGGGCAGATTCCTATGCATTACTCACCCGTCCGCCGCTCGTCGGCATCCAGCAAGCTGGACCCGTTACCGCTCGACTTGCATGTGTTAAGCCTGCCGCCAGCGTTCAATCTGAGCCATGATCAAACTCTTCAGTTGAAAGTCTGATAGTCCGTTAGGCGGACCAAACCTGGCTCAAGGTTCAAACGTCTATTGACGAGACGCTTGCCTTGATATCATGTGACAGTGTCACCGTATCGTGGCCAAGCGCCCACATGAATTACCTGATCGACTTGTTAAAGAGCATCGCGTCGTTTACCCGAAGGCGCCTCGCCGCGAGAGAGGCGTATTCTACCGATTCGCGCTGCGCTGTCAAGCCTCGGTGGCCGGTGCCGAACACCGGATGAGATCAGCCATCGATCTCGGCCGCGCTTGACCGCTGACCCCGAAAGGCCGGCGAATCGTGGGAGCGAAGTCTACAGCCTTCGAGGCGATCCGGCAAGCGATTTGTTCACCGCCGTTTTCCAAAACCCTCGAAGAAACAG
>NZ_JAGXFF010000007.1:0-59385 GCF_020147985.1 Modicisalibacter sp. MOD 31.J | reverse complement strand
AGCGCCGATGGTAGTGTGGGGTCTCCCCATGCGAGAGTAGGTCATCGTCAGGCATCTTTTCGGAAAACCCCAGCCAATCGGCTGGGGTTTTTGCGTTTCAGGGGGCCGAAAAGCCGTCGGGCCGATGTCGACCGGCTGGCCCTCTGTAACCCTGCCTTCCCCGGATGCCGTGCCACCGCTCGGGCCGTTGGCCGACGGCTTCGCTACCGGCTTGTCGACGAGTACCATCGGGTTCGTCGCTGCCGTCGCCACCACCGGCAGACGCAAGTGCTTGGCTCGCCCCTGACGGGCCGCAATCGAGCGAGCTGGCTTCTCCACCCCTTATCCCTTTCCTGGTATCCCAGTTTGCCGGCGCGTGCCTAGCGACCCGATGTCCGACGGTGGAGGAAGTAGTAGCGCCGGTAGCCGATGGCCAGGGCGAAGCAGATGAAGGCCGGCACGGCGAGACTGGCAAACCTCAAGCGGACGAATAGCCAGGCCCCCAGCGTTCCCCCGAGGATGAAGCCCAGGACGATGATCGACAGTAGCGTCACCTTGCGTCGATCGATCGGCCGCCCCTTGCAGACGGCGCCCAGCATGATGCCGAGGTCGGTGAAGATCCCGGTGAGATGCGTGGTACGGACCACGGCGCCGCTGTAGGTGGTGACCAGGGCATTTTGCAGGCCACAGGCGAACGAGGCGATGTCCTGGCCGAAGGGCGAGCCCGCCTGGAGCACCGGAATCGCCACCAGTAACAGACCGCCTTCGATGGCCAGGAGGGTCTCGTAGTGGCGGCCGAGTTTCAGCGACTCACCGGACAGCAGAGCGCCAGAGAGGGCCGCCCCGAGCAGGAAGCTGAGCAGCACGCCGGCAAGGTGGAGCGTGTCGCCGAGGGGGCCGTGGATCGCGCCGGCCCCCAGCAGGGTCGCGGTGCCGGAGAGATGGGAGACGGCCTGATGGGTGAATCCCAGCAAGCCCACGGCATTGATGCAGCCGGCCGTCAGCGCCAGCACGAGGGCGCCGTATTCGACCCATCGCGGGAGTCGGGTGATCAAGACGGCCGGGCCTTGGCGGGAGAACGAGCCATGAAATCGGGGTTGTATCCGGAGGCGGTGACAGCAAGGGTGATACCGCCGATGAACGGGAATCGTCGACGGGCCCATGGTAACACGTCACGGCTCGGTGCTTGCCGGGGGCTCGCGCTCGTCGACAGGTGTCGATCAGTAAGAGGCGCCTGGCGAGCGGCCTGGCCTGGCGCATGTGACGAAAAAAGCCGGCAGGCTGCCCTGACCGGCTCGCGATGAAAGGGGGCTCTCAGTGCGGGGCGCGCTGACTGGCGTCGAGCATCTCGCGGGCGTGGGCCAGTGTGCGGTCGGACAGGGTGACGCCGCCGAGCATGCGAGCCAGCTCGCGGACTCGGCCGGCGCTGTCGAGCAGGGCCATCTGGGTCAGGGTGGTATCCTTTTCGGTCTGCTTCTCGATGTGCAGATGATGGTGCGCCTGGGCGGCGACCTGCGGCAGGTGGGTCACGGTCATCACCTGACCGCTGTCGCCTAGGCGGCGCAGCAGCTGCCCGACGATCTCGGCCGTGGCCCCGGAGACCCCGACATCCACCTCGTCGAAGACCAGGGTGCTGATGGTGCTGTGGGTGGCGGCGACCACTTGAATCGCCAGACTGATGCGCGAGAGTTCGCCGCCGGAGGCCACCTTGGTCAGCGGCCGTGGGGGCTGGCCGGGATTGGCGCTGATCAGGAAACGTACGCTCTCGAGCCCTTCGGGCTGCGGCGTGTCGCGGGTTTCGACATCCACCGCGAAGTGCGCCTTGCCCATGGCCAGGAAACCCAACTGGGACTGTACCTCCTCGGCGAAGGCAGTGGCCGCCTGACGGCGTGCCTCGCCGAGGCGTCGCGCCTGCTGTCGATAGCTGTCGCGGGCTGTCTCGACGTCACGGGTCAGGGCATCGAGGTCCTGATCGCTGCCTTCCAGGGAGGCCAGCTCCTTGCCCAGCGTGGCGTGCAGTTCGACCAGCTCCTCGGGCATGATGTGGTGCTTGCGGGCGATACGGTGAACCTCGCCGAGGCGTTCCTCGACATGCGCCAGTCGCTCGGGATCGAGTTCGGTATGCTCGGCGAAATGCGTCAGCTCGCGGGCGGCCTCCTCGATCTGGATGCGGGCGTCGCCGAGCATCCCCCGGGCCTCGGCGAGCGGGCCGCGATCGGCGCCGGGCAGTGCCTCGAGACGGCTCAGCGCCTGATGCAGCAGGCTCAGGGCGCCACCTTCGTCGTTGTCGCAACATTCCACCGCGAACTGGGTGTCGGCGAGGATCTGCTCGGCGTGGGCCAGGGCTTCCTGCTCGTTCTCCAGCGACTCCAGCTCGCCCTCGGCCAGCGCCAGTTGATCGAGCTCCTCGACCTGATAACGCAACAGCTGCCGACGCGCCTGCAACTCATCGCTGGTGTCGGCGAGCTGCTTGAGCCGACGGCGCAGGCCCTGCCAGTGGCGAAAGGTCTCGCTGAGTTCGCTCACTTCACCGCTCAGGCCGGCGAACTCGTCGAGCAACCGGCGGTGGGTCTCCTCGCGCAAGAGTGCCTGGTGGGCGTGCTGGCCGTGAATCTCGATCAGCGTCTCGCCCAGCGCCTTCAGGTCGCCGATGGTGCAGAGCTGGCTGTTGATCCACGCCTTGGAGCGGCCGGCGCTGGTGACCACCCGGCGCAGCAGGCAGTCGTCGCTGGGCAGTTCGCGTTCCTCGAGCCAGGCCCGGGCGGCGGGCAGACGGGTGACATCGAAGCGGGCGCTGAGATCGGCCCGCTTGGCGCCGTGACGCACGCTGCCGGCATCGGCACGTTCGCCCAGGCACAGCCCCAGGGCGTCGAGAAGGATCGACTTGCCGGCCCCGGTCTCGCCGGTGATGGCGGTCATGCCGCCCTGAAGATCGAGGTCGAGACGCTCGACGATGGCGAAGTCGCGAATCGCAAGTTGCACCAGCATGGCCACCTCCGGAAACGGGATCGGCGCGGAACGGTTCTGTGTGTTTATACAGTAGTCCATGGCGTGGCTGCAATGCACGTGGTGGTGGTGCCGTTGCGCCTTGAGATCGTCGTCGTCATCCCCATATAGGGGGCAAACCGATGAATCCCCGCGCTCTGGCGCGGGACGACTTTCAGGAGAGCGACATGGCCAAAGACCCACAGACGCCGCTGGACGAGGAACTGCAACGCGCCGAACAGGGCGCCGAGCCGCAGGAGGAGCCTCTCGAGGGCCGACTCGACGAGGCCGATGCCGCCGAGGAAGCCGCTGCCGAGGAAGCGGCCAGCGATGCCGAGGCGATGACCAATCCCGAAGCGGAGGTCCTGGCGGCCAAGGTCGAGGAACTCGAGGAGGCGCTGGCGGAGGCCAAGGATCAGTCGATGCGCGCCGCCGCCGAGGCCCAGAACGTGCGCCGGCGCGCCGAGCAGGACGTCGAGAAGGCTCGCAAGTTCGCCCTCGAGAAGTTCGTCAAGGAACTGCTGCCGGTGATCGACAGCCTGGAGAAGGCCCTCGAGACGATGGGCGAGGACGCCACCGAGGCGCATCGCGAGGGGGTGTCGATGACACTGAAGCTGCAGCTCGACGTGCTGGCCAAGTTCGGGGTCGAGGCGGTCGAACCGCACGGCGAACCGTTCGACCCGCAGTACCACGAGGCCATGGCCATGGTGCCCAATCCCGATGTCGAGCCCAACACGGTGATCGATGTCATGCAGAAGGGCTATCTACTCAACGGTCGCCTGGTCCGCCCGGCCATGGTCGTGGTCAGCCAGGCGGCGCAGTGACCGTTCAAGCGAACGAGCGGGGCGCAGGCCCTTGAAAGACGCCGCTTAGCCCCCACATAGACGACAAAGTCGCGGCGAGGGTGCCGCACGGAACAGCAAGCAACGATTCTTCGAGGTGTTTACATGGGACGCATCATTGGTATTGACCTGGGGACGACCAACTCTTGTGTCGCCGTGCTCGACGGCGACAAGCCCAAAGTCATCGAGAACGCCGAAGGCGCGCGCACCACGCCGTCGATCATCGCCTATACCGACGACGGCGAGACGCTGGTCGGCCAGGCGGCCAAGCGCCAGGCGGTGACCAACCCGAGCAACACGCTCTATGCCATCAAGCGCCTGATCGGCCGTCGCTTCTCCGACGACGTGGTCCAGAAGGACATCAAGATGGTGCCCTACAAGATCGCCGAGGCCGACAATGGCGACGCCTGGGTCGAGGTGAAGGGCAAGAAGCTGGCACCGCCGCAGGTCAGCGCCGAGGTGCTGAAGAAGATGAAGAAGACCGCCGAGGACTATCTCGGCGAGGAAGTGACCGAGGCGGTGATCACCGTGCCGGCCTACTTCAACGATTCCCAGCGCCAGGCCACCAAGGACGCCGGGCGCATCGCCGGTCTCGAGGTCAAGCGCATCATCAACGAGCCGACCGCGGCCGCGCTGGCCTATGGCATGGACAAGTCGCGCGGCGACAAGACCATCGCCGTGTATGACCTGGGCGGCGGGACCTTCGACATCTCGATCATCGAGGTCGCCGACGTCGACGGCGAGACCCAGTTCGAGGTACTGGCCACCAACGGTGACACCTTCCTGGGCGGCGAGGACTTCGACCTCAAGCTGATCAACTATCTGGTCGATCAGTTCAAGGCCGACAGCGGCATCGACCTGTCCGGCGACAACCTCGCCATGCAGCGTCTCAAGGAAGCCGCCGAGAAGGCCAAGATCGAGCTGTCCGCCGCGCAGCAGACCGAGGTCAACCTGCCGTACATCACGGCCGACAACACCGGGCCGAAGCACCTCAACGTCAAGATCACCCGGGCCAAGCTCGAGTCGCTGGTCGAGGAGCTGGTGGTGCAGTCGCTGGGGCCGTGCAAGACCGCGCTGGCCGATGCCGGGCTGTCCAACAGCGAGATCGACGACGTGATCCTGGTCGGTGGCCAGACGCGCATGCCGCTGGTGCAGTCCAAGGTCGCCGAGTTCTTCGGCAAGGACGCCCGCAAGGACGTCAACCCGGACGAGGCCGTGGCCGTGGGCGCGGCGATCCAGGGCGGCGTGCTCGGCGGCAACGTCAAGGACGTGCTGCTGCTCGACGTCACGCCGCTGACCCTGGGTATCGAGACCCTGGGTGGCGTGATGACGCCGCTGATCGAGAAGAACACCACCATCCCGACCAAGAAGACCCAGACCTTCTCGACCGCGGATGACAATCAGACAGCCGTGACCATTCACGTGCTTCAGGGCGAGCGCAAGCAGTCCAGCGGCAACAAGTCACTGGGTCGCTTCGACCTCAGCGACATTCCGCCGGCACCGCGCGGCGTGCCGCAGATCGAGGTTGCCTTCGACCTGGACGCCAACGGCATTCTCAACGTCTCCGCCAAGGACAAGGCGACCGGCAAGGAACAGTCGATCGTCATCAAGGCCTCCAGCGGCCTGTCCGAGGAAGAGATCGAGCAGATGGTCCAGGACGCCGAGGCGCATGCCGCCGAGGACAAGAAGTTCGAGGAACTCGTCCAGTTGCGCAACCAGGCCGACGGCATGATCCACGCCGCGCGCAAGACGCTCAGCGAAGCCGGTGACAAGGCCACCGACGACGAGAAGCAGAACATCGAGGCCGCCATCGGCGAGCTCGAGGAAGCGGTCAAGGGCGACGACCAGCAGGAGATCCAGACCAAGCTGGACGCGCTGACCGAAGCCTCCGGCGGCCTGGCCCAGAAGATGTACGCCGAGCAGAGCGAGGCGGCCCAGCAGGGCGGCGCCGAGCAGGCCGACGACGGGGCCAAGAAGACCGAGGACGACGTGGTCGACGCCGAGTACGAGGAAGTCAACGACGACCAGAAGAAGCAGTAACCACGTCTGATTCCACGGCGACCGGCGGCGCGGGGGCATGACTCCCGCGTCGCTGTTTCCGTGACCCGACACGGAGGCGGACAAGATCCATGTCCAAGCGTGACTACTATGAAGTGCTGGGCGTCGAGCGCGGAGCCGATCAGAAGGAGATCAAGAAGGCCTACCGACGACTCGCCCAGAAATACCATCCGGACCGTAATCCGGACGACGACACCGCGGCCGAGAAGTTCCGCGAGGTTTCCGAGGCCTACGAGGTCCTGACCGACGACGAGAAGCGCGCGGCCTACGACCAGTTTGGCCATGCCGGCGTCGACGGCCAGGGTGGCGGTTTCGGTGGCGGCGGCTTCGGCGGCGGCGGTGCCGGCGGGTTCAGCGACATCTTCGGCGACGTGTTCGGCGACATCTTCGGTGGCGGCGGTGGACGGCGCAATCCCAACGCCCCGCAACGCGGCGCCGACCTGCGCTACAACCTCGAACTCGATCTCGAGGACGCGGTCTCCGGCACCACCGTCGACATCCGCGTGCCGCGCCACGTGGCCTGCGGCCACTGCGACGCCACCGGCGCCGAACCCGGCTCCAGCAAGGAGACCTGCCCGACCTGCCACGGCATGGGCCAGGTGCGCATGCAGCAGGGCTTCTTCGCCGTACAGCAGACCTGCCCGACCTGTCACGGCGCCGGCCAGACCATCAAGGTGCCGTGCCGCGAGTGCCATGGCGAAGGCCGGGTACGCGAGACCCGTACGCTGTCGGTGAAGATCCCCGCCGGCGTGGATACCGGCGATCGCATCCGTCTCAACGGCGAGGGCGAGGCCGGGGCCAACGGCGGTCCGGAGGGCGATCTCTACGTCCAGGTGGCGATCAAGCCCCACCCGATCTTCGAGCGCGAAGGCCGCCACCTGCACTGCGAGGTGCCGATCAACTTCGTCGACGCCGCGCTGGGCGGTGAGCTGGAAGTGCCGACGCTCGACGGCCGGGTCAAGCTGAAGATCCCGCCCGAGACCCAGACCGGCAAGCTGTTCCGGCTGCGCGGCAAGGGCGTCAAGCCGGTACGCGGCGGCCCGGCCGGCGATCTGCTGTGCAAGGTCCTGGTCGAGACGCCGGTCCATCTCAGCGACGAGCAGAAGGACCTGTTGCGCCGCTTCCAGGAGAGCCTCGACGGCAGCAACAGCCATCACTCGCCGAAGAAGTCGAGCTTCTTCGACGGCGTGAAGAAGTTCTTCGAGGACATGAAGCCGTAAGGCGTCTTCCGACCCGGCCGAATCGAGGCCCCGCTCGCTCCTGGCGAGTCGGGGCCTCGTGCTTTCATGGCGCACCGGGTTGCTCGCCACGCTGGGCGGTCAGGGCCTGCTGCCCCTCGGCGGGCGAGTGGACTCGGCCGGGTGGGACGGATAGCGCTCCTGACTACGCTTTTGGTTCTGCATAAAGATTCTTTATTTGAAACTATAATGCCGGTATTCCAATCGGGAGAGCGGTCATGCGAATCGACGTCGTCGAGGCAGGAGTCGGGCAGAAGCGTCGGCGGACGCAACGCGGTGGACGCGGGGGTGAGCGATGAGCCTGGGCTATCCCGGTGGCGATCATGTCGACGGCGTGCTGCGCCAGTGGCAGTCGGCGGCACCCGATCGGGATGCCTCGCCCATGGCGCTGTTCACCCGTCTGTATCGGCTGTCGAAGTACGTCGATCGCCGGGTCACCCGGGTATTCCGCGAGCACGGTCTGCACGAGGGAGAGTTCGATCTGCTGGCGACGCTCTACCGCAGCGGCGACGCCCGAGGGCTCACTCCCAACGCCCTGCGCAGCGCCGCGGTGCTCAGTTCGGGGGCCATGACCCATCGTCTGGACCGCCTCGAGGGTGCCGGACTGATCCGGCGCACGGCCAACCCCGAGGATCGGCGTAGCGTGCTGATCCAGCTCAGCGCGGCCGGCGAGCGTCTGTTCCTGGATCTGCTCGACGACTACCTGACGACGTTGCAGGCACTCCAGGCGCCGCTCGATGACACCCAGAAGCAGGCCCTGGCCGATGCCCTGCGCACCCTGCTGCTCCCGCTGGAGGCGACCGATGACGTCTAGCCGCGACGTCGCCCGCGCCCACCTGGGGATGATGCTGTGGGCGCTGCTGGTGGGGCTGTCGTTCCCCGCCGTGGGACTGATGAGCGAGGGGCTGCCGCCGTTGCTGCTGACCGCGTTACGTTTCGCCATCGCCGCGCTGGCCCTATCGCCGCTGTTGCTGCGCTCCGCCGATCGCTGGCCGGGTGGGGCAGGGCTGGCGCTCTACGCGGTCATGGGTCTGTGCCTGGCGGGCTTCTTCGGCACCATGTTCTGGGCGGCGCACCGCGCCACGGCGCTGTCGATGGCAACGCTCTTCGTCAGCGTGCCGCTGCTGGCCTTCGGCCTGGGCCTGGTGTTTCGCGTCGAGAGGCTGGCCTGGCGACTGCCGGGTGTGCTGCTGCTGGGGGCGATCGGCGCGCTGGGCCTGGCCTGGGCGGAATCCGGTGGGCGGCTCGACGGCATGCGCTTCGGCCTCGGCGAGGCGGCGTTCTTCCTCGGCTGCGTGGCGTCCGCGCTGTACCCGGTGCTCAGCAAGTGGGGGATGGCGCGCGGCTGGCTGTCGCCGAGTGCGGGACTGCGCACCTTCTGGAGCCTGCTGGTCGGCGGCGGCCTGATCGGTCTGCTGGGGCTGGTCGGGGAGACGCCCGGCCACCTGGCCGGCATGACTCTCGGCGACGTCACGCTGCTGGTCTATCTGGGGCTGTTCTCCAGCGGGCTGACCTTCTGGCTGCAGCAGCGCGCCACGGCGGTGCTGACACCGGCCGCCGTCACCGCCTATGGCTATCTGGTGCCGTTCGTCTCGATGTTGGTGCTGTTCGTGCGCGAGCCCCGGCACATCGGCTGGCAGTGGCTACCCGGCAGTCTCCTGGTGATCGCCGCGATCGTCCTGCTGCTGCGTCGTGATGCGGCGCAGCGCGAAGGCGGGGCGACCGGCGATCGCCCGGCCGTGGCTCCCGCCGTCATCGACAAGCACGGGGCTCGTCGGCCATGACCCGTCGGGCGTTTTCCCGACGGCATGACAGACGCCATGGCAGTGCACCGGTATAATCAGCAGCGCCTCGAGGCGGCCGCCGGGAAACGCCTTGGCGTGTCGGCAGGCGCTTTTCACCCCGCAGGTTGGACAACATCGAGATGCACGACATCGCCGAGCGCCCGCTGGCCGGCATTCTACTCAGGCTGCTGTCGGGCCTGCTCTTCACCGGCATGATGGTATGCGTCAAGGCGGTCAGTACCGAGGTGCCCCTGGGGCAGACGGTGTTTTTCCGCTCGGCCTTCGCGCTGCTGCCCATCGTGGCCTTCATGATCTGGCGCCGGGAGTTCCCGCGTGCCCTGGCCACCCGGCGCCCGCTGGGGCACCTGATGCGCTCCGGGCTGGGGGCGGCGGCGATGTTCGCCTCGTTCGCCGCTGTGGCGCGGTTGCCGGTGGCCGAGGCGACGCTGCTGGCACAGTTGTCCCCCGTGGCCATGGCCGTCGGGGGCGTGCTGTTGCTGGGCGAGCGTTTCAGCCTGCACCGGGCGGTGGCATTGACCCTGGTGCTGGTGGGCGTGGCGGCCCTGGTGTTGCCCGAGCTGCAGGGCCAGATGGATGGGCGCCTGCTGGGCTATGCCCTGGGGCTCCTGGCGGCGCTGCTGACGGCCGGGGCATTGCTGACCGTTCGCCGCATCTCGCGCACCGAAACCGCGGCCTCGATCGCCTTCTACTTCGTGCTGGTCACGGCCCTGGCGGGCCTGGCGACCCTGCCGCTGGGGTGGGTGGGGACGGCCTGGCCGACCCTGGGGTTGCTGGTGCTCTCGGGGCTGTTCGGCGGGGCGGCGCATATCTGCATGACCCTGGCGCTGCGTTACGCCGAGGTCTCGCGCCTGGCTCCCTTCGAGTATGTGGCGCTGATCTGGCCGGTGCTGGCGGATCTCTGGCTGTTCGGCCAGCCGCTCTCGCCGGGTTTCCTGCTGGCCTTGCCGTTCGTGGCGGGGGGCGCCGCGCTGGCGGCGTTCGAGGGGCGTGGGTTCAGACGGCCGCTTCGACAATGAGCTGGGGGCGGCCCTGGGAACAGGGTTCGATCCGCGCCTCGACCCGGAAGGTCTGCCGCAACAGGGCCGGCGTGACCACGCGCTCGGTCGGCCCGCAGGCGATCATCCCGCCGTTCTCGAGCACCATAGCCTCGTCGGTGAAGCGCAGCGCATGGCCCAGGTCGTGCAACGAGGCGATGACCAGCATCCCGCGCTCGCGGGCCAACTGCCGCAGGATGCCCAGCAGGCTGATCTGGCGGTGCAGGTCGAGCGCCGAGGTGGGCTCGTCGAGCAAGAGGATGTCGGGAGCCTGGACCAGTGCCTGGGCCGCACTCACCAGTTGGCGCTGCCCGCCGCTGAGGTCATCGATGTCGCGCGCGCCGAGCGTGCTGATACCGAGATCGTCCAGGGCCCGCTCCACCGCCTGAAGGTCGTCGTCGGCGACCTTGAGGCTGCGCCCCTGCATGCGTGCCAGCAGCACCGACTCGTAGACCGTCAGGACCGCGCTGGCGCCGGTTTCCTGGGGCATGTAGGCGACCGGGCGCTCGCTGGTCGCGCCCTCGATACGCACCTCGCCGCTGCCCTCCAGCAAGCCGAGGATGCGCCGGAAGAGCGTCGACTTGCCGGCGGCATTGGGGCCGAGCAGGGCCACGACCTGCCCCCCGGTGAAAGGGGGCGTGGTGATCCCGGCGAGAATCTGACGCCGGCCGTAGCGGGCCGACAGGCCGTCGAGAGTCAGCGTTACCATGAAGCCTTCTTGTGGTTGAGCACCAGGAACAGGAAGAACGGAATGCCCACCAGCGAAGTGATGATGCCGATGGGGATGATGGTGCCGGGAATGATCACCTTCGACAGCACCGAGCCGACGGACAGCAGCAGGGCACCGCAGAGCGCCGAGCCGGGCAGGAAGAAACGCTGATCCTCGCCCAGCAGCAGGCGGGCGATGTGCGGCCCGACCAGGCCGATGAAGCCGATGGTGCCGACGAAGGCGACGGCGATGGCGGCCAGCAACGAGACCAGCACCAGCACCTCGAGGCGCAGCGCACGCGGCCTGACCCCCAGGCTCTCGGCCTTGGCGTCGCCCAGGCGCATGGCGGTCAGCGCCCAGCCATGGCGGGCCAGCAGCGGCACCACCACCGCGAGCACGGCGACGGAGATACCGAGCTTGGGCCAGGTCGCCTTGGTCAGGCTGCCCATGGTCCAGAACACTACCGCGGAGACCGCCTGCTGGCTGGCGAAGAACTGGATCAGCGCCATCAGCGAGTTGAAGATGAAGACCATGGCGATGCCCAGCAGCACGATGGTCTCGATCGTCACGCCCCGCTTCAGGCTCAGCAGATGGATGGCGAAGGCGGTCAGCATCGCCATCACGAAGGCATTGATCGGGATGACGTAATCGACCAGCCCGGGAACCAGCGTCACGCCGAAGGCGAGTGCCAGGGCGGCACCGAAACTCGCCCCGGCCGAAATGCCCAGGGTGAACGGGCTGGCCAGCGGGTTGCTGAGAATGGTCTGCATCTGGGCGCCGGCGATCGACAGGCTGGCGCCCACCACCAGCGCCATCAGCGCCACCGGCATGCGGATCTCCCACAGCACGACCCGCAGCGGCTGGCTGACGGCATCGGGGGTGAGAATCGCGGCGATGACCTGGGACAGCGTGAAGCGCGCCGGCCCCAGCGCCAGGTCGATGCACAGGCTGAGTGCCAGCGCCAGGGTCAGCGCGGCGAGAATCAGCTGGCGCCGAATCACCAGGGCGCGATAGAAATTGCCCTCGTCGGGGGCGTCGGCCGCGGTGGTCGTTTCACTCATCTTGCAGGGATACCCAGTAGCCGGGCTCGTAGTCCACCGGCAGGAAACGCTCGTGGAGCGTCCGCAGGGTGGCCTCGGGGTCGAGATCGGCGAACAGCGACGGGTGGAACCACTTGGCCAGCCGCTGCACGGCGACGAAGTAGTAGGGGCTGTTGTAGAACTGGTGCCAGATGGCGTGGACGTCGCCGGTCTCGACGGCCGTGATGCCGGTCATGGCGGTGCGATGGGTCAGTTTCTCGAGCTTGGCGCGGGCCTTTTGCAGGTCGGCCCCCGGCCCCACGCCGACCCAGTCGCCGCCCGGCACGTAGGCGTCCCAGTTGCCGCCGGTGACCACTACCTGGTCGGGGTTGGCGGCGATGATCTGCTCCGGGTTGAGCGTGCCGAAGGTGTTGGGGATGATGCCGTCGGCGATGTTGTCGCCGCCGGCGAGCTCGACGTACTTGCCGAAGTTGCCGGGGCCGAAGCTCATGCAGCAGTCCTCCGAATACCCGCCGGCACGGTCGATGAAGACCTTTGGCCGCTCGGGATCGGCGGCCGCGATCGTGTCGGTGACCCGGGCCAGCTGGGTCTCGGCGAAGTCGATGAAGGCCTCGGCGCGCTGTTCGTCACCGAGCAGGCGCCCCATCAGCCGCATCGAGGGGATGGTGTGCTCGAGCGGCTTCTCGCGAAAGTCCACGTAGACGATGGGAATGCCCAGCTGGGCCAGCTTGTCGTCGTAGGCCGCATCCTCGGTGGCCGCCTTGGCCTCGAGATTCATCAGCACCACGTCGGGCTGGAGGGCGGCGGCCTGCTCGACGTCGAAGGTGCCGTCCTTGAAGCCGCCGAAGGTGGGGATGTCCTTGAGCTCCGGGAACTTCGCAGCGTAGGCGGCATAGTTGTCCGGATCGGCCTCGGAGAAGTCGTGGCGCCAGCCCACCACGTGGGCGAACGGCGACTCGGGCTCCAGCGCGCCGATCAGATAGATCTGACGGCCTTCGCCGAGGATCACTCGCTCCACGGGGGCATCGACGGTGACCTGGCGGCCGGCGATGTCGGTGACGGTGATCGGGTCGGCCTGGGCGGCCATGCAGCCTAGCGCGACGGCCGTGCCGACGGCGGCCTTGAGCAGTGATGTAACCATGTGCGGGTGCCGTACTCGTTGAGGTGACAGGTCGCTAACCGGTGAAGCGCCGAGCAACGTGTCTTGTTGTCTTTTACGCATGATTCTTATTTGCGCGGAAGGATTATGAAGGAGGTCGGCCTGCCTCGTCCAGAGGGTTCGGGCGCCTCGGCGCCGACCGCGCTGCGCAGGCTCCGCCGGGGATGGCGGTGGGGGCGTGGCTTCTCGGCAGTTGCTATACTGCCGCGACTTTCGCCAACTGCCAGGAGACCGTATGTCCACTCACGCTCCCCGCATCGCCATCGTCGGTGTCGCCGGCCGCATGGGCCGCACCCTGGTCAATGCCGTGCATCAGGACCCCGGGGCCAGCCTGGCGTGTGGCATCGTCGAGCCCGGCAGCTCGCTGGTCGGCGCCGACCTGGGCGAGCTGGCCGGTGCCGGCAGGCTGGGGGTGACCGCCAGCGACGACCTGCCCGCGGTGGCCGATGACTTCGATGTGCTGATCGACTTCACCAACCCCGCCACCACCCTGGCCAACCTGGCGTTCTGCGCCGAGCACGGCAAGCGCATCGTGATCGGCACCACCGGCCTCGACGATGCCCAGCTGGCCGAACTCGATGACTATCGTGATCGCGTGCCGATGGTCTTCGCGCCCAACATGAGCGTCGGCGTCAATCTCACCCTCAATCTGCTGGCCACCGCCGCGCGGGCGCTGGGCGACGAGGGCTACGACATCGAAGTGATCGAGGCGCACCACCGGCACAAGGTCGATGCGCCGTCGGGCACGGCGCTGAAGATGGGCGAGGTCATGGCCGATGCCCTGGAGCGCCCGCTCAAGGAATACGGCGTGTTCGAGCGCGTCGGCCAGTGCGGGCCGCGCACCGACAAGGAGATCGGCTTCGCCACGGTGCGCGCCGGCGACATCGTCGGCGAGCACACGGTGATGTTCGCCACCGAGGGCGAACGTATCGAGATCACCCACAAGGCCTCGAGCCGCATGACCTTCGCCAAGGGCGCGGTGCGCGCGGCACGCTGGGTCGCCGAGCGCGAGGCCGGCCACTATGACATGCAGGACGTGCTGGGACTGGGTGGCGACTAGCCAGGCGCCGGTGCGTCGAGGGTAGTCGCCGGGCCGGAAATCCTGTAGAATCCAGTCAATTTGGCCGGGCTCAGGCAACCCGCAAGGCCATGTTGGGCGAAGCGATGACACCAAGCGGGATGAAACCGATCTTTACCGGGTTTCGTCCCGCTTTTTTACGACCTGCGCGCCCGACGGCAGCGGCGATCGGCACGCCGAAGATTCCGAATGACAGCCCGCGGCGGCACGAGCTGGGCGAGCATCCTGACTGACGAAGAGCAATGGAGGACGTTGCGTTGAACAGACCCGCGATACTGGCCTTGGAAGATGGCAGCGTATTTCATGGCAGCGCCATCGGCGCCGATGGGCAGACCAGCGGCGAGGTGGTGTTCAACACGGCCATGACCGGCTACCAGGAAATCCTCACCGACCCCTCCTACACCCGACAGATCGTCACGCTGACCTACCCGCACATCGGCAACACCGGCACCAACGACGAGGACGTCGAATCGACGCGCATCGCCGCCGCCGGGCTGGTGATCCGCGATCTGCCGCTCATCGCCAGCAGCTTCCGCAACCAGGCGAGCCTCGACACGTATCTAAAGCGCCAGAACGTGCTGGGCATCGCCGACATCGACACCCGCCGGCTGACCCGTATCCTGCGTGACAAGGGCGCCCAGAACGGCGCGATCCTCGCCGGTCCCGACGCCGAGGGCGACGATGCCGTCGAGCGGGCGCTGGCCATCGCGCGCGACTTTCCGGGCCTCAAGGGCATGGACCTGGCCCGGGTGGTCAGCTGCACCGAGCGCTACGAATGGAGCCAGGGCGACTGGACGCTGGGTGAGGGCTACGCCGACGCCGCGGCGGGCGAACGGCCCTACCATGTGGTCGCCTACGACTACGGGGTCAAGCACAACATCCTGCGCCTGCTCGCCGCGCGCGGTTGCCGGCTGACCGTGGTGCCCGCGCAGACCCCGGCCAGCGAGGTGCTGGCGCTGAACCCCGACGGCGTGTTCCTCGCCAATGGCCCCGGCGATCCCGAGCCGTGTGACTACGCCATCGCGGCGATCCGCGAGATTCTCGAGAGCGGGCTGCCGGTATTCGGCATCTGCCTGGGGCATCAGCTGCTGGCGCTGGCCTCCGGGGCGACGACCGTGAAGATGAACCACGGCCACCACGGCGCCAACCACCCGGTGCAGGATCTCGACAGCGGCCACGTGATGATCACCAGCCAAAACCATGGCTTCGCGGTCGACGAGACCAGCCTGCCGGCGACGCTGCGCGCCACGCACCGCTCGCTGTTCGACGGCACCCTGCAGGGCGTCGAACGTACCGACCGGCCGGCCTTCAGCTTCCAGGGTCACCCCGAGGCGAGCCCGGGCCCGCGCGACGTGTCGCCGCTGTTCGACCGCTTCGTGGAGATGCTGCGGGCGCGCCGCTGATCCGCCGTCCCCCGTTTCGTCGCCGTTCGTCACTTATTCTTCAGCGGGAATCGTCATGCCCAAACGTACCGACATCCAGAGCATCCTGATCATCGGCGCCGGCCCCATCGTCATCGGCCAGGCGTGCGAGTTCGACTACTCCGGCGCCCAGGCCTGCAAGGCGCTGCGCGAGGAGGGCTACCGGGTCATCCTGGTCAACTCCAATCCGGCGACCATCATGACCGACCCGGTGATGGCCGATGCCACCTACATCGAGCCGATCACCTGGCAGGCCGTCGAGAAGATCATCGAGAAGGAGCGCCCGGACGCGCTGCTGCCCACCATGGGCGGTCAGACCGCGCTCAACTGCGCGCTGGACCTGGACAAGCACGGTGTACTGGCCCGCCACGGCGTGGAGATGATCGGCGCCAATGCCGACGCCATCAACAAGGCCGAGGACCGCGATCTGTTCGACAAGGCGATGCGCAACATCGGCCTCGAGTGCCCCAAGGCGCAGGTCGCCCACACCATGAGCGAGGCCTGGGAGATCCAGCGCGAGCTGGGCTTCCCGGTGATCATCCGGCCCTCCTACACCATGGGCGGCTCCGGCGGCGGGGTGGCCTACAACAAGGAAGAGTTCGAGGAGATCTGCAACCGTGGCTTCGAACTCTCCAACAACCATGAGCTGCTGATCGACGAATCCTTGCTGGGCTGGAAGGAATACGAGATGGAGGTCGTTCGCGACAGGAACGACAACTGCATCATCGTCTGCGCCATCGAGAACTTCGATCCGATGGGCGTGCATACCGGCGACTCGATCACCGTGGCACCGGCACAGACGCTGACCGACAAGGAATACCAGATCATGCGCGACGCCTCGCTGGCGGTGTTGCGCGAGATCGGCGTCGAGACCGGCGGTTCCAACGTGCAGTTCGGTGTCGACCCCGACACCGGCCGCATGGTGGTCATCGAGATGAACCCGCGGGTGTCGCGCTCCTCGGCGCTGGCCTCCAAGGCCACCGGCTTCCCGATCGCCAAGATCGCCGCCAAGCTGGCCGTGGGCTACACCCTCGACGAGCTGCAGAACGACATCACCGGCGGCAAGACCCCGGCGTCCTTCGAGCCGGCCATCGACTACGTGGTCACCAAGATTCCGCGCTTCACCTTCGAGAAGTTCCCCCAGGCCAACGATCGCCTGACCACGCAGATGAAGTCGGTGGGCGAGGTGATGGCGATCGGCCGCACCTTCCAGGAGTCGCTGCAGAAGGCGCTGCGCGGCATGGAGACCGGCAACGACGGGCTCGATCCCAAGGTCACCGACTTCAGCGACGAGAACCTGGCGCTGATCAAGGGCGAGCTGCAGGCCGCCGGCGCCGATCGCATCTTCTTCATCGCCGATGCCATGCGGGCCGGGATGGGCGTCGACGAGATCTTCGCGCTGACCAACATCGACCGCTGGTTCCTGGTCCAGCTCGAGGATCTGATCCGCACCGAGCGCGCGCTGGCCGAGCGCTCACTGGCCGAGCTGGACGGCGCCGCGCTGTTCCGGCTCAAGCGCAAGGGCTTCAGCGACGCGCGCCTGGCCAGGCTGCTCGGCGTCTCCGAGAAGGAGTTCCGCAAGGCCCGCCAGAAGGCCGGCATCCGCCCGGTCTACAAGCGTGTCGATACCTGTGCGGCGGAGTTCGCCTCGCACACCGCCTACATGTACTCCACCTACGAGGAGGAGTGCGAGGCCGCGCCCAGCGACCGCCAGAAGATCATGGTGCTGGGCGGCGGGCCCAACCGCATCGGCCAGGGCATCGAGTTCGACTACTGCTGCGTCCACGCCGCGCTGGCCATGCGCGAGGATGGCTACGAGACCATCATGGTCAACTGCAATCCGGAGACCGTCTCCACCGATTACGACACCTCGGACCGCCTCTACTTCGAGCCGGTGACCCTGGAGGACGTGCTGGAGATCGCCGACAAGGAGCAGCCGGTCGGGGTGATCGTGCAGTTCGGCGGCCAGACGCCGCTCAAGCTGGCCCGCGAGCTCGAGGCCGCCGGGGTGCCGATCATCGGTACCACGCCGGACGCCATCGACCGCGCCGAGGACCGCGAGCGCTTCCAGCAGATGATCGACAAGCTGCGTCTCAAGCAGCCGCCCAACGCCACGGCGCGCAGCTTCGAGGACGCCTTCGCCAAGGCCGAGAAGATCGGTTACCCGCTGGTGGTGCGGCCCTCCTACGTGCTCGGCGGCCGGGCCATGGAGATCGTCTATTCGGCGGACGAGCTGGAGAACTACATGACCCATGCGGTCAAGGTCTCCAACGACTCGCCGGTGCTGCTCGATCACTTCCTCAATGCCGCGATCGAGATCGACATCGATGCCGTCTCCGACGGCAGGACGGTGGTGATCGGCGGGATCATGCAGCACATCGAGCAGGCCGGGGTGCACTCCGGTGACTCGGCGTGCTCGCTGCCGCCCTATTCCCTGCCTTCGGACGTGCAGGACGCGATGCGCGAGCAGGTCAAGAAGATGGCCGTCGAGCTCAACGTGGTGGGCCTGATGAACGTCCAGCTGGCCTGGCAGGACGGCGAGATCTACGTCATCGAGGTCAACCCGCGCGCCTCGCGTACCGTACCGTTCGTCTCCAAGTGCATCGGCACCTCGCTGGCGCAGGTCGCGGCACGCTGCATGGCCGGCAAGACGCTCGACGAGCAGGGCTTCACCGCCGAGCTGATCCCCGGCTACTACAACGTCAAGGAAGCGGTCTTCCCGTTCAACAAGTTCCCCAGCGTCGACCCGATCCTGTCGCCGGAGATGAAGTCCACCGGCGAGGTGATGGGCAGCGGCTCGACCTTCGCCGAGGCCTTCTACAAGGCGCAGCTCGGTGCCGGCGAGGCAATTCCGCCGCTCACCGGCGATCGCACCGCCTTCCTCTCGGTCCGCGAACCGGACAAGGTCGGCGTTATCGAGGTCGCGCAATCTTTGCTAGCATTAGGCTTTGATCTGATCGCTACCCGCGGGACCGCTCGGGCCCTCGAGCAGGCCGGCTTGCCGGTCAAGACCGTCAACAAGGTCTTCGAGGGGCGCCCGCACATCGTCGACATGATCAAGAACGACGACGTGGCCTACATCGTCAATACCACCGAAGGCCGTCAGGCGATCAACGATTCTTCCGTGATCCGTCGCACCGCGCTTGCTCACAAGGTCCCCTACGCCACCACGCTGGCGGGGGCGCGCGCCGTTTGCATGGCGCTCGAGTACGGCAATCAGATCACCGTGCGGCGGCTTCAGGAACTGCACGCAGGAGCAAGACCATGAACAAGGTCCCGATGACCGTGGCAGGCGAGGTTCGTCTGCGTGAAGAGCTCAACCAGCTCAAGGGTGTGGAGCGTCCTCGGGTGATCAATGCCATCGCCGAGGCGCGCGAGCACGGCGATCTCAAGGAAAACGCCGAATATCACGCCGCCCGCGAGCAGCAGGGGTTCATCGAAGGGCGCATCCAGGAGATCGAGTCCAAGCTCTCCGTGGCCCAGGTGATCGACGTCACCAAGATGCCCCGCACCGGCAAGGTGATCTTCGGCGTCACCGTCGAACTGCTCAACCTCGACAACGACGAAGAGGTGCGTTACCAGATCGTCGGCGAGGACGAGGCCGACATCAAGGCCGGCAAGATCTCGGTGACCTCGCCGATCGCCCGGGCGCTGATCGGCAAGGAGGAGGGCGACGTGGTCGGCGTGCGCACGCCCGGCGGCGATGTCGAGTACGAGATCTCCAGCGTCGAGCACCTCTAGCCCTTCGGGCAGCCATAAGCGGTAAGCGGTAAGAAAACACCCCCAAGGCTGAACCTTGGGGGTGTTTTGTCTTTTACTTACAGCTTACGGCTTAAAGCTTACCGCTCTGGGCGGTGGTCAGTGCCGGCCGTGATGTGACTCGAAGCGCTTGATGTTCGACAGCTTGGGATTGGCCTTGGGGTTGTCGCGATAGAGCAGCGCGACCTTGCCGATGGTCTGCACCAGCTCGGCGCCGGTATCGGTGCACAGCTGCTCGGCCACGGCCCGGCGGGTGTCGCGTTCACCGACGGCGATCTTGATCTTGACCAGCTCGTGATCGGCGAGCGCGCGCTCGAGTTCGGCGATCACGCCGTCACTCAGACCGTTGTCGGAAACCGTCACGATGGGCGAGAGATGATGGCCGATGCTGCGAAATGCTTTCTTTTGTGCCTGTGACAAGCTCATGGTATCGTGATCGTTCCGGTTGGCGTGCGTGGGGAGCGGCAAGTGCGGTCGGCGACGGTCGTGACGGCATCGGTCCGGGTCGCGACCACTGAACGCGCCATGGTAAGGCGAAAGACGGGCATTGCAAAGCGCTCCGGCCGGATTGACCTCACTCGACGTTTCTCCCCGCACCCTCGACACCCCTGTGATTCAAGGCCCCGCCCCTTGGGCAGGCCCGCTTAGGTGATTGCGTGGCGCGAACCACTTCCAGCAAGCCCGCCACCGGCAGCAAGAGCAGTGCCGGCTGGCTCAAGGAACATTTCGACGATCCCTACGTGCAGCGTTCGTGGCAGGACGGCTATCGCAGCCGGGCCAGCTACAAGCTGCTCGAACTCGACGACAAGGATCGGCTTTTCAAGCCCGGCCTGACGGTGATCGACCTCGGCGCGGCCCCGGGGGGCTGGAGCCAGGTGGCGGCCGAGCGGGTGGGGCCGGGCGGCCTGGTGATCGCTTCCGACATCCTCGAGATGGACTCACTGGCCGGCGTCAGCTTCGTGCAGGGCGACTTCACCGAGGATGCCGTGCTGGAGGCGATCCTGGCGCAGCTCGACGGGCGCCCGGTGGATTTGATCATTTCCGACATGGCACCCAACATGAGTGGCATGGCCGCCATCGACCAGCCCAAGGCGATGTACCTGGTCGAACTGGCGCTGGATCTGGCCACCCAGACATTGACGCCCGGGGGGCGCCTTCTCACCAAGGTGTTCCAGGGCGAAGGGTTCGACGACTACCTGAAGGCGCTGCGCGACCGCTTCGCCCGGGTGGTCACCCGCAAGCCGGGAGCGTCGCGCGATCGCTCGCGCGAGGTCTATCTGCTGGCAGACGGATTCAAGGGCTGAGCTTGCAGGCGTGGCCGACCGCCCTCATCTAGGGTAGTGTCGAGCCATGGGCACGCTTGGCGGACAGATTGATGCAATGAGGGTATTCCCTTGAACGACATGGCGAAGAACCTGATTCTCTGGTTGGTCATCGCGGCGGTTCTGCTGACGGTGTTCAACAATTTCAGCGTCGATAGCTCACCGCAGACGATGAACTACTCGCAGTTCGTCCAGCAGGTGCAGAACGGTCAGGTCCGTTCTGTGACGATCGACGGCTACACCATCAACGGCGAGCGCGACGACGGCTCGAAGTTCCAGACCGTGCGCCCGGCGGCGCAGGATCCCAAGCTGATGGACGACCTGCTGTCGCACAGCGTCAGCGTCACCGGCAAGAAGCCCGAGGAGCAGAGCCTGTGGACGCGGCTGCTGATCGCCAGCTTCCCGATCCTGATCATCCTCGCGATCTTCCTGTTCTTCATGCGCCAGATGCAGGGCGGCGGTGCCGGCAAGGGCGGGCCGATGAGCTTCGGCAAGTCCAAGGCCAAGCTGCTCACCCAGGATCAGGTCAAGACCACCTTCGCCGATGTCGCCGGCTGTGACGAGGCCAAGGAGGAGGTCGAGGAGCTGGTCGACTTCCTCAAGGATCCGTCCAAGTTCCAGCGCCTGGGTGGCCAGATTCCCCGCGGCGTGCTGATGGTCGGCCCGCCGGGGACCGGCAAGACGCTGCTCGCCAAGGCGATCGCCGGCGAGGCCAAGGTGCCGTTCTTCACCATCTCGGGCTCCGACTTCGTCGAGATGTTCGTGGGTGTCGGTGCCTCGCGCGTGCGTGACATGTTCGAGCAGGCCAAGAAGCAGGCGCCGTGCATCATCTTCATCGACGAGATCGACGCCGTCGGCCGCCATCGTGGCTCCGGCATGGGCGGCGGTCACGACGAGCGCGAGCAGACGCTCAACCAGCTGCTGGTCGAGATGGACGGCTTCGAGGCCAACGACGGCATCATCGTCATCGCCGCCACCAACCGTCCCGACGTGCTCGATCCGGCGCTGCTGCGCCCGGGCCGCTTCGACCGCCAGGTCACCGTGCCGCTGCCCGACATCCGCGGCCGCGAACACATCCTCAGTGTGCACCTGCGCAAGGTGCCGCTCGGCGAGGACGTCAAGCCCAGCCTGATCGCGCGCGGCACGCCGGGCTTCTCCGGCGCCGACCTGGCCAACCTGGTCAACGAGGCCGCGCTGTTCGCCGCGCGTCGCAATCGTCGCCTGGTGGGCATGGAGGAGCTCGAGCTGGCCAAGGACAAGATCATGATGGGCGCCGAGCGCCGCTCGATGGTGATGACCGAGAAGGAGAAGCTCAACACCGCCTATCACGAGTCCGGCCACGCCATCATCGGCCTGCTGATGCCCGAGCACGACCCGGTCTACAAGGTGACCATCATCCCGCGCGGGCGTGCCCTGGGGGTGACCATGTTCCTGCCCGAGGAAGATCGCTACAGCTTCTCGCGGCAGCAGATCATCAGCCAGATCTGTTCGCTGTTCGGCGGTCGCATCGCCGAGGAGATGACGCTGGGGCCCAACGGTGTGACCACCGGCGCCTCCAACGACATCAAGCGTGCCACCGAACTGGCCCACAACATGGTCGCCAAGTGGGGGCTGTCCGAGGAGATGGGCCCGATCATGTACGATGAGGACGAGTCGCATCAGTTCCTCGGCGGCCCGGGCCAGAGCGGTGGCAAGCTCAAGTCCGGCGAGACCACCACGCGCCTCGACAAGGAGGTGCGGCGGATCATCGACGAGTGCTACGCCCACGCCAAGCAGCTGCTCGACGAGAATCGCGACAAGCTCGACAGGATGGCCGAAGCGCTGATGCAGTACGAGACCATCGACGCCGACCAGCTCAAGGACATCATGGCCGGTCGCAAGCCACGCCCGCCCAAGGACTGGGACGACGGCAACGACTCGGGCAGCGGGTCGCCGGTCATCGACCACCAGCCGGAGGCGGACGACGGCGAGGACGAGGACGAGCGTCCCGGCCGCCGGCCATCCGATCCGCTGGGCGGCCCCGCCGGCCACTGACGGTCCACTTTCGTGACCACGGACAAGGCGCCCTTCGGGGCGCCTTGCACCGTTATGAGGCTCTGATTAGAGTGACGCTTTTTGCCATCGGGACCCTGCCATGACAGATGTCGCATCCGAGGCCGTGTTGCAGTGCGGTCGGCACCGGCTCGACCTCTCCTACCCCCGGGTGATGGGGATCCTCAATGTCACGCCGGACTCCTTCTCCGACGGCGGGCGCTTCGCCGTTCGCGACGATGCCCTGCGCCATGCCGAGGCCATGCTCGCCGAGGGTGCGGCGATCATCGACGTGGGCGGCGAGTCGACGCGCCCCGGGGCCGAGCCGGTTCCCGAGCAGGCCGAACTCGACCGGGTGGTGCCGATCGTCGAGGCGCTGGTTCACGAGCTCGACGCCCTGGTCTCGGTGGATACCAGCTCGCCCGAGGTGATGCGCGCGGTGAGCGACGCCGGTGCCGGCATGCTCAACGACGTGCGTGCGCTGCGCCGGCCTGCTGCGCTCGAGGTGGCGGCCGCCAGCGGGCTGCCGGTCTGCCTGATGCACATGCTCGGCGAACCGGGGGACATGCAGCAGGCGGCCGACTATGCTGAGCCGGTGGAGCAGGCCGTGGCGACGTTCCTCGCCGAGCGGATCGCCGCCTGCGAAAAGGCGGGTATCCGCCGCGAGCGGCTGATCCTCGACCCGGGCTTCGGCTTTGCCAAGACCGTCGCGCACAACCTGCGCCTGCTCAATCGCCTGGACACGCTGGCCGACT
This sequence comes from Modicisalibacter sp. MOD 31.J, assembly GCF_020147985.1. NCBI lineage: Bacteria > Pseudomonadati > Pseudomonadota > Gammaproteobacteria > Oceanospirillales > Halomonadaceae > Modicisalibacter > Modicisalibacter sp. MOD 31.J. Next base: position 36,170 of record NZ_JAGXFF010000007.1, on the reverse strand, counting down.
TCGGCCTGCCGGTACTGGCCGGGATGTCGCGCAAGCGCATGATCGGGCAGGTGCTCGACCGCCCGGTCGAGGAGCGCCTGGCGGGCGGACTGGCGCTGTCGACGCTGGCCGTCGAACGCGGGGCGCGGATTCTTCGCGTTCACGATGTGGGCCCCAGCGTGGATGCCATCAACATGACCTGGGCCGTGCTACAGGAAGGCGCTGAACCATGACACGACGTTACTTCGGGACCGACGGGATCCGTGGCACGGTGGGGGAGTATCCGATCACCGCCGATTTCATGCTCAAGCTGGGCTGGGCCGTGGGTCGGGTGCTGGAGCATCACAATCCCAATGCCAAAGTACTGATCGGCAAGGACACGCGTATCTCCGGCTACATGTTCGAGTCGGCCCTGGAGGCCGGGCTCTCGGCCGCCGGCGTCGACGTGTCGCTGCTCGGGCCCATGCCCACGCCGGCGATCGCCTACCTGACCCGGACCTTCCGCGCCGATGCCGGCATCGTCATCTCCGCCTCGCACAATCCCTTCCAGGACAACGGCATCAAGTTCTTCTCCGCCGAGGGCACCAAGCTGCCCGACGCCGTCGAGGAAGCGATCGAGGCCGAGCTCGAGAAGCCGCTGGAGACCGTCTCCGCCGACCGGCTGGGCAAGGCGGTGCGCATCGGCGACGCGCCGGGCCGTTACATCGAGTTCTGCAAGTCGACGATTCCGCAGCGTCTGGCACTGAACGGGCTCAAGGTGGTGCTCGATTGCGCTCACGGTGCCACCTACCACATCGCGCCCAGCGTATTCCGCGAGCTGGGGGCCGAGGTCCGCGTGCTGGGCTCGGCGCCGGACGGGCTCAACATCAATCAGAAGGTCGGCTCCACGCACCCGGCGTCGCTGCGCGCGGCGGTCATCGAGCATGGCGCGGACCTGGGTATCGCCTTCGACGGCGACGGTGACCGGGTGATCCTGGTCGATGCCGACGGCCGCGAGGTCGACGGCGACGACATCCTCTACCTGATCGCCCGCGACCGGCACGAGCGTGGTGTGCTGGGCGGCGGCGTGGTCGGCACGCTGATGAGCAATTTCGGCCTGGCCGCGGCGCTCGCTGCGCTGGGGATTCCCTTCGAGCGGGCCAAGGTCGGCGACCGCTACGTCATGGAGCGGCTGATCGCCAACGGCTGGCAGCTGGGCGGCGAATCCTCGGGGCACATCGTCTGCGGCCACATCCAGACCACCGGCGACGGCATCGTCTCGGCCCTGCAGGTGGTGGCGATCATGGTCGGCCAGGGACGCTCCCTGGCGTCGTTGCTCGACGGCTTCGAGAAAGCGCCCCAGGCCCTGGTCAACGTGCGCCTGACGCCCCAGACCGACAAGCCCGCACTGCTGGCCAGCGAGTCGTTGACCCGCACCGTGGCGGCGGTCGAGGAGGAGCTGGGCGACGAGGGGCGGGTGCTGTTGAGACCGTCGGGCACCGAGCCGCTGATCCGGGTGATGGTCGAGGGACGGCCGCGCTTCGACGTTCAGGGGCTGGCCCGACGCATCGCCGCCGAGGTCGAGGCACTGATCGCCTGATCCGGGGCGGTTGTCTTGCCCGGGACGCTCCTATACCATCTTGCACCACTTCGAGAAAGGGGGTAGCTCATGCGCATGCCGCTGATCGCCGGCAACTGGAAGATGAACGGTTCCCTGACGCTGGTCGAGCGGTTCGGCGAGGCGTTCGCCGAGGCCGGGCTATCTCCGTCCGTGGAGGTCTGTCTGATTCCGCCGTTTCCCTATCTGGCGGCCGCGCAGCGGGCCCTGGGCGGCACGCCGGTGATGCTCGGCGCCCAGACCCTGAATCCCCAGCACGGTGGTGCGCATACCGGGGAGGTGAGCGGCGGCATGCTGCGCGAGTTCGGCGTCGACTACGTGCTGGTCGGCCACTCCGAGCGCCGGGCGCTCTACCGGGAAAGCGACAACGACGTCTACGACCGCCTGCTGGCGGCGCTCACGGCCGAGCTGCGCCCCATCCTGTGTGTCGGCGAAACGCTCGAGGAGCGCGATGCCGGCCGCACCCGCGATGTGGTGCTGCGTCAGGTGGGGGCCGTGATGGCGCGTCTGGAGCCGGCGCAGCGTGCCGCGGTGACCATCGCCTACGAACCGGTCTGGGCGATCGGCACCGGGCGCACCGCGACCCCCGAGCAGGCCCAGGAAGTGATGAGCGAGATCCGTGCCTATCAGGCCGGCTTCGATCGCTCGCTGGCGGAGGGAATGCGGTTGCTCTACGGCGGCAGCATGAATGCCGACAACGCGGCCGAACTGCTCGCCCAGCCGGACATCGACGGCGGCCTGGTGGGCGGTGCCTCGCTCAAGGTCGACGATTTTCTAGCCATCTGTCAGTCAGCAGGTTAAACAACCATGCAAGTTGCCATTCTCATGATTCATGTGGCGATCGCCATCGCGCTGGTCGCCCTCGTCCTGTTGCAGCAGGGCAAAGGTGCCGATGCCGGGGCCTCCTTCGGTGGCGGCGCCTCCCAGACCGTGTTCGGCTCGCGCGGCAGCGGGAGCTTTCTCGCCAAGCTGACCGGCGCCCTGGCGGCGGCGTTCTTCGCCACCTCGCTGGCGCTGGCGTACTTCGCCTCCTCCCAGGCCGACAATGCGCCTGAGGTGGGGATTCCCGACGCCAAGGTGGTCGAACAGCAGAAATCGGTGCCGACCCTTGACGAAAGCGATCAAGGTGGGGATAATACTGCGCCAACGCTAGAGGATTCCGGAGAGTGATCTCCACGCCTTAGACGTTGAAATGTAGTGCTGTTTCGGGCAGTTTTCGGGTTCCGAGGTTGTCCGAGCAACGAGCACACGGTGAGTCAGCAAGATCGACTGTGTGTTCGCCCCCTGATGCCGAAGTGGTGGAATTGGTAGACACGCTATCTTGAGGGGGTAGTGACCTTATGGTCGTGGGGGTTCAAGTCCCCCCTTCGGCACCATCTGAAGGCCCGCATGACGGCCCGCTCAGAAGCACGATTGGCAAGACGTGGCGATACGCTCGGGTCCTTGACCGAGGGGCGAGCGGATTTTTATAATCGCCAACCTATGATGCGGGGTGGAGCAGTCTGGTAGCTCGTCGGGCTCATAACCCGAAGGTCGTCGGTTCAAATCCGGCCCCCGCTACCAAGTTTCTTGAAAGGCCCCTTCCTATGAAGGGGCTTTTTGTTAGCGGTTCGCACCGCTGACGCTAACGCCAATCAGCCACCTAGCTTTCCTCTCTACTCCCGGTCAGGTGCCTGATGCAACTGCTGTAGGAGCCTTCATCTGTGGCAATCAAGGACGCTGCGCTGAACGCACTCATCGAACCGGTGGTGACCGGCATGGGGTTTGAGCTCTGGGGTATCGACCATCTTTCCCAGGGCAAGCACTCCCGTCTGGTGGTGTACATCGACAGTCCCGATGGCATCACGGTCGACGATTGTGCCGACGTCAGCCGGCAGATCAGCGGCATCCTCGATGTCGAGGACCCGATCCCTGGCCAGTACCAGTTGGAGGTGTCGTCGCCCGGCATGGATCGCCCCCTGTTCACGCTCGAGCAGTTCGCTCGCTACCAGGGGCATGTCGTGGCCTTGCGCCTGCGCTCGCCGTTCGATGGGCGCCGCAAGTTCAAGGGGTTGCTGGCGGGCGTCGAGAACGACGAGGTGTTGCTGCAGCTCGACGGCGAAGAGTATTGCTTTCCCATCGATACCATCGATCAGGCGCGGATCGTTCCGCAGTTCGATGGATAAGGACTGATTTCTGGCGAGGCTTAAGGCATGAGCAAAGAGATTCTGCTGGTCGTTGACGCGATCTCGAACGAAAAGGGCGTGCCCCGCGACGTGATCTTCGGCGCCGTCGAGGCGGCGCTGGCCAGCGCATCACGCAAGCGCTTCGATGGCCAGGAAGTGAGCGTGCGGGTCCAGATCGACCGGGTCACCGGCGACTACGAGACCTTCCGGCGCTGGGTCGTGGTCGAGGATGACGAGTTCGAGAATCCCGACGCCGAGATCAAGCAGTCGTTCGCCGAGCAGCGTGATCCGCCGCTGACCCTGGGCGACGTGGTCGAGGAGCGCATCGAGAACGCCGCCTTCGGTCGCATCGCCGCGCAGACGGCCAAGCAGGTCATCGTTCAGAAGGTCCGTGAAGCCGAACGCGCCGAGATCGTGCGCCACTATGCCGAGCGCGAGGGTGAGTTGATCGCCGGGATCGTCAAGAAGACGACACGTGACGGGCTGATCATCGACCTTGGCGACAATGCCGAGGCCTTCCTGCCGCGCAGCGAAATGATCCCCGGCGAGCGCTACCGCATGAACGAGCGGGTTCGCGCCTTGCTGTGGAAGGTCGACGCCGAGGCGCGCGGCTCACAGTTGATCCTGTCGCGGACGCGCCCGGAACTGATCATCGAGCTGTTCAAGATCGAGGTTCCCGAGATCGCCGAGCAGCTCATCGAGATCAAGGGCGCCGCCCGCGATCCGGGCTCGCGGGCCAAGATCGCGGTCAAGACCAACGACAAGCGCATCGATCCGGTCGGCGCCTGCGTGGGGATGCGGGGCTCGCGGGTCCAGGCGGTCTCCAACGAGCTGCGCAACGAGCGCGTCGACATCATCCTCTGGGACGACAACCCGGCGCAGCTGGTGATCAACGCCATGGCGCCGGCCGACGTGGCGTCCATCCTCGTCGACGAGGACGCCCATGCCATGGACGTGGCCGTTGCCGAGGACAACCTGGCCCAGGCCATCGGCCGCAGCGGCCAGAACGTGCGCCTGGCCAGCGAGCTGACCGGCTGGACGCTCAACGTGATGACGGAGGAAGAGGCCGAGGGCAAGCGCGAGCAGGAGGTCGACACCCTGGTCGAGTACTTCATCAACCACCTCGAGGTCGACGAGGAAATGGCGCGGATCCTGGTCGAGGAGGGCTTCACCTCGCTGGAGGAGATCGCCTATGTGCCGCTCGAGGAGATGCTCGAGATCGAGGAATTCGACGAGGACCTGGTAGAAGAGTTGCGCGCACGCGCTAAGGACGAGCTGTTGAACCTGGCAATCGCCTCCGAGGAGGCACTCGACGGCGCCCAGCCCGCCGACGACCTCCTCGAGATGGACGGCATGGACCGTCACCTGGCCTTCATTCTGGCCAGCCGTGGCATCGTCACCATGGAGGATCTTGCCGAACAGTCCGTCGATGACCTCAAGGACATCGAGGACGTGGACGAAGAGCGCGCCGCGGCACTGATCATGACCGCCCGTGCGCCCTGGTTCGAGAGTGAAGAGTAACTAGGTCACGGGCTCAGGAGGGTCGTAATGGCAGAAATGACGGTTAAAGATTTTGCAGCCAAGGTGGGGCGTGACACGTCCCGCCTGCTGGAACAGATGAAGGAAGCGGGGCTCCCGCACAAGGCCGAGGGCGATGCGGTGTCCGAAGAGGACAAGCAGCGTCTGCTCGACCATCTCACCCAGAGTCATGGTGGCGGTCGCGGTGCCAAGAATCGCATCACCCTGACGCGCAAGACCAAGAGTCGGATTCGCTCCGGCGACGGCCGCGGCAAGAGCATCGAGGTCTCGGTGCGCAAGAAGCGGACCTACGTCAAGCGCGAGGAGGCTCAGGAGGAAGAGGCGCCGGAAGCCGTCGATCAGGGGCCGCGGCAACTGGTCGGTGACATGGCCGATGCCACCCAGGCGCGCGAGAAGGCCGAGCGCGAGGCGCAGCAGGCCGCCGAGGCCAAGCAGGCCGAGGAAGCGGAAGCGGCCAAGCAGCAGGAAGCCGCCGAGCCGGCACCGAAGGCCGATGACAAGCCGGCCGAGGAGATTCCCACCGAGCTCGAGCTGCCCGCGGAAGAGCCGCCGGTGGTCGAGGCGCCGCCCAAGGAACCGCGCAGCGACAACCGCCGTGCCCATCCCAAGAAGGCCGCCGCCAAGAAGGGACGCCACGACACCAGTCGCGACGAGGATCGCGAAGAGCGTGCCGAGCGTCGTCGCGGCAGCGGCAAGAAGGTCAAGCGTGCCGAGCGTCGGGGCAGCCGTCGTGGCGGTCGCGACAGCGGTGGCGGCAAGCACGGTTTCCAGAAGCCGACGCAGCCGATCGTGCGCGAAGTGGCGATCCCCGAGTCGATCAGCGTCGCCGACCTGGCCGACAAGATGGCGATCAAGGCCAACGAGGTCATCAAGGCCATGTTCACCATGGGCGCGGCGGTGACCATCAACCAGACCATCGATCAGGACACCGCGGCGATCGTCGTCGAGGAAATGGGCCACAAGCCCAAGCTGGTCAAGGACGATGCGCTGGAGACCGAGGTTCTCGAGGGTATCTCCTACGAGGGCGAGGAGATCACTCGCGCTCCGGTGGTCACGGTGATGGGTCACGTCGACCACGGCAAGACCTCGCTGCTCGACTACATTCGTCGCACCAAGGTGGCGACCGGCGAGGCCGGTGGCATCACCCAGCACATCGGCGCCTACCACGTCGAGCACGAAACGGGTGACATCACCTTCCTCGATACCCCGGGTCACGCGGCGTTCACCGCCATGCGTGCGCGCGGTGCCCAGGCCACCGACGTGGTCATCCTGGTGGTCGCCGCCGACGACGGCGTGATGCCGCAGACCATCGAGGCGGTCGAGCACGCCAAGGCGGCCGGTGTGCCGCTGGTGGTCGCGGTCAACAAGATCGACAAGGCCGGCGCCGATCCCGATCGGGTCAAGAACGAGCTGTCGCAGCACGGCGTGATCTCCGAGGAGTGGGGCGGCGATACCCAGTTCGTCCACGTCTCGGCGAAGACCGGCGACGGCATCGATGCTCTGCTCGAGGCGGTCCTGCTGGTTTCCGAGGTGCTCGAGCTCAAGGCGGTCCCCGAAGCGCCGGCCAAGGGCGTGGTGGTCGAATCGCGCCTCGACAAGGGCCGCGGCCCGGTGGCCACCGTGCTGGTCCAGAACGGCACCCTGAACCGGGGCGACATCGTCCTGGCCGGCCTCCACTATGGCCGCGTGCGGGCGCTGACCAACGAGCTCGGCAAGCAGGTCGAGCAGGTCGGTCCGTCGATGCCGGTGGAGATCCAGGGCCTGGACGGCACCCCCGAGGCGGGCGAGGACTTCATGGTGCTCGCCGACGAGAAGAAGGCGCGCGAAGTCGCCAACTTCCGTCAGGGCAAGTACCGCGAGGTACGCCTGGCGCGTCAGCAGAAGGCCAAGCTGGAGAACATGTTCAGCCAGATGGGCCAGGACGAGGTGGCCAAGGTCAACATCGTCCTCAAGGCCGACGTCCAGGGTTCGCTGGAAGCGATCCGTGGCGCGCTGGAAGAACTCTCCACCGACGAGGTTCAGGTCGCCGTGGTGTCCTCCGGGGTCGGTGGTATCACCGGTACCGACGCCAACCTGGCGCTGGCCAGTGACGCCATCGTGGTCGGCTTCAACGTCCGTGCCGATGCCGCCGCGCGCGAGATCATCGAGCGCGAGGGTCTCGACCTGCGCTACTACAGCGTCATCTACCAGCTGATCGACGAGGTCAAGCAGGCGATGAGCGGCATGCTGGCGCCGGAGTGGAAGGAAGAGATTGTCGGCGTGGCCGAGGTTCGCGACGTCTTCAAGGCGCCCAAGATCGGTGCCGTGGCCGGCTGTATGGTCGTCGAGGGCACCGTGCATCGCAACAAGAAGATCCGTGTCCTGCGCGACAACGTGGTCATCTACGAGGGCGACCTGGAATCGCTGCGTCGCTACAAGGATGACGTCAACGAAGTGCGCAACGGCATGGAGTGCGGGATCGGCGTCAAGAACTACAACGACGTGCAGGTCGGCGACAAGATCGAGGTCTTCGACCAGGTCAAGGTCGAACGCTCCCTGTGACGCGTCGAGGAGAGTGAGCGGATGCGCGAGTTCAAGCGTACCGACCGGGTGGCCGATCAGCTCCAGCAGGAGCTGGCGGTCCTCATCCAGCGTGAGGTCAAGGATCCGCGGCTGGGCATGGTCACCGTCAGTGGCGTGACCGTCAGTCGCGACCTGGGTTACGCCGACGTCTACATCACCCTGCTGGGCGACGACGATGCCGCGCGGATCAAGGAAAACCTGGCGGTGCTCAAGCGCGCCGGCGGCTTCCTGCGTAGTCAGATCGCCCGGCGCATGAAGCTGCGGCACGTGCCGGAACTGCGCTTCCACTACGACGAGAGCGTGACTCGCGGCCACAAGCTGTCGTCGCTGATCGACGAGGCGGTCGAAGCCGACCGTTCCCGTCACGGCGATGACGAGGAAGAGGGCTGATGGCGCGTCGCCGTCGCGGCCTGCCGATCGATGGCGTGTTGCTGCTTGACAAGCCGCCGGGCGTGTCGAGCAATCATGCCCTGCAACGGGCGCGCCGGCTGTTCCAGGCGCAGAAGGCGGGGCATACCGGGACCCTGGACCCGATGGCCACCGGGCTGTTGCCGGTGTGCTTCGGCGAGGCGACCAAGTTCTCGTCCTACCTGCTCGAGGCCGACAAGGTGTATCGCACCCGGGTCAAGCTGGGCGAGATCACCGATACCGGCGATGCCGACGGCAGCATCGTCGAGCGTCGTCCGGTGGCCGGCATCGACGAGGCGACCCTGCAGCGGGTGCTGAACGACTTTCGCGGCGAGATCGAGCAGATCCCGCCGATGCATTCGGCGCTCAAGCACCAGGGGCGGCCGCTCTACGAACTGGCCCGCGAGGGCAAGACGATTGCGCGTGCGCCACGTCGTGTGACGGTTTATGATACGCGCCTCGTCAGTTGCACCACCGAGAGCTTTGAGCTCGAGGTGGCCTGCAGCAAGGGTACCTACATCCGCACGCTGGCCGAGGACATCGGCAGCGCGCTGGGTTGCGGTGCGCACATCACCGCACTTCGCCGGCTCAAGACGGGGCCTTTCCAGGCCACCGACATGGTCGGCTTCGAGGGTCTCGAGGCCGAGAGCGGCGAAACGCTGACGGCGTCGTTGCTGCCCATGGACGTGCTGGTGCGCCACCTGCCGCGCCTGGACGTCGAGCCCGAGGCGGCATCGCGGTTGCTGCACGGCCAGCGTGCCGCCGCCGATACCGCCGGGTTGGCCGATGCCGACCTGGCACGACTCTATCGCGACGGGGCCTTCCTGGGCCTGGTCGCGGTGACCGGGACGGGGGAGATCGCCCCCCGTCGACTGATTGCCACCGGCTGAGCGGTGGCACCTTCGTCGCCGCTCACGCGGCGTACGGGGAGACTGCAAATATGCGTGGTCTCCGACATTCATCCCCATCAGGCATATTGCTTACTGGAGAAACAGATGGCATTGACCGCTGAAAAGAAGGCCGAAATCGTCAAGGAATACGGCCGTGGTGACAACGACACCGGATCCCCCGAGGTTCAGGTGGCCCTGCTGAGCGCCAACATCGATGGCCTGCAGGATCACTTCAAGAGCAACAAGCAGGACCACCACTCGCGTCGTGGTCTGATCCGCATGGTCAACCAGCGTCGCAAGCTGCTCGACTACCTCAAGCGCAAGGATTTCGAGCGCTATCAGTCGCTGATCCAGCGCCTGGGTCTGCGTCGTTGATCCAGCCGTCATTCCCCGGCTGATTCCAGAACAAGCAACCCCTCGGGGTTGCTTGTTCTTTTTTGGGCGCGTGTCGCCCTCGGGCGCATCGGTAGCCCTCGCCCCCGCGAACGCCTAAAATGGTCGCCGAGTCAAACGTCCCGAACATGCAATCGACAAGTTGAAGGAAGCCCTGTGAATCCGGTCAGAAAGACATTCCAGTACGGTAACAGCACCGTCACCCTCGAAACCGGGCGCGTCGCCCGTCAGGCCACCGGCGCCGTTCAGGTCACCATGGATGGCGCCGTGGTGCTCTGCACCGTGGTGGCCAGGAAAGACACCAAGCCGGGTCAGGACTTCTTCCCGCTGTCGGTGCACTACCAGGAGAAGACCTACTCGGTCGGCAAGATCCCCGGCGGCTTCTTCAAGCGCGAGGGGCGCCCCACCGAGAAGGAAACCCTGACCTCGCGGCTGATCGACCGGCCGATCCGCCCGCTGTTTCCCAAGGGCTTCATGAACGAGGTGCAGGTGATCTGCACCGTGCTCTCCGCCGATCGCAATCAGGATCCGGACATCGCCGCGATGCTGGGCACCTCGGCGGCGCTGGCGATCTCCGGCGTGCCGTTCAACGGGCCGATCGGTGCCGCCCGCGTGGCCTTCACCGAGGATCGCGGCTACTTCCTCAACCCCAGTGTCGAGGAACTCCAGGCCTCCGAGCTGGACATGGTGGTCGCCGGCACCGAGAAGGCCGTGCTGATGGTCGAGTCCGAGGCCCAGGAGCTGCTCGAGGACGAAATGCTCGGCGCCGTGCTCTTCGGCCACCAGGAAATGCAGGTGGCGATCGGCGCGATCAACGAATTCGTCGCCGAGGCCGGCAAGCCCAAGTGGGACTGGCAGCCCGCCGCCGAGAACACCCCCCTGAAGGAAGCGCTCGCCGGTGCCTTCGAGGCCAAGGTCGGCGAGGCCTATCGCATCACCGACAAGATGGCGCGTCAGGACGCCCTGGCGGCGCTCAAGGCCGAGGCGGTCGAGCAGCTCGCTGGCGACGAGGCCGGCCAGTTCGACGCCGAGGCGGTGAGCGGCGCCTTCGCCGCACTCGAGAAGCGCGTGGTGCGCTCGCGGGTGATCAATGGCGAGCCGCGCATCGACGGCCGCGATCACAAGACCGTGCGTCCGCTGGACATCGAGGTCGGCCTGTTGCCCAAGACCCACGGTTCGGCGCTGTTCACCCGCGGCGAAACCCAGGCGATGGTCATCGCCACGCTGGGCACGCTGCGCGACGCTCAGTTGATCGAGTCGCTGGAGGGCGAGCGCAAGGACCGCTTCCTGCTGCACTACAACTTCCCCCCGTACTGCGTCGGGGAGGCCGGCTTCATGGGCGGTCCCAAGCGTCGCGAGATCGGTCACGGTCGTCTGGCCCGGCGCGGTGTCCAGGCCATGCTGCCCAGTGACGAGGAATTCCCCTACACCATCCGCGTGGTCTCCGAGATCACCGAGTCCAACGGCTCGAGCTCGATGGCCTCGGTGTGCGGCTCCTCCCTGGCGCTGATGGACGCCGGCGTGCCGCTCAAGGCACCGGTGGCGGGTATCGCCATGGGTCTGGTCAAGGACGACGACAAGTTCGCCGTGCTGACCGACATCCTGGGTGACGAGGACCACCTCGGCGACATGGACTTCAAGGTGGCCGGTTCCGCCGAGGGTGTCACCGCGCTGCAGATGGACATCAAGATCGAGGGCATCAACGAGGAGATCATGGAGACTGCCCTGCAGCAGGCCCATGAGGCACGCCTGCACATCCTCGGCGAGATGAACCAGGTGATCGCCAGCAGCCGCGAGGAAGTCTCCGCCAACGCACCATCGATGGCCACCATCAAGATCGATCCTGAGAAGATCCGCGACGTGATCGGCAAGGGCGGGGCGACCATTCGCCAGATCTGCGACGATACCGGCGCCTCGATCGACATCGACGACGATGGCACCGTGCGCATCTACGCCGAAGACAAGGCGGCCGCCAAGCGTGCCATCGACACCGTGCTGGGCATTACCGCCGAAGCCGAGATCGGCAAGCTCTACCAGGGCAAGGTGGTGCGCATCGCCGACTTCGGTGCCTTCGTCAACTTCATGCCGGGGACCGACGGTCTGGTGCACATCTCGCAGATCGTGCCGGAACGCGTCAACAGCGTCCGCGACTACCTCAACGAGGGTGACGAGGTCATCGTCAAGGTACTCGATATCGACAACCGCAACCGCGTCAAGCTGTCGATCAAGGAAGTGGGCGCCGAAGAGAAGGCCGCCTTCGAGGCCAGCCTGGCCGAGTGATCCTCTCTCGGTTGCCGTGGTAACGACGACGGCCCACCCGCCAAGCGGGTGGGCCGTTTTCATGGACGGCGATTTTTCCGGGGGTGACGGCTCACCCGCGGCAGAGTGCCTCGAGGGCTTCGATCAGGCTGTCCATCTCGTCGTCGGTGCCCACCGTGATGCGCAGGAAGTCGCGCAGCGCTTCGCTGTTGAAGTGACGCACCAGCACGCCGCGCTCGCGCAGCCCAGTGAACAGCTCGCCGGCGTCGTAGCGCTCGTGGCGGGCGAGCAGGAAGTTGGTCTGCGAGGGCAGGACCTCGAACCCCAGCTCCGTGAGGCGGCGCCGGGCGCGTTCGCGGGTCGTGACGACCCGTTCGCAGCAGGCCTCGAAGTGCTCGCGATCGGCCAGCGCGGCCACGCCGGCCACGAGCGCCAGGCTGTCGACGGGGTAGGAGTTGAAGGAATCCTTGACCCGTTCGAGCCCCTCGATCAACTCCCGCGAGCCGATCGCATAGCCCAGGCGCAGCCCGGCCAGGCTGTGCGACTTGGAGAAGGTGCCCACCACCAGCAGGTTGGGATAGCTGTCGATCAGCGGCACGCAGCTCTCGCCACCGAAGGCGACGTAGGCTTCGTCGACTAGCACCACGCGTTCGGTGACCCGGCCGAGCAGATCGGCAATGGCGGAGCGCGAGTGGCCATGCCCGGTAGGGGCGTTGGGGTTGGCGAAGACCACCCCGCCGCTCTCGCCGGTCAGCGCCTCGAGCGGTACCCGCCAGTGGTCGTCGAGCGCCAGGGTCCGGTAGTTGATGGCGTAGAGGCGACAGTAGACCGGGTAGAAGCTGTAGGTGATCGCCGGCATCAGCAGCGGCTCCGGCTGCCGGAAGAAGGCCTGGAAGGCCAGCGCCAGCACCTCGTCGGAACCGTTGCCGACGAACACCTGCTCGGTGTCGACGCCATGTTCGCGGGCCAGCGCCTCGCGCAGGGCCAGCGAGTCGGGATCCGGGTAGCGGCGCAGATGGTCGATCGGGTAGTCGCGCAGGGCGCGCTCGACGCCCGGCGCGGGCGGATAGGGGTTCTCGTTGGTGTTCAGCTTGATCAGGCGCTCGCGGGGCTGCTCGCCCGGGACGTAGGGCGTCAGTTCGCGGACGTCCGGACTCCAGAACTTGCTCATGTCGTTGGATTCGCGTCGTGGGAATGGGATGACGCCATGGTGACGTGCTGGCGCGGGCCGCGCAAGGAGGCCGATTCGGTCGCGGCCCGCCTCGGCCCGAGAGGCAGGAAGGCCGGCGATCGACGCCGGCCTTCGTCATGGTGTGTGTCGCTACAGTGGGGGAAGGCTTAGCGCTCGATGGCCAGCGCCACGCCCTGACCGCCGCCGATGCACAGCGTCGCCAGGCCCTTCTTGGCATCGCGGGCGATCATCTCGTGGACCAGGGTCACCAGCACCCGGCAGCCGGAGGCGCCGATCGGGTGGCCCAGGGCGATCGCCCCGCCATTGACGTTGATCTTGGCCGGATCCCAGCCGAGCTCCTTGTTGACCGACAGGGCCTGGGCGGCGAAGGCTTCATTGGCCTCGATCAGGTCGAGGTCATCGGTCGTCCAGCCGGCCTTTTCCAGGCAGCGCCGGGTCGCCGGGGCCGGGCCGATACCCATGATCGCCGGGTCCACGGCGGCGTTGGCGTAGGCCTTGATGTGCGCCAGCGGCTCGAGCCCCAGTTCCTGGGCCTTCTTCGCGGAGCAGATCATGGTCACCGCGGCGCCGTCGTTGATCGACGAGGCGTTGCCCGCGGTGACGGTGCCGTCCTTCTTGAAGGCCGGTTTCATGCCGGCGAGCTTCTCGGCGGTGATCCCGGCACGCGGGCCTTCGTCGGCCTTGAAGACCACCGGATCGCCCTTGCGCTGGGGGATCTCGATGGGCACGATCTGGCTATCGAAGCGGCCCGACTCGATGGCCGCGCTGGCCTTCTGCTGCGAGCCGGCGGCGAATTCGTCCATCTGCTCGCGGGTGATGCCGTACTTCTCGGCGAGGTTCTCGGCGGTGATGCCCATGTGGTACTGGTTGAAGGCATCCCACAGGCCGTCGTAGACCATGGTGTCGATCGCCTTCCAGTCGCCCATGCGCTGGCCGGTCCGCGAGTTCGGCAGGGCGTGGGGGGCCAGCGACATGTTCTCCTGACCGCCGGCGAGAATCAGCTCGGCGTCACCGCAGCGGATCGCCTGGGTGGCCAGATGCAGGGCCTTGAGGCCGGAGCCGCAGACCTTGTTGATGGTCATCGCCGGTACCCCGTGGGGCAGACCGCCCAGGATCGACGCCTGGCGAGCCGGGTTCTGGCCGCAGGCGGCGGTCAAGACGTGGCCGAGCAGGACTTCGTCGACCTGCTCCGGGGCGACGCCGGTATTGGCGAGGATATCCTGAATCACCTTGGCGCCCAGCTCGGCGGCGGGAATCCCGGCGAGCGACCCGCCGAAGGTGCCGATGGCGGTGCGGCGTGCCGCGACGATGACCACGTCTTGCATGTGAGACTCCTTGACTCGAGGACGAAATGCCCAGTCAGCATAGGAGAACCTTGTGCGCCGCGACAATTGCCAATCCGTCGAAATTTGACGGTGGGCAGCATTGTCGCGGCGGCGTGCCGGGCTGGCGACGCGGGCGTCTCTCCGCTTGCGCTCGCCCGGCGGCGGTCAGCGCGGCAGCGTGACCCTGACGTTGTCGATCAGGCGCGCCGGCCCCAGATGGGCAGCGGCGAGCAGCACGGCGTGGCGGGTAGTGTCGGTGACCGGCCCAAGATCGTCGGCGCGGCGCAGTTCCAGGTAGTCGGGCTTGAAACCCGCCTCGACCAGATGCGCGGTCCCCTCGCGCAGCGTGGTGGCGGGCTCGTCGCCACGCTCCAGCGCCTCGCGGGCCTGGGCCAGCATGGCGTAGAGACGCGGTGCCCGGGCGCGCTGGCCGGCATCCAGGTAGCCGTTGCGCGACGACAGGGCCAGCCCGTCGTCGGCCCGCACGATGGGCACGCCGACGACCTCGATGGGGACGTGCAGATCGGCGACCATCTTGCGGATCACCGCGAGCTGCTGGTAGTCCTTTTCGCCGAAGCAGGCCAGGTCGGGCTGGAACAGATTGAACAGCATCGTCACCACCGTGGCGACGCCGTCGAAATGACCGGGGCGGCTGGCACCGCACAGGCCGTCGGAGACCCCGGGCACGCTGACCGTCGCTTGGCGGTCGGTGCCGTTGGGATAGAGGGCCTCGGCGGGCGGCGCGAAGACCAGGTCGCAGCCGGCGGCCTCGAGCGCGGCGCAATCCGCGTCGAGGGTTCGCGGATAGCTGGCGTAATCCTCGCCGGGACCGAACTGCAGGGGATTGA
Organism: Modicisalibacter sp. MOD 31.J; assembly: GCF_020147985.1. NCBI lineage: Bacteria > Pseudomonadati > Pseudomonadota > Gammaproteobacteria > Oceanospirillales > Halomonadaceae > Modicisalibacter > Modicisalibacter sp. MOD 31.J. The sequence continues at coordinate 21,013 of NZ_JAGXFF010000007.1, read as the reverse complement.
CGAAGATACTCGCCACCACGAAATCGGCACGCTGCCGGGCGGCGGCGACCAGCGCCAGGTGGCCGTCGTGGAGGTTGCCCATGGTCGGCGCCAGACCGATACGCCGTCCGCTGCGACGGACATCCGCCAGGGTGCGGCGCAGGCTCTCGATGTCGCTGAGGGTCTGCATCAGAAGGAGTGCTCCTTGGCCGGGAAGCGACGGGTCTTGACCGCGTCATGGTAGGCCCGGAAGGCGCCCTCGATCGATCCCGTGTCGGTCAGGAAGTTCTTCGCGAAACGCGGGATGTAGCCGCTGCTCACGCCGATCACGTCGTGCATGACCAGGATCTGGCCGTCGGTATCGGCGCCAGCGCCGATGCCGATCACCGGTACGTCGAGCGCCGCCTGGGCGGCGCGGCCCAGGCTGGCGGGCACGCACTCGAGCAGGATCACCGAGGCGCCGGCCTCGACCAGGCGCCGGGCATCGGCGATCAGCCGCTCGGCGTGCTCGGCATCGCGCCCCTGGACCTTGAAGCCACCGAACTGATGCACCATCTGCGGGGTCAGGCCCAGGTGGGCGCATACCGGCACGCCGCGGCGGGTCAGCTCGCGGATCCCTTCGGCCATCCAGGCCTCGCCCTCGATCTTGACCATCTCGGCGCCCGCCCGCATCAGCGCTCCGGCGTCCTTGAGGAGACCCTCGAGGGAGGCGTTGCTCATGAACGGCAGGTCGGCCATCAACAGGCTCGTGCCCTTGGTGCGGGCCACGCAGCGGGTGTGGTAGACGATGTCGTCGAGTGTTACCGGCAGCGTGCTGGTATGGCCCTGGAGGACCATGCCCAGCGAATCGCCGACCAGCAGGACCTCGATACCGGCCTGGTTGGCGGCCTGGGCGAAGGAAGCATCATAGGCGGTCAGGCAACTGAACGGTTCGCCGGCGCGCTTGGCCGCCTGCAGCGTGCTCAGAGTGACGGTTTTCATGACTGGCGTTCTCGTCGGCTTGGCAAATGGCGCCCGGCTCGGGGACGCCAACGGGCGTGAGCGTTACTGCCGCTGTTACCCGTTACAGGGCAGGAAGTGTGGAATGGTAACAAAAGCGCTGCAACCCTACTTTCGCGGTGACACCCGGTGCAACCCGTCGTCGCCGAGGGACGCCGCCAGACGGGCGACGGGAACGCCGTCGAGTTCGAGGTCCGGGGCGATGTCGGCCAGCGGCACCAGCACGAAATTGCGCTCGCCGATGCCGGGATGCGGCAGCGTCAGCCGCGGCGAGGTCTGACGACGTTGTGCGTAGAGCAGCAGATCGAGATCCAGGGTGCGCGGCCCCCAGTGGCGCTGGCGGCGGCGGCGATGGCGCTGCTCGAGCGCCTGCAGTTGATCGAGCAGCGCCAGTGGCGACAGCCGCGTGATCAGCTTGGCGACGGCATTGATGAAGTCGGGCTGGTCCGCGGGACCCATCGGCGTACTGGCGTAGAGCGGCGATGCGCTGACCAGCCGGGTCGTCGGCAGGCGGTCGAGTTCCGAGAGGGCGCGAGTCACCTGGTCCCGAGGCCCCTCGAGGTTGCTGCCCAGGCCGACATAGGCCACCGGCAGCGCCTCTTCAGTCATGGTTGCCGGAGTCCGGGCGCGTGTTATTGCGCCGACGCTTGCGGGGGCGGCGCTTGCGCGGGGCCGCAGTGCCCGCCGGGTCGGCGTCGACCTTGCCGAGCAGGCGCCGCTGGTCGTGCTCGTCGCCCTCCTGGAAGGCGGTCCACCAGTCGCCGAGGCCGGGCTTGACCTCGCCGGCCGCCTCGCGCAGCAGCAGGAAGTCGTAGGCGGCCCGGAAGCGCGGGTGCTCGAGCGTCTGGTAGGCGCGCTTGCCACGGCGGCGCGGCAGACGCTGCTGAAGATCCCAGATGTCGCGCATCGGCAGGCTGAAGCGCTTGGGGATCGAGGTGTGCTGGAGCTGGCGGGCGATGGCCTGCTGGGCGGCGGTCTGCTGGGCGGGGATCGGCGGCATGCCTTCCGCCTGCAGGCGCTGGACGCGCTGCTGCACGCCGGGCCAGAGCAGGGCGCCGAACAGGAATGCCGGCGTCACCGGGCGCTCCCGGCGCACGCGGTCGTCGGTGTTGGCCAGGGCCTGAATGATCAACGGCTCCGCCCAGTCGAGTTCGTCCAGGGTCTCGTCCGCCTCGGGGAACAGCATGGCGAACAGCCCGTAATCGCGCAGCAGATGATAGGTGGCGACGGCCTGGCCCGACATGAACAGCTTGAGCACTTCCTCGAACAGGCGTGCCGGCGGAATCTGCAGCAGCAACGGGGCGAGCTCGCGAATCGGCGCCTCGGTCGCCGGCGCCAGGGTGAAGTCGAGCTTGGCGGCGAAGCGGATGGCACGCAGCATGCGCACCGGATCTTCGCGATAGCGCACCTGGGGATCGCCGATCAGGCGTAGCGTGCGGTGCTCGAGGTCGTCGAGGCCGCCGGCCCAGTCGTGAAGCGAGAAGTCGGCAATGTTGTAGTACAGTGCGTTGACGGTGAAGTCGCGGCGCAGGGCGTCTTCCTCGACGTTGCCCCAGACGTTGTCGCGCAGCAGCAGCCCCGCTTCGGACTGTTGCGAGACGTGTTCGCCGTGGTCGTTGGTGTGGCGGCCGCGGAAGGTGGTGACCTCGATGATCTCGCGACCGAAGCGGACATGCACGATGCGAAAGCGCCGGCCGATGATCCGCGAATTGCGGAACAGGTCGCGCAACTCTTCCGGGGTGGCATTGGTGGCGACGTCGAAGTCCTTGGGGGTCTGGCCGAGCAGGGCGTCGCGCAGGCAGCCGCCGACCAGATAGGCCTCGTACCCCGCGTTGTGCAGCCGATAGAGGACCTTGAGCGCGCTGTCGCTGAACAGCTGGCGCGAAATGTCGTGTTCTTCTCGGGGAATGATGCGAAGCCCGGGAGCCTTGCCGGTGCCATCCTGATTGCCGAACAGAGTCTTCAAACGTTCACCGGGGCGTTGGAGAAAGCGAGTAAATCCTTTGAACATGCCGCGATAGTGTCTCGCCGTTCGCGAAAAGGCCAGTGTAGCCGAGCGTCCGGAGGATGCAAAGCGTTACGACCATCGTCCGGCCAGTAACCATGAGAAAGGGGAGACCTTTCGGTCTCCCCCTATCAAGCAATTCGACAGCATCCGTGCTGTTGATTCTTCTTCGTGATGGCGCATCGCCTTGAATACGCACCACAGTCACCAATTCGGAGTCATCAGGCAAGCAATGGTCTTGTTATTGGTCATCTTCCTGATGGCGACCGTCTCGTATTCAAAACAATAATCCAACCACGACGGCAGGGTGTCTGCCTTCCCCCGGCGATTTGTTGTTGTTGCCGGAGGTGCTCCTCAGACAGGTATTTGTCGTTGTTCGACCTGTGCGCGGAGCGTCGCGTCCCGATACGGTTACCGGATCGTCGCGGCCATTGTCGTTATTGTGGTCGCTCGCTTTCTCGACAGGCGGTTTATGGTTGTTGGGCCTGGAGAACGCGTGTCGTCGTCTCGGTTGTTCTTGTTGTTGCCGGACCGACGAAAATCCTTCCGACGAGCCTGTTGTTATTGTTGCCGTCGGCGGCATCCGGTTGTTGTTCTTCTTGTCCTGGTAGTTGCAGTGGTCGTGCCAGATTCAGGTTTTTTCTTTAAAAACAATAAATTAAAAATATATGGTCGGAATCGGCGCCTCGGGAGGCCGTGCTGTGTTACCCCGAGTGCGCCGTTATGGGGAAAAAGCTGTGTGGGATGGTAACAAGTGGTGCGAACCCGCTGTCCGGCCCGGCCTTCGCGAGGCGTTCGGCGACGAAAATGCGTGTTAGACCATGGTATTGCCTGCCCGGCGGCGGCTCAGGCGGAGCGGGTGCGGGGGCTCTTCTTGCGGGGGATTCCCAGGCGCTGGCGACGCTCCCAGAGGCACTTGCGGCTGATGCCGAGCTTCTGGGCGAGCTCGGTCTCGCTCATCTGGTCCTGGTGCTCGAGCACGAAGTGCTGGAAGTAATCCTCCAGCGACAGGTCTTCTTCGGCCGCCTCCGGGGACGCCGCGCCACCCCCGCCCGGCGCGCTGCCGCGGGATGCCGCGGTTCTGGCGGGCATCGACACGGGATTGAGGCCCAGGTCCTCGGGGTGGATGAGGTTGCCCTCGGCCAGGATCACCCCGCGCTCGAGGGCGTTCTCCAGCTCGCGCACGTTGCCCGGCCAGGGGTAGTCGCGAATGTCGCGCCGCGCCGCGCGCGAGAGCTTCAGGCCGTCCCGGGCGTGGCGCCGGCAGGCGGCGGCGAGCAGGACATCGGCGATCTCGAGGATATCGTCCTCGCGCTCGCGCAGCGGCGGCAGATCGATCTGCATCACGTTGAGGCGATAATAGAGATCGAGCCGAAACTCCCCGTTACGCGACAGCGCGTGCAGGTCGCGGTGCGTGGCGGCGATCAGGCGGACGTCGACGTGGCGGGTCTCCACCGAGCCGATCTTGCGAATCTCGCCCTCCTGCAGCACGCGCAGCAGGCGCGCCTGGGCATCCAGCGGCAGCTCGCCGATCTCGTCGAGGAACAGCGTGCCGCCGTCGGCCGCCTCGACCAGGCCGGTGCGTGCCGCGCTGGCGCCGGTGAAGGCGCCCTTCTCGTGGCCGAACAGCTCGGACTCGATCAGCGTCTCGGGGATCGCCGCGCAGTTGACGCAGATCAGCGGCGCCTGGGCGCGGCGGCTCTGGCGGTGGATGGCCCGGGCGACCAGTTCCTTGCCGGTGCCCGATTCGCCCTGGATGAGCACGGTGACGTCGGCCGGGGCGGTCTTGCGAATCCGCGTGTAGACCGCCTGCATGGCCGGGCAGTCGCCGATCATGTCCTGGGGCGTGGCGTCCGCGGGGGCGGGCGGCGTGGCGGACGCCGGGGGCTCGCGGGTCGGCTCGTGAGCGTCGAGCGTTCTGGCCACGGTGGCGAGCAGCTCGTCGTGATCGAAGGGTTTGGCGATGTAGTCGACCGCGCCCTGCTTGAGGGCGTCGACCGCCGAACGCATGCTGGCATAGCTGGTCATGATCAGCACCGGCACCGGCGCAGCGGCATCGATCAGCGCGGTGCCGGGGTCGCCGGGCAGGCGCAGGTCGCTGATGATCAGGTCGAAGTTCCTGAGCTCGAGACGACGTGCCTCGGCCACCGACTCGGCTTCGCTGACGATATACTCGTGACGCTCCAGGAGCCGACGCAAGGCGGTACGGATGATGGCTTCGTCTTCAACGATCAGGATCTGGCTCATCAGCATCTCTGTCAGCGTGAGGGGCTTGGGGCAGCCACAGGCTTATGCGGGTGCCGTGACCGAGTTCGGGCAGGGGCGATTCGACGCGTACCTGGCCATGATGCTCCTGGACGATGCTGTAGACCAGCGACAGACCGAGCCCGGTGCCCTCGCCCGGGGGCTTGGTGGTCGTGAAAGGCTCGAAGAGGTGGTCGCGGATCGAGGCGTCGATGCCGTGACCGGCGTCCGTCACCGTGATCCGCACGCCACCGTCGTGACGTCTCGCGTCGACCACCACCAGACCGCCGGGAGGACTGGCGTCCCGCGCATTGCCGAGCAGGTTGACCAGCACCTGGACCAGGCGCTGGGCATCGCCCTGCACGGTCAGGGCCGTGGGGCATGCATTGCGATATTCGATATCCTGGCCCGAGCGGGCCAGACGTATCAAGTGCAACGCCTCGTCGGCGATCGCCTGCACGTCGAGGGTGGCATGGCGTGATCCGGCGTTGCCACGATCACCGCCATGGGCGAAGCCGACCAGCGAGCCGACGATGCGCGAGACACGGTCGGTGAGTGCCTGGATCTGGTGGGCGGTATCCAGCACCAGGGCGTCGTCGGTGTCGTAGCGCAGGTTCTGCGCCAGCGAGGAGATCCCGGTAATGGGGTTGCCGATCTCGTGGGCGACGCCGGCGGCGAGGCGCCCGATCGACGCCAGTCGCTCGGCGTGGACCAGCTCGTCCTCCAGCCACTTCATCTCGCTGTGGTCCTCGATCAATACCACCGTGCCGCCGCGTTCGTCGTCCTCGACGGCCAGGTCCGCCGTGTGCAGGGTCAGGTAGCGGGTACCCCCGACGAGTTCCACCGGCTGCTTGTAGAGGTGGCTGCCGGGGCGCTCGAAGGTCCGTTCGAGCAGTCCCGCCCAGGGCGCCGGCAGGCTCTCGCGCCGCGCGCCGATCACGCTGGCGCCGGCGATGCCCGAGAGCCGGGCCAGGGCGTCGTTCCACATCAGCAGTTCGTCGTCGTCGCCGAACGCACACAGGCCGATGGGCAGTTGGGTCAGCGTGCGGCGATGGTAGCGGCGTAGGCCGTCGAGTTCGCGGGCGAGACCGGTGAGCCGCGAGCGATAGGCCTCGAGCAGGCTTTCCACGTAATGCACGTCGTCGGTCGCCGCCTTCGGCCCCTGCTGATAGGGCAGGAAGCGGTCGACGATGTCGCGCGCCACCGAGGGGCCCATCAGCCCCGAGAGGTTGGCCTGCAGGCGGCCACGCAGGCGCCGCAATGCATAGGGCCGGCTCTCCTGGGGCGACATGCCCAGCGCGTCGAGCGCGGCGTCCACCTCGCGGTCGGCGACCTCGGGGCCCAGGGCGTCACTGAGATGACGCTTGAAGTCCTCGCCGGTGCGCGCGCTGAGCGGCAGTCGCTTGGGCCGGATCACCGCATCCACCGAGCAGGCCTCGGCGGCGGCGCGCTCGGCCTCCGAGGTGCGGGTGACCAGCGAGACCAGGATCAGCGTCAGGGTGTTGGCGGCCAGCGAGATCAGCGTCACCGTGTACCACACCGGCTCGCCGGCGAGCAGTTCGAGGCCGGGCGGGATGAACAGCAGCGCCGGCCAGCCGGTGAGCAGCGGCAGCCACTGGCCGGCCAGCCACAGCAGGCTGCCGGCGATCAGCCCGCAGACCATGCCCTTGCGGTTGGCGCCCGGCCAGTAGAGCAGGGCCAGCATGCCCGGCAGGAACTGGGCGATGCCGACGAAGGCCACCAGGCCCAGGCTGGCGAGGTCGTGCTCGCCGCCCAGCGCCCGGTAGAACACCCAGCTACCGAGAATCACCGCGACGATCAGTACCCGGCGCAGCCCCAGCAGCCAGCGGTAGAGGTCGTCGTGGCGGCCGGGCGGGTGCGCGACCAGTACCAGATGGTTGAGCACCATCCCCGCCAGCGACAGGGCGATCACGATCAGCGTGCCGCACACGGCGGCGAGACCGGCCAGCAGGGCGAGGCCGGCGAGCCCGGGGGTGTCGAACAGCGTGAACACCAGGTAGGCGAGCCCGGCCTGGGGGGGCGCGACGTCGCGATACTGCGCCGCCCAGAGAATCAACGGGGCCGGCAGCGCCATCAACAGCAGATAGAGCGGCAGTTGCCAGCTCGACTGCAACAGCGCCTGGCGCGACGGGGCCTGGGCGAAGGCCATGTGGAACATGTGGGGCGACAGGAAGGCGGCGGCGAAGAACAATAACAGCAGGGTGCGCCATTGCCCCGGATCGAGACGCCGGGCGATCACCTGGAAGGATTGCCCCGGGCCGTCGAGCCAGTGCTGGAGATCGCCCGGACCGGCGAACACGCCGTACAGGGCGACGCCGGCCAGCACCAGCAGTGCCACCAGCTTGACCAGCGACTCGACGGCGACCGCGGCGACCAGGCTGGCATGGTCGGCGGTGAGGTGCGTGCGTCGCGCGCCCAGCACCAGGGCCATCATCGCCACCAGGGCACAGAACAGCAGCGCCAGGAGGGCGGGCGAGGCGCTGCCGGTGAGCAGGTGAGCGACATCGCCCACCACCCGGACCTGCTGGGCGAGCAGCGGCAGCACGGCGAGCAGGGTGATCAGCGTGACCAGGGCGCCGATCCAGCGGCTGCGGAAGCGAAAGGCGAACAGGTCGGCCAGGGACGCCAGCTGGTAGGTGCGGGTCAGGCGCAGGATGGGCACCAGCAGCACCGGGGCCAGCAGGAAGGCGCCGGCCACGCCCAGGTAGAAGTCCAGGTAGCCGTAGCCGATCTGCGTCGCCAGGGCGACGCTGCCGTAGATCCCCCAGGCGTTGACGTAGATGCCCAGCGACAACCCGTAGACCAGCGGATGATGGACGACCCGGGCCGGAATCCAGCCGCGCCGCGTCGCGCCGGCGACGACGAGCAGCAGGACCAGGTAACCGACGACCAGGGCCGTCAGGCCGGCCAGGCTAATGCTCATCGAGCTTCCTCTTCTGCTCCAGCCATACCGACAGCGCGATCAGCGCGCCCCAGATCAGAAACGGCCGGTACCAGGCCATGCCGGGGACGGCCCAGCCGCTCATCAGCATCGGCGACAATAGATAGCCGCCGAAGACCAGGAACAGCATGATGCGGTAGACGTACATCCGGGTACCTGCAGGAAAGCGGAGGCCCGAGTGTAGGGAGGGGCGTTGTCCGGCTCAACCCGACCTGAGTCGCAGGGGCCCGGGCCCGGTGGCGTCACGGCTCAGGGGCGGGGCATGCGGTGGTGCTTCTGCGCGCGCAGGCGCGCGGGGTCCCAGCGCGCGATGGCGTGAGCCAACTGCTCGGCGACCGGTGCCTCGCGCAGGGTTGCCGGGGGCTGCTGCTCGAGGGCGATCAGCGCCTCGTGAAGCCAGCGATTCACCGCGCCCGGCGCTGTCGGCAGGGCCGGGGCGAGGTTCTGCTTGGACAGCTTCTGGCCGTTGGCGGCGACGATCAGCGGCAGGTGCAGGTAGCGCGGCGTGGCCATGCCCAGGGCGGCCTGTAGCTGTAGCTGCCAGGGGGTGTTGTCGAGCAGGTCGACGCCGCGCACCACGTCGGTGATGCCCTGGTCGGCGTCGTCGACCACCACCGCCAGCTGGTAGGCCCACAGGCCTTCCTTGCGCTTGAGCACCACATCGCCGAAATCGACGGGGTCGAAGCGCTGCTCGCCGAACAGCCGGTCCTGCCAGCCGACCGGACGTGGCCCGCGGTCGGTGCGCAGGCGCCAGGCCACCGGGCGGTGAGGATGACGCAGGCCGTCGCGACACCAGCCGGGGTAGATCGGGTAGTCGCGCCATTCCTTGCGCGAGCAGCTGCAGGGATAGGCGAGGCCGGTCTCGGCGAGCCGTTCGAGAGCGGCCTGGTAGGCCACGTCGCGAGCGTGCTGGTAGCGGATTTCGCCGTCCCAGTGAAGGCCGTAGGTCTCGAGCTGGCGTCGGATCGTCTCGCTGGTGCCGGGCGGGCAGCGCGGCGGGTCGACGTCCTCGATGCGCAGCAGCCACTCGCCGCCGGCGTGGCGGGCATCGAGGAAGCTCGCCAGCGCGGCGACCAGCGAGCCGAAGTGCAGTGGCCCGGAGGGGGTGGGCGCGAAGCGGCCTCGATAACCGGACATCGGGCTCTCCTGAAAGGCAAACGGGCGCCCAGGGGCGCCCGTGATATCGAGAAGCGGGAGCGATCAGCCGCCCAACTGCTTCTCCTTGAGTTCCGCCAGGGTCTTGCAGTCGACGCACAGGGTGGCGGTGGGGCGCGCCTCGAGGCGGCGGATGCCGATCTCGACGCCGCAGGCCTCGCAGAAGCCGTAGTCGTCCTCGTCGATCTTCTCGAGGGTCTCGTTGATCTTCTTGAGCAGCTTGCGCTCGCGGTCCCGGGTCCGCAGTTCCAGGTTGAAGCCCTCTTCCTGCGTGGCGCGGTCGGCCGGGTCGGCGTAATTGTTGGCGTCTTCCTGCAGGTGGCGAACCGTGCGGTCCACCTCCTCCATGAGATCCTGTTTCCAGCCGAGCAGGATCTGGCGGAAGTGCTCGAGCTGCTTGTCGTTCATGTACTCTTCACCCGGCGCCGGCTCGTACGGGGTGAATTTCTTGGGCGCTTCCGTTTTCTGTTCCGCTACTGGCATGGGGCTGCCTCATTACTCACAGTGACTTGGGCCGGGGCCCGGCCGCTCGGATCGCGCGTCGGCGTGCCCGACGGGTCCGCGGATGGCATGCCCACCCGAAGCCTTGCTTATTTAGCGAAAAAGCCGGCGCATTGCAACCACCGGCGTCGCCCGAGCGGCCCGGGATTGACGCGGGTCGTTACCACGGGCCAACTGGTCGGTCCGCCCCGATGGCGGCAACGAAACGAGGACAGCCATGAACTGGAATCCACGCGTCGAGCGGGTGCAACCGTTTCGCGTGATGCATCTGCTGGAACAGGCCCAGGCCCGCGAGGCGGCCGGCCACGACGTCATTCATCTGGAGATCGGCGAGCCCGATTTCGCCACGCCCCGGCCGATCATCGAGGCCGGTCGGCAGGCGCTGGCCGAGGGCCATACGCGCTATACGCCGGCCGGCGGCATCCCCGCCCTGCGCGAGGCGATCGCCGGGCATTACGCCGAGCGCTTCGGCGCGACGGTCGATCCGGCCCGGATCCTGGTCACCCCCGGCGCCTCCGGCGCGCTGCTGCTGGCCAGCCAGCTGCTGGTGGGGCGCGGCGACCGGGTATTGATGGCCGACCCGACCTACCCGTGCAACCGTCACTTCATGGCCCTGGCCGATGCCGAGGTGGATTGCGTGGCGGTGGGCGACGACAGCGGCTGGCAGCTCGACGCCGGCCTCGTCGAGCGCCACTGGCAGCCGGCGACCCGTCTGGCGATGCTCGCCTCGCCCTCCAACCCCACCGGGCACGTGCTCGACGCCGAGGCACTGCGCGCCGTGGCCGATGTCGTCGCGCGGCGCGATGGCGCCCTGCTGGTCGACGAGATCTATCAGGGGCTGAGCTACGACGTCGAGCCGGTCAGCGCAGCGGCGGTGGCCCCCGAGGCGTTCGTCGTCAACAGCTTCTCGAAGTACTTCGGCATGACCGGCTGGCGACTGGGCTGGCTGGTGGCCCCCGAGGCGGCCGTGGAACCGCTGAGCCGGCTGGCGCAGAACGTCTTCCTCGCCGCGCCGACGCCGTCGCAGCATGCCGCGCTGGCGGCCTTCACGCCGGCATGCACGGCGGAACTCGAAGAGCGCCGCCGCGAGCTGCACCGCCGCCGCGACGCCCTGCTGGCGGGACTCGGGCGCCTCGGGCTGGCGCCGGCGGTGCCGCCCCAGGGCGCCTTCTACCTGTGGCTCGACGTGTCGCAGTACACCCGAGACAGCCAGGCCTTCTGCCAGCAACTGCTCGAGACCGAGAACGTCGCCATCACGCCGGGCGTCGACTTCGCCGTGCGCGGCGGCGAGCACCACGTGCGCATCGCCTTCACCAACGACGTCGCGCGGCTCGAGGAAGCGGTGGAGCGCCTCGGCCGCTTCCTGGCGCGGGAGGGGCGCTGACGTGGACTACCCCGAGCTCGTCCCCGGCACCCTGCGCCGGCGCTACAAGCGCTTCCTCGCCGACGTCGAGCTGGCCGACGGCACGCTGGTCGTGGCCCACTGCCCGAATACCGGCTCGATGCGTGCGGTCAATGTGCCGGGCTGCCGGGTGTGGCTGTCGCCGAGCACCAACCCGGCCCGCAAGCTGGCCTGGACCTGGGAGCTGATCGAGCTGCCGCAGGCGGCGGGCGGGGTGGCGACGGCCTCCGTGCATACCGGGCGCACCAACGCCATCGTCGAGGAGGCGCTGCGTGCCGGGCGCATCGAGCCGCTGGCCGGTTACGCCGCGCTCAAGCGCGAGGCGAAGGTCGAAGGCGCCCGACTCGACTTCCGGCTCGACGACCCACAACGCGGCACCGCCTTCGTCGAGGTCAAGCAGGTCACCCTCAAGGAGCGCGACGGTCACGGCTACTTTCCCGACGCGGTGAGCGAGCGTGGTACCCGGCACCTCGAGACGCTGGCCGGGCTGGCCGCCGCCGGGCAGCGCGCGGTGCTGCTGTTCTGCGTCGCCCACGGGGGCATCCACGATGTCGCCCCGGCCGCGCATCTCGACCCGCGTTATGCCGAGACCCTGCGACGCGTCGCGGACGCGGGCGTCGAGGTGCTGGCCTACGGCTGTCGGGTGGGGCGGCGCGACGAACGGCCGGCGACCATCGAACTGGCTGGCCGTCTACCGGTGTCACTGCACCGCGAGATACACGACGCCAGCGTCGTCGACTGACACCGCCAGGACGTCAACCACTCGCCCTGGCAGGGGACCGACGGGCATTCGCCGCTAGGGGCCAGCCATGTCGGCGGGCATGGCCGCGGCCGACCCGGAATATCGCGATCTCGCCGAACAGGTTGGGCCACAGCCGACTGCTCCAGTGGCTCTGGTGCGCGCCGTTGCCCACCGCGCGGTCGGTGATGACCAACTGCTTGTCGAGACACAGCCGTTCGAAGTCGTTGAAGGTCGACAGGTGGATGTTGGGGGTGTCGTACCAGGCATGGGGCAGGGTGCGCGACACCGGCATGAAGCCCTTGAAGCCCAGGTAGAGGCGGTGGCGCCAGTAGGCGAAGTTGGGGAAGGTGATGATCGCCTCGCGGCCGATGCGCAGCATCTCGTCGAGCATCAGGTCGGGGCGCCGCAGGGCCTGCAGTGCCTGGGTCATGATCACCAGGTCGTAGGCGTCGTCGTCGAAGTTGGCCAGGCCCTGATCGAGGTCCTGTTCGATGACGTTGACGCCGCGCTCCAGACAGGCGGTGATGCCGTCGGGGTCGATCTCCAGGCCGTAGCCGAAGACGTCCTTGTCGCGGGCCAGGGCGTCGAGCAGCGTGCCGTCGCCGCAGGCCAGGTCGAGCACCCGGGCGCCGTCGTGGACCCAGTCGTGAATCAGCGTGAGATCGGCGCGCATCACGAGCCCTCCAGGCCGAGGTCGCGGGCCACGCGCTTCATGAAACCGCCGAACACCGCCTGGTAGCGGGTATCGGGGAGCAGGAAGGCGTCGTGGCCGTACAGGGAGTCGATGGCCGCGTAGCTGACCGGCTTGCCGGCGCGCACCAGGGCGTCGACCAGCTCCTGAGAGCGTTCCGGGGCGAAGCGCCAGTCGGTCGAGAAGCTGACCACCAGGAAGCGACAGGTGGCCGGCGCCAGGGCCGCGGCCAGGTCGCCCTGGTGGGCGGCCGCCGGATCGAAGTAGTCGAGCGCCTTGGTCATCAGCAGGTAGGTGTTGGCGTCGAAGGCGGTGGAGAAGGTGTCGCCCTGGTAGCGCAGATAGGATTCGACCTGGAACTCGACGTCATAGCCGAAGTTGAGCTCGTCGCTGCGCAGGTCGCGACCGAACTTGGCGCCCATCGAGTGCTCGGAGAGGTAGGTGATGTGGCCGACCATGCGCGCCAGCTTGAGCCCGCGCTTGGGCACCGTGCCCTCGAGCGCGTACCAGCCGTCGTGAAAGTCGGGGTCCGAGCGGATCGCCTGGCGGGCGACCTCGTTGAAGGCGATGTTCTGCGCGGTCAGGCGCGGCGTGGCGGCGATCACCACGGCGTTGGCGATGCGTTCGGGATAGGCCAGCGCCCACTGCAGCACCTGCATGCCGCCCAGGCTGCCGCCGACCACCGCGGCGAAGCGTTCGATGCCCAGCCGGTCGGCGAGCCGGGCCTGACTGTTGACCCAGTCGCCGACGGTCATCACCGGAAACTCGGGGCCCCACAGGCGGCCGGTATCGGGGTTGACGCAGCATGGCCCGGTACTGCCGTGGCAGCCGCCCAGGTTGTTCAGCGAGATGACGAAGAAGCGCTCGGTGTCGATGGTCTTGCCGGGACCGATATGGGCGTCCCACCAGCCGGGCTTGCGCTCGTCCGCGCTGTGATAGCCGGCGGCATGGTGATGGCCCGACAGGGCGTGGCAGATCAGCACCGCGTTGTCGCGTGCGGCGTTGAGCTCGCCGTAGGTCTCGTAGACCAGATCGTAGGCCGGCAGGGTCTTGCCGCAGGCCAGCGGCAGCGGGTCGTCGAAGTGCTGCTGCTGCGGCGTCACCAGGCCGACCGAGTCGGCGGGAAGCGTCTCGGGCATGAAGCGTCAGTGTCCAGTTCGGCGCAGGGCCTTTGCGGCCCTGTCTCTCGTTGTCTTGGCCGCGCGGCGGTTACAGGCCGACCAGGACGCCGGAAATGCCGGCGGCGCGGGTCAGCGAGCCGACCACGATCCCATCGATCAGGTTGATGACGATGAACACCACGATCGGCGAGAGGTCGATCATGCCCAGCGGCGGAATCACCCGGCGCACCGGCGCCATGATCGGTTCGACCAGTTGCATGATCAGCAGGGCCCCCGGATGGCTGGCGTTCGGCGCCACCCAACTGAGGATGATCATGCCGATCAGCGCGAAGAAGTAGATCTTGAGGATCGCACTGGCCAGCGCCGCCACCGAGGCGATGGCGATGCCGCCCAGCGGCGGAAGACCGCCGATCGCCACCTGCACGATCAACGCGATGCTCAGCGCCTTGATGATGAAACCGGCGCCCAGGGTGGCGAGATCGATGCGGCCCATCGGGCGCAGGAAGCTCTGCAGCGGCTTGACCACCGGCTGGGTCACCTTGACCACCGCCTGGCTGATCGGGTTGTAGTAGTCGGCACGCGATGCCTGCAGCAGGAAGCGCAGCATCAGCAGGAACAGGTAGATGTTGATCAGGGTGTTGACCAGCATCAGGCCGGCGCTTCCCAGTTGACTGCCCATGAATCCCCTCCGTTATCGGTTCGGCGTCTTGCCCAGTTCGCTGGCCATCTCGCGGGCCCGCGCGGCACAGGCCTCGGTCGCCTCGGCGAACAGGGCCCGCAGGCCGCCGTCTTCCAGGCAGTGGATGGCACGTTCGGTGGTTCCGCCCGGCGACATCACGTTCTGGCGCAGTCGGGCCGGCTCGACGTCGCTGCGTTGCGCCATCGTGGCGGCGCCGAGGCCGGTCTGCAAGGCCAGGCGGCGGGCGGTCTCGGCGGGCAGGCCGAGGCGCTGACCGGCTTCCTCGAGGGCCTCGAAGATCAAGAAGAAGTAGGCCGGGCCGCTGCCCGACACCGCGGTGACCGCCTCCAGCAGGGCTTCGTCGTCGACCCACTCGACGAGACCCACCGCCTCCAGCAGGGTGGTGGCGAGCTCGCGCTGGGCGTCGCTGACGCGGGCATTGGCGAACAGCCCGCTGGCGCCGGCACCCACCAGCGACGGGGTGTTGGGCATGCAGCGCACCACGGCGAGACCGCCGCCGAGCCATTCGTCCAGCGTCTCGGCGGTGAGACCGGCGGCCACCGAGACGATCAGCGGGCGTCGCGCCTGGATGGCGTCGCGCAGGCCGGCGCAGACGTCGTGCATCATCTGCGGCTTGACCGCCAGGACCACCACGTCGGCCTCGGCGACCGCGGCGGCGTTGTCGATCGCGGTATGAATGCCGTAGTCGGCGGCGAGCGTCTCCAGGCGCTGTTCGTCGGGGCTGGTCGCGGTGATCGCGGTGGCCGGATAGCCGCTGTCGATCATGCCGCCGAAGATGGCGCTGGCCATGTTGCCGGCGCCGATGAAGGTGACTTGGCTTGCCATGCGGGAGTCCTCTGCTTGGCGTGAATTGGGTCAGGGATGCGGCGCGCGGGCGCCGAAGATGGCGGTGCCCAGCCGGACCAGCGTGGCCCCTTCCAGGACGGCGGCTTCCAGGTCGTCGCTCATGCCCATCGACAGGGTATCCAGGGCGAGGGACGGATGCCGCGCATTGAGGGTGTCGCGCAACCGACGCAGGTGGGCCAGCGGGCGGCGCTGGGCCTCGAGGTCGTCGCTGGGCGCGGGAATCGCCATCAGGCCGCGCAGTGTCAGGTTGGGCAGATCGGCGACCGCCAGGGCCAGGGACTCGAGTTCCTCGGGGGCGACGCCCGACTTGCTGGACTCGCCGCTGACGTTGACCTGCAGGCAGACGTTGAGCGGGCCATGGTCGGCGGGGCGCTGTTCCGAGAGCCGCCGGGCGACCTTGAGGCGGTCGACACTATGCACCCAGGTGAAGTGCTCGGCCACGGCGCGCGTCTTGTTGGATTGCAAAGGGCCGATGAAATGCCAGACGATAGCGTCGAGATCGGCGAGTTCGGCCTGCTTGTCGAGGGCTTCCTGAAGGTAATTCTCGCCGAAGTCGCGCTGGCCGGCGTGGTAGGCCTCGCGGATCGCGCCGGCGGGCTTGGTCTTGCTGACGGCCAGTAGTTGGGCGTCGTCGGCGGGGCGCTGCGCTCGTTCCAGGGCCGCGGCCAGACGTCGACGGGCGCGCGACAGTGATTCACTGACCTGAGCGTCTGGCATACTGGCGTCGACCTCAACAAGAAACAAACGAAAGCAGGGGAGTGCATGGATATTACCGAATTACTGGCGTTCTCGGCAAAGCAGAACGCCTCCGACCTGCACCTGTCGGCGGGCCTGCCGCCGATGATCCGCGTCGATGGCGACATCCGGCGCCTCAATGTGTCGGCGCTGGAGGACCGCGAGGTCCGCAAGATGATCTACGACATCATGGGCGACAAGCAGCGCCGCGACTACGAGGCCTACCTGGAGACCGACTTCTCCTTCGAGGTGCCGGGCGTGGCGCGCTTTCGTGTCAACGCCTTCCACCAGGATCGCGGTGCCGGCGCGGTGTTCCGGACCATTCCCGGACGCGTGCTGACCCTCGAGGAGCTCGAGCTGGGCGAGGTGTTCCGCCACTTCTCGCAACTGCCGCGGGGGCTGGTGCTGGTGACCGGCCCCACCGGCTCGGGCAAGTCGACGACGCTGGCGGCGATGATCGACTACATCAACGACACCCAGCACCACCATATCCTGACGATCGAGGATCCGATCGAATTCGTGCATGCCAGCAAGCGCAGCCTGGTCAACCAGCGCGAGGTCCATCGCCATACCCAGGGCTTCACCCAGGCGCTGCGCTCGGCGCTGCGCGAGGATCCCGACGTGATCCTGGTCGGCGAGCTGCGCGACCTGGAAACCATTCGTCTGGCGCTGACCGCGGCGGAAACCGGCCATCTGGTGTTCGGCACCTTGCACACCACCTCGGCGGCCAAGACCATCGACCGCGTCATCGACGTCTTCCCGGGCGACGAGAAGGCGATGGTGCGCTCGATGCTTTCCGAATCGCTGCAGGGGGTGATCTCGCAGACGCTGCTCAAGCGTCACGGCGGGGGGCGGGTCGCCGCCCACGAGATCCTGGTGGCGACCTCCGCGGTGCGCAACCTGATTCGCGAGGACAAGGTGGCGCAGATCTATTCGGCGATCCAGACCGGCGGCAACCTGGGCATGCAGACGCTGGATACCGCGCTGGCCAAGCTGGTCAGCCAGAACGTGGTCAGCCGACAGGAAGCCCAGGCCAAGGCCAAGGGGCACCTGCCGGAGGCCTGACCATGACCCCGGGATGCCACGGACGAGGAGCGCGGCGATGACCCCCGCTGAATGGCTGCAGCAGTTGCTGGACATCATGATCGACAAGCAGGCCTCGGACATGCTGATCTCGACCAACGCGCCGGCCTCGCTGAAGATCAGCGGCAAGCTGGTGGCGCTGGGCGAGACGGCGCTGTCGATCGGCCAGGTGCGCGAACTGGTGCTGGCGGCGTTGCCCGAGGGGTTGCGCACGCGCTTCGAGGCCGAGCACGAGGCCAATTTCGCGCTCAGTCTGCAGGGCAAGGGGCGCTTCCGGGTCAGCGCCTTCTACCAGCGCAGTCAGATGGCCATGGTGATTCGCCGCATCGCCTTCGACATCCCCGGCCTCGACGCGCTCGCGCTGCCGGCCGCGCTGGGCGAGCTGGCGCTGCTCAAGCGCGGCCTGGTGTTCGTCGTCGGCGGTACCGGCACCGGCAAGTCGACCACCCTGGCGTCGATGATCCAGCATCGCAACGAGACGGCCGGTGGCCACATCATCTGCATCGAGGACCCGATCGAGTACATTCACCCGCATCGCCGCGCGATCATCAACCAGCGCGAGGTGGGCATCGACACCGAGTCCTTCGAGGTGGCGCTGAAGAACGCCCTGCGCCAGGCGCCGGACGTGATCATGATCGGCGAGATCCGCACCCGGGAGACCATGGAGCAGGCGCTGACCTTCGCCGAGACGGGCCATCTGTGCTTGGCCACGCTGCATGCCAACAATGCCAACCAGGCGCTGGAGCGGATCATTCACTTCTTCCCCGGCGAGCGCCACGAGCAGGTCTGGCTGGACCTGTCGCTCAACCTGCAGGCGGTGGTCGCCCAGCAGTTGTTGCCGCGGCAGGATGGCAAGGGCCGCGTGGCGGCGATCGAGGTGCTGCGCCGTTCGCCGCTGATCGGCGACCTGGTGCGCAAGGGTGAGGTGGGCGAGATCAAGGCGCTGATGGCGCGCTCGCGCGACCTGGGCATGCAGACCTTCGATCAGGCGCTGTTCGAGCTGTATCGACGCGGCGATATCAGCGAGGACGTGGCGCTGGTGCACGCCGAATCGGCCAACGACCTGCGCATGATGATCAAGTTCGCCGATGGCGAACAACGCGGCGTGGACGAGGCGATGAATGCCGCCGACCGGTTGTCGCTGCGCGACAGCGACGACTACTGAGCGTCTGGCGCGCCGGGCGACTCAGGCGCTGTAGACACCGCCCAGCACGCGCGGCCCGGCGGCGCCCGTCACCGCGGGGAGGTTGCCGGGCAGACCTTCCAGGCGTCGCCAGGCCAGCCAGGCGAAGGCGCCGGCCTCCAGCCAGTCGGCCGACCAGCCGAACGTCTGGCAATCGGCCAGCATCAGGGTCGGCAGATGGCGGCCCAGGCGTTGCAGCAGATCGGCGTTGTGGGTGCCGCCGCCGCAGGGAATCAGGGTGGCGGGCACCGGGCCGAGAGTCTGAGCGACGCCCAGTGCGACACTCCTTGCGGTCAGTTCGGCGAGGGTCGCCTGCACGTCCTGCGGCGCTTCATGACCGCTCAGGTGGGCCTCCAGCCAGGCGAGGTGGAAGTATTCGCGGCCGGTGCTCTTGGGCGGGTGCCGGGCGAAGAAGGGGTCGGCCAGCAGGCGCTCGAGCAGGGCGGTATCGACGCTACCGCCGGCGGCCCAGCGACCGTCTGCATCGTAGTGGCCGTCGCCGTGATGACGGGCAAACCAGGCGTCGAGCAGGGTGTTGGCCGGCCCGGTATCGAAGCCGGTGACCGGCATCGCCCGCGAGCGGGGCGGCAGCAGGGTCAGATTGGCGAAGCCGCCCAGGTTGAGCACCACCCGCCATTCGGCGTCGTCCGCGAACAGCGCGGCATGAAAGGCCGGTGCCAGCGGCGCGGCCTGCCCTCCGGCGGCCAGGTCGCGGCGGCGGAAGTCGCTGACCACGCGGCAGCCGGTCAGCTCGGCGAGCAGGCTGGGGTTGTCGAGCTGGCAGGTGTAGGGCGCTTCGCCCTGCGGGGCGTGCTCGATGGTCTGGCCGTGGCTGCCGATCGCGGCGATCGCGCCGGCGTCCAGCCGGTTGCGCTCGAGCAACTGCTCGACCGCCTCGGCCTGCACGCGGCAGAAGGCCTGTTCGGCGCTCGCCAGATCGGCGAAGCGCACTGCCTCGGCCTGGCACAGGGCCAGGAGCTGCTGGCGCAACGCCCCCGGCATGGCCACGCCCACGGCGTCGAGCAGTTCGACGTGCTCGGCGTCGCAGCGGACCAGGGCCGCATCGATACCATCCAGACTGGTGCCCGACATCAGGCCGACAAACAGGGGCATGGGCGTTTCTCTCCTTCGTTGACCGCGCTCAACCGTCACGTCGAGACATGCTACCATCTTGCTCCATTCGCCAGACCACCCTTATGACGGACCACCATTTACGAGAGAGGGGTACGATGACCGACGTCGCCGATGCGCTGGCGCTGCTCAAGCGCGGCGCCCACGAGATCCTGCTCGAGGAGGAGCTGGAGAAGAAGCTCGCTTCCGGGCGCAAGCTGCGTATCAAGGCCGGCTTCGATCCCACGGCGCCGGACCTGCACCTCGGTCACAGCGTGCTGCTGACCAAGATGCGCCAGTTCCAGGACATGGGGCACGAGGTGATCTTCCTGATCGGCGACTTCACCGGACGGATCGGCGATCCCACCGGCAAGAACGTCACCCGCAAGCCGCTCACTGAGGAAGAGGTCAAGGCCAACGCCAGGACCTACCGGGAGCAGGTCTTCAAGGTGCTCGACCCCGACAAGACCATCGTCGCCTTCAATGCCGACTGGATGGGCAAGCTCTCGGCGGCGGACATGATCGAACTCGCCGCCCAGTCCACCGTGGCGCGGATGCTCGAGCGCGACGACTTCGAGAAGCGCTACAAGGCCAATCAGTCGATCTCGATCCACGAATTTCTCTACCCGCTGGTCCAGGGCTACGACTCGGTGGCCCTGGAGGCCGACGTCGAGCTGGGCGGGACCGATCAGAAGTTCAACCTGCTGATGGGGCGCGAGATCCAGAAGCACTTCGGCCAGAAGCCGCAGGTCGTCATCACCATGCCGCTGCTCGAGGGGCTGGATGGCGTGCAGAAGATGTCCAAGTCACTGGGCAACTACGTGGGGCTCGACGAGGCGCCGGGCACCATGTTCAACAAGCTGGTGTCGATGCCCGACAGTCTGATGTGGCGCTACTTCGAACTGCTCTCGCTGAAGTCCAACGAGGAACTCGAGGCCCTCAAGCGTGACGTCGAGGCCGGCGCCAACCCGCGCGACATCAAGATGGCGCTGGCGCGCGAGCTGATCGGCCGCTATCACGGGGAAGACGCGGCGGCCAACGCGCATCGCAGTGCCGGCAACCAGCTCGCCGAGGGCGAGCTGCCCGAGGACCTGCCGGAGGTCACCGTCGATTTCGACGGTGGGCAGGCGCCGATCGCCGCGATACTCAACCGCGCCAACCTGACCAACAACAGTGCCCAGGCCAAGGACATGCTCGGCAACGGCCGGGTCAAGGTCGATGGCGAGGTCGTCGCCAAGGACCACATGCTCGACACCGGCAGGAGCTACGTGATCCAGGCCGGCAAGAAGCGTTATGCGCGGGTCATTCTGAGCTGACGCGCATCGGCCCAGTCGCTGCTGAACGCCCGCCTCGCGCGGGCGTCTTGTTATCCACAAGGGGTTGGCGGGCGATGGTTGCGACCGGGTGTGGATAAGCCGTCTCGGGCGGTCGTGAAATTTTTCTCGAACGAGGGCTTGTCAGGGCCGAATGTGAGGCGTAAAGTACGCATCCGCTGCCGACGACGGGACACGTCACCGGCGGTGACGGGAGAAGCAAGTGGCTGTTTCTTCGAGGG
>NZ_JAGXFF010000006.1:372848-487872 GCF_020147985.1 Modicisalibacter sp. MOD 31.J | reverse complement strand
GGCATCTTGTTGACCAGTGGCGGCGGCTATATCCGTGTCGAGAACGGCAACGTGGACATCCACTGCCCCGGCGCCGTGGACGTCAAGGGGGCACAGCACAACTTCGGTGGGCCGACGAGCCTGGATGCGGGCATGGCCGAGTTGCCCGAGGGCGAGTGCGAGAAACAGTTCGCGGGTGCCGATAAGTCCTCGTCCGGCAGTACGCCCGTGGGGGGCTGATCCATGTCGGTATTGAGAGAGCCATCTCGGATTCACGCCCATGACGAGGCGCTGACGCCAGGGTCGCTGCGTCAGTTCGACTTCGCCGTGATCAACCCCTTGGTCGTGCACGAACGAGACTGGCGCGACCTGCCGGTCCAGGCGCTGGAAACGTCGCCTGCACCAGCAAGGGCGCATCGCCTGCCACAGCTGGTCGCGCTTCAGGACTTGCCTCACGAGGTGTATGACGACCTGATCGCACGCATCCGGCGCTACCGCAAACGTGGCGTCCTGTTCTTCTCGGCGCTGATGAGCACACGCGCCGATCTCAATCGAACGGCCTGGCATCTGCGTCGTCAACTGTTGCAGCGACGTCCGGGCGATCGCCGCTATCACTGGTTTCGCTATTACGATCCACTCGTCTTCCGCCATCTGGCGTGGTTGCTGACACCGACGCAACTGGCCCGACTCCTGGGCCCCCTCGATCGATGGTCCTGGTTCGACGGCCAGGGCCAGTCTTATGTCCTGAAGCGTCCCGAGATCACGACGACCATCGATTGGTTGGAACTGACTCGCGGCCAGTGGTCGAGTATCGATCGCTTTGCGGACCTGAATCGCAGCCTGCGCCGTCTGGCCCTGCTGGCGCCCGACTGGCCGCAGGACACGACCCACTGGCAATGGCTGGATGACACCCTGCGTCATGCGCAGCGCTCAGGCCTATCGCCCGGGGATCAGCCGTTACTGGCAGAGCGCGCGGCCATGCACCTGCCGGGCCTGGCCGGACAGGACCTGGTGGAATCGTTCATGGCGCTGGCGACGCGGCGTTTATCCGACACTGGCGGCCATCTGGATGCATGGCATGACGCCGAATGGAATACCCTCATTTCAGAGTTAAGGAGCGGACATGAGTCGCGCCGATAGTCCTCGCCCCGATTGCAGCTTCTGTGGTGGCGGTGGCCTGCCGATCCTGCCCGTGCGCTATGCCGTGGCGCGTAGCGACGATGTCGGCCTCACCGCCCCCGAGTTGCCGGCGGATCTCGCGGATGATGCCGTCTCGCAGATTGCGCTCTCGGGAGGCCAGCACTACACCCTGAGGCTGCTGCGAGAAGGCTTTCTGTATGTCTTCAACGCGGCCAAGGGCAGCTGGCAGGGTTACAACGTGACCGATGAAGGCTTTCTCAGCCGCTACATCGAGATCACCAATGACGAGTTGCTGGCCCTCGACCCCGACGCGCCAGGACCGCTCGACGCTGACATCAATGCGCCGGTGGAGGATGACGAGTTCCCCTGCCGCGGCAATCCCGAGCATGTCTATCCAGGGCGTTGCATCACGGTACCCTCGGCCAAGGACGCCACGGAGCTGTATATCGCCTTCTCGGATGACCGCTGGACCAAACGCGTGTGGAAAGCACACGCCGCCAATACGGACGGCCGACGTGACGCCATGCGCAAGCTCTCCCTGACACAGTGGAAAGGCGGCGCGGCGGACTATACCCGC
This sequence comes from Modicisalibacter sp. MOD 31.J, assembly GCF_020147985.1. Taxonomy (NCBI): domain Bacteria; kingdom Pseudomonadati; phylum Pseudomonadota; class Gammaproteobacteria; order Oceanospirillales; family Halomonadaceae; genus Modicisalibacter; species Modicisalibacter sp. MOD 31.J. The sequence goes on along the minus strand of NZ_JAGXFF010000006.1, from coordinate 486,176 downwards.
CCGCTGAGTGAACTCGGGGAGCTAGTGGCCGAGGCCAACTTCCCCTGGGTGCGTCGCCAATCGAGCGATACGGGCAGCCGCGACGCGAGCCAAAGTCCGGAAGTGAGTGCCCTGAGCCACAGCCTGGCGCCCGCCAACGGGATTCGCGACGATGTCGAGGGATTCATCGCGTGGTCGCAACGCCAGGCCCAGCAGAGTGACGAGCAGAGTGAGATGACACCGGCGCTGTTCGTGCTCGATGATCCGGCTGGCGTGACCAGCGATCTCGCCGCGTTACTCGCCGAGCGAGAAAATGAGTTCAACGAGCAGGAAGCGATCAAGCGCCCGTTCGTGACGGCGGGGGTCGTCAACGCGTTGCGAGACGGCTTTCGGGAGCGGGCGCGGATGCAGCGCGCGAACGAAATCGTCGAAGACCATCTACATGACAAATACTACAATGGCTATGGTCATCCCGGTTTCGAGCATGATTTTAAAGAAAATTTTGAGCGCCGTCAGCGAGAGGAACCTGCTTTTCGGCAAGAGGTAGATGCCTTTCGACGGGAGACGCTTCGAGGTATCAGCGAGGATGAACTCGAGGAGGCCGCCGACGACGCCTGGGACAAATATGGCGACAAGCTCCGCCCCGGCGAGCCCGATCACTGGATGGAAAGCACCTATCGCCCCCAGCTTTCGGCGTACGACAAAGCCAACATGCAGCCACTGGCATCGGCCTACGTGAGCTGGCTGACGGGCAATCCGCTGCTCATCTACCTCAACAGCCGATTCGATGATGCGAACATCGAGTCGGGTATCAATTTCGTTTCCGTGATCTCCTTCGTGCTGCTGGGCACCCAGAGCTACGCGCCCGCATTCAAGCAGTATGTCGAATGGCTGTCGGCGAGCGAGATCGACAATAGCAACCTGCTGCTGAGAGGCATGTGCCTCAATCAGCAAGCCCTGGTCGAACAGGTCATGGCAGCCAGCGATGCCGATTTCGGTGCCGCACCCAATAATCCCGCCGCCCTGCCCTGGGGGCCCTTGATAGCGGCGTATCTGGGGTTGACGGAAGATTATCCCGATGAGGTTGCCTCGCCCGCCAGAATGCTCGGTCATGTGCTCGGGCCGATGCAAAGTACCGTGGCCAACGCGCAGAACCCGGCTCCCCTTCTGCTCACGCTGGGGATGATCTCGGGACGCTCGATTCAGATCACCCAAGGCAGCGTGACGTTCGAGGAAGCCCTCTCCCGAACCCGCGAGCCGCTCAAGCGGATCCAGCCCGACTGGGGCGAGAGTGAGCGGCATCAGTTCCAGCAGAAGGTTCGGGTAGAGACGCGCTCGCTTATTCCCGCCAACGGGCAACCCGCAATCACGTTCGATGTTCGCCAGATCGATTTCGGCCCGCTCGATGACCTGCTTGACGACCCGGCACTCTCCGCACACTTATCCCGTCGCGCTCAACTGGAATTTTCGGCGGGCATCGTCGGGGTGGCGCTGGCCTGGGCCAGTCTGGACAGTCAACTCAAAGGCATGAACAGTATTCTGGAGGCGGGGCTCCGGGCTCAAGGCCGCCTGATGGGCATGAGCTTGATGCTGGCCGGCAGTGCCGCCGAACTGGTGGGCAAGGCGCTGGAGCATGGGCGCAAGGTGTTTGTCGCGTCGGATCATCTGCTGGCCGGGTCCAGCCGGTTTTTCCTGAGATGGGGAGCGAGGTTTGGTTTGGCGGGTGGGTTTATTCTTGGTGCCATGGATCTTTGGGAGGGCGGAGAAAGGTTGGCTGACGGTGAATGGACTCAGAAGCTGCATCCGCCTACTTTCCGGCTCATCCACTATAGGTGCCAGTATTGCTATATTTTCTATTAGTACTGGTTTGACCGGAATATTTTCAACCATTGCCCTGTGGTGGATAGCTGGGATTCTTGGCATTTTTGCCATTGCGGCAGCTATCGCCATTTTGTGGTTCACGGAAAACGATTTGCAAGAATGGCTGGCCGAATGGGCTTTTGGAGAACGCGGTGCGCCAAGTCCAGGCAATGCTGCCTTGGAAAAAGAAATGCAGCGCCTCAAGGCGATCACTCATAAGGAAGACTGAAATGCGGCCGTCTGCTAAGGATTATTATAATCTCTTTATAAAAGGGAATTGGGGGTTTTCCAGCACGACCTCTAGGCTCTTGAAAATAGTGGGCAAAACGGGCTTCCTTAACAAAAAAGACAAATCTCTGGAAGGGATAAAGGCGAACTTTAACGATGCGGTGATGAAAGTCAATTCATCTTTTATCGAAGTGGTAGATGCTGGCAATCGACTTCGTGGCGTACCTTCATTTTTCGGTCTTATGGGAGGCGTTCCATCTGCCTATGGCTTGGCGATAATAATTTATTACATAGTGAAAAAGGGTTCGGAAATCCCCTTTGTTGCGTACATACTATTTGCAATTTCTCTTGCCATCATCTTGTTGGTATGCTTTCCACTACTTAACTCCTTATTGCGCAGAGAGTTATTCCGCAAAACCCACTACCCCATGCGCTTCAATCGACGGGATAGAAAGGTCTATGTCTGGTCTCAGGATATGGGTGTCGTCACCATGAACTGGGATGACATTCAATTTTACACCAGCGAAGCGACGAAGTCCCAGGATCGTCGGGGCATGTCGCGTGAAGAGATTCGCGGATACGTGCGGGATCGCAACGGCAACATGCTTTATCACCTGGTTTTCTTCAAGTACGAAGGCCTCAAGGGGATGAAAGGCGTACTGGAAATCTGGGAGCTGGTGCGTCGCTACATGGAGGAGCCCGACGGCCATATTCAGGCCTATCAGGTCGACCAGCGCCTGCTGGATCTGGATGGCAAGCGTGAGAGTTTCATCCACTCGTTGATCCAGGCCACCCAGGTGATGGCTGATAGTCGTGCGGTCCAGCTGATTTTTGCCCCCATGGTCATGTGGGCCGGCACCGGCCGCCTCATAGCCAAGTGGACCTGTCGCGTGCCACGTTGGCCCGAGTGGGTCGAGGAAAAATGCCGAGTTGATCCAAACGACCCCTACGTTCGCAATCGCCACACCGAGCCTCCGCTGACCGCGAAGGAGATCCTCTGGCCGCTGTTCTGCTTCCTGCTGGGCTGGGCAGAGGTACTGGTGATTCTGTACTTCTGCTTTCGGGGATATGTTTAGTCAGCACTACACGCTGAGGCTGCTGCAAGAAGGCTTCCTGTATGTCTTCAATGCGGCCAGGGGCAGTCCCTGGCACGCCGTCAATACGGACGGCCGGCGTGACGCCATGCGCAGGCTCTCCCTGACACAGTGGAAGCGGCGCGGCGGACTATACCCGCCCGCTGCGTGAACTTGGGGAGCGGGTGGCCGAGGCCAACTTCCCCTGGGTGCGTCGCCAATCGGGCGATGCGGGCAGCCGCGACGCGAGCCAAGGCCAGGAAGTGAATGCCCTGAGACACAGCCTGGTGCCCATCAACGGGATTCGCGACGATGTCGACGGATTCATCGCGGGGTCGCAACGCCAGGCCAGCAGAGTGAGATGACGCCGGCGCCGCCCTGGCCTACGTCAGCGGCGGGCTGGATGCTGCTGTCGGCCAACAGGCAGTGCGCACCGGTGGCGGCATGACCGTGCGCGCCCTGGGGACCGCCGCCGTCGCCCTGTGGTGACCGGCCGGCTGACACCGCCTCGACCGAGACTGCCACGACAACCTTTCGGAGAGACCCCATGCAACCTCAGCAACTGAGCGCCGCCAACGACACCGCGCTCACCGTCGAAACGGACGATGGCGTGCTGTTCGCCATCGATATCGGTGTCACACTCTACTTCACCGGCTCCCAGCATCAGGCCAAGCGCGAGGCGATCCTGTCGATCTTCCGCGACTATCTCGACCTCGTCGGCGATCAGCTCACCTGGACCACCAACCCCCAGACCGGGCGCTGGAAAAAGCTCCAGGGCTGGGATAGCTACATCACCCCCTTCGACTGGCTGCCCAGTTACGGACGCGGCGAATGGGAGTTCACCTATCACGGCGGCAAACGGCGCACCGACGCCTCCTTCTACGGCTTCAGTGTGCTCGGTGTGCACGTCGATGAGATGCATCCACATCTGTCATCCATGCAGTGCTATTTTCCCATCGACTTTTTTATCGACCGTGAGGAGAAGCTGCCCGCGCTGCTGCAGCGCTGGTGCGAGGCGCTGGCGCCGGAGCACGGCTATGCCGGGCTCGCGCTTAACCGCGCCTATAGCCACCATCACCGTGATCAGGCGCAACTGCTCGAGTACCGCTACGCCCAGCGTTTTCCCGGCCTGCAGATCAACGATCCATCGGGACACCGGCTGAACCTAGCCCGCGGCCCCAAGGGGGTGGACTGGCTGACGGTGCTGAACGACGGCTGGCTGGAAAAGCTCGGCGGCCGCGAGGCGGTGCGCAAGCAGATGGGCGCGCTGCCGATGCTGGACTATTCCGACGGCGCCATCCTGCGCGCCGGCCCTATGCCGCAGTTGGGCGACAACGACAACCCCGAGACCCTGGCCGCCCTGCAGGACTACCGCCGCGTGGCGGCGATCATCGAGCCGGTGCGCATCAAGGATCATCAGGGGATTCACCGACGTTATACACCCAGCATGGCGCACGAACCTCGTCTGGATAAAGAAAACTACAGAGCATGGCTGGCACGCTTTAGGTTCTGTCTGAAAAGTCTGCACGCAAACAACGGTCTATGCAGGCCAGGCATACTATCGCCCGGAAGCTGCTGGCCAATTTGTCGTAACGGGTGCAAACCCGGCGTAGCTCTTTGATCCAACCGAAGCAGCGCTCAATGATGTTTCGCTCTCGATACCGGGGCTTGTCAAAGCCCCTTGGAGCGCCGGGGCGCGGTTTTCGCTTCATCTTGCGCCGGGCAATGATCGGCTTCATGCGATGCCGGTCGCAGTAGCGGCGAAGCGGTTCGCTATCGTAGCCCTTGTCCGCCACGATGAAACGGCAACGCTTGCGAGGTCTGCCTTTGGTTCCAGGCAGTTGCACATCCTCCAGGGTGGGAATGAAGTGCCGTGTATCCGAATCCTGCCCCGGCGACAGCGTGAAGGCCAGCGGCCAACCATGCCGGTCACAGAGCATATGGATCTTGGTCGTCAGACCGCCCCGACTCCGTCCCAGGGCATGGTCTACGGGCTCTACCTGTCCCCCTTTTTGCCGCCTCCTGAGGCGGCCCGAGTGGCGCGGATCGATGTCGAATCGATCATCCAGGTGTCCAGGTCCATCAGACCATCCTCTCGCAGGCGAAGTTGGAGGCGCGCCAGAATGGCCTCGAAGGTGCCATCATCGCGCCACTGACGGAAACGGTCATAAACGGTCTTCCAAGGGCCGTAGCGCTCTGGCAGATCGCGCCACTTGGCACCCGAGCAGAGGATCCAGAAGATGCCGTTCAATACCTGGCGGTCATCGCGACGGGGACGGCCTGACCTCTGCGGCGGCGAGACGATGTCTTCGATGAGGGCCCAGCCGTGGTCGGAGATCTCGTAGCGTCCTGCCATGGGTCACCTATGCAGTTGCAGCATGGGGCACATTAGCAAATCCGACTTTTCGGACAAAGCCTAGCCCGGGCCATGAACCGCAATCGAACAGGGAGTCATTAAAATGGACGATGCCCTGCTGTTCGACGTTTTCCCAACAGCCCTTTCCGGATAGCTCGGCGCTCTACCGGCGGCAAGAAGACGATAACTTATGTGGGCGACTCGACCATCCGGGACCCTACAGGTATGAATGAATGAACGGCGTCGCTTCGGACCTCATTCCTCCAGGCCCAGCGGTGGTGGCGCGTGCTTGACCGTCTTGGTGACGATGTAGGTGAAGTAGCGCTCGATGCCAAGATCGGACACCAGCCACTCGTCGATCAGCCGCTGGTAGGCATCGACCGAATCGGCCTCGACCTTGACCAGATAGTCGACGCCGCCGCCCACCGCGACGCACTCGGTGACCACCGACGTGTCGCGCATGGCGTTCTCGAAGCGCTGAAAGCTCTCGGCATTGTGCTGCTTGAGTTCGATCTGCATCCAGACCGGCGTGCGACGGACCAGCACACGGGCATTGATGCGCGCCGAGTAGCCCTCGATGATGCCGGCCTTCTCCAGCCGGCGCACCCGTTCCCAGCACGGGCTGACCGATAGATTGATCGCCTCGGCCAGTCGCGACTTGGTGATGCGGCCGTCCCTGGCCAGGATGTCGAGTATCTTGAGATCGTATCGGTCGAGCTTCATGCGGCTCCGTCGTCAGGTCGCCCAAGGCGGGCGACAGCCATTCGGTCCCTCGTGCGTCAGCCGTCGAGGGCATCCACCACTTCGCCGATCACCGCGATGGTATCGCCCATGTTGACCTGGGCCGGGAAGCGCCGCGCCAGCATCAGACCGCTGCGCTGGGCATGATACTCGACCGGATCGGCGCCGGTGCGGGTCATGTCGTAGACGCGGGCGATCACCTGCCCCTGTTCGACCGTGTCGCCCAGCGTCACGGTCAGCTCGAGCAGGCCGGTGTGTTCGCTCTGCACATAGCAGGAGGCATCGGGCATGTCGACGTAGACCTGTCCCTCGGCGGGCATCTCCGGGGTGCCGTCGATGAGCCCGTAGTGGATCAGGAAGTTGCGCACCCCGCGCTCGGCGATCATCAGGCGTTCGGGCGTCGTGGTGCCGCCACCGCCGAGTTCGGTAGCGACGAAGACCTTGCCCTGGCTCTCGACGGCGGTGTCGAACAGCCGGGCGGCGTCGAGCTCGAACATCATCATCGCGGTGGGCGCGCCGAAGGCCTTGGCGCCTTCCAGCGCCTGACGCTGCTGCTGCTTGTCGTCCAGGTGGTGCGAGGCGGCGAAGGGGATGATGTCCAGGGTACGCCCGCCGGAGTGCAGATCGAGCGCGACGTCGATCAGCGGCACCAGATAGCGGGTGAAGTAGTCGGCGATCTGCTCGGTGACGCGCCCGTCCGGATCGCCGGGGAAGCTGCGATTGAGGTTGCCGCCATCCATCGGCGAGGTGCGCCGGCCGGCCTGGGCCGCCGGCACGTTCATCATCGGCACGATGATCACCCGGCCGTGGACGTCCTCGGCGCGGAGGGTACGTGCCAGCTTGAGCAGCGCGGTGATGCCCTCGTACTCGTCGCCGTGGTTGCCGCCGGTCAGCAGCGCACTCGGGCCCTCGCCGTTCTTGACCACGGTGATCGGGATCATCACCGCCCCCCAGGCCGACTCGTCGGTGGAGATCGGCAGCTTGAGGAAGCCGTGCTGGACGCCGTCGGCATCGAAGTCGACGGTCGCGGAGATGGGGCTGGGGCGTTTGCTCATGTCGTGCTCCCTTCGTTACTTGACGAACAGCTGACGCGGGAAATCGGCCAGCGGTTCGGCACCGTTCTCGGTGATCAGGATACTCTCGGTGATCTCCAGGCCCCAGTCGTCCATCCACATGCCGGGCATGAAGTGGAAGGTCATGCCGGGCTCGAGGATCGTCTCGTCGGAGGGGCGCAGGCTCATGGTGCGCTCGCCCCAGTCCGGCGGATAGCTGATGCCGATCGGATAGCCGCAGCGCGCGCCGCCGCGGTCGAAGCCGTACTTGTCCATCGCCGCCCCCAGGGCCATGGCGATGTCGGCACAGCGGTTGCCGGGCCGAGCCACGGCCAGGCCGTTCTCGATCCCCTCGAGCAGGGCCGATTCGCCGCGCACGAACTCCTTGGGCGGCTTGCCGAGGTAGACGGTCCGCGACAGCGGGCAGTGATAACGCTTGAAACAGCCGGCGATCTCGAAGAAGGTCCCCTCGCCCTCGCGGAACGGCGTGTCGTCCCAGGTCAGATGCGGCGCCGCGGCATCACTGCCGGTGGGCAGCAGCGGCACGATGGCCGGATAGTCGCCGCCGTAGACCTGGCCTTCGCCGTCGGTCCAGCCCTCGATGCCCACGCGGTAGATCTCCGAGACCAGTTTGCTCTTGGCCAGCCCGGGCTCGATCATCTCGAGGATCCGCGAGTGCATGCCCTCGACGATGCGCGCGGCGGTGCGCATGTAGGCGATCTCCTGCGGCGACTTGATCGCCCGGCACCAGTTGACCAGCGAGTTGGCATCCTGAAAGCGCGCGTGGGGCAACTCCTTGACCAGGCACTGGAAGGCCTTGGCGGAGAAGTAGTAGTTGTCCATCTCCACCCCGACGACCCCCTCGTGCCAGTCATGCTCGGGCATGATCGACTGGGCGAGGTAGTCCATGGGATGCATGTCCGGATTCTGGACGTAGTAATCCGGGTAGTAGGTGATGTTCTCGGGGTCCATCCAGCAGGTACGCAGCGCCCCGTTGCTGTCCTGGCGTCGGCCGTACCAGACCGGCTCGCCCTCCAGGCCCAGCAGCACGCACTGGTGGACGTAGAACGACCAGCCGTCATAGCCGGTCAACCAGGCCATGTTGGAGGGGTCACTGATGATCATCACGTCGATGCCGCGACTGGCCATCGAGCGGCGCACCTTCCAGATGCGCTGGGCGTATTCCTCACGGGTGAACGGCAGGGAAACCTGGATCATGGGGCCTCGTCCCAAACACGAAATCGCCAAATCGACCATCCGGCATGGCGCGGGAAGTCGAGCCGCTACGTAGACGCTTCATAGAGCATGCCTGGCAGGCTGGCATCTCACTTTGTCATGATCATGAGTCATTGAAACCATGACAATTACCTGCCAATGTCCTGCTGCTGATACTAGCACCAGAGCCGAGCCGGCCGTCAAAGGCTTTATTGAATCATGACAATTGACCTGACGCCCTATCTCTCGCCGCACGGACCCAAGTTCCTGGCCATCGCCCGGGCGCTGTCCGAGGCGATCCGCCAGGGCGAGCTGACGCCCGGCACGCGACTGCCGCCGCACCGCCAACTGGCGGAGACGCTCGGCGTCAGCGTGCAGACGGTGTCGCGCGCCTACGCTCAGGCCGAGAAGATGGGCCTGGTGCAGGCGCGGGTGGGCAGCGGCACCTGGATCAACACCCTCGACGACAATCGCGAATCGGAATACCTGCGGGCCAGCGAGGCGCGGCCGGAAGCGGCCCTGATCGATCTGTCGATCGCCCATCCGGTCTGCCCGCCGACCCACCACCTGCGCTTTCGCGAGACGCTCGCCGAGCTCGCCGAACAGGCCTCGCCCGAGGTGATCTCGGCGTGCCGACCGATCGCCGGACTGCCCTACCAGCGCGAGCGCGCCGGCTACTGGCTGCGCGACCGGCTGGGCGTTCCCGGCGATGTCGAGGAGCGCATCCTCTGCAACGGCGGCGCCCACGGCCTGATGCTGGCGGTCGCCACCGTGGTTCAGCACGGCGACGTGGTGCTCACCGAAGCGCTCACCGACCACGGCCTGATCGCGTTGTCGCGGACTTTGGGCTTCCAGTTGCGCGGCATCGCCATCGACGCCGAAGGCGTGATGCCCGACGCCCTGGACACCGCCTGCCGCCGCTACCAACCGCGCGCGGTGTGCCTGACGCCGACCCAGCTCAACCCCACCGGCGCGACGATGAGCGAAGCCCGCCGCGACGCCGTGGCCGAGGTGCTGGCCCGCCACGGGGTGTGGCTGATCGAGGACGATGTCCAGGCCCTGCTCGAACCGCCCGGCCTGACCCCGCTGGCCGCCCGGCTGCCGCGTCAGGGCTTCCACGTCACCAGCCTCACCAAGGTCACCGTGCCGGGGCTGCGCGCCGGTTACCTGACGGTGCCGCGCGGTCAGCTGCACCATGCCTTGCCGCGCCTGCGCGCGACGAGCTGGATGGCCACGCCGCTGATCTTCGAACTCGCCGACCACTGGCTCGCCAATGGCACCGTGGAAACCCTGGCCCGCGAACAACGCGCCCTACTCGCCGAACGCCAGCGGCTGGCAGCGCACTACCTGAGCGGACACGACGTCACCTCGCGCGCGTCCAGCCTGCATGTCTGGCTGGCCCTGCCCGCCTCGTGGCGCGCCGAGGAGCTGCGCCAGCAGGCCGAGCAGGAAGGCGTGGCGATCACCGCCTCGCCGCCGTTCATGGTCGAGCAGACGCCGCCCCCGCGGCGGGTGCGCCTGAGCCTCGGCGCCGAACCCGATCTGGCACGCCTCGAACGTGGCCTGGAACTGGTGGCGCGCTTGCTCAACGAGTCACCGCCGCCCATGCTGGAGATCGTTTACTGACAGCCCCGCGGCCAAAGGAGCAACGATGCGAGTCGTAGTCCACACCGATGATGCCGATACCTGGTGCCAGGCGCTCGCCAGGCGTCTGCCCGATGCCGAGATCGTCACCAGCGAGGCGGCCGGCGATGCCCCCGCCGACTATCTGGCGGTCTGGAAGCCGCCCGCTTCGCTGTTCGAGGGGCAGTCCCGTCTCAAGGGCATCGTCAATCTGGGCGCCGGCGTCGACGCCCTGCTGCACAATCCGGGCCTGCCGCGCGGCGTCCCCATCGTCAAGCTGCGCGATGCCGGCATGGCACCGCTGATGGCCGATTACGTGCGCTTCGGGGTGCTCTACTTCCAACGCGACTTCGACCGTTACTTCGCCCAGCAGACCCACGGTACATGGCTCGAGCAGCCGCTGATCGACAAGGCGGACTGGCCGATCGGCGTGCTGGGGCTCGGCGCGATCGGCGCCCACGTCGCCCGGGCGCTGGCCGAGGACGGCTTCCCGGTGCACGGCTGGAGCCGCTCGGCCAAATCGCTCGACGGCGTGACCTGCCATCACGGCGAGGCCGGCCTCTCCGACCTGCTCGCCGGGGTGCGTACCCTGGTCACCCTGCTGCCCGACACCGACAGTACCCGCGGCATCGTCAATGCCGGGACGCTGTCACGGCTGCCCGAAGGCGCGACGCTGATCAATCCCGGTCGCGGCAGCCTGATCGACGAGGCCGCGCTGCTCGACGCCCTCGGCCCCGGCGACAAGGAGGGCCGGTTGCGCGGCGCGCTGCTCGACGCCTTCACCGAGGAGCCACTCCCCCGTGACAACCCGCTATGGGACCATCCGCGCGTGCGCATCACCCCGCACATGGCCGCGCCGACCCCGGTGCGCGATGCCGCCGACCAGGTCGCCGAGCTGATCCGCGCACTGGACGCCGGCGAGGACGTCGAGACCATCGACCCCGGCGCGGGGTACTGACGCCGCCGCGCCCCCCCGGGCAGTGGCGATGCCTCGCCACTGCCCCTGGCCATCTCGCCGCCTCGGCCACCCCACGATCAGTGAACGGCATCCTCGTAGACCAGCCGCGTCGCCGGAAAGCGGTTGAGCAGGCGATGCACCAGATAGGCGACCAGCAGGGTCACCAGCATGCCCACGCAGATCGAGCTGAAGCGATAGAGGTCGCTGTAGACCAGGTCCTGACCCGGCGACAGATACTGGCCGAACAGGATGCCCACCGTGGTCATGCCGCCGAATCCCGCGCCCGAGCCGACCCCTTCCTTGAGGTGCTCGCGGGCGAACAGCATGATCCCGATCCACAGCGGCAGAACCACCAGCCACAGGTTGCCGGAATGGTTGTAGAGGACCAGTTGCACCAGCAGACCGAAGCTGCAGCCCAGCAGTACCCCGGTGGCACGGTGTCTGGCCGCCACCACGGCCCCGTCGAAGGTCAGCGGGAAGAGGATCAGGATGGTCGCCACCTGGGCGGACAGCGAGTCACGCAGGTCGAAGACCTGAAAGACCACGAACGACAGCGTCGCCACGCTGGCCCCGAGCAGCGTCTCGTGGCGCTGGCGCGCCAAGGACTTGGTTCGCCGCGGTGGCGGGCGGCGCGGCTCGGCGTCAGGGATCAGCACGTAGACCACCGAGGCGATGGCCACCGTCAGGCTGCTGGCGACCAGGTTGCTGGCCAGCATGTCGTGCAGATCGGTGGAGGGGTAACTGGCGAAGTGGAACATCACGCTCAGGCTGACCATGCCCTGAGCGCCGAACAGGAACAGCGGCCCGCCGCTCATCAGCCGGAAGCGCCCGGCGAAGAGAATGAAGGCCAGGCACGTCATCACCAACGGCAGATGGCTGAACAAGCCGGCGATCAGCGCCACTTCCACGGTATTGATCAAGGCGCTGCCCAGGAACTGACGGATCACGTGGCCGTTGAGCGTCGGCACCAGCGCCAGCAGCAGCATCGGGTAGACGGTGAAGAAGACGCCGTAGTTCCAGCCGAACAGGTTGGAGATGGTGAACCCCAGCGTGCTGCCGAACGCGACGCGCAGGCATTGGCGGACGTCGTTGTCGTCGAGTTCCTTGAGGGGGTGGGCCGGCGCCGCGGGCCGGCGCCGCGTCCCCGGCCACCAGCGGCCGATCGCGAATCTGGGCATGGGGCGCCTCAATAGATGTAGTGCAACAGGCTGATCAGATCGATCTGCAGGCGACCCAACGCATCGAACAGGGGGTTGTCGCTCGGATAAAGCTGCACGGTCGCCCGGGCGCCGCTCGGCGGCACGTCCGGCACGCCCTCGTCCAGATCCACGTGGATGCGCATGCGCTGGGCATCACGCACCCAGCGATCCGACTCGACGGGATTCGCCAGTTCGCCGTTGGCGCTGAGCTGGCCATTGCGTACCCCACTGTCCAGGCTGGTGACGTGCCCCGCGAACACCTCGCCGGGCCGGCCATCGAAGACCACGGCGGCCGGGGTGCCGGCATGCACATGGCGCAGACTCTTCTCACGGAAGTCGGCAACCAGATCCGGCACGTCACCGACCAGCGCCAGCACCGCCTGCCCGGTCGCGGCATAGCTTCCCGCCTCGAGCTGCAGATTACTGATCGTACCGGCGATGTCCGCCCGCACCCGGGTGTGTTTCAGGTCCAGCTTCGCCTGGGCGAGAGCATTGCGCGCCTGGCGCAGCCGCAGGTTGGCCTCGCCCGGGTCGCCGCGCTCCACCTCCAGCTGATGCAGGCTCGCCCGGGCGGCCTCGACCTTGGCCTGGGCGGCCTGATAATGGGAACGCGTCGCATCGCGCTGCTGACGGGAGACGTTGTGCTGCTTGATCAGATCCTCGTAGCGCTCGAGATCGCGGGCGAGATTGTCGGCATCGGCGCGGGCCTCGCTCAGATCGGCGCGCGCCGCGGCGATCCGGGCATCGAGCTGGGCGTTCTCGCGCCGGGCCTGCTCCAGCGCCAGCTTGGCCTCGTCCACCGCCAGCCGGTAGCGGGACGGGTCGATGCGAAACAGCACCTCCCCGGCCTCGACATGCTGGTTGTTGGCCACCTCGACCGCCGTCACCTGCCCCGAGACCTGGGGCGCGACGCTGACCACCTGACGGATCAGGCGGGCCTGGGGCGTGAGGGGCATGTGCAGGTCGGCCACCAGGAAGTAGCCGAACAGCACCACGAAGGCCGCCAGCGCGACCTGTACCCAGCGGGCAAAGCGTTGTTCCGGTGTCATGGGTCTCTCTTGTGCAAGCGTCCTGCGAGGTATCAGTCGATTCGGTGGGTATTGAGAAAGATGCGTCGTGCCACCCGCTCGAAGGCGCGCAGGTCGTCGGCATCGACGTCCGCCAGCAGACAGCGACGCGCCGTTTCCACGCGCTCGCGCACCTGTTCGAGGGCGGTACGCCCCGCCGGGGTGAAGGTGACACTGCGTGCCCGACGATCCGCCTGGCAGCGCCGGCGTTCGAGCAACCCCGCCGCTTCGAGGTTTTCCAGGGTGCGCATCAGCGAGGGCAGCTCGATACCCAGGTCATTGGCAATGGCCGACTGGGTCGCCCCGTCACCGAGGCGTTCGAGGTGGAGCAGCACCGCCCAGCGCGACTGGGTCAGGCCCAGCGGCTGCATGGCCGCGTCGAGCTGAGCGCGCCAGTGACGGTCCAGGGAGGCGATCTTCAGCCCCAGGGGCAGGCGGTCGAAGCACTCAATACTTATCATGCTAGGTATTTTGCCAGATACTTAGCCTGATAATCAATAGCCCGACTCGTCCCCGCTCAGGGGAGACTGGCCATGCGGACCCCCAGCGCCACCAGCAGACCGCCGACGACTCGGTCGATGATCCCGGCGCCGCGGGCAATGGCTCGCGAAAAGGCGGGCAGAGCCAGCAGCCGGGCCACCAGGGCGAACCACACCAGATGCGCCAGCACGATGAAGACGCCGTAGCCGCAGCGCACGCCCCAGGTCGTGTCGGTGGCCACCACCTGGCTGAACAGCGCGACGATGAACAGCATCGCCTTGGGGTTGAGCAGATTGCACAGCAGCCCCTGCCGCCAGGCGGCAACCTGGCCACTGGCACGCTGGGCATCGCGAGTCTGCACGTTCGCGTCACCGCGATCGCGCGGCCACCAGGCACCCAGGCCCAGCCAGATCAGATAAGCCGCCCCCAGGTAGCGCACGATGTCGATCAGCCAGGCGTGCCGTGCCAGCACCAGTCCAAAGCCCAGCAGGGTATAGCTGACGTGGATGGCAATGCCGGTGGCGATCCCCGCCGCGCCCAGATACCCCGCCCGACTGCCACGCGTCACCACGCAACGCACGATGAACGCGAAATCGGGGCCGGGGCTGACGACCGCCAGCAGCGTGATGCCCGCCACGGCGAGCAATTCAACCGGAAGATGAAGCATAGTAAGCTGTCCTGAATGACCGCGATCCCGCGATTGTCGTCCGCCGTGGGCGGCGACGGAATCGACCGTTTTTCACCGCTGCCGTGAGCGACACTCACCGATGTCTCGCCAGCTCCCCCCGCTCGCCGCGCTGCCCGCCTTCGAGGCCGCCGCCCGGTTGGGCAACTTCACCCGTGCCGCCGAGGAACTGCATGTCACCCATGGCGCCATCAGTCGCGCGATCGCCCGGCTCGAGGAACGCCTGGGTGTCGCGCTGTTCGAACGCCACGCACGTCACGTCAGTCTGACGGCAGCCGGACGCCGCCTGCTGACGGCCACCGACAAGGCATTCGACGCCCTGGAATCGGGGCTCGAGCGACTCAATCGCGATGACGGCCCGGTCACGCTCAGCGTGTCCTGCGAACCATCGCTGGCCATGCGCTGGTTGATGCCGCGGCTCGACCACTGGCGCAGCACCCAGCCGTCGACCATGGTCGACCTGCATACCGCCGGTGGTCCCATCGACCTGCAGCGCTCGGCCTGCGACCTGGCGATACGCCGGCTCGACTTCCCGCGCCCCGACGGGGTGACGATCACGCCGCTGTGCCCCGAACTGGCCGGGCCGGTGTGCCACCCCGAATGCTGGCACGAGGTCCTGGGCCGCGATCTGTCCCGGGCCCGCTGGCTGCACAGCCGCACCCGGCCCGATGCCTGGGCCCAGTGGTGCCGGGCCAGCGAAACGCCCTACCGCAACGCCGGCGAGCAATACTACGACCACTTCTACTTCACGCTGCAAGGGGCGATCGACCGCCTGGGCACGGCCATCGGCCCGCTGCCGCTGGTCCACGACGATCTGCGCGACGCGCGACTGATCGCCCCGTTCGGCATGCGGCCCACGGGCGCCGAGTACGTCATCATCAGCCGCGAATCGCCCCTGGCGCAGGCGCCTTTGCAGGCGTTCGTCGACTGGCTGCAACAGCAGGCGGCACCGCTACGCCGCCTTGCCGACAGCGCCTAGCAGCCTGCCGACGGCGGCGATGTGCTAAGGTGCCGTCACCACGCCCACGCGGCGAGTCCCTACTGCGGAAGCACACCCATGACCGATATGCCGACCGCGACACAGCCGTCCCCCGCGACGGCGCCGGACACCGGACACGCGACGCCGATCATCCGGGTCGAGAACCTCACCAAGACCTATGCCTCGGGTTACCAGGCCCTGCAGCCCATCGACCTGGAGATCCGGCGCGGCGAGATATTCGCCCTGCTCGGGCCGAACGGTGCCGGCAAGACCACCCTGATCAGCATCATCTGCGGGCTGGTCAATCCCAGCGGCGGGCGGGTCTTCGCCGACGGCCACGACATCGTCCGCGACTATCGCGCCGCCCGCTCGCGGATCGGCCTGGTGCCGCAGGAGTTGACCTCGGACGCCTTCGAGACGGTGTGGAACACCGTCAGCTTCAGTCGCGGGCTGTTCGGCAAGCCGCCTAATCCGGCGCACATCGAGAAGGTGCTCAAGGACCTGGCCCTGTGGGACAAGCGCAACAACAAGCTGCTGACGCTGTCCGGCGGCATGAAGCGCCGTGTGCTGATCGCCAAGGCACTGTCCCACGAGCCGCAGATCCTGTTTCTCGACGAACCCACCGCGGGGGTCGACGTCGAACTGCGCCGCGACATGTGGAACGTGGTGCGCGGGCTGCGCGACGCCGGCGTGACCATCATTCTCACCACCCACTACATCGAGGAGGCCGAAGAGATGGCCGACCGTATCGGGGTGATCAACAAGGGCGAGATCGTGCTGGTCAGCGAGAAGCATGCGCTGATGCGCAAGCTGGGCAGCAAGCAGATGACCCTGCAGCTGCAGGCGCCGCTCGGCCAGGTGCCCGAGGCGCTGGCCGGCTACCCGCTGGAGCTCGCCGACGACGGCTATGCCCTGGTCTACAGCTACGATGCCAGCCGCGAGCAGACGGGGATCGCCGGGCTGCTCAACGCCGTGACCGGCGCCGGCATCGAGGTCAAGGATCTGCATACTCACCAGAGCTCGCTGGAAGATATCTTCGTCAACCTGGTCAGGGAGCGCCAATGAACCTCATCGCGGTACGTTCGATCTATCGCTTCGAGATGGCCCGGGCACGACGCACGCTGCTGCAGAGCGTGGTCTCGCCGGTGCTGTCCACCTCGCTGTACTTCGTGGTCTTCGGCGGCGCCATCGGTTCGCGCATCACCGAGATCGAGGGCGTCAGCTACGGGGCCTTCATCGTCCCCGGGCTGATCATGCTGATGCTGCTCACCCAGAGCGTGTCCAACGCCTCGTTCGCGATCTTCTTTCCCAAGTTCTCCGGGACCATCTACGAACTGCTCTCGGCGCCCGTCTCGCACTTCGAGATCGTGCTCGGCTACGTCGGCGCCGCGGCCACCAAGTCGCTCATTCTGGGGCTGTTGATACTGGGCACGGCGAGCCTGTTCGTGCCGCTGCAGATCGCCCATCCGCTATGGATGGTGCTGTTTCTGGTGCTCACCGCGGCCACCTTCAGCCTGCTCGGCTTCATCATCGGCATCTGGGCCGACAACTTCGAGAAGCTGCAACTGGTGCCGCTGCTGGTGATCACCCCGCTGACCTTCCTCGGCGGCACCTTCTACTCCATCGACATGCTGCCGCCACTCTGGCAGACGCTGACCCTGTTCAACCCGGTGGTCTATCTGATCAGCGGCTTCCGCTGGAGCTTCTTCAACCTCGCCGACGTCAGTCTGTTCGCCAGCCTGGGGATGATCCTGCTGTTCCTGAGCGTGTGCCTGGGCATCGTGGCGTGGATCTTCCGTACCGGTTATCGGATCCGGCCCTGATCCGGCGATAGCCAAGAAACGGGGCATCCTCCTGGATACCCCGTGAAAACGTCGTCTCTGCCGGCGCCTTCAGTCCAGCAGCGCATTGAACTGCTTGAGCCACTCCGGATGGGCCGGCCAGGCCGGGGCGGAGACCAGCTTGCCGCAGGTGACGGCCTGGTCCACGGCGATGTCGGCGTAGTCGCCGCCGGCCAGGCGCACCTCCGGCGCGCAGGCCGGATAGGCCGAGACCTTGCGCCCTTCCAGCGACACGGCGGCGGCCAGCAGCTGCGCGCCGTGGCAGATCGCCGCCACCGGCTTGTCGCCGTCCATGAAGTGGCGCACCACCTCGAGCACCCGCTCGTTGAGCCGCAGGTACTCGGGCGCGCGACCGCCGGGGACCACCAGGGCGTCATAGTCGGCGGGGTCGGTCTCGGCGAAGGTGGCGTTGAGGGTGAAGGCGTGACCGGGCTTCTCGCTGTAGGTCTGATCGCCCTCGAAATCGTGGATCGCGGTCTTGACGCTGTCGCCCTCGCGCTTGTCGGGGCAGATGGCATGCACGGCATGACCCATGGCCTGCAGGGCCTGGAACGGCACCATGATCTCGTAGTCTTCGACGAAATCCCCCGCGATCAACAGAATCTTGGCCATGACGGTGTTCTCCTGAAGGGTGAATGATGGGGTTCAACCGGTGGGCAGGCTTCAAGCCTAGCAGGCGCGCCGGCAAACGCCGAGTCGCAGCGACGGGAACACACCGACCGGCGCGGAGTCCCACCAGCATCGACGCATCGAGGAGCTGCCATGTCCGTTTCGTCGCTGGCCCGGTGGCGCAATCATGCCCTGGCAGTGGTTCTGCTGGCGTGCCTCGCGCTCCCCCAGGCCGTCCGGGCCGCCGCCTCGCTCGCGCCCTTTTCGGCGACCTATCGCCTGCATGTCGACGGCTGGCCGGACGTGACCCTCCACCATCGTCTGACTCATGACGGCGGTCAGTGGCAAAGCGCCATGCGGGCGAGCATCGCCGTCGCCGAAGGCCACGAGCTGAGCCGCTTTCGTCTCGCCGGCGACCATCTGGATGCGCTGTTCTACACCAGCGGCTATCGGCTGTTCGGGCTGGGCGACGACTATCGGCTCAGCGGCCGTGAACTCGATGACCTTCCGGATCGCCAGACGACATTGATCGTGCTGGCGCGCCGGGCGCCTGCGGCTTCCTGCGTGGGGGCGGACAGCGAGCCGTGTACGCTGCGCTATCTCGATCACCGGGGCGATACCGTCACCCTGGACTACCGCGTGACCGAACGCGGCGACACCCTCGCATCCGGCCATCGTTTCCCCAGCGTGCGAGTCGATACCTGGCGACCCGACAAGCCCGACCGCCACCTGCTGCTGCGCTTCACCCCCGAACTTCCGGGGTTGCTGCTGGGCGCCGAGTACCGGCGCGAGGGAAAGGTCGTCAGTACCCTGGAGCTGATCTCGCTCGACCGCTAGCATTGCCTGAAAACTGACTGTGCTCGACCATACTGCGTTAAAAATCAGCTCAAAATGCTCATTTACAGTGCGTAAACTCCGCTTTTTCACTAATTTTTGCCTTGTCTGGTCTTCGCTCGTCGACTTTTCAGGCAATGCTTGAGAATTCGACATCAGTCAGGCTGATACCCCATCAGCGATCGTCGTGCCGGCCACATCCGAAAGCCTTCCGCGCTCTGCTAGAGTAGGCGCCCCCTGTCATGGCGACCGCCCAAGGAGCGTGGATGCTTTCCGGCCTGTTCTGGATTCTGTTACCGCTGATTCTCGGCTATCTGGTGCCGGTGACCCACGACGGCGTGCAGCGGGCGATCGACCGCAGCGTCAACGGCTCGATCTACGCCATCCTCGGTCTGATGGGGATCAGCCTGACCGGCTTCGAGGATCTCGGCGGCCAGCTCGCCCGCATGAGCGGTCAGGCCGCGACGCTGTTCGCGGTGATCACCCCCGTCAACCTGGTGGCGCTCTATGCGCTGTCGCGGCGCAGCAAGCTGCATGCCGGCACCTCGCCCAGCGTGCCCAACGCGCCGACCAGCAAGCTCGCCGCGATGGCCGGCTCGCTGTCGCTGGCCGGCGTGGTGGTCGCCGGGATCGTCCTGGGCGTGGCCCTGAAGGCGCTGGGCTGGGCCGAGGCGCCCCAACTCGCCGAGCACCTCGCCACCTGGGTACTCTATGCCCTGCTCGCGCTGATCGGCTGCCAACTGCGCAACTCGGGCATGCCGCTCCGGCAGATTCTCCTCAACCGTCACGGTCTGGCGATCGCCCTCACGGTCGTAGCCAGTTCGCTGCTCGCCGGGCTGCTGGCCGCGCCGCTGCTCGATCTCGACTGGAACGAGGGGCTGGCGATGGCATCCGGCTTCGGCTGGTATTCGCTGTCGGGGATCTTGATCGGCGATCAATTGGGGCCGGTGCTCGGCGGCGCGGCCTTCTTCAACGACCTGGCCCGCGAGCTGCTGGCCTTCCTGCTGATCCCGCTGCTGATTCGTCGTGCCACGCCGCTGGCGATCGGCTTCGGCGGCGCGACCGCCATGGATTTCACCCTGCCGGCGATCCAGCAATACGGGGGCGTGGCCTGCGTGCCGATCGCCGTGGTCAGCGGCTTCCTGCTGTCGCTGCTCTCGCCGCCGCTGATCCTGTTGCTGCTGTCGTTGTAACCCGCAAAAAAGCCCGCCACTCAGGTGGCGGGCCAGGCTCGATCGATCATCGCGATGACGTGGCGCGTCTCAGAACCAGAGTTCCATCTGGGTGCCGAAGGTCCACTCACCGCCGTTGAAGGTATCGTCCCCCAGGGCGTCGTCGCCGGCGAAGTCGTTGAGCTCACTGTCCCAGTCGCTCCAGCTGGCGAACAGGCGAATTTCCGGCCGCTGCCAGAAGCCACCGACCTGGGGCTTGAAGGTGGGCGCCACGGTCAGCTTGGTATAGGCGCCATCCACCGCGTTGTGTCCCTGGTAGCCCTGCGGGTCGAGGTCCATCCACTGGTAGCTGGCCTCGTACTGCATCTCGAAGTTTTCGGTCAGTTCGTTGGCCAGGCGGGCGTTGAAGGTCGCCCAGTCGTAGCTGTCGCCACGCGCGTAACGATCCGCACTGTGCTGGGCGAGAACGGCCGGCGCCAGGCGCCAGCGGGGGGCCAGGTAGGTGGTGCCATACACCGCCAGTCGCGTGGTCTCGGCGTCATCGAGCAGGTTGCCGTCGGAACCGAGCGACTTGACCTCGGCGCCGAGACCCCGGCCATAGAGCGCCGCCGCCTTGAAGCTGCCCTCGCCGACCCCGAAGAAGCTGTCGCCGTGATAGGCCAGCATGGTGTGGAAGCCGCTGTCCGCCGCGGTGGCCTCGCTACCCGTATCGCGCTCGTCGTTGTCGTTGGCCGACAGGCCATTGACCATCCACTGCCAGTCGCCGATGTGGTTGTTGAGCGTGAAGATCAGGTTGTCGGTACTGCCCGTCAGCCCCGGGCTGTCGCTGCCGGTCACGGGGTAGTCGCTGAAGCTGCGCCCGTACAGCGAGACGTTGGTGGTCCAGGCGTCGCTGAGGCGAATGTCGTAGACCCCGGCGCCGGTGCCGGCGAGAAAGATGATATCGCTGTCGAGCCAGTGGATATCGAAGTTGTCCCGGTCGAAGCGCTTGCCGGCCCAGATCTTGGCATCCTCGAAGGCGCCGGTGAAGCTCGGCAGGTCACTGAACTGCGCATAGACCTGACGGACGTTGAGGTCCGACTCGTCGGCGGTCCAGTCGTTGCTGGTGGTGACCCCGTCGGCCAGCATGATCCGGTAGTGCGAGCGGGCCCCGTTGTCGAAGCGCTGCTTGTAGTTGAGGGTGGTCTCGACGTAGGTGTCCGGTTCGTTGCCCAGGCGCCCTACCGCGCCACCGGTACTCCCCGCCGGGGTCAGGTAGGGGCCGCCCGGGGCACTCTTGCCGTGGTTGTCCAGCAACAGTCCCGAGCGCGCATAGGCATTCAGCGACAGCCCCAGATCGCCGTCGGCATGTGCCTCGACATCGGCCAGGCGCTGCTCCAGATCGGCATCATCCAGGGCATCCAGCGCCGCCTCGGCCTGATCGGCGCGCCGTTCGGCGGCGGTGGCGCGCTGTTCGGCGGCGGCGATCCGCGCTTCCAGGGCGGCCAGCCTGGCCTCCAGGCTCTGGGGTTGGGCGACGGCGGTCGACACGACACTCAGCGATGCCAGGGCGACGGCAAGGGTCAGTGGCGTGCGAGTCGGAAAACGTGACATGGAATGACTCCCGTTGTGGTTGTTGTCATCGCCTCGCCCGGCAGGCGCCACGGCGAAGCGAGCTTAAACTTAAACGTTTAAGTTAAGAGCTTCAAAACCCACAACGCCAATTTTGACCAATGTCTAATTCCGTCCATGAACTCCGCCTTCACCCCACCAAAGTCTAGGTTGTCGGCAGGCGGCAAGGGCGACTAACGTTAACGAACTTAAACGTTTAAGACTCGATATGACGCAACGAGTATGAGGCAACGAGAGCGTCACTGACATGACTCGGGAGGCACGGGCTTCCCGCACAACAACAACCCATGCCGGAGGTATTCGCCATGATTCGCCAACTGATCCCTGCCATCGCACTGGCCGGCGCCACCGTCGGCCAGGCCCACGCCGCCGACCTGACCATATCCTGCGGTGCCGTAGGCGCGGAACTGCAACTCTGCAAGGAGGGCGTCGCCGCCTGGGAGAAACAGACCGGCCACAGCGTCGACGTGGTCTCCACGCCCAACTCCTCCACCGAGCGACTGTCGCTCTATCAGCAGATTCTTTCCGCGCATTCCAGCGATATCGACATCATGCAGATCGACGTGGTCTGGCCGGGCCTGCTGGCCAATCATCTGGTCGATCTGCGCAAGCTGGGCGGCGAGGACGTCGTCGATGGCAACTTCCAGGCAATCGTCGACAACAACACCATCGACGGCCGGCTGGTGGCGATGCCCTGGTTCACCGACGCCGGGGTGCTCTACTACCGCAAGGACCTGCTGGCCAAGTACGACCGGGACCTGCCCGAGACCTGGCAGGCCATGACCGATACCGCCGAGACGATCCAGCAGGGCGAGCGTCAGGCCGGCAACGACAGGATGTGGGGCTACGTCTTCCAGGGCCGGGCCTACGAGGGCCTGACCTGCAACGCGCTGGAGTGGGTAGCGAGTCACGGTGGCGGCACCATCGTCGACGACCAGGGCGAGATCACCATCGACAACCCGCACGCCGCGGCCGCCCTCGACCAGGCTGCACAGTGGATCGGCACCATCTCGCCCGACGGGGTACTCAACTACACCGAGGAAGAGGCCCGCGGCGTCTTCCAGTCCGGCAATGCCGTGTTCATGCGCAACTGGCCCTATGCCTGGTCACTGACCCAGAGCGAGGACAGCGACGTGCGCGGCAAGGTCGGCGTCACTACCCTGCCCCACGGCCCGGACGGCACCAGCGCCGCCACGCTGGGTGGCTGGAACCTGGCCGTCTCCCGCTACAGCGAGCACCCGGATCTGGCGGTGGAACTGGTCAAGTTCCTGACCTCCGAGGCGGAGCAGAAGCGCCGCGCCATCGTGGGGTCCTACAACCCGACCATCAAGTCGCTCTACCAGGACCCCGAGGTGCTCGCCGCGGTGCCCTTCTTCGGCAAGCTCTACGACACCTTCTCCCACGCCGTGGCCCGTCCCTCCGCCCCCACCGGCGACAAGTACGGTCGCGTCAGCAACGCCTTCTTCAATGCGGCGCACCAGGTGCTGGCCGGCGACACCAGCGGCGAACAGGCGGTCTCCGGCTTGCAGCACGAACTCGAGCGCATGAAGCGCCGCCGCTGGTAACCCGAGGTTGATCATGGCCACGAGCGACTCTCACTCGACTCCCACCCCGGCGCCGACGCGTCGGGGGGCTCAACGGGGCACCCAGGTTCGCCGGCAGCGCGTACGCGCGGCCTGGCTGTTCCTGGTGCCGATGCTGGTCACCCTGGCGCTGGTCGCCGGCTGGCCGCTGGTGCGCACCTTCTACTTCAGTTTCACCGATGCCTCGCTGGCGGACACCACCGGCGCCAGCTTCATCGGCCTCGAGAACTACCTGGTCCACGACGACGGGGCCTGGTACGGCCTGCTGACCGATCCCGCCTGGTGGCAGTCGGTGTGGAACACCCTGTTCTTCAGCGCCGTCTCCGTATCGCTGGAAACGGTCTTCGGGATCATCGTCGCGCTGATTCTCAATGCCGAATTCAAGGGACGCATGCTGGTGCGCGCAGCGGTGCTGATCCCCTGGGCGATCCCCACCATCGTCTCGGCCAAGATGTGGGCGTGGATGCTCAACGACCAGTTCGGGATCATCAACCACCTGCTGATGGCCCTGGGTCTGATCGACGCGCCCCTGGCCTGGACCGCCGACGCCGACCTGTCGATGTGGGCGGTGATCATCGTCGACGTGTGGAAGACCATTCCCTTCGTCGCGCTGCTGGTGCTGGCCGCCCTGCAGATGCTGCCCCGCGACTGCTTCGAGGCCGCCGAGGTCGACGGCATCCACCCGGTCAAGGTGTTCTTCCGGGTCACCCTGCCGTTGATCACCCCGGCGCTGCTGGTGGCGGTGATCTTCCGCCTGCTCGATGCCCTGCGGGTGTTCGACGTCATCTACGTCCTGACGTCCAACTCGACCAATACCATGACCATGTCGATCTACGCCCGCCAGCAACTGGTGGAGTTCCAGGACGTCGGCTACGGCAGCGCCGCCTCGACCCTGCTGTTCCTGATCATCGCCCTGGTCACCGTGATCTATCTCTACCTCGGCCGCCGTCAGCTGGGAGGTGATCCATGAGCGCCAAACACGCCAAGACCCTGATCAAGCGCACCGGCTTCTGGTTGCTGGTCGCCATCCTGCTCGTCTATGCGGTCTTTCCCTTCTACTACGCGGTGATCACCTCGTTGAAGCCCTCCAGCGAGCTGTTCCGGGTCGACTACTGGCTGAGCAGCGTGGACTTCAGCAACTACCGCACCATCTTTTCCCAGGACAGCTTCGTCCAGGCGATCGTCAACTCGATCATCGTCGCCGTCAGCGTGGTGGCCATCGCCCTGCTGCTGGGCATCACCGCCGCCTACGCCCTGGGCCGGGTGCGCTTTCGCGGTCGCACCACGGTGATGATGATCGTGCTCGGGGTATCGATGTTTCCCCAGGTCGCCGTGCTCTCGGGACTGTTCGAGGTGATCCGCACGCTGAATCTCTACAACAGTCCGGGCGGGCTTATCCTGAGCTACACCATCTTCACCCTGCCGTTCACCGTCTGGGTGCTGACCACCTTCATGCGCCAGCTTCCCCAGGAACTGGAAGAGGCGGCGATCATGGACGGCGCCACGCCCTGGGTGACCATCACCCGCGTGTTCCTGCCGCTGATGTGGCCGGCCATGGCCACCACCGGCCTGCTGGCCTTCATCGCCGCCTGGAACGAATTTCTCTTCGCCCTGACCTTCACCCTCACCAACGAGGAACGCACCGTGCCCGTGGCGATCGCGCTGATCTCCGGCGGCAGCCAGCACGAGCTGCCCTGGGGGCCGATCATGGCCGCCTCGGTCACCGTCACCGTGCCGCTGGTGGTGCTGGTGATGATCTTCCAGCGACGCATCGTCTCGGGCCTCACCGCCGGCGCGGTGAAAGGCTAACGCGGGCCTTCTCTCCACGAATTCAAGGACTCATACATGCAGGACAACCTGAACTGGTGGCGCGGCGGGGTCATCTATCAGATCTATCCGCGCAGCTTTCTGGACAGCAACGGCGATGGCATCGGCGACCTGCCGGGCATCACCGAAAGACTCGACTACGTCGCCTCGCTCGGTGTCGACGGCATCTGGCTGTCGCCCTTCTTTACCTCGCCGATGGCCGATTTCGGCTACGACATCAGCGATTACCGCGACGTCGATCCGATGTTCGGTACCCTCGACGACTTCCGGGCGCTACTCGCGCGCGCCCACGCCCTGGGCCTGAAGGTGATCATCGACCAGGTGATCAGCCACACCTCGGAAACGCACCCCTGGTTCCAGGAAAGCCGGCGCGATCGAACCAATCCCAGGGCCGACTGGTACGTGTGGGCCGACCCGAAACCCGACGGCACGCCGCCCAACAACTGGCTGTCGATCTTCGGCGGCTCGGCCTGGACCTTCGACTCCCGGCGCCGCCAGTACTACCTGCACAACTTCCTGGTCGAGCAGCCGGATCTCAACTTCCACAACCCCGAGGTACGCGCCGCCCAGCTCGACAACATGCGCTTCTGGCTCGACCTGGGCGTCGACGGCTTCCGCCTGGATACCGTCAACTTCTACTTTCACGATCCCGCGTTGCGCGACAACCCGCCCCTCGAACCCGGCGAGGCACGGACCCTGGGCGCCCCCGAGGCCAACCCCTACACCTGGCAGCGCCACGTCTATGATCTGAGTCGGCCGGAGAACCTCGATTTCCTCGTGCAGTTGCGGGCGCTCATGGACGAATACCCGGGCACGACCACGATTGGCGAGATCAGCGAGGACAAGCCCCTCGAGCGCATGGCCGAGTACACCGCCGGCGGCGACAAGCTGCACATGGCCTACACCTTCGATCTGCTCAACACCCCGCACACCCCGGGCTACATTCGCGAAGTGATCGCACGCTTCCAGCGCATCGCCGGCAATGCCTGGCCCTGCTGGGCGCTGTCCAACCACGACGTGGTCAGAAGCGCGACCCGCTGGGGCGGCGACGAGGACCCCGACGCCTATCCGCGGGTCGCGCTGGCCATGCTGCTGTCGCTGCGCGGCAGCGTCTGTCTCTATCAGGGCGAGGAACTCGGCCTGCCGGAAGCGGACGTGCCCTACGAACGTATCCAGGACCCGTACGGCAAGGTCCTGTGGCCGGAGTTCAAGGGCCGCGACGGCTGTCGCACCCCGATGCCCTGGACCGACGACGCCCGGGGCGGTTTCTCCCGGGTCGAACCCTGGCTGCCGGTGGACACGCGCCATCGGCGGCGCGCGGTGTCACGCCAGGAGGCAAGCGGCGATTCGTTGCTCAACGGCCTGCGTGCGTTGCTGGCCTTCCGCCGCCGGCAGCCGGCCCTGTTCGACGGCGATCTGCGGCTGGTCGACGTCGGCGACGAGCTGCTGGGTTTCGTGCGAGAACGGGGCGACGAGCGCCTGCTGTGCGTGTTCAATCTTGCCGGCGCCGCCCGGGATTGCCGTCTTCCCGAGGCGGGGCATCTGCTCGACGTGCCCGGCTTCACGGCAGAACTCGCGGAGCGCGACCTGCATCTGCCGGGCTACCAGGCCGCCTTCCTGCGCCTGGACTGATCTCACTTTGGACGACATGCCGCCGGTGCCGAAGCGCCGGCCAGGAGCATACTCATGGCAAGCGTGACGCTCGACAAGCTCAACAAGTCGTTTGGCGACACTCACATCATCAAGGACGTCGACCTGTCGATCGCCGACGGCGAGTTCGTGGTCTTCGTCGGCCCGTCCGGGTGCGGCAAGTCGACCCTGCTGCGGCTGGTCGCCGGGCTGGAATCGATCAGCGGCGGCGACCTGAAGATCGGCGAGCGCGTGGTCAACGACCTGCCGCCTCGCGAGCGGGGCGTGGGCATGGTCTTTCAGTCCTACGCCCTGTACCCGCACATGACCGTCTACGAGAACATGGCCTTCGGCCTCAAGCTCGCCAAGACCGCCGAGCAGACCGTGCGCGACCGGGTCATCGAGACCGCCCGCATCCTGCAGCTCGAGGAACTCCTCGAACGCAAGCCCAAACAGCTTTCCGGCGGCCAGCGCCAGCGCGTGGCCATGGGTCGGGCGATGGCCCGGGAGCCGCGCATCCTGCTGTTCGACGAACCGCTGTCCAACCTCGACGCCTCGCTGCGGGTACAGATGCGCAACGAGATCGCCCGGTTGCACCAGCGTCTCGGCTCGACGGTCATCTACGTGACTCACGATCAGGTCGAGGCGATGACCCTGGCCGACAAGATCGTGGTCCTCAACGGCGGGCGCATCGAACAGGTGGGCAGCCCCCAGACCCTCTACCAGCAGCCGGCCACCCAGTTCGTCGCCGGCTTCATCGGCTCGCCGACCATGAACTTCCTGCCCGCCACCTTGCGCGAGGGCGGTACCGACGGCTGCCGCGTCGACGTCGAGGGCATCGGCGAGCTGTCGTTGCCACAGTCCAGCCAGGGCCTTGCCCCAGGCACCGGGCTGACCCTCGGCATCCGCCCCGAACACCTGTGTCTCGCCCAGGCCCAGGGCGACAATGCCTTCGAGGTCGTCAACGTCGAATACCTGGGCAACGAGGTCTACGTCTATCTCGACGCCGGGCCGAACGAGGCGCTGCTGATCCATCGCAGCGACGCGCCGGGAAGCTGGGAAATCGGTCAGCGCGCCGCCCTCGCGCCGGCGCTCGAGAACGTGCACCTGTTCGACGGTGACGGCCGGGCGCTGCCCCTGGCACAGGCGCGCCATGCCGCCTGATCGATGGGCCCGGGTCGCGAGTCGAGCGTCGCCCATCGGGCCACTGAGGGCCCTAGAGAGTATGCGGGCAGACAGGTATTCTGCCCCTTCGACCCGCAACGAGACAGGCCGTGACCCCACCGAATCGCCGCATCACCATCAAGGATCTGGCCGCCCGGCTCGCGGTTTCCACCGCCACGGTGTCCAATGCCTTCAACCGCCCGGACCAGTTGTCGCCGGCGCTGCGCGACCGGATTCTCGGCGAGGCGCGGGCCGTGGGCTATCTCGGTCCCGATGCCCGGGGGCGCAGCCTGCGCACCGGGCGCTCGCGCATCATCGCGGTGGTCCTCGCCGACAGCTTGACCTATAGCCTCAACGACGCCGTGGCCAGCGAGTTTCTCGCCGGCGTCGCCGAAGTCCTGGACGCGCATGGCCATACCCTGCTGTTGCTGCCGAGTCGGGGGGGCTTGCGCCTGGAATCGGCCAGCATGGCCGACGGTTTCATCGTCTACGGCCTGCTGCCCGATCCGGAAATGCACCAGCAGTTGCCCTCTCAGCGGCCATTGATGTCCGTCGACTTCGATCTCGCCGGACAGGCCTCGGTGCACATCGACAACCATGCGGCCTGCCTGACCATCGCGCGGCACGCCTTGCGCCACCGACCGAGCCACCCGGCGATCATCAATCTGCGCTCGACCCTCGAACCCAGCAACGGCCGGGTCATCGACCAGCCCTTGCTGAGCGAATCGCAGACCATCACCCGGGTACGCCTGACCGGCTTCCACGAGGCCTTGAGCGAACACCACTTCGTGCCGGACGAGGTGCCCATGTGGAACATCGAGGAGAACACCTTCGATGTCTGCGCGCCGGTCATTGCCGAGATCCTCGACCTGCCCGACGACGAACGCCCCGACCTGCTGCTGTGCATGTCCGATCGCATTGCCCTGACCGTGCTGACGCTGGCGGAACAGCGCGGCCTGCGTATTCCCGAGGATCTGCGCATCACCGGCTTCGACGGCATCGCCGAAGGCCAGTACCGAGCCCCGCGGCTGACCACGGTGCGCCAGGACAGCGTCGAGAAGGGGCGCGTCGCGGCCTCGATGATCCTGGGCCTGACACCGCGCGAATCGCGGCTGCTGAAAACCGAGCTGATCGTCGGCGAGACCGCCCCCTGACGACTTCCATCGAGCTTGCACATTTACCGGCGACGCCCGGCACGCCGATCAGCGATGATGAAGGTTCGTTCGTCACCGCGTCACTCACATGCCCTCTTCGAACCCGCCGGTCGCGATTCACCCATGCACGGCCGAGGAGCCGCCGCGATGAAGCGCTTCGCCCGCCCCGGCCTCTCGCCGCTGGGCCTGAAACTCTTCGCCACCATCCTGCTGGTCAATGTGCTGACCTGCGGGCTGATCTTCCTGTTCGTCTCGCGCAGCCTCGACCAGGGCTTCCTCGACTATCTGGAGCGCAGCCAGGCCAACCGCGCGGAGACGCTGGCCACCGCGCTGGGCGAGGCCTATGCGAACCGCGGCGACTGGCAATGGCTGCGCGACAACCCGCGCGCCTGGTTTCAACTGGTGCATCGCCAATTGTGGCCGGGCGAGCGCCAGCCCTCGCAGGACCTGCAGCGCGAACTGGGCACACCCCGCGACTTCATCGTGCGCGATGCCCGGGGGCGCATCGTGATCGGCCCGCCAAGGCCCGGGAAACACGGCGGTCCGGAGGGCCCCGGCAGGCCGCAGGGCCCCAGTGACCCCGGTGGTCCGGATGGCCCTGGCGACCCGCCGGGTGCGTTCAAGCGTGTCCCCATCATCAGTCAGGGGCAGCCCGTCGGCGAGCTCGACTACCGTCCGCCGCGGGCCCTCATGGCGCGCATGGATCGCATCTTCCTCGACCGCCAGCAGCGCAACCTGTCGATCATCGTCGCCTCGCTGGCCCTGGCGTCGCTGCTCCTCGCCGGGGGGCTGGCATGGTGGCTGGGGCGCCGCACCCGGGGCATGGCGCTGGCGACGCGGCGGCTGACCGAAGGCGACTACAGCGTGCGTCTGGCCGAACGCGGTCGCGACGAGCTCGCCCGCCTGGCCCACGATTTCAACCTGCTCGCCGAAACGCTCGAGGCCAACCGACGCTCGCGCCAGCGCTGGGTGGCCGATATCGCCCATGAACTGCGTACCCCGCTGGCGGTGCTGCGCGGCGAGATCGAGGCGATGCAGGACGGCATCCGCCGCGCCGACGCCGAGAACCTGGGGTCGCTGAGCCAGGAAGTCGCGCAACTGGAGCGCCTGGTCAGCGACCTGCGCCTGCTCGCCGCCAGCGACGCCGGGACCCTGGAAGCCGACCGCCGGCCGCTGGATCTGGCCGAGAGCCTCGGCGCGCGTCTCGACGAGGCCCGCGGCTGGCTCGACGATGTCGGGCTGACCCTGGAAACCCGCATCGTCGGGCCGGCGCTGATCGAGGGCGACGGGCAGCGCCTGCGCCAGTTGTGGACCAACCTGATCGCCAACACCCTGGCCTATACCGACACCCCGGGGCGCTTGCGGGTGGCTCTGGAAAGCGACGAGATGGAATGCCGGGTGATCTGGGAGGACAGCGCCCCCGGGGTCGCCGAGGACGCCTTGCCGCGCCTCACCGAACGCCTGTACCGGGTCGAGGCCTCGCGCAACCGGCGCAGCGGCGGCAGCGGGCTGGGGCTGTCGATCGCCAGCGCCCTGGTCGCGATCCACGGCGGGCGCATGATCCCCTCCCGCTCGCCGCTGGGCGGACTACGCTGGACATTGCATTTCCCGCTCGCCACGCCCACGGCGAGCCACGCCGAACCCGACTGAGCCGGGTGGGGCGACGATGAACCGAGGAGACCGCGCGGTGAACGAACGCATCCTGATCGTCGAGGACGAACCCAAGATCGCCCGGCTGCTCGCCGACTACCTGGCCGGCAGCGACTTCGCCAGCGATCATCTGACGCATGGCGACGATGTCATGCCCTGGCTGGCGGACCGCCCCGGCGAGGCACTGCCGGCACTGGTCCTGCTCGACCTGATGCTGCCCGGCACCGATGGCCTGACACTGTGTCGCGAGATTCGCCAGCGCTGGCCACGGATGCCGGTGATCATGCTCACCGCCCGGGTCGAGGAGGTCGATCGCCTGCTGGGTCTGGAACTGGGCGCCGACGACTACATCTGCAAGCCGTTCAGCCCGCGCGAAGTGGTCGCCCGGGTCAAGGCGGTACTGCGCCGCGTCAGTCAGCCCGATGCCCCGGAGCCCTCCGGCGTGGCGGCGTCGCTGGTACTCGACGAGGAAGGCTGGCGCGCGCTCGCCGATGGCCGGGACCTGGGGCTGACCGCCGTGGAATTCCAGTTGTTGCGGGTGATGATGCACTCTCCGGGGCGGATCTTCTCCCGCGAGCAGCTGATGGACCACATGTACCGCGACCACCGCATCGTCTCCGAGCGCACCGTCGACAGCCACGTCAAGAAGCTGCGGCGCAAGATCGCCGAGATCTGGCCCGAGCGCGAGATCATCCGCTCGGTCTACAGCGTCGGCTACAAGTACCAGCCCGAGGAGTGACAGCCGGCCGCGCCGGAAAAACGAGCGATTGCGCAGGCAATGTGCAATCAATTGCACGGAATATGCGTGCTTCTTGCCCAGCGCCTGCACATCCCGGGCCGATACTGGCGGTGTCACTACTCAGGAGACGCCGTCATGCAAAAGACCCGCCTTACCGCTGCCCTGTTCGCCGCCCTGCTCGCCGGCGGCCCCATCGCCCTGGCCCAGGCCGCGCCGGTCGACGCCCCCTGTCCGCCCCCGATGGCCGGCCCCCAAGATCGGCTCGAGGTGTTGTTCGATAGCTGGCACCTCGACGATGCCACCCGTCAGGCCTTCGACGAGGCGCAGCGCCATTACCGCGAACAGCGCCAGTCACTCCGCCAGGCCCATCACGAACGACTCGCCGAGATTCTCTCCGCCGAGCAGCTCGCCGCGCTCGACACCTTCGCCGGGCCGCACCGCGACGGCCCCGGTTTCACGCATCGCGGGCCGCGCGATGCTCTCCGCGGCCCAGCTCCGGGCCCCGGTGCCGACCGGCGTGATCCCCAGGCACTGTTCGCCGCCCTGTTCAAGAGCTGGAACCTCAGCGACGACCAGCGTGCCCGGTTGCAGACCGCCCGTGACGATTTCCGCGAACGGGCCCAGGCTCTGCGAGCACGGGATTTCGACAGCCGCGACGCCCGCCATCAGGCCTGGCAACAGCTCATGCAGACCCAGCACGATACGCTCGCCGACGTCCTCGACGCCGATCAGATGGCGGTGCTCGAGCAGCTCCGCCCGCCCCATGACGGGCCCCGCCCCGGCGGCCCCACGAGACCGCCCAAGCCCGAGTGAGGCGCGGCCGGACCCCGGCCGGCCCCCGCAAGACAAAGCCCCCGTTCGTCACCGAACGGGGGCTGGGTGTCGTTCGCCGGGAAAGCGCGTTTCAGGGGTCGACGCCGGCCACCACCACGCACTCCATGCCCTGAGTGGCCAGTTGCCGGCAGGAGTGGCGCGCCTGATCCTCCTGAAGGTCGACGACGCGGGCGCGGTACACCGCCTGCTCGCCCTGGGCCTCGGTCACCGAGATCGTCGCCTGTCCCAGATCGGAAGCGAGGTAGTCGGCCGCCTGGCTGGCACGCAGACGCGCGCTGTTGCGGTTGCTGAAGGCACCGACCTGCACCGCCCAGCCCTGGGCCACTGCCGGCGATACGGCGGCGTCGCCCTGGGCGATCAGGCGGCGAATCGGGTCGTCGACCGGGGCTGACGCCCGCCGCGCACCGTCGCGAACCGACGCCTCGACCGGCGTCGCACCCCGGGCCACCGCCAGCGAGGTTCCCACCGCCTTGGTGGGACTCGCCGAGGCCCTGGCGGCAGCCGCCCCCCGGCCCTCGAAGAGGTCGGCCTTGGCGATCCAGTCGCCGCGATCGAGCAGCGAGGCGCGCACGAAACCGCGATCCAGCAACGACGCCATGTGGCTGTCCCGGGACCGGGCGGTGAAGCCGCCCATCACCACCGAGACCAGGCGCCGGCCGTCGTGGACCGCCGAGGTCGCGACATTGAAGCCCGAATCATCGATGTAACCGGTCTTGAGGCCATCCGTTCCCGGATAGCTGTCGAGCAGATTGTTGTGGCCCGGGATCGTCTTGCCCTTGTAGACGAACTGCGTCCGCGCGAAGTAGCCGTAGTACTGTGGAAAGTCCTGCATCAGATGGACCGACAGGCGGGCGATGTCGCGCGCCGTGGTCACCTGCCCCGCGTCGGGCAGCCCCGAGGCATTGCGAAAGGTGGTGTCCGCCATTCCCAGTTCGCGGGCCTTGGCGGTCATCTGATGGGCGAAGGCCGGCTCGCTGCCACCCAGGGCCTCACCCACGGCCACCGCCACGTCGTTGGCGGAGCGCACGATCATCGCCAGAATGGCGTCCTCCACCGGGATGCTGCCCCCCTTGCGGACCCACAGCTTGGAAGGCGGCTGGGCGGCGGCGTGCGCCGACACCGGAAGTTCGTCGTCGAGCGACAACCGGCCTTCATCGAGGGCTTCGAACAGCAGGTAGAGGGTCATCATCTTGGTCAGCGAGGCCGGATAGCGCGCGGCATCGGCATTGGCGGCGCTGAGGATGTCACCACTCTCGACGTCGACGACGATCGACGCATAGCGCGGATTGGGTGCGGCCTGGGCGGTGGCCACGACACAGAACATCGTGAGCAGGCACAACCCGAGCATGGCGAGACAGTTCGGCGCGCCGGGCCGATGGGGAGCGCTACGAGCAAGACCCTGGCAGACAGCGGTACGCCAGCACGAATCGGGGGCAGGGGTGGCCATCGACGTGTCCCTTGAGGTTATTGTTGCCGACAGACGTCCCGACTCGCGGGACGCAACGCACTTCGGAGTATGCGCCAGCCTCGGCCATGGCGCCGGGGTCGAGCGTCAACGGTATCGCCACGGCCGTGTCAGTGACTCATCACTCCGGTTGCAGCTCATTGTCCACGAGACGCCGCGTCCTGACCACCATCGGCAGGGGCGATTCATGCCGCGATCTTCGCACCGAGTCGTGGCCATTTCGACCGTTTACACAGCGTTGCTCACTGGCGATTGATCGTAAGGACACGATCATCGGCGCATGCTCAACTCTCGAACGCACAGGCCGATAAGACGAACGGGGTGTTAACTGACGCCCGTGGCAGGGAACATGCAACGCATTGAGGAGACAACGATGCAGGAGCCCAAGGTGCCGGAGCGCTCTGTCGAGCATCTGGTGGCCCTTCCCGTGGAACGGCTGAGCGCGGGCATGTACGTCGTCGATCTCGACCGTCCCTGGCTGGAGACACCGTTTCTGATCGAGGGCCTGCGGCTCGACAACGCCGAGGACATCGATACCCTCAAGCGCCTGTGCCGCACGGTGTACGTCGACCCGGACCGCTCGCACCCCGACCTGCTGACGAGCCTCGAGGCCCTGCGCGCCCCGCGCCCGCCACGACCCGCCGAGCCGGCCAACGACACGGGCTACCGGGTCTATCGTACCCATCGCATCCGGAGCCTCGCCGAGGAGGAACTCAAGCAGGTCTCGCCGGCCTTCGACGAGGCGCGCGAGATGTTTCATCGCATGATGCACGACGAGCAGAACTGGCATCGCAACGTGCCGCAGGTCAAGCACACCGTGAGCCGTTTCGCCGCGTCGATCCTCTCCAACCCCAGTGCCCTGAACTGGCTGACACGGATCAAGCACGAGAACGAGTACACCGCCGAACACTGCCTCAACGTGGGGGTGATGGCGATGATCTTCGCGCGCCACCTGGGTTACGACCGGGCACGGATCGAGGAACTCGGCCTGGCCGGCATGCTCCACGACGTGGGCAAGATGAAGCTCGATCAGCGAATCCTCGACAAGCCCGGCAAGCTGACCGCCGCGGAATTCGCCCATATCCGCACCCACGCCCTGGCGGGCTATCACATGATCGCCGAGGATCAGGCCCTGCCCCTGGCCGTCAAGCAGGCCACTCGCGACCACCACGAACGCCTCGACGGCAGTGGCTATCCCTATGGTATCCCCGGCGAGGAGATCGGCCTGACGGCCAAGATCATCGCCATCGTCGACACCTACGACGCCATCACCAGCGACCGCATCTACAGCAAGGCCAGGCCGCCCTCCGAAGCACTGCGCATTCTCTATCAGATGCGCGGCAAGCATTACGACGAGGCGCTGGTGATCCGCTTCATCGAGTGCATCGGCATCTATCCGCCCGGCTCCATCGTCGAGTTGAGCAATGGCATGATCGGCACCGTGCTCTCCGTGGACCCAGACCACCGCCTGCACCCGCGCGTGCTGGTCGCGCTCGACGAATATCAGGCGACGATTCCCGAACGGGTGGTGGATCTGGCCGAGAGCGCTCGACGCGGCGAGCCGCTGGAGATCGCCAGGGTGCATCCGCCCGGCGCCTTCGGGCTGAGCCTCGAGACGATCCTCGACCACCTGGTCTGAGCACGCACGACCGACCCGGGTCCGAACCGCCGGGTCGACGAGCAAGTGGCGACGACCCGCGCTCCCGTCAAAAAAAAGAGGCGTGCCTTGGCACGCCCCAGGGAGAGAGACGGTATCTATCGTCACCCCGCCATGTCGAGCACGACCCGCCCCTCTATCTGACCGGCGATCATGCGGTCGAAGACGGCATTGATGTTCTCCAGCTTGTCGGCATGCACCGTGGCCTTCACCTTGCCCTCGCCGGCGAAGTCCAGCGCCTCCTGCAGGTCGAGACGGGTGCCGACGATCGAACCACGCACCGTGGTGCCGTTGAGCACCATGTCGAAGATCGACAGCGGGAAGTCTCCCGGCGGCAGGCCATTGAGCGCCACCGTACCACCCCGGCGGACCATTCCCAGCGCCTGCTCGAAGGCCTTGGGCGAGACCGCGGTGACCAGAGCGCCATGGGCACCACCGATCGCCTGCTTGAGATAGGCGGCGGGGTCGTGCTGCTTGGCGTTGACGGTGACCGTGGCGCCGAGGCGCTCGGCCAGCGCCAGTTTGGTGTCGTCGATATCCACTGCGGCCACGTTGAGGCCCATCGCCTTGGCGTACTGCACCGCCATGTGGCCGAGGCCACCGATGCCGGAGATCGCCACCCACTGCCCCGGGCGGGTGTCGGTCATCTTCAGGCCCTTGTAGACCGTCACGCCGGCGCACAGCACCGGGGCGATTTCCAGGAAATCGACGTTATCGGGAATGCGGCCGACGTAGTCGGCCTGAGCCAGCGTATAGCCGGCGAAGCCGCCATTGACCGAGTAGCCGGTATTCTGCTGGGACTCGCACAGCGTCTCCCAGCCACCCAGGCAATGCTCGCAGTGGCCGCAGGCGGAATAGAGCCAAGGGATGCCGACCCGGTCGCCTTCCTTGACGTGCTTGACGCCATCGCCCACCGCCACCACGTGGCCGACGCCCTCGTGACCGGGAATGAACGGCGGCTCTGGCTTCACCGGCCAGTCGCCGTGGGCGGCATGCAGATCGGTGTGACAGACGCCGGAGGCGGCGATCTTGACCAGCAGTTCACCGGGGCCCGGGCGGGGTACCGGCGCTTCCTCGATGACCAGAGGTTCGCCGAACGCACGAACCACTGCGGCTTGCATGGTGGAATCCATGGCACGCTCCTTGGGTTTTCTTGTTGAAGGGCGACGCCGGCCCGACGGCCGGGGCCGCGGAACGCCGCGGGCGCGAGGCCCGCGGCAACGGGCTCAGAAGAAGCCCAGCGGATTGGTGTCGTAGCTGACCAGCAGGTTCTTGGTCTGCTGGTAGTGCTCCAGCGCCATCTTGTGAGTCTCGCGACCCACGCCGGACTTCTTGTAGCCACCGAAGGCGGCATGTGCCGGATACTGGTGGTAGCAGTTGGTCCACACACGTCCGGCCTGGATACCGCGGCCCATGCGGAAGGCCACGTTCATGTCGCGGGTCCACACCCCGGCGCCGAGACCGAACTCGGTGTCGTTGGCGATCGCCAGTGCCTCGGCCTCGTCCTTGAAGGTGGTAACGCCGACCACCGGGCCGAAGATCTCCTCCTGGAAGACGCGCATCTGGTTGTTGCCCTTGAGCAGGGTCGGCTGGATGTAGTAGCCCTTGTCGTAGGCCGGGTCGAAGCTCTCCTTGCCGCCGCCGGTGAGGAACTCGGCGCCCTCCTCGCGGGCCACGTCCATGTAGGAGAGGATCTTGTCGTACTGCTCCTGGCTGGCCTGGGCGCCCACCTGGACGTCGGTGTCCAGCGGATTGCCGCGCTTGATCGCCTGGGTGCGCTCGATCACCTTGGTCATGAAGGCGTCGTACATCGACTCCTGAATCAGTGCCCGTGACGGGCAGGTACAGACCTCGCCCTGGTTGAGGAACGCCAGCACCAGCCCTTCGACCGCCTTGTCGATGAACTCCGGCTCGGCGTTCATGATGTCGGCGAAGTAGACGTTGGGCGACTTGCCGCCGAGCTCGACGGTGGAGGGGATGATGTTCTCGGCGGCGCACTTGAGGATGTGCGAGCCGACCGGGGTCGAGCCGGTGAAGGCGATCTTGGCGATCCGCTTGCTGGTGGCCAGCGCCTGGCCGACTTCTTCGCCGTAGCCGTTGACGATGTTGACCACGCCGGGCGGCAGCAGGTCGCCGATCAGCTCCATCACCTTGAGGATCGAGACCGGGGTCTGCTCGGCGGGCTTGAGCACCACGCAGTTGCCCGCCGCCAGTGCCGGGGCGAGCTTCCAGGTGGCCATCAGGATGGGGAAGTTCCAGGGGATGATCTGCCCCACCACGCCCAGCGGCTCGTGGAAGTGATAGGCCACGGTGTTGGCGTCGATGTCGGCGGCGGTGCCCTCCTGGGCGCGGATGCAGCCGGCGAAGTAGCGGAAGTGATCCACCGCCAGCGGCAGATCGGCGTTGAGCGTCTCGCGCACCGCCTTGCCGTTGTCCCAGGTCTCGGCGACGGCGAGCATTTCCAGATTCTGTTCGATGCGATCGGCGATCTTGAGCAGGATATTGCTGCGCTCGGTGGCCGAGGTCTTGCCCCAGGTCGGGGCGGCCGCGTGGGCGGCATCCAGTGCCTTCTCGAGGTCTTCCTCGGTGGAGCGCGGGATCTCGCAGAACACCTCACCGTTGACGGGGCTGACATTGTCGAAGTATTGCCCCTTCACCGGCGCGACGAACTCGCCGCCGATATAGTTGCCGTAACGCTTGTCGAAGCTGACGACGGCGCCGTCGCTTCCGGGATTGGCGTAGATCATGGCTGTGCTCCTGACGTTATCGTTATGCGTGACACAGATCGAGTCTTGGTCACGACGCCAGGCTGCGACATACTCCCCAAGCAGGAAATCGTCTCATCCCTTGGGAGGAGGCATCACCACGGAGTCGACACCCATGTACACCCTGCTGGTCGCCGACGACCACCCGATGTTCCGTGAGGCCATGGTCGGTGCGATCGCCGCCGCCCTCCCCGACAGCCGCGTACTGGAAGCCGCGAGTCTGGCCCAGGCGAGCACCCTGGCCGAGGCACACGAGGAACTCGATCTGCTGCTGCTCGACCTGGCGCTGCCCGACAGCGAGGGTCTGGCCGGCCTGCGCCGGCTGCGCGAGACGTTGCCCTGGCTGCCGGTGGCGATTCTCTCCGCCGAGCAGGGTCGCGACACCGTGCTCGAGGCCCTGGGGCTGGGCGCGGTGGGCTATCTGCCCAAGTCGACCCCGCGCGACGACCTGCTGGCGGCGCTGCGCCAGATCCTCGACGGCCAGATCTATCTGCCGGCGGACATCCTGCGCCGCCCCGGCGCCACCCGCCATGCCCCGTCTCCCACGGCCGGCGATGCCCTGGAGACCGCCGTGTCCCAGCTCACCGCCAAGCAGTTGCAGGTGCTGGCCTGCCTGAGCCGCGGCGAGTCCAACAAGGCGATCGCCCGCGACCTGGCGATCGCCGAGACCACGGTCAAGACGCATGTCTCGGCGATTCTGCGCAAGCTCGGGGTGAACAGCCGGGTACAGGCGATTCTCACCGCCCAGACGCTGGATCTCGACGACCCTCGGCATCCGCCGCGCTAAGCAGCGACACCAGCAACATCTTCAAGCGCAGCGGCTTGACCGGCTTCAACAGGCAGGCATAGCCGCGCTCGCGAATCCGCGCCTTGAGCGCCGCGTCGTGATTGGCGGTGACCATCAGCACCGGCAAGCCGGGCTGCTCGCGCTGGAGCTGTTCGGCCACCGCCAGGCCGTCGTCGTCCCGCTCGTCGAGGTGGTAATCGATCACCAGCACGTCGGCACCGGACGCCTCGCCCGCCGCCTCGCGCAGGGTCGCCAGCGACAGCCCGCCCGTCACCCGACAGCCCCAGCCAGCGAGCAGCGCGCGCATGCCGTCGAGTACCGCCGGATCGTCATCGAGGACCCACACGTTGGCCCCCGCGAGCTGGTCGTTGCCCGGCATCACCTCCGCCGGAGGCGCGGGCCGCGGCGCGCGACAGGCGTAGGGCACGCGCACCGAGAAGGCCGAGCCCTGCCCCGGTCGCGAGCGCAGGGTGATCGGGTGACCCAGCATCGTGGCGATACGGTCGACGATCGCCAGGCCCAGGCCCAGGCCGCGCTGCTCGCGGTCGAGCCCCGCCGCCGCGCGCCGGAATTCGAGGAAGATCGCCTCGCGCTGATCGTCGGCGATCCCCGGCCCGGTGTCGCCGACCACGATCTCCAGCCCGTCGTGGCGCCGTCGGCAGCCCAGCAGCACGTGCCCGGTGGCGGTGTAGCGGATGGCGTTGGTGAGAAAGTTGCGCACCACCCGCGCCAGCAGCTGCAGGTCGGAGTCGACCACCGCGGTGCTGCGCACGTAGTGCAGGGTCAGCCCCTGGGATTGCGCCACCTGGCGATACTCCTCGGCCAGGGTATCGAGCAGCTCGTCGGCGCCGAAGGCAGCGATATCCGGCTTGAGCACGCCGGCATCGAGCCGCGAGATATCCACCAGCGTGCCCAGCAGCGCCTCGACATCCTTGAGCGAGCGACCGATCTGGCCGACCAGCGGCTTGGACGCCGCCGGCACCTCGTGCTCGTCGAGCGCGCTGGTGAACAGCCGCGCGGCGTTCAGCGGCTGCAGCAGATCGTGGCTGACCGCGGCCAGGAAGCGGGTCTTCGACAGATTGGCCGCCTCGGCCTCGCGCTTGGCTTCGCGCAGGCGCGCTTCGGCGGCCACGCGGGTGGCGATCTCGTCGCGCAGCTGATCGTTGACCTGGCCCAGCTCGTCGAGAGTACGGTGCAGCGCCTCGGTGCGCTCGCGTACCTGCTCGGCCAGCAGCACGGCGTGCTCGAAGGCGGCATAGGGGGCGCCACCGGCGACCCCGCTCGACTCCACGCGCTCGATCAGCGCCGCGCAGGTCCGCCGCAGGCGGGCGTTCTCCTCGGCCAGCGCGCGCTCACGCTCGCTCGCCGGCTCCCGCGTCTCGGCACTCGGGGCGTCCAATAGCCACCCCGGTGAAGGTCTGGTTGATGTGCATCCCATGGTGCTGCTCTCCATAGGTGTTGAAGCCGACCGTGCGATGGCGCCGCAACACCGCTTCCGCGGCCGCGACCGTTTCCAGCGCCTCGATCTCCAGGCGGCGCAGGAAGCAGTCGCAGCCGATCACCAGCGCCGGCGGCCCCAGGCGCGCTTCCAGCCCGGCGAACACGGTCTCGAGATCGTCGAGGATCGGCGCCGGGGTCATCGCGGTAAGCACGATGCCATTCTCCACCGCGCAGTAGAAGGTCAGGCTGCCATCGGGATTGACGCGCTGGATCGAACGCACGTAGTGCGCCTCGCCGATGCGTACCGCCAGCGGATGACGGGCGAAATCGGTCTCGTCGAGGGCGTCGACCGGGCGCCCCACCAGCCGCGCGTACTCCTCGGCGGCGGGCGCGGCGTTGAGTTCGAACACGGTGCGCCGCTGGCGGTCGGCGGCGGTGACCACCAGCTTCTCGCGCCGGGGCCGCAGATGGTGGGTGCTGAACACCTCGAACGGCAGCGACGTATTGACCATCACCACCACCGCCGCCTGATCGTGAAAGCGCCCCTGATGAAAGACATGGGTGTGCGCCAGGCGGTTGTCGTCGCCGGCCGAGCCGCCGAAGCTGGGGATGCTGCCCAGCGCCGCATCCAGCGTGGCCAGCACCTGCTCTTCACTGCTCGACAAGCCATCGAGCAGGGTCAGCGCGAAGCTGTGCCCGGCGATCGGCGCCACCGCCTGATGGCGGCACTCGTTGAGCAAGGTATCGGTGAGGCGCTGGGCGCGGATCAGATCGAAGTGCGCCAGATCGTCGATCAGCGCCGTCGACACGGCAAAATGCACCCGTTCGAAGCCGATCGCCACGATGCCCCCGCGGCCGTAGCCGTTCGGCGTGATCTCCCCGGCGGTGGTGCAGCCGCTGACCGGCACGCCCTCGAAGGCGGCGGTCAGCGCCTCGCCGAGGGCCGCCAGCGGGTACTCGGCACTGCAGAAGAACAGCACCGCGCCCAGTGACGCCTCACCCAGCGCTTCGGCCAGATCCGTCGCCGCCCGAAGCGGGTCGGGATCGTGACTGCAGGCGGTGTGCAACCCGGCGTGCGGAGACGGCACGCCAGCCGACTCGGCCACTGGTTCGAGCCATGGCGGTGTCGTCGAGGCATCGAGCATGGCGGCACTCCTGGCAAGGGGTATCTCGGCAGTGTATGTCGCCGCACCGGGCCATCACAACGCCGTCACCTGCCAGTATCGCAAGGTCGACGAAGGGCTATGCCACCAAAGTGGAGTTGTTTGAAAAGAAAGCACAATGGATCATGTGCCCATCGCAACGACGCACGGCGTCGGCAAGAAATACAAGGCGAATCGATGGCCGCGGTGAACAAGACCAACAAGCGGAAGGCCACCGACAGGCAAGAACAAGACGCAACAACGACAACTCGCGTCAGCACGAACAAGCCAGCCATACCACAGAACGAAAAAAAGTCCCCCGAAGGGGACTAGGTGGAGCACGCCAGCTCACTCTTGCGTCGCCGCCAGTCGAACGACTCGCGATGCGACGGTTCGGGCACCACGTTAACGTGGCGCTAACTACCCTAACAATAGCAACAACTACGCCAGCCCCTGTTAAAGTCCAACAAAAACAAGACTCAAGACAAAAAACACATATCGCCCAGCCCTTGTAACCAGGGGCTGGGCGCTCTCATTTGGGGCCTTGGATGCCTCTTTCGCCCCGCTCTGGTGCAACGCAGCATTT
This sequence comes from Modicisalibacter sp. MOD 31.J, assembly GCF_020147985.1. Taxonomy (NCBI): domain Bacteria; kingdom Pseudomonadati; phylum Pseudomonadota; class Gammaproteobacteria; order Oceanospirillales; family Halomonadaceae; genus Modicisalibacter; species Modicisalibacter sp. MOD 31.J. The sequence goes on along the minus strand of NZ_JAGXFF010000006.1, from coordinate 444,192 downwards.
ACTTTGCGCCAAACACCGGGCCGGCACCATGCGCGCCTCAATAATGTACCGCCAGCCAGATGGTCGTGACATCGGGATCGGTCCAGGCGACACGATGGCGCCTGTGCGCCGGAATGACGACGTGATCGCCGGGCGCCAGCGTCATGTCCGCACCCTGCTCGAACGCCAGAACGGCACGCCCCTGGAGCACCACGACCCACTCGTCGCGATCCTGATCGTACCAGCCGGACGCCGGCGAGCGATGTCCCTTCGAGACGATTCGCTCCACCGTCACGGCGCTGTTTTCCAGGATCGTCTCGAAGCACTCCTCGTCCAGGCGCTCGGGAACATCGGTAAACAGATTCTGCATGGAAGACCTCCCTGAAGGCATCGACCCCACCCAGCGTAGCAATGAGGTCACCGATTCGAAGGGCACTCCGACGGTCACTGCCGTAGCCCCGCTACCCGTTCCAACACCGAATACACGCCATGTAGTTGAACTACAACGCATCGTGCGGCTAATGGCGCTTTGTGAGATGCACCGCCCTGGCCCATAGTGAACTCACGGCGTCGGACAGGAATTCGCCACCGCGACTCACTGACCCGACGCCCGGCTACCACCCGAGCGCCATGCCTACTTTGATCCAGGCGCCGGAAGCGGAGGTCTTGGAAAACTTATGACCCTGACGCAGTGCAGCCGTGGGCGCTTATCCGGCCCGGCATGCGTAGCCAAGGCACCAGAACGCCATCGCAGATGGCAACCCGTGACGGGATCCTCCCCCGGGTAATGATGACCTTGCATGAGGATGGAACAATGAACTGCATCCAGTTGACCGAGCAAGCCGACCTTATCGCCAGCACCTTCAGCAAGCAGGACCTTGCCAAGGTCGTGGTCGCGCTGAAAGCCAACGGCCACTCCCTGCAGCATGCCGTCGAGGTACTCGACACCATCGATGCGTGTCAGGGTTACACGCTCGACCAGGCCTGGGACGAAGTCCTTGCCGGTGAGACGAACGTCGTCATCGCCGACGATGAATGATCCGTTCCACCGACAGCGAGCGGCCCCGCTGGATTCCACGGGCCCTTGCTTCCTTGGGCCGAGGCTGAAACGCCTCGGCTTTTTGCTGGATGGCGGTTAGCTCCTGACAAGCAATAAGAATGCATTTCCAAACCCTCTGATGATGGGTGCCGGTGGTAGAGCAAAGCGAGGGTCCTTTGCCATGGATGGCAAAGGTAGCGCCCAGGGAGGGGTTCACAGCGCCCTCGCGACGTCCTGCCGCCGAAGAAGCTCACTTCGTCTACCGGTTGTGAAAGGCGTTCTAAGAGGATGTTTACAAATTAGGCGAGCGAAGGCAAGACAAGGCAAAATCGGCCGAAAAAGCGGAGTTTACACAGAGTAAATGAGCATTTTGAGGCCGATTTTAACGCCGTATTGTCGAGCGCAGGCATTTTGTAAACACCCTCTAAGCCCAGCACTGGCTAACGACCGCTGCCGTCGATGCCCGCCATCAACGGGGTTTAATGCCCCCTCGATTCGTGGCGCATGCTCGCCAGCGGTTTACAGTTCGCCCACTGACGTATTCAAGGCCGACAAGAACATCCAGATGCCGACGCCCGCCAGCAAGGCACCATAGAACCGATTCTGGATTCGCAGGAATTTTTCATTCTTGACGACCTGACTCGATACTCGGCCGATGGCATTCCATAGCAAGTGCCCAACCACGCACACGAGAACGAAGGATACCGCCAGGACGAATGAAAAATACCTGTCATCGTTGGCGAATTGCGAATACATGGCAACCAGAACGGCGACCACCTTGACATTGAGAGAACTGATGACAAGCCCCGACCTGAATCCATACTGAACATCGTCGGCATTGTCCCCTGAAGACGCCCTTAGCAGCTTTACGCCCAGGAACACGACATAAAGAGCGCCAAGCAGCGTCAAGACGGGGGCAAGACGAGGGATGCTGTTCAACAGCGCCGCCAACCCGAACCCCGTCAAGAGGGCATAAACGAAGATCGGCACATTCAAGCCCAGGATAAAAGGCACCGACTCCTTGACCCCCTGCTTTGCGCCGATGGTCGCACACATCACGTTGTTCGGCCCGGGACTCCACACCAACGGGACCATCATCGCCAGGAAAAGCGTTGCCGTTGCAAGCATTTTACCTCCTACGAATTACCCACCACGGGCCCCATTATTGATGGCCCGAGCCGTCAGCCTTGCCGCTCTTGTTCGGCGGCCGAGTCCGCCTTGCCGGGCGATTTTCTCATTGCCGCCCGGGTCGCGAATATGACGATCCCAATGCCCAGCACAATCGTGAAAGCGATCAGAATGACCAGGGAACTCGACATGGCGGCAGGCGCATGGACACCACCGTTTGCCATGAAAATGGAGGCGAGCGATAGAACCATCAGCGGTATCGACAGGATGAGCCCGACGACCTCGATCCAGAACAACGCCCGCGGCATACTGTCTGGAGAGACTGGAAATATCTTGCCCAAGTCCAGGGCATACACGAAAAAGTACGCCAACCCAAAGAACGCGGCCACGATGAATGCCGGCCCGACCCCGACAATGGCAAAATAGACCAGTGCAAAACTGCCAATACCCAGAACCGTCAGAAACACGTTGAACATTGCCAGCTTCACGGGAGGTATATGCGAGAAATCCCTGTTCTCAATGGGACCGCCCGGGATCAAGGACCCGAGCAGAGCCGCTGACAGGACAAGCAGGCCCGCCACAGTGTATCCGATGATATCTTCCATAGGTTTTCCTCTCGCCTGAGGCCGCGCTTTGCAAACTTTTCCGCCAACAGTGCCTGGCAAGTTTAAACGACTGGCTCTCGATCAACTTCCGATAGATGATTGCCCTTAAAAGCAGCTACCAATATATTTCTTTGCTTTTCCATATCTTCGTCGGCCTCGATAAAACGAAGCTCTCGAGGATGGAGCAGCTTGATGACGAGGATACGAACCGAGCCCTCAGGCAGTTGAATATGGGGAGGTAAATTTTCATTAGGGAAGCCAAGCAAGACACCAACCTTGCCATCTTCGTTTTTCCATTCCTCTGGCAAACCATCCACCGAAACCACCGTAGACAACGTATTGTATTTGTTCTCCAACATCTCATGTACGTTGCCATGGTGTGCAACCAGCTGACTGACTTGGTAGACGATACCAAAAAGCCAACTACTCCGGATGTCTGGATAGGTTTCGGGAGCCTCGGCACACACCTCGACCTTATAACCCAGCGGAACCTTTTCGTCCTCGAACGGATCAGAAAGTCCGTCACTGACAACAATAGTAGAACCAGACTTCCTTATGACTCTCCATGATTGTCTCAGTGATGGCCAAGCAGGGCCTCCCATGAACGCAGGATTCACGAATGGTGCTATGACATCCGAATCGAGGTCACCCAGGGACGCTAAAACCAACTCTCTTGCCTCGCCCCCCTTTTCCAACATCTCCTGCATCTCAGGGTCGATTCCAGAAGACGAATCTACCCGCTCATCAACTCCTTCCACGTCGATCTCACTTTTTCTTCCAAATATTTTTTTAATCCATTTCATCGGATAACCTCGAGAATCTTGACGCGAAGCGCCTCGGTGGCCTTGACGTAGCTACGCGGAGACAAGGGCATCCGTATAACGCGGGTCATTGCTCCTTGAGTTCGACCTTTCTTCCATCAGGATCTCGCACGACGTAAACCTGGCTGCCATTGAATTCATATTGACTCGCAACTGCCACTTGCGAGAGAACTTGCTGCATGCCTTTTACGGAGAAACCTATCCTTGAATTGCCCGGTTCCTCATTCTCTTTCAATGGATAAAGCTCAAACACGAAGCCGGCATCTTGTGATGAATAGTGCAGCGGCCCGTCGCCGTGTCTCTCCTTGACAAAACCGAACCCGAGCAGTTCATAAAACTGCTTACTCGCTTCCAATTCTCTGCAGCGCAAGACGAGCAAGTTAATGTTCATGGTTCACCTGAAGGCCATAACGCGGGCTTTACGACGACCCGGAAGCCGCAACGCGATGGAAAACTACCCCACAACAGTATTCTGTCATGTGCTTTTACGTTGCGCAAACGCCCCCTTGATATAAATCGCATCAACCCTCAAAGAACATGCAGAAAAAAGAACCAACATTATCAGAGCAGGACCACCGGAGATATCCACGTCTTCAAGAGCCCATTACCAAAGCCTCTGACGATGGGCGCCGGGGGTAGGGCAAAGCGAGGGTCCTTTGCCTTGGATGGCAAAGGTAGCGCCCAGGGAGGGGTTCACAGCGCCCTCGCAACGGTCCGACGCCTCGGGCCTTGCCAACGAGGAAGCCCATCCCATCCACCGGTTATGAAAGAAGCTCTAAGCCCCGGCGTTCCATCGTCAAAAAAGCCATGGCCAATAAAGCCCGGGCAACGCTGAAGCCAAGCATCAAGCAAGCGACATGCCGTCCGGCCGTTCTACGCTGTGACCACGCGCCGTTACGAGGTTCCATGAGCCTACAGGTCGAGTCAGGACGGGATGACCGGAAAGACGCCAGAAGAGGCCCTTCATTACACTCGCACGGCGGCGGGCGCAGCCAAGTAGCCGCCCGTCGGGATGAAAGGTGGAGTCACGAACCAGAGCGCGCCGCCGAAGCCGTCATGATCCAAGCCCCAGCAGCTTGAAGCCCAACCCGTCGATGGCCATCTCGGTGACCGTCGACGGGTCGGGGATCGGACTCGCCACTCTCGGTTTGCCGATGGCGGCGGCCTTGCCGGTGGTCAGGCGCTGCGGCGGGTGCGGCGCCACGCGACAGCGCGCCGGGAACCAGCCGCGGCATTGAGCCACGGCGCCAGCAACCGCGTGGAGAGCGGAATGAACACGAACACCATCACCGGCGTGAGCATCAGAGTACTGGCGAGCACGCGCGGCACCAGCGGCAGGTCGGCGAGCGCATCGCCGAATAGCCATTGAAAGGTCAGCGAGACCGGGAAGAACGCCAGCCAGATCGCCACGGCCTGCTTCCAGCGCGGTGGCGTGTGTCCCTGGCCATGGCGGAACCAGCTGTCGAGCCCGGTGGCGCGATGCTCCTGCGGGGCCTCGAACAGGTCACGCCCCCGCACCAGCCAGGCGCGCCGCGAGGCGGAATGTTCCCAGGCGGTCAACGTGGCCTCGTCGGCGAAGCGGAAGACGATCTGGTATTCGTTGTCGCCGGGCGGCGGCGCAAGCACGCCGGAGCCCAGGTAGCCGGGAAAGTCGGCGGCCAGGTCGCGGCCCTCGTTGAGCCAGACGTTGAAATCGCGGTAACGCCCGCGAGCCACGCGGCGCGCCACCATCAGCGTGACGGGTGAAGTCGACATCGTGTATCTCCTCGTTCATCCGGCGTCCCGGGTAGGGTGCCGTTCAGACGGGGGCCGGGGTAACGGCCCGCCGCTTCAAAGGATGCAAAAACTACACCATCGATGTCGATCCGGCTACTGCCGTTGCCCACTGGACGACTTTTCCTGGCCCGCGACCGAGGCAGCAGGGACGCCGACCGTGGCTATCGATACCCTGAGGCTGCACACCTGAGCGGCTCTGTGTGCCCTGCGTGCCTTCCTTGCAGCAACTGCGTACCGCTCTCCTCGAGCAGCCGTGCCTGCAACCGCGTCTGTTCGATGGCCTCGCCCAGCACACCGTCGAGTGTCGGAAGCGCGCAGAGGGTACGCAACTCGCTGTAGAACCGCTGCGCCGCGTGCTCTTCGGCGAGCATGCAGGCCATGATCTCGGCGGCGGCTTCCTCGTCGGTGACGAAGAAATGGCGTCGCTGGCCGTCGCTGATTGGCGGCGCCGCCGCGGGCAGTTGCTCGAGTTTCCCCAGCCGCTCGGCCGTTTCCGTCAGGTTCTGCAGACGCAGTTCCGCCTCGCCGGCGAGCGCTTCGAACAGCCGGCTCAAGGCAACACTGAACGGCAGAAATCGCAGTGATACCCACCGGTAGCGGTTGATGGCCAGGTGTTCATGCGTCATCGCCGCAGCGAGTACGTCGTCCAGCGAGAGAAGATCGTTGCGAGTTGCGTCATCGGTTCTTGTCATTGCTGTCATCGCCCTGTCTCCCTGAGCGCGGCCGTCCATTGCCTGGACGCCCGTCCCGATTAATGACGTCTTGCTACCCGAATCACGAAGCGGATCAGGCGGCGGGAGCCCTTCCTGCTCGATCGCACCGCGACCCTCCCACCGGTTGGCGCCTCATCCCTGAAGCCCTGACCCCTTCGAAATATAGTTAGGTCGCGAGTCTTGCGCAGGCAACCCATGTTATGGAACCGCGTAATTTTTTGTTCGCCAGGCGTCGCAATACACAAAAACGCCACCGGGAACCCGGTGGCGTTGCAGAGGCGGAGACCGCCCGAGGCGTTGCCGGTGAAGCAGCGCGGGCCGTCAGGCCTGTGAGGCGGCTCCCACCGCGACCTCTTCGCCGTGTCGCTTGATGGCCGCATAGCCCAGGCCGGTGACCAGCGCCCCCGCGACGATCGCCAGCAGATACGGCAGCACCGGGGTGATGGCATTGGGGATCAGCAGCACGAAGATCCCGCCGTGGGGCGCCATCAGCTTGGCGCCGAAGAACATCGACAGCGCCCCGGTTACCGCGCCGCCGACCATGCAGGCAGGAATCACCCGCAGCGGGTCCTTGGCGGCGAAGGGGATCGCCCCCTCGGTGATGAAGCACAGCCCCAGCACGAACGACGCCTTGCCCGCCTCGCGCTCCGGCTCGGAGAACTTGCTCTTCGCGATGAAGCTGGCGATCCCCATGCCCAGCGCGGGGACCATGCCCGCGGCCATGATCGCCGCCATCGGCGCATAGGTCTCGGAGGCCAGCAGGCCCACGCCGAAGGTGTAGGCGGCCTTGTTGACCGGCCCGCCCATGTCGAAACACATCATCGCGCCGAGCAGGATGCCCAGCAGCACGGCGTTGGTGGAGCCCATGGTCTCGAGGAAGTGGGTCAACCCGGCGAGGATGCCCGCCACCGGCTGGCCGACGATGTAGATCATCACCAGACCGGTCACCAGGCTGGCGATCAGCGGGATGATCAGGATCGGCTTGAGCGACTCGACGCTCGCCGGCAGCTTGAGTTTCTGGGTCACCAGCTTGGCGGTATACCCGGCCAGGAAGCCGGCGAGGATGCCGCCGATGAAGCCCGAGCCGATGTCCGCGGCCAGCCAGCCGCCGATCATCCCCGGGGCGATGCCCGGCCGGTCGGCGATCGAATAGGCGATGTAACCAGCCAGCACCGGAATCATCAGCTTGAAGGCGCTGCCGCCGCCGATCTGCATCAGCGCGGCGGCCAGCGACCCTTCGTTCTCGTAGGCCTTGATGCCGAAGACGAACGACAGCGCGATGCACAGACCACCGGCGACCACCATCGGCAACATGAACGACACCCCGGTGAGCAGGTGCTTGTAGACGCCCTTCTCCTTGACGCTCTTCTTGCGCTCGCCGCCCGCGGCACCACCGCCGGCACTTTCCATCTCGGCGCCCGTCAAGGCCTCGTCGATGGTCTGCTTGGGCTTCTTCAGCGCGTTGCCGGTGGAGGTGCGCCAGATGCGCTTGCCGGCGAAGCGGGTCGGGTCGACCTCGATGTCGCAGGCCAGGATCACCACATCGGCGTCGCGGATCTCGTCGTCGGTCAGGGCATCCTGGGCGCCCACCGAGCCCTGGGTCTCGACGCGGATCGCATGCCCCATGGCACGCCCCGCCTCGGCCAGCGATTCGGCGGCCATGAAGGTGTGCGCCACCCCGGTCGGACAGGCGGTGACGGCGACGATGCGGCGGCCGCCCTCGCCGGCCGTGGCTAGAGGAGCGGTCGCGGCGCCCGATTCGTTGCCGGGTTCGAAGACCTCGGCCTCGCGCTCGGCGCGCTCCAGGAAACCGACCGGATCGGGCAGCGCCTGATTGATCGGCGCCCGGAACAGCCGCTTGCCGGCGAAACGCTGCGGGTCGGGCACGTGCTCGGCGGCGACGACGATCAGGTCGGCGGCGTCGATGTCGGCCGGATCGACCGGCGTCACCGGCTCCAGCTCGCCGTGCATCTCCAGCGAGAATCGCCAGTCGAGCCGCCCGGCCGCCTGCTCGAGGCGGCGCGCGGCGAGGAAGGTGGTAGCCATGCCGCTGGGGCAGGCGGTTATCAGGATCACGTTCATGCGAAGGCTCCCCCTGCGTGGTCGTCGCCGTCGAGGCGCTGCACGCGAGTCTGTTGTTGGAGATCGGCGAAATCGGTGGCCTGCGGGTCGCCCACCCCGACGTGACGCACCGATTCCGCGGACAGCGCGGTGGCCAGGCGTAGCGCCTCGTCGGCCGGCAGGTCGCCGAGGACGCCGTGCAGCAGCCCGGCGACCAGGGTGTCGCCGGCGCCCACGGTACTCACGACGCCGACACGCGGCGGTGTGGCCTGCCAGACACCGCGCCGGCTGACCCACAGCACCCCGGCATCACCGGCCGAGATCACCGCCTCGTCGATACCCGCGGCATGCAGTCGCTGCGCCGCACGACGGCGAGCGGCGATGTCCTCCAGCGCTTCGCCCGCCCAGGCGGCGAGCTCGTGCTCGTTGGGCTTGACCGCCGTCGGTGCGGCGTCGATCGCCGCCTCGAGCGCCGCGCCGCTGGTATCGACCCACACCGGAACGCCGCTCTCGCCGAGGCGGCGCACCAGCGCGGCGAGATCGGCCGGAGCCACGCCCGGGGGCAGGCTGCCACCGATCAGCACCGCATCGGGACGCCGCCGGGCGTCGTCGAGACGCAGCGCCAGGGCCTCGCCGAGTTGCGCCAGATCCTCGGGAGCGATCATCAGCCCCGGGCCGTTGATATCGGTGACCCGCCCATCGTGCTCGGCGACCTTGGCGTTGATGCGCGTCTCGCCGGGCACGCGATGGAAGGCGTCCTCCACGCCGATATCGGCGAAGGCACGCACGAAGGCGCCGTCGTTGGCCGCGCCCAGAAATCCGGAGACCGCGACCTCGTGACCCAGCGCCACCAGCACCCGCGCCACGTTGACGCCCTTGCCGGCGGCTTCCAGCCGGGTCGACTCGGTGCGATTGACCTCGCCCAGCGTCAACTGCGGCAGGCGGACCGACAGATCCAGCGCCGGATTGAGACTGACGGTGAGAACGCGCGCCATTACAGCGCCTCCAGCGCTTCGCGCACCGCCTCGGCGGTGGGCTGGGCAAGCGCGGTCTCGGCATGCCGGCGCGCCTGGTCGAGGGTCAGCTCGCGCAGCCGCGCCTTGACCATCGGCACCTGGCGGATCGACACCGACAGCTCGTCGACACCCAGCCCCACCAGCACCGGCACCGCCTGGGCGTCGCTGCCCAGCTCGCCGCACACGCCGACCCACTTGCCCTTGGCGTGGGCCGCGTCGACGGTCATCTGGATCAGCCGCAGCACGCCGGGATGCAGGCCGTCGGACTGCGCGGAAAGCTCGGTGTGGCCGCGATCGATGGCCAGGGTGTACTGGGTCAGGTCATTGGTGCCGATGGAGAAGAAATCGACCTCCTCGGCCAGACTCGGCGCGAGCAGCGCGCAGGAGGGAATCTCGATCATCACCCCGAGCTGCACGTCGGATGCGCCGACCTCCGCCTGGACGCGATCGAAGATCTCGCGGGCGGCACGGAACTCGGCGATGTCCTTGACCATCGGGAACATGATCCGCAGCGGCTTGTCGCCGGCGGCGGTAAGCAGCGCCCGCAACTGGGTCTCGAGTACCGTCGGCCGGGTCAGCGCCAGGCGCAGGCCGCGCAGCCCGAGGAAGGGATTGTCCTCCTGGGGGATCGGCCAGTAGGGCAGCGGCTTGTCGCCACCCACGTCGAGGGTGCGAGCGACCAGCGGGCGGCCGTCGAGGGCCTCGATCGCCTGACGGTACTCGGCAATCTGGGTGTCCAGATCGGGTTCCTCGGCATGCGCCATGAACACGAACTCGGTACGCAGCAGGCCGACGCCCTCGGCACCGTGCTCGACGGCGTCCCCGGCATGCGCGGTATTGCCCAGGTTGGCGGCCACCTCGATACGGTGACCGTCCTGGGTGTGGGCGGTGTCGAAGCGATGGTCGTAGGCGTCGCGTTCGCGGGCCTCGCGCTCCTTGAGGCGCAGTTCGGCACGGTCGCGGCGTTCCCGCGAGGGCGCCGGAATCACCCGGCCGCGCTCACCGTCGAGGATCAGTTCGGTGCCGTTGTCGAGGGTCATCACCCGCTCGCCGGCGCCCACCACCGCGGCGATCCCCAGCGCCCGGGCGAGGATCGCGCTGTGCGAGGTGGCCCCGCCACGGGCGGTGAGCAGGCCGCGCACCTTGCTGGTATCCAGCTGGGCGACATCGGAGGGGCCGACATCCTCCATGACCAGGATGTAGGGCGTCTCCGGCGGGGTCGGCATCTCCACCCCGCACAGCAGGCTCAGCACGCGGCGGCCGACGTCGCGCAGGTCGGCGGCACGCTCGGCGAGCAACCGGTCGGCGAGGACTTCCTGGGCCCGCGCCGCGGTATCCACCGCCTGCCACCAGGCCGCCTCGGCGGAGAGCCCGTCGCGGATCCCCTCGAAGGCGGCCTCGTGAAGCTCGGGGTCGTCGAGCATCTCTTCGTGCATCGACAGGATCTCGGCGACCTCGCCGCCCTTGGCCTGACGGATCAGCGCCCCGAGCTGATCGGCCGCCCCGGCCAGCGCCGCTTCCAGCCGGGCCTTCTGGGCCGCGGCATCGCCGGCACGCTCGCCGGTCAGCTCACGGGCGCGTTCGGGATACTCGAAGCGCGGCAGGCGCATCACGAAGGCCGGGGCGATGGCCATGCCCGGCGAGGCGGCCACCGCCGGATGCGGGGTATCCGCCGGCAGCGGCTCCACCACCGCGGTGGGCTGCTGGATATCGTCGACGTCGCGACGCTCCTCGAACGGCGCCACCTTCTCGCCGAGCCCGTCGCGAACCGCCTCGGCCAGCGCCTGGACGGCCGCCGCGGCGCCTTCGCCCTCGGCGGAGAACACCAGCGTCTGGCCACGCCGCGCGCCGAGGCCGATGACCTTGGTCAGGCTCGCCGCCGAGACCGCCTCGGCGCTGCCCTCGAGCAGCCGCACCTTGACCGGCAGCCCCTGCTCGCGAGCGACCTGCACCAGTTGCTTGGCCGGCCGGGCGTGCAGGCCATGGGCATTGAGGACCCGGGCCCGCCGCGTCTCGGCCGCCGCGGACTCACCGGAAAGCCGCGCCAGCACGGTGGCGGCGTCGGCATCGGCGAGCGATTCGCCCTCGCCGCTGTCGAGCAGCCCGGCCAGGCGGTCGAGCAGCCCCAGGTGCGCGTCGCCCTGCCCGGCCAGGCAGAACACGCCATTGACCGGCCCCAGCGGGCCGCTGAAGGCGCGCTCGGGGGTCGCCAGCGACAGTGCCGGTACCTGCACGCCACGGCTACTGCTGGCCAGCCACAGCCCCTGACCGAGGGCGACCGGCTCCTGCTCGACGATCGCCGCGATGTATTCGCCGTCCACGCAACCCGCCTGACGCAGCCTGGCGGCGCCGGCCAGGGCCAGCTCGAAGCGGTCGCGGGCGGGCACGTTGAGACACAGGGTGTCATTGTCGACCCGCGCCACCACCGGCGCCTTGGAAAGCTGGGCGATCACCTCGGCGGCCGTGTCGGCCCGGGCGAGGCGCTGGGCGACGCCCTCGCGGTCGAGCACGTGGGTCAGCGCGCGCAGAATGTCCAGATGCTCGTCGCTCTGGGCGGCGATGGTCACCAGCACGTGGACCCGGTTGCCGTCGTGCCACTCGACCCCGGCGGGAAACTGCAGCACGCGCACCCCGGTCTCCAGCACCTGTTCGCGGCTGGCCGGCGTGCCGTGGGGAATGGCGATGGCATTGCCCAGGTAGGTCGACGACTGCGCCTCGCGCTCGTGCAGGCCGTTACGGTACTCGGGGGTCGCACGACCGGCGTCGACCAGCGACTGGGCGGCCTGATCGAGGGCGTCGCGCCAGTCGTCGGCCCGACAGCCGAGCAGCACGTCATCGGGTTGGAGCGTCAGCATCTCAAGTCTCCTCGCTGCACATCGGGGGTGACTGTTCGAGTCTAGTTGCGATGCCTTGTGCAACGAAGCTGAATCGTGTCACCTTGTTCATGTCGCCATGCTGAAACGATCCACTCGATTTGGCAAGCGGCTCGGCCTACGACCTTAGCAGGGGGCGAGGGTCGCGCGTCTCTCGTAGAATGTTCCCCGACAACCCCGGGAGGTGCACGACCTCCCCAACGACGGAGCCGAACGCAGACCATGGCCATGACTCTCGCCGAAATCGCCCGCCTCGCCGGCGTCTCGCGCACCACCGCGAGCTACGTGATCAACGGCAAGGCCGAGGAGCGGCGCATCAGCCGCGAGACGGTCGAGCGGGTGATGGATATCGTCGACCGCCACCAGTATCGGGTCGACGCCCAGGCCGCCGCGCTGCGCCGCGGCCAGAGTCGTACCCTGGGGCTGATCATCCCCGACCTGGAAAACGCCAGCTACGCACGGCTGGCCAAGTGTCTCGAGCGCGGCGCCCGCGAGCAGGGCTTCCAGTTGCTGATCGCCGGCTCCGACGACGAGCCCGGCACCGAGCGCGAACTGGCCCGGGCCCTGCGCGCCCAGCGCTGCCAGGCGCTGATCGTCGCCACCAGCCTCGCCGCCGACGATCCCTTCTACGTCGAAATGATGGCCGGCGGGCTGCCGATCATCGCGGTGGACCGAGCCCTCGACCCGTCGCGCTTCGTGTGCATCCTCAGCAACAACGTCGCCGCCGCCGAGGCCCTGACCGGCTCGGTGATCGACGATTCGATCCGCCGCATCGCCTGGTTCGATGCGGTGGGCGAGCTGTCGATGACCCAGGAACGCCGCCGCGGTTTCCAGCGCGCCCTGGCCGGCCACGACAGTGAACCGTGGGTGTACACCGCCGCACGCTACGACCGGGTCGACGGCGCGGCCCTGATGCGCCGGCTGCTCGACGAGCGCGGTCGCCCGGACGCCCTGGTGACCGCGTCCTACACGCTGCTCGACGGCGCCCTCGACGTGCTGCTCGATCGCGGCGGCCTGCCGGAAGACCTGCGCCTGGCGACCTTCGGCGACGCCCGATTGCTCGATTTCCTGCCGCAACCGGTCAACGCCCTGCCCCAGGACCATGCGCGCATCGCCGAGCTCACCCTGGCCCGGGCCCTGGCGGCGGCACGCGGCGACTACCAACCCGGGGTCGACATGGTCGAGCGCTCGCTGCACGACCGCCGGGCCAGGAAGGCGACTCACCCGACGGTTTCGTGACCGGCGACATTGACCCCGCCACGCGTCGGTGACCACGCTTGCTTCAGGTGTTCCGACCCGCGAAGGAGCCAGCCATGAACGACCTGCCACTGCGGGACCGCCGCGATGCCGGCGAACGTCTCGCCAAGCGGCTACGGGGCAGCGTCGACGCCTCGGCCCTGGTACTCGGCCTGCCGCGCGGCGGCGTGCCGGTCGCCGCCGAGATCGCCCGAGCCCTGGGCGCCGAGCTCGACGTGATGGTGGTGCGCAAGCTGGGCGTGCCGGGCCACGAGGAGTTCGCCATGGGCGCCATCGCCAGCGGCGGCGTGCAGGTCCTCGACGAGCCGTTGATCCACCGGCTGGGACTCGACGATCGGGCCCTGCACACGGTCGTCGCCCGCGAGCAACGCGAACTCGAGCGACGCGAGCGCGTGTTTCGCGGCGAGCGGCCCTATCCCTCGCTGGCCGGCCGGCAGGTGATCCTGGTCGACGACGGCATCGCCACCGGGGCGACCATGCGCGCGGCGATTCGCGCCGTACGTCGGCTGGGCGCCGAGCACTGCATCCTGGCGGTGCCGGTGGCCGCGCCCGACAGCCTCGAGGCGTTGCGTCCCGAGGTCGATCGCGTCGAATGCCTGGCCGCGCCGGCGGACTTCAGTGCGGTGGGTCAGTGGTACCGGCACTTCGATCAGACCGGCGACGACGAGGTGCGCGCCTGCCTGCGCGAGCAGGGGGAGTCTCAGCCGCCGCAGGCGTGAACGGCCCGACGATGGCCAGGCGCCAGGCGGGACGCTAAGCTGGACGCTTTCGGCCACGACCCGCCGCGGCCTTTCTCGTGCCCGGCCCGGCTCGCGCAGGGACGCATGCCCTTGGATTCCACGACAGATTCATTGCCGGCCGTACTGGCCGGCCCGTTGTTACGCCGCACCGAGCCCGGCGGCGTGACGCTCTGGCTGGTCGCCAGCCGGGCTCTCGACCTCACGTTGACGCTGTATCCCGGCGACGCCCCCGCCGAGTGCCACACACTCGACGCGGCCGCCTGTCGGCGCCTGCGCCTGGGCACCCGGGCCTGGGTCCATTTGATTCACGTCGTGCCGGACACGCCCCTGCCCTGCGACGAGCGCATCGGCTACGACCTGCACATCGTCGACGCCGACGGCAACCGCCGGGGTATCGCCGACTGGGCGCCGCACCTGCTCTACCCCGGGCAGACCCACCCCGACTTCGTGATCCGTGGGCGTATCGACGCGCTGCTGCACGGCTCCTGCCGGCGTCCCCACCACCCCGCCGGCGATGGCATGGCGCGTGCCGACCGCTGGTTCACCGAGCATCGGGACGAACCGCACGAACGCCCGGCCCTGCTGATGCTCACCGGCGACCAGATCTACGCCGACGACGTCGCCGGGCCCATGCTGGTCGCCATTCACGCCCTGATCCGACGCCTGGGCCTCTACGGCGAAACCCTCGAGGGCGCGGTAGTCGGCGACAGCGACGCCCTCTTCGCGCACCCCGACACCTACTACCATCGCGAGCGCCTGCTGCCCGAGTTCGAGTCCAACGAGGCGTTGCGCGAGCGCTTCTTCGGTGGCGTCAACAAGCCCATCTTCACCACCGCCAACGCCTCCAATCACCTGATCACCTTCGCCGAAGTCCTCGCCATGTACCTGCTGGTCTGGTCGCCGGTGCCCTGGCGGCTGATCGCCCCTGAGCGGCCTCACCTCGACGCGACCGAGGCGGCGCGCTACGCCGACGAACAAGCGGTGATCGAGGCGTTCGTCGCCGACCTGCCCGCCACCGCACGACTTCTCGCGCAACTGCCGACGCTGATGATCTTCGACGATCACGACGTCACCGACGACTGGAACCTGACCGCGGCCTGGGAGGAGACCGCCTACGGCCATCCCTTCTCGCGGCGGATCATCGGCAACGCGCTGCTCGCCTACCTGCTCTGCCAGGGCTGGGGCAACGCGCCTGAGCAGTTGACCGGGCCCATGACAGCGCTCGAGGCCCTGCTCGCCAACGTCGACGACGCCGGCCTGCCGGCGGCCGAGCACGATCGCGTGGCGGGCGAGTTGCTGCGTTTCGAGGGCTGGGGCTACACGCTGGCGAGCTCGCCCAGGCTGGTGGTGCTGGACACCCGCACGCGACGCTGGCGCAGCGAACGTGCCCGTCACCGCCCATCGGGACTGATGGACTGGGAAGCGCTCAGCGAATTCCAGCAGGAGCTGCTCGACGAAGCCTCGGTGATCGTGGTCTCGGCGGCGCCGATCTTCGGCGTCAAGCTGATCGAGGGCATCCAGCGCGTCTTCACCTGGTTCGGCAAGCCGCTGCTGGTCGACGCGGAGAACTGGATGGCGCATCGCGGGGCGGCGAGCGTGATGCTCAACATCTTTCGCCACCGCCGGACGCCGGGCAACTACGTGATCCTCTCCGGCGACGTGCACTACTCCTTCGTCTACGAGGTGCGCCTGCGCCAGCGCGAGCATGGCCCGCACATCTGGCAGGTCACCAGCAGCGGGCTGAAGAACACCTTTCCCGACACCCTGCTCGACTGGTTCGATCGCCTCAACCGCTGGCTGTACGCCCCCTGGTCGCCGCTCAACCTCTTCACCAAGCGTCGCCGGATGCACGTCCGCCCGCTGGTCCCGGATCGCGCCAAGGCCGGCGAGCGGTTGTGGAACGCCTCGGGTATCGGCTACGTACGCCTCGACGACCGCGGGCGCCCCCGCGACGTGGTGCAACTGGGCAGCGACGGCCGCGACACCGGGTTTCGCTGAATTCCGCGGCGCTCAGCGCCGGGCACCGGCAGGGCAGCTCCGCCGCAGGGTCCCGAGCGTCTCGTCGAGGGTGCGTCGCAGGGTGTCGATGCGCTGGCGACGCGCCGCCTCGCCCAGTTGGGCCACCTGCCTTTCCAGCGCGCCGGCGAGTGCCGCCACACGCCGCAACCCCAGCCCCGACGATTCCCCCTTGAGCAGATGCGCCTGGCGGCGCAGGGCGTCATCGTCGCCGGCCATCAGGGCCGCATCCAGGCGTGCCAGGCGTTCGGGCACCTGGGCGCGAAACAGCTGGACCAACTCCTCCAGCCCCTCGCGACCCAGCGAGCGCTCGAACTCGGCGAGCAGATGACGATCGACCAGCACGTCTTTCGCCGACTCGGCGCCCGCCGACTCGGTGGGCGCCGAGGCGGCGTCGCCGAGATAGCGACGCAACAGACGCTCGAGCTGGTCGGGAAGGATCGGCTTGGTCAGGTAACCGTCCATGCCCGCCGCCAGGGCCCGCGACTTCTCGCCCTCCAGCGCGCCGGCGGTCATGGCGACGATGGGTACCTGACCCGCTGCCCCCGCGAGCTGCCGGATGCGCCGGGTGGCGGCGATACCGTCCATGCCGGGCATCTGCATGTCCATGAAGATCAGGTCGTAGCCGCCCCGGGCGGCCATCTCGACCGCGCTCCGGCCATCCTCGGCCACCTCGGCCTCGAGACCGAAGCGCTCGAGCATGGCGACCGCTACCTGGCGGTTGACGGGATTGTCCTCGGCGACCAGCAGGCGCCCCGCCAGCCCCGCCTCGTGGCGTTCGGGAAACAGCGCGGGCGCGGGCGCCGACACCGCCGAGGCGCCGGCGGCTTCGAGCGGTAGTTCGAACCAGAAGCGACTGCCCTGGTGCTCGCGACTCTCGAAGCCGATGTCGCCGCCCATCGCCGTGACCAGCCGCTTGCAGATCGCCAGTCCCAGGCCCGAACCGCCGTAGCGGCGCGCCGTCGAGGCGTCCCCCTGACGGAACGGTTCGAACAGCGCATCGCGACGCTCGGCGGGAATGCCGCAACCGGTGTCGCTGACCTCAAAACGCACCCGGCCCTCCCCGCAAGCCCCGACGCTGAGCCTCACCTCGCCGACGGCCGTGAACTTCAGCGCATTGGAGAGCAGGTTGAGCAGGATCTGGCGCAGCCGCCCGGCATCGCCGCTGAGACACGGGGGCAGCGCGGGATCGATGTCGCGTTCGAGGCGGACCGGCGAGTCCTCCAGGCGCGGCGTGAAGAGCTGTATCACGCTGTCGATGCAGCGGGTCAGATCGAAGGCCTCGACCTCCAGCTCGAGTCGGCCGGCCTCGATCTTGGAGAAGTCGAGGATGTCGTTGATCAGACTGAGCAGGATCTCGGCGCTTTCGTGAATGGTGCGCGCGTAGTGCCGCGAGCGCGGATCGCGCTGACGATCCAGCAGCAATGCACTCATGCCGATCACCCCGTTGAGGGGAGTCCGGATCTCGTGGCTGACGATCGCCAGGAAGTCCGACTTGGCGCGGCTCGCCGACTCGGCACGCCGCGCGGTGACCTCGAGTTCTCGACTGAGCGTTTCCAGGGTACGTCGCGAGGCGTCGTTGTCGCGCGCCTCCTGGAACAGGAAGCGCACCACCACCAGCGTCGCCAGGCTCATCAGCACGATCAGCGCCAGCAACAGCGTGTAGAGCTTGAACATCGTCTCGCGGGCAGTGGTCTTGGTCTGGGCGAAGTGCTCGTTGATCGCCATCACCAGGCGCTGGGTGTCCCCGCCGAGCGCATGAAAGCGTTCCTGCAGCCGATCGATGACGGCCGGCGTCAGGGTCTCCAGGGAGCGGATGTCGTCGTCGAGCCGCGCGACCCGGTCGAGAATCGGCGCGATCAGCCCGTCGACCGTGGGTATCGCGTGAATCAGGTCGCCGATCTGTCCATCCCGCAGCAACTGGGTACGACTGTAGAGCAGGTCGAAGCTCAGGCGCAGCTCGTCGAGATCCTCGGTCGAGCCCGGTCGGCTGCGCAGCAGTTGGCTTCTGAGTTCCACGGTCTCGCGGTCGAGCTTGTAGGCAACCCAGCCGGCGTCGCTGCCGATCATCGGCACCAGGCTGCCCTGGCGCCAGAAGATCAGGCTGACCACGCCGAGCGCGGTGACGAAGCAGAACACCGCGGCGACCGCACCCAGTTTGAGTCGCAGGGGATATTGCACGCTAATCTCCCGATGTCAGGCCCGCGGGCCTACTCCACCTCGATGCTGACGACCTGCCAGACGCTGCGAAAGCGGATCTTCTCGGTCTGCAGTTCGGGCTTGGCGTCGAACGGATAGAGCACGAAGAGCGGCCCGAAACTGCGCACCGACATCGGCTTGCCGTCGCGCTCCAGGGCCAGCAGCACGTCGTAGTCGTAGAAGTCGCAGGCCGGCAGTTCGGAGACGTAATCGTTGAGCGCCTTGACGCGCAGCACCTCGCCCTTGGCGCCCACCCGATCCAGCAGGTCACGGCCCAGCGGGCCGGCAAAGTGCGAGACGCCGTCGGTCCAGGGCGTGTGAGTCGCGACCGTGTGCCGCCCCAGGTCGTTCAGCATCGCCGCATCGAAGCGAGCCTCGTCGCCGACATTGGTCCGGGTGATGTTGCCCGAGACGGTCAGGATCACCCGACCCGTGGGCTTCGGCAGTGGCGTCGCCGACCAGGCCGGCGCCCCCATCCCCATGAGCAACAGCAGTGCCAACAGCAAGCGCGGGAAATGGCGCATGGCGAGCCTCGTTATGCAGTCTTGTGGAGCCCGGCTCCATCGGTCGGGCCGTCTCGGCCTGGCCGCCGGTCCGCTATGACACCGCGTGTCTCGCGGCTGCCAGGCAGCGCCTAAATGGAGGTCGCGCGGGTCTCCAGCACCTCGACCGGCGCCCCGACGATCAGTTCCCCCGTGTTGAGCGCGATCAGATTCTGGCCGAAAAGGATCTTGCCGTCGGCCCCGCGCCGATAGCCGGCCAGGGTGCGCAACGGTTCGCCCCGGGCCTGGAAGGTCCCGGTCGTCGGGTCGACGGTGATCATCTTGCAGCGCGCGCAGGGCGTATCGACGCGAAACTCGACCTCGCCGATGCGAATCCGCGCCCAGGCATCCTCGGCGTGGGCGGCGGTTCCCGCCACCACCAGGTTGGGTCGGAACTGGATCATCCGCTGCGGCGCGTCCATCCGCGCGTTGAGTGCCTCCAGCGAGGCCTGCGAGATCAGCATCAGCGGATAGCCGTCGGCGAAACTCACCCGCCGCTGCAGCGACTCGCGATAGCGCGGCGACGTCGCTCCCAGCCACAACAGCCTGACCGGCTCGCCGAGGATCTCGCTGAACCAGGCATCGAGTGCCGTCTCGGTCGTCACGGCGACGAACGTATCGCCCCATACCGCGGTGGTGAACGACTCCCGGGCGAAGCGGGTCTCGCGGGCTTCGATCGCCCCGGCCTCGGGGTGATGGAGGTCCAGCCCGCCATCGACCGGCTCGACAATGACACGCTGCAACGCCGGATGGGTACGCGCGGTGACGAAGCGTCCGTCCGGCCGGGCCAGCATGTAGCGGCGGTCACCATCGAGCCCCTCCTCGCTCACCAGGGCTCGCGTCAACGACCGGGCAGCGGTGGATTTCACGGGATAACGGTATATCTCGGAAAGACGCGCTAGCGTCTGGGTATCGCTCATGAGCGTTCCTGGTAAAAAAGCATGGGGCAGCGTCGCTGCCCCATCATAGCGTCTGGCGACGCGTTGTCATCTCGATCCGCCGATCACGGCACACCCGCCGGCCCGTTCAGCGCACGACCATCACCGAGATGCCGGCGTGATGCACCACATGCTCGGCATTGGGGCCGATCAGCAGATCGGCCAGCTTGCGCCTGTTGTGGGACGCCATGACGATCAGATCGGCACCGATCGAGCGGGCGCTTTCGACGATTCCCTCGTAGGGCGAGCCCTCGGCGACGATGCACTGCGTGGAGACGTCGTCGGGCACGTGCTCGGCGACGAAGCGATGCTGCGCCTCGGAGAGCGCCCGACGGGCCTTATCGCTGAAGTCTTTCGGGAAGAAACTGCCCACCAGCGGCATGTGGTAGTCCGGCAGCACGGTGACCACGTGCAGGCTGGCCCCGAAGGTCCGGCACAGGGCGAGCGCCGTGGGCAACGCCCGCTCCCAGGAGGCCGGTTCGTTCATGTCGACGGGCAAGACGATCTTCTGGTACATGCGATCCTCCTAGACGGCCGGTGCCGGCGTGGACGAGCCCCGCCGACGACGCTGCTGCAACAGCACCACCAGGACGAATACCGCCAGCCCCGGAATCCACATCCACTCCTTGGCCCAACGCTCGACCGGCGCCTTGACCGAGACGATCTGCTGGTCGAACTCGAAACCCAGTTCCTCCGCCTGGCTGCCGAAGGTGGTCATGTCGACCAGCGTCTTGCCGTCCTCCTGCATCAGTTGCAGGCCCAGGTTATCCATGCGCTCGGTGCCGGTGGCGCCCTCCGGCGCGGGGATCAGCACGAAGAAGCTGGTCGGGTTGCCGTAGGCATCCACGCCGTCGACCTGGACACGCAGGTTGTCGCCCTTGTCCAGATTGCCGAGCGCCCGCTCGAACTGCGCCGGCGGCACGTCGCGATACGGGTCGTGGATCATGTCCATCCAGAACCCGGGGCGGAACAGCGTGAAGGCCACCAGCAGCAGCAGCACGCTCTCGTACCAGCGACTCTTGACCAGCATGAAGCCCTGGGTCGCCGCGGCGAAGATCAGCATCGCCAGCGTGGCGACGACGAAGATCAGCAGCCCGTGCCAGAGGTCGACGTCGATCAGCAGCAGGTCGGTGTTGAAGATGAACAGAAACGGCAAGGCCGCGGTGCGCAGGCTGTAGTAGAACGCCTGAAAGCCGGTGCGGATCGGGTCGCCCCCCGAGACCGCCGCCGCGGCGAACGAGGCCAGCCCCACCGGCGGCGTGACGTCGGCCATGATGCCGAAGTAGAACACGAACAGGTGCACGGCGATCAGCGGCACCAGCAGGCCGTTCTGCTGCCCCAGCGAGACGATCACCGGCGCCAGCAGCGCCGAGACCACGATGTAGT
This sequence comes from Modicisalibacter sp. MOD 31.J, assembly GCF_020147985.1. NCBI lineage: Bacteria > Pseudomonadati > Pseudomonadota > Gammaproteobacteria > Oceanospirillales > Halomonadaceae > Modicisalibacter > Modicisalibacter sp. MOD 31.J. The sequence goes on along the minus strand of NZ_JAGXFF010000006.1, from coordinate 423,103 downwards.
TGGCGGTGGTCGGCAGCCCCATGCCCAGGATCAGGCTGAGCAGCGCGGTGAGCAGCAGCATCAGCATCAGATTGCCCATCGACAGCGTCTCGACCAGATCGGCGAGCACCAGGCCGACGCCGGTCTGCGCCACCGCCCCGACGATGATCCCCGCCGTCGCCGTGGCGATGCCGATGCCGATCATGTTGCGCGCACCGTCGACCAGGCCGCTCCACAGGTCGACGAAGCCGGCACGGATGTCGCTGGCCATGTCGCTGTGACCCCGGAAGATCGCCATGATCGGCCGCTGGGTGACGATGATGAAGATCATGAACACCGTGGCCCAGAAGGCCGAAAGGCCCGGCGAGAGGCGTTCGACCATCAGACACCACACCAGCACGATCACCGGCAGGATGTAGTGCAGGCCGACCATCACCGTGGGGCGGGTCCGGGGCAGCCTGACCACTTCCTCGTTGGGATCGTCCTCCTCGAGCTCGGGATAGTTCGAGCCGACCTTGAGCAGCCCCACGTAGACCAACGCCAGGACGACGGAAACCACCCAGGGCGTGGCCTCGCCGAGCACCGGCTTGAGCCAGCCCAGCCCGTAATAGACGACGAACGACAGCGCCATCAGCGCCAGCAGGCCGGTCAGGAAACCGATCACCTTGTTGAGCAGCGGCTTGACCGGATTGCTGCTCTCGAGCCCCTTCATGCCCGCCTTCATGGCTTCGAGGTGAACGATGTAGACCAGGGCGATGTAAGAAATCAACGCCGGGAGAAAGGCGTGCTTGATCACCTCGACGTAGGAAATGCCCACGTATTCGACCATCAGGAAGGCCGCGGCGCCCATCACCGGCGGCATGATCTGGCCGTTGACCGACGAGGCCACCTCGACCGCCCCGGCCTTCTCGGCGGAGAATCCCACCCGTTTCATCATCGGGATGGTGAAGGTGCCGGTGGTCACCACGTTGGCGATCGACGAGCCGGAGATCAGCCCGGTCATGCCCGAGGCGACCACCGCCGCCTTGGCCGGACCGCCCTTGTAGTGGCCGAGCAGCGAGAAGGCCACCTTGATGAAGTAGTTGCCGGCACCGGCCTTGTCGAGCAGCGCGCCGAACAGCACGAACAGGAACACGAAGCTGGTCGACACGCCCAGCGCGATGCCGAACACCCCCTGGGTGGTCAGCCACTGGTGGTTGGCCAGCCCCTCGAAGCTCACCCCGCGGTGCGCCAGCATGCCCGGCATGTAGGGGCCGGCCAGCGAGTAGACGAGGAACACGATGGCCACGATCATCAGCGGCGGGCCCAGCGCGCGGCGGGTCGCCTCGAGCAGCAGCAACACGCCCACCACGGCGACCACCACGTCCTGGGTGATGGGGTTGCCGGGACGCTGGGCGAGCTGATCGTAGAACAGGTAGAGATAGGCGGCGGCCCCAGCCGCCAGTATCGCCATGATCCAGTCGCTCACCGGAACCCGATCGCGCGGCGAACGCTTGAGCGCCGGATAGGCGAGATAGGCCAGGAACATGGCGAAGGCCAGGTGAATGGAGCGCGCCTCGGTGGCACTGAAGACCCCGAAGCGCAGAATGAAGGGAAGCGGCGAGGCAATCCACAACTGGAACAGCGACCAGGCGGCCGCGCCACCCAGGAGAATCTTCTGTGGCGCACCGCCCAGCTTGCGCGATCCGGTATCGCTGGAAGCGACCAGATCCTCCAGATCCTGGGAGCTGGCGGATGCCGACGTGTTGTTTTCAGCCATGACAATGCCCTGTGAGACCGACACCCCGCCGCTGATCACCGCCGTGGGGAAGGGTGTCGACTACGTCTAAGTGTAGGCGTCGCGGCGACGCCCGATAACCAAAGATGCGCGACTGCCCCAGGGCAGCCGCGCATCATGAGCAAGGCGGGATGCTTCCCGGGCTCAGTCGATCCAGCCACGCTCCTTGTAGTAGCGGGCCGCGCCTTCGTGCAGCGGTGCGGTCAGGCCGTCGCTGATCATCTGTTCGGGCTCGAGGTTGGCGAATGCCGGATGCAGCTTCTTGAAGCGGTCGAAGTTCTCGAACACCGCCTTGACGGTCTGGTAGACCGTATCGGCATCGGTGTCGGCATCGGTGACCACGGTCGCCTTCACGCCGAAGGTCTCGACGTCGTCCGGATTACCCTTGTACAGGCCGCCGGGGATGGTGACCTTGGAGTAGTAGGGATACTTCTCGACCAGCGAATCGACGGCGTCGCCGGTCAGCGGGATCAGCTTGGCATCGACCGTGGTGGTCGCTTCCTGGATCGAGCCGTTGGGATGGCCGACCACATAGACCATGGCGTCGATGTTGTTGTCCGCCAGCGCGGAGGCCTGCTCGGCGGCGGTCAGCTCGGAGGCCAGCGAGTAGACGCCGGTATCCCAGCCCTTGGCGTCCATCAGCACTTCCATGGTGGCGCGCTGGCCGGAGCCCGGGTTGCCGATGTTGACACGCTTGCCCTTGAGATCATCGAGTGTCTCGATGCCCGAGTCGGCGCGGGCCAGCAGGGTCAGCGGCTCGCCATGCATCGAGAACACCGAACGCAGTTCCTTGAACGGCTCCTCGAAGGTGCCCTCGCCGTTGTAGGCACGGTAGGCGACGTCGGACTGGGCGACGCCCATGTCCAGTTCGCCGGACATGATGCCGTTGATGTTGGCCACCGAACCGCCGGTGGACGGCGCGTTACACTTGATGTTGGCGTCGTCGACCCGGTTGACCATGCGGCAGATCGACTGACCGACCACATAGTAGACGCCGGTCTGGCCGCCGGTACCGATGGTGATGAAGTTCTGCTGTGCCTGGGCGGCGGGTGCGGCGCCCAGGGTCGCGGCTCCCAGCAGGGCGCCGGAGAACAGTGCGGATAGCAAGTGGCGTTTCATGCAAGACACCTCTTCTTGAGTTTGTTGTCACGGGTTCACGCCCCGAGGCGCGTGCCGGCTTTCCAGACGGGCTCGGAAAGCGCTCGGACGGTGTGCCCCCGATACGACGCCATGCTCACCGCCTGCCCGCTGCGATACGATGGCGTCGCCTTCCGTCAAGCGTAGTTCAGCCCAGCGTTTACAGGGCGTTTGCCTCAACCGATCCGATTTTTCGGGAAGGGTCGGTTAAGCGATTGTGATCATACAATATTTTTTCCCGCCTTGAAGCCACCTGACAGAACTTCCCGCTACCTGATTGCCAGGTTCGTCGGCGATCGGCCCGGCGAGTGATCGGCGCCCCGAGACGCACGCCAGAGACGGCCCCGCCGCTCACTCCCCTGCCCCGGCCGTGCACGATGATGTCCCGGGGCGAACGCACCCGCCGCCGGGCCGACTCAGAGAACGCGCGTCGCCGTCTCGAAATCCAGGCGCGGCCCGCGCGGGTAGAGCTTGTCGGCGTCGCCGTAACCCAGGTTGACCAGGAAGTTGCTGCGCCAGCGACCCTCCGGGAAGAACTCGGCATCCACGCCGGCGCGATCGAAACCGCTCATCGGTCCGCAATCCAGTCCCAGCAGCCGCGCCGCCAGAATCAGGTAACCGCCCTGCAACGAACCGTTGCGAAAGGCGTTCTCCTCGGCGCTCGCCGGGGAATCGGCGAACATCTCGCGAGCATCGGCCTTGACCGGAAACTGTTCGGGCAGGTGCTCGTAGAACTGTGTGTCGTAGGCGACGATCACGGTGACCGGCGCCTGCTCGGTCTGTGCCCGATTGCCCTCGGCAACCAGCGGCAGCAAGCGTGCCTTGGCCGCGGGGCTGGTGACGAACACGAAGCGCCCGGGCTGCGAGTTCATCGAGGTCGGCGCCCACTTGAGCAACTCGTAGAGCTGCCTCAGGGTCGCTTCGTCCACCGGGCGCTGCGGCTGAAAGGCGTGATGGGTCCGTGCCGAGAGAAAGGCCTGCTCCAGCGCCTGCTGATCGACGGTCGATGACATGCCGACGGCTCCTTTGCGAAGTGAGAATCAACGACTATAAGGAAGGCATTGGCGAAATCCTAGCTGGCTAAGGACATCCCCATGCACCGACAGACAATCCGCGCGGCCGTGGCCGGTCGCTCAGGCGCGCGCTGGCGGTTGGAAACGCTCGAACTCGACGCGCCCCGCGACGATGAAATCCTCGTCAGGATTCACGCCTGCGGGATCTGCCATACCGACCTCGACATGGCCGCGAGCTGCCCGACGCCCAGCGTGCTGGGGCACGAGGGCGCGGGTATCGTCGAGATGACGGGGCGCGATGTCGACGATCTCGCCCCCGGCGACGCCGTGGTGCTGAGCTTCGCCGCCTGCGGGGCGTGCGCGGCCTGCCGCGCCGGGCACCCCGCCGACTGCGCCCATTTCATGACCCTCAATTTCGCCGGCACCCGGCTGGATGGCAGCAACGCCCTGAGCGACGGCGTGCGAGGGCACTTCTTCGGCCAGTCGGCGTTCGCCACCCATGCGCTGGCCGCGCGACGCAATGCCGTGCGCGTCGATCGCGAACTCGACCTGGCGCTGGTCGCCCCGCTGGGCTGCGGGCTGCAGACCGGCGCCGGCACGGTGGTCAACTCCCTGGCGCTGGCCGCCGGCGAGGGGTTGGCAATCGTCGGCGCCGGCGCGGTGGGGCTGGGGGCACTACTGGCGGCGAACATCGTCGGCGCCGAGCCGCGCGTGGTGATCGAGCCGCTCGCCGAGCGCCGCGAGCTGGCCGCCTCACTGGGCGCGACCCGCACCCTGGCGCCCGAGGCGGCACTGGCGGGCGGGATGCGTGACGCCTTTCCCGCCGGCGCGCCGGCGCTGATCGACACGGCCGGGGATGCCGCCATCTTCGCCGCCATCCCCGGCTGGCTGGCCGCCGATGGCCGCGTGGCCTGGCTCACCGGTGCCGCGGGCGGCGGCCTGGAGCCGGGTCAGCAGGGCCACTCGGTGATCCAGGGCGACGCCGACCCGCAGCGCTTCATCCCCTGGCTGCTCGATGCCCATCGCCGTGGCGACTTTCCCCTCGAGCGTCTGATCACGCGCTACCCCTTCGAGGCCATCGAGACGGCGGCCAAGGACGCCGAGGCCGGCCGGGTGATCAAGCCGGTATTGGTCATGGATACCTAGCGGGTTTATCCACCTAGAGGCTCTCAGAGGGTGTTTACAAAATGCCTGCGCTCGACAATACGGCGTTAAAATCGGCCTCAAAATGCTCATTTACTCTGTGTAAACTCCGCTTTTTCGGCCGATTTTGCCTTGTCTTGCCTTCGCTCGCCTAATTTGTAAACACCCTCTCAGACGTTGTAGCCCAGCACGCCCGGCAACCACAGGGCGATCGGCGGAAACAGCGCCACCAGCAGCAGCGCCACCGCCATGGCGGCGACGAACACCAGCGCCCAGCCCAGGGTCTGCTCGAGGCGGATGCCCGCCACCTCGGTGGTGACCATCAGGTTGACCGCCACCGGCGGCGTGTACTGACCGATGGCGATGTTCATCGCCAGCAGGATGCCGAACCACACCGGATTCCAGCCGAAATGCTGCATCACCGGGATCAGGATCGGCATCAGGATCAGATAGATCGAGATGGCATCCAGCAGCATCCCGGCGAGCAGCACCGCGATCATGATCAGGGCGAGCAGCACCGCGCCGTTGTCGGACAGGGTGATCAGCCATTCGGCGAGATGACGGAACGTCCCCAGCATGGTGCCTGCCCAGGCGAAGATCCCCGCCAGGGCGATGATCAGCATCACCACCCCGGAGATCGTCGCCGCCTCGCCGATCAGCCGCCAGAGTTCGCGCCAGTCGAGCTCACGGGTGAGGAACACCCCCACCACAACGCCGTAGGCCACCGCCGCGACGGCGGCCTCGGTGGGTGTGAACAGACCGCTACGCAACCCGCCGAGGATCAATACCGGGGCGAACAGCGCGGGAATCGCCTGGCGGAAGCTCGCCCCCAGCGCCGGTCGCTCGACGGCGTCGGGGGCTTCCCAGCCGTAGCGCCGTGACAGCCAGAACGCCGGCAGCAGCAGCGCCACACCGGCCAGAATGCCGGGAAACAGCCCCGCGGCGAACAGCGCGCGCAGGTCGACGCCCGGCACCACGATCGAATAGAGGATCAGCGCCACCGACGGCGGAATCAGGATCGCCGTGGAGGCCGAGGCGGCGATCAGTGTCGCCGAGAACGGCTTGGGGTAGCCGGCGCGGGTCATGCTGGGCAGCATCACCATCGCCACCGCCGCGGCATCCGCCGGGCCCGAGCCGCTCATGCCGCCCATGATCAGACAGACCAGTACCGCGACCAGCGCCAGCCCGCCGTGACGGGGGCCGATCAACGCCTGGGCGAAGCGCACCAGCCGCGCGGCGACACCGGCGCGTTCGAAGATCAAGCCGGTGAGGATGAACAGCGGAATGGCGATCAGCGGGTACTTGGCGATGCTGTTGTAGGTGTTGGTGCCCAGCGTCGCCAGCATCTCCGGCGAGAGTCCGGTGACGATCCCCACCGCCCCGGCCAGGCCCAGCGAGAAGGCCACCGGTACGCCGGCCAGTAACAGCAGCCCGAAGCTGGCGATCATCAGCAGATCAGGACTCATCGGCGAGCCCTCCGCGCAAGCGATCGAGGGTCTGCTGAACCAGCCGCACGAGCATCAACAGCGACAGCACCGGCAGCCACACCAGGTACCACCATTGCGGCACGCCGAGCCCCGGCGACAGCGATTGCCAGTGATACTCCTGCCAGGCCATCTGCGCGCCGTAACCGGTGATCAGCCCCAGCACCACCAGGCCGGCGAGTCCCTGCAGCGCGATCAGCGCCCGCCGCGGGCCGGGCGGCAGGGCCCGCTCGACCAGACCGATACGGATGTGACCGTTGCGGCGCAGCGCCACCGCCGCGCCGGCGAAGGTCACGACCACCAGCAGGAAGACCGAGATCTCCTCGGTGAAGGCGAAGGAGGCATCGGTGACATAACGCACCACCACGTTGGCGAAGCTGATCAGGGCGATCACCACCAGGGCGAGCGTGGCCAGAACGCGCTCGAGTCGCGCATCCGGTTGCGGTTTCATGTGGACCTCGTCATGCATCGGTCGGCACACCGGCCGACCAACGGGCTTACGGATTTGAGAACCTGGAGGCTCAGCGGTTCTCGACGGCCTGGCGGGCGGTCTCGACCAGGTCTTCGCCGATCTGCGGCGCCCACTCGTCGTAGACGCTCTGGGTCGCGTCGGCGAAGGCCTGACGCTGGGCGTCGTCGAGCTCGATGACCTCGACCCCGCGCTCCTTGATCGCCGCCAGGCGCTCGTCACGCTCGCCACGCGACTTCTCGATCTCCCAGGCGCCGGCGTCCACGGCGGCCTGACGCAGCAGTTCGCGATCGGCTTCGGGGAACTGCTGCCAGACGTTGCGGTTGACGGCGAAGATCAGCGGATCGTTCATGTAGTGCCACCGCGTCAGATACTTCTGCCCAACCTGGTCGATGCGCGCCACGTCGAACACCGACAGCGGGTTCTCCTGACCGTCCACCGCGCCGGTGGTCAGCGCCGGCTTGGCGTCGGCCCAGCTCATCTGGGTGGGATTGGCGCCCAGTGCGGTGAAGGTGTCGTGGAACAGCGGTGAACCGACCACGCGGATCTTCAGGCCCTCGAGGTCCTCGGGGGAATCGATCGGCAACTTGGAGTTGGACAACTCGCGGAAGCCGTTCTCGCCCCAGGCCAGCGGGATCACGCCGCGCGACTCGATGGCCGCGAAGACCTGCTCGCCGGCCTCGCCGCCGGTGACCGCATCGACGGCGTCGTAGTCGGGCATCAGGAACGGCAGCGAGAAGAGATTGAGCTGGGGCACCTGCGGCGACCAGTTGATGGTCGAGCCCACCGCCATGTCGATCAGCCCCTGGCGCATCGCCGAGAACTCGCGGGTCTGGTCGCCGTTGACCAGTTGTGAATTGGGATAGACGCGCAGCGTGATGCGCCCGTCGGAGCGCTCCTTGACCAGCTCGGCCCACTTGTCGGCGGCCTGGCCCCAGGGGAAGGCGTTCGAGAGCACGGTGGAGACGGAGTATTCGCGGGCCTGCGCGGTGAGCGCGGTGCACAGCAGGGCGGCCCCCGCGAGGGCGGCGGCGAGTCCGTTGAAGCGGCGTGTCGACATGTCGTGAGTCCTTGCATGCGCCAGCCGGCGGGCCGGGGCTGGCTACGTTATGGTTGTGCGAAGTCCGGTGGCTTCGTCGCGCATGCAGGTCCGGGGGTGAGGACCCGCGGCGTCCGGCTCGTGGCCGGTCGCCGAGGCGCCCCGGGGCGGGATAGGGGCGCCGGGGTTCGATCCGGTGTCCATTGTAAAGCGCCGGCGAATGAATGAAAGCCTCGCCTTTCGGCGTGCCGCCTGTCATCGAATCGTCACGGAACCGCGCCGCACGCTTGTTACACTGTGTCACCCGCAAGACAACTCCAGCAAACGCCGAAACAGCCCGGGAGGCGCTCATGCAGATGCTGGCGCTCTACAGCATCAAGGGCGGCGTGGGCAAGACCGCCTCCGCCGTCAATCTCGCCGCCGAGGCGTGTCGCGATGGCCACCGGGTGCTACTCTGGGACCTCGACCCCCAGGCGGCGACCACCTTCTACCTGCGTGCCAAACCCAAGGTCCGAGGCGGCGTCGACAAGCTGGTCAAGGGCAAGGCGGCTCTCGACAAGGTGATCCGCGACACCGGCGTCGAGGGCCTCGATCTGCTGCCGGCGGCGATCGGCTCGCGCGACATGGAACAGCTCCTCGAGGGCCGCAAGCTCAGCCGCCTGCGCAAGCTCCTCAGGCCGGTCGTCGACGACTATGACCTGGTACTGCTCGACTGCCCGCCGAGTCTGTCGACGCTTGCCGAGCAGGTCTTCTCCAGCGTCGATGCCCTGCTCGTGCCGATCGTGCCCACCACCCTGTCGCTGCGCACCCTGGAGCAGTTGCGCGGCCACCTCGACGAGACGAATCACGCCTGCCCGGTGTGGCCCTTCTTCACCCTCGCCGATCGGCGCAAGACCCTGCACCGCCAGGTCATGGACACGCTCGGCGAGCGCTGGCCGACCCGTCTGTCCACGGTGATCCCCAACGCCAGCGCCGTGGAGCGCATGGGTCTGGAGCGCGCCCCGGTGTCACACTTCGCCCGCGCCAGCGCCGGCGGGCGGGCCTATGCCGGCCTGTGGCGCGAGATTCGCCAGCGCCTGCAGTGACAGCGCCGATCACTCACCACGGCGGCGAGACGATTCGATCACCGACATCGATGCCGTGGTCGGCGAAGAAACCGGCGTTGACCTCCAGCGCGGCGCGGAAGGCGACCCCGGCCGCATAGGAGGGGCAGTCGGCGGACCGCTCGCTGGGGCAGGGAACCATGTGGCGAATGGCACGGATCACGCCACTCGCGTCGAGAAAGGCGATGTCCAGCGGGATCCGCGTGCGATACATCCAGAAGGCGCCCTGCGGCGACTGGCTGCGCGGGTAGACGAACAGCATGCCGGCATCCGCCGCCAGGTGGTCGCGCGCCATCAGGCCGCGATTGCGCTCGGCGGGGTCGTCGGCGATCTCCACGCTCAGCTCGGTGCGCTGCGCGTCACCCTCGAGGGTCAGCGGCAGCGACTCGGCCCGGACGTCGCCCCCCGCCAGCGAGGCGCTCAGCCCGAGACCGGACGCCCAGAGCCACCGCGCCAATCGATTTGCCTGGGCGTTGCGCCGCATGTTCGCCTCCGCTGATCGTCGTCTGTCGACTCGGCCACGCCTCGCGGCCCCGTGCCGCCTTCTTTATACTGGCTCATCGCCCTCTCGTCAGGTTCTTCGCCCGCTCATCGAGGATGCTTCGTGCCGCTTCGCGACCTTCTGCTCGGCTTGACCGTGATCGCCATCTGGGCGCTCAACATCATCGTCATCAAGGTCGGCGTGGCCGACATGCCGCCGCTGCTGCTGATGACCCTGCGCTTCATGCTGGTCGCCGTGCTGGTGGTGCCCTTCACACGGATCACCCGCCGCCAGCTGCCCTGGCTGCTGATCCTCTCGGTGACCTTCGGCGGCCTGCATTTCCCGCTGCTGTTCCTGGGACTGGGCCAGGCGGAAGCCGGCACCGGCGCGCTGCTGGTGCAGATGGGCACGCCCTTCGCCACCCTGCTCGCGGCGGTCTTTCTCAAGGAACGGCTCGACCTGCGTCGCTGGCTGGGCCTGGCGATGTCCTTCGCCGGCGTGGTGGTGCTCGCCGGCGGGCCGTCGTTGCCCGCCCCGCTGCCCACCGCGCTGCTGCTGGCCAGCGCCTTCTTCTGGGCGGTCTCCAACCTGATCATCAAGGCCTCGCCGGGCATCCCGCCGCTGACGCTGGCGGGCTGGATCGCCCTGCTCGCGATCCCCCAGGTCGCCCTCGGCAGCTGGCTGTTCGAGGGCGACCAATGGGCGGCGCTGGGGCGCGCCGGCTGGACGGGCTGGGGTGCGGTCTTCTATACGGCGGTGATGTCGTCGATCGTTGCCTACAGCGTGTGGTATCGGTTGCTGCAGAAACATCCGGTCAGCCGGGTGGTGCCGCTCTCGCTGCTGATGCCGGTCTTCGCCGTGCTGCTGGGAATGTGGCTGCTCGATGACCCGCTGGGCATCAACAAGCTCGTCGGCGGCCTGCTGGTGGTCGCCGGCCTGGCGGTGATCAACGTGCGCCTGCCGGCGCGTCGTCCCCGGGGCTCGCCCGCCCCCGCGCCCCGCGACGAGGGCGCCTGACCCGTCTCCCGGCGCCATGCCGGGGGACGAACGAAAACAGCCGACGGCGCTTGCCGTCGGCTGTCGGGAGACTGCAGGAACCGTCAGGCTTACTTGGCCTGGCTGGTTGCCTTGCTGGCAGTCTTGACGTTGTCTTCGACCAGTTTCTGGCTCTGCTTGGCGAAGTCCTGATTCAGGGAGACGACCTTCTCGGCGTCGTCCTTGAAGCGCTCGCTCAGGTCCTTGACGACCTTCTGCTGGCCTTCGACGTAAGTGCGCATGCCTTCCGCGTCACGCACGTCGAGCAGGGCACGCGCCTGGCTCAGGGCAGCGTCGCTGTAGGTCTTGGCGAAGTCGAACTGGGTGCTCAGCAGCTTTTCGGTGTAGTCGATGCTCATTGCCGCATAGGCGCGAGCCGGACCGAAGAACAGCGATTCGAACTGCTTGGTGGCCTGATCGAAGCCGGTATTGGTGTTGGTAGCCATGGTTGCACCTCCGTAATGGTTGCTGACCCGAAGGATGTCGGCCTTCGTTGCACTGCAACATAGCAAAGCCATTGCTGCGTCGCAACATGAGATTCACGTTTTTTCCTCTTCCCTCTTCCCTCTTCCCTCTTCCCTGGGCATATCCCCGATCGACGGCCCCGCCTACCGTGTTACCCGCGGCGAACACGGTGCGGGCCGGGCCGCGGCACATGCCCCGAGCGATGAATCGAGCACCGCCGCGAGCCGAGCGGACGAACGTTTAAATCTCATCGTCGGTGGCGCTTGTCGCGCCACGCCACGCCCCTGTATGGTCATTCAACGGTAGCTTCCCGGCCGGTCGTGGCCATTGGCGCCACGGGCATCGCGAACCTGCCTTCAAACGACAATCTGACTCAGGCCGTGGCTGTCGCGGCGGATGCCCCTGCGTCCTGACGCGCCCAGCCCGCCAACAACAAGACGCTTGCGAGGAGCTCCTCCTTGATTCGAATCGACAACGTCTCCAAGACGTTCGGCGGCCTCCAGGCAGTACGAGGCGTCTCCTTCGACGTCGCGCAGGGCAGCATCACCGGGCTGATCGGCCCCAACGGGGCCGGCAAGAGCACACTGTTCAACATGGTCGCCGGACTCTTCCCGCCCTCCAGCGGCCGCGTACTGCTCGACGACGAGGACATCACCGGCCTGCCGCCGCACAAACTCTTCCATCGCGGCCTGGTGCGCACCTTCCAGATCCCCCACGAATTCTCGCGCATGACCGTGCGCGAGAACCTGATGGTCGTGCCCCCGTCGCAGAGCGGCGAGAACCTGTTCAAGGCCTGGCTGCGCTGGGGACGGGTCAAGGACGAGGACAGCGAGGTGCTGGCCAGGGTCGACGAAGTGCTCGACTTCCTGGAGATCACCCACGTCGCCGACGAACTGGCCGGCAACCTTTCCGGTGGCCAGAAGAAGCTGCTCGATCTGGGGCGCACCATGATGACCGACGCCAAGATGGTGCTGCTCGACGAACCCGGCGCCGGCGTCAACCGCACCCTGCTGGGCAAGATCCGCGAGGCGATCCTGCGCCTGAACCGCGAGCGCGGCTACACCTTCTGCGTGATCGAGCACGACATGGACCTGATCTCGGCGCTCTGCGACCCGGTCCACGTGATGGCCAACGGCGAGTTGATCGCCTCCGGCGCCATGGAGGACCTGCGCCGCAACGAGCAGGTCCGTGAGGCCTACCTCGGCGGTGGCGCGAGCGGCCGGATGGGCGAGAACGTCACGCCCGGGGGCGCTTCGACCAACCAGGGGGACGCCTCATGACCAGCCTGCTCGATGCCCGTGATATCTACGGTGGCTACGGCGGCGTGGATATCCTCCAGGGCACCAATCTGCGCGTCGACCCCGACGAGATCGTGGTGATCGTCGGCCCCAACGGCGCCGGCAAGTCCACGGCGATGAAGGCGGTGTTCGGCCTGCTGCGCATCCGCGCCGGCGAAGTGCGCTACAAGGGCGAGGCGATCACCAACGCCAAGCCGGAACAGATGGTCCGGCGCGGCATCGCCTACGTGCCCCAGGAGAAGAACGTCTTCCCCTCACTGACCGTGCGCGAGAACCTCGAGATGGGCGCCTACCTGATGAAGGGCGATCTCTCGGAGCGCCTCGACAAGGTCTACACGCTGTTCCCCAAGCTCGCCGAGCGGCGCCGCCAACAGGCCGGGCTGATGTCCGGCGGCGAGCGGCAGATGGTCGCCATGGGCCGCGCGCTGATGATCGACCCCGAACTGCTGATGCTCGACGAACCCACCGCCGGGCTCTCGCCGCTGCTGATCGACGAGACCTTCGAGCGGATCAAGGAGATCAACGCCCAGGGCATCGGCGTGCTGATGGTCGAGCAGAACGCCAAGCAGGCACTGGCGATCGCCGATCGCGGCTACGTGCTGGCCACCGGCCGCAACCGTCACGAAGACACCGGTCCCAACCTCCTGGCCGATCCGGAAGTCGCCGAAATGTTCCTGGGGGGTTGAGATGACCGATATCCTGCAACTGCTCGTCTACGGCCTGGTGCTGGGCAGCGTGCTGACCATGGGCGCGATCGGCGTGTCGATGATCTTCGGCATCCTGCGTTTCGCCCACTTCGCCCACGGCGATTTCATGACGCTCGGCGCCTACCTCGGCCTGGCCTTCATCTCCGCCTTCCATCTCAGCGCCTGGTGGGCACTGCCAGCGGCGATGGTCGGCATGGCGGTGATCGCGGTATTCATCGACCAGGTGCTCTACCGCCGGTTGCGGCGCACCCAGCCGGTGATCCTGCTGATCGCCTCGTTCGGCATGGCGCTGATCCTGCGCAGCCTGGTGCAGCTGATCTGGGGCTCCGACAACCAGACCTACGCCACCGGTATCCAGTTTCCCTGGCGGCTCGACTGGCTGGGCGGCATTCGTCTCAAGCCCGACCACCTGTGGATCATGCTGATCTCGCTGGGCCTGGTGATCGCGGTGCACCTGTTCCTGACCCGCTCGCGGCTGGGCAAGGCGATGCGCGCGATGTCCGACAACATGGATCTGGCGCTGGTCTCGGGGATCCCCGCCGAGCGGGTGATCATGGTCACCTGGGTGATCGGCGGCGCGCTGGCCGCCGCGGCCGGCGTCTTCCTGGGCATCGACACCCGCCTGCACCCGGTGATGGGCTGGACCGCCCTGCTGCCGGTGTTCGCCGCCACCATCCTCGGCGGCATCGGCCGGCCCTACGGGGCGATCGCCGGCGGCATGATCATCGGCGTGTCGATGGAGATGTCGACGCTGCTGATCCCCGCCGCCTACAAGCCCGCCGTGGCCTTCGCGATCATGGTCGGCATGCTCATCCTGCGCCCGCAGGGCATCTTCAAGGGGACACTGTGATGGAACTCAGCGGCATCGCGTCCTATCTCGTCTCGTTTCTGACCTTCGCCGGCGTCTATGCCGTGCTCGCCCTGGGCCTCAACATGCAGTGGGGCTTCACGGGCCAGTTCAACATCGGTATCGCCGGGTTCTTCGCGGTGGGCGCCTACACCAGCGCCATCCTCACCACGCCCTCGAGCCCCGCCTACCTGGGTGGCTTCGGCATGCCCTTCCTGGTGGGGCTGGCCGGTGCCGTGATCGCCGCGACGATCATCGGGGTGATCATCGGCCTGATCACCGCCCGGCTGCGTACCGACTATCTGGCGATCGCCTCGATCGGCATCGCCGAGATGATCCGGCTGTTCATCAAGAACGAGGACTGGCTGTCCAACGGCGTGCGCGGCATCGCCGGCATCCCGCGGCCCCTGGAAGGGACCCCGCTGGACACGCCGCTGGGCTATCTGCTGGTGGTGGCGGTCTTCGTGGTCGCCGTGTACTTCCTGGTCGAGCGCGCCTACGCCTCGCCCTGGGGGCGCGTGCTGCGCGCGATCCGCGAGAACGAGCCAGCCACCGCGGCGGCCGGCAAGGACATCGCCAACTTCCGCCTGCAGGCCTTCGTGCTTGGCTCGGCGATCATGGGCCTGGGCGGCGGACTCTATGCGCACTTCTTCGGCTTTCTCAGCCCCGAGGCGTTCATGCCGCTCTACGGCACCTTCATCGTCTGGGTGATGCTGATCGCCGGTGGCAGCGGCAACAATCGCGGCGCGATCCTCGGCGCCGTGGTGGTGTGGGGCGTGTGGTCGGTGACCGAGCTGCTCACCGACCTGCTGCCCGCCGAGCACGCCACCCAGGGCGCGGCGCTGCGCGTGCTGCTGATCGGCGTGCTGCTGCAGGTCATCCTGGTGACCCGGCCGGAGGGCATCCTCCCCGAGAAGCCGCCGCGGCTGATCGCCGACCGCCGGCGCAAGCGCTGAGATCCCTGCCCGCAACGACGAACGCCCCGGCCATATGGCCGGGGCGTTTGCGTTGCAAGCGGTGGGATTGCCGCGGGCCTTCGGCCCGCGGCGCTGCTCACTTCTCGTCCATCTTGGGCTCGAAGATCCGCTTGGTGACGATCTTGCCGTCCTCGAAGGTCCACTCGCCGAAGGTGCCGGGAACGTCGCCGTTGTCGTCGAAGTTCACCGAACCGGAGGCGCCCTCGTAGTCGATGTCCTTGCCAGCCTCGAGGAGCTTGACCGCCTTGTCGAACTCGCCCGGCCCGACCTTCTCGCCCGGCGGGTTGGCGACGTCGCGCAGGTGGTCGCGAATCGCCACGCTGTCGGTGGAGTCGGCGGCCTCGGCGGCCAGCGCGATCAGGTAGAAGGCATCGTAGGCGGTGTCCAGATAGGGCTTGGGCGGTACCGCGCCGTAGGTCTTTTCGTAGGCGCTACTGAAGTGCTTGGCTCCCGGCGAGTCGGCGCGGGCCTGAGGAACGGTACCCACCGAGCCGTTGAGGTATTCCGCCCCCAGGTTGGCGACCAGTTCGGGCGCCTTCATGCCGTCGGTGAAGACGAAGTTGCGGAAGTAGCCGCCTTCCAGCGCCTGACGCAGAATGGTCTGGCCGTTTTCCGGATAACCGATCAGCACCAGCGCCTCGGGGTCGCCGCTGTCGGCCTGCTGCAGCTCACCGCGATAGGCCGGCTGACCCTGCTCGTAGGCCACGGTCGCCGCCACCTTGCCGCCCTGGCCCTCGAAGGCCTTGGTGAAGGCATCGGCCAGGCCCTTGCCGTAGTCGTTGTTGATGTAGATGACGCTGACCGTCTCGTAGCCCTTGTCGGCGGTGATCTGGGACAGCGCCACGCCCTGGAAGGCGTCGGACGGCACGGTGCGGAACAGGAAGTCGTCGTCGTCGAGGGAGGTGACCACCGGCGAGGTCGAGGCACTGCTGATCTGTGGAATCTTGCCCGGCTTGGCCACGCTCTGGGCGACCGGGATGGTCACGCCGCTGGACAGCGCGCCCATGATCGCGCTGACGCCCTCGACGTTGACCAGCTTCTGCGCCGCGGCCACGCCGGGCTGGGGCGAAGTCTGGGTATCGCCGCTGGCGATCTCGACGTCCTCGCCCATCACGCCACCGGCGGCGTTGATCTCCTCGGCGGCCAGTTGCGTGGCCTTGAGCGCGGGTTCGCCATAGCTTTGCAGGTCGCCGGTGAGCGGAACCAGTACCCCGACCTTGAGCGGAGCCGCCAGGGCGGACATGCTGGTCGCCAAGGCGATGGCGGAAATGGCACCGATTAGCGGTTTCTTGACGGTCATTGCAGAGATCTCCATTGCTGACCTTGATTGTTGATCGTCGATCGGCGGGCGTGACCCTTCGTGACACCAGCCCTGACATCCAGCATAAGCGGGCGACCGGGGATAGACAAAGCGTCCGTTGGTCCACTGGTCAACGCTATACCCGAACGGGCCCGGCCCGTGTCATCGGGACGGTGAGTCGCGCCGGCCGTCCTGCTACCATGACGCCTCGCGCGAGCAGCCCTGCCACGTAGGGAAACGAGAGGACACACCATGGGACTTCGTGAAATCGCCGTGGGGGGTATCTATCTGAGCCCGCTGCTGCTCTATGCCCTGCTGGGCTTTCTCTGCGCCGTCGCCGTGCGCACCCTGCTGCATCGCTTCATGAGCCAGCAGGTACTCTGGTACGAGGCCTGGTTCGACGCCGCGCTGTTCGTCATCCTGACCGCCGCCATCGCTTTCATGTTCTCCTTCGCCAACGGGACGGCCGCCTGATGCGCAAGTCGCTTCGCATTCTCATCACCCTGCTGATCGTCGCCGCCGCCATCGCCGCCGGCCTGTGGCTGTGGCATTACTACCTGTACACGCCCTGGACCCGCGACGGCCGGGTTCGCGCCAACGTGATCACCATCGCCCCGGATGTCTCGGGCTGGGTCGCCAGCCTGCCGGTGCAGGACAACGCCGCGGTGCACAAGGGGGAGACGCTGTTCACGATCAACGACGCCCGCTATCGGACGGCCGTCGACAAGGCCCGGGCGGTGGTCGACCAACGCCAGGCGACCCTGGAGCTCAAGCGCCACGAGCAGACGCGCCGCCAGCGCCTGAGCAACCAGGCGATCAGCGACGAGAACCAGGAGATCGCGCGCATCAATACGCGGGTCGCCGAGGCCGAACTGAACCAGGCCAAGGCCGATCTGGCGAGCGCCGAACTGGATCTCGAGCGTACCACCGTCACCGCCCCGGTCGACGGCCACATCCTCAACCTGCACCTCAACGCCGGCAACTATGTCACCGCCGGCAACCCGGTGATGGCGCTGGTCGAGTCGCACTCCTTCTACGTCACCGGCTATTTCGAAGAGACCAAGATGCCCTTCATCGACCTCGGCGACCCCGCGGAGATCACCCTGATGAGCGGCGACACCCGG
This sequence comes from Modicisalibacter sp. MOD 31.J, assembly GCF_020147985.1. Taxonomy (NCBI): domain Bacteria; kingdom Pseudomonadati; phylum Pseudomonadota; class Gammaproteobacteria; order Oceanospirillales; family Halomonadaceae; genus Modicisalibacter; species Modicisalibacter sp. MOD 31.J. Next base: position 405,725 of record NZ_JAGXFF010000006.1, on the reverse strand, counting down.
TTGCAGGGCCACGTCGCCGGCATCGGCCGCGGCATCGCCAACGCCAACACCACGGCCAACAGCGAACTGCTGCCGCAGGTCCAGCCGACCTTCAACTGGGTGCGCCTGGCCCAGCGCATCCCGGTACGCATCGAGCTCGACGCCATTCCCGACGAGACGCTGCTCAGCGCCGGGATGACCGCCACGGTCCGCATCCTCGACGACGCCAAGCGCTGAGCCGTGGCCATGCCCGCTCTTCTCGAGGCCTATCTCACCCCGTCGGCGAGCGCGGTCAAGTTCGCCATCAAGGCGACCCTGGCGATGTTCCTGGCGCTCTATCTGGCGCTCTGGTTCGATCTCGACCGCCCCTACTGGGCGCTGATCTCGGCGGCCTTCCTGCAGATCCGACCGATGAGCGGCATGGTGATCGAGAAGGGGCTGTGCCAGATCGGCGGCACCTTCATCGGCGCCGTGGCCGGGACCGTGATCATGTCGCTGTTCGTCCAGGCACGGGTACCGGCACTGATCACCCTCACCGCCTGGATCATGCTGTGTACCTACGGCAGTTCGCTGCTGCGCAACAACTTCTCCTACGGCTGCATCATGGCCGCGGTGACGGCGATGCTGATCGTGGTGATCGCCGGCAGCAACCCGGCCAGCGTCTTCGACGTGGCGGTGGCGCGTCTGTCGGAACTGGGGCTGGGGGCGATCTGCGCGACGCTGGTCAGCTCGCTGCTGTGGCCCACCCGGGTACGCGAGCATCTGGCCGATCAGGCCAACACGGTGATCAACCAGGCCTTTCTGCAGGCCGCTCAGCGCCTCGAGGCGAGTCGCGACGACGCCGAACTGCAGGCCTCGCTGACCGGCAGCCTGGCACCGCTGACCCAGCTCGAGACCGACAGCCAGGCGGCCCGCTACGAGGGCCCGGAGGGCAACGGCCGCGTCCGCGCCACTCACGTGCTGACCCGGCGCACGCTGCGCTTCTTCGCCACCCTGCACGCCATGCATCACCTGCTGCGCGACACCCGCGAGACGCTCGACTCCGACATCCGCGAACTGGCCGGCGAGTGCGCCCGGGGTTTCCGCGAGGCCGAGGATGTCGAAGGCGTTCCGGCCGCGAGACGCCGCCTGCAGGCACTGCGCCACCGCGCCCTGGAGCTCGACGAGACCCGCCGCGCGCCCCTGCAGCGGCGCCTCGTGCTGGGGCTGCGCGACATCCTCGGTCACGCCATCGTCATGCTCGATGCCCGCGAGGCGATCGTCACCCCCGGCAGCAAGCACGTGCGCGGCGGGCGGCTTTCCTGGCATCGCGACCATCTCGCGGCCGGGGTCAACGCACTGCGCGCCGGCATCGTGTTCGGCTGCCTGGCCACCTTCTGGATTCTCACCCACTGGTCGAACGGCCAGGTGGCGATGTTGCTCGGCACCCTGTTCTCGGCCTTCTTCGCCAGCCGCGACAACCCGGTGGCGATCACCATGATGTTCTACAAGGGCATGCTGGCGGCGATCCCCAGCGCCTTCCTGTTCGGCCATGTGCTGCTGTCGCAGGCCAACGGCTACCCGATGCTCGCCATGCTCTTCGGCACGCCACTGTTCCTCGGCCTGCTGGGCGCCGGCAACCCGCGGACCATGGGCTACTGCCTGGCCTTCACCATCTTCAACATCCTGCTGACCATGCCCGGCAACGGCATGGACTTCTCCTTCGACAGCTTCGCCAATCGCGCGATCGCGGTGATCATCGGCCTGAGCGCCGTGGTGATGAGCTTCCGGCTGCTGCCCGGCCTCGGCGCCACGCTGCGCCGACGGCGGCTGGTGGGTGCCATCGCCCGGGATCTGCGGCGCCTCGACCAGGGCTCGCTGGGCGAGGCCGAGACGCGCTTCAGCGGGCATATCGCCGACCGCCTGCTGGCCCTGGCCCGCCACGACGACATGCTGCCCGAGGACCAGCGCCACCTGTTCGCGCTGGGCCTCTCCGGGCTGGACCTGGGTGCCAGCAGCCTGCGCCTGCGCCAGTGGCTCGACGACACCCGCGCCGCGCCGGTGCGCCGCGCCCGACGCGGCTATCAGCAGGCCCTGGCCGAGGCCTACCAACGCTGTGCCGATGGTTGCACCTCGCCGACACTGGACGACGCCGGCCACACCCTGCTCGAGACGGTCCGGGAACACCGTGCGCTGCCCGAGGCCCGGATCGAACTGCTGCAGGGCATGCTCGAGCGCCTGGGCCTGACGCTGCGGGAACAGGCCGAACGCATCGCCGCACGCTCGGCGAAGGCACCTTCCCGCTAGGCGCGCCCGGGCCGCTCGCCGGGCGGCCCGGCGGCAATCGCTGCCCCAGCCCATGACTGATAATAACTATTATTTACATTAGTATTGGCTTCCGATAATGTCCGCCATCGGGGAACGCCCGATCCACGAAAAACAACGGATATGCCGGCCATGAAGCCAACGAACAGACGTCTTTCGCCTTTCCACACCAGCCTGCTGGCCACGATGGTGGCGATGGCCTCCTTTCCGGTCGCCGCGCAGGACAGCAGCGAGGCCGTGTCGCTGGACGCCATCACCGTCACCGCCGACAAGCAGAAGCCACGCGGTCCCGACAAGGGCTACAAGGCCGAACGCAGCCTGACGGCCACCAAGACGGACACGCCACTGGCCGAGACGCCGCGTTCGGTGTCCGTGGTGACCCGCCAGCAGATCGAGGACCAGGGCGCCCAGACGCTCGGCGATATCCTCGAATACGTACCGGGCGTTTCCGCGGCCAACTACCCGGCGGGCGACGCGCTGGCCGGCGACATCTTCTACATCCGCGGCATGAACCAGCGCGATTACGGCTATGGCACCTATCGGGACGGCCTGCGCATGCAGTCCAACGCCTATGCCACCTCGGCGGAACCCTACGGGCTCGAGCGGGTGGAAGTGTTCAAGGGCCCGACATCGGTGCTGTATGGCGAGAACGTCCCCGGCGGCCTGGTCAATCTGGTCAGCAAGCGCCCCACGGCGGCGCGACGCGGCGAAGTGAACCTGAGCTACGGCATCCACGATCGCCGCCAGGTCTCCGCCGACGTATCGGGGGCCTTGGCCGGGGACAACCGCGTCCGAGGTCGGCTGGTCTTCCTGGGGCGTCGCGCCGATACCCAGACCGACAGCGTGCCGGATGATCGTCTCTACATCGCGCCCTCCCTGGCCATCGACCTCAGCGACCGCGACACCCTGACCCTGCTCGCCCAGTATCAGAAGGACGACACCGAGATCCAGTTGGGGCTGCCGGCGGCCGGCACCCTGCTGTCACGTGCCGGTGGCCGACTGGATACCGACACCAACCTGGGACATCCCGACTGGGATACCTTCGATCGCGAATTCTGGACGCTGGGCTACGAATACGAGCACCGGTTCGACGACGCCTGGACGTTCCGTCAGAACGCCCGCCATGTGCGCTCCCGGGTCGAGCGCCGGGAAACCTGGTGGTCCTTCGTCGACCGGGGCTACGGGCCCTTCGTGGGCGCCTATGGTCGCGACCGGGACAACGACACCCGGGTCGATTCGATCGACAACCAGCTCGTCGGCCATTTCACGGCCGGTGCGCTCGACAATACCCTGCTGTTCGGCGCCAGTTACGACAGGACCTCGTTCGATCAGGTCCAGTACATCGGCAACATCGCGGGTGGCGAATTCCAGTTGATCGATGTCTTCGACCCGCGGTACACCGGCGAGCCGCGGACCTCGACCCTGTCCTCGGACGACGAGATCACCCAGGAACTGGCGGGCGCCTACACGCAATGGCAAGCCAGGACGGGAGGGCTGATCGCCCTGGTCGGCACGCGCTACGACTGGGCCAGGAGCGAGTACGACGACCGTACGCCCGGGAATGACGGCAGCACGCGCACGGACAACGAACTTACCTGGCAGACGGGCCTGATGTATCAGTTCGATGTCGGTCTGTCGCCCTATATCAGCTACGCCACGACCTTCGTGCCCGTCCAGCAGTTCTCCACCAACGGCGGTGACACCTTCGAGCCGATCACCGGCGATCAGATCGAGCTGGGCGTGAAATACGAACCCGCCGGCTCGAACACCTCGCTGACCGTCGCCTACTTCGACCTGACCAAGGAAGACGACGTGACCTACGACAACCTCGCGGGCGATTACCGGCAGGTGGGCGAGACACGTTCGAAGGGCGTGGAAGTCGAGCTCAAGAGCGACATCACCGACAACCTCAACCTGACGGCGGCCTATACCTATACCGACGCCCGGATCACCGACGACGCCGGATCGCGTTACGAGGACAGGCAGGTCACCGGCGTTCCCCGGCACCAGGCCTCGCTGTGGGCCAACTACGCCTTCACGCAGGGTGCCCTGCGCGGTCTGCAGACCGGCCTGGGCGTCCGTTATCTGGGAAGCTCCTACGCCTACCCGCCGCAGTCCCTGGACTATGGCACGCTCGACACCGGCGGCGAGACCCTGGTCGACGCGGCCCTGGGGTATGCCCTCACCGACGACTGGAGCGCCCGGGTCAACGTCAGGAACCTGTTCGACGAGACGTACATCGCCCAGTGCAACAACGCGGGTCGCTGCTACTACGGCGCCGAACGCAGCGTGACGGGCACGCTCTCCTATCGGTTCTGAGCCCACCCTCGCAGCGACGCGGATCCGTCGGCCTCTTCGGGGGCCGGCGTATTCGGGAAATGCTGAATAAATCGACGAGCGGGATGAAGCGCGAGGCGCATGGAACACAGAAAACGAGACATAACATGAAGTTAGGCGAGTTTTCGACCGGGCTGGCGCCCCAGTACCACGCAACGAAGCGATTCGTTGGGGGCGCCGAGTCCGCGCAGGCATTTATGCAGCGTTTCCTTCGTTACGATAGGGGCTCGAACCCACCACCGGAGCCCCGGACATCATGCAGATCCGCCCTTTCCGCCACGAGGATGAAGCCGCGGTCGTCGCGCTCTGGGAGCGCTGCGCGCTGACCCGCCCCTGGAACCACCCGCAGCGCGATATCGCCCGCAAGCTGGCCGAGGACCCCAGCCTGTTCCTGGTCGGCGAGATCGAGGGCCGGGTAATGGCCAGCGCCATGGCCGGCTACGATGGCCATCGCGGCTGGTTGCACTACCTGGCGGTGGCGCCCGAACACCAGGGGCGCGGGCTCGGCAGGCGGATGCTCGCCGCCGTGGAGAACGCCCTGCTCGCCCGCGGCTGCCCCAAGCTGATGCTGATGGTACGCCACGAGCACCCGCAACTGGTCGACTACTACCGCGGGCTGGGCTACGACACCGGCGAGTTCGTGACGCTGGGCAAGCGGCTGATCGCCGACGATTAGCGAGCCTCGACACGCGACGCCCGGCCATTGGCCAGGCGTCGCGTCACATGCAGCGGATCATCGGCCGAACAGATGCCGGCGCGCCTCGTCGTCCATCTCCACGCCATCGCGGGGATTGACCGTCTCGGCCCGGGCATAGGCGCGCCGGACCCCGTCACGCTCGCCGATCGCCGTGAACCAGCGCTGGACATGGGGGAAGTCCTCGAGATCCTGCCCTTGCCTGGCGTGCGGCTTGATCCACGGCCAGATCGCCATGTCGGCGATGCTGTAGGCGTCGCCGCCGACGAACTCGTGATCCTCGAGACGCCGGTCGAGCACGCCGTAGAGGCGCGCGGTCTCCTTGGCGTAGCGCTCGATCGCATAGTCGATACGCGTCGGGGTATAGTTGCGGAAATGATGGTTCTGGCCGGCCATCGGCCCCAGGCCGCCCATCTGCCAGTGGAGCCACTGCAGCACCACGTAGCGCTCGCGGCCGCTCGCCGGCAGGAACTTGCCGCTCTTGTCGGCCAGGTATTCGAGGATCGCCCCCGACTCGAACAGTGCCAGCGGCTGACCGCCGTCGGCGGGATTGCGATCGACGATCGCCGGGATCCGGTTGTTGGGGGCGATCTCCAGGAAGTCGGCGGCAAACTGCTCGCCGCGGCCGATGTTAACGGGATGCAGCCGATAGTCGAGCCCCGCCTCCTCGAGGAACAGCGTGATCTTGTGGCCGTTGGGTGTCGTCCAGTAGTACAGATCGATCATGGAACCTCCTGTTACCGCCGCTGACAGTCGCCGGGCAAGGCCCTGACCGACCGGGCCTTCGCTCCATTCAGCCATAGTCCGGATCGCGGTGCGACACCAGGCCGGCGACAACACCGCGCGGCTCACGCAAAGCAACGGCCCACGCAGCCTCGGCACGGGCCGTCCAGCCGGCTCGTCTGACGCATGACCGGCCTGCCCGGGCGATCACTCGCCGCGCGGAAACCGCTGGGCTTCCTCGACCTCGTTGAGATCCATGTGATTGCGCATGTAGCGCTCGGAGGCCACTTTCAACGGCTGGTGGTCCCAGGGGTAGTAATGGCCGTTGCGCAGCGCGTCGTAGACGATCAGACGCTGGGCCTGGGATTCGCGGATCTCGGCGTCGAATCGCGCCATGTCCCAGCGTTCGCGCATCTTGGCCTGGAAGGCGGCCAGTTCCTGCGCATGGGCCGGATCCGCGGCCAGGTTGGTCGTCTCCTGGGGGTCGGCCTCGAGATCGAACAACTGCGGCGGATCGATCTCGCAGTGGTTGAACTTCCACTTGCCGGCACGGATGGTCACCAGGGGCGCGTAGGAGCCCTCGGCCGCGTACTCCATGTAGACCGGCGCGTCACGCTTTTCGCCACGCATCTGCGGCAGCAGCGACTGGCCGTCGGTCCAGGGGGCGATCTCGGACAGATCGATGCCCACCAGGTCGGCCAGGGTGGCGTTGACATCGATATTGGACACCGGCTCGTCGATCGAGCGGGGTTCGATCCCCGGGCCCGCGATCATCAACGGCACCCGCGACGAGCCTTCGTACGGGCTCATCTTGAACCACAGGCCCTTCTCGCCGAGCATGTCGCCGTGGTCGGAGGTCAACACGATGATCGTGTCGTCGCGCATGCGCGTGCGTTCCAGCACGTCGAGGATCGAGCCGATCTTGTCGTCGATGTAGGAGAGGTTGGCGAAATAGCCGCGACGCGCCCGGCGCACGTCCTCGGGCTGAATGTCGAAGCGGGTGTAGTCGTTGGCCTCGAAGAGGCGCTGACTGTGGGGGTCGAGCTCGTCGAACGCCATGGCGCCCTGCCGTGGCTCGAGATGCTCGCAGTCCGCGTACAGGTCCCAGAACCGGCGACGCGCCACGTAGGGGTCATGGGGGTGCGTGAAGCTCACACACAATGCCCAGGGCCGCTCGTCGTGCCCCCGCGACAGATCGAACAACTTCTGCTCGGCGTTGAAGGCGACCTCGTCGTCGTACTCCATCTGGTTGGAGATCTCGGCCACCCCGGCGCCGGTCACCGAGCCCAGGTTGTGATACCACCAGTCGATGCGCTCGCCCGGCTTGCGGTAATCCGGCGTCCAGCCGAAGTCGGCCGGATAGACGTCGGTGGTCAGCCGCGTCTCGAAGCCGTGCAACTGGTCGGGACCGACGAAGTGCATCTTGCCCGACAGACAGGTCTCGTAGCCGGCCCGACGCAGATGGTGGGCCCAGGTGGGGATCGCCGAGCGAAACTCCGCGGCGTTGTCGTAGACGCCGTTGCGGCTGGGCAGCTGTCCCGACATGAAGGCCGCCCGGCCGGGCGCGCAGAGATAGCTCGACGTGTAGGCCCGGTTGAACCGGGCGGCGCGCTCGGCCAGTTTCTTCAGGTGGGGTAGGTGCAGGAAGTCCGCCGGACCGTCCTCGAACAGGGTGCCGTTCACCTGATCGGCCATCAGCACCAGAATGTTGGGTCGTTTCATGCCGTCACCGTCTCGTGGCTGGGTTTCGTGCGTGAAACGTCAGCCTGCACCTGGCGGGGCATCCGGCACCAACGATCAATTCGGCCTCTCAGGCCAAGCTCGGCTGGGCCTGACGGCTGCGCATCGCGCCCCGATCTCATCGGAGCTCCACGAGGGCCGCGTCGGCATGCGTTTTCTCGATCCCCACCACGGCCCCGGAAGCGTACCCGGCCGTGCGCCTCGCCCCGAGCCGATGAGACCGCCGCCTGGCTAGACGCCCCCGCTGATCGTTCGCTCGCGCAGCCGACGAGGTTCTTGAAGGCGGCGGGAAGAGACACGGGTATCACATATTTTTATATCTGGCTAATAATATTCAATAAAATAAGTAGCAGAATATTCATAACCTTGTAAACATCTGGTAGGCTTTTGTCGCCAGACAACGACAATCGGCATTCACACGGGGCCGAAATGGCCCGTTTTCGCTTGATTCACGCAAGGAGAACACCGTGAAGCAGAGATCATTCAAGGCTATTGGTCTGACCACTACGCTGTTCACGCTGGCGACACCGGCGCTGGCACAACAGACCAGCGACGCCGACGTCCAGCGCCAGTTGCAGGAACTACGCAACCGGATCCAGCAGCTCCAGGCCCAGCTCGACGAACAAAAGAGCCAGACCGCCACCACCGAGTCGGATCAGACCCGTCAACTGGCCGAAGAGAACAGCCAGATTCTCGAGGCCATGAAGCGCACCGAGATCAACGGTCAGCTCGAGTTCGGCTCGACCTTCAACGACTGGAGCGAGCGCGACAAGGATACCGGCGGGGATCTCGACTTCGGCAAGTTCAACCTCGGCATCAGCGGCGGCTACGATCAGTTCAACTACTCGCTGCAGTACCGCTTCTACAACGGCTATCGTTTTCTGCAGCATGGCTGGCTGGGCTACGAGGTCACCCGTCACGACAGCGTCAAGCTGGGCCTGGTACAGACGCCGTTCGGCAACATGGATTACGGGTACCTCGGCTGGTACGGCAACCTGCCCTATCTGGCAGGCTTCAACGACAACCAGAACGCCGGTATCAAGTGGGATCACAGCGCCGGCGCCTGGGATACCTCGCTGGCCTTCTTCAAGAGCGACCAGCTCGGCGACGGCAACGAGCACTACGGCGCCAATGCCGTGGGCAACAGCGCCCAGGGCAACAGCGAGGAGAACCAGCTCGCCGGCCGCGTCGCCTACACCTTCGGCCAGGGCAGCGACTACACCACCGAGGTCAATCTCTCGGCCAAGGGGGGCCAGCTCTACAACACGCGTACCGGCGACAGCGGCGACAACTGGCAGGCCGCGGTCGGGCTGAACGGCAGCTACGGCAACTGGCGGACCCAGTTGCAGGCCACTACCTACGAATACAATCCCGAGAACCCGGCGGAATCGGCCTCGGGCATTTCCGACAACGTCCTGCAGATCGGTGCCTTCGGTTTCAACTACCTGATTCCGGCCGAGGGCGAGACCTATTCGGCAAGCCTGGCCTACAGCATGGACGTCAACTGGGGGCCCGTGGAGAACCTCTACTTCTACAACGACTTCAGCGTGATGGATGCCGCCGACGACTACTCGCCGATCAACGGTGGCTTCGGCGACATGGACGACCCGATGCTCAACGACCTGGGGATGAAGGTGACGGCCGGTCCCTACTATGCCTGGTTCGACATCGTCACCAACAAGAACGGCCTGAACTACTTCGGTTCACCGGTGGACGACAACTGGCATACCAGCGTCCAGACGCATTTCGGGCTGACGTTCTGAGGCGCCCGTGACCTTACCGCGATAGCTGCCTTGCCCCGCCCGATTTCGAGCGGGGCTTTTTCATGGTCGGCTCACGGGCTTTCCGGTTCAGCGGCACCCACGCTATCGATGCTGCGCCGCGCCTTGCGGCCCAGCCCGTCGTAGAGGTCGAGCATGCGTTCCACCCAGCCATAGACCGGGTCGGCGTTCGAGACCAGGTCCCCGGCCGAGACGCAACGCGCCCACATGAAGGTACCGAACAGCAGGTAGTCGGCCCCCGCGGGTTCATCGCCGTCGACGAAGTCGGCCTCGCCGAAGCGGGCTCGCAACGGCTCCAGCGCCAGATCGAGCTGACTCAACCCCCGGCTTGGCGCATGGACCTCCTCGAGCGTGCGGCCGAAGGCCTTCTCGCGCGTCTCTCGAAAATACGCGCGATCCTGCGGCGCCACGGCGTTGTAGAGATCCATCATGACCGTCTTGATGACCGCCGGCGCCAGGTTGCGCTCGGCGTAGAACTTGAAGAAACGCGCCCGGGCTTCGGCCGGCAGGCCACCCAGCAGGGGGCTGTCGGGATAGACCCGATCCAGATAGCGAAAGATCTCGTAACTGTCGGTGACGGTCTCGTCGCCATCGACGAGCACCGGCACCTTGCCCTGGCCGGAGAAGGCAATGGCGTCCTTGTCGGTGAAGTGCCAGGGCTGCGTCTGATAGTCCAGCCCCTTGTGGGCCAGAGCGTACTTGACGCGCCAGCAATAGGGGGAAAAGCGCAGATCCTCGTCGATGCCGCACAGGTCGTAGAGCAGGCGTGTCATGGCCACCTCGCATCCTCGATGAATGGGTATCCGGAACGCTATCATCATGTCCAGGCCCCTGCCATCGTCGTCGATCGATCTCCCGCCCCATTATCTATTAGTCTAATGATTTGACCAATCTCTCAGAATTGGGCCTTTCAAAAACCCCGGAAAAACCATCTCAACTGTTTGTTTTTAAAAATTAAAACAGCCTATATAAGCGCAGCGCAGCATTGGTCAAACCAATTTTCCAAGGATAGCCAACGTCCCGATTCCCGATTATCGTTCCGACTCGGCTGCCAAGCCGCTTCGGTGTTCGCGCCGACATGCGCTGCAAACGACCTGTCACGCCCGGCCGCCAGGCTGGACAAGAACAAGAGGGAAAGTGCCTCATGAGTGAATCGCTTCTCGCCCTTCTGGCCTTCCTGCCGCTATTGCTGGCGGGAATCCTGCTGATCGGCTTTCGAATGGCCGCACGTACCGCGATGCCGATCGTCTTCGTGGTGACCGCACTGATCGCCCTGCTGGCCTGGGACATGTCCTTCTCCCGGGTGCTGGCCTCGACCTTCCAGGGGCTGATTCTCACCGTGGCGATCCTGTGGATCATCTTCGGTGCCATCCTGCTGCTCAACACGCTCAAGCATTCCGGGGGGATCGCCGCGATCCGCAACGGCTTCTCGGGATTGAGCCCGGACCGCCGTGTCCAGGCGATCATCGTCGCCTGGCTGTTCGGCTGCTTCATCGAGGGGGCCTCCGGCTTCGGCACCCCGGCCGCCGTGGCCGCGCCGCTGATGGTAGCCCTGGGCTTCCCGGCACTCGGCGCCGTGGTGGTGGGCATGATGATCCAGTCCACACCGGTGTCGTTCGGTGCGGTGGGCACGCCGATCGTGGTCGGTGTCAGCGGCGGCCTGCACAAGTCCGGCATCACCGAGCAACTGGTCGCCGGCGGCTCCAGCTGGGAGCACTACTTCCGCCTGATCACCTCCGAGGTGGCCATCACCCACGGCATCATCGGCCTTTTCATGCCGCTGATCCTGGTAACCATCATGGTGCGTTTCTTCGGCGCCAATCGCTCCTGGCGCGAAGGCCTGGCCATCGCCCCGTTCGCGCTCTTCGCCGGGGTCTGCTTCGTGGTGCCCTACATGCTGGCCGGGGTCCTGCTGGGGCCGGAATTCCCGTCGATGATCGGCGCAATGGTGGGTCTGGCAATCGTCGTCCCGGCGGCGCGCAAGGGCTTTCTGCTGCCCCGCGAGACCTGGGACTTCCCCGACGCCGAGCAGTGGCCCGACGAATGGCGCGGCAATCTCGAGATCAAGACCGACCAGGTCGCCGGCCGCACGCCGATCTCGGTGTTCATGGGCTGGGTCCCCTATGTGCTGCTGGCGGTGTTCCTGGTGCTGTCGCGGACCATCGCGCCGCTCAAGGACGCCCTGACCTCGCTGAGTCTCGGCTGGAGCGACATCCTCGGCGAGACCGGCATCTCGGGCAGCGTGCAACCGCTCTACCTGCCCGGCGGGATCCTGGTGTTCGTGGTACTGCTGACCATCGGCATGCATCGCATGCGTGGCAGCGAGGTCAAGGCCGCCTTCAACGAGTCGACCCGAACCCTGCTGGGGGCCGGCTTCGTGCTGCTGTTCACCATTCCCATGGTGCGCATCCTGATCAACTCCGGCGTCAACGGCGCGGATCTGGTGTCGATGCCGGTGGCCATGGCGCGCTTCGTCGCCGACAGCGTAGGCGATATCTACCCGCTGTTCGCGCCGACCGTGGGTGCGCTCGGGGCGTTCATCGCCGGCTCCAACACCGTCTCCAACCTGATGCTCTCGGACTTCCAGTTCAACGTCGCCGAGGTACTGGGGCTGTCGACGGCGATGATGGTGGCCCTGCAGGCGGTGGGTGCCGCGGCCGGCAACATGATCGCCATCCACAATGTGGTGGCGGCCTCCGCGACGGTGGGCCTGCTGGGCCGCGAGGGGGTCACCCTGCGCAAGACCCTGCTGCCGACCCTCTACTACGTGCTGTTCGCCGGTATCATCGGTCTGATCGCCTTCTACGGGCTTCACGTCACCGATGGCCTGCTGGGGGGCTGACCCGCCCCCTCATCCCGAGGCCGCGCCGCTTTCGGCGCGGCCTGCCGGGACGACCTCCACCCGATTGCGACCTTCGCGCTTGGCCCGATAGAGGGCCCGGTCGACACCGGCGACGAAGGCGTCGACCTCCGACTTCCCATCCGGGACCACCTCCCCCACGCCCACACTGATCGTGACGCGCCCGAAAACCGGTGACCCGGCGTGCACCATCGCCGCCTCCGCCACGCGGCGTCGGCAGCGCTCGGCGATGACCCGTGCCGCCGCGACTTTGGTATCCGGCAGTAACAGCACGAACTCCTCACCGCCGTAACGCGCCAGCAACTCCCCCGGACAGGCCTCGCTCAAGAGTGTCGCGACCCGGCGCAGACAGTCGTCGCCGGCCAGGTGGCCGTAGTGGTCGTTGTACTGCTTGAAATGATCGATATCCATGAGCACCAGCGACAGCGGGCGCGCCTTGCGTCGCGCCACCGCCCACTCCCGCGCCAGGGTGCTGTCGTACATCCGCCGATTGGCGATCTCGGTGAGTCCATCCTGGTAGGAGAGCGTCTCCAGGCGACGCTGCAGGTCGAGTCGTTCCTGCTCGCCGAGCTTGCGCTCGTGGATGTCGAACATGAAACCGACCAGCGCCTCCACCTCGCCCTGGGCATCCCGTACCACATGCACCACGTCGCGCACCCAGCGATACTCGCCGCCGGCGGTCAACGCTCGATAGTCGGCTTCGTGGTCATTGCCGGCCCGCGATTGCGCCACACAGTAGTCGACCACCCAGTCGCGATCTTCGGGATGCATGCGCTCGGCCCAGTCCTCGATGGTTTCCCAGCTGTCGACGGGCCAGCCCAGCAACTCGGCGACCTGGGGGCCGATATAGGTGAAACGCAGGCTTTCCCAGTCGATGCGCCAGGGAATCGCGCGGGTCGACTCGAGCAGCGCCCGGTAGATGTCCGTGTCGCCGCGCAGAGGGGCTTGCGGATCGACGCTGGCCGACCGCTCGGACGGCCCGGCTGCGCCGGACATCTGCGCGCTGGCCGCGACCTCGCCACGCGCCCGCCGATACAGCGTCAGCAGGGCCGTCGGCTCGTCGTAGCGAATCCGCAGACCCCGCCGCAGATCGCGACGCATCAGACGCCGCATGGTCGATAACACGCCTGCCTGGAAGGTCTCCGCCGGGTAGCCGGTGACCTCGGCCAGACGCCCGGCGAGTACCCCGCTGTCGCTGACCAGCGGGCAGAGCCGGTAACGATAGCGCCCGCCGATCCGTTCCGGCGGCAGGTCCATGAAACGCCCGCTGCGTTGACGGAAGTCGCTCAGCGGCAGTCGGTAGGCATTGTCGCCGATGATCGGCCAGTCGACCGGCGGGTCGCCATCGAGCCCCTTGCGCAGCGAACGGGTGAGCGGCAGCAGGCGCTCGAGCCGGAAGCGCGTCTCGAGGTGGCGGTTGCCCAGGCGCACCAGATTGGCAATCAGCTCGCTGGACGAGGCATGACCGATGACGGCGGCCTGCTTGGACAACGCGCCCCACACCCCGTCGGCGCCGTGGAGCAGGGCTTCGATGGCCGCGGCGTTTTCCACGCCGGCGCCGGCATGCAAGTGCACCAGCAGCTTGAGCGGCGGCGGCGTGAACGCCCGAGCCATGGTCACGAAGGCAGCAATCTGGAACGGCAGGTAGGTGCCGCGACAATCCTCGAAGCTGACGCCCTCGATGGGCTGCTCGGCGAGCAGCGCGAACAAACGGCACATCGCCTCGGGATCGACGGCGAAACCGTCGCAACCATCGATGAGGTTGATGATGATGCGCGGCGCGCCGCCGGCCTCACCGGCGACGTTGGCCTGCAACCAGGCGATCGATGCCGTCAGCCGGGCCTCGAGCGACGCCAGTTGGTCCGCGCTCTGGCGAGCGCGCCAGCCCAGCGAGAGCTGGTGCAGCGTATTGGGGACCGCATAGTCGCGCAGCTTGCACTGGGAATGGTCCGGCACGAAGACACCGGCCGGGTCGAACGTGCCGACCTGGGTGAAGGCGAAGCAGCCACGGCGATCGATCCCCTGGTCGCGCAGGTGGATCATGAAGTCGTCGTCGACCGTCGGCTCGTCGGGCATCGCATAGTCCAGGGTGCCCAGCAGGATGTCGTCGAAGCCGAACTGGCGCAGCCGCGCCAGGGTGGCCAACTTGGCATCGAGGGTCTGCCCGCGGCTGGCGCCGACGGCATTCTCGCGAAGCGACAAGTCGATGAAGCAGGGTCGGATATCGCGCAACCGAGCCAGCCTGGCGGCCATCTCGTCCTGCACGGCGTGCAGCCGCGCGTAGCGCTCGGCGAAATCGCTCATGGGAGAAGACCCGGGCGTGACGGAGACACATCCGACCATAAGCCCGCCTCCCGAGCTTGTCGACAGCCCGAAGGGCCGGCCCTTCAACGCAAGCCGGCGTCACACGAAGCCCACGACCTCGTGCGGGACATAGGGCGCCTCGAGCCGCTCGATCTCGTCGGCCGCGAGAGACACGTCGAGCGCGCCCAGCGCCTGATCGAGATGATGCGACTTGCTGGCGCCGACGATCGGTGCCGTGATTCCCGGCTTGTGCAGCAGCCAGGCCAGCGCCACCTGGGCCGGCGAGACGCCCTTTTCCGTCGCGAGTGCCTGCAGCGCCTCGATCACCGGCCGATCGCGCTCCAGCCCCAGCTTCCAGTTGCGCATCTGCTCGTCGCTCCTGGCCCGGGTGGTCTCGCCCTCGCCGCCGACCGGCTTGCTGCCGGCGAGAATGCCGCGCGCCAGGGGACTCCAGGGAATCACGCCCACGCCCTGGTCGATGCACTGCGGGATCATCTCCCGCTCCTCCTCGCGATAGATCAGGTTGACCATCGGCTGCATGGTCGAGAACGGCGTCCAGCCATTCTCGCGGGCGACGCGCTGCGCCTTGGCGAACTGCCAGGCATGCATGCTCGACGCCCCCAGGTAGAGCGCCTTGCCGGAGCACACCACCTCGTGGAGCGATTCCATGGTCTCCTCGATCGGCGTGTCGTAATCCCAGCGGTGGGTCTGGTAGAGGTCGACGTAATCCATGCCCAGCCGCTCGAGCGAGGCGTCGATGGCGTGGCGAATGTGCTTCTTCGACAGCCCGCGCTCGTTGGGGCCCTTGTCGCCGGTGGGGTTGTAGACCTTGGTGGCGACGACGACCGCCTCGCGCCGGGCGAAGTCCCGCAGCGCGCGGCCCACCACCCGCTCCGATTCGCCGTCGGAGTACATGTCGGCGGTGTCGAAGAAGTTGATCCCCGCCTCCAGCGCCCGCTCGATGAACGGCCGGCTCTGCGCGTCGTCGAGCACCCAGTCCCGCCACTGCGGGGTCCCGTAGGTCATGGTGCCCAGGCACAGCGGTGATACCTTGAGTCCGGTCGTTCCCAGGCGACGATAGTCCATGGTGACACTCCGTACCGTTGGATGGAGACCCTTAACCATAGCAGGCAGACGGAAGCGGCAACCGACCGGGCCGCGTCAGCGAGTCACTGCGCAGATCGTTCATCGTCCTGTTGCTTCCCTACTATCGTCACGCGCCGACCCGTCAGGCCAGCGCCTGCTCCAGAACCCGAGCGACGTGCAATGCCTCGCGCTGCGCACCATCCCGGATCTGATGGCGACAACTGGTGCCGTCGGCCACCACCAGCTCGTCCTCCCCGGCGTCGCGAACCGCCGGCAGCAACGCCAGCTCGGCCATCTGCATCGAGGCGTCGTAATGCTCGCGCTCGTAGCCGAAGCTGCCGGCCATGCCGCAACACGACGACTCGATGGTCCTGACCTCCAGGTCGGGGATCCAGCCCAGCACGGCCTCCACCGGGCGCAGCGCGTCGAAGGCCTTCTGGTGACAGTGGCCGTGCAGCCAGGCGCGTTGCGTCCCGAGCGGCTTGAGGTCCAGCGCCAGGCGGCCGGCGTCGTGTTCGCGAACCAGGAACTCCTCGAACAGCAGCGCCGCTTCGGCGAGCGCCCTGGCCTCTTCCCCATAGCCGTAACCGAGGAACTCATCGCGCAGGGTGAGCAGACACGACGGCTCGAGCCCGACGATGGCGGCACCCCGCTCGACGTAGGGCATCAGGTGATCGAGCGTGCGCCGCGCCTCGGCCTTGGCCTTGTCGACCTGGCCGGCGGCCAGATAGGTGCGACCGCAGCACAGCGGCCGCTCGCCGGGCGGGTTGTTGAGATGCACGCGGTAGCCGGCGGCGGTGAGCACGCGGTGCGCCGCCGCGGCATTGGCCGCTTCCATGTAGTTGTTGAAGGTGTCGACGAACAGTACGACCTCGCCCACCCTCGTCGACGCGTCGGGCGCCGCCGGGGCACGACGCAGGTAGTCATCACCGAAGGCCGGCAACGAGCGTGCCTCGGCCAGCCCTAGCGAGCGCTTGACCCAGCGGGCCAGCGGCGTGAAACGCTCGACGCCATTGAGCAACGGCGCCAGCCGGCTGGCATAGGGCGCATAGCGCGGCATCTCGGCGACCATCCGCTCCCGCCATGCCAGGGGGTGGGTCTCGACGCGCGCGGCGCGCGCCTCGATCTTGAATCGGGCCATGTCGACACCGGTCGGGCAGTCGCGCTTGCAGCCCTTGCAGGACACGCACAGATCGAGCGCTTCCTTGACGGCGTCGCTGGCCAGCCCCGCCTCGCCGAGCTGACCGGAGAGGGCCAGACGCAGGGTATTGGCACGACCTCGCGTGAGATGCTGTTCGTCACGGGTGATGCGATAGCTCGGACACATGGTGCCGGCATCGAACTTGCGGCAGTGGCCGTTGTTGTTGCACATCTCCACGGCCTTGGCGAGGCCGCCGGTCGGGTCGCCACCGCTGCCGGGCGCGCTCTGCTCGCCACTCAGCGGGTCGCGCTCGACGTCCCAGGGCGACCAGTCGAGCACCGGCGTGAGCGGAATCGTCTGATAGTCCCGCGGAAAGCGAAAATGACGATCGTCGTCCATCCGCGGGGTATCGACGATCTTGTTGGGGTTGAACAGGTTGTCGGGATCGAAGAGCTGCTTGACCTCCTTGAAGGCGGCATTGAGCGCGGACCCGAACTGCCAGGCGATCCACTCGCCCCGGCAGATGCCGTCGCCGTGCTCGCCGGAGTAGGCGCCCTTGTACTCGCGTACCAGGGCCGAGGCCTCCTCGGCGATGGCGCGCATCTTCCCGGCGCCGTCGCGACGCATGTCGAGAATCGGCCGCACGTGCAAGGTGCCGACGCTGGCATGGGCGTACCAGGTGCCCTCGGTGCCGTGCTTGTGGAACACCTGGGTCAGCTTGTCGGTGTATTCGGCGAGATGCTCGAGCGGGACCGCGCAATCCTCGATGAACGACACCGGCTTGCCGTCGCCCTTCATGCTCATCATGATGTTGAGCCCCGCCTTGCGCACGTTCCACAGCGCCTTCTGCTCGGCGGCCCCGGGCATGTCGACCACGCAGTCGGGCAGGCCCAGATCGGCCATCAACTCGTTGAGCCGACGCAGGGCATCGAGCAGCGGCTCGCGCTCCTGCCCCGAGAACTCGACCAGCAGCACCGCTTCCGGCTTGCCGATCAGCGCCTTCTCGATCACCGGCCGGAACGCCGGATTCTCCAGCGACAGATCGATCATGGTGCGATCGACCAGTTCCACCGCCGATGGCGCCAGCATGACGATATGCTGGGTCAGGTCCATCGCCTGATAGAAGGTCGGGAAATTGACCACGCCCAGCACCTTGTGCTCGGGCAGCGGCTCGAGCCTGAGCGTGATCCGCCGGGTCAGCGCCAGCGTGCCCTCCGAGCCGATCAGCAGATGGGCGAGGTTGGCCCGGCCCCGCGGGTCGTAGGGCCGCTCGTTCTGGCAGTCGAACAGATCCAGGTTATAACCCGCGACCCGGCGCAGCACCTTGGGAAAGTGTTCGCGAATATTGGCCTTCTCGCGCTCGGCGATCGCCCATACCCGCTGGGCGATGGATTGCAGCGGGTCGCCGCCGGGCAGTTCGTCGAGATAGCCGAACGAGGCCGCCGTGCCGTCGGCGAGCAGCGCGTCGATGCCCAGCACGTTGTGTACCATGTTGCCGTACTTGATCGAGCGCGAGCCGCAGGAGTTGTTGCCGGCCATGCCGCCGAGGGTGCACTGGGCGCTGGTCGAGACGTCGACCGGGAACCATAGGCCGTAGGGCTTGAGCCAGGCATTGAGATGGTCGAGGACGATCCCCGGCTCGACCACCACGGTGCGCCGCGCCTCGTCGAACTCGACGACGCCGTTGAGCCAGCGGCTGGTGTCCAGCACCAGCGCCTCGCCCACCGTCTGGCCACACTGGCTGGTCCCGGCCCCCCGCGGCAGGATCGGCACGCCGGCGTCGCGGGCAATGTCCAGCGCCGTCGCCAGGTCCTGCTGATGGCGCGGTACGACCACGCCCACCGGGGTGATCTGATAGATCGAGGCATCGGTCGAATAGCGCCCGCGCGACGCCTCGTCGAAGAGCACGTCGCCGGCGATCTCGCGCCCGAGGCGCTCGGCCAGCTCGGAAACGGGCTTGATCCGGGCATCACGCGAGCCCCGCGTCTGGACGGTGGTGCTGGATAACGACGTCATCGCCTCCCCTCCTTCTCGACGGTTCGACGGGCCGAGATCATTGCGCGGCGTTGCGCGGATGGGCGGCGAAATACTCGAGCGCCGCCTGGACACCGCTGCCCGAGAGCTCGACGCCGGCCAGCTTGAGCCCGGCCTCGCAGCCGCCCAGCGTGGCGATCAGCGTCAGATCGTTGCAGTCGCCGAGGTGGCCGATGCGGAACATCCGCCCCTTGGCCTTGCCCAGGCCGGTCCCCAGTGACAGGTCGAAGCGCTCGTAGATCGTGCGGCGCACCGCGTCGGCGTCCACGCCTTCGGGCACCACGACCCCGGTCAGCACCGGTGAATACACCGCCGGGTCCTGGCACTGCACCTCCAGCCCCCAGGCCTCGACCGCGCTACGCACCCCGGCGGCCCAGCGCCGGTGCCGGGCGAAGACATTGTCGAGCCCCTCGTCGAGCAGCATGTCCAGAGACTCGTTGAGCCCGTAGAGCAGATTGGTGCTCGGGGTATAGGGCCAGTAGCCGGTCGTGTTGGCCTCGAGGATCTCGTCCCAGGCCCAGAAGCTCTTGGGCAGGCGTGCCTCGCGGCTGGCGGCGATCGCCTTGTCGGACACGGCATTGAAGCTGATCCCGGGCGGCAGCATCAGCCCCTTCTGCGACCCGGAGATGGTCACGTCGACGCCCCACTCGTCGTGCCGATAGTCGGCGCTGGCAAGCCCCGAGATGGTATCGACCAGCAGCAGCGCCGGGTGTCCGGCGGCATCGATCGCCCGGCGTACCGCGGCGATGTCGCTGGTGACCCCGGTAGAGGTCTCGTTGTGGACCACGCAGACCGCCTTGATGGCGTGCTCACCATCCTCCGCGAGGCGCGCCTGGATCATCTCGGCCTGGACGCCGCACCGCCAGCCTTCGTAGCCCGGCAGGCCGATGAACTCGGGCTCCAATCCCAGGCGGCGCGCCATCTTCTGCCACAGCGTGGCAAAGTGCCCGGTCTCGTACATCAACACCCGGTCGCCCGGCGACAGGGTGTTGACCAGCGCCGCCTCCCAGGCACCCGTGCCGGAGGCGGGATAGATCACCACCGGGTTGTCGGTCTTGAAGACCCGCTTGACCTTGCCCAGCAGCTCCAGCCCCAAAGCGCCGAACTCCGGTCCGCGGTGATCGATGGTGGGCAGGCTCATGGCGCGCAGGATGCGATCCGGCACCGGCGACGGGCCGGGGATCTGCAGGAAGTGACGGCCGGAGGGATGGAAGTCGAGATTGAGCATCGGAAATCTCCGTCAGCGATCTTGTGATTCTTGATAATGAATTTTGAATTCAATAATCGGCGCCCGTTGACCTCACGGGCGCCGGCTCAGCGAATGCAGCCCTCGCGGCGCAGCGCCTCGACCTCGTCGCGCCCCATGCCCAGCCCGGCGAGGATCTCATCGGTATGCTGGGCGAACAGCGGCGCCGGGCGGCGGATCTGCGATGGCGTGCGCGAGAACTTGCTGGGAAAGCCGATCGTCTTCATGGGACCGATCACCGGGTGTTCCATCTCCTGGACCATGCCCCGCGCCAGATAGTGCTCGTCCTGCATCGCCTGGGCGAAGTCGTTGATCGGCCCGGCCGGCACCCCGGCACTGTCGCAGCGTTCCAGCCAGTGGGCCATGTCGTGGCCGGCGAGGATGTCCTCGAGCAGCGCCTCGAGTTCCTCGACGTTGGCCCCCCGGTCGCTGTTGGTGAGAAAGCGGGTATCGTCGATCAGTGCGGGGCGTTCGATCACGTTCTCGCAGAAGCGCTCCCAGGTTCGCTGGTTGGCGCAACCCAGCATGATGTAGCCGTCACGGGTCTTGACCGCCTGGTAGGGTGCCGAGACGCGATGCCGCCAGCCGGTGGGCTCGGGTACCCGCCCCTCGGCGAAATAGGCCGCCGCCTCCCAGGTAAACCACGGCAGGCCGCATTCGGTGATGGCGATGTCGATGTGCTGTCCTTCGCCACTCTTCATCTTGTGCACGTAGGCCGCGAGGATCGAATACACGGCGGTGATCCCGGCGCCGATGTCGTAGACGGCGATCCCGGTCTTCAGCGGCCGCCGCCCCGCCTCGCCGGTCATCGACATCA
The DNA here is from genome assembly GCF_020147985.1 of Modicisalibacter sp. MOD 31.J. Taxonomy (NCBI): domain Bacteria; kingdom Pseudomonadati; phylum Pseudomonadota; class Gammaproteobacteria; order Oceanospirillales; family Halomonadaceae; genus Modicisalibacter; species Modicisalibacter sp. MOD 31.J. The sequence continues at coordinate 384,679 of NZ_JAGXFF010000006.1, read as the reverse complement.
GCCCGGTCATGCCCTGGGCGACCAGGTCGAAACCGCCGCGATGGCTGTAGGGGCCGCTCTGGCCGTAGCCGGAGATCGAGCAGTAGATGATGCCGGGGTTGATCGCGCTGATGGCGTCGTAGTCGATGCCCAGCGACTTCGTCACCCCCGGGCGATAATTCTCGACGATGACGTCGGCCTCCCGGGCCAGGCGATGGAAGATTTCACGCGCGCGGTCGTCCTTGAGGTTCAGGGAAATGCTCTGCTTGTTGCGGTTGATCTGCGAGAAGCAGGTCGACTCGTCGTTGACGTAGGGGCCCATCTGGCGGCTGTCGTCGCCGCCGTTGGCCTTCTCGATCTTGATCACCTCGGCACCCATGTCGCCCAGTACCATGGTGCAGTAGGGGCCGGCCATGATCTGCGAGATGTCGAGTATCTTCAGTCCATCCAGGGGAAGCATGCGGCGTCTCCTCCGCGAATCGTCAGGGGAATCATTCACCGGTCCACTCGAACGGGGTCTTGTTGACGAACTTGTCGACCGCCGCCCTGAAGTCCCGGCTGGTGTAGCAGGTGCGCACCCAGTCGTCGCCGGCATCCGCCGGCATCCGCCGATGTTCCTGAACGCGCTTGATGAGCTGCTTGGCGGCCTGCACGGTGAGCGGCGCGCGGCGCTTGAACGCCGCCGCCCTGTCGGCCACCTCGGCCTCGATGGCCTCGGCCTCGAAGACGCCGTTGACCAGACCGATCGCCTCGGCCTGCGGCGCCTCGACCAGCCTGGCGGTCATCAGGATCTCCTTGGTCAGCGGGATGCCGACGATGTCCATGAAGCGCGAGACGTTGGTCACCGACAGGCAGTTGCCGAGGGTTTGGGCGATCGGCACGCCGAACTTGAGATCGGTGGTGGCATAGCGGAAATCGCAAGCCAGCGCGATGGCCGCCCCGCCACCCACGCAGAAGCCCTCGATCAGTGCGATGGTCGGCTTGGCGATTCCCTCCAGGGCGCCGAGGATGGCGTCGATGCGCCGCTCGTAGCGCACGCCGTCCTCGGGGGCGTCGAAATCGGCGAACTGCTTGATGTCGGTACCGGCGACGAAGGCCTCGCCGCCACAGCCGTGGAAAACCACGGCATGCACCGTGTCGTCGACATCGACCTCGGCGCAGATCGCTGCCAGGGCGTCGTACATTTCCCAGGTCATGGCGTTGCGGCTCGCCGGGCGGTCGAAGCCCACCCAGGCCACGCCGTCGCGCTTCTGGTACTCGACCCGGCCGCGCTTGTCGTCCGTCATGGGATTACCTCTCGGTTGTCGGTCATGCGCGGGCGCCATGCCCCCGCGGTCTCGTCGGTCAACGGTATTCAGCCGTAGATCAGGTGCACCAGTGCCAGGGCGAAGGCCGGGATATAGGTGTTGATCAGCAGCACCGCCAGCAGCACGCCCAGGAAGCACAGGTTGGTCCGGGTGGTCGCCCAGATGTCCGAGCGGGCGATCGAGCATGAGGCGATCAGCACGCTCGCCACCGGCGGGGTCTGCTGGCCGATCGCCAGGTTGAGGGTAACGATCAAGCCGAAATGCAGCGGATCGATGCCCACCGCGGTGACCAGCGGCAGCACGATCGGCACTACCAGGATGATCGCCGCCGCGGAGTGCAGGAAGACGCCGATGATCAGCAGCACGATGTTGAGCAACGCCAGGATCAGATACTTGTTGTCGGTGAGCTGACTGATCGACTGAGCGAGGTGCTGCGGGATCTGGCTTTCGGTCAGGAACATCCCCACCACCGCGGAGCTCGCCACCAGCAGCATCACCACCGCCGTCTGCACGCCGGCGTCGAGGCACGCCTTGTAGAAGATCTTGAGACTGAACTCGCGATACACCACCGAGCTGATGAAGATCGCCACGATCACCGCCAGCGCCGCGCCCTCGGTGGCGGTGACGATACCGCCGAAGATGCCGCCGAGGATGATCACCGGGATCAGCAACGCCCAGATGGCCCCCTTGAACGCCTCCCACAGCCGCTTGGCCTGGAAGCGACCTTCCGAGGGAAAATTGTTGCGCTTGGCCAGGTAGTAGCACATCGCGGCCAGGCCCAGGGCGCCGAGCAGGCCCGGGAAGATGCCGGCGACGAACATCTTGACCACCGACTCGCCGGACATCACCGCGTAGAGGATCATCGGAATCGACGGCGGCAGGATGATCGCCAGGCTGGCGGCGGACGAGGAGATCGCCGCCGAGAACTCCTTGGTATAGCCCTTCTTCTTCATTGCCGGAATCAGCAGACTGCCGATCGCCGAGACGCCGGCCACCGCCGACCCGGAGATCTCGGCGAAGAAGATCGAGGCGCCGATGGTGACCATCGACAGCCCACCCTTGATGAAGCCGACCATCGCCGAGGCGAGATCGATCAGGCGGCGCGAGATGCTCGAGGCGTTCATGATCGCCCCGGCAAGGATGAACAGTGGAATCGCGATCAGCGGGAACTTGGTCGCCCCGTCGAACATCACCAGCCCGACGTTGGGCAGCGCCAGGGTGCCGTAATTCATCACCGTGGCGAAGGTGCCGATGATGCCCAGCGCGATCGCCACCGGCACGTTGATCAGAATCAGCAGGATCAGGCCTGCAAACATGGCCAGAATGGTCATCGTTGTTCTCCTAGTTGCGCGCCATCCGGCGATCGCCGTGCTCGTCGCCCGGCGGCACCGCTTCGGCATCGGCCGATTCGCGGGCGTTATCGGCGTCCAGGCCGGCTTCTTCCAGTTCGTGATCGATGAACCCTTCGCCCCGGGCACTGGCGATCACCTCGGGCAGGCGCAGCAGTTCGGAAACGACGAACAGCGCCGCCCCGATGGGAATCGCCGACTGGGTCAACTGCAGCGAGACGTCGGGCAGGCTGACCAGGTTTTCGCCGTCGAGAATCAGCACCACCTAATAGCCGGTGTAGCCCAGCAGCACGAAGAAGCCGATCGTGAAGACCTCGGCGACCAGCGCGATGGGCAGGCGAACGGCGGGCGGGAAGGCGTTGATGACGCTGGGGCAGGCGATGTGCGCGCCCTTGGCGGCGGCCAGCGCGGCGCCATAGTAGGTCAGCCAGGCCAACCCCACCGAGGCCACCTCGCCGTACCAGCTGAATGGCGAGCCCAGCACGCGGGACAGAAACCCGACGCTGACCACCAGCGCCAGTGCCACCACGTTGATCACCACCACCAGTTCGAGAAACTTGGAATAGACCGTCTTGATTCGGGATAGGGAAGTCATTGCCGGCTCCAGAAGCGTTCGGGCAGTCGCATCGCATCATTGGCCCCCGCGACCGTGATCACGGGGGCCATCCATCCCCGATCAGCCATCGCTACGCAGCTGCTCGACGCGATCGAGCATCTCCTGTCCGCCATCCACCTCGTTGGCGAACTTCTCGTAGATGTAGCCGGAATTGTCGATGAACGACTGGGTATCGACCTCGTTGACCTGCATGCCCGCTGCTTTCATCTTGGCGAGCAGCTCATCGTCCAGTTGAGCGCCCTGCTCGAGCGCATAGTCCTCGACCTCCTCGGCCGAGGCCGTGAGCACCTCGCGAACGTGCTCGGGCAGGCGGTTCCAGCTCGCCCCGGCCAGCACATAGGCCGGCGTATAGACGTGGTTGGAGATCGACAGGTACTTCTGCACTTCCTGGAAGCGTTGCGAATAGATCTGCACCAGCGGGTTTTCCTGGCCATCCATCGCACCGGTCTGCAGGGCGACGAACACCTCGGAGAGCGGCATGGGCGCCGGATTGGCGCCGTAACTCTTGAACATCGCCACGCGCCATTCGCCGTTTGGCGTGCGCAGCTTGATGCCCTGGAGATCCTCGGGCGTGTTGATCGGCCGCTCGTTGTTGGTGATCTGGCGGAAGCCGTTCTCCCAGACGCCGATCACTCGATAGCCCTTGCGCTCGGCCGCCGGGTAGAGCTTGGGCCGCACCACCGCGTCGCGCACCGTCTTCATGTGCTCGCGATCCTGGATCAGGTAGGGCATTTCGAACAGCGAGGATTCCGGTGCAACGCTGCTCATGATCGACGATGGCAGGGCCAGATCGACCGTGCCCAGCTTGAGTTTCCTGAGCAGTTGCGAGTCGTTGCCCAGTTGGCTCGAGCCATAGGGGACGACTTGCGCCTCGCCCTCGAGCTTGGCATTGGCGATTTCCGCGAACCGGTTGACGCTCTTCTCGAACAGTGACCCCGGCGCACCGACGTGACCGAACTTGATCGTGATCTCGTCGGCCTGGGCGTTCTGCACTCCGAAGGCGAGCACCGAGGCGAGCAAGGCTGTTTTCAAGGCTTTCATACTGAACTCCGCTGCTTCGTTGTTTTTATAGGCATGGAGAACCGCCCTTCGAATCGATCGCATCACTCAGTGGCGGTCCGGCTGCCTACCCGGATTCGTTCATTGTCGTTTGGCGTTGTCGTTGCGCCGGGACACCGGTCGAGGCTCCCGGTTGGCGTGCTCCCGAAGCGGAAGGCGTCGAGACTCATCAAAGATGGATACATAATTCAAAATTAGAAATTATGCTTTGGTCGCAGCAAGAAACCCGAAGTGGACTTTTTAAGTCTTAAAAATCAAAACCTTGGAAACATACTAAAGTGCGGCACCATGCGATGCCCGGCTGGCAAGAACAGAGAAGAAACCACGCTAAGCTCTGTCTGAAAGTCGGCGAGCGATGGCCAGACAAGGCAAAAATTGACGAAAAAGCGCAGTTTACAAGCCGTAAATGAGCATTTTGAGTCAATTTTTAACGCCGTATGGGCGAGCGCAGACATTTTTCAGACAAAGCGTAGAGCAAGCCGGCCACGACCGGCTCGCCACCTTCAGGCCGGTGCAATGCCCGGCGTCAGACCGGCCTGGCGAATGCCGGCCATGGCGGCGCCTTCATCCTCGTCGGAGGAGGCTCCGCTGACCCCCATGGCACCGATCACCTCGCTGTCGGCATCGAGGATCACCACCCCACCGGCCACGGGCACGAACCGCCCGTCGGCTGCCGCCGCGACGGCGGCCAGAAAGGCCGGACGTTCGACGTTGCGCTCGCCCACCACCCGGCTCGCCACGCCATTGCCCAGCGCGGCATAGGCCTTGCCGCGGGCCACGTCGAAGCGCAGCGGAGCGCAGCCATCCTCACGCTCGGCGGCGATCACGTGGCCGCCGCCGTCCAGCACCACGGCGGTCAGCGGCTCCATCTCGCGGCGCCGCGCCTCGGCGAAGGCGCCGTCGAGCATGTTCCGGGCCTGCTGGCGGGTGACGACGACCCGCGTGCGATACACCTTGCCTGCCATGATTCCTCCTGATGTGCGACGATGACGGGATAGCTTGCCCTTTTTTTGAATTCATAATACTTTTTGGACACTGTCAACGCGAAACGCCTCCTGCCAATGACGGCCCCGTCTCGCTTTCCCCGTTATCCGAGTCGTCACGCAGGCGGCAATGCCGACGAGAGAGCCGCCCATGGAAAAGATCCAGCACAGAAATCTCTATCGGGAAGTCGCCGATCGCATCCGGGAACTCATCGAACAGGGCGCCCTGACTCCCGGTGAGCGGATCTCCGAAAAACAGCTTTGCGAGAAGTTCGGTGTGTCACGGACCCCGCTCCGCGAGGCACTGAAGGTGCTCACTTCGGAGGGACTGGTCGAGATTCTGCCCAATCGCGGCGCACGCGTGACCCGCCTGACGCTGCAGAAGGTCAAGGACACCTACGGGGTGATGGCGGCGCTCGAGGGTTTGTCCGGCGAGCTGGCCTGCCAGAACATCAGCGACGCCCAGGTCGAAGCGGTCCGCCGGCTCCACGACCGGATGCTCGAGCATTACCGCAACAACGAGCTGCAGGACTACTTCAAGGTCAACCAGCAGATTCACGAACACATCCTCGAAGCCTCCGGCAACGAGGTGCTGATCGAGATGTACAACAACCTCAGTCAGCGCGTGAAGCGGGTGCGCTACACCGCCGAAATGAGCGACGAATACTGGCGCCAGGCGGTCAGCGAGCACGAGGAGATGATCAAGGCGCTGATCAAGCGTGACGGCAAATGGCTGGGGCAGATCCTCCGCGAGCACCTGTGCCACAAGCTGGAGGCCAAGTCGCTGACCGGCCTCGTCGAGGAGGAGCGCCAGGCCGTCGGCTGAGCGCAGATCGGTCGGAGCCGAGGCGCGGCCGGCATCGGCTCACTCCCAGGCCTCGAGACGCATCGCCGAGCGCTCCAGCCGTTCGTCCTCGGCCTCGATCTCGCGCAGGTTGTCGCCGATGCTCGCCAGATGATCGAGAGCCGCCTGCCGGGCGGCCTCGGGGTCCTGATCGATGACGGCGTGGAACAGCCGCTCGTGCAGGCGATTGATCTGCTCACGCGGCCCCGGCCGGTGATAGAGATTCTTGACCGAGGCGAACACCGAACTCAACAGCAGGTCGGTGAGCCCCTGCAGAGTGTAGACCAGCACCGGGTTGTGCGAGGCCTCGCAGATCGCCCGATGGAAGGCGTGATCGAAGCGTGCCAGGCGCTCGGCATCGATCGCCGCCGTGCTCGTCGTGTAGTCGACCATCGCCTCGAAGTGCCGGGTGATCATCACCCGATCCGCCGGCGTGCCGCGCAGGGCGGCGAGCCTGGCCGACTCGCCCTCGAGCAGGGTGCGCACCTCGAGCAGATCGTAGAGGGTTCGCGGGTGATCGCGAAACAGGTGCATCAGGGGGCTGTCGTCGTGGCGTGGCAGCAGCTGCGTCACCCGCGACCCCCGACCCTGGCGGGTCTCGATGATGCCCTTGCCGCGCAGCACGCGCAGCCCCTCGCGCAGCGAGGCGCGCGACACGCCGAGCCGGTCGCAGAGCCGCCGCTCGGAAGGCAGCAGCTCACCGGGACGCACCACGCCGTCGAGGATCAGTTCCTCCAGTCTGGCGGCAACCACGTCCGCCATGCGCCGATTGTCCGGCTGTGTGGAATAGTCGACCATCGCTTTACTCCCCGAATACCAGCGTCCCCGTCATGCCCTGAACTGCCGCCATCAGAAGCCCCAAAAGCACTCATTGAAATACTGGAATCCACTTCCATAAATTAGACCAATTACTGGTCAGACCAGCATACCAAAAACTGGACAGGGGCAACGAGAACGCTCAGATTGAATGCCATACTCACGTCGGGATGCCCGGCGTGGGCCCGTGACTGCCGGCCAACCACTGCGCCGGCCCGCTGAGCGGAGAGTGACCATGAACATTCTCTATGACGAGCGGCTCGACGGCGCCCTGGAACGCGTCGACAAGACCGCCGTCCTGAACGACCTGCAGCAGGCGCTGCCCGACATGACCCTGCTGCACCGCGAGGAGGACCTGCGCCCCTTCGAATGCGACGGGCTGTCGGCCTACCGCGTGCTGCCCATGCTGGTCGCCATGCCCCACACCCTGACCCAGGTCGAGACCCTGATGCGACGCTGCTTCGAACTGGGCGTACCCGTGGTGACCCGCGGTGCCGGCACCGGGCTGTCGGGCGGCGCCCTGCCGCTGGAACAGGGTGTGCTGCTGGTGATGTCGCGCTTCGCGCGGATCCTCGAGGTCGACCCCAACGCGCGTATCGCCCGCGTCCAGCCCGGCGTGCGCAACCTGGCGATCTCCGAGGCCGCCGCCCCATACGGGCTCTACTACGCCCCCGATCCCTCGTCGCAGATCGCCTGTTCGATCGGCGGCAACGTCGCCGAGAACGCCGGCGGCGTGCACTGCCTCAAGTACGGCCTGACCGTGCACAACGTGCTGCGCGTCGAGGTGATCACCATCGAGGGCGAGCGCATGACACTGGGCTCGGAGGCCTTCGACGCCCCCGGCTTCGACCTGCTGGCGCTGTTCACCGGCTCCGAGGGCATGCTCGGCGTGATCACCGAGATCACCGTCAAGCTGCTGCCCAAGCCGGAAAGCGCCAAGGTGCTGATGGCCAGCTTCGACGACGTCGAGAAGGCCGGCAAGGCGGTCGGCGACATCATCGCCGCCGGCATCGTGCCCGGCGGGCTGGAGATGATGGACAAGCTCGCCATCCGCGCCGCCGAGGACTTCGTCAAGGCCGGCTACCCCACCGAGGCCGAGGCGATCCTGCTCTGCGAACTCGACGGTGTCGAGGCCGACGTCGACGACGACTGCGCCACCGTGCGCGACGTGCTAGAGGCCGCCGGCGCCACCGCCATCGAACAGGCCCGCGACGATGCCGAGCGCGCCAGGTTCTGGGCCGGCCGCAAGAACGCCTTCCCCGCGGTGGGCCGCATGTCGCCGGACTACTACTGCATGGACGGCACCATCCCGCGCCGCGAACTGCCCCGGGTGCTGATGGGCATCGCCCGGCTCTCCGAGGAGTCCGGCCTGGCGGTGGCCAACGTCTTCCACGCCGGCGACGGCAACATGCACCCGTTGATCCTGTTCGATGCCAACAAGCCCGGCGAGCTGGAACTGGCCGAGGACGTCGGCGGCAGGATCCTCGAACTGTGTGTCGCGGCCGGCGGCAGCATCACCGGCGAACACGGCGTGGGTCGCGAGAAGATCAACCAGATGTGCAGCCAGTTCCAGCCCGACGAGTTGAGCGTCTTTCACGCGGTCAAGTCGGCCTTCGACGCCCGCCGCCTGCTCAACCCCGGCAAGAACATTCCCACACTGGCCCGCTGCGCCGAATTCGGTGCCATGCACGTGCACAACGGCGAACTGCCGCACCCGGACCTTCCGCGCTTCTGAGGAACGATCATGACCCAGCCACATCACGAACAGGACGCCCATCCCGTTCATGGCGAGCGCGGCCAGGACATCGCCGATCGGTTGTGCGATCGGGTCCGTCGCGCCGACGCCGAGGGCACGCCGCTGAAGATCGTCGGCGGCGACACCAAGGCCTTCTACGGCCGTCCGGTGGAGGGCGAGACACTGTCGCTGGCCGAGCACCGCGGCATCACCCACTACGACCCGGTCGAGCTGGTGGTCACGGTACGCGCCGGCACACCGCTCGCCGAACTCGAGACCGCCCTCGACGCCGAGGACCAGCGCCTGGCCTTCGAGTCGCCCCACTTCGGTGCGAGTGCCACCGTCGGCGGCACGGTCGCCTGCGGCCTCTCCGGGCCGCGTCGCCCCTGGGCCGGGGCGGTACGCGATTTCGTGCTCGGCGCGCGGGTGATCAGCCATGACGGCAAGCCACTGCGCTTCGGTGGCGAAGTCATGAAGAACGTCGCCGGCTACGACCTGTCGCGGCTGATGACCGGCGCCCAGGGCACCCTCGGCGTGCTGACCGAGATCTCGTTCAAGGTCCTGCCCAAGCCCGCGGCGACGCGCAGCCTGCGCCTGACGATGAGCCTGGAGAGCGCCCTCGAGCGTCTCGCCGAGTGGGGCCGCCAGCCGCTGCCGCTGAGCGCCGCCGCCTGGTACGACGGCGCCCTGCACCTGCGTCTGGAAGGCGGCAACAGCTCGGTGGCCGCCACCGCCGAACGCCTCGGTGGCGACGCGCTGGACACCGATTTCTGGCGCACGCTGCGCGAGCAGCGCCTGGCGTTCTTCACCGACGACGCGCGCCCGCTGTGGCGACTTTCGCTGCCCAACGACATGCCGGCGCTCGCCCTCGATGGCCAGGTGCTCTACGACTGGGGCGGCGCCCAGCGCTGGCTGAAGAGCGATGCCGACGCCGAGGCCATCCGCGAGGCGGCGGCCCGCGCCGGCGGGCACGCCACCTGTTTCACACCGCACGCCGAGGGGGGCGCCGAATCGCCCTTCACACCGCTCTCGCCGGTACTCGCCAAGTACCACCGTCAGCTCAAGGCCAAGCTGGATCCCAACGGCATCTTCAACCCCGGCCGGCTCTACGAGGCCCTTTGACATGCAGACCCAGTTCACCGACGCCGATCTCCAGAAGCCGCACATCCGCGAGGCCGACCGCGTCCTGCGCAGCTGCGTGCACTGCGGCTTCTGCAACGCCACCTGCCCCACCTATCAACTGCTCGGCGACGAGCGGGACGGGCCGCGGGGGCGCATCTACCTGATGAAGGAGCTGCTGGAGAGCCGCGACGACGACGATCAGGTCACCAGGGAGACCCAGCTCCACCTGGACCGCTGCCTGACCTGTCGCAACTGCGAGACCACCTGCCCCTCCGGCGTGGAGTACCACAAGCTGCTCGACATCGGCCGTGCCGAGGTCGACCGCCGCGTCGGGCGCACGCCCAAGGAACGTGTAATCCATCTGGGGCTACGCAAGGCATTGGTCGACCCGCATCGCTTCAAGGCCCTGCTGGCGCTGGGCCAGACCTTCCGCCCGCTGGTCCCCGGCACCCTGCGCGACAAGCTGCCGGCGCGTCCGGTCGAACCGGGCGAGCGCCCGGACGGCCGGCAACACGCCCGGCAGATGCTGATCCTCGAGGGCTGCGTGCAGCCGGGGCTGTCGCCCAACACCAACGCCGCCACCGCGCGGGTACTCGGCCGCCTGGGCATCGGCCTGACGCCGGCCCCCCAGGCCGGCTGCTGCGGCGCCATCGACTATCATCTCAACGCCCAGGAGGCCGGTCGCGAACGCATGCGCGCCAACATCGACGCCTGGTGGCCGGCGATCGAGAACGGCGTCGAAGCGATCGTCCAGACCGCCAGCGGCTGCGGCGCCTTCGTCAAGGAGTACCGCGACATGCTCGCCGACGATCCGGCCTACGCCGAGAAGGCCGAACGGGTCAGCGCCCTGGCCAGGGACCTGTCCGAGATCCTGCGCGACGAGGACCTCGACGCTCTCGACGTCAGCGAAAGCCGGCGCCTGGCCTTCCACTGCCCCTGCACCCTGCAGCACGCCCAGCGACTCGGGGGTAGCGTCGAGCGCGTACTGACGCGTCTCGGTTTCGAGCTGACCCCGGTGCAGGACGCACACCTGTGCTGCGGCTCCGCCGGCACCTACTCGGTGACCCAGCCGGAACTCGCCACCCAGTTGCGCGACAACAAGCTCGACAACCTGGAAGCCGGCAACCCGGAACTGATCGTCACCGCCAACATCGGCTGCCAGACGCACCTCGGCGGCGCCGGCAGGACGCCGGTGAGGCACTGGATCGAGATCGTCGACGAGGCCCTGGAAAAACACTGAAAAGCTGCTGCGCGCCGCATCTCGCGAGCGGGCGGTACTTTTTCTTCAAATAGTCAGTCATCTGGAACGCCAGTTAAGTAAAAGCTAAAGGAGACCCACCATGCAGAGCAAAGCCGTACTCGAACTCCAGGACGTCAACACCATCCTCGACGCCGCCCAGCAGGAAGCCGAGGCCAACCAGTGGGCGGTGACCATCGCCGTGGCCGACGACGGTGGTCATCTGCTGGGCCTGCGCCGCCTGGATGGCGCGCCGCCGTTCTCGGCCGGCGTGGCCAGCGAGAAGGCCCGCAACGCCGCCATCGGCCGCAAGGAGACCCAGGTCTTCGAGGAAATGATCAACAACGGCCGCATCGCCTTCACCACCGCGCCGATGCAGGCGCTGCTGTCCGGCGGCGTGCCGATCATCAAGGACGGCCAGGTGATCGCCAGCGTCGGCGTCTCCGGCGTCAAGCCCGACCAGGACGTACAGGTCGCCAAGGCCGGTGTCGGCGCCATCGGCTGACGACAAGCGCCAGCCCAAGCCCCCATCAAGCCCTCTATAGTGAAGGCACTCATCGCGTTCCGACGAGGAGACCGACCATGACCGACCACATCACCCGCCACCGCCTCAAGGTGGCCGCCGACCTCGACCGCTTCATCACCGACGAGGCCCTGCCCGGCACCGGCGTCGACCCCGAGGCCTTCTGGGCCGGCGTCGATGCCCTGGTCCATGACCTCGCGCCGACCAACCGCGACCTGCTCGCCGAGCGCGAGCGCCTGCAGGGCGAACTCGACGCCTGGC
>NZ_JAGXFF010000006.1:342379-372838 GCF_020147985.1 Modicisalibacter sp. MOD 31.J | reverse complement strand
CGGCGTCGACCCCGAGGCCTTCTGGGCCGGCGTCGATGCCCTGGTCCATGACCTCGCGCCGACCAACCGCGACCTGCTCGCCGAGCGCGAGCGCCTGCAGGGCGAACTCGACGCCTGGCATAAGGCCCATCCCGGCGCGGTGCGCGACCCGGCCGCCTACCAGGCGTTCCTGCGCGAGCAGGGCTACCTGGCCGCCGACCCGGGCGAGGTGCGCGTCACCACCACCGACGTCGACGCCGAGATCGCCGTGCAGGCCGGTCCGCAGCTGGTGGTGCCGGTCAACAACGCCCGCTACGCGCTCAACGCCGCCAACGCCCGCTGGGGCAGCCTCTACGACGCCCTCTACGGCACTGACGTGATCCCCGAGACCGACGGCGCCGAGAAGGGCACCGCCTACAACCCCAAGCGCGGCGAGAAGGTCATCGCCTACGCCCGCGAGGTGCTCGACGAGGCCGCCCCGCTCGCCGAGGGCTATCATCGCGAGGCCACCGGCTATGCGATCCGCGACGGCAAGCTGGTCATCAGCCGCGGCACCGGCCGCGAGACCGGCCTGGCGCGCCCCGACCAGTTGGTCGGCTACCGCGGCGACGCCGCCGCCCCCGAGGCGGTGCTGCTCGCCCATCACGGCCTGCACCTGGAGATCCAGATCGACGCCGGCCACCCCATCGGCCAGACCGACCCGGCCCACGTCAAGGACCTGCTCGTCGAGGCCGCGGTGACCACCATCATGGACTGCGAGGATTCGGTGGCCGCCGTCGACGCCGAGGACAAGGTCGGCGTCTACCGCAACTGGCTGGGGCTGATGAAAGGCGATCTCGCCGAGTCCTTCGCCAAGGGCGACAAGACCGTCACCCGCCGGCTCAACCCGGATCGCGACTACACCGCCCCCGACGGCGGCAGCCTGCGCCTGCCCGGGCGCTCGCTGCTGTTCGTGCGCAACGTCGGCCACCTGATGACCACCCCCGCGGTGCTCGACGGCGACGGCAACGAGATCCCCGAAGGCCTGCTCGACGGCGTGCTCACCGGCCTGATCGCCATCCACGACCTCAAGAAGGGCGACGATCAGCCGCGCAACAGCCGCACCGGCTCGGTGTACATCGTCAAGCCCAAGATGCACGGGCCGGCGGAAGTCGCCTTCGCCAACACCCTGTTCACGCGCATCGAGGACGTGCTGGGCCTGGCGCGCGACACCCTCAAGATGGGCATCATGGACGAGGAGCGGCGCACCAGCGTCAACCTCAAGGCCTGCATTCATGAGGCCGCCTCGCGGGTGGTGTTCATCAACACCGGCTTCCTCGACCGCACCGGCGACGAGATGCACACCGCCATGGAAGCCGGCCCGATGCGCCGCAAGGGCGACATGAAGAGCGCCCCCTGGATCCAGGCCTACGAGGCCAACAACGTCCAGGTCGGGCTGCAGTGCGGCCTGCGCGGCCGCGCCCAGATCGGCAAGGGCATGTGGGCGATGCCCGACCTGATGGCCGCCATGCTCGAGCAGAAGATCGGCCACCCCAGGGCCGGCGCCAACACCGCCTGGGTGCCCTCGCCCACCGCCGCGGTGCTCCACGCCCTGCACTACCACCAGGTCGACGTCGCCGCCGTGCAGCAGACGCTGGAATCGCGCCCGGCCACCGACTACCTCGACGACCTGCTCAGCGTGTCGGTGGTCGAGCGCCCGGACTGGTCGGCCGAGGAGATCCAGCAGGAGCTCGACAACAACTGCCAGGGCATCCTCGGCTACGTGGTGCGCTGGGTCGAGCACGGCGTGGGCTGTTCCAAGGTCCCCGACATCCACGACGTGGGGCTGATGGAAGACCGCGCCACGCTGCGCATCTCCAGCCAGCACATCGCCAACTGGCTGTATCACGGCGTGATCAGCGAGGCCCAGGTCAAGGAGACGCTCGCGCGCATGGCGAAAGTCGTCGACGACCAGAACGCGCACGATCCGGACTACACGCCGATGACGTCGCACCTGGCCGACTCCAGCGCCTTCCAGGCCGCCTCGGACCTGATCTTCAAGGGCCGCGAACAGCCGGCGGGCTACACCGAGCCGTTGCTGCATCACTGGCGGGCGGTGCACAAGGCGAAGGCACACTGACCCCACCTGCCGGCACTGCCGGCCAACGATAGGCACCGGCGACAAGGCACAGCGGGGGGCTTTTGCCAGGGATGGCAAAAGTAGCGCCCATGGAAGGATTCACAGCGCCCCCGCGACGCCTTGACACCGGTGACGCTATACCACCGCCCCCTGCCGTGAACCGCCGGGGGCGGTGTCGTTGTCAGACCCGACTCCGACGCCTGGCGCTGGTCTGAAGCGGTGTTGTCTCGCTAGACTCAAGACAACCCAGACACACGAATCGGGAGGTCGTCATGGCCGGTGGATGGTCAAGAGATGGCGCGGTACAGGATCAGATCGACAGCACCATCGAAGATGCCGTCGAGCGTTCGCGCAGCCAGTTGCCGCGCGGCGAGAGCCTGACCCACTGCGAGGAGTGCGATGCACCGATCCCCCAGGCGCGCCGCGAGGCGGTCCCCGGCGTGCGCCTGTGCGTCGCCTGCCAGAGCGAGGCCGACAAGCGCCAGTCGGCATTCAGCGGCTACAATCGCCGCGGCAGCAAGGACAGCCAGTTGCGCTGAGTCGCCATGCCGTCTCGCGCATCGGTTGAACGCTCGCCGCTTCAGTTGTTCCGCCGGGTGTCAGCGCCTACGCTTAGCTGACGAACCATTACCGTGTCGCGGGATCGACGCGACGCCGCACCATGGAGGAAGGCATGACCCAGCAAGCCGTCACGACCCAGTGGATCGATATCGCCAGCCACGACGGGCAGTCGTTCAAGGGTTACCTGGCCCTGCCGCCGGCCGGCAAGGGGCCGGGCATCGTGCTGATCCAGGAGATCTTCGGCGTCAACCCTCACATCCGCAGCGTCGCCGAGCAGTATGCGCTGGATGGCTACGTGGTGCTCGCCCCGGACGTGTTCTGGCGCCAGGAACCCGGCGTGGAACTCGCCTATGACGGCGACAACATGGACAAGGCCTTCAAGCTGGTCGGCGAGATCGACTTCACGGTGGCGGTCAAGGACCTGGCCAGCACCGTCCAGGCGCTGCGGCAGCGCCCCGAGTGCGAGGGCGACGTGGCATCGCTGGGCTACTGCATGGGCGGTATCCTGGCCTATCTGGCGGGGATCGAATCCGGCGTCGACCGGGCCGTGTGCTTCTACCCCGGCGGCATCCACAAGCATCTCGACAAGGCCGCCGAGCTGACGGTGCCGACACAGTTCCATTTCGCCGGCAACGACGGCCACATCACCGACGAACACATCGAACAGACCCGCCAGGCCTTCGCCGACCGCGGCGACGTCGAGATCCACGTCTACGACGGCGCCGACCACGGCTTCAACTGCTGGGCCCGCAGCGCCTATCACCGCCACGCCGCGGCGCTCTCCCACGGCCACGCTCTGAGCTTTCTCGAACGCACCTGACGCGCGAACACACCTGCCGCCACTGCCCGCCCCGAAAGCTCCTGGGCGGGCTTCATGACCCTGCTTGCCCACGCGGAGCCCCGTACGATGGCCTATCGCCTTTACATCGCCAACAAGAACTACTCCTCCTGGTCGATGCGCCCCTGGGTATTGATGAAGGCGCTCGATATCCCCTTCGAGGAGGTGCTGACCCCGTTCGAGGGTGCCGGCAAACAGCAGGCCTTCGAGGCCTTCTCGCCCACCGCCAAGGTGCCGTGCCTGCACCACGACGACCGGGTGATCTGGGAGTCACTGGCGATCCTCGACGACCTCGCCGAGGAGCACCCCGCCGCCTGGCCGAGCGAACGCGACGCCCGGGCCTGGGCACGCAGTGCCAGTGCCGAGATGCATGCGGGTTTCCCCGCCCTGCGCGACGAGTGCTCGATGAACTGCGCGCTGACCATCGAACTGGGCACGCCGAGTCCAGCCCTGGCAAAGGACATTGCGCGGCTCGACGCCCTGTGGACGGAAGGACTCGAGCGCTTCGGCGGCCCCTGGCTGGCGGGCGAGACCTTCACCATTGCCGATGCCATGTTCGCGCCGGTCGCCGTCCGCGTGCGCGGCTACGGCATCACGCTCGGCGACATGGCCGCCGCCTATGCCCGACGCCTGCTCGAGCACCCGGCCGTCGCCACCTGGATCAGCCAGGGCATCGCCGAACCCTGGGTCGACGAACCCCACGAAGCCGACTGCATCCGCGGCCGGCGGGTGATCGAGGATCGCCGCCAGCCGACATAGCACCTCGCCGCTGGGCCGTCTCTCGCGCCGAGACGGCTATTCGTGATTGCGCCTGCGCTCCCGCACCAGGCGCTGATTACCGCCGGTTCTGCATTCCCTTCATCTGCCACTCATTTCCTCATCTCTTCACGGTCGGCCTCTTCAACACGTTCTATAGCCTGCGTGTCGTGCCCTGGCGACGCCAGATATCGACTCTATTGCCTGAACCGATCTGTCCGAACCTGACCGGTGCGGCTTTCACCCTCGTCTGTCTTGCGCGACGGCTTTTCACCCTTACCGGCTTGCGCCATACCAATTGTATGCTGTATACAATTATTTAACGCACACCGTATAACAAGCTCAACAACGCTCGAGGTGCCCCATGAGGTCACAATCTGCCCGCCGCCCGGGTCCGGTCGCGCTCTGTCTGATTCTCGCCAGCTTCGCCGCCATCATGTCGACGGTGCTGCTACTCAAGATCCCCGTTGCATTGGCGCTTTTCGCTGCCTGGTTTGCGATGTTCGCCATCGGCAAGGGCCTCGGCCACGCCTACGATTCGCTCCAGCAGGGCGCATTCGACGGCATTCGCAGCGGTCTCGAGGGGGTGATGATCATCATTACCGTCGGCGCGCTGATCGGTGCCTGGATCGCCGCTGGAATCGTTCCCAGCGTGATCTATTACGGTGTTGCCCTGATCGATCCGGCCTGGTTCCTGCCTGCCGCTTTCCTGATCTGCGCCGCGACCGGGCTGGTGACCGGCACCTCGTTCGGCGCCGTGGGCACCATCGGCATCGCCATGATGGGCATCGGACACGGCTTCGAACTGCCGTTGCCTATCGTCGCCGGCGCGGTGATCTCCGGCGCCTATGTGGGCGACAAGCTATCGCCCCTTTCCGATACCACGGTACTCACCGCCTCGCTGTGCGAAGTGCCGCTGATCGAGCACGTGCGCTCGATGCTCTACACCGGCGTACCCTGCGTCACGCTGACCACGCTCGGCTTCGCTCTGGCCGGGAATCACCTTTCCCGTAGCGGCTATGACATGCAGCAGGCGGACGCGGTCATGGCTCAGCTAGACGCGCACTTCATGCTCTCTCCCTGGTTGTTACTGCCGATCCTCGCCACGCTCGTGCTGCTGGCACTGCGCAAGCCCGCGCTGCCGGTGATCGCGATCGGCGCCGTGCTCGGCGTGCTCGGCGCCTGGCTGGCCCAGGGCGCGACACCACTACAGGCGGTGACCACGCTTTATGCCGGCAATCAGGGCGACTACGGCACAGGCTATCTCGCCAGCATCCTCAATCGCGGCGGCATCGTCTCGATGCTACCGGTGATAGCCATCGTCATCTTCGCGCTGGGGCTGGGAGGGTTGATGGAGCGTATCGGCGTTCTCGACACCATCGCCACCGCGCTCACAGGCATGGTCCATCGCAGCACCGGCCGGCTGACCCTGGCCACCATGACGTGTGGCTTTTTCGGCACGATCTTCGGCGGCGCCGCCTACGTGGCGATCTTCACTGCGGCCTCGATGACACGAAACATCTATGACCGGCTCGGGCTGCAGAGGGTGGTGCTGTCACGCAACGTCGAGGCTGGCGGTACGCTCTCGACGCCGATGATCCCCTGGACCAGCGGCGCGGTGTTCATGGCCACGACCACTGGGGTTGCCACCACCGATTACCTGCCATTCCTCTGGTATCACTGGCTAGTGATGGTGTTCTCGCTGCTCTATGGCTTCACCGGCTTCGCCATGTGGCAGCAGCCACAATCCGCTACCGAACTCGAACCCGCCGCTTGATCGCATAGCATGGAAGGAAACCGCATGACTCACACCACCGGCAGCTCACAGTCCTACCTGGCCGATACTCGCAACGAAGACGTGATCGTCTATGTCGACGGCGAATTCAAACCCAAACACCAGGCGACGGTATCGATCTTCGACAGTGGCTTCGTTCTCGGCGACGGTGTATGGGAAGGCATACGGCTGGTCGATGGTCGGCTGATCGTGCTCGACGAGCATCTGGAGAGGCTCTATCAAGGCGCCGCCTCGATCTCGCTGGATATCGGAGTCACCCGCGACGAGCTGGTCAGTCTGATTCGGGAAACACTGGACAGAAACGCCATGCACGATGGCGTGCATATCCGGCTGATGGTGAGCCGCGGGCTCAAGAGTACTCCCAACCAGGACCCGCGCTTCCTGCGCGGCAAGGCCACCATCGTCATCGTCGCCGAGCACAAGGTGGTCGACAAAGCGGCCAAGTCGCAAGGCCTGGCGTTGTTCACCTCGACATTCCGCTGCAGCAGCCCTGACGTCTTCGATCTAAGGCTCAACTCCCACAGCCGACTCAACCTCATCCAGGCGCTGATCCAGGCAATCAATGCTGGCGCCAATGAGGCGCTGATGCTCGATCCTCATGGCTTCGTCGCCAGCTGTAACTCGACGAACTTCTTCATCGTTCGCAATGGCGAGCTGTGGACCTCGACCGGTCGCTACAACTTCAATGGCATCACCCACAAGACGGTAATGCGTCTGGCGCGAGAGGCGGATATTGTGGTACGCGAGCTGGACTTCACCCTGGCCCAGACCTATACCGCCGACGAGGCCTTCGTCACCGGAACGCTGGGCGGCCTGACCCCGGTCTATCGCATCGACGGACATGCTATCGTGAACCGGCGCGACACTAGCCTGATGCAGCGTCTTACGGCACTCTACGAAGACTACCTCAAGGGCTGACGTCGCCCATCAAGTCACTTTTGGACACGCATGTTATCGACCGATATCGCGCAGATTCCGGCTCGCCAGACGCTCTGGGAACAGACCGCCCAGCGCCTGCAAACACTGATCGCCAATGGCACCATCGCCCCCGGCACACGGCTGACCGAAAATGCACTCGCCCGGCAACTCGGCGTCAGCCGCGCGCCGCTGCGCGAAGCCATTCGCCATCTGATGAATATCGGCCTGCTGATCAGCGAACCCTACAAGGGCGTGCGCGTGCTCGAACTGACGCCCGAGGGGCTGCATCAGCTCTATGAGTACCGCACCGGCCTGGAACAGATGGCGTTCACGAGCCTCTGGCCCAAGCGCAACGCGGCCAGTTTCGACGACCTGGAGCAGCGCCATGCGCACCTGCTCGAGGCGATAGATGCCGGCGACGGTGCACAGGCGATCGATCGCGAGCTCGCGCTGCATCAATGGTGCTACGAGCTCAGCGGCAACCCTCTGCTGCTCGATGCCTGGTCGCGCATCAAACCGCACCTGCAGTGCTACTTCGTGCTGCACCAGCGCGCGCACAACCGCCCCGGACCGGCCCGTCAATCGCACGACAGCTACCTGGAACACGCCAAGGGTGACTCGCTGGAGGCAATGCTCAGCTATATCGCCCGTCATATGCAGCAGGGCCTGGCACAGGTGATTCAGACCCTGGAATGATAGCCCCAGCGCCGTAGCCGGGTAATCGAGGATCGCCGCGCTCGCACCCCGTGAGCGCCGTCCGCATGCGCGGCACAACATGTTACGCTGGCGCGATAGTCCGCCATCTCAGGATTCCCGACACCCATGTCGCTCGACGATCTGCACCTCAATCTGCGCAACCTGGCTTCCGACGACTATCCGCAGCTCAAGACGCTGATGGATGCCGTCTACCACGACATCGGCGGGGCCTGGCCCAAGCACACCATCGACAAGCTGATCCAGGAGTTTCCCGACGGCCAGATCCTCATCGAGGACGGCGACCGCATCGTCGGCGTGGCGCTGACCGCGCTGGTCGACTACGACGAGTTCTCCAACCCGCACCAGTACGACGACCTGATCGGCCAACGCGAGATCATTCTCAACGATCCCGACGGCGACGCCCTCTACGGGCTCGACGTGCTGATTGATCCCGCCTACCGCGGCTATCGGCTGGGCCGGCGCCTCTACGAGGCACGCAAGGAACTGTGCCGCTCGAAGAATCTGCAGGCGATCCTCGCCGGCGGGCGCATACCCAACTATCACCAGTACGCCGAGGAGATGTCGCCCACCGAGTATCTGGAACGGGTGGCGCGCAAGGAGATCCACGATCCGATCCTGTCGTTCCAGTTGGCCAACGACTTCCAGGTCAAGCGCCTGCTGCGCAAGTACCTGCCCGAGGACGAGAAGTCGCAGGGCTACGCGACGCTGCTGGAGTGGAACAACATCCTCTTCGAGCCCGCCGAGCGGGTCCTCGAGACGCGCAAGACCCAGGTCCGCGTGGGCGCCGTGCAGTGGCAGATGCGCGAATTCGCCTCGGTGGAGGCGGTGCTCCAGCAGGTCGAATACTTCGTCGACGCCGTCGCCGACTACCAGAGCGACTTCGTGGTGCTGCCGGAGCTGTTCAACACGCCGCTGATGGGGCTCACCGACCAGTCCGACCAGCTGGCCGCGATCCACTTCCTGGCCGGCTTCACCGAGCGCTTCAAGACCGAGATCTCGCGCATGGCGGTGTCCTACAACATCAACATCGTCGCCGGCTCGATGGTCGAGGAGGGTGAGGACGGCAAGCTCTACAACGTCTCCTACCTGTGCCGGCGGGACGGCGAGATCGACCGCCAGGCCAAGCTGCACATCACCCCGCAGGAGCGCCGCGACTGGGTGGTGGAAGGCGGCGACGAGCTGCGCGTGTTCGACACCGACGCCGGGCGCGTGGGCATTTTGATCTGCTACGACGTGGAGTTCCCGGAACTGCCGCGCCTGCTCGCCGACCAGGACATGGACATCCTCTTCGTGCCGTTCTGGACCGACACCAAGAACAGCTACCTGCGGGTGCGTCACTGCGCCCAGGCCCGCGCCATCGAGAACGAGTGCTACGTGGTGGTATGCGGCAGCGTCGGCAACGTGCCGTCGATCGAGAACCTCGACATCCAGTACGCCCAATCGTCGGTGTTCTCGCCGTCGGACTTCGCCTTTCCCCACGACGCGGTGCTCTCCGAGACCACCCCCAACACCGAGATGGTGATGTTCTCGGATCTCGACCTCACCCGACTCAAGGTGGTGCGCAGCGAAGGCACGGTGACCAACCTCAAGGACCGCCGTCAGGACCTGTTCGACCTGCGCCTGCGCGACTGGAGCTGGAAGTCCGGCAGTCGTCAGGAGGACACCCCCTGAGACCTCGCCGATGAAGTGGTGGAAGGCCATCAAGGCCTGGCACCGGCGGCACGAGGCCAGTCGGCACCCGTTGCCGCGCGAGGCCTGGCAGCAAGCCTGCCGGCGCCTGCCGCTGCTTGCCGCCCTTTCTACCGAGGACGCCGAGCGGCTGGGCGAGCGCGCCTGGGCCTTCGTGCGTCGCAAGCGCCTCACCCTGCCGGACGACGAGGCCTTCGACCTGCCGGCGCGGCTGGGGCTGGCCGCCCAGGCCTGCCTGCTGACCCTCGGCTGGTCGGATACGGAGGCCAATGAGGCGTTCGACAACGTCCACGAGGTGCTGGTGGTGCCCGACGCCTTCCGCCATCACGTGAGCGAGATGGACGAGGCCGGCGTGGTTCACGAATACGAGGACGAACGGGTCGGCGAGACCTGGTTCCAGGGGCCGGTGGTGATCTCGCTCGTCGATCTCGCCGAGAGCGGCGACTGGAGCGGCTTCAACGTGGTGATCCACGAGTTCGCCCACAAGCTCGACATGAGCAACTCGCTGGACGCCGACGGCTTTCCGCCGCTGCCGCGCGACATCGACCCGCGCGAATGGCACCGGATCTTCACCGCGGTGTGGGACGACCTGCAGGCTCACCTGGCCCACGGCAGGCCCACGCCGATCGACGACTACGCCGCGTCCCACCCCGGCGAGTGCTTCGCGGTGTGCTGCGAACTCTTCTTCAGCGCTCCCGACCAGCTCCACGGCGTCTACCCCGAACTCTACGCCCTGCTCGGCCGCTACTTCGCCCAGGACCCGCTGCGCCGCCTCCCGGCATGAAAAAGACCCCGCCCGCCCGGACGAGGTCTGTTCGAGGTGCTGTCGACCTGCCGCGAGGTCAGGGCGTCATCACCACCTTGATGCAGCCATCCTGCTTGGCATTGAAGTTGGCGTAGGCATCGGCCGCGTCGCCCAGCGCGTAACGGTGGGTGATGATGAAGGACGGGTCGATCAAGCCCTGCTCCACGGTCTTCAGCAGCGGCTTGAGATACTGCTGCATGTGGGTCTGGCCGCTCTTGACCGACAGCGACTTGTTCATCAGTGCGTTGAGCGCGAAGCCGTCGACCTTGTCGGTATAGACCCCGGGCAGCGACAGGCGGCCGCCCTTGCGCACCGAGAGCACCATCTCGTTGATGGCATTCGGGTGGTTTTCCTCGCCGGAATCCGCCGCGCGCCGTTCGGCCTCGGGGTCACCCTGGCCATGCGCCTCGGCGCCCACGCAGTCGATGGCACAGTCGGGGCCGCGCCCGCCGGTCATCTCCAGCAGCCGGGTATAGACGTCATCCTTCTCGAAATCGATGACTTCGGCACCGGCCTGGGCGCTGGCCAGTTCGAGACGCTCGGGGACTCGGTCGATGGCGATCACCCGACCGGCGCCGCGCATCCAGGCGCTGCGGATGGCGAACTGCCCGACCGGGCCGCAGCCCCAGATGGCCACCGTGTCGCCAGGCTCCATGTCGCAGTTGTCGACGGCCTGATAGCCGGTCGGATAGATGTCCGAGAGAAACAGCAACTGGTCGTCGCGCAGGTCGGACTCGACCTTGATCGGCCCCACGTCGGCGTAGGGTACGCGCACATATTCGGCCTGACCGCCGGGGATCCCGCCGAGCAGGTGCGAATAGCCGAACAGTGCCGCCGGCGAGTGGCCCATGGCGCCCGCCGCCTGGTCGGCGTTGGGATTGGACTCGTCGCACAGAGAGTACAGGTGCTTGTTGCAGAAGAAACAATCGCCGCAGGAAATGGTGAAGGGCACCACCACGCGATCGCCCTTTTTCAGGTTGTTCACCGCCGAACCGGTCTCGACGACCTCGCCCATGAACTCGTGCCCGAGCACGTCGCCGGCCTGCATGCCGGCCATCAAGCCGTTGTAGAGGTGAAGATCCGAGCCGCAGATCGCCGTGGCCGTGACCTTGAGGATGGCGTCGCGCGGCTCCTGGATCCTGGGATCGGCAACGTTGTCGACACGCACGTCGTGCGTGCCGTGCCAGGTGAGTGCTTTCATGACCGTCTCCTTAGTCGCGAGGGTGACACCCTGTCACCCGATCCTTGCGTGCCCCGGCATCCCAGAGCACCTTGCACATAGCGACCGCCCACGAAATCCTCATGGTTTCAAAAACTTACCGAGAGAAGCCGTCGGCATCGCTCCCTGCAAGCTAGGCAGGGCTCGCAGAGGCGTCAAGCCGCCGGCGATGGATGAGGGGGCCCGCCGACGCATGACGGTCGGCGCGACTACTGGCGAGTCGGTGCCGGACGTGGTCTCGGGACAGTGCCCTGCGCCAGGGAACGCCAGGCGAGGCTGACTTCCAGCCCGTGGGGGTCACGATTGCGCAGTTCCAGTTTGGCCGCCTGGCGCTTGGCGAGTTCGAGGACGATGGACAGCCCCAGGCCGCTGCCGGTGGTGCGCTGGTCGGCGGCGCGCCGGAAGCGCTCGGTGACCTTGTCGATCAACTCCTCGGGAATGCCCGGCCCGCTGTCGCGCACGATCAGACGCGCCAGACCGTCGCTCAGCGCCAGCTCGATCTCCACGGTGCCGGATTCCGGCGTGTAGCGCAGGGCGTTGTCGAGCAGATTGCGGATCAGGATGCCCAGCTCGACCGGATCGGCACGCACCCACAGCGATTCGAGGCCGGTGAGCTCGATCTGCTGGTGGCGCGCCTGGGCCCAGGGCCAGAGTTCGGCGACCAGATCGAGCACCAGCGGATAGACGTCGACGTCGGCGACGTGGCGGGCGTCCTGACGGTCCAGTCGCGCCAGTACCAGCAACTGCTCGACCACCCGCTGGAGTCGTTCGACACCGCTGTAGGCCTTGTCCAGCGAGGCCGACTCGCCGGCACGGGCATTGTCGAGATGGATCTTCAGGCCCGCCAGCGGCGTGCGCAGCTCATGGGCGGCGTCGGCGGTGAAGCGTCGCTCGCGCTCGAGGGTCTCGCGCAGGCGGGCGATGAAATCGTTGATCGCCTGACGCAGCCCGCCCAGCTCGCGCGGTACCTCGACATCGAGACAGCTCAGATCGCGATCGTTGCGCCCGGCGACCTGCCGCGACAGCGCGTCGATGGGCCCCAGCCCGCGGCGGATGATCACGCCCATCGCCCACAGCAGCAACACCACGGCCAGCAGCATGGGAATCAGGTTGCCCAGGGCCACCTTGCCCTCGAGTTCCTGCATGAACGCCTCGTGGATGCCCGAGCGAATCCAGGTTCGGCTGGCCTCGTCGTAGAGCGAGAAGACCCGCCAGCGCGCGCCGTCGTAGTCGACCCAGGCGTAGCCTTCCTCGTGGGGCGCCGGGAACGGGCCGGCATCGTTCCAGACCGCCCCCAGCAGGCGCGGGGTTCCGTCGCGATTCCAGAAGCCGACCGACAGCTTGCGCTCCTCGTGGTGGTAGCGCGCCGCCTGCGAGGCGTCGACGGGCAGGGCCTCGCTGGCCCGATAGAGGTGCGCGAAATGCTCGGGCTGGCTGAGCCGCTCGGCGATCCGCCGGTAGGTCGCCGGCGAGGTGTCCGGC
Source organism: Modicisalibacter sp. MOD 31.J (assembly GCF_020147985.1). Taxonomy (NCBI): domain Bacteria; kingdom Pseudomonadati; phylum Pseudomonadota; class Gammaproteobacteria; order Oceanospirillales; family Halomonadaceae; genus Modicisalibacter; species Modicisalibacter sp. MOD 31.J. Next base: position 359,960 of record NZ_JAGXFF010000006.1, on the reverse strand, counting down.
TCGATCAGTCCCGCCACCACCCGACTCTGCAGACTGAGCTGGGCATCGAGAATCTCTTCCATCTCGTGGCCGGTGATCAGATAGGCAGCGGTGATCGCCAGCGCGGTCACCGCCGCCAGGACCAGCGCCAGCGTGCGGGTCAGATAGCGGCGAATCGAGATCATTCGATACGGGGGTCCAGGCGGTAGCCGATGCCACGCACGGTGGCGATCAGGCTCTTGTCGAGTTTCTTGCGCAGGTGATGAATATGCACTTCCACGGCATTGGACGCCACCTCCTCGTCCCAGCCGTAGAGCAGACTTTCCAGCCGCGGCCGGGTCATCACCTTGTCGGGGTGGCGCGCCAGCTCGAGCAGCAGGGCGTACTCGCGCCGCGCCAGCGAGATCGCCTCGCCGCGCCAGGTAACCTGATGGCGCGCCTCGTCGATGCGCAGCGGACCCACTTCCAGTACCTGCGAGGCGCGCCCCTCGGCACGCCGCATCACCACCCGCAGGCGCGCCAGCAGTTCCTGGAGATCGAAGGGCTTGAGCACGTAGTCGTCGGCCCCGCCGTCGAGCCCGGCGATGCGATCCTCGACGTCGTCGCGGGCAGTGAGGATCAGCACCGGCAAGGCGCTCTTGCGGCGCAGATGGCGCAGCACCTGCATGCCGTCGACGTCCGGCAGGCCGAGGTCGAGCACCACCACCGAGAAATCGTCGAAACGCAGCGCGGCCATGGCATCGGTCCCGTTGTCGAGCCACTCGACCACGTAACCCTCGCGCTGCAGGGCCGTCTTGATACCGTCCCCGAGCAGGGGATCGTCTTCCACCAGGAGTAATCGCATGCCGTCCCGTCGTTGTGCATCTCACCTACCGGAGCGCCAATGATCCGCGGGTTTCCTTAACGCTCGCTTAAGGTGTCGGGGCTCGGGCCGCCACTCTATACCCGCCGGGCGTTGAGTGGCATCATTGCCGATTTTGACGTCGCGCCAAAGCTCGCCCGGCTCGCCTGCCATTGTGGCTATCCTAGGGAAACGCCAGCCTTCGGCACCGCATCCGAGGCGTGCGCCGGCCACGGGGCCTTACGCCATCGGTCGCCCGACGCATTGCCGGCTGCCTTAAGGCTATCTTAAGACGCGCCGGGCAGACTGCCTCGCCATCGACAGGAAAAGAGTTCACCACCGTGACGACACCGCTGTTATCGATTGTCATACCCGCCCATGACGAAGCCGGCAACCTCCCCGCCCTGCTCGATGAAATCAGCACCGCGCTGCCGGATACCGATTACGAGGTGCTGGTGGTGGACGATGCCTCGCGAGACGACTCCTGGGACCTGCTCACCCGGCGGGCCCGGCAGGATCCGCGCCTGCGACCGCTGCACCATGCCCACAGCGCCGGGCAGAGCACCTCGGTCTGGCAGGCCGCCCACGCCGCCCGCGGCACCTGGCTGGCGACACTCGACGGCGACGGCCAGAACGACCCCGCCGACCTGCCCAGCCTCCTGGCCCGTGCCCGCCAGGGCGACGTCACGCTGGTCGCCGGGCAGCGCGTCAACCGGCGCGACGACTGGCTCAAGCGGCTGTCGTCACGGGTCGCCAACCGGGTGCGCGCTGCGCTGCTCGCCGACGACACTCCCGACACCGGCTGCGGCATCAAGGTCATCCAGCGCCGCGCCTTCCTCACTCTGCCCTACTTCGATCACATGCACCGCTTCCTGCCAGCGCTGATCCAGATGCAGGGTGGTCGCTGCGTCTCGGTGCCGGTCAATCACCGCCCGCGCGGCACCGGAAAATCCCACTACGGGCTCAACAACCGGCTCTGGGCGGGGCTCGTCGACATGCTCGGCGTGATGTGGCTGCGCAAGCGCTCGCGCCTGCCGGCACCGGTCGAGGGCCTGCGCGACCTGCCGGGGCTCGGCGACAGCGCCCCGCAAAGCGCGCCCCACCCCGCCACGCCGCCGGAGGGCAGCCCACGATGAGCGCGGAATGGATCTGGGTGGCCATCGGCTTCGTCGGCCAGGCCATGTTCTCGGCCCGCTTCCTGGTTCAGTGGATCGCCAGCGAACGGGCCAAGCGAAGCATCGTCCCCAAGGCTTTCTGGATCTTCAGTCTGGCCGGTGGCGCCACGCTGTTCGCCTATGCCCTCTATCGCCGCGATCCGGTATTCATCGCCGGCCAGGGCGCCGGGCTGTTCATCTACGTGCGCAACATGGTCCTGATTCGCCGGGAGTCCCGCCGGGAGCAGGAGCCCTCCCGCTGAGCCCGATCTTCATCCCCGACTGGTGAGTGGTCCCATGCAACGTCCCGCCTATCTCCACGGCAAGCAGCGCCTGTCCTGGCTACTGCTGCTGCTCGTCGCCACGGCCCTGCTGGCACTGGGTATCGGCCTGCGCGATCCCTGGCCCGCCGACGAACCGCGCTTCGCGCTCAACGCGCTGGAGATGCTCGATACCGGCCACTTCTGGATCCCCCATCGCGGCGGCGAACCCTACCCGGACAAGCCACCGGTCTTCATGTGGGCCTCGGCGGCGTCGATCGCCCTGACCGGCTCGGTCCGCCTGGGCTTTCTGATCCCCTCGCTGATCGGCGCCCTGGGATCGCTGGCACTGGTCATGGACCTCTCCCGGCGCCTGTATGGCCGCCGGGTGGCCTTCCTGGCCGGCGCCGCGCTGCTCAGCACCCTGCAGTTCGTGCTCCAGGCCAAGACCGCCCAGATCGACATGCTGGTGACCCTGTGGATCACGCTGGGGGCCTACGGCATGCTGCGTCATGCCCTGCTGGGCCCCGCCCGACGCTGGTGGTTCATCGGCTGCGCCTCCATGGGGCTCGGCGTGATCACCAAGGGCGTGGGCTTTCTGCCGCTGCTGATGCTGCCGGCCTGGGGGCTGCTGGCGTGGCGCGGCCAGGCCACCCGGCTGGCCTGGAAGGACCTGGCGCTGGGCCTGGCCACCCTGGTCGGCACCATCGCCCTGTGGGCGGTGCCCATGGCCCTGATCACCACCTTCAGCGACGACCCGACGCTCGCCGCCTATCGCGATAACATCCTCTTCAAGCAGACCGGCCAACGCTACGCCGAGTCCTGGCATCACCTGAAGCCCTGGTACTACTACCTGGTCGAGGTGATCCCCTGGGCCTGGCTGCCGCTGATCCTCGGGCTGCCGTGGCTGGTGCCGGCCTGGTGGCATCGCACGCGCCGACTGGATGCGCGGGTGCTGCTGCCGCTCAGCGGGGTGATCCTGCTGGTGGGCTTCTTCTCGCTGTCGCCGGGCAAGCGCGGTGTCTACATGCTGCCGGGCGTGCCCCTGCTGGTACTGGCCATGGCGCCGCTGCTCCCGGGCCTGCTCTGCAAGCGCTGGCTGCACTGGCTGGGCGCCGGCCTGGTGGCGGTGCTGGGCGGGATCTTCCTGGTCGCCGGCATCCTCGGCGCCGCCGGGCTGCCGGCACTGGCCGATCTAGCCGCCAAGTACAGTGTCTCGCCGTGGCTGTGGTGGATTGTCCTGGGCCTGGCCGCCGCCGCCCTGCTCTACGCGCTGCGGCCGCGCCGCGGCATGCTCGCCCTGGCCGGCTGGCTGGTGGTGTTCTGGGGGCTGTGGTCGACCTGGGGCTACCAGCAGCTCGACGGCACCCGCTCGCCGCGCGACATGATGCAGCACGTCGCCCAACTGACCGGCAGCGACGCCTGGCTGGCCATGCCCGCCTTCGACGAGGAGTTCCTGCTGCAGGCGCGCCAGCCGACGGTGCATTTCGGCTTCAAGACGCCCGAGCCGGCCCAGCTCGAGCGGGCTTTCGCCTGGCTCGACGCGGCCCCGGCGACACGCTGGATGTTCGTCGATCAGGGCATGACCGAGGAGATGCCGTGTGCCGACCTCTCCCAGGCGCGCGACCTGGGCCTGCAGAACAACGACCACTGGCTGCTGATCCCGGGTACCGCCTTCGGCGAGTGTCACGGCGATGCCGATGCCGCCCCGCTCTACGTGGCGCCGACCACGCTGGCCGGCCACGCCTCGCCACCCGACGGGACCGGCAACGGCTGAGCCCGCTCTACGGTGAGGTCGACCAGCTCTGGCCCCGCTCCGACGGGTCGGGCTGCGGGCAGTCGAGCGCGTCGGTGGACCAGGTGTCGCGACGCGACTGATGACACTGATCGGGCCCGGTATCCTCGGCCCGCGGCGGATTGCCCCCGCCCGACAGCCCATCGACGTGAACCTCGATCTCGGGGGCCGGCCAGCGTGGGTAAGGGCCGTGGGGCCAGTGCCCGCCCCAGCGGTCACCGCCGGGCCAGTGATCATGGCGCGGCGGCCACGGCGGATGACGCTCGCCGCGCCAGTGGCGATAGCCGCCGTCACGCCAGCGGTCGTCGTGGCGCCACCACCGGGCGTCGTTGCGGGGGACGCCCGGCCAGTGCTCGTCGTGGCGTAGCGCGCGCGGCGGCGCCAGACCGTCGGCGTCCAGCGGCTGGACGGTCCAGCCACCCTGGCCATCGCCGAGCAGATAGGCGCCGCCCTCGCCAGCCTGGGCCGCCAACGGGCCAGCCCCCATCCAGGCCATTACCACGCCGGCCAGCAGGCCGGCGATCCGGGTCTCGCGTCGTCCGTGCATGGTGCGCCTCCTGAAGCGTTGCGATCCTTTCAAGCCGACTCTCTCAGTCTAGCGTCTCGCCCTGCCCGGCGCCGTGCTCGACCAGCCACGCCCAGAGCCGTCGCGATTCGGGATGCAGCGCACGCCGCGCGGGGCGTACCAGCCAGAACCCTTCGTCGCTGTCGACGCTCAACGCGAAGGGCGCCACCAGGTCGTCGCGCTTGTCGAGCAGGCTGCGATGGGTCAGGGCCACGCCCCCGCCGCGAGCCGCCAGCGACAGGGTCATCACCTGGCTGTCGCAGAGCAGCGAACCGCAGCGCTGATCCAGCTCGGGCACGCCGGCGCACTCCAGCCAGGCCGGCCAGCCCACGGCGAAGCCCACCGCATGCAACAGCGTCTCGCCGGCCAGATCGGCGGGCGTCGCGAGTCGCTCGGCGACGCGCGGTGAACAGGCCGGCAGCATCGACTCGCGGCCCAGCGACACGGCCTCCACCGCCTCCCAGTCGCCGCGTCCGTAGCGAATCTCGATGTCCGCGCCCTCGGGCCCGAAATCGTCGCGCCAGATCGCGCTGACCAGACGCACCACGATCGTCGGATTGGCGCGGTGGAAGTCGAGCAGCAACGGTGCCAGCCAGGTCTGCTGCATCACCGGCGTGGCACGCAGCGTCACCGGCGCCTCGCTGCGCGGTCCGAACACCTCGGCGGTGCCTTCGGAAAGCCGGGCGAAGGCTTCCTGGATGCTCGGCAGCCAGGCCTGTCCCGCCGGCGTGAGCGTCAGGCTGCGCGGGTGGCGGACGAACAGCTTCTGGCCCAGGCGATCCTCGAGCAGACGGATCCGCTGACTGACGGCCGACTGGGTGATCGCCAGTTCCTGGCCGGCTTCGGTGAAGCTCAGGGTTCGCGCGGCGACTTCGAAGGCCTGCAACCAGAGCAACGGGGGCAAGGGGTTCATGAAAAAGGCACCTATAAGTTCAACTTGGCCTTAGACCGTAGATTAATCGTTTGTCGCTCTGTTTCCCAGCCGTCATCCTCGTAGACGTTTTCGAATCACCGATCGCTTCGCAGGAGGTCATGCATGAGCGTCACCGCATCGTCGCCCCACACCCAGCCGGACACGCGTCAGCCGCGCCAGGCCATGGGCGAACTCTCGGCCCACGACGATGGCCCGGCCCTCGTCGAGGCGGTGGCGACCGGCGCCCGCATCACCGTGGACTGGGCGGATGGCGCACGCAGCCACTTTCCCCTGCTCTGGCTACGCGACCATTGCGCCTGCGCGGTTTGTCGCCATCCGCTGACCCGCGAGCGCCTGTTCGTGCCGCTCCAGGAGATCGATGCCGCCCCCGCCGTGGCCATCGACGACGGCGTGTTGCGCATCGACTGGGCCGACGGCCACGAGAGCCGCTTCGATCCGGTATGGCTGCGCCAGCGCCGCCTCGATGCGCCCGACTCGACGCCCGATCCGCTCCCGCAGCGGCGGGCCTGGGCCGATGACTTCCGCCCGGCCCGCATCGCCCACCACGATTTCATGCGCACCCGGGGCGAACGCGAGTGGCTCGAGGCGTTGCTGCGCGACGGCCTGGTGCTGCTCGAGGACGGCCCGCTGGCCGACGAGGAGGTCAGCCGCCTGGCGGGGCGCATCGGCCCGCTGCGTGCCACCAACTTCGGGGCCCGCTTCGACGTCCGCTCCAAGCCCAATCCCAACAATGCCGCCTATACGTCGATCGGCCTGGCACTGCACACCGACCTGCCCAACTGGCGTCAGCCGCCGGATATCCAGTTGCTCTACTGCCTGCAGAACGAGGCCGAGGGCGGCGAGTCGACCTTCGCCGACGGCTTCGCCGTGGCCGAAGCACTGCGCGAAAGCGACCCCGAGGCGTTCCGGCGGCTCGCCGAGACACCGATCGATTTCCGCTTCCAGGACGAGGATCACGACATCGCGGTGCGCGGGCCGATCATCCAGTTGGACGCGGCCGGCCGTCCCCTGGAGATCCGCTTCAACAACTGGATCCGCGACACCCTGCGGCTGCCGCTGGATCAGGTCGACGCCTGGTACGCTGCCTACCGCCGCTTCTGGCAACTGCTGCATGACCCGCGCTACCAGCTCGAGTTCGCCCTGGCGCCGGGCGAGATGGTCGCCTTCGACAACCGCCGCGTGCTGCACGGTCGCAAGGCGTTCGATCCCAACACCGGCAAGCGCCACTTGCAGGGCACCTACCTCGATCTGGATCTGCTGGAATCCCGGTTGCGCGTGCTGGCCCGCTGAAGCGGTCAGCCACGCGACGCCCGATACCGCCGCGCCGGCACACAACCAGAACAGGCGTGGCGGCTTCCTTCCCGATGACAAGGAGATCGCATGAAATCCCGCAATGCATGGTACGCAGTCCCGCTTGCCCTGGGCCTTAGCCTGGGCGCCCACGCCGCCGAGACGGTCGAGTTCGGCGTGCCCGCCTGGCCGGGGATCACCGTCAAGACCCAGATCGCCGAGCAGTTGCTCGCGCCGCTGGGCTACGACAGCCGTAGCCAGGACCTCGGCCTGCAGGTGATCTACCAGGCCCTGTCGTCCGGTGACCTCGACGTTTTCCTCGGCGGCTGGCTGCCGGCCCAGCAGGACATGCTGAAGCCGCGCGAGGAAAGCGGCGACATCGTGCGTCTGGCCAACAACGTCGACGGCGCGCAGATGACCCTGGCGGTGCCCGACTACGTCTACGCGTCCGGCATCCAGCGCTTCGCCGACCTCGATGCCCATCGCGACGAGTTCGACGGCAAGATCTACGGCTTCGGCGCCGGCTCGGCGGCCAGCGAAATCCTGCACAAGGCGATCGATGCGGATACCTGGGGGCTGGGCGACTGGCAGATCGTCGACACCAGCACGGTGGGCATGCTCAGCGCCGCCAAGGACGCCATCAAGCACGAGAAGCCGATCGTCTGGGTGGGCTGGACACCGCACTGGATGAACCTAGAACTGCCGATGCGCTACCTTAGCGACTCCAAGGACCTGTTCGGCCCCGACAACGGCAAGAGCCAGGTGCTGACGCTGATGCGCAGCGACTTCGCCGACGCTCACCCCAACCTGACGACCTTCTTCAACCAGTTCGCCTTCAGCGCCGAGGAGCAGAGCTGGATGATCCGCGGCTTCGGGCTCGAGGAGAAAAGTGCCGAGTCGGTCGCCAGTCAGTGGATCCACGACCACCCGGATCGCGTCGAGACGATGCTCCAGGGCGTGACCACCGCCGACGGCGAGCCCGCCTGGCCGGCGGTCAAGCAGGCGCTTTCGCTGTAACGACGGGCACGCCCGTGCGCGAAGACGCGCCGGTCCCGAGGGGCCGGCGCGTCTTCGCGTTTGGCCAGCGTCGCGGATGCCAGTATGCTGTGCGCGAATTCATCGACGGGGACCCTCGCCCCCATGAGTCGTTCTCTCGGACTCGTCATCGTGCTGGTGGCCGTGCTCGCCGCCTTCGGCCTGCTCTGGCAGTGGCTGGCCATGAACGATGCCCTCTCGCCGCAGCGCCTGCTCGAGATGGCGCATCATGCCTTCGGCTGGCGCGATTCGCGGTGGGCGATTCCGATCGTCATCGCCATCTTCGTCGGCGCCTCGCTGCTGATGTTCCCGCTGAGCATCCTGGTTGCCGTGACCGGCCTGATGTTCGGGCCGGTGTGGGGCTTCGTCTATTCGCTCGTCGGCACCCTGCTGGCCTCGGTGATCACCTACTGGATCGGCCACAAGCTGGGCCGCGACGCCCTGCTGCGCCACGGCGGCAAGCGCCTGAACGGCCTGGCCCGCCATCTCGCCGGACGCGGCGTGCGTACCATGACACTGGTCAACCTGCTGCCGCTGGCGCCCTTCACGCTGACCAACATGATGGCCGGCGCCTTCCACCTGCGCTTTCGCGACTACATGATCGGCTCGCTGATCGGGATCATTCCCGGCCTGGTGGGGGTCGCCCTGCTGGGCAGCCAACTGGGGGAGCTGGTCACCGCCGAGAACTGCGGCGAACTGCTGTGGTCGCTGGGCGGCATCACCCTGGCGGTCCTGGTACTGGTGGGGCTCAAGCGCTACGCCGATCGCAAGCAGCGCAACCGGCGCCAATCCTGACCCGCCCGGATCGGGCCTTCATTTCTGCGAGGCTTCGGACTCGTCGGGCTTGACCAGCGGCAGGCCGAACATCGGCTCGTCCTGCAGCACCGAACGCAGCACCCGGCCGCGGTGGCGCAGCAGTTGCCATTCCGCCTCGAGACGCCCGCGCACCCGTTCCCAGGCCCCGTCGTCGGCGTGACTGACCGGTCCGCCGGCGGCGATCACCTTGCGGTAGAGCTTGATGCAACGCTCGGCGCAGCAGGCCTCGTCGAAGTTTTCGGCGGTCGCCAGCGCGCCACGGCGCAGGGTCTCGCGGCGCTCGCGATCGTCGAGCTGATCGAGCGCCGCGGCGAACCCGGCACTGTCGTCGGCGGCCAGCAACAGGCCATTGCCGCCGTGCGCGATCACCTCGCGAACCCCGGTGGCATTGATCGCCACCACCGGCAACCCGGCGGCCATCGCTTCGACCAGCACCATCCCCTGGGTCTCGCTGTGCGAGGCGAAGGCGAACACGTCCATGGCGTGATAGGCGTCGATCAGTTCCTGGTCGCGCAGCTTGCCGGTGAAGTGAAAGCGATCGGCGACGCCGAGGCGTACCGCGGCATCGTGCATCGCGGTGCGCGCATCGCCGTCACCGACCACCAGGAAGCGCGCCCCGGGCCGGTTCGCCAGCCACTGCGCCACGGTACGCGCCAGAAACGGCAGGTTCTTCTCCTGGGCCAGGCGCCCCACGTGCCCCACCACATAGGCCGACTCCGGGATGTTCAGCCGCCGACGCAGGCTCGCTCCGTTGCCACTCGCGAAACGCCGGGTATCGACCCCGCTGGGCACCACGCAGATCGCCCGGTTGGCACCACGCAGCAACAGCATGTCGCGGATGCTCTCGCTGGGCGCGATCACCGCATCGCAGAGGTGGGTGTACTCGGTGGACAGCGCCACCGCGAAACGCTGCATGCGCGGCGAATCGCCCGGCACGTAGTGGGTGTAGTGCTCGTAGAGGGTGTGATGGGTGAAGACCAGCGGCAGGCCGTAGGTCTCGGCGGCGCGGGCGGCGGTATCGCCGAGCAGGAAGGGGTGATGGGAGTGGACGATGTCGGGCTCGAAGGCCTCGATGGCTTCATAGAGCTGGCCGGGGATCGGCACCGGCAGCGAGAAGTCGCTGCCATTGAAGTGCTGCACCGCCGCCACCCGGATCACGTCGGGTTCGTGGCGCGGCTGCCCCTCCAGCTTCGGCGCCACCACCAATACCCGATGTCCCTCGGCCTGCAGGCGCCCCTTGAGACGCTGGACGGATTCGCTCACGCCCCCGACGATCGGCCGATAGGTATTGGTAAACATGAGAATATTCAAGCCAGCGACTCCCTTGGCAACCGGACCCCCATCCGCGGGGGGCACATCATAGCAGGACAGGCCACGCTTGCCTGCCAGGATACGCTCAACCCGGCGCCGGGACACGGCCCGGCAGACTGTCTTCAAGATAGGCGATGAAAGCCCCCAGCCGCGCGGGCAGGTGGCGCTGCGGCGCATAGACGGCGTAGAAATCCGCCGCCACACCGCGCCAGGCCGGCAGCAACTCGCACAGGCGGCCGGCCTCGAGATCGGCATGCACGTCCCACCAGGAGCGCAGCATGATGCCGTGGCCGTCGAGCGCCAGCCGGGTGATCACCTCGCCGTCGTTGCTGGCCAGCCGGCCGCCCACCTTGATCGATAGCGTCTCGCCGTCGCGGTCGAAACGCCACACGGCGTAGTCGCTGTCGTTCTCGCGCACCACCAGGCAGGGGTGGGCGGCCAGATCCTGGGGACGTGTCAGCGCCGGCATCGTCGCCAGGTAGTCGGGCGAGGCGCACAGGATACGCCGGTTGGGCAGGACCCGTCGCGCTACCAGCCGCGAATCCGGCGGCCTGCCGACCCGGATGCCCACGTCGAAACCGTGATCGGCCAGGTTGAGCGGAAAGTTGGTCAACTCGAGCAGCACCTCGAGGCGCGGATGGGCGGCGGTGAAGCGCGACACCAGCGGCGCGACGTGGCGCCGACCGAAACCGAAGGTGGCGTTGACCCGCAGCCGCCCGGTCAGATCGCGCTGGCGGTCGCGCAGGTCACCCTCCAGATCGCGAAGCTCGTCGAGGATCGCCGCGCCACGCCGGCGATAGAGCTCGCCCTCGGCGGTCAGCGTCAAGCGCCGGGTGGTGCGCTGCGCCAGCGGTACGCCGAGCCGGGCCTCGAGCTGCATCAGCCGCTTGCTCACCGCCGACAGCGACAGCCCCAGCTCTCGCGCCGTGGCGGTGAGACTGCCGCACTGGGCGAGGCGTTGAAAGAAGGCCAGGTCGTTGAGCGTGTCCACGCGGCGCGATTCTCCACTTACAGGCAACAATGGCTTGCACTCTACCCCGATTATTTCATCGTGCACAGCCGCTAGACTGCAGGGGCGACCGAGCATTTCAGGAAAGGAGACACCCGCATGAGTCACAAGATCGCCGTGCTGGCCGGCGATGGCATCGGCACCGAAGTGATGCCCGAAGGCCTGCGCGTCCTCGAAGCCACCGCCGAGCGTTTCGGCATCGCGCTGGACTTCGAGCACTTCGACTTCGCCTGCTGCGACTACTATCTCGCGCACGGCAAGATGCTGCCCGACGACTGGCGCGAGACCCTCGCCCCCTTCGACGCCCTCTTCTACGGCGCGGTGGGCTGGCCCGACAAGGTGCCCGACCATGTCTCGCTGTGGGGCTCGTTGCTGCAGTTCCGCCGGGGCTTCGATCAGTACATCAACCTGCGCCCGTGTCGCTCGATGCCCGGCATCCAGAGCCCGCTGGTCGATCGCGGCCCCGGCGACATCGACTTCTATGTGGTGCGCGAGAACACCGAGGGCGAATATTCGAGCATCGGCGGCAAGATGTTCGAGGGCACCGAGCGCGAGGTGGTGATCCAGGAAACCGTGATGACCCGCACCGGCGTCGACCGGGTGCTCGAGTACGCCTTCGCGCTGGCCGCCAGACGCCCGCGCCGCAAGCTGACCTCGGCGACCAAGTCCAACGGCATCTCGATCACCATGCCCTATTGGGACGAGCGGGTGCAGGCGATGGCCAGGAACTACCCCGACGTCACCGTCGACAAGTTCCATATCGACATCCTCACCGCCAACTTCGTGCTGCATCCGGACTGGTTCGACGTGGTGGTGGGCAGCAACCTGTTCGGCGACATCCTCTCCGACCTGGGACCGGCCTGCACCGGCACCATCGGCGTCGCCCCCTCGGCCAACATCAACCCCGAAGGCAAGTTCCCCAGCCTGTTCGAGCCGGTGCACGGCAGCGCCCCGGACATCGCCGGCCAGGGCATCGCCAACCCCATCGGCCAGATCTGGAGCGGCGCGATGATGCTCGACCACCTGGGCCACGAGGATGCCGGCAAGGCAATCGTCGATGCCATCGAGACCGTGCTGCGCGACGGCCCCGATCGGGCACCGCTGACCCCGGACCTCAAGGGCAAGGGCAGCACCGAAGACCTGGGCCGGGCGATCGCCGAGGCGGTCGCCAAGGGTTGAACGGCGGCAGATTCGCCGAAAGCGGCATACAGGCGCTAGGATGGGATGGCGGCGGCCCCGCCGTCGCTGTCAGGATGTCAAAACGACCATAAGGAGATGACCGTGACCCTGTTCGAAGCCCTGCGCGAGGACCACCAGACCCAACGCACCCTGCTCGATCTGCTCGTCAAGACCGAAGGGGACAGCGAAGGCCGCGAGGAACTGTTCCGCAAGGTCAAGGCGGAGCTGCAATACCACGCCGCGGCCGAGGAGCGCGCGCTCTATGTGCCGATGATGGAATACGACCTGACCCAGGAGAAGGCCCGTCACAGTGTCGCCGAACACCACGAGATCGACGAGCTGATCGAGACGCTGGAAGAAACCCGCTTCAGTTCGCCGGGCTGGCTCGCCCAGGCCAGGAACCTCCAGGAACTGGTGAGCCATCACCTCGACGAGGAGGAACAGGAGGTCTTCCAACTGGCCGGTCGCGCCCTCGATGATGACCACAAGCAGCAGCTGGCCGAGACCTACCGCAACACCATGGCCGAACAGCGCGGCTGAGCGGGCGACGCACGCCGCCTGACGGCATGCGCATCCCGGTCATAAGGCGGGCGAGCGCCTGGCACCTTTCCGCCCGTCCGCCTATCCCAGAGAAGGGCGACCGATAACAACGCACGACAAGCACGCCCCGAGGTGCTATCGGGACATGCGTGACGTCGCGGGTACGGCGGCAGAGGCCCTGCTCAGGCCGATGGATTGACCCGGAAGCGGCTTACCGTCTGATGGAGTTGACTGGCCTGGTCTTCCAGCGATTCTGCCGCCGATGCCGCCTGCTGAACCAGCGCCGCATTCTGTTGCGTTACCTGATCCATCTGCGCGACCGCCTGATTGACCTGCTCGATACCCGACGACTGCTCGTTCGACGCTGCCGAAATCTCGCCCATCAGATCGCTCACTCGCTGGGCACTCTCGCGAATCTCGTTCATGGCGCCATCGGCCTGGTTGACCAGGTCCGCACCACTGGTGACCTGTCCCACCGAGCGTTCGATCAGGGTCTTGATGTCGCTGGCCGCCTGCGCCGAGCGACTGGCGAGATTGCGCACCTCGCCGGCGACCACGGCGAACCCGCGCCCCTGCTCGCCGGCTCGGGCAGCCTCCACCGAGGCGTTGAGCGCCAGCAGATTGGTCTGGAAGGCAATGCCGTCGATCAGGCTGATGATATCGGCGATCTGACCGGAACTCTCGCGGATATCGCCCATGGTACTGACGACCCGCGCGATCACTTCCTGCCCCTTGACGACCGACTCGGTGGTCTGCGAAGCCAACCGGTTGGCCTGAGCGGCATTGTCGGCATTCTGGCTCACCGTGGAGGTGAGCTGCTCCATGCTCGCAGCGGTCTCCGCCAGGGAGGCCGCCTGCTGCTCGGTGCGCGACGACAGGTCGTTGTTGCCGGCGGCGATCTCGCGGGCGCCGGTATCGATCGACTCGCTGGCATGACGCAGCCGCGCGATGGTACTCGCCAGCTCACGGCGCATGCGCTCGATGGCGGCCATCAGGCTGCCCTGATCGCCGTCGCGCAGCGGCGTCACATGGGTCAGGTCGCCATCGGCGACACGCCCGACCACGCCGGCCGCCACGCTGGGCTCGCCGCCGAGGCTGTTGTAGACGTTGCGAATCAGCAACAGGAACACCGCCGTCAGGGCACCACCGGCGATCAACAGAATCACCGCATAGCGCCACAACTTGCCGAAAAAGGCACGCTGGATATCATCGACGTAGACCCCGGCCGCCACGTTCCAGCCCCAGGGCGCGAAACGTTCCACGTAACTGAGCTTGGGATAACGCGTCTTGTCGCTGGCCGAGCCGCGCATGGAATGATAGGCCAGATACCCCCCGCCCTGGCCGGCGATGCGCGCCAGTTCACCATAGACCGCCACGCCGTTGGGATCGCGGTAGTCGCTCATGTCGCTGCCCGGCTCGCGGCGCGGATGATAGACGATGTCGGCATTCTCATCGAAGACGAACAAGTAGTTGCTGCGGTCGCGACCGAAGCGCATGGCATCCAGGGCTGCCGCCGCCCGCCGTTGAGCCTCGTCGGTATTGAACTCTCCGGCATCGCCCCCCTCGGCATAACCGTCGAGCAGTGTCGTTACCATGCCCACGGTGTTGAACAGCGACTGGCGCCGATCCTCGATCATCGTGCCACGCCCCTGCCAGGCCATGCCGACCACGATGCCGATCATCACCAGCCACATCAGTCCCAGGGTTGCCCACAGCTTGCGTTTCAGCGTCCAGCCGGACCGTCCTGATCCGCTCTCGTGGCGTCTCGTGGCGTCGCTACCGCTCCCCTGCCGCCCCGCCACCACCATCCCCTGCATTGCCGTCATCGTCAGCGTCCCCAACCATTGTTCTGTTCGTCAATAACGGGGCTATATCGGCCGGCTTGTCAGGCACTTTAGAGAGCAGGCATCGTCATCGGGCCTCTCACGCCATGCAATGTCCCCTTGCAGGGTCGTCTTTGGTCGTAAATAGCCCTCAAATGTTCCACTTACGGATTTTCAGCTTCTACATTTGACGGAGAGGTCTGCCCGATTCACGGCTTTGCCTCTCTTTTAGACGACCCACTGACACAACAAGCAAGGTGATCTCATGACGCTCGGACGCCGTCAGTTCCTCACCGCGTCGGCCGCGCTGGCCGCGGCCTCGACGATCCCCAACGTCTTCGCGCAACCCTCCGGCGCCCCGCCAGCCCGCTACCCGGCGGATGTCTGGCAGGTGGTCGACGATCGCTTCAAGGAGTTCTTTCTCTTCAACACCCCGCTGCAGCGCCACTGGAGCGAGGGGCTCTGGCTGGAGGGCCCGGCCTGGAATGCCGTCGGCCGCTACGCGGTGTTCAGCGACATCCCCCGCGCCCGGCAGATGCGCTGGGACGAGGCCACCGGGGAGGTCAGCGTGCTGCGCTACGAGGTCGGCCACTCCAACGGCAATACCTTCGACCATCGCGGCCGACTGGTCGCCTGCGAGCACTCGCCGGCCCGCGTGGTGCGCTACGAGTGGGACGGCTCGACCACGGTGCTCGCCGAGAGTTACCAGGGCAAGCGACTCAATGCGCCCAACGACCTGGTGGCACTGCCCTCCGACGGGATCATCTTCACCGACCCCGGCTACGGCGCCCACGTCGACTACGAAGGTCACAAGCGCCCGCTCGAGCTGCAGCCGGCGGTCTACTATGTCGACGACAGCCTCGACGAGCCGATCCTGCTCACCCGGGAACTCTACAAACCCAACGGCATCACCCTCGGGCCCAAGGGCGATACCCTCTACATCAGCGACACCGCCCCCTCCCATCACCCGGATCAGCCGGCGACCATCACCCGCTGGTCGCTCGCTCCCGACGGACGCAAGCTCGACAACAAGCGACAGCTCGCCAGCAGTCCCAAGGAGGTCTACGACGGGCTCACCTGCGACGAACAGGGCAACGTCTGGGCCGCCGCCTCGGGCGGCGAGGGCATCGATGGGGTCGCGGTGTTCGATCCCGAGGGCGTGCTGCTGGGGCGGATCCTGCTGCCGGAAGTCTGTGCCAACCTGTGCTTCGTGGGCGCGGACCGTAACCGCCTGCTGATGACCGCCAGCCAGTCGATCTACACACTCTATACCGGTGCCAAGGGCATCGCCTGAGCCATGCCGCCGCCCGAATGCCCGGCGCTCGGGCGGTTTTCATTATCGCACCCGCCATTTTCATCAGCCCGACGTGGTCCCTTGCCGAGGCCCCAACGGCCCCGGATGGTGAGGGCATCGCGAGGGCTAATCGGGTATTCGCCAGGCTACTTGCCGGCGATTCGGTGCCCGCTGCCGCTCGCCAACGGATACAACAACAGACAGGCGCCTTTGATGCTGACTTTCGATACCGTCGTCGCCTATCAGTGGGACGGCGATACCGCCATGACCCCGCCGACACGGCGCATCCTCGACGACGGCAAGCGCCATGAAGGCGTCGTCGCCGCCAGTGACGTCAGGGTCTTCGCGTCCACCGGCAACCGCAGTCAGGGCACCCGACATGCTGGGTGACTGGCTGAACCTGACCCTCGACGGCGACGTCACCGGCGAACGCGAGGGCCGGCTGCCGGGCGGACGCTACGTCCTGCACGGTCCCGGCATGCTCGAGTTGCAGCCCGCCGCGCCTAGGCCCGGCGCGCGGACGATGGTGATCTCGGCGGGCATCCATGGCGACGAGACCGCGCCCATCGAGCTCGTCGGCGAGCTGCTCGCCCGGATCGAGAGTGGCCAGTTGCGGGCGGGCGCCCCGGTGCTGGTGCTGCTCGGCAACCTGCCGGCGATCCGTGCCGGCACGCGCTACTGCGCGACCAATCTCAACCGCCTGTTCCGGCGCGATGCCGTGCTCCCCGACAACGACGAGGGAGCGCGTGCCGCCACCCTGATGGCCACGGTCGACGATTTCTTCGCTCGCCACCCCGGGCCGCGCCTGCACTACGACCTGCATACCGCGATTCGCGACAGCCGCTACCCGCGCTTCGCCGTCGAGCCGTTCGACGAAGCGGCCGCGACCGCCGACGAACAGTGGCGCTGGCTGGCCGCGGCGGGTATCCAGGCGGTGCTGCATCAGCACCGGCACAGCTGGACCTTCTCGCACTATTCCAAGCACTACCACGCCGCTCAGGCCTTCACCCTGGAGCTCGGCAAGGTGCGGCCATTCGGTACCAACGACCTGCACGCCCTGAGGCCCCTGCTGACGCTGCTCGAGGCCCTCGTCGAGGGGCGCGAGCCGCCCGGCGGCGCTTCGCCCGGGACCATGGCCTTCTTCCGCGTCGCCGCCGAGCTGATGCGCCATGCCCGGGCGTTTCGGCTATGTTTCGCCGACGATACGCCGAACTTCACCGAGTTCGCCGTGGGTACCCGTCTGGCCGAGGATGCCGAGGCCGGCGATTTCATCGTCGAGGGCGCGCCGCTGGCCGTGGTCTTTCCCAACGCCGAGGTCGAACTCGGCGCGCGGGCGGCACTCCTGGTGCGTCCGACCGAGCCACCCGAGACCGGCTGACCAAATTTTCTTCCAGCCACCAGGTCGTTCCTGGGGCGATATCACGGAATACAACAACAAGGCAGAGGTTTTTCCCATGATCCCGACTAAAATGATCGACCAAAGTCGCAACCGGGTTTTCCCGACAGGTTCTGGTGCTCGCCGGCGCGCCTGTTAGAATCGCTGCTTTTTTCGCGCCAGCCACGCTAGCCTCGTTTCGAATGCGCCGCACCGCGGCGAGACCCGTCACTGGAGCCCGACAATGGCCGACACCCCCCTTCCGCTCGACGTGCGCAACCTCAAGAAGCGCTTCGGCGACAACGAGGTCCTCAAGGGCCTGTCCCTCGAGGCCCACCAGGGCGACGTGATCTCCCTCATCGGGGCCTCCGGCTCCGGCAA
>NZ_JAGXFF010000006.1:0-342369 GCF_020147985.1 Modicisalibacter sp. MOD 31.J | reverse complement strand
CCGCTCGACGTGCGCAACCTCAAGAAGCGCTTCGGCGACAACGAGGTCCTCAAGGGCCTGTCCCTCGAGGCCCACCAGGGCGACGTGATCTCCCTCATCGGGGCCTCCGGCTCCGGCAAGAGCACCTTCCTGCGCTGCATGAACCTGCTCGAGATGCCCAACGAGGGCGAGCTGATCGTCCACGGCGAGGCAATCCGCTTCAAGGAGACCCGCCACGGTCGCGAGCCCGCCGACTGGAAACAGGTCGAGCGCATCCGCGCCAAGCTGGCGATGGTCTTCCAGGGCTTCAACCTGTGGGCCCACATGACGCTGATCGAGAACGTCATCGAGGCCCCCGTCCACGTCCTCGGCAAGCCCAGGAAGGAGGCCGTCGCGCATGCCCGCGACCTGCTCGAGCGGGTCGGCCTGGCCGAGCGCGCCGACTACTACCCCGCCCAGCTCTCCGGCGGCCAGCAGCAGCGCGGGGCGATCGCCCGGGCCCTGGCCATGGAGCCGGAGGTGATGCTGTTCGACGAGCCCACCTCGGCGCTCGACCCGGAGCTGGTCGGCGACGTGCTCAAGGTCATGCGCGATCTGGCCGACGAGGGCCGCACGATGATCGTGGTGACCCACGAGATGGCCTTCGCCCGCGACGTCTCGAGCCAGGTCATCTACCTGCACCAGGGGCGCGTCGAGGAAGCCGGGCCCCCCGCCGAGGTGCTGGGCAATCCGCGTTCGGAGCGTCTCAAGCAGTTCCTGGCGCCCAAGTTCTGAGCCCACCGGAGACACGTCTCATGATCGACCTGCAAGGTTACGGGCCGCGCCTGTTCCAGGGCGCCCTGGTCACCCTCGAGCTGGGCCTGCTGTCGCTGCTGCTGTCCATCGTCCTGGGGCTGGCGACCGCCACCGCCAAGATGTCGCGCAACTGGCTCCTCCATCGCATCGGCACGCTCTACACCACCCTGATCCGCGGGGTGCCGGACCTGGTGCTGATGATGCTGCTGTTCTTCGGCGGCCAGATCGGCGTCAACCTGATCACCGACTGGCTCTACGACCAGTTCGACATCGACATCTTCATCAACATCAACGAGTTCGTCGCCGGGGTGGTGACCATCGGCCTGATCTTCGGCGCCTACATGGGCGAGACCTTCCGCGGCGCCTTCATGGCCGTGGAGGGCGGCCAGATCGAGGCGGCCCGCGCCTACGGCATGTCCGAGTCGCTGATGTTCCGCCGCATCCGCTTCCCGCAGATGATGCGTCACGCCCTGCCGGGGCTGTCCAACAACTGGATGGTGCTGCTCAAGACCACCGCGCTGGTCTCGGTGATCGGCCTGACCGACATGGTCCGCGTCGCCGAGGAGGCGGCCAAGGCCACCCACGAGCCGTTCACCTTCCTGATCCCGGTGGCGGTGATCTACCTGCTGATCGCCAGCGTCTCGGAGTGGGCCTTCGCGCGACTGCAGAAACGCTACAACGTCGGCTTCGGGGAGACGAGCGCATGATGGAACGACTCGACGCCTGGTTCACCGAGCTGCTCGCCGGCAACGAGATCTTCACGGCGCAGACGCTGGGCTACTACCTGCACGGCCTGGCCAATACCGCCCAGCTGGTGCTGCTGTCGCTGCTGATCGGCCTGGTCCTGGCCGTGCCGCTGGCCATCGGCCGCAGCTCGTCCCGGCCCTGGCTGAAGTGGCCGATCTTCGCCTACACCTACGTGTTCCGCGGCACGCCGCTGCTGATCCAGCTCTACATCATCTACTACGGCGTGGTCTTCGTGGAGGGCATCCAGGACACCTGGCTGTGGGTCATCCTCGACAAGCCCTTCTACCCGGCGCTGATCGCCTTCACGCTGAACACCGCGGCCTACACCACCGAGATCTTCCGCGGCGCGATCAAGGCCACGCCCCGCGGCGAGATCGAGGCCGCCCGGGCCTACGGCATGTCCCGGGCCAAGATGATGCGGCGCATCGTGCTGCCCAGCGCCTTCCGTCGCGCGCTGCCGGCCTACGGCAACGAGGTGATCTTCATGCTCCACGCCAGCGCCATCGCCAGCGTGGTGACCATCATGGACCTCACCGGCGCGGCGCGCTTCGTGTATGCCCGCTTCTACGCGCCCTTCGATGCCTTCCTGTTCGTCGCGGCCATCTATCTGTGCCTGACGTTCGCCATCCTCTATCTGTTCCGCTTCCTGGAGGCCCGGCTGCTGGCGCATCTCAAGCCGCAAGCCTGAATCACGAGATCGAACGCGCGTTGGAAAACTGTCGCCCGCGACACTTTTTCCTCTTCCGACCCGTAAGCAGGTGATATACCGTGAACGGGTCATCGACCCGGCGGGGCTTGCCCGGGGTCGTTCACTACAAGAAACAGGGGTTATGTTTCCGATGAAAAAACTGCTCACCGTCACACTGCTGGGTGCCGCGATCGTCGCCGGCACCGCCCAGGCCCGCGACTACGACACCGTGCGCTTCGGTGTCGACGTCCCCTATGAGCCGATGGAATATCGTCTGCCCAACGGCGAACTGACCGGTTTCGACATCGACCTGGGCAACGCCCTGTGCCAGGAGATCGGCATCGAGTGCACCTGGACCGTCCAGGGCTGGGACGGCATCATCCCCGGGCTCAAGGCGCGCAAGTACGACGCCATCATGTCCTCGATGACCATCAACGACCAGCGTCGCAAGCAGGTGCTGTTCTCCGATCCGTACTTCACCCCGCCGTCCGCCTGGTTCGTGCCGGCCGACAGTGACATCCAGGTCCCCGCCAAGGAGACCCTCGAGGGCAAGACCATCGGCGTGCAGCGTGGCACCCTGCAGGACAACTACGCCACCGACATGTACGGCAGCGTCGCCGACATCAATCGCTACTCCACCGCCGACGACATCGTGCTGGACATGGAAGCCGGGCGCCTGGACATCGTCTTCCTCGACTTCCCGGTGGGCAAGTCGACCCTGCTCGACAGCGAGGATGGCAACTACAAGGTGGTCGGCAGCATGATCACCAAGCCCAAGAAATACTTCGGCGACGGTTTCGGCATCGCCTTCCGCCAGCGTGACGAGGATCTCGCCAAGCAGTTCAACGAGGCACTCGCCACCCTCAAGGAAAACGGCACCTACGACGAGATCTACAACAAGTATTTCGAGAACCAGCAGTAAGCCGACCCGCCCCGGCCATGCCGGGGCGCCTGCCTCCCCGCTCCCTTTCCTCCCGGACTTCCATTTCCCCCTTCCCGCCTGCCAGTTCGGTTGGCTTGAAGGGCGCGAACGCCTACTCTGTGCGCATCCACGCAATCACTCAGGGCCGTCGATGATTCGCACCTTTCAGCTGCAGCGCCAGACCATCAAGGAAGTCACCGAAGAGACCCAGCCCCTGGCCAGCCGCCTGGGGCAGGCCACCTGGATCGACGCCCACGAACCCGACGACGCCGAGCGCGAACGGCTCAACGCCTTTCTCGCCGACGAGTTGCCCGCCACCGACGAGGTCGAGGAGATCGAGTCCTCGGCACGCTACTTCGTCGATGCCGACGGCATTCACGTGCACTCACTGTTCCTGTCGCAGAGCGAGGGGCGCCATGGCACCACCACGGTGGCCTTCATCCTGCAGCCGGAACGGCTGATCACCTTCCGCGATTGCGAACTCGCCGATTTTCGCCTTCTGCGGCTGCGCGCGCGCAGCGGCCAGGTCGAGGCCGACTCGGCCCAGAACCTGATGATGACGATCTTCGAGCAGAAGGTGGAGAATCTCGCCGACACCCTCGAGGACATCCATCGCAAGCTCGAGGACGTCAGCCACCTGGTGCTCGAAGAAGAGGACTCGGACCTCGAGGATGCCATCGACCAGCTCGCCAAGCTCGAGGACAGCAACGGCAAGATCCGTCTGTGTCTGATGGATACCCAGCGTTCGGTGTCGTTCCTGATTCGCCACCTGCGCGGCCACGGCGACATTCAGGAAACCGCCCGCGAGGTGATGCGCGACGTCGAGACGCTGATGAGCCACACCGCCTTTCTGTTCGACAAGATCAACTTCCTGATGGACTCGACCCAGGGCTTCATCAACATCCAGCAGAACCAGATCATCAAGATCTTCTCGATCGCCGCGGTGGTCTTCCTGCCGCCGACCCTGGTGGCCAGCATCTACGGCATGAACTTCGAGCACATGCCGGAACTCTCCTGGCCATTCGGCTACCCCTTCGCGCTGGGGCTGATGGTTGCCGCCGGGGTGTCACCGTATCTGTACTTCAAGCACAAGAACTGGCTCTAGCCCGCCACCCAGCGCCCGTCTCAATGAGCGTGGGTACCTCCGACATGTTCCACCGCCGTGGTGGGCGGCGTATCGGCCTTCTCCTCGTCGGCGGGCTGAGCGAGCTCACGCAGGATGCCGCAGGCGCCGGTCTCGCCATCGCCGCGACAGCGCGCCCTCAGATCGACGAGCGCTTGGCGCAGGCTCGCGAGCTGGACCAGGCGCGTCTCCACGTGGCCGATGTGCTCATCGATCAGTTCGTTGACCTCGGCACAGTCGCGTTCGGGATGATCGCGATGCATCAAGAGGGTACGGATCTCGCCGAGGGTCATGTCGAGCGCCCGGCAGTGGCGGATGAAGGTCAGGCGTTCCACGTGTGTGGCGTCGTAGAGCCGGTAGTTGCCGGCACTGCGTGACGGCTCGGGCAGCAGGCCCTCTCTCTCGTAGTAGCGAATCGTCTCCACCTGGCAGGCGGTCTGACGCGCCAGTTCGCCGATCTTCATGTCCGTCTCTCCCGTCGCTCGCACCACCCGGGGGCAGTTCCCGACACCAAGCGTCTTACCACCCCAAGGATACCAGTGTAGAGGCTTGGCCAAGCCTCTGACCATCCTCCCCCGAACGCCCCGTTGGCCATGAAATTGCTTGATGCATGGCATCACCACGCCGACCCGGAGGCGACATGTTGAACTACGGACTGGAAGCGGCACGCATCGATCCCCACCTCATGGCGCCCTATACCACACTACGGCTGGGGAACGGCACGACCTGGCGCGTGCCTCATCGCGAGAACGTCATCCTGTTGCCCAGCGACGCCCGTCGTCGCCGGTTGCGGCGGTCCGGCCTGCCGGCGAGCGCCCTGTGGTGGGATGCCCGGGGCATTCGCAACGCC
This sequence comes from Modicisalibacter sp. MOD 31.J, assembly GCF_020147985.1. NCBI lineage: Bacteria > Pseudomonadati > Pseudomonadota > Gammaproteobacteria > Oceanospirillales > Halomonadaceae > Modicisalibacter > Modicisalibacter sp. MOD 31.J. The sequence goes on along the minus strand of NZ_JAGXFF010000006.1, from coordinate 337,265 downwards.
CGCGAGCACTGGTACTGGCAGCCCGAGGTCTCGGGCGAGACGGCACCCTGGCTGGAGACCATTCATCGCAGCTGGCCCTACCATCCCCCCGGCTGGCTGCTCGACGCCGATCTGGTGGTGCTGCACGGCAACGCCTTCGCCCGCGAGAAGACCCGACGCCAGCACCAGCAGCGCGCCCTGATACGCTTCTGGCGGCACCGTCGAACGCCGCTGCTCTACCTGGCCATCGACGGCCGCGATGCCTGGCACATGCAGCGGCTGACCAGCGAACGCTGACCGCGCACCGTTGCGGGGCGAACCCGGCCCGAGCCGCACCGCGGACGGGCGACCTCCTTCGCTCTTGCCCGCCCTTGCGTGCTGCCAGCGCCGCCGCCGCGGGCCTCGGCGGATTGGCACGGAAACTGCTTTATCTTCCGTGCATCGCCTCAGCGGCGGTATCCCTCGCGGGTGCCGCCGCTCGTTTTATCCGCTCGCAGCGTCACGCCGCGCGCCGTTCGATCGCCTCGCGCATGAAGTTGAGGATCCAGCGCACCATCAACTGGTCGTCGACCGGCGCATTGAGCGAAGCCAACCCTTCGCGTACCCGGTTGCCGGGGATCTTGTCACGGCGCCGCGTCATCAGATCCGCCGAATAATCCTTGGCGAATTCCGGATGGCCCTGCACGCCGAGGAAGATCTCGCCGACCTGCATCACGTAGATCGGGCAGAAGTCGCTCTCGGCGAGCACACAGGCACCGGCGGGCAGTCGGCTCACCTGATCCTGATGACTGACCACCAGGTCCAGCCCCTCCTGCCACGGCTGCATCCACTCGGCGCGTTCGGTGAGACGGTTGAACGACATCCCCACGCCCCAGCCGCGTTCGCTCTTGACCACCTCGCCGCCCAGCGCCTTGGCGATCAGTTGATGACCGAAGCAGATCCCCACCAGCGGCTTGTCGGCGGCCCACAGCTCGCGGATGAACGCACACAGCGACTCGATCCACGCATCGCCGTCGTTGACGCCGTACTTGGACCCGGTGGTCAGCCAGGCATCAACGGCATCGACATCCCCGGGAATCTCGCCGTCGAGACAGCGCCAGACGCGAAATTCCAGGGTCGGATCGACGGCACTGAACAGCCGCTCGAACATCTCGGGATAGTTGCCGTGACGAGGCTGCAGCGCCTCGTCGACGTCGTCGCACTGCAGCAGGCCGATTCGCATATCGCAGACTCCTCGGTTGGCGAAAGTGGCGGTTTCGCCAATAGTCTAAAGGCGTCCCTCCACCGCCGACAGGAACACCGCCTGGTAGCGTTGCGCATCGAAGGCGATCGGGTTGGAAGCCGACGACGGATCCGCCACGGCCATCCGCCCCACCCGCTCGGCGCGGGCGCCATCGATGCCCAGCTCGGTCAGGCTGTGCGGAATGCCCAGACGCTCGCGCAACTCGAGAACCCAGTCGATCACCGCCGTCGTGCCCGGCTGGCGCAGATCGAGATAGCGCCCCAGGCGCACCATGGGCTCGCCGATCGCGCATTCGTTGGCCCGCAGTACATAGGGCATCAGCACCGCGTTGAGCGTGCCGTGGTGGGCGTCGTAGAGCGCGCCCAGGGGGTGCGCCAGGGCGTGCATCGCCCCCAGGCCACGCTGGAAGGCGGTGGCCCCCATCATCGAGGCCACCAGCATCTGCTGGCGTGCCACCCGATCCTCGCCGTCGGCATGGGCGGCCGGCAGGAAGTCGCGGATCCGGCGCATGCCCTCGACCGCGATACCCTCGGCCATGGGGTGGTAGTTGGGTGAACACCATGCCTCCATGCAGTGGGACAGCGCATCCATGCCGGTGGCGGCGGTGATCGCCGGCGGCAGCCCCACGGTGAGCTCGGGATCGAGGATCACCGTCTTGGGCATCATGCCGGGATGAAAGATGATCCGCTTGACCTCGGCCTGCTCATCGGTGATCACCGACGCGCGCCCCACCTCGGAGCCGGTGCCGGCGGTGGTGGGCACGGCGACCACCGGGACGACCGCCCGGCCATCGGCGTTCTTCCAGTTGTCGCCGATATCCTCCAGCGACCACAGCGATACCCCGTCGGCCTGCTTGGCCATCAGCGCCACCGCCTTGGCGGCATCGAGCCCGGAACCGCCGCCGAAGGCGATCACCCCGTCGTGGCCGCCATCGCGGAAGGCCGCAACACCGTCGGCGACGTTACGCCCGGTGGGGTTGCCCTTGATGGCGCTGAACACCGCACAGTCGAGCCCCGCTTCGCGACAGCGCTCGACGGCCGACGCGACCATCGGCAGCTCGGCAAGCCCCGGATCGGTGACCAGCAGCGGCGCGGTCATGCCCAGCGCCCGACAGGCATCCGGCAGCTCCCGGGCACGCCCCACGCCGGTGAGGATCTGGGCCGGATAGTTCCAGCCCGTGGTGAATCGACTCATATCGTCTTGGCTCATGATGACCTCGTTTCGTTAGCGCCATAAGCCTGAAGCTGTAAGCGTTAAGCCCCCCATTCAGCTTACGGCTTCAAGCATGCTTGAGATGAAAGGACTTGGGCCTCGTCAACGTCTCGTACCCCACCCGCGACAGCGAGCAGCCGCGCCCCGACTGCTTGACCCCGGTCCAGGCCAGCTCGGGGTCGAGATAGTCGCAACGGTTGGTGAACACCGTACCGGCCTCGAGGCGCCGGGCCAGCGCCTCGCCGGTGGCGATGTCGCGGGTGAACACCGCCGCGGTGAGGCCGAAGTCGCTGTCGTTCATCAGGGCCACGGCCTCGTCGTCGGAGTCCACCGCCATGATGCCCACTACCGGGCCGAAGCTCTCCTCGCGCATGACCCGCATGGAGTGATCCACCCCGGTCAGCACCTGGGGCGCCAGGTAGGCGCTGCCCGGCCGCGACAGCGGGTAGTCGCCGGGGTCGATCCAGGCCCGGGCCCCGGCGGCCACGGCCTCCTCGACCTGGCCGCGCACGAAATCGGCGGCGGCGGGCTTGACCACCGGCCCCAGGGTCGTCGCCGGGTCGGTGGGATTGCCTAGGCGCAGCTCACGGACCCAGGCCACCGCCCGCTCGAGAAAGGTGTCGAAGATCTCGCGATGGACGTAGAGGCGCTCGATGGCGCAGCAGCTCTGCCCCGAGTTGAAGAAGGCCCCGTCCATGACTCCGGGCACGGCGGTGTCCAGGTCGGCGTCGGCGCGCACGTAGGCCGGGTCCTTGCCCCCCAGTTCCAGCCCGGTGGCGATGAAGCGCCCGGCGGCATTGCGCTCGACCATCTCGCCGCCGCCAACCGAGCCGGTGAAGGCGACGTGATCGATGCGCGGGTCACGGATCAGTGCCTCGGTGGCCGCGTGGGAGAGGTGCAGGTGCTGGAAGACGCCTCCCGGCAGGCCGGCGGCGTCGAAGGCCTCCTGGAGGCGCTCGGCGCACAGCGGGGTCTGGGCCGAGTGCTTGAGGATCACCGCATTGCCGGCCATCAGCGCCGGGACGATGGCGTTCACCGCGGTCATGAAAGGGAAGTTCCAGGGCGCCACGATGAAGGACACCCCCAGCGGCTCACGGGTGATATAGCGGGTGAAGCCCGGCTTGTCGGGCAACACAACGGGGGCCAGGGCGGCCTCGGCCAGGCCGATCATGCCCCGGGCGCGCTCCTCGAAGCCGCCGATCTCGCCGCCGCCGGCGGCGATCGGCCGGCCCATCTGCCAGGTCAGTTCCTCGGCCAGGGAGTCGCGGCGAGCGACGATGGCGTCGACCATCGCCGAGCAGTAGCGGGCGCGCTGGCCGAGCGGGGTCTCGCGCCAGGCCCGCTGGGCCGCCACCGCCCGATCCAAGGCCGCCTCCACCCGGGCCGGATCGGCCAGCTCGCGCTCGACATAGACCGAGCCGTCCACCGGAGAAATCGTCTGTTGTATGGCCATGATCTGGCGTTCTCCCAATCAATATTGTCGCGTAGGAAACCTTGAAGACGCGTCATGAGCGAACGCAGGTCGTGCGCGGCCGGAGCGCAGGATCCGGAGCCTACTCCAGTAGGGGAGGAATCCTGACCGGTCTGGCGTTCCAGCACCGCCCGCGTACGAGATGCGCAGCGCAATAGCGTATTCATCGTTTCCTCAAATGATTTCGAAGTAGCGGTCCAATTCCCAGTCCGTGATATGCCGCCGGAACTCCCGCTCCTCCCACTCCCGGGTGGCGGCGAAGTGCTCGACGAAGGCATCGCCGAACAGCTCGCGCGCCGCCTCGGAGGCCCTGAGCCGCTGGGCGGCCTCCCAGAGGGTGGCGGGCAGCGCCTGGTGGGCCGGGTGATCCAGCTCGTAGGCATTGCCCTGGACCGGCTCGTCGGGCTCCAGGCGCTGCTCGATGCCGTATAGACCGGCGCCGATGGCGGCGGCCAGCGCCAGGTAGGGGTTGGCGTCGGCGCTGCCCAGCCGGTACTCGACCCGCTGGGACTTGTCGCTGCCGGGGATCACCCGCAGGGCCGTGGTGCGGTTCTCCACGCCCCAGGTGGCCTCGGTGGGCGCCCAGAAGCCGGGGATCAGCCGGGTGTAGCTGTTGATGGTGGGCGCGAACATCGCCAGCAGCTCCGGCATCAGCTTCTGCTGACCGGCCACGAAGTGACGCTGGACATCGCTCATCCGGTAGGGCTGTTCGGCATCGAAGAAGGCCGAGCGTCCCGAGTCGCGCTCGCGCAGCGACAGATGGATATGGCCGCTCTGTCCCGGGTAGTCGGGCGACCACTTGGCCATGAAGGTCGCCATCAGCCCGCGGCGCTGGGCCCAGACCTTGGTGAAGGTCTTGAACAGCGCGCCCTTGTCGCCGGCGGCCAGGCCACCATCCACGGCGATGGCCGCCTCGAGCACGCCCGGCCCGGTCTCCGTGTGCAGGCCCTCGATGGGGAAGTCCATGGTCTCGGCCAGCGCCAGCAGCTCGTGGTAGAGCTCGCTGTGCACCGAGCTCCTGAGCATGGAGTAGCCCATCATGTCGGGTGTCAGGGGCCTCAGGTTGCGAAAGCCCTTCTCGCGCACCGACTCGGGAGTCTCCTGGAACAGGAAGAACTCGTACTCCAGGGAGCCGAAGGCGTCGTAGCCCATCTCGCGGCCCCGCTCGAGCACCCGCTTGAGCAGCCCCCGGGGGCAGATGTCGCCGGCGGGGCCGGCGAAGTCGGCCAGGAACAGCAGCATGCCGCCGCCCTCGCGGGGCAGCTCGCGGCAGCTCTCGGGAATGACCCGTAGCGGGGCGTCGGGATAGCCGGTGTGCCAGCCGGTAAACTGCACATTGTCGTAGAGCTCGTCCTTGCTGTCCCAGCCCAGCACCACGTCGCAGAAGGCGAAACCATCCTCCAGGGCCGAGAAGAACTTCTCGCGCTGCATGTACTTGCCGAGCATCACACCGTCCATGTCGAACATGCCCACCTTGACGTGGCTGAGGCCGCGCTCCTCGACGATGCGCCGGGCATCTTCCGCGGTCTTGATGTCTCGCGCCTGCATTCCGCTCATCGTGGGGTCCTCGTTGAGTCTGTTGCTGTTGTTGTCGACGTCGTCGCCGGTCCACTGCCGGAGTGACGAGTCGTAAGGATTAGACCGTGCCCGGGGCCGGGTCTTCATCCGCCAGCTCCTGCTCGGCCCGGGCGATGGCCTCGAACTCCTCCTCCGGTGCCTGGGCTACCAGATGGTGACGGCTGTAGAGGCCGAAGTAGGCAAGCATCACGGCATAGAAGACCGCCGACCACAGGGCCGCCTCGACGCTGACCACGAAGGTCGACAGGAAAGCGACGATGGCCAGCCCGAAGGCCATGCCCGAGGTCAGGGTGCCGCCCGGGGTCCGGTAGGGGCGTTCGAGTTCGGGCTCGCGGCGGCGCAGCAGGATATGGGAGAGGGTCATCATGGCGTAGGAGATGGTGGCGCCGAACACCGCCATGGTGATCATCAGGTCTCCCTTGCCGGTGAGCGACAGCAGAAAGCCGATCACGCCGGGCACGATCAGCGCCAGGTAGGGCACCTTGCGCACGCCGGTAACCGATAGCCAGCGCGGCAGGTAGCCGGCCCGGGACAGGGCGAAGGTCTGGCGGGAATAGCCGAAGATGATCGAGAAGAAGGAAGCGATCAGGCCGGCCAGGCCCACCAGGTTGACGAAGCCGGCCGCCCAGGAGTCGGGGCCATAGACCGCCTGCAGGGCACCGACCAGGGGCGCCGCATGCTCGCTCATGGCCGCCGCCCCGGCGCCGCCGGGTGCCAGCAGCAGCACGCAGGCGGCGAACACCAGCAGCACCAGCATGGCGGTGATGATGCCCCGCGGCATGTCGCGGCCCGGATCCCCGGCTTCCTCTGCGGCCAGGGGCACGCCCTCTACGGCCAGGAACAGCCAGATGGCGAAGGGCAGCGCCCCCCAGATGCCCATGACGCCCTCCGGCAGGAAGGTCGAGGCCCCTACGGCCCCGGCAGTGGGGGCAATGTCGAAGAGGTTGTCAACGCTGAAGTGCGGCACCATGCCGACCACGAAGACCAGGATGGCCACCACCGCCAGCGCCGTGATGCCCATCATGATCTTCAGCGCCTCCCCGGCGCCCCACAGGTGGATGCCGACGAAGAGCGCATAGAAGGCGGCATAGACCAGCGGGCCATTGAGGCCGATCAGCTCGTTGACGTAGCCGCCGATGAAGATGGCGATGGCCGCCGGGGCGATGGCATATTCCAGCAGGATCGCGGTGCCGGTGATGTAGCCCCCCCAGGGGCCCAGGGCGCGCCGTGCGAAGCTGTAGCCGCCGCCGGCGGTGGGCAGCGAGGAGGACAACTCGGCGATGGACAGCACCATGGCGGTGTACATGATCGCCATCAGCACGGTGGCCACCAGCATGCCGCCGAAGCCGCCGGCGGCCAGGCCGAAGTTCCAGCCGGCGTAGTCGCCGGAAATCACGTAGGACACGCCGAGACTGGCCAGCAGGATCCAGCCCGCCGCGCCCTTCTTCAGCTTGCGTTTCTCGAGGTAGTTCGTGTCGACGGACTCGTAGTCCACCGAGGAGGGGTGGGAATGGCTCATCGAAGTCTCCCTATGGCTTCTTGTCATTGTCGGTGACGACCAGGCCGGGGCCCGACCGTGCAGGAATTGCCACGAGCTTGGGCCAGTGTGGTCCTCGGCGATTGCCGGCAGCAAACAGCATCGGCGTGGCCGACGGCTTGGCTATAGGTAAAATCGATAGTGCGTATCCAGGGTGCGTCCCAGGGCCATCCGGCCCCGTGACGGCGAGGTCTCAGAGTCCCTGGATATCGGGCACCACCCAGGGAAGGTGGCGCTGCAGTTCACCGAGGAAGCGGCCCTCCAGTAGGCGGCGGCTGTCGCGGGCCAACCGGGCAGGCAAGCCACCGAGCTCGTCCCGGCGTGCCACCAGGGTCAGGTCGCGGCGCAGGGGACCGAGGGGAAGCGGTACGGCGCGAACGTCGAGGTGATCCAGCCCGGCCTGGTAGAGGCACAGCGGGGTGGTGATGGTCCAGCCGGCTCCGCCGGCGACCAGGCTCAACACGGCGTAGGTGTTGTCCAGGTGCAGCCTGCCCGGCAGCTCCAGTTGGTTGAGGCGCAGGTGGCGCTCGATGGCCTGGCCGATCAGCGCCTGAGGGGTGTAGCGCACGAAGTCCAGTTGCCGAGCCAGCCAGCGCAGGTTGTCCACCGGACCATCCCAGTCCGCGGGCAGTACCAGCACGAAGGGCTCGCCGAGCACGGGATGGCGCTCAAGGCCGTCGTAGTTCTCCAGGCGATCGTCGGAGAGGATGATGTCCACGTGGCGGGTCAGCAGCGCATGGCCATGCATGTGGGAGAGCCCGGTGGTCAGGGTGTAGTCAGCGGTATGCCGGCGGATCACCTCCAGCAGCGGCTGGCCAACGGCAGTGGCCAGGGAATCGACCAGCGCCAGCCGCACCTGATGGAGTTGACGGTAGGTACGCCCCTGCAGCTCGCGACGCACCGCCCGGGCATCGTCGAGCATCTTGCGCGCCCGGTCGTAGAAGAAGCGCCCCGCCGAGGTGGCCTCCAGGGGCCGTGAGTGGCGCTTGAACAGCGGCGTACCCATCGCCTCCTCGAGATTGGCCAGGCTCTGCGAGACCGTCGACTGACGCACGCCCAGGCTCCGTGCGGCCGCGGTCTGACTGCCGCGCTCGAGCACTTCGACGAAGATCTCCATGCTGCGTAGATCGAATCCGAAACCGCCACGCATCCTGACCGCTCCCTGACATCGACACCGCTCTTCGGCCCCTCGCAGATACCACGCCAGCACTGGCAAGCGGCGGCGTCTCCCGCTATCGTAGCGCGTCGCATGCCATGGAGCCCGCTATGCGTACCACCGTTTCTTCACGTCCCGGGGCACTCGCCCGCCCCTCCTCGGCCTGGATTGGCTGGGGGCAGTGGATCGCCCTGATCACCATGACCCTCGACCACGTCACGCGCTATCTATTGCCCGAGGCCTGGCATGCCGACTGGGTCGGCTCGTCGCTGGGCCGCATCGCCTTTCCGCTGTTCGCCGGCATGGTCGCCTGGCACGCCCTGTTCAACACCCGCGATCCAATGCGCTACGCGCGACGCATCCTGATCATCGGCCTGATCGCCCAACTGCCCTATCTGACCATGCCGCGCGACGGCTTCCAGTGGAACATCTGCTTCACCCTGGCACTGGGTCTGTACTGGGGCAGCTGGCTGCGCAAACTCACCCGCCGCGACGCCACCACGACCTGGCGCACCGCCCTTCCGGTTCTGGTCGGTTCGCTGCTGGTCTGGCTATGGCTGGGTCCTTGGATGGAGTACGGGCATCGAGGGCTATTGCTGGTCCCCGCCTACATGCTGGCGATCCACGCACTGCACCGTGCCAGTGAGACACCGCTGGAACGCCTATCGTCCCTGGCCGCGAGCCTCCCACTGCTGCTGACGGCGGGGCTGATGAATCATTCCTCAATGGCCAAGTCGTTCACGGTCGCCACCGCCACGGTCGTCCTGCTGATGGCCATCGGCGCCTCACAGCGAATCCCCGCGATCGGCTATCGTATGCCGCGCCGTCTCTGGCTGGCCTGGTATCCGGCGCATTTCGCCGCTATCGCCATGCTTTTGTACCTCATACCGGATCTCGCTCGCTGAACGTCGGCCGGACCTCAACGATTCGAGTGGGCGTGACGGCGCTCCTCGAAGACCTCGAGCAGCGCCGCGTACGGCATCGGCCGAAAGAACCGGAAGCCCTGGAAGCAGTGACAACCGTGGGTCTCGAGAAAGGCCTGCTGCTCCGCGGTCTCGATACCCTCGGCGACCACGCTCAGGTGCAGATGCCCGGCCACGGCGATGATGGCCTGGACGATCGCCGCGTCGTTGCTGTCGTCGAGTTCCTGAATGAAGCTGCGATCGATCTTCAGCTCGTCGAGTGGCAGTCGCTTGAGATAGGACAGCGACGAATAGCCCACCCCGAAATCGTCGATCGCCAGTCCCACGCCGATCCCCTTGAGAATGCGCATCGTCTCGATGGTCTCGAACAGGTCGTCGATCAGCACCCCTTCGGTTATCTCGAGCTGCAAACGCGCCGGATCGATGCCCGAACGACTCACGCAGGACTCGACGGCCTCGATGAAGTTCGCCTGACCGAACTGACGCGGACTGATGTTGATCGACAGCCGCGGCAGGCAACGGGCATCCAGCCGCTGCAGGGTCTCGCAGGCCCGAACCAGCACCCAGTCGCCGAGTTCGAGGATCAGGCCGCTCTCTTCCGCCACCGGAATGAACTCGGCCGGCGAGACCATGCCGCGCTTGGGATGGTGCCAGCGCAGCAGCGCCTCGGCGCCGATGATATGCCCGTCGCTGTCCACCTGCGGCTGGTAATGCAGCTCCAGTTGCCCCGGGTTCTCGAGCGCCTGGCGCAGGTCCTGTTCGAGGGTCAGGCGCTGCAGGGCGACCACATGCATGCTCGGCAGGTAATGACAGGCCCTGGCGCGTCCTTCCGCCTTGGCCTGGTACATCGCCGTCTCGGCCTGCTTGATCAGATCGACGGCGCTTGTCTCGTCATCGCCGAACAGCACGAAACCGATGCTCGGGGTGATCTTGAGACTCCGCTCGGCGATCCGGTAGGGCACCGACAGGGCCTGCATGATGCGCTCGGCGACACGCCTGACGGCAGCACCGGCCTGGTCGTCGTCATGCCTGAGCGAGGGGATCATCACCACGAATTCGTCGCCGCTGACCCGGGCGGCGAGGTCGTCGTCGCGCAGCAGCGCGACCAGACGCTGGGCCGCGACGGTGAGTATCTGGTCGCCCGCCGCATGACCCAGCGATTCATTGACCTTCTTGAAGCGGTCGAGATCGACGAACAGCAAGGCACCGCGCTCGCCTCGCGCCCGACAGCGTACCCGGGTCTGGTCGATCCGGTCGAGCAGCAGACGCCGGTTGGGCAGCGCCGTCAGCGGATCGTAGAAGGCCTGGCGATGGATGGTCGCCTCGGCCTGACGGTGCTCGGTCAGATCCTCGACCACCGCCACCCCGCCGGTGATCTCGCCACGGGAATCGCGGATGCCGCTGAACAGCACACGCAACGGCCGCGAGACCCGGGTCAGGACCGACGTGTAGTCGCCTTCGAAATAGCCCTGGCCGACCGACAGCGCCTGGCTGATCCCGCGGATGAAGCGGGCATCCTCGAGCGTGCCGAACAGGTCCAGACCGATCACTCGCTCTCGCGTGGCACCCATGAACTCGAGCAGCTTGTCGTTGCAATCGATCAGCCGGCCATCCCGGTCGAAATGAAAGACCCCCAGCGGCGAGGCGTGAAAGATCGCCCGATAGCGACTCTCGCTTTCGCGCAGGTCGCGTTCGCGGGCCCCCATCTCGACCTTGAGCCGGATGTTCTCGTGCAACACGCGACTCAAGCGGTAACTGGCCACCAGCACGAAGGCCAGAAACAACGCGACCATCGTCGCGAGCTTCCAGGCCGGCCCGCTGCCGACCCAGGCATACTGGAGGGCCAAGGGTGCGATGAGAGGTACCAGAAACAGCGCCGCCACCCACCAGACGGACGCCAGCGTCGTCACGCCGGCGGCACCGACGCCGGCAATGGTGAGCACCAGGGCCAACTGGTATTGCAGATACTGATGGGGAAACAGCGCGAGACTCGCCGCCCCCCACAGGGCGCCGGACACCAGAGCACCGACGGCGGCGAGGCGCAACCAGCATGGCCGAGCCTGTTCGTCAGGCGGCAGACGGCGGTAACGGCGACCACAGTCCAGGCGGATCAGCGAGACGACGAGCATGGCGATGAACCACGCCAGCAACTCGGCGTGGGCGACCACCGGCCAGAGTACCCCGACCAGCAGCGCGGCGACCAACAGGCTCGCGACGACCGGCTGCCACACACCCTCGTAGAGCATGCGGACCTGCTCGCTGCGTATTCGGTGGCACGTTGGTTCGCTGTCCTGGTCTCTGCTCGGCAAGGCCGACGCCCCCGCTGTGTTCCCTGGTGATAGACCTAGACGCCCGATGATCTCCGGAGCGCACGACATCACTTCGCTCCTCGCGCCGGGTCTGTTTACAGACTTTGCATGTTTGTTTTCTCTTGTTTAGCGAACACCCGCCGGACGAATTAAGCAACCCGCAATAGGGCGAATTCGCGTCAGAAAATGCCTGGCGAGCCGAACGCCCCGACCTCCCCTACCCGGTTTTTCGGCAAGGATGGCGAAAACATGAATCAACGCCCCGCTCGCCCCTTCGCCGGGTGCCGTATACCCGGCAACGCTCTCGGGGCGAGGCGCCGATCCTTTGCAGCGACCAGGGTTGGACGCGTGCGGTTGCATCGCGCTCAGTCCTGCTATGCTTGCCAGGGTGGTAAGTTTCACCTCGAAAGACCTACCATCGATCATTGAGTCATCGCGCGACCGGCGGCGGGAAGCCAGCCGCTGGTCCGCACTACCGTTCAACGAGCCTAGGAAGACCGTATGAAACGCCCGTTTCGCATTGCCGTCACCGGTGCTGCCGGTAGTATCAGCAACTCGCTGCTTTTCCGCCTTGCCGCCGGGGAGGTGTTCGGCAACGACCAGCCCCTGATCCTGCAACTGATCGAGCGGCCGGAGGCCATGGAAGCGCTGCGCGGCATGGCGATGGAGCTCGAGGACTGTGCCTTCCCGTTGCTGCACAACGTTCGTCTGCACGACAACGCCGAGGAGGGTTTCCGTAACGTCGACTTCGCGTTCTTGATCGGCGCCAAGCCGCGCGGACCCGGCATGGAGCGCGCCGACCTGCTCGCCGCCAACGCCGAGATCTTCAGCGCCCAGGGCCGCGCGCTCAACGACCACGCCAATCCCGACGTGCGGGTGCTGGTGGTCGGCAACCCGGCCAACACCAACGCGCTGATCGCCAGCCGCAACGCGCCGGACCTGTCACCCGCCCAGTTCACCGCCATGAGCCGACTCGATCACAACCGGGCCAAGGGCATGATCGCCAACCGGCTGGGCTTCAACAGCGCCGACATCAAGAAGGTCGCCATCTGGGGCAACCACAGCGCCAGCCAGTACCCCGATCTGCATCACGCCGAGGCCATGGGCCAGGCGATCTGGCCAGAGCTGGATCCCAAGTGGGTGGACGACGAATTCATCCCGCGGGTCCAGAAGCGTGGCGCCGAGATCATCACCGCCCGCGGTCAGTCGAGCGCCGCCTCCGCAGCCCAGGGTGCCATCGACCAGATGCGCGACTGGTACCAGGGCACGCCGGACGACGACTTCGTCAGCATGTGCGTGGTCTCCGACGGCAGCTACGGCGTGACCAAGGGCATCGTGTTCTCCTTCCCGGTGCGTTGTCGCTACGGCCGCTACGAGATCGTCCAGGGCCTGCCCATCGACGACGCGGGACAGAAACGTATCGACGCCACCGAGAAGGAACTCCTCGAGGAGAAAGCCGCCGTCGAGCATCTGCTCCCCGACGAGACCGAGGCCCAGCATCTCGACATGCGCGCCACCCTGCGCTCCGGGGCGACACGCTACGGCGAGGAGGACACCCTCGACGACAGCGAGGCCAGCGTCCTGCGCACCGATCGCGTGCTGTAACCCCGCCCGCACCGGCGCGCCCGCCACGGGCGTGCCGGCTCCCCCAGCCCGGCCGCCCCCCCCCCGACGTGCCGGGGCTGACATTGCAATCCTCCTCGCGGCTTACCATGCTGGAAACACTGGCCCGAGGAGACGACCATGAACGACCGTGTATTCCTGATCACCGGCGCTTCCAGCGGCATTGGCGCCGCCACCGCCCGCGCCGCCCATCGCCACGACTACCAACTGGTGCTGGCCGCCCGCTCGGCGGACAAGCTCGAGGCCCTGGCCCGGGAGTTCGGCCCCGAAAAGGTGCTGACCGTCAGTTGCGACGTGACGTCCATGGAGGATCAGCGCGCCATGGTCGAGCAGGCCGTCGAACGTTTCGGACGCCTCGACGTGGTCTTCGCCAATGCCGGCCGTGGCGGTTCACCCGGTGGCTTCAGCGAGGCAGACCATCACGCCTGGCGCGACATGCTGCTGACCAACGTCTACGGGGTGGGGCTGACCATCCAGGCCACGCTGCCCGAATTGCGACGCAGCCACGGGCACATCCTGCTCACCGGCTCCGCCGCCGGCCGCGCCACCATACCCGGCTCGATGTACAGCGCCAGCAAGTGGGCGGTGAGCGGCATCGGCTACAACCTGCGCGAGGAGCTGCGCGGCAGCGGGATCCGCGTCACCCTGATCGAACCGGGTATGGTCGATACGCCCTTCTTCGATCAGGTCCCCGAGAACGCCCTGGAGGCACGCGACATCGCCAATGCGGTGATGTATGCCGTCGATCAGCCGGCCCACGTCGACGTCAACGAGATTCTCGTGCGGCCCACGCCGCCGCGCGACTGACGTCTCGACCAACTCTTGTGGGAGCGCTTGACGGGCGACAAGAAAAAACCCCGAAAAGCGACAATTTCCTCTGGCCTAAGCCGCAAAAATTTCGCATGCTGAGGCAGTCCGATAGCCAGACGATGGAGCCTCATGGACCCGGTACGAAGACGCAGTGACTGTGCCAGACCGGCGCAGTCGACCCAACTGCAGCGCGATTTCGATGTCAGAGACATGGAACGTCGCACCCGACTGATGCGCGTACTGACCCGTCGCATCGCCCTCTCCGAACTCGGCAACCGGGAAATCGCCCGGCGCGCCGGCATCCCTACCCAGCGCATCAGCGACCTGCTCGCCGGACGCCTGGAACACTTCTCCGCCGACGATCTCGAAGCCATTCACGACAGTGTGGCCGGCGTGGTCGATCACGAAGAAGCCCCCACGCGAATCACACCACCCTAAAGTAGGCGAATCCCACATCGTACAGATCATCCTGAAAACGTTTGAGTTCCTGGGGCAGCGGCCTTCAAGCCATCGTGCGCCGGCCCCAGTCACGACCGTTTGCGATCAGAGATCCAAGCTCGCTGAGAGCATCACAGTACGAGGCGCCCCCAGCGCCAGGGTTGTGAAGTGCGGCTTTGCCCAATAGGACTTGTTGGTCACATTTGTCACCGTGGCGCGCAACGTCAGCGGGTGTCCTGACATCGATGTGGTATACCGAGCACCTGCGTCGAACACGGTATGACCGGGAACTGACAACGAGTTGTCCGCATTGAGGTATTGCTTGGATACCGAGGTCGCGTTGGCCGTCAGTGTCAGGCCTTGTGTCGTGGGAAGATCCCACTCCGCCCCGAGCTTCGCCTGCCACTGGGGCACGCCCGTGGCCTGTTTGCCCTCATTGCGGGTATCAGTGGCTTTTGTTACCTCGGCATCCAGATAAGCAACACCCCCCATCAGGCGTACATCACTCAGGGGCGAACCAAAGAAGCCCCATTCCACGCCTCGGTTGCGTTGTTCCCCACCAAATGAGAAGACATTCGTGGCAGGATCGGTGTAGCTGCTCGGCCGCTTGATCTCATACACACTCAAGGTGTGGGCAAAGTCACCCAAGTCGAATTTAAGGCCAACTTCCTTCTGCTTTGTCTTGTAGGGAGCAAATATCTCGCCAGCATTTTCCGCCGTATTGGGTGCCGCTTCACCTTGGCTCAACCCCTCGATGTAGTTGGCATACACGGATACCTGGTCAGTGACTTCAACCAGAATTGCCGCGGCTGGCGTCGTCGCACTTTCTTCGTAGCGCTGGCCTATTCGCGCCCCCGTCGCGGCGAGGAAGCTTTCGTCGACGACCTCCTGGCGGCGCGCACCAAGGGTTAAGTGCACCTTGTCATCCAGAAATGACAGCGTGTCTGCGAAGCCGAAGCTGGTCAGGCGGGTTTCCGTACGGGTAATCGCCGGCACGGGAGAAGGCCGTTCTGGTTCTGGCCCCCACACTGGGTTGTATATATTTGAGACCCACTCTTGAGGTAAAAGGTTGATGAAACCGTTAAGATGGTAGTCTTCATTGTAGCTCGTTGCGTTGACCGCGAACTGGTGGCCTATCGAACCTGTTTCGAGGGTCCCCTTGAGGCCTATTTCAGCTGACTTACGCTCCATCTCATCGGAGACACCGCTATAATTTATCGCAAAGTCGCCAGCCTCATTGGTGATCTGTGGCGCCCCCATGATGGAATCGAATTCGGTCTTGCTGATACCCGCCAAGGCATAGGCTGTCAGTTGATTGCTCAGATCGAACTCACCATTGATCATGGCACCTTTGTCCTGGGTGTCATAGAAGCTCCAGGGCGGGTTGAATGCAACATCAGAGCTGGGCACCCTGGGCAAGGACAGCCCGGGTGCAAGCGTAAAGCCTCGCGTCACGCCGTAGATACGATCCTGACTTTGGTAAAGATCGGCAGAGATCCTCGCCCTCTCCCCTCGCCAGTCAAGCCCTAAAGCCAGTTGCTTGGCTGTTTTATCTTGCTCTTCCAAGGCAGTCTCGCCATCTCGATAGGTGCCATTGAAACGAACACCAAACTGTTGGTTCTCGCCAAAACGGCGGCCGATGTCGATATGACCACCAACATGGGCTTCCGACATGTAGCTTGTCGTCAGGCGTGTCAATGGCTCGTCGCCGGCGCGCTTGGTCACGAGATTGACCGCACCGCCTGCCGATCCTTTGGGGGGCATGCCGTTGAGCAGGGCCGAAGGCCCCTTGAGCACTTCGACACGTTCGAACATCTCGGGCGAGCTACGGTAATAGCCTGCCATGCCCGCCAGACCGTTGACGATCACATCACCCACGCTGGAGGGCAGACCACGAATCGAGTAACTTTCATTGCTCTCTCCCGGGATACCGCTCCTGAACACCGCCGGATCGGTCTTGGATATCACTTCCTGGATATCCGTCGCCTGCTGATCTTCAATGAATTTCTTCGTATAGGAGATGGTGGAAAAGGGCGTTTCCATGAAGTCCCTATCACCCAGAAACCCCATGCGCCCCCCCGTGGCTACTTGCCCACCGGCATACGGAACGGTCGGCTCGGCGGCATCTCCTATCACTTGCACCGAGGGTAGTATCATTAAATCTTCAGGGGCTTGGGGAGCGGTCCGCTTATCGTTGACATCCGTTTGCGTATCGACGGTCTGTGCCCCCACCCATGGGCTAGCCGTCAGGGTACCGATCGCCAGTCCAAGCAGTAGCGTTTTTTGCATGACAGCGACTCTGCAACCCAACGGGAATAGCCTGTGCGGGTGTACGGGCTTGGGTAGAAAGTGCGCGACATGGTCGTTGTAGAAGAGTTTCGTCATTTCAGATTCCTTTTAATTATTCCACGTTGAGCCAGGCTTTTGATAAATATATTTATAAAGCAAACGATAATCATTAATATTTATGTTTATAAAAAGATCTCGACGCCCGCATAGCATCACTGGCGGTATCCCTTGATGACATCGTCGATGATGAGCTCCAGGGACGTCACACTCGCCGCCGTAACGTACCAGGCCTCGGCATCGGTAAAGACCACGCGATCGTTCTTCCAGGCCTTGGTATCTCTCAACAGCGGGTTGCTCAGGGTCTCCGCACTCAAGGCGGGACGGTGCTCCATCACGGCGGTGCGATCCACTATGTAGATCACATCGGGGTTGGCCTGCTGAATGAACTCGCTGGATACCGGCTGACCGTGCAGCCCCGTTTCGGCTGTCGGGCTGGCTGGCGTCACACCCAGTGCATTGAAGACGAAGCCGTAGCGCGACTGCACACCGAAGGAGCGGAAAGCGCCATTGTTGTGCATCAAAATCAGCGCCTTCTCGGGGCGTTCCTGCGTGATGCGTTTGACGTCCTCTACCCTGGCGTCGAGTTCAGCCGCTTTTTCATGGGCGAGGTCTTGTTTCCCGAAGATCTGCCCCAGGGTCAGAAGGTGCTCCTTGATGACCTCTATGTGCTTGACCTCGCTGTCCCGGTAATCCACATCGAAATGGATCGTTGGGGCGATCTCGCTCAACGCCTTGTAGTGCTTCGCCTGGAGCGGCGTGATCAGAATCAGATCAGGTCTGGCCGCATGCACCTTCTCCAGGTTGGGTCGAACGATCGCTCCCGTGTCCACCACCTCGGGGTCGTCCTTGTACTGGGCGAGGAAATGCGGCACGAAGTCCTTGGGCATTCCGGCCACGGGAACGTCCAGTTGATCGAGGAAATCGACTTCGTTCATGTCGAGAGCCACCACGCGCTGCGGGCGTTTCTCGATCACGGTCGTCCCCAGCTTGTGCTCAACCGTTATGGGTCCATAGGACGACTGCTCGGCTTGCGCAGTGGCCGGTGATGTCGACGCCTGAGACGACTCCTCTGGCTCCCGGCCGCAGCCTTGCAATGCGACCATTACGGCGGTCAGGAGGGCAAACAGCCAATGCCCCGATGGATGATGGAAAATCATTTCATTTCTCCTGGTGGGTTGAAGTAGTTGCACAGGCAGCCACGCTCGTTCTGGGTAATCTCGAAATCCAGTCCGTAGAGTTCCTGTAGCCGGGCCTCGGTCACGACGTCTGACACGGGGCCGGCGCAATGCATCTCACCACCCTTCATCGCCACGATGTGGTCGGAATAGTTGGCGGCGAAGTTGATGTCATGCACCACCAGGATCACGGTGCGGCCGTGCTCGTCGCAGAGGCGCCGCAGCGCGCGCATGATCTGAACGGCGTGCTTGATGTCGAGGTTGTTCAGAGGCTCATCGAGCAGCAGGCACGGCGTCTGCTGGGCGATGGTCATGGCCAGGAAAGCCATCTGACGCTGCCCGCCGCTGAGCTCGTCGAGGTAGGCAGTGCGCAGCGGATCCAGCGTCAGGAAATCGATGGCCTCGTCGATGGCCTGGTGGTCATTGGCGGTCAGCGCTCCACGGCTGTGGGGAAAGCGGCCGAAGGCGACCAGTTCTTCCAGCGTCAGGCGCAAATTGAAATCGAGGGACTGGCGCAAGGTGGCGACACGCTTGGCGTAGTCGCCAATGCGAATATCCCCGATCCTGCTGCCCTCGATCAGAATGTCACCCCGGGTCGGCTCCAACAGCCGGGCGATCATCATCAACAGCGTTGTTTTACCCGCGCCGTTGGGACCAATCAGCGAGGTCAACCGTCCGGCCGGGAAACTCAGGTTCACGTCGCTGAGGACGGTTTTAGTGCCGTAGGTCTTGGAAAGGTCATGGATGCTAATCATGCCGTCCCCCGCGTACGCGCCATCAGCGCGAGGAACCAGGCGCCACATATCAGGTTGACCAGAATGCCGACGGTCGTTCGGTAATTGAAGATGTGTTCGACCGCTAGCTGGGCCAGGATGAACATCCCGATGGCAATGGCACTGCCCGTGGGTAACGTGACCCGGTGCCTGAAGCTACCGGCGAGCGCATAGGTGATGTTGGCGACGAAGATCCCCATGAATGCAGTCGGTCCGAGCAGACTGGTCGAAATGGCGACCAAGACGGCGATCAACGCGAGGAAAAACCGTACGCTGCGCTGGTAATCCACACCCAGGGATATGGCCTGATCGCGACCCAGCGCAAGCGTATCCAGCGTCGGCAGGGTATGGAGCGCTGCGACACACACCATCGCGACCAGTATCGCCGACACGAGCAGTTGCCCGGGCTCCGCCTTGCCAAAGGACGCCTGACTGAAGCCCTGCAGGATGGCAAATTCACCGGGACTGACCTTGTACTGGACGAACTGCGTGAAGGTGTTGATCACCATCGTCAGCACCAGCCCCAACAGCAGCAGGAAGTAGACGTTGTTCCTGCCATCGCGGAACAGCCAGCGATGGAGGGCCCACGAGTAGCCGAGCATCAGGAGAACGGACAGGAAGAAGTTACCGTTCCCGCCGAGCACGACCAGGCTCCGGGTGCCCATGGCGAGGACAGCCAGGGCTTGCAGCAGCAGGTAGAATGCCTCATAGCCCATGATCGACGGCGTTAATATCCGGTTGCCGGTGATGGTCTGAAACGCGATCGAAGACCAGGCAATGCAGACGCCGCCAATGAGCATGGCGGCCAGCCGGGCAAGCCGTTTAGGAATGACGTACTCGAAATCGAAGCCGGAACGGTAAAACAGGAAGGTCAGTGCCAGGGCGATGACCACCAGCCATACTGCGTGCCGGGAAGCCATGCGAATCACTTGTTCCTCCAGATGATGAGCACGAGAAACAGCACGCCGCCTATGCTGCCGGCCGTCAGCCCGATGGGCACCTCGAACGGGTAAATGAGCAGGCGACCGAGAATGTCACAGGCCAGCAGAAACGATGCGCCGCCCAATGCCACGACGGGCAAGGTGCAGCCCAGGTTGTCGCCATAGTGCAGCGCGACCAGATTGGGGATGACCAGTCCGACGAAAGGGATCGCCCCGACGGTGATGACCGTGGCGGACACAGTGACGGCCACCAGCATCAGGCCCAGCGCCACCGTAGCGGGGTAATTCAGCCCCAGGCTCGTTGCCATGCCCTCCCCCATGCCCAGCACGGTGAAGCGATGCGCGAACAGATAGGTGAGCGCGACGATCGGCAGGATCAGGTAGATGATTTCGTAATTGCCCTGGACGACCTTGGAGAAGTCCCCCAACAACCAGCCCTGCATGCTTTGCAGGATGTTGTGGCGGTAGGCGTAGAACTCGGCAATGGCACTGAGCACGCCGCCGTACATCAGGCCGATCACCGGAACGAGGACCGTGTTCTTGAAACGGATGCGGCGAACGATCGCCACGAAGATCAGACTGGCGGCGAAGCAGAAAACCAGCGCGAACAGCATCCTGCCAACCGTTCCCGTCGTTGGCATCGTGGTCAGCGCGACCAGAATACCGAGCTTGGCCGCATCCAGCCCGCCCGACGTGGCGGGCTCGACAAACTTGTTGCGGACCACGTGCTGGAGGATGACACCGCAGACGGACAGACCCACGCCCGTCAGCACCAGCGCCACCAGCCGAGGCAGGCGACTGGCCGTCAGCGTCAGCCGGGCATCGCTCACCGGCGAGAACAGCTGAGACCAAGCCAGTTGCTGCGCACCGACCAGCAGTGACGCCCCACACAGCAGGATGAACAGGCCCAACAGACTGGCGCGCATCAGGACGACGCTCCATCCGACGCGGCATGGGCAATGCGCCAGCCTTGGGCAGCCCGGTGCTGGGCAAGGAATTGCGCGTACCGCCCCTGAGTGTCGCGCAACTGTCCGGGCGTTCCCTGCTCGACGATCCGGCCGCCTTCCAGCACCACGATCTGATCGGCCATTGCCACCGTCGATAGTTGGTGTGCGATCACGATCAAGGTACGCCGGCCACGCAGCCGCGCCAGCGCCTGGGTGATGGCGGCCTGGTTCTCGACGTCCAGCGCGGCGGTGGCCTCGTCCACCAGCAGGATCGGCGCGTCCTTTAGCAACGCCCGGGCGATGGCGATACGCTGGCGCTCGCCACCCGACAGGCGTGCGCCGCCTTCACCGACCGGGGTATCCAGCCCCTGCGGCAGACGCGCGACGATCTCGGCCACGCCGGCCTGCCGCGCCGCCTCCATGACGTCGGCGTCGCTGGCATCGGCTTTACCCATGCGGATGTTATCGGCGATGCTGCCCGTGAACAGATAGCTGTCCTGGAAAATCTGGCTGATCTGGCCGGCCAGTTGCGCCTCCGACATCTGTTGCACGTCCACGCCGCCGGCTCGCACACTGCCCTGGCCCACATCGAAGAAACGCGCGATCAGCCGAACCAGCGTGGTCTTGCCCGATCCGGATTCGCCAATCAGCGCCGTCATGCTGCCCGGCTCGATACGCAGGCTCACACCACGCAGCACCTCCGGTTCATCCGGTGCGTAGCGGAAATGCACGTCCCGCAGTTCGACCGAGGCATCACGCGGTGGCTGCGGCGCAACGGGCACCGGTAGCGGTTGGACATCGAACAGTTCGCGGATGGCATCGAGCTGGCCACGCGCGCCACTCAGCACCTGGCCGTAGCCGGCCACTTCCAGCAACGAGTCGATGAAGCGGGCCACGAGCATCAGAGAAGCGATGACCGCGATGGCCTCGCCGGTCGCCAGCCCGCCACCCAGTTGGTCGCTCAACCACAGCCCCGCCGCGATGAGCAAGGCGGCAAACACGGCCTGCACGGCCCAGGCGTTCAGCACGCTCGACCCGGCCGAGAGCCAGATCAGCCGCGCGCCCGCTTGGCGTTGCTCCTCGAATACCTCTTCCAGCCAGCGTGTACTGCCACCCTCACCGTTGAAGGCGCGCAGCACCGACTGGGCCTGGGCGAACTCCACCACGCGCTGGCTGGCGTCGGCGAAGCGCCGATGGAAGGCCTCGTCGGCTCGCCGCGAAAGCCGGCCCGTCAGTAAAAGAACGCCCGCCAGCAGCGGCAAGGCGACCAAGGCGATCAGCCCCAGCGGTCCATGCAGCACGAGCAGGACCGCAACCAGCACCATCGGCGTCACCACGCCGGCGATGAGCGGGGTAAATACATGAGCCGGAAGCTGGGCCACGTCCATCATGCCTTGCGTGACGGCATGGCCGAGCCGGGCCGTGTTCTGCGGCGTGAACCAGCCCAAGGGAAGGCGTGCGACATGATCGCCCAGACGGTGCCGCCCACCTCGCAGGATGGCGACGCCTACACGCACACCCGACTGTTCCACGTAGCGCCGCAATATCCAGCAAACCAGGACTCCGGCCAACAGCACGCTCAGCCACGCAACCGTGCGCTGCGTGTCAGCGTTCAGCAGATGGGTCAGGATGGGCACCAATGCCGCGATGGTCAGCCCGCAGAGTACCCCGTAGACAACCGTCAGCCAGACGTAACGGCGGAAGATGGGCACGTCCTCGCCCAGCAGTTGGATAAAGGTCTTCAGCATGGCGGGCCCTCCCGGTCCGTCGTCGCTCCGTAGCCGCCCAGCGCCCAGAGCCGGGCATAACGCCCGTTGTTCGCCAGCAGTTGCCGATGAGTGCCTTGTTCCACGATGCCGCCATTGTCGAGTACGAGGAGTTGATCGGCGTGCATCACGGTATCGAGTCGGTGCGCGATGACCATCAGGCTGCGACCCTGCGCGAAGCGCGACAGCGCGCTTTGGATTGCCACTTCGTTGCCGGCATCGGCGGCGGCCGTGGCCTCGTCGAGCACGAGCACGGGCGGATCAAGCAGCACAGCGCGGGCGATGCTCACACGCTGGCGCTCGCCGCCGGAAAGCTGCGCGTCCTCGCCGACCACCGCGTCATAACCGCGTGGCAGGGCCAGGATGCGCTCGTGGATGTTGGCCGCACGTGCGGCGTCCTCGATTTCCTCCTGGCTGGCCGAGGGCCGCCCCATCGCGATGTTGTCGCGCACGCTGGCGTGGACCAGGCGCACCTCCTGCAAGACGAAACCGATGCGTTGGTATAACTGCGAGGTCTCGATATGCCGCAGATCCACGCCACCCAGTGTGATTCGCCCCTCGCTGGGATCGAAGAAGCGCAGCAGCAATCGGGCCAGCGTCGACTTGCCCGCGCCCGACGGACCGACGATCGCTGTGACCGTGCCGGGCGCCAGCGTAAAGCTGATGTTCGACAGCACCGGCCGTCCATCGCCATAGGCATAGCCGACGTTCTCGAAGCGCACCTCGTGTCCGGCGGGGCTCTGCTGCCGACCAGGTACCACCGGCTCCAGCACGGGCGTTTCCAGCAGCGCCAGCACACGCTGTGCCGCGCCCGTGGCGCTGTTGAGATCGTGCAGCATGGTGTGCAACAGCAGCAGCGGCGCACAGATGCCCGGTGCCACCAGGGCGAAGGGCAGTATGTCAACGGGCGCCATCCAGCCGCGAGCCGCGAACAGCGCGCCGAAGGCCAGCACCACGCCCAGCACCGTGACCGGTGCAATCATCGCGTGGGCATGGGCCATCATCGCGACCAGCGGGCGGGTAAAGCGGATGAAGGCATCGGCGAAGGCATCGACGGCCTCACGGTAGCCGCCATGCGCCCGGCCGGTTGCGCCGAAGGCCTTGACCACGGGAATACCGCCGACGAACTCGACGGCGGCGCTGTTGATACGGCCAAGCCGCGCGACGAACTCCTGCCTGTCTGAGCCGCTGGCCTTCATGGCCCGGTGCAGGAACAGGAAGAAGCCGGGGAAAGGCAACAGTGCGACGATGGCCATGCGCCAATCCATCGCAAACAGGTAGACGACCGAGATCAGGATCGCACCCGCTGCGCGCCCCACGGCCGTGTAGAAATGCGCGGTCAAGCTGTGCAGCGTGGCAATGTCGTCCTGCATCGCCTGCTTGACCTCGCCCGAGGCCCGGCTGGTGAACCAGCCCAGCGGTACCTGGGCCAGCCGCCGCGCCGCGGCCAGGCGCAGGTGGTGGGTGATGCGGTTGTCGGCCAAGTGGGCGATCAGCTTGCCGGCCGATACCAGCGCCATGCCGGCGAACATGCAGGCCACACTGGCGATGACCGTCCACCAGAGCGCTGCCGCTCCCTCCCGCGTATCGCCTGCGTTGCCAAGGGCAATACTGGCGATGTGGGCAATGCCAGCCAGCGGCACCAGAGTGAGCATGGCGCCCCAGGCAGCCAGGATGGCCGCGACTGTCAATTGCCCTCGTATCGGCTTCAAGACCCGCCTGATCGGGCCAGGCTCCCCGAACCTGATCAAATCCTCGCCCCCTCTCACGAAAACTCCCTGAACCCACAATTGGCTAAAGGATGATTCACCCTTGGTGCCCCAAGCATCCCGCCAACCCCTTGTCCGGTATCGCCGACAATCCGCTATCTCGGCCCCTGCAAGCCCGCACGACTTCAATCTTGAATGATAATTACTATCATAAATGTAAACGAAATGTGCAATTAGTTGCAACCCATAAACTAAATGATGCAAAGTCGTCCAGAGTCAGGAAATAGGCGACGCGACGACCAAGGACACCGCGATGACATCACCGGAACGCCGCAACCCACGAGGTCGCGGACGCCCGCCGACGATCACGCGTCAACGAATCGCTGACGCGGGCATCGAGATAGGTTTGCCAAACATCACCTTCACTGGCGTAGCCGCGGGGCTGGGCGTCAGCCATATGGCGCTCTATAACCATGTGCCCAGTCTTGAGGCGTTGAAGCACCTGGTGGCCGAGGAGATCTTCAGCCGCTGGCAGATTCCTCGCGCCATCGGCAACGGCCGTGAGAGCTTGAGGGACTACCTGCTGCTGTTCGCTGTTTCTGTGCGGGACTTTGTGAAGGCGCACCCGGGCGTGACGCCTTACGTCATTCGCAGGATGGCGACGACCCAGTCCATGCTCGACAAGATTGCCGGGCATCAGCGTCACATTGCCGAGGCCTACGGGCTGTCATTGGCGCAAGCACGTTGGCTGCTGGCGACCGTGGCCTTCCACGGCATGGCCGTGGCCGATACGGTGTATTCGGTCGCAGACCGGGAGCCAGCCGTGGATACAGACCGCGCCGAGGAAGAAACCGAGATGGAAGGCGAGCTTAGTCAGGGGATGCACGCTCTCGTCATCGGTGCGCTGGCGATGCTGGAGGACGAGGGCTAGACCGGCAGGTGGACGATCGCCCCGCGTACCGCCGAGGCATCGAGCCACAGCTTGCCGACGCAGATCGGCAGGCGAAAGCGCCGACGGCCGGCCGCGCCGGGATTGAACAGCAACCGGCCGTCGCGCCATTCGTTGCGCGGCTTGTGGGAATGCCCGTGAAGGATGACCTCGGCGGCGGTCGCGGCATCGGCGTCGGCGATGTCGTGCACCAGATGCAGCCGGCGGCCGTTGACGTTGAGATCGAGATGCGCCGGCAACGACTCGGCCCAGCCGGCGGTGTCGATGTTGCCGCGGACCGCGAATACCCGCGCCCGATCCTCGAGCCGCGCGAGGATCGCCCGGTCCTCCTCGCGCGCCCCGACATCGCCGAGGTGTACGATCGCCTCGCAGTCCGCCAGCACGGTCAGCGCCTCGGGGCGCAACTGACCGTGCGTGTCGGCGATCACGCCCAGCGGCGTGGCGATGTGCAGCGTGGTCACGGCATTCACTCCGGCAGGTCGCTGACCGCCCCCAGCGAGGCCGAGGACACCGTGCGCGCGTACTTGGCCAGCACCCCGCGCCGGTAGCGCGGTTCGGGCTGTCGCCAGGCGGCGCGACGACGCTCCAACGCCTCCGCGCTCAGGGCGACATCGATGGTATCGGCCTCGGCGTCGATGGTGATCTCGTCGCCGTCCTCGACCAGCGCAATGGGGCCACCGTTGAACGCCTCGGGGGTGACGTGGCCGACCACGAAGCCGTGACTGCCGCCGGAAAAGCGCCCATCGGTGATCAACGCCACCGCGTCGCCGAGGCCGCGCCCCATGATCGCCGAGGTCGGCGTCAGCATCTCGCGCATTCCCGGCCCGCCGCGCGGCCCCTCGTAGCGGATCACCACCACGTCGCCGGCCACCACGCTGCCATCGTTGATGCGCGCCTGGGCCTCCTCCTCGGAACCGAACACCCGTGCGCGGCCGGTGAAGCGCGTGCCCTCCTTGCCGGTGATCTTGGCCACCGCCCCTTCCGGCGCCAAGTTGCCGCGCAGGATGCGCAGATGGCTCTGTGCCTTCACGGGGGCGTCGAGCGGCTGAATGATCCGCTGATCGCTCGGGTAGGGCGCGACGTCGGCGAGATTCTCGGCCAGCGTACGCCCGGTCACGGTCAGGCAGTCGCCGTGCAGCAGGCCGGCATCGAGCAGCGTCTTCATCAGCGGCTGGATGCCGCCGATCGCCACCAGTTCGCTCATCATGTAGTGGCCGCTCGGGCGCAGGTCGGCGAGTACCGGGACGCGCTTGCCGATGCGCGTGAAATCCTCCAGCGATACCTCGACGCCGATCGCGCTGGCCATGGCGATCAGGTGCAGCACCGCGTTGGTCGAACCGCCCAGGGCGATGACCACGGTGATGGCGTTCTCGAACGCCTCGAAGGTCATGATGTCGCGGGGGCGGATGTCACGCTCGAGGAGCTCGAGCACCGCGGCGCCGGCGGCGCGGCTGTCGTCGCGCTTGGTCTGCGACACGGCGTTCTGCGCCGAACTGCCAGGCAGGCTCATGCCCAGCGCCTCGATCGCCGAGGCCATGGTGTTGGCGGTGTACATGCCGCCACAGGAGCCCGGCCCGGGGATCGCCGTTTCCTCGATCTGCTTGAGTTCGATGCGATCGATGTCGCCGCGGGAGTGCGCGCCCATCGCCTCGAACACCGAGACGATGTCGGTATGATTCTCGCCCGGCAGGATGGTGCCGCCGTAGACGAACACCCCGGGCCGGTCGAGGCGTGCCAGGCCGATCATGCAGCCCGGCATGTTCTTGTCGCAGCCGCCGATCGCCACCACGCCGTCGAAGCCCTCGCAGCCCGCCACCGCCTCGATCGAGTCGGCGATGATCTCGCGCGAGACCAGCGAGTACTTCATGCCCTCGGTGCCGTTGGCGATGCCGTCCGAGATGGTGATGGTATTGAAGATCACGCCCTTGCCGCCCGCCGCGTCGGCCCCGGCGCGCGCCTCGTCGGCGAGCCCGCCGATATGGCTGTTGCAGGGTGTCACCTGGCTCCAGGTCGAGGCGACGCCCACCTGCGGCCGGGTGAAGTCCTCGTCGGAAAAGCCCACCGCCCGCAGCATGGCACGACTGGCGGCCTTGCCGGGGCCGTCCACCACCGGCGCGGAATGGCGACGGCGCTTGTCCGGGTTGTGCTGATCGCTCATGGGATCTCCTTCGGGGCTGTTCGTTGTGGTGTCAGCATATAGTGCGTCCAGTCTGAAAGCCCGCCGGGTGCCACGCAAACGCCACGCCCACCTCAAGCGGCTCACTCCACTTGCCAGGCCCGACGCGGGCGAAGCGCGGCGACCAGCAGCGCCACCAGCGCCGACGCCGCCAGGGCCCCGACGAAGGGCGCCAGGGTCGGCGCGCCGCCGGGAAAGCTCGCAGCCAGCAAGGCATCGCCCAGGCTGCCGCGGAGGATCCAGCCCGGCAGGATCGCTCCCGCCAGGCCGGCCAGCGCCCCGGCCACGGCGGCTTGTGTGCTCATCCGCGACCACAAGCCCAGCATCACCGGCACCACCGCCGTGGCACACAGCAGGTCGGCGATCAGAAACAGTCGCAGCACCGAGTAACCCTGCAGCGCCACCAGCACCGCCGGCACCATCAGCGCCACGGTGATCCAGCGCGCGCCCCGCAGCGACAGGCCACTCCGCGTCTCGCGCTCGCTTTCGCCGACCAGCAGCGAGGCGATGCCGTTCTGCAGGGTATCGACGCTCGACGCCACCAGCGTCACCGCCAGCACCAGGGCGAGCAGTGATACCCAACCGGGGGCCAGCAGGGCAAAGAACGGCATCGGCGGCGTGCCCAGGCTCGCCCCGCTCATCGCCGCCAGGATGCCCAGCCCGCCGATCACCGCCACCACTACGACGGTGGTGATGCCGCCCAGCAGCGCACCGCGCCCCAGCGACCCGACGTCACGAGCCGCCCAGACCCGCTGCCAGTAGCCCTGATGGAAGAGATTCGCCGTGGTGACCGCGATCACCAGCGTCACCGCCACGCCCCAGGCCTCGCCGGCCGGCACCGACGGCAACGCGGCGTTCGTAGGCAACGCCGGCATGTCGACCAGCACCGCGCTGCCGACCACCACCAGCAGCACGCTCAACAGCAACGCCTGCCAGCGGTCGGTGGCCAGGCTCGCCCGCAATCCGCCCCAGGCGGTGTAGGCCAGCGTGGTCACCGCCACGGCGACGATCACCACGCCACCCGACAGCGGCGAGAGCAGCGCGGTGATACCGCCGATCGCGCTCAGTTCGGCGGCCAGGAAACACGCCATGTAGAGAACCGAGATCAGCGCCACGTAGCGCCGCACACCATCGCCGAAACGCACGGCGGCGAACTCGCCGATGCTGCGACCCGCCGGCAGGCGGCGCCGAATCGCCGGCCCGCACAGCGCCAGCACCACGAACGGCAGCGCCGAGCCCACGGCATAACCGGCGAGCGCCAGCGGGCCGACGAAGGCACCGACCTCCGGGGGCGCGAACAGGATCCAGGCCCCCATGCCCGAGGCCAGGAACGACAGCCCCAGGGTGGTGGCGGACTGCGAGTTCCGCGCGGTCATGTAGTCATCGAGTCGCAGATCGCCGCGGCCGCCGCGCAGCCCGAGAATCGCGAACAGCACCAGCGCCGCGCCCAGCGCGGCCAGGGTCGCATAAAGCATGTCGCACTTCCTCCGCCGGCATGAACCGGATCAGGTTCCAGGGTCAGCGGTGTGTCGTGACCGCACTCTCAGCCCGCTCTCGCAGGACTCCCCTGGCGACAATGAATGTGGAATTTCGTTAAAGATTCGCGCGCGAATGTCGATAACTCGTGTTATCCGCTCATCTCTCGTCGATGCGCGGCACTCGAGCAGTGTATCGGCGTCGAACCGGCACGCTACCCTATCAAAATGCCAGGCAACGAGCAGTCATCGAGAACGAGCCATGATGAAATACAATGAAGCCAAGGAGCATGTCCCGGGACGCCTGCATCGGATCCTCGACGACCCCTATCAGGCCTTCGTCAATGAGACGCCCGAACGCTGGGAGCATCTGAGCCTGGCCCTGCATGCCCTGCTCGACCGGGCGCTGAACCAGGACACGCTCACCCTGCGCGTGATTCATGGCTGGGAAAACGGCAATTTCGACCCGGCCAGCCTCGCCCACAGCGACCACCTGATTCACGACATCGACGACATCCGCCAGGTATCGGCCGTCTATGAAAGCGCACGGGACGCCATCGAACCCGCGCCCTGCGATGCCGGCTCGCTGCTGCAGGGCCAGCTCGACGACGCCATCCGCCGCGCCGAGGACACCGGCCAGCCCATCGACGAAGAGACCCGGCGCAACCCGGCCCGCTGGCCGACCTTCGAACAGGGCCTCTATCTCTATACCTTCTTCAAGGTCTACAACCGTCTCACCTACGGCGAGGACGACAGCTATCGCTCGATCCTGTGCCAGACCCCCGAGGGTGAATGCGAGATCCACGAGTTCCATCTCGAGGAGGGCGAGTTCGCCATCGTCCTGCCCACCGACGAAGCGGCCACGGCAGCGACGCAGTTGATCCTGCACGAGAGCCAGCTGGAACCGATGAGCCAGTTGCTCGAACGTTGCCGGATCACCGCGTGTCTTCAATAGACCGGTAGTCACGACGCGGCTCAAGCGCGCGCTCGGCCTGACGAGGCTCGCGCGCGACGGCGATTTTCGGCACCATGGTTCGCATCGAGTCGCCGAGGATTCCGCATGAGCCAATTCTGGCGGGATGCCGCCCTGCCCTTCGTCGAAAGCCGCCGCGCCAGCCATAGCCGTGCCTGCTATCGCGCCCACAGCCATCCCACGCTTTCCATCGGCGTCGTCGATCAGGGCCAGAGCCTTTTCCAGTGCGCCGACCAGCACGCCACTCTGACGCCCGGCAGCCTGGTCAGCATTCCGGCCCATGCGGTCCACGCCTGCAATCCCCTGCCCGGCCGCGGCTGGAGCTATCAGATGCTCTATCTCGATCGCGCCTGGGTCGCCCATGTCCTGGGCGACGACAACGCGGATATCGACACGACGGCCTTCGTCGGCGAGTCGCCGACGGCCTACCGGGCGTTCTGCCGGCTCAACGACCTGCTGTTCTCCGGCGCGTCCGTCAGGACCAAGCAAGCGGGGCTGATCGACTTCCTGGTCGCGCGTCACTGGCGCGGCGGGGCCGCCCTGCTTCTGAAACGGCCCGCGGCGACGCGCCTGCAGGCCATCCAGGACCATCTACTGCAATCCCTGGCGCACCCACCCGGGCTCACGGCCCTGGCCCGCAAGCACGCCATGAGCCGCTATCAGTTGATTCGCCTGTTCCGGCACGAGACGGGGCTGACCCCGCATGCCTGGCTGCTGGATCAGCGTATCCAGCGAGCCAGGCAACGCCTGCAACAGGGCGCCGCACTCGCCGATCTTGCCCAGGAACTCGGCTTCGCCGACCAGGGCCACTTCCAGCGCGTCTTCAAGGCGCGGGTGGCCAGCACGCCGGGAGGCTATCGCCTCGGCTAAGGAAACGCTGCATAAATGCCTGCGCGGACTCGGCGTCCCCAACGAATCGCTTCGTTGCGTGGTACTCGAAAACTCGCCTAACTTCACGTTATGTCTCGTTTTCTCCGTTCCATGCGCCTCGCGCTTCATCTCGCTCGTCGATTTATTCAGCATTTCCCTAGTCGCTGCACTTTTCTTCAATACCCCGGCGGCGGCGTCCGTCAGCATGGCGGTTCCTGGATACCGAGGGACCGTCATGCTGCAACAATTCCTGCTGGTCGCCGGGGCGCACTTCCTCGCCCTGTTGAGCCCGGGGCCCGACTTCTTTCTCATCCTGCGTTACGCCATCGTACGCGGGCGCTGGCCGGCGGCACTGGCTTGTCTCGGCATCGCCCTGGCCAACGCCGCCTTCATCGCCCTGGCGCTGCTGGGGCTGATGGCACTCAGCGCGCACAGCGAGTTGTTTCTCGCCCTGCAATTGGCCGGTGCCGGCTTCTTGATCTACATGGGGGTGAGCTTCCTGCGCCACGCCGGCCGGACCCGACTCGGGCAAGCCAATGTCGATGCCGGCTCGCAGAGCGCCTCGCTGGGCGCCCTGGCGGCGGGGCTGGCCTCGGGTCTGCTCAACCCCAAGAACGCGCTGTTCTACGCCAGCCTGTTCGCCCTGCTCAACGCACGCGACACGCCGCCGACCGTCCAGGGTCTCTATGCGGTGTGGATGGTCGGCGTGGTGCTGGGCTGGGACCTGCTGGTGGCGCGCATGGCGGGGCACCCACGGCTGATCCAGCGCCTGGGGCGCGGCCTCAAGACCATCGAGCGGCTCGCCGGCCTCGCCCTGCTGCTGCTGGCGCTGGGTATCGTCGCGTCGCAGCGTCAGGCACTGTGGGCGCTGCTCGCGGGGTGACGGCACACCGCGAGAGGTGGCCGACTCAGCCCATCGAGATGGTGCTGTTGATGCCGAGGGAGACGTTCTCCGGCTCGAACCAGCGCGACGTCACGGTCTTGGTCTGGGTCCAGAAGGCGATCGCCTGCTTGCCGTTGGGTCCCAGGTCGCCGAGCTTGGAGCCGCGCGAGCCGGTGAAGCTGAAGTAGGCCACCGGCACCGGGATCGGCACGTTGATGCCTACCTGGCCGACGTCGATGTCGGCCTCGAAGCGCCGCGCCACCCAGCCGGAGTTGGTGAAGATCGCCGTACCGTTGCCGTTGGGGTTGGCGTTGATGAAGTCGATGGCCTCGTCGAGGGTCTCGACGCCGACCACGCACAGCACCGGGCCGAAGACCTCCTCGCGATAGATCGTCATCCCGGCGGTCACGTCGGCGAAGATCGTCGGCCCGACGAAGTTGCCGTCCGGATAGCCGTCGACCGTCAGCCCACGGCCATCGAGACGCAAGGTCGCCCCCTCGCTGACGCCCTGACCGATCAGCCCGACCACCCGGTCGCGGGCCGCCGGCGAGACCAGCGGCCCCAGGTCGGCGTCGCGCTGGGTACCGGGACCGACCTTGAGATGGCGCGCCCGGTCGACGATCTCGTCGAGCCAGTCACGCGCCTCGCCGACCAGCACCAGCACCGAATTGGCCATGCAGCGCTGGCCGGCGGCCCCGAACGCCGAACCCAGCACGTTGTTGATCGCCTGACTGCGGTTGGCATCGGGCATCACCACGCAATGGTTCTTGGCGCCCATCATCGACTGCACGCGCTTGCCGGCGGCACCGGCACGCTCGTAGATGTGCGTGCCGACCCGGGTCGAGCCGATGAACGACAGCGCCTTGATGTCCGGATGGTCACAGAGCCGGTCGGCGACCTCGGGGCCGCCGTGAACCACGTTGAGCACCCCGGCCGGCACGCCGGCCTCGTGGGCCAGCTCGACCAGCCGCATGGTCGACGACGGATCCTGCTCGGAGGGCTTGAGCACGAAGGTATTGCCGGTGGCGATGGCCAGCGGAAACATGAAGCACGGCAGCATGATCGGGAAGTTGAACGCCGTGATCCCGGCGCCCACGCCCAGCGGCTGATGCAGTGAATAGACGTTGACGTCGCTGGCGGCATTCTCGGCGATCTCGCCGAGCTGCAGCGAGGTGATCGAGCAGGCATGCTCGACCACTTCCAGCCCGCGACCCACCTCGCCCTCGGCGTCGGGCAGGGTCTTGCCGTGCTCCTCGGTAATCAGCGCGGCGAGCTCGGCGGCGTGCTCGCGGATCAGTGCCTGAAAGGCGAGCATGATCCGCATGCGCTTGGCCAGCGGCACCTTGCGCCAGGTCCGGAAGGCATCCTTGGCGCTGGCGACGGCACGGTCGACCTCCTCCAGCGAGGCGAATGGCACCCGCGCGACCACCGCCTGGGTCGCGGGATTGACCACGTCGCGCCACTCGCCGGACTGCGAGGGAACGGGCTGGCCATCGATATACAAGGCGATTTCACGAACGGACATGCTGGCGGCTCCTGACGGCGCGAGCGCGGCAGCGGCCGGCTCGCCGATTGTGGTTGTTCTGCGCGCGGTGCCGCGGGTAACGGCAGACCCGGACAGACGCGGCGACTCATCCCCTCAAGATTAGTCACACCCCGATTCGCCGGACAATAGGTGAATCCCCAGAGAGCGTGTACGAGATCGCCGAGTGCCGCCAGCTTGCCATCCCCCTCTCAGGTGCCGCAGAACGTCCGGAACACCCGCTCGCTCGGTGCCGCCGGCAGCGTGTACGCCTCGCGGCCGGGCTGCGCCTCGAAGGGCCGCGCGAGCACCTCGCGCAGGGTCTCGAAGGGCGCGAAATCGCCCTCGTAGGCCGCCGACAATGCTTCCGCGACCCGGTGGTTACGGGGGATGTAGCATGGATTGACCCTGCGCATCCGCGCGGCGATGGCGGCCCCGTCGGCGTCCTCCTGGGCCAGTCGGGCCTGCCAGCGCTCCAGCCAGGCCTCGAGGGGCTCATGACGCTCGGTCAGCTCGAACAGTGCCGGGCGGGCCTCGGCGGACTCGGCGACGTCGGCCAGTTGGCGAAAGCTCAGGGTGAAGTCGGCACCGCCGGCCTGCAGCGCCTCGAGCAGCGACTCGGCGAGTTCGACATCCCCCTCTTCCTCGCGGGCCAGGCCGAGCTTGGCACGCATCACGGCCAGCCACTCGGCGTCGTACTGGCCGGGGTAGCCCTCGAGGACCCGGGTCGCGCGCTCGACGCCGCGCTCACGGTCGTCGTCGATCAGCGGCAGCAGGGTCTCGGCGAAGCGCGCCAGGTTCCACTGGACGATGCCCGGCTGATTGCCGTAGGCGTAGCGCCCGCGCTCGTCGATGGAACTGAACACGGTGCGCGGATCGTAGGCCTCCATGAAGGCGCAGGGGCCATAGTCGATGGTCTCGCCGGCGACCGAGGTGTTGTCGGTGTTCATCACGCCATGGATGAATCCCACGCCCATCCAGCGGGCCACCAGCGCCGCCTGGCGCTGCTGCACGGCCTCGAGAAGCGCCAGGTAGCGTTCCTCGTCGGGCCGCTCGGCGAGTTCGGGGTAATGGCGTGCGATCGCCTCGTCGGCCAGGGTGCGCAGCGCGTCGACATCGCCCCGGGCGGCGAAATACTGGAAAGTCCCCACCCGCAGATGACTGTCGGCCACCCGGGTCAGCACGCCGCCAGGCTCGGGCACGCGGCGCAAGACCCGTTCGCCGCTGGCCACCGCCGCCAACGAGCGGGTGGTGGGCACGCCCAGCGCGTGCATCGCCTCGCTGACCAGGTACTCGCGCAACACCGGGCCCAGCGGCGCCCGACCGTCGCCGCCGCGGGAGAACGGCGTGCGACCGGCGCCCTTGAGTTGCACGTCGCGCAGCCGGCCGTGGCGGTCGGTCACCTCGCCGAGCAGCACCGCCCGGCCATCGCCCAGGCTGGGCACGAAGTTGCCGAACTGGTGACCGGCATAGGCCTGGGCCAGCGGCTCGGCACCGGGCGGAACCCCATTGCCGGAGAACCACTCGGTCGCCTGGCGCTCGTCGAAGGCCGCGAGATCGAAACCCAGCTCCTCGGCCAGCGGCCGGTTGAAGGCGACCAGGCGGGGCGCCTCGACCGGCACGGGATCGAAGCGGGCGAAGAAATGCTCGGGCAGGCGCGCATAACGCAGGGTGAAGGGGGAAAACATGGGCGCTCCCATCGATGACTGAACTCGGATTACCTTCACCATAAACCATAGTGAATTGGTCAACTATGCCGACATGGCAGCCACCCGGAAAACGTGCCAGAGCGACAGGCCGCCCTCGGCTGGCCAAAAGATAGCCGTCGTCGCGAACCCGTTCGCGCCCACCGGAATGGCTCAGCCGACCTCCAGCGCCCTGACGCTGGCCACGAAGTCGCTGAATCGCTCGCCCTGGATCAGCACGTGCTCGCGCAGCTGGCGCTCGGCCCGTTCGGCGTCGCCACTCTCGATGGCCGCGACGATCCCGCGATGCTCGTCCAGCGAGGTCGCCAGGCGGTGGCGCACCTGGAGCTGCAACCGCCGGTAGGGCTTGAGGCGCTGCTTGAGCTGGTGCGCCTCGCGGGCCAGGAAGCCGTTGTGGCTGGCCGTGTAGATGCCGTGGTGAAAGACCTCGTTCTCGTAGTAGTAGGCGTCGGGATCGCCGAGCTCGGCGGCGGCCTCGCAACGAGTCAGGGCGTCACGAAGCGCGACGAGCTCCTCCGGCGTGATACGGCGTGCCGCCAACCGTCCGCACATGCCCTCGAGTTCCGCCATCACCTCGAACATCTCGATCAACTGCTCGATGCCCACCTTGGCGACGAAGGTGCCCTTCTTGGGTGACACCGTGACCAGGCCGCTGGCGACCAGTTGCTGGATCGCCTCGCGAACCGGGGTGCGCGACACCTGGTACTGCTTGCCCAGCGCCTCGGGGTCGAGCCGCTCCCCCGGGGCGCGCCGCCCGTTGATGATGTCGTTTTCCAGCGACTCCTTGAGACGCTGGGCGTTCGACGGTTTCTTGCCGCTCACGGCTGCCTCCCCTCTTCGCGGCGCCGAGGTCGTCGCCTCGGCGCCCTCACCACGGTGCAGCGGTAGCATCGCCGTGCTGCCACCAAGGTCTACCTGCCCCGGTTTGACACGGGTATTCCGGACCGCCTATTAAAGTATACATCAGCATCGCTGATACATATTACACAACAACAAGTTCAGGAGACGCCATGAAAACCTCCCTCAAGATCGCCCTCGCCACCCTCGGCCTGAGCGCCGTCGTCGGCGGCAATGCCGCCGCGGAAACGACACTGCGTGCCTCGCACCAGTTCCCCAAGGGGGATGTCCGCGACAAGATGGTGCAGATGATCGCCGACGAGGTGGCCAAGGCCGACGTCGACCTCAAGGTGCAGGTCTATCCCGCGGAATCGCTGTTCGGCGCCAAGGAACAGTGGTCGGCGCTGGTCCGCGGCCGTCTCGACATGACCGCGCTGCCGCTCGACTACGCCAGCGGCCGCCATCCGGAGTTCTCGGCGACGTTGATGCCCGGTCTGGTGCGCAACCACGAACGGGCCCAGCGCCTCAACGATTCCCAGTTCATGGACATGATCAAGACGGTGATCAACGATGCCGGCGCCCGCGTGCTCTCGGATGCCTGGCTGGCCGGCGGCTTCGTCTCGGACAAGCAGTGCATCACCTCGCCGGAGACCGTCGAGGGCCAGACCCTGCGCGCCGCCGGGCCGGCCTTCGAGGAGATGCTCGCCAGCGCTGGCGCCTCGATCGCCTCGATGTCCTCCTCGGAGATCTACACGGCGATGCAGACCGGCGTGCTCGACGGCGCCAATACGTCCTCGGGCTCGCTGGTCTCCTACCGCATCTTCGAGCAGGCCGACTGCCTGACCGCCCCCGGCGAGAACGCGCTGTGGTTCATGTACGAGCCGATCATGGTCTCCGAGCAGAGCTGGCAGAAGCTCGACGAGAAGCAGCAGCAGGCGCTGACCGACGCCGGCGAGAAGGCCGAGGCCTACTTCGCCAAGCAGGCCGCTGATCTCGACCAGGAGCTCGTCGACGTCTACAAGGAGCACGACGTCGAGGTGGTGACCATGTCGCCCGAGGACTTCCAGGCCTGGCTCGACGTCGCCAAGCAGAGCGCCTACAAATCTTTCGCCGAGAAGGTGCCCAACGGTCAGCAGTTGATCGACGCCGCGCTGGCCGTCGACTGAGGCGGCCATGAAGCCCTCTCTCGATGCCGCGCCCCTCGACCACGCCGTCCACCCGGCTGCCTCGCGCGAGGCAGCCCCGCCTGCTGCGACGCCGGAGGGTGTCATGCCACACGCTCAAGCCCGCTCGACGGGCCCTCGCCACGGGCTGGTCGGCGGTTATATCCGCCTGATGGACGGCCTGTCGATCGCCACCGCCGTGCTCGCCGGCGCCCTGCTGGTGATCGGCGTACTGGCCGTCTGTCACATGATCTTCGTGCGCTCGGCGCTCGGCGACAACACCACCTGGCAGACCGAATTCGCGGTCTTCGCGGTCACCGCGTCGATGCTGTTCGGGGCGCCCTACGTGCTGATGACCGGCGGTCACGTCGCGGTCACGGTACTGCCCGACACCCTGGGTGGCAAAGCACGGCAGATCATGCGCGGGCTCGCCGCGCTGGTCGGCCTGGCCTTCTGCATGGCGCTGACCTACGGCGGGTGGCACTACTTCCTCGAAGCCTATGGGATGGGCTGGACCACCGGCACGGTCTGGAACCCCCCGCTATGGCCGGCGCTGCTGCCGCTGGCCGTCGGCGCCAGCCTGCTCACGCTGCAGTACATCGCGGAAATCCTGCGCGGCGAGCGTGCCGTCGACACTGAACAACAGAGCGGAGGAGATACCTGACATGGATCCCATCACCAGCGGCATCCTGGTCATCCTCGCCCTGTTCGTGCTGATGGCCATCGGCACGCCCATCGCCTTCGCCCTCGGCGCGGTATCGCTCGGTGCCCTGGTGCTGGGCAGCGGCATGCGCGAGCTGACCTACTTCGGCGAGACCTTCTTCGAGAGCATCGCCTCGTTCGGCTTCGTGGCCATTCCGATGTTCATCCTGATGGGCGCCGCGGTCGCCTCGTCGCCCACCGGCCGCGATCTCTACCGCTCGCTGGATTTGTGGCTGGGCCGCGTGCCGGGCGGGCTGGCGATCTCCAACATCGGTGCCTGCTCGATCTTCGCCGCGCTGTCCGGTTCCTCGCCCGCCACCAGCGCAGCGATCGGCAAGCTGGGCATTCCCGAGATGCGCAAGCGCGGCTACCCGGACGGTGTCGCCGCCGGTTGCATCGCCGCCGGCGGCACCCTGGGGATCCTGATTCCCCCCTCGGTGACCATGATCGTCTACGGTATCGCCACCGAGACCTCGATCGGCCGCCTGTTCATGGCCGGCGCCCTGCCCGGGCTGATGCTCGCCGGACTGTTCATGGCCTGGACGCTGATCGCCTGCAAGCTGGCCGGGGGCTACGGCAGCCCCATGGCCGACGCCGGCGCGGCGATCAAGCGCAACGTCGAGGGCAACCTCAGGGCGCTGGTGCGGGTGCTGCCCTTCCTGGCCGTGGTCACCGGGATCCTCTTCACCCTCTACGGCGGACTCGCCACGCCCTCCGAGGCCGCCGGCGCCGGGGCCTTCCTGTGCCTGGCCCTGGCGATCGTGGTCTATCGCATGTGGCAGGCCAAGCCGCTGCTGGTGATCCTGCGCGACGCCCTGCGCGAGAGCGTGATGATCATGCTGATCATCGCCGCGGCGGAGATCTTCGCCTATGCGCTCTCCTCGCTGTACATCACCCAGACCTTCGCCGGGGCGATCGCCGACCTGGCGGTCAATCGCTGGGTACTGCTGGCCGTGATCAACCTGTTCCTGCTGGTCGCCGGCTTCTTCCTGCCGCCGGTGGCGGTGATCGTGATGACCGCGCCGATCCTGTTGCCGATCATCCTCTCGGCCAACTTCGACCCCTACTGGTTCGCGGTGATCCTCACCATCAACCTGGAGATCGGCCTGATCACCCCGCCGGTGGGGCTCAACCTGTTCATCATCAAGGGCATCGCCCCGGACATCGCGTTGAAGGATATCCTGCTGGGCAGCCTGCCCTACGCCCTGTGCATGGTGGTGGGCATCGTGCTGCTGTGCCTCTTCCCCGGGATCGCCACCTGGCTTCCCGACCTGATCCTCGGCTGACAACCGCCTCGGAGTCGCGACCATGAACACCAGCTTCCTGCAGGATCTGTTCAGCACCATCACCCGCCGCGATGCGCTGCGTCGACGCCGCGCCGGCGGCGACGCCCCGGCCGATCATGCCCAGCTCATCGAGGCCTGCCGACAGCTGCTCGACAGCGACGGCGAGGCCTCGAGCATCGCCCTGGCGAGCCGCGCCCTGGAGCGCTACGGCCGGCTCGACGCCGCCGAGAAACGCCGCTTCTTCGAGCGCCTGACCCGCGACTTCTCGGCCGACCCGGAGCGGGTCGACAGCGCCTACGCCAGCTACCGCGAGTCGCGCGACAACCGCGACCTGCAGACACTGTTCGACGCCTGCGAGCCGCGCCGCCAGGAGCTGCTACGCCGGCTCAACCTGACCAGCGGCGGCACCCACGAACTGGTCAAGATGCGCGAGGACCTGCTCGGCATGCTCGACGGCGGCGACGAGCTGCGCGCCCTGGACGCCGACTTCAAGCACCTGTTCGCGTCCTGGTTCAACCGCGGCTTCCTGGTCCTCAAGCGCATCGACTGGAACACCCCGGCGGCGATCCTCGAACGGATCATCCGCTACGAGGCGGTCCACGAGATCCACGACTGGAACGACCTGCGCCGGCGCCTCGACGATCGCGACCGGCGCTGCTTCGCCTTCTTCCACCCGGCGATCGGCGACGAGCCGCTGATCTTCGTCGAGGTCGCCCTGCACAAGGGCCTGCCGGACCAGATCCAGTCGATCCTCGACAGCACCCGGCGCGACGTCGACGATGCCGATATCGCCGACACCGCCGCCTTCTTCGGCATCAGCAACTGCCAGACCGGGCTGCGCGGCATCTCGTTCGGCAACTTCCTGATCAAGCAGGTGGTCCAGGAACTCAAGCAGGAGCTGCCCAACCTGCGCCACTTCGTGACCCTGTCGCCGGTGCCGGGCTTTCGCCAGTGGCTGGAGAGCACCCAGCTCGGCGAGGACTCGCCGCTCGACGACGAGGCCCGCGAGACCCTCGCCCACCTCGGCGATCCCGACTGGCACGACGACCCGCAACGCGCCGCGGCGCTCAAAGACGTGGTGCAGCCACTGGCGGCGCGCTACCTGCTGCACGCGAAGAACCGCCACGGCCTGCCGCTCAACCCGGTGGCCCGCTTCCACCTCGGCAACGGCGCCGAGCTGCATCGCATCAACTGGCTCGGCGACGTCTCCGCCAAGGGGCTCGAACAGGCCGCCGGGCTGATGGTCAACTACCTCTACGTGCTCGACGATATCGAACGCAACCACGAGCAATACACGACCGAGGGCACGATCGCCTGCGCCTCCCGCGTGCGCGATCTCGATCGGCGTGGGCGAAAGCTGCTCAAAGGAGACGTCGTAAAATGAACCACAACCTCTTCGCCACCTTTGCCGAGCGCATGCACGAGCGCGGCGACGCGCCCTTCGTCAC
The DNA here is from genome assembly GCF_020147985.1 of Modicisalibacter sp. MOD 31.J. Lineage (NCBI taxonomy): Bacteria > Pseudomonadati > Pseudomonadota > Gammaproteobacteria > Oceanospirillales > Halomonadaceae > Modicisalibacter > Modicisalibacter sp. MOD 31.J. The sequence goes on along the minus strand of NZ_JAGXFF010000006.1, from coordinate 297,336 downwards.
CACCCGCGACGGTCATGGCTACAGCTACCGGCAAGCGCTGGAGACGACCGCCCGGCTGGCCGGCGCCCTGCACCAACTGGGCGTCCGCCCCGGCGACCGGGTCGCCGTGCAGGTCGACAAGAGCCCCGAGACGCTGCTGCTGTATCTCGCCTGCCTGCGACTCGGCGGCGTCTACCTGCCGCTCAACACCGGCTATACCGCCGCGGAGATCCGCTACTTCCTGAACGACGCCGAACCGGCACTGTTCGTCTGCCGTCCCGACGACCTCGACAGCGCGCGCCGCGTCGCCGAGGAGACCGGCTGCCCCCAGGTCGCCTCGCTGGGCACCGCCGTCGACGGCAGCCTGATCGAGCACATGCAGCGCGCCGCACCCGTGGAGGTCATCGAACCGCGCGACGACAACGACCTGGCGGCGATCCTCTACACCTCGGGCACCACCGGGCGCTCCAAGGGCGCAATGCTCACCCACAGGAACCTCGCCTCCAACGCCGCCTCGCTGGTCGAGGCCTGGCGCTTCACCGAGGCGGATCGGTTGATCCACGCCCTGCCGATCTTCCACACCCACGGCCTGTTCGTGGCCTGCAACGTCTGCCTGATGGCCGGCGCGAGCCTGTTGTTCCTGCCACGCCTGGACATCGACGCGATCATCGACGAGCTGCCCCGCGGCACCACCCTGATGGGCGTGCCGACCTTCTACACCCGGCTCTTGCAGGACGAACGCCTGACCCGCGAACTGACCGCCGACATGCGCCTGTTCACCTCCGGTTCGGCACCGCTGACCGCCGAGACCCATCGCGAGTTCGCGCAGCGCACCGGGCACGCCATCCTCGAGCGCTACGGCATGACCGAGACCAACATGAACACCTCCAACCCCTACGACGGCGAGCGCATCGCCGGCACCGTCGGCCGCCCGCTGCCCGGAGTGGAGATCCGCATCACCCAGCGCGAGGGCCACGCGCCGGTGCCTGACGGCGAGATCGGTATCCTCGAGGTGCGCGGCCCCAACGTCTTCGCCGGCTACTGGCGGATGCCCGAGAAGACCCGCGAGGAGCTGCTCGACGACGGCTTCTTCATCACCGGCGACCTGGCGCGCATCGACGAGCACGGCTACGTGCAGATCGTCGGCCGCGACAAGGACCTGGTGATCTCCGGCGGCTACAACGTCTACCCCAAGGAGGTCGAGCAGATCATCGACGAACTCGACGCCGTGGTCGAATCGGCGGTGATCGGCGTGCCGCATCCCGACTTCGGCGAGGGCGTCACCGCGGTGGTGGTGCGCCGGCCCGGCGCCACGCTCGAGGAAGCGCAGGTGATCGAGTCGCTGGCCGGCCGGCTGGCCAAGTACAAGCAGCCCAAGCGGGTGTTCTTCGTCGACGAACTGCCCCGCAACACCATGGGCAAGGTGCAGAAGAACCAGTTGCGCGAACGCTACGAGGCCATCTACACGACCTCGTGACGGCTCGGGTCGCGACTCGTGATGATCGAGCATCGAGCGCTTGGCCGGGCGCATCCTGGTCAACGGCTGGCCGACCGGGGTCGAGGTGTGCCATGCGATGGTTCACGGCGGGCCCTACCCGGCGACCTCGGACTCGCGCACCACCTCGGTGGGCTCGGCGGCGATCCATCGCTTCCTGCGCCCGGTGTGCTACCAGAACCTGCCGGACGCACTGCGTCCCGAGGCACTCAAGGAGGCCAATCCGCTCGATCTCAAGCGGCTGGTCGACGGCCGGCGCGAGGGCTGAGCGCCGACGGATCACCACCGGCACATGACCCCGACGGGACGGCTTCGGCCGTCCCGTCGTCGTTTCGGGCCGGAAAACAGCTACCCATCATTGCCCTCGGGCGCCTGACGGGCCAGCTCGCGCAGATGCTCGATCAGTACCCGCGCGGCCGTCGACAGCGGCTCGTCGCGCAGGTGCTCGACGCCGAACGAGTTGGGCTGACTGACATGCGTCAGCCGCCCGATCACCAGGTCGAGACGCTTGTATTCGATCAGCAGACGGTCGCTGGTCAGCTCCTGCAGGCTGACCGTTGCACAGCACATGCCTCGGTGGCGATGGCCACCGGCCGCGTGCACACCCCGGCCACCACCAGCGCCGCACCGGCCAACAGCAACGTGCCGGCAGTGGCGCAGACGGCCAGCACGCCACCGATGCCGAAGACAACGCCCCCCAGCGCCGCCCCCAGGGCGATTGCCAGCTGGATCGAGGCGACGATCAAGCCACCACCGCTCTCGGCTTCGTCCGGCACGACACGAGTGATCCAGGTCGACCAGGCCACCGGCACGGCGCCAAAGGCGAAGCCCCACAGCGCGACCATGAGGGCATCGGTCCCCATCGAGAAGCCGCCCAGCGTTGCCATCAACCAGCCCAGCGCGCCCATGACCAACGGCATCAGCAGCAGCGTTAGACGCAGGCTGCGCTCGAGCAGATACCCCGCAACCAAGGTGCCGAGGAAGTTCGCTACCCCGAACGCCAGCAGGGTCGATGAAAGCGCATTGATCCCCATGTGCGACACGCCCTCGAGAAATGGACGGACATAGGTAAAGAAGGCGAAATGGCCACAGAACACGAGCAGGATGGCCACGATACCGACCATCATGCTCGGTCGTTTCATCACGCTCACCAGCGTGCCCAGCGGCGCGGGACGCTCCGGCGTCATGGTCGGCAAGGTGACGTACTGGAAGATCAGCGTCAGCACCGAGATCGCCGTCGCGAGCAGAAAAACGCTGCGCCAGCCGATCAGGTCGCCGAGATAGCTGCCCAGCGCCGCGGCACTGATGGTGGCGATGGGGACTCCGGCGAAAAGCAGCGACAGCGCGCGCGGCACGTCGTGCTCAGACACCAGTCGCATGACGGTAGCGGCGGAGAGCGCCCAGAATCCGCCCAGTGCCAGTCCCAGCAGCACACGCCCGGCCAATAGCCAGATCAGATCCGGCGAGTAGGCGACCAGCAGATTGGCGGCGATCATCAACCCGGAAAACGCCAGCAGCACATGGCGACGATCAAGTCGCTGGGTCACAGCAGTAACCAGCAGACCGGAGAGCAGCGCCACCACGGCGGTGGCGGTGACAGCCTGGCCGGCCTGACCTTCGCTGATCGCCAGAGAGTCCGCCATCGGAGTCAGCAGGCTGGCCGGTAGAAACTCGGCCATCACCAGGCTGAAAACGCCCAGCGTCAACGAGAAAACGGCGCTCCAGGCGCCTCGGGACGCTCCCGTCGGGCGCGTATCCTGCGAGTCGTTCGTGGTCATGGGAAGCATCCATTGTTCATTGAGATGCTGTGTAGGCTAAAGCGGCACCACAAGATCGGCTATCATCAAAAATCCAGAATCTTTGATCTTGAGTCCAAGATTATGACAAAGCCCTCCATGCCCCAGCCGGCCGCTCCGGACCCGCGCACCCCATCCCCCGATATCCGAGCGACCGACACGCCGCCACCGGTTGGTCAGTTGCCGCACGAGGAGTCCAGCGAGTGGATCAACACTCTGTTGCTCGGGATGCGTCTGTCCGGCTTGAACTACCGGCGAATGCAGATGAGAGCGCCGTTCGGCATCGCCTTCGATACCGATGCCCTCTGCGCGCAATTTCATTTCATCGCGCAAGGTTCAGCGATCCTGCGAATCGGCGACGAGGTCCAGCGGCTTGAGAGCGGCGACGCGGTGTTGCTGCCGCGCGGCGGGTATCACTGCCTGCTCTCCTCCCCCGGGGTGGAAAGTCGCGACATCGAGCAGATCGACGCCATCCCGCTCTGCGACTCGTTCAGCTGTATCGACGACGGCTCGTCGCGCTTCGAGCAAGGCCAGGGCGTGCGTCTGTTCAGCGGCTGTATGCGGTTCGATCTTGGCGGCATGCAACCACTGATCTCGATGATGCCCGCCGTGATGCATGTGGGTACGCTGCTGTCGCGCTATCCGGAAATGCTGCCGATGCTCGAGGCGATGGAGCGCGAGGCGTGCCTGAACCGGGCCGGCGCCGCCGGCATCCTGTCGCGGCTCGCGGACGTGGTGGCCGCCAGTATCGTACGCGGCTGGGTCGAATGCGGCTGTCGGGAAATCGGCGGCTGGGTCGAGGCGCTGCGCGACCCGCGCCTGGGCAGGGTGATCGTCGCCGTCCACCGCGAACCAGGACGCCGATGGAGCGTGGCCGACATGGCAGCGGAAATGGGCAGTTCAAGGTCGGCCTTCGCGGCACGTTTCCGCAGTACCCTCGGCGTTTCGCCGCTGGACTACGTAACGCAGCTACGGATGCGACTCGCCACGCAGTGGCTCCGCGAGAAACGCCTCTCCATCGATCAGGTCGCCTGGCAGCTGGGCTACGGCTCCCAGGCAGCCTTCAGCCGCGCGTTCAAACGCGCGACCGGGCAAACACCGGGCGAGGCGAGGGTCGGTTGACGACCATGCCCTCCTGCCACGATGCCGCCCGCCGGGTTACGCCATCGTCAGTGACGCCCCCGTCCCCCAAGGAGAAGGGACTCAAACGCTGAGCCCTCAAGGAAAGTGTTCCACCAGGTAGTCGATCAGGGCGCGCACCCGCCGCGGCAGCAGCGTCTTCTCGGGGCGCAGAATGGAAATGGCGGTGCCGACCTGGGTGTCGCGGTAGGCATCCAGCAGGGGGTGGAGCCGCCCGGCCGCAAGATCTTCGGCCACCATGTAGCGGGGCAAACAGGCGATCCCCCGCCCATGCAGGCAGGCGGCATGCAGGGTCTCCAAGGAATTGGACAGGAAGCCGGGCCGCCAGCGTGGGCTTTCCCGCAGCCCCCACATGGAGACGCCCCGTGCCAGGTTCAGGAACAGGCAGGTATGGCGCGCCAGCTCGTCGAGGCTCGCCGGCCAGCCGTGTCGTGCCAGACGCCGGGTTGCTAAGCTCTGTCTGAAAAGTCGGCGAGCGATGGCCAGACAAGGCAAAAATTGACGAAAAAGCGGAGTTTACAAGCCGTAAATGAGCATTTTGACCGGGCTGGCGCACCAGTCAATTTTTAACGCCGTATGGGCGAGCGCAGACATTTTTCAGACAAAGCGTAGGCCCGCGCTCGGGCGTTGGATGACAGAGCCGTGCGTGCAGCACTGACACGGGTGCGTCATCACCGATAGTATATCTGCCCACCGGAGCACTATAGTTCGTCGCACCGCGATACCAGAACCATGGCAACATCCAGCCCACCAACCCGCGGCACGTTTGATTAACAGGGATCCCTATGGACGGGCGTATCACCGTTCAGAGCGAACGAGCAATCACGGCGAATGAACTGACTTATGCGAAGCAGGTTCTGGTGCTCAAGCGCATCGAGCTTCGCGCCTACATGCTGATCGGCGCCTTCTTCCTCGCCATGGCGGGGACACTGATACCGGTGCTGGTTTTCGGGCTGTCGCGGGCAAGCCTTTTTGCAATACTGCTCTTGGGCGTACCACTCGTGGGTCTTTGTTTTTACGTCGGCCAGGGGATAGGCGGCCAGGGGCGCAAGAAAAAGGCCGTACTCGAAGGCAAGGTCTTTTCGCTCAAAGGCCCAGTCACTTATGTCACCCACCACGTGGAAGGCGCCCAGGATCAGGTGTTCTTCATCGGAGACATCATACTCCGACTGCCCCCCGCGACATCACCGATTGCCTTCGCCGCCAGTGAGCAAAACGGGTATCGGGAAACCGAGTTGGATGTCGTTTTTATCGAAACCCGCGCGAAGCAAACGCCGAACGGTGAAGGCGGCGACACAAAAAGAGAAGCGGTCGTGGTGTATCTCGAGGACTACATCGATATCGATACCGTACTCAGTCGGCATGGCCGGCACTACCTCATCTGGGAGTGCGTAAGCATGCTCGTAGTGACGGTTTTTTGTCTGGCCGTCGGTCTTTTGGGCTTTTTATATGTCTTCCCGACAGAACGGTTGCGGGAAACGAATCTACTGGTCCTGTTACTGGCCGCGCTCACCGACATCGTGATCGTCGCGCTTGGCTGTTACCTCATTAAAAAGCTCTACGTGGCCGTGCGTCAGTGCCTGGACCCGCACTACAGGCCCAGTACATATAGTGAACGTCTCAGCGGCAAACGATAGGGCCTGGGGCAATACTGCGGCGGCAGCTATTGCTCGAGAAAGGCCTACGCAATCTCGTCACCGGGCGCCTGCCGGGCCAACTCGCGCAGATGCTCGATCAGTGCCCGCGCGGCCGTCGACTGCGGTTCGTCGCGTCGCGTGATGATCCCGTAGTAGTCGAGCGGCTTGCCGATGACGCGTTCGAGCAGCACGTACTGGCCACTCTCCAGAGGGCGGCGCAGCACCGACCACGGCAGTACCGCCAGCATGTCCGAGTTCAGCAGGAGTTGCAGGGTGGCCTGGATGGAGGTGGTCTCGACGACATCGTCGGGGGAGGCCACGCCCTGCGCCGCCAGCGCCGCCTCGAACACGCCGCGCATCGGGCTGGTCATGGGGTGCAGGATCCATGGCCAGCGGCTGAGCGTGGCCAGATCCGGCATGCCGTCGCCTGCCGCCAGGGGGTGGCCGCGGCGAACCACCACGCGCAGCGGCTCGTCGCGCAGGGGCTCGAAGTCGAACTGATTGTGCTGGCTGACATGGGTCAGCCGCCCGATCACCAGATCGAGGCGCTTGTATTCGAGTTCCACCAGCAGCCGGTCGCTGGTCAGTTCCTGCAGGCTGACCGACAGCCTGGGGCGCTGGCGCTTGAGCCGGGCGATCGCCGCCGGCAGGATCTCCGGCGCCGCCGCGGCGATCGCGCCGATCAGCAGTTTGCCATAACCGCCCTCGCGCAGGTCGTTGATGTCACTGACCAGCCGGCCCGCGTCGTTGAGCAGTCGCCAGGCATGGCGGATGACCTGTTCGCCCAGTTCGGTCGGCTGCATGGCGCGCGGCAGCCGCTCGAAGAGCGCGACGCCGAAATACGCCTCGAGATCGCGCAGCATCTTGCTCGCCGCCGGCTGGCTGAGATGCATGGCGCGTGCCGCGGCGTGCATGTTGCGGCTCTGGTCCAGTGTGGTCAGCAGAACCAGATGCTTGAAGCGAAGCCAGCCGAAGAGACTGGTGGATGACAAGGAATCCATGGACCGGCTCCAGGACGTGAGACACACGCCTTCCGATAACCCAGAGTGATTGCAGCTATAAAATAGTGATTGGAAGGTTATCGCAGTTCCCGCCTACCTTGCCAACAGACTCGACTCCCGGCGTTGTCCGGCAATACGGCAAGGAGCAGGCATGACCACCATCACCCATCTCGACGTGCGGGATATCCGCTTCCCGACCTCCCGCGACCTCGACGGGTCGGACGCCATGAACGCGGCACCCGACTACTCGGCGACCTACGTGATCCTTTCCACCGACGCCGGTGACGGCCACGAGGGCCACGGCCTGACCTTCACCATCGGGCGCGGCAACGAGGTCTGCGTGGCCGCCGTGCGTTCGCTGGCCTCGCGGATCGTGGGTCGCGAGCTGGAGACCATCACCGCCGAGATGGGCGTCTTCTGGCGCGAGCTGACCAGCGGCGACAGCCAGTTGCGCTGGCTGGGGCCGGAAAAGGGCGTGATTCACCTCGCCGGCGCGGCGATCGTCAACGCGGTGTGGGACCTGTGGGCCAAGCGCGAGGGCAAGCCGGTCTGGCAACTGCTCGCCGACATGACGCCCGAGGCACTGGTGCGCTGCCTGGACTTCCGCTTCGTCAGCGATGCCCTGACGCCGCAGGAGGCACTGGCCATCCTCAAGCGCAACGAAGCCGGCAAGGCCGAACGCATCGCTCACCTGCGCGAGTCGGGCTACCCCGCTTACACCACCTCCGCCGGCTGGCTGGGATATTCGGAAGACAAGATGCGCCGCCTGGCCCGCGAGGCCCTGGCGGAAGGCTGGGAGCACTTCAAGCAGAAGGTCGGTGGCGATCTGGCGGAAGACCGCCGCCGGGCGCAGATCCTGCGCGAGGAGATCGGCTGGCAGCGCAGCCTGATGATGGATGCCAACCAGATGTGGGACGTCGACGAGGCGATCGCCAAGATGCGCGACCTGGCCGAGTTCGATCCGCTATGGATCGAGGAGCCCACCAGCCCCGACGACATCCTGGGCCACGCCGCCATACGCGAGCGCCTGGCACCGGCCATCGGCGTCGCCACCGGCGAGCACTGCCACAACCGGGTGATGTTCAAGCAGTTGCTGCAGGCCGGGGCGATCGACTACTGCCAGCTCGACGCCGCGCGGCTCGGCGGGCTCAACGAGGTGATCGTGGTGCTGCTGCTGGCCGCCAAGTACGACGTGCCGGTCTGCCCGCACGGCGGCGGCGTGGGGCTCTGCGAGTACACCCAGCACATCTCGGCCTTCGACTACATCGCCGTTTCCGCCTCGCTGGACGACCGGCTGCTCGAGTACGTCGACCATCTGCACGATCACTTCCTCGATCCGGTGCGCATCGAACGCGGCCACTACCGCCTGCCCGAAGCGCCCGGCTACAGCATCACCATGCACGCCGAGTCCCTCGCGCGTCACGCCTTCCCCGACGGAGACGCCTGGCGGGCGTAACCCATGACGGGTCTTCGACCAACGGACAAGTCTCATCGGCCAGCGCAGTCGTGTAAGTTCAACATAGACAACAACGAAGTAAACATTCACCAGCATAGTTTGCTCATTTGTGACCGGGTCGCGGCACCTGCCCGCCCGGTCCACACGCCACGTGTCCCGGACACGTCAGCCATCAAGGAGCCAAGCATGAAAACAACCACAATGACCCGCGTGACCTCGCTGATCGGTGGCGCCCTGCTGGGTCTGACCGCCCTGCAGGCCAGCGCCGCCAGCGAGATGCCGCCGATTCCCGACGTCAAGGGCGACGTCGTGCAGGCCGACGGCGACTTCAAGATCAAGTTCAGCATCGGCACCACCCAGTCGGGCGCGCAATATCGCGGCCTGGAATACTTCGAGAAGATCGTCGAGCAGCGCAGCGACGGCCACATCCAGGTCGAGCTGTTCCCCGGCGCCCAGTTGGGCGACGACCTCCAGGCGGTCAGCGGCCTGCAGTCCGGCACCCTGGAAATGACCGCGCCGTCGACCTCGCCGCTGGTCAGCATGTTCCCCAAGTTCGCCCTCTTCGACCTGCCCTTCCTGTTTCCCACCCCGGAAGTGGCCGACGAGGTACTCGACGGCGAGATCGGCCAGCAGATGCTCGAGGAGGCCTCGACCAACGGGCTGGTGGCGATCGGCTGGGCGGAGAACGGCTATCGCCAGCTGACCAACAGCCAGCACGAAGTGACCTCGCCGGCGGACCTCGACGGGCTCAAGATCCGCACCATGCAGAACCCCATCCACCTCGACATCTGGCGCACGCTGGGCGCCAATCCCACGCCGATGTCGTTCGCCGAGCTGTTCACGGCGCTGGAGCAGGGCGTGGTCGACGGCCAGGAGAACCCCTGGATCACCATCCAGTCCTCCAAGTTCAACGAAGTGCAGGACTACGCCACCGAAACCAACCACGTCTACACCCCGTTCATCACGCTGGTCTCGGAGCGCTTCTGGAAGCGCCTGCCGGCGGACTACCAGCAGTTGCTGCGTGACGCCGCCCAGCAGATGGGCGAGTACGAACGCCACGTCAGCCGCACCATGAACGACCAGATCAAGCAGGAACTGGCCGACTCGGGCATGCAGATCACCGAGCTGACGCCGGAGCAGGTGAAGGTCTTCCAGGAGAAAGTGGCCTCGGTCTACGACGACTGGCGCGACAAGATCGGCGGCGAGCTGATCGACAAGGTTCGCGCGGTCTCCCAGTAACCATCGACCGGCACCGGGCGGACGCAGCGATCCGCCCGGTGTGCCGTAGCCGGAGGGCGCCATGAACGCAACCCACTCCTCCCACCGTGTGCTCGCCCTGCTCAAGACCACCCTGGAAATCGCGGTCGGTCTGCTGGTGCTGGGTGTGGTCTTCTGCGTGGCGGCCAACGTCTTCGGCCGCTTCGTGCTCAACTACTCCTACGCCTGGGCCGAGGAACTCTCGCGCGTGCTGTTCATCTGGCTCGTGCTGCTCGGCGCCGGCCTGGGCAGCATCGACCGCGAACACGTCGCCGTCGACTACTTCAAGGAAAAGGCCCCCGCGCCACTCAAGCGCGTGTTCGCCCTGCTGTCGATCGCGATCATCTATGTCGTCTGCGTGTGCATCCTGCTGGGCTTCCAGGACCAGGTCTCGGGCTTCACCAGCGCCACACCCATGCTGCAGATTCCCAGGACCGTGCTCTACAGCGCCATGCCGGTGATGGCCGGGCTCACCCTGATCGCCAACACCCTGGCGCTCTACCATCTGCTCAGGAGGCATCCGCAATGATCCTGTGGAGCATCCTCATCGGCCTGGCGATCTGTATCGTCATCGGCCTGCCAATCTCGTTCGGGCTGGCCGCGATCAGCCTGTTCATCTTCTTCTACGCCGACTACTCGCTGTCGCCGATCGTCGCCCAGGCGGTCAACGGCCTCGACTCCTTCCCGCTGCTGGCGATCCCGCTGTTCATCCTGGTCGGCGAAGTGATGAGCCAGGGCGGCATCGCCCAGCGCCTGGTACGGCTGGCCAGCGCCCTGGTCGGCTTCGTCGCCGGCGGGCTGGGCCAGGTGGCGGTACTGACCTCGATGTTCTTCGGCGGCATCAGCGGTTCGGCGGTCGCCGACGCCTCCGCCGTGGGCAGCATGATGATCGAGCCGATGAAGCAGCACCGCTACAGCGGCCCGCTGGCCACGGCGATCGTGGTGGCGGCCTCGGTGGTGGGGATCATCATCCCGCCGTCGATCCCCATGATCCTGTTCGGCGTGGTCACCAACACCTCGATCTCGCAACTGTTCATGGCCGGCATCGTGCCCGGCATCCTGATCACCCTGGGCCTGGCGGTGACCACCTACCTGCAGTCCCGCAAGACCGGCAAGGGCCAGCCCTTCGAACTCCGCGAACTGTGGCTGGCGCTCAAGGACTCGCTGCTCGCGCTGCTGCTGCCGGTGATCATCGTCGGCGGCATTCTCACCGGGGTGTTCACCCCCACCGAGAGCGCGGCGATCGCGCTGATCTACGCCATCCTGGTGTCGATGTTCGTCTACCGCAGCCTGACGCCGCGACGCTTCTTCCGGCTGTGCATCGCCACCGGGCGGCTGACCGGCGTGGTGATGCTGCTGCTGGCCTTCGCCAGCGTGCTCGCCTGGCTGCTGACCGCCAACATGATTCCCCAGCAACTGGTCGTCAGCCTGTCGGCGATCACCGAGAACAAGCTGCTGCTGTTGCTGATCCTGTCGTTGTTCCTGCTGGTGGTGGGCTTCTTCATGGACCTGACGCCGGCGATGGTGATCCTCGCCCCGCTGATGACCCCGGTGGTGGTCAAGCTGGGCATCGACCCGGTCTACTTCGGCGTGCTGATGTCGTTCGTCCTCGGCCTGGGCCTGATCACGCCGCCGGTGGGTACCGTGCTCTACGTCGGTTGCGGTGTCGGGCGCGTCGGCATGGAACAGCTGGTCAAGAGCCTGCTGCCCTTCTATTTCACGCTGCTCCTGCTGCTGGCGGCCTTCCTGATCTTCCCGGGCCTGATCCTCTGGTACCAGTGACATTACGCAAGGAGACGCCGATGGGTTCCGCCGTGAGCGACCTCAAGAGCTACCTGACCGAGCGCCTCGGCGCCGGCGGCATCGTCGACGACCCCGCCGACCTGCCCCGCTATACCACCGACTGGGCCGGCGAGCGCCGCGGCGAGCCGCTGCTGGTCGCCCGGCCCCGCACCACCGACGAGGTCGCGGCGGTGGTCGGCTACTGCCATCGTCATGGCATCGCGATGGTGCCCCAGGGCGGGCATACCGGCCTGGTGGGGGGCGCCCAGCCCGACGCCGAACGTCCGGAAGTGGTGATCAGCCTCGAGCGGTTGAACCGGATCCGCACCATCGACCCGCTCAACTTCGCGATCAGCGTCGATGCCGGCTGCGTGCTGCAGACGGTCAAGGACGTTGCCGCCGACCACGATTGCGACTTCCCGCTGAGCCTCGGCGCCCAGGGCAGTTGCCAGATCGGCGGCAACATCGCCACCAACGCCGGCGGCCTCAACGTGCTGCGTCACGGCATGATGCGCCAGCTGGTGCTGGGGCTCGAGGTGGTGCTACCCGACGGCCGGGTCTGGGACGCCATGCATGCCCTGCACAAGGACAACCGCGGCTACGACCTCAAGCAGCTGTTCATCGGCGCCGAGGGCACCGTGGGCATCGTCACCGGCGCGGTACTCAAGCTCTCTCCCCGAGCGAACAATACACGTACCGCCCTGGTGGCCGTGCCCGACGTGAGCGCGGCGATGGCGCTGTATGGCCAGGCCCGACGCAGTTGCTGCGATCTTCTCAACGCCTTCGAGCTGATCCCGCGCGCCTGCCTGGAACTCGCCTTCGAGGCCGACCCCACCCTGCCCGACCCGCTGGATGCGGTGTATCCCGTCTATGTGCTGCTGGAGGTCGCCGCCAGCGGCCCGGTCGACCTCGACGCCATGATCGAGCAGCTCTTCGAGCGCGGCATGGCGGATGACAGGATTCTCGACGGCGTGCTGGCCGGCAGCGACGCCCAGGCCGAGCGCCTGTGGCAGATCCGCGAGCTCATGGTGGAGGGACAGCAGTTGCGCGGCGAACACCTGCGCACCGACATCGCCCTGCCGATCTCCGCGCTCGATGCGTTCTTCGACGACGCCAGCCGGGCGATGGCGGAACGCTCGCCGGACACCACGGTGATCGCCTACGGCCACATCGGCGACGGCAACCTGCACTTCAACCTGCTGCCACCGGCCGAACTCGACCTCGCGGCCAAGAAGGCCCTGCTCCACGAGCTGGAAAGCGCCCTGTTCGCGCTGGTCGACGCCTACCACGGCAGCATCAGCGCCGAGCACGGCATCGGACGCGTCAAGCAGACGCCCTTCCTGGCCGGCCTCGATGCGCTGGAGCGTGAACTGCTCGGCGGCCTCAAGACGCTCTTCGACCCCGACGAGCTGATGACCGCCGGACGAATCCTGCCGCGCACGCACTGATCCGCACACGCCCCGTTCCGCGACGACGCCTCCTCGCCACTTTCCCGGATGGCGCCGACGCGGGACCTGACAGACGCTCGGCGATCATCGAGAATGCCGCCATCGTCCGTCCATCAGGGCCACCCCATGACCCCACGCAACGCCCTCGTCGCCGGCCTGCTCCTGCTGGCTCTGCTGCCCTGGCTGCAGATCCCCCAGCATCTGGCCCAGGCCACGCTCGACGAATCGCTGAACCAGGCCTTCGCCGCCTTCGCCATCGCCAAGGGCCTCAACGCCACCATCTCGGTGCTGCAATCCTCCACCGTCGACCTGCAGGTGTTCCAGATCACCCCCGGCGAGGCGCTCGACCCGGCCAACGACATGATCGAACGCTTCTCGTGGGTGATGTTCGCCGCCACCGGCTCGCTGGCATTGCAGAAGCTGTTGCTGGCGATCTCGGCCAGCACGGCGATCAAGACGCTGGCCAGCGGCGCCTGCCTGCTCGCGGCGGCGCTGGTGGCGCTGAAGACACGCCTGGGCCAGTCGGCGGTGCTCAAGCTGGCCATGGCCTGCCTGTTCCTGCGCTTCGCCGTGCTCCTGGTGGCGCTGGCCAGCGGCCTGGCCAGCCAGGCCTTCCTCGACGCACCGCGCAGCACCACCATGAACCAGCTGGAAACCACCCAGACCCGGCTCGAGGCGATCGCCGACGAACGGATCGGTGAAGGGCGCGAGGCGCGTGGCTGGTGGCAGCAGCTCAAGGACAGCTTCGACGGCCTGGTCGGCAACCCGGTGGAGAGCGTGGTCGACGGCTTCAACGCCATCACCGACAAGGTCATCGACCTGACGATGATCTTCATTACCCAGACGATCCTCTTCCCGCTAGGCTTCCTCTACCTGCTCTATCGTCTGGGCAGTCCGCTGTTCGGCACGGCCCGCCTGGCGCTCGATCGCCACCGGCTACCGTCCAGGAAATAGGCGCCCACGAGGGAAGCGACCATGACAAGGATCACCGTCTTCGGCGGCACCGGCTTTCTCGGCCGGCACCTCGTCGACCGCCTCGCCTGGGGCGGACACGAGGTGATCGTCGCCGCCCGCCACGACCGCGATGTCAGCGTGCCCGATGCCCCGGGCACGGCGATCATGCGCCGCACCGACGTCCGTGACGATGCCGACGTGGCCGCGGCCCTGGCAGGCGCCACCGCCACGGTCAACGCCATCAGCCTCTACGTCGAGCGCCGCGATCTGCGCTTCGAGGAGATCCACGTCGACGCCGCCACCCGGGTCGCCCGCCAGGCCGCCGACGCCGGCATCGGCCTGGTTCACGTGTCGGGTCTGGGCACCGAGGTCGATTCCGATTCCGCCTACGTGCGCGCCCGGGCCGCCGGCGAACGCGCCGTGCGCCAGACCCATCCCGACGCGGTGGTGGTGCGGCCCAGCGTGCTGTTCGGCCCGAATGACGCCTTCTCGAGCAGCCTGAGGATGCTCGCCCGGCTGCCGGTGGTGCCGCTGTTCGGTCACGGCGAAACGCGACTGCAGCCGGTGCACGTCGGTGATGTGGCCGAGGCCGTGGCGCGCCTTCTGGAACGCGGCATCGCCAACGCCACCTACGAACTGGGCGGTCCCGGCGCTCACCGCTATCGCGACCTGGTCGAAGCCGCACTGACCGCCGCCGGTCGGCACCCGCCGCTGGTGCCGGTGCCCTTCCCGCTATGGCGCGGCCTGAGTGCCGTGCTCACGGCGCTGCCCAGCCCACCGCTGACCCGCGATCAGGTGATCCTGCTGGAGAAGGACAACGTCGTCGGCGACGGCGCCAACACCTTCGCGACACTGGGGATCGAGCCCCGCGATCTCGTCAGGAACGGGCTTGGTGGCCAGCATTGACCCGGGACCGGCCGCGCCTATCGAGCGAGGACGAAAGCATCGCCTTAATTGAGAATGGTTATCAATGGTGATAACCTCTCCCGATCGCAACGGGAGACCACGCCATGGCCGCACAGCAAAGTTACCGAATCTTCGATATCACCCTCTCGCGGCGCACCCCGATCAGCCCCTCGCTGGTCAGGTTCACCTTCACCGGGCCGGAGGTCGACCGGATGGCCACCCATGCCCCGGATCAGCGCATCAAGCTGTTCTTCCCCACCGAGGGTCACGACAGCGAAGACGGAGGCCTCGACGCGCTGTTCGAGATTGCCAAGCGGCACGAACACGACTGGTATGGTGCCTACCGCGCCCTGCCCGATGCCCGGCGTCCACCGATGCGGACCTACACCATCCGCGAACTGCGCCCGGCCAGCGCCGAGGTCGACGTCGAATTCGTGCTCCACGGCGACAACGGCCCCGCCTCGCGCTGGGCCATGCAGGCCCGCCCCGGCGACCGCCTGGCGATGACTGCCCCGGCGGCCGGGAACGACGCCGCCGCGGTGGGTTTCGAATGGAAACCGCCGCAGAGCGTGCGCCGGGTTCTCATCGTCGCCGACGAGACCGCCCTGCCGGCTGCCGCCGGGATCCTTGAAGCGCTTGCCGCGCGTGCCGACCGCCCGCGGGTGGACGCACTGGTCGAGGTGCCCAAGGGCAGCGATGAGCAGGCGTTGGCGCCGGTTGCCCGGGTACGCTGGCTGCCGCGCGATGCCGACCCCGGCTGCGCCCACGGCGAGCGGCTGCTGGGCGCGGTGCGCGAACTCGATCTTGCTCGGGAGATCGCCACCCTGGGCGGCCAGCCCGCCGGTACCGACGGCGACGAAGAGACGCGGGGCGAAGGCCTGTTCTGGGAAGCCGCGACCGTCGACGACAGCGCCCCCTTCTACGCCTGGATTGCCGCGGAAACCAAGGTGGCGCGAAGCGTTCGTCGCTATCTGGTCAACGAATGCGGGCTGCCCAAGCGCTACATCACCAGCATGGGCTACTGGTGCAAGGGCAAGGTACTGGGGTAAAACGCTGCTGCCCCTGCTCCCGGCACGGATGACGGCGCTCTTCGCGGTGTGGCGCCCTCAGGCAATGACGTTGCGCAGCTCCCGACCGGCGGCCAGACGATTGATGTTGTCGGCGATCGCGTCCTTGCGGCGTTCGATGGTGCCCTGGGTCCAGCCCGACATGTGGGGGGTCATGATCAGGTTGTCCAGTTCGTGGAAAGGCTGTTCGGCCGGCAAGGGGTGTGGTTCGTCGGCATTTGGATAGCGATACCAGGTGTCAATCACCGCCCCGGCGATGCGTTTCCGGCTCAAGGCACGATACAGCGCCTCGGCATCGATAACCCCGCCTCGCCCGACGTTGATCACCCGGGCATGCGCCGGCAGGGCATCGAATGCGGCATCAGCGACCAGGCCCTGGGTAGCGGGTGTCTGGGGGAGTGCCACGACCAGATCGTCGATACCGCGATAGAAGTCCGTCAGCGCCTCCAGCGAGTAGGCGGCATCCACCAGCGGGTCGTTCACCGGGCTACGGTTGGCCGCATGGACCGTCACGCCCAGCGGTCTGACGACCCGGGCGATGGCCCGACCGATATGGCCAAAGCCAAGGATGCCGAGCGTCCGGCCGGCCAGCTCACCGTGAAACCGGTTGCCCGACTGAAAGGTCCAGTCACCTCTACGCAATTGGTGATCGGCCTGGAAATAGGGAATCTGCGACGTCAGCAACGCGCCCAGGACGTACTCCGCGATCGGTACGTCGTGGCCGTAGCAATTGCACAGCGTGGCCGTCTCGGGCAGCAGTGATCGATCTACTGCATCGATGCCCGCGCCAGCCACCTGGAACAACCTCGCCCCCGAAGGCTGCGGCTGGTCGCTGGAGAGTTGCGTCGCGACGATCACGTCGGCGTGGGAATAGGCATGCCGGTCACGCTCATCGACCAGATCGTCAGGCAGACAGACCAACTCGGCGTCGATGTCGAGCCGAGCGCTCAGCCCGTCGTGGAAGGTGGCAGCATTCTTGCCGTGAAAGACGATCCGCATGGTGGCTCCTTATGGCATGAAGGGCTCGATACTGGCGTCGAGCAGGGAAGGGTCGAGCTCCATCTCTAGAGACGGGAACATGCTCGCGGCGAAATCCATCAGCTCGTCCGACGCCCGACAGGCGCCCTCGAGATCCCGGGCGAGAATGGCCCGCAGCACCTCCTGATGCAGCGCGATGTTGCGATGGATCAGCTCATCGGTCCCGCAGTAAGTGAGAAACAGAAACCCCAGCCGGCGATAGATCGTATGCAACGGTCGCAGGGTCCTGACCAAGAAGGGCTCGGCCGCCGCCGCGAGGATCAGGTCATCCATGCGATGGTCGAGCTCGTTGAAGCTCCTGATGTCGTCCGCCGTCAGCGCCGTGTCACGTGACGCGTTCAACGCCTCGAGCGACTCGTAGAGACGACGCATCTGGCTGACGTGCAAATGCGATGCGTTGTTTATGGTACGCCGAATGGCAAAGCGCTCCATGTCCCGGCGCAGGTCCAGCAATTCGCGCTCCCTGGCGAGATCGATGGGCGCCACCTTCAGCCCACGCCCGGCCCGTACCTCGACCAGGGTGTCGTCCGACAGCTTGCGGATGGCCTCGACGATCGGCGTCCGCCCCAGCCCCACGCGCTCCTGCACGGCCTGGAGAGTGAGGTACTCCCCCGGCTTGAGTTCCATGTGGGTCAACAGGGACTCGATTCGCTCATAGGCCAGCTCGCCCCGGGATAGCCCCTTGACCACCGTCGAGGCGCCCTTGTCTTGGGATGGTGAATTCATCGTCATGCCTCTCACTGTGACTCCCCCAAGATATTTTGCGAATTAAACCTTAGTTTCATGGAATTATAAGAAATTGCGCGATATTTTTCTTGTCGGGACAGAACAAGACGGCGAAACCGCCACGCTCACGACGAGGACGCCCCATGAAGACACTCACCCGAAGAGACCTGATGAAGTCCACCGGGTCCGGGCTGCTGGCCGCTGGCCTGCTTCCCGGTGCCGCACGCGCCGCGACCGGACAGGCGGAATACCGCCTTCGCGCCCAGACCAACAAGAGCGAGACCTCGACCCAGGGCCGCATGTACGGCCGTCTGGTGGAGCTTTGCCGGACCCTGTCCGGCGGGCGCCTGCAGATCGACCTCCACTACTCGAACGCCATCGTCGAAGGCGTACAGACGTTCGATGCCGCCTCCTCCGGCGTACTCGACATCGACATGACCGGCGCCAGCTACCTCACCGGCAAGGACCCGGCCTTCCAGTTCATCGGCGACGTCATGGGCGGCTACGAGGATCCCATCCAGTTCCACGCCTGGCTGGACACCCCCCAGGCTCGGGAGATCGTCGATCCGCTCTACGCACGCTACGGGATGTACTGCGTGGGCCTGCTCTGCCCGCCACTGGAGTCACTGAGCTCCACCGTGCCGATTCCCGGCATCGAAGCGCTGAAAGGCTGGAAGTTCCGCTCCCCGCCGGGGATGGAAAGCGAGATCTTCGCCAGCCTTGGGGCCGCCCCGGTGGTCATGCCGTTCGGTGAAGTCTTCACCGCCATGGAGACCGGGGTCGTGAGCGGCGCGGACGCCGGTACCCTGGCCCTCAACCGCTCGCTCGGCCTTTACGAGATCTGCAAGTACGCCACCTATCCGGGCTTTCATTCGATGCCCGCCGACCACCTGGCGATCAATCTCGAGGTCTGGAATCGACTGCCCGAAGAACTGCAATTCGTGATCCGTACCGCGCAACGGGCCATCGCCTTCGACCTGATCAAGAGCGTCACGGTCGCCGACCGTCAGGTCGTATCGGACCTCGGCGACGAGGTGACATTCAGCGACTGGTCCGATGAAGACAGGAAGGCATTCCGTCAGGCAGCACTGGATATCTGGAAGGACTGGGCAACACGAAGCCCGGCGGCCGATGCCATGGTGACCAGCCATCTCGCCTTCATGAAGAAGCTCGGCTTGCTCGCCTGAACGCGCTTCCCGGATCCCACCGTTGGAGTCTCTTATGTCGAACGATACGTCACGCCATCGCGATGACGACCGTTTCAGCTGGGACAGCCTTCCCGCCTGGCTGTTCATGGTCGTCATCGGGGCAACCACGTACGAGGTCGTGGCTCGCTACTTCTTTCACAGCCCGACGATCTGGGCCAACGAACTCTCGCTCTACGTCTGCGCCATCGCCTACATCTACGCGGGCGTCTATGTCATGCGACGAGATGCCCACCTGCGCATCTCGATCCTCTATGACCTGGCACCTCCCCGTCTCAAGCGCTGCCTCGACATCATCCAGTGCCTGTTCATCGTGGGCTTCAGTCTCGCCATCGGCGTCTTCGGGGCGCCCGAGGCCTGGCAGGCCTTCATACACACCGAACGCTTCGGCACCGCCTGGAACGCACCGATTCCCATGACGATCAAGCCGCTGCTGGTGCTGTGCGGCCTTGCCATGGCGGCTCTGGCGATCGCGAATCTGCGGCGTCGCCTGCGTGACAGCGACCAGGAGGAACGGTCATGACGATAGCGGTCTTTTCGGCGGTCCTGCTGGCCGCGCTCTTCGCGGCCATGGCCATCGGCGTCCCCCTGGGGTTCGCCGCCGGCGGCGTCGCCGCGCTGTTGGCCGTGGTCCACTTCGGCACCGATGTCCTGCCGTTGGCCATGGAGAAGGTCTACGGGATGGCGGTCAACTACTCCTTCGCCGCCGTCCCGCTTTTCATCCTGATGTCGTCGCTGCTGGAACGCTCGTCGATCGCTCAGGATCTCTACGATGCCCTGCAGCAGATGGTCGGCTCCGTGCGCGGCGGCGTCGCCCTGGTCACGCTGATCATCGCCGTCGTCCTCGCCGCGATGAGCGGCATCATCGGCGGCGAGATCGTGATGCTCGGGCTGGTGGCGCTACCACAGATGCTGCGCCTGAACTACGACCGCAACATGGCCATCGGCGTCATCGTGGCCGGCGGTTCACTGGGCACGATGATCCCGCCGAGCATCGTCATGATCATTTTCGGTCTGGTGGGCGGGGTCAGCATTCAGAAGCTGTTCGCCGCGACGGTCGTTCCCGGGCTGATCCTGGCGCTGAGCTATATCGCCTATGTGGTCATCCGCTGCTGGCTGAACCCGTCCCTGGCGCCGGTCAAGGCCACGGAGCCGGACAAGCCGGCCATGTCACCGGGCCGCCTCTTCAACAGCCTCGTTCCACCGCTGTTGCTGATCACCCTGATCCTGGGCTGCATCTATGGCGGCGTGACCTCGATCACCGAAGCGGCCTGCATGGGGGTCGTCGGGACCCTGGTATTCATCGTGCTTCGCGGTGAATTGTCGCTGTCGCTGCTGCATCAGAGCCTGACCCAGACGTTGCGCTCGGTGGGTGTACTGCTGTGGGTGACGTTCGGTGTGGCGGTGCTGATCAGCGTCTACAACCTGGCCGACGGTCGCGAATTCGTCAATTCGCTGCTCCTCGACGCTGGGCTGTCGCCGATGATGACGATCGTCTTGATGCTGGCGATCTTCCTCGTCCTGGGCTGCTTCATGGACTGGATCGGTATCGTCTTGCTGACCATTCCGATCTTCATTCCCATCGTCAATGAACTCGGCTACAGCCCGGTCTGGTTCGGCGTGCTTTTCTGCATCGCCATGCAGATCGCCTTTCTCTCGCCGCCCTTCGGCTCCGCCGCCTTCTACCTGATGAGTGTGGCCCCCAAGGGTATCGGCCTGATGGATATCTACAAATCCGTGGGACCCTTCATGGCCATTCAACTGGCCGTGCTGCTGCTGGTCCTGTTCCTCCCCGACCTGGCGCTTTGGCTGCCCGGCCTGAATTGATACCTGGAGATGCCGGTGAAAATAACCGCGATAGAAACGCTCATTGCCCGAGAGTTCGAAAACGTGCTCTGGGTGCGGATCCATACTGACGAAGGGCCCATCGGGCTCGGCGAGACCTTCTATGGGGCGGGCAGCGTCGCGGCCCATATCCATGACACCCTGTCGCCGCGCCTGCTGGGTCGCAACCCGCTGGATATCGAGGCGCTGCACCGTGACATGACGGCCCTGCCACTCGCCCACGCCTCGACCGGTGCCGAATCGCGCGCGGTGTCGGCCATCGACATCGCGCTGTGGGACCTGCTGGGCAAGGTCTGCAACCAGCCGGTGCACCAGATGCTGGGCGGGCTGTGTCGGCCCAAGCTGAGGATCTACAACACCTGTGCCGGCTACGGCTATGTGCGCAATCGTGACATCCGCCCGGTCAACAACTGGAATCTCGGCGCCCAGGAGGGGCCCTTCGAGGATCTCGATGCCTTCATGACCGACGCCGGCGCCCTGGCCGAGAACCTGCTGGAAAACGGCATCTCGGCGATGAAGATCTGGCCTTTCGATCCCATCGCGCGCGAAACCGGCGGCCTGGATATCAGCGCGGCACAGATGAAGCGCGCGCTCACCCCCTTCGAGCAGATACGCCAGCGTGTCGGCGACGCCATGGACATCATGGTGGAGTTCCATTCCCAGTGGAATCTGACCAGCGCCAAGCGCATCGCCAACGCCCTGGAACCCTACGATCCGTACTGGTTCGAGGACCCGATCAAGATGACCTCGACGGCGGCCCTGGGCGAGTACGCGCGCTCGACCCGCGTGCCGGTCTGCGGCAGCGAAACGCTCGGCTCGCGCTGGCCCTACAAGGAAATGCTCGACCAGGATGCCCTCGGCGTGGTGATGGTCGATCTGTGCTGGACTGGCGGGCTCACCGAAGGCCGCAAGATCGCCTCGCTGGCCGAGACCTACCACAAGCCGTTCGCTCCTCACGACTGCATCGGGCCGATCGGCTTCGCCGCCGCGATACACATGTCGTTCAGCCAGCCCAACACCTTGATCCAGGAGTCGGTGCGCGCCTTCTACCGGGGTTGGTACCGGGAACTGGTGACACGCGTGCCGACCATCGAGGACGGTTACGTCTATCCCATGGAAGGCCCGGGGCTCGGCGTGGAGCTGTTGCCCGAGGTCTTCGAGCGTTCTGACCTGAGCGTACGTCGCAGTGAGGAGGCAGCATGACAGCGTTGTTCGATTTGACGGGCAAGACCGCGCTGGTGACCGGTTCATCAGGCGGCCTAGGCTTGGCCATGGCCCGCGGCCTGGCCGAGGCCGGCGCCGAAGTGATCCTGCACGGCAGGAATCAGGCCAAGCTGGACAAGGCCGTCGGCGAGCTGCGCGACGCCGGCCTGGCGGCCGACTCGGTCTCGTTCAACCTCACCTCGGAAGCCTCGATCGAATCGGCCTTCGCCGCCTTCGACGAGGCACAGCGCCACATCGACATCCTGGTCAACAATGCCGGAATGCAGTTCCGCCAACCGATGACCGAGCTGGCCCTGGAAGACTGGCAACAGGTCATCGATACCAACCTGACCAGTGCCTTTCTGATGGGCAAGCAGGCTGCACGCCGGATGATCGCCCGCGGCGACGGCGGCAAGATCGTCAATATCGGCTCGTTGACCAGTCAGGTGGCGCGGGCCACCGTCGCGCCCTATACCGCCGCCAAGGGCGGGATTCGCCTGCTGACCTGTTCGATGGCGGCCGAATGGGCGCCCCACGGCATCCAGGCCAACGCCATCGGCCCCGGCTACATGCTTACCGAGATGACCCAGCCGCTGGCCGACGATCCCGAGTTCGACGGCTGGGTCCGCAAGCGCTCGCCTGCCGGACGCTGGGGCACGCCCGAAGACCTGGTCGGCACCGTGGTCTATCTGGCGTCACCGGCCTCGAGTTACGTCAACGGCCAGATCATCTATGTCGATGGCGGCATGCTGGCCGTGCTGTGAATACCGGAGGGAAGACAGCATGAACATGACACACGCAGTGGTCGCCCATGGCCCCCATGATCTGCGTATCGACGAACTGGCGTGCGAGGCACCGGGGCCAGGCGAGGTCCTCGTCAGGGTCGCGGCGGGCGGCATCTGTGGCTCGGACCTGCATTACTATCACGACGGCGGCTTTGGCGACGTTCGCCTCAGAGAGCCGCTGACGCTGGGCCACGAGGCCGCCGGCTTCATCGCCGCGGTCGGCGAGGGCGTCGAGGCCTCGCTGCAGGGGCGGCTGGTGGCCATCAACCCCAGCCGTCCCTGCCAGCAGTGTCGGTACTGCCTGCGGGGATGGCAGAATCACTGCACCGACATGGTCTTCAACGGCTCGGCGATGCGCTTTCCCCACGCCCAGGGGATCTTCCGCCAGCAATTGACCGTACCCCTGGCGCAGTGTGTCTTTCCCGCCGCGGGCGTCACTGCCGGCGAGGCGGCCCTGGCGGAACCCTTCGCGGTGGCCCTGCACGCGGTGCGCCAGGCCGGGGATGTCTTCGGCAAGCGCGTGCTGGTGACCGGCGCGGGGCCGATCGGCGCACTGACCGTGGCCGCGGCGCGAATGGCTGGCGCGGTCAGCGTCACTGTCACCGACGTGGCGGACTTCCCGCTGGAGAAGGCCCGTCTGATGGGGGCCGACGAGACGATCAACGTCACGCAGGGCGATGCTCTGGAGCAAGCCGTCGCCGAGCATGACGGGTTCGACATCGCCTTCGAGGCCTCGGGGGTGCCGGCCGCCCAGCTCCAGGCGCTGCGTGCGTTGGCGCCCCGCGGCACCCTGATCACCATCGGCCTGGGCCAGGAGGCGACACTGCCGATGGCGCTGATCTGTGCCCGTGAACTCACCGTTCGCGGTACTTTCCGCTTCCATGAGGAGTTCGCGCTGGCGGTGAGCAAGATCCCCGAACAGCGCGAGGCGCTCGGCCATGTCCTGACCACCACGCTCGGCTATACCCGGGCGGACGAGGCATTCGACCTCGCCTCGGATCGCAACCGCGCGCTCAAGGTACAGTTGAGCTTCGACTGAACGCCACGACACACGCCAGGAGCCAGACGGCTCTTGGCGTGACGTCATAAGCCTTCCACGCCGAAACCCTGAACGGCCCCCTGGCTCCCGCCACGTGCTGCGGCACGATGATACCTGTTCAGTCATGTCACCAGAATCGCCGTACCCATTCAGCCGTTTCCACCGTGCAACCCGACATCAAGGCTCGAGATTGCGCAATGTCGCATCGTAGGTGAGCGCGTCAGCGACGAACGAGACTTGATCGAGTCCCTCCGTGTAGATGGACACCTTCTCGGCGAAGCCGATCATGTCATCCAAATAGAAACGCCATTCGCGCCTGGGGCGAGCGTCAGACATGCAAGGCCTCACGCTCGATGAAGGGTCTGAGTTCGGCACGCAGCGCCTTGTCGGTAACGAGATCGACACGCCGCCCCAGCAGGTCCTCCAGATAGAACTGCACACCGAAGTAACGCGACGACGTCGCCGGGCCATCGAACGTCACCAGGATATCGACATCGCTCCCGGCTCCCGCCTGATCGCGGGCCAGCGAACCGAATAGCGCCAGATCCCTGACACTGTAATCCGCTCTCAGGGTCGGCATGTGGTCCTGCAACACTCGTAACGTCTCGGCTCGGTTCATCGTTGCCACCTCCGCTCGAGTCACGATAGCACGCTTTGGCACCTTGGCTCCCGACGCTCGCTGGAGCACCATTATCCAGCCACCCAGGATCGCCAGACCCGGCCACTCGCCCGCCTCGCTACAGTCCGGCATCATGGCGATCCACGGCAAGTGCCCGAAGGCGCTTGCGCGACCTGACCCGGCAGCCCGTCTCGGGCACCCGCCCCGCCAGACACGAGGAGCCAAGCCGATGAGCACTGACACCGCCCTGGATTACTATCAGCCGCCGGAAGTCGAGGCGCTCGGCCTGATCCGCCTGCGGGCCACCACCGCTGGCCTCACCGAAATCGCCTTCGTCATGGACGCCGACGCGCCGGCGCGTCCCAACCCGATCACCGAGCGCGCCCGCGACCAGCTCGCCGGCTACTTCGACGGCACTCGTCGGACCTTCGACCTGCCGCTGGCACCCGAGGGCACCGACTTCCAGCGCCGCGTCTGGGAAGCGCTCGCGACGATCCCCTACGGCGAGACGCGCTGCTACGCCGAAATCGCCGAACAGCTGCGCTGCAAGGGCGGCCAGCGTGCGGTGGGAGCGGCCAACGGCAGAAATCCGCTGGCCATCGTGGTGCCCTGCCACCGGGTGATCGGCAGCGATGGCCGGCTCACCGGCTATGCCGGTGGCATCGGCCGCAAGCAGTGGCTGCTGGCTCATGAGGCCGGCGAAATTCCCTTCGCGCTGAGCTAGCGCCACGATCGCGAGTGCCTCAATCGCCTCGCGTGGCCTGTGTGGTCGCGTACCACGCCGCGTAGGGCGTGTTCGCCGCCTTGTAGCGGGTGTAATCCGGCGCGCCGTCCTGCCACCACACCGGCCCGCGCTCGCCCAGCGCCCGCTTGGCGGCGTCGACCTCGTCGCGAGCCTCGCGCTCCGCCTGCGGATCCCGCGCCCGCTTCGCCTGGGCCACGGCGCGCCGGGCCCGCATCAGTTGCTGCACCCAGTGCTGGCGCTGCGACTCCGGCAGCTCGGGATTCGTGCATCGCCACAGGCGGCCACGGACCACGATGTAGCGACCGTCCGGCGTGGTCAGCGGTGTCGATGAGTTCATGACATGACTCCAGGCCAGATGAGGATCAGGGGAGCGACCAGCCCACGTCACCCTCGCGCGCCAGTGGTCGGGCGTCCAGCCCCAGCAGCGGCGCCAGCGCCGCCCAGGCGTCGTCCACGGCCTCGGGGCCGAACAGATAGGCGTTGACGATCATGCCGTCCAGCGTTACCTGCACAAGGCGCGCCAACCCCGTTACGGCCTCGCCCTCGTACTCGGCGAGGATTCCCTCGACCAGCTCTGCCACCTCGTCCTTGTGGCGCCGCGACAGCGCCAGCAAGGCCTCGGGCTGCCGGGCATACTCCTCGGTCGCCTTGATGAACATGCAGCCATGGAAATGCTCGGAGGCAAACCAGCGGGCATGCCAGTCGAAGACGGCGCGCAAGCGTTCATCCGGCGTCCTCATCGATTCGACCACCGCCCCCAGCGAGGCCATGAAACGTTCATGGCGCTGCGCCAGCACCGCTTCCACCAGCGCCTCCTTGCCAGGGAAGTGGTGATAGAGCGTCATCTTCGAGACGCACGCCTCGTCGCGAATCCGGTCCACGCCGACGGCATGGTAGCCATACTCGCCGAACAGCCGCGTCGCCGTCGCCAGGATATCGTCGCGCTTGGCCATGGCCGTCTCTCCTCGTCGTTGATGGGTTGCTTCAACGAGCACATGATAATACTGTACAGACCTGTCTGTACACAAAAGTGAGACGATCCATGCTCCGCAAGATGAAAGGCGGCGGCCCCCTGCCGGCGCGTCCCGACACCCTCCAGATCCTCACCGGCTTGATGGGCGGCATCAGTGGCATCGGCCTGGTGGCCTGGCTGACCCGGCTCACCGAGGTACCGCTGCTGATGGCCCCCTTCGGCGCCACCTGCGTGCTACTGTTCGCCGCACCGGGGGCGCCGCTGGCCCAGCCACGCAACGTGATCGGCGGCCATCTGGTCTCGGCGCTGGTCGGCCTGATCGTCATGCAGCTACTGGGCACCGGGCCGCTCGCCATGGCGATCGGCGTCGGCCTGGCCATCGCCGCCATGCAGGCGCTGCGCGTGGTGCACCCGCCGGCGGGGGCAAATCCGCTGGTGGTGATGATGTCCGGCGCCGTCGGCTATGACTTCCTGTTGATGCCGGTGCTGGCGGGCTCGGCGAGTCTGGTGCTGGTGGCGCTGCTGATCAACAACCTGGGTAGCGAGCGCCGCTGGCCGAACTACTGGCTGTAGAGAGCCCCCGCGACCTCTCTTCACCAGTGGCATGCCAAACGAAGGATTCCGCCGAGGGAGAGAGGTCACGATAGACAAGAGAGAGCTCGAACTCCGCACCCGCATCGGGGATGGAGCGATACGTTATCCGATCGCCACGAAATCCACTCATGCTCTCCGGTACGACGGAAACTCCGGCACCGACGGCGACCAGCGATAGCACCGCATGCATGCCATACGCTTCCTGTTCGACTCTCGGCACGAACCCGGCATTCGCACAAAGGCGAATCACCTGTAGATGGAAACCGCGCCCCTCGAGCATCGGCCATAGGATGAACGGCTCATCCGACAGCTCGGGGAGCGTTAACCCAGCTTGATTTCCCAGAGGGTGATCCTTCGGTATCGCCATGCATAATCGATCACTGTCGAAGCGACTCATCTCAACATCTTCAGCATTCGATAGCGGAGGTATCACCACACCGACATCCATCTCTCCGGCGCGTATTGCGGCAACCTGTGCGGCGGTGGTGGCTTCACGAAGCTCAAGGCGAACCTCAGGATACTGCCTCCTGAATGTACGAATGGCATCGGGTAAGCGGCCATAAAGCGAGCTCCCCACATAGCCTAGCCTTACCAGGCCCGTTCGCCCTGCGGCCACATCTTGTGTCCCCATGATGGCCCGCTCTGCCTGTCGCAAGGTCTCGCGCGCTTCCTCGAGAAACTTTTCTCCCGCAGGTGTCAACCTCAGCACACGGTTAGCACGCTCGATCAGGATGACATCGATATCTTCTTCCAGCTTGCGAATCGCACTGGTGAGGGGAGGCTGCGACATATTCAGCCTTTCCGCCGCCCGATGGAAATGCAGCTCTTCCGCCACGGCAACGAATTGCTCCATGGTGCGCAAAGTGACTCGTGCCCTGGTATCTGTCGCCATGCCCTTCTCCCCGGACGTGTTTGGGTCGCTCGATCGCCTTGCGATACTAAAAATATATCACGAAGCATTCTAGATGATATTTTATATATTGATCTGACGACTCCATGCTTCTCCCACAGGTATCAACAGGAGCGTGGAATGATCCACTTCGAAGGTCAGACAGTACTCATCACCGGGGCCGGCCGCGGACTTGGTTTCTCCTATGCCCGACATATCGCATGCCTCGGTGCCACGGTCCTCATCCAGGACATCGGTGCGGATACCGACGGCAACGGAGACTCACCGGAGGTAGCGGAAATGGTCGCATACCAGCTACAGGCAGAGGGGCTGGATGTGCGAGCCATTGCCGGAGACATTGGCTCCCGTGAAGGTTGCCATGGACTCGTGAGAGACGCCCGAGCCATCACAGGAAGACTCGATGCCATCATCCACAATGCGGGCTGGGTCGCCTATGAGCGAATCGAGTCGTTAGAGGAAACATCCTTCGACCGCATGATGGCCATCGCAGCGAAAGCGCCTCTATGGCTTGCACAGGCCGCCTGGCCATCCATGAGCACGTCAGGCTATGGACGCCTCGTCATGACTACATCCTGTCGTGCGCTTTATCCGCAATATGTTCATGAAGGCCTCGCGTCCTACTCTGCGGCCAGGAGCGCCGTGGTAGGCATCATGAACGTCCTCGCCGCAGAGGGTGCCGAGAGCGGCATCGTCGTCAATGCGATTTCCCCCGTCGCCAAGACGCGCATGTGGGGAATAGAAGGCGAGCCTGACGAGCTACACCCATCCAAAGTGGCTCCAGGCGTGGCATTCCTGGCGTCATCGGCATGTTCCGAAGGGGGATGGATCCTACGCGCCGCGAACGGACAGTTTCACGCGACCAAGACAATGGAAGCCGAGGGCGTCGACTATCCCCGTAATCTGCGAGCGGTCCCGGCCTCAACGGCCCAAGAGATTGCCGAAAGCTGGTCCCATATTGCCAAACATGACATTGAGCCTCGCTCATGAAGGGCCTATCAATAGCGCTTGCGAGCCAGGCAGAGCTCGGCGAGTCTCCCGTATGGAGTTCACACCGAGGCTGCCTGCTTTGGGTCGATACTCTCGGGGCCTCTCTCAATGTCTTCGACCCCGCCACGGGACAGAATGTCACCCATGCCATGCCTTCACCGCTCGGCTTTGTCACTGAGACGCATGAGGGCCAATGGCTCGTTGGCATCGGCTGCCATGTCGAGCGCTTCGATGAACGATCGGGTAATCGGCAGCGAATCGCGACGGCACCGCATGCCAAGAAAGGCTATCGGCTCAATGATGCTTGTCTTGATCCTGCGGGCCGTCTGTGGGTAGGGCTAATGGACGAAAACCTGAGCGAAGATTCCGGCTATCTCTACCGCCTCGACCCCGACGGCATATGGCACATCATCGATTCCGGCTTCACGCTCATCAATGGCCTCGCTTGGAGCCTTGATGGGAAAACGCTCTACGTCACGGATTCACGGCGTGGAACCATCTATGCTTATGAATACGACGCACTCTCCGGTGAAGCCGGTCGTCGACGCAAGCTCGTCGACATTGCTCCAGACGAAGGAAAACCGGATGGATTGGTGGTTGATCAGACTGGATGCTTGCTCAGCGTACTCTTCGATGGGGCTAGCATCGCACGCATATCTCCAGACGGAGACATCGTGCAACGAATTAGGCTCCCCGTCCCCCGCCCCACGAGCTGTACCTTCGATGGTCGCCACCGACATCTCTTCGTGACCTCAGCGCGCCTGGGCTTATCACGCGCCACGCTCGCAAATATGCCGGCATCCGGAGCTGTGCTGAAAATTGACTATCAGCGCATGCTAAGCCCATGAAGCACGCTCGGCGGGAACGTCAGATCATCACTCCCGGCTGGTGGGGCTGAGGCGTGCAACGGCTGACTTAGCGCCTGTCTTACGGCACCATTGAGGCCCCGTCTCATCGCCGTGAAGGATTCGCCATGCCCCTCCGTCTCGCCCAGGGAACCGAGCTCAGCCCCGGCTTCATGGTGATCCACGGCAATCGCCTGGAGGCGCTGCGCGACCTGGCGGTGGAGTGGCTGCGCAATCACCCGCTGGGGCCGCTCGAGGACGAGGTGATCCTGGTGCAGAGCAACGGCATCAGCCAGTGGCTGAAGCTGGCGTTGGCCGCCGACCCGCCCGCCGGCGCCGGCATCGCCGCGGCGATGGACGTCACCCTGCCGGCGCGCTATCTGTGGCAGGCCTACCGCGCCGTGCTGGGGGCCGAGGCCGTGCCACCGGCCTCGCCCCTGGACAAGCCGCGCCTGGTCTGGCGATTGATGCGCCTGCTGCCGGAACTCCTGGATGATCCAACCTTCGCCCCGCTGGCGCGCTTCCTCGCCGACGACGATGACCTGCGCAAGCGCCACCAGCTCGCCGAGCGCCTGGCTGACCTGTTCGACCAGTACCAGGTCTACCGCGCCGACTGGCTCACTGCCTGGGCGGCGGGCCGCGACGAGTTGATCGACGCCCGCGGCCAGGCCCGGCCGCTGGCCGAGGACCAGTGCTGGCAGCCGGCGCTGTGGCGGTGGCTGCGCGACGACATCGGCGAGCAGGGCCTGGCCACCAGCCGCGCCTGGGTGCACACCCGCTTTCTCGAGGCCTGCCGCGAACTGACGCCCGAGACGCGCCCCGCCGGCCTGCCGCGCCGGGTGGTGGTGTTCGGCATTTCCTCGCTGCCTCGCCAGACGCTGGAAGCCCTGGCCGCGGTGTCGAGGGTCACCCAGGTGCTGCTCTGCGTGCACAACCCCTGCCGCCACTACTGGGCCGACATCATCGAGCACAAGGACCTGCTGCGGGCCGCCCGCCGGCGCCAGCGCCACCGCCCCGGCATGCCGCTGGAGCTCGACGACACCCAGCTGCACCTCCACGCCCAGCCGCTGCTGGCCGCCTGGGGCAAGCAGGGCCGCGACTACCTGCGCCTGCTCGACGAGTTCGACGACCAGGACGCCTACCGGGCGCTGTTCGACGCCGAGGCGCTGCGCATCGACCTGTTCGACTCCCCCGCCGACGGCGAGGCCCCGGGGCTGCTGCAGCAATTGCAGGACGACATCCTCGAGCTACGCCCGCCCCGGGAGACCCGCGAGGCCTGGCCGGCGGTGGGCCCGGCCCGGGATCATAGCCTGCGCTTCCATGTCGCCCACAGCGCCCTGCGCGAGGTGGAGATCCTCCACGACCAGTTGCTGGCCGCCTTCGACGCCGACCCCACGCTGCGCCCGCGCGACGTGCTGGTGATGGTGCCGGACATCGACACCTACGCCGCCGCCGTGCAGGCCGTGTTCGGGCGCTTGGCACCGGACGATCCGCGCCATATTCCCTTCACGCTCTCCGACCAGACCAGCCGCCACCGCCAACCGCTGCTGGTGGCACTGGAGGCGCTGTTGCACCTGCCGGAATCGCGGCTCACGGTCAGTGACCTGCTCGACCTGCTGGAAGTGCCCGCCCTGCGCGGGCGCTTCGGCCTGGCCGCCGACGCCCTGCCGGTGCTGCGCCGCTGGATCGAGGGCGCCGGCATCCGCTGGGGGCTCGATGCCGAGCAACGCGCCCGGCTCGACCTGCCCGGCGGGCTCACCGCCAACACCTGGGCCTTCGGCCTGCGCCGACTGCTACTGGGTTACGCGGTCGGCGACACCGCCGACGGCCCCTGGCACGACATCGAGCCGTTCGGTGACATCGGCGGCCTGGAAGCCGCCCTGGCTGGCCCGTTGATGGACCTGCTCGACGCCCTGGAGGCCCAGTGGCGCGCGCTCAGCGAGCCCGCCGACGTCGCCACCTGGTGCCGCCGCCTGCGCGACCTGCTGAGCGAGTGCTTCGCCGCCGAAGACGAGGCCGACCTCGCCACCCTCAACCGCCTGGGAGAACTCCTCGAGGAGTGGCAGGAGACCACCGAGGACGCCGGCCTCACCGAAGCACTGCCGCTCTCGGTGGTGCGCGAACATTGGTTAGGCCAGCTCGACGAAGCCAATCTTTCGCAGCGCTTCCTGGCCGGCGCGGTGAACGTCGCCACCCTGATGCCGATGCGCGCCATCCCCTTCCGCCACGTCTGCCTGCTGGGCATGAACGACGGCGACTACCCACGCGTGCAGCGCCCGCTGGACATCGACCTGATGGGCCAGGACTACCGCCCCGGCGACCGCTCGCGTCGCGAGGACGACCGCTACCTGTTCCTCGAGGCACTGCTCTCGGCCCGCGACAGCCTGATGATCAGCTGGGTCGGCCGCAGCATCCACGACAACGAGCCGCGCCCGCCCTCGGTGCTGCTCGGCCAGCTTCGCGACCACCTCGCCGCCGGCTGGCGACTGGCAGGTAGCGAGTACGAGGATGAAGCCGGCCAGGCGCTGGTCGACGCCCTGACCACCGAGCACCCGCTGCAGCCGTTCAGCAGAAAATACTTCCGTGCGGGGTCGGGCACGGTAGAGAGCTTTACCGGCGAGCGAGGCCTGTATACCTATGCTCATGAATGGCGAGCGATCCATGCCGGCCATTCATCTCCCGAAGCCGCCGTCGACGGCGAGCTACCACCGATGGAAATCGACACGGCGCTGCCACTGGCGCGTCTCAGTGGCTTCCTCAAGGATCCGGTGAAGTCCTTCTTCACCACCCGCCTCGGCGTCTACCTCGAGCGCGAAGCATTGGAAAGCCCGGACCACGAGCCCTTCGCCCTGGACGGCCTGGACCATTGGCAGCTCCAGCAGGCACTGATCGAGTCCGGGCGTCGCGCCGTGGACGCCGCCGAGCCGCCGACGCCCGCCATTCACGACACCCTGGAGCGCCTGGAGCGCGAGGGACGCCTGGCCATGGGCGGCTTCGCCGAGCTGATGCGCGAGCACCTGGTCGAGCCGCTGGACGGCCTGCTCGCTGACTACGCCGACCAGCTCGAAGCCTGGCCCCACGCCTGGGAGACGCCGGCTGCCGTATCGCTGGAACTGGCCACCAACGAAGGCACGCTGGCCGTGGAGGACTGGCTGGACGGCCTGCGCGAGAACGCAGACGGCGAGCGCTGCCGGCTGGTGCTGATGACCAGCAGCCTGGTCAACAAGGGCAAATACAACTGGAAGCACTGGCTGGCCCCCTGGGTCGCGCACCTGGCCGGCCAGCTTGCCCTAGGCCCCATGACCACGGTGCTGCTCTCCCGCGCCGGCGGCGGCACCCTGGCGCCACTGGACGCCGGCACTGCCCGTACGCACCTGGAAGCCATCGCCCGCGCCTGGCGCGCCGGCATGACCGCCCCGCTGCCGCTGGCCCGGGACACCGCCTTCGCCTGGCACGAGAAGGGCGGCAATCCCGACGCTCTGGCTCGCGTCTTCGGCGATGAAGAGAAGGCAGAAGAAGCCGATCTCAAGGCCTGGAAGGCCGCCGTTCAGATGTTCGAGGGCAACGACTACACGCCCGGTGAGCGCGACCGGGACCCGTACCTCGCCCGCCAGTGGCGCGATCTTGCGAGCCTGGTACGCCATCAGGCCGCTGGCCGGCGCTTCACCGAGCTGACCAATGCGCTCTACGCCCCGCTGCACGATGTTGTGAAGAATCGTGCCGTGAAGGCCAAGGGCGGCGGCGATAAAAAGAACGGCGGCAAGGGCCAGGGAGGCAAGGCATGACGATGACAGCAGACAGGCACACGGCCGCGACCCCGCGCCTCGACCCGGTCGCCCTGCCGCTCACCGGCAGCCGGCTCATCGAGGCCAGCGCCGGCACCGGCAAGACCTTCACCATCGCCCTGCTCTATCTGCGCCTGGTACTCGGTCCCCGGAACGAGGACGACGCGGCCAGTTTCCCGCGACCGCTGACGCCGCCGGAGATCCTGGTGGTCACCTTCACCAACGCCGCCACCCAGGAGCTGCGCGACCGTATCCGCGCCCGGCTGGTGGAGGCCGCCGACGCCTTCCAGCCCATCGGCGAAGACGCCGCGACGGAGGCACCCGACGACGCACCCGACCTGTTTCCGAACGAGACCGGCGATCTCTTTGCCGAACCGGCGGTGGATAACTCGCGACCTGAAGAAGATGCGCCTCCAAGCAGCGATTCGCCGGGCGGCGACCCGCTGATCGCCCTGCGTAACAGCTACCCGCGCGAGAGCTGGCCGAGCTGCGCCCGCCGCCTGCGGCTGGCCGCCGAGTGGATGGACGAGGCCGCGGTCTCCACCATCCACGCCTGGTGCCACCGCATGCTGCGCGAGCACGCCTTCGACAGCGGCAGCCTGTTCGCCCTGGAGATGTCGCTGGACCAGTCGGAGATGGACCTTGAGATCGCCCGGGACTACTGGCGCAGCTTCTACTACGACCTCGACCCCGAGGCGCTGCAGATCGTCGCCCGCTACTGGACCACGCCGGATACGCTGAACGACACCGCCGCCCGGCTGCGCACCCACGCCGCCGCCCTGCCCGTGACGCCACCACCGTTCGAGGCGCTGGCCAACTACCGCGAGCAGCGCGCCGAGGCGCTGGCCGAACTCAAGGCCCCTTGGGCGGCCTGGCTGGACGAGCTGGAAGAACTGCTCGAGGCCGCCGCCAAGCGCAAGGCCTTCAACGGCCAGAAGCTCAACGCCAGGAGCCGCGCCAATTGGATCCGCGATCTTCGCGACTGGGCCAGCGACCCGGAGCTTGCCGAACCGAAGCTGACCGACGCCGCCTGGAAGCGGCTGACGCCCGACGGCATCGCCGAGATCTGGAAGGAAGACCCGGTGCCGAACCTGCCGGCGCTGGAGGCCCTGGAAGCGCTGCCGGATAAGCTCGCCGAGCTGCCCGACCCCTTCGCCGACCTGCTCGCCCACGCCGTGCACTGGATGGCCGCCCGCCGCGAGACCGTGCAGCGCCGCCGCGCCGAACTCGGCCCCGACGACCTGCTGCACCGGCTGGACGCCGCCTTCGCGGGCGAAGCCGGCAAGACCCTGGCCGCACGCATCCGCGAGCAGTTCCCGGTGGCGTTGGTCGACGAGTTCCAGGACACCGACCCGGTGCAGTACCGGCTGTTCGATCGGGTCTATGAGCTGGCCAAGAATCGTGATGACAGCGCGGCTTCGGGCGCTGAAAAGAGCGCGGTGCTACTGATCGGCGACCCCAAGCAGGCGATCTACGCCTTCCGCGGCGCCGATATCCACACCTATCTCCAGGCCCGGCGCGACACCGCAGGCCGCCACGTCACGCTGGGCACCAACTTCCGCTCCGCCGCAACCATGGTCGCGGCGGTCAACCGCGTGTTCGAACATGCCGAGCAGAGCGAATCCGGCGCCTTCCTGTTCCGGCGCGGTGACGACAACCCCGTTCCCTTCTTCCCCGTGGATGCCAACGGCCGCAAGGACGCCCTGGTTCGCCACGGCGCGCCCCAGCCGGCGCTGACGCTCTGGCACCTGGCCAGTGACGAGACGCTGGCCAAGGGCGCCTACCTCAAGGAACTGGCCGGGCGCTGCGCCAGCGAGATGGCGAGTCTCCTGCGCGAGGGCCAGGCCGGGCAGACGGGCTTTGTCGAAAACGGAGAACTCACGCCGCTGGCACCGTCGGATCTGGCGGTGCTGGTCAACAACGCCGGCGAGGCCCGCGCCATCCGAGCCGCCCTGCTGGCCCGGGGCATCCGCAGCGTCTATCTCTCCGACAAGGAAGGCGTGTTCGAGACCGAGGCCGCCGCCGAGCTGGAGGTGTGGCTGGCCGCCTGCGCCGCGCCGGACGACGAGCGCTGCCTGCGCGCCGCGCTGGCCACACCCAGCCTGGGCCTGAGCCTCGCCGAACTCGACGCCCTGAACGGCGGGCCCCAGCAGGACGAACTGGCCTGGGAAGCGCGGGTGATGCAGTTCCGCGACTACCACCGCCAGTGGCAGCGCCGTGGCGTGCTGCCCATGCTGCACCGGCTGCTGGCCGACTTCGCCGTACCCGGCCGGTTGCTGGCGGTACCCGAGGGCGAGCGGCGGCTCACTGACCTCTTGCACCTCGGCGAATTGCTGCAGGAGGCCAGCGCCGAGATCGACGGCGAGCACGCCCTGCTGCGCTTTCTCGCCGAGTCCCGCGCGCATCCCCAGGCGCAGTCAGACACCCACCGCCTGCGCCTGGAGAGCGACGCCGACCTGGTGCAGGTGGTGACCATCCACAAGTCCAAGGGCCTGGAATACCCGCTGGTGTTCCTGCCCTTCATCGCCGCCTTCCGCCCGGTAAAGGCCGGCGACCTGCCGCTGCGCTGGCACGACGACGCCGGCCATCTGCGCCTGACGCTCTCCGCCGACGAGGCCACGCTGGCCCGCGCCGACCACGAGCGCCTGGGCGAGGACCTGCGCAAGCTCTACGTCGCCCTGACCCGCGCCCGCCACGCCACCTGGCTCGGCCTGGCGCCGCTGGAGGCCATGGAGCGCAGCGCCATCGGCCACCTGATTGCCGGCGGCGAGGCGCTGACGCCCGAGTCCCTGCGCCCGGCGCTAGAGGCCTTAGCGGCCGACGACGACACCGGCAATCACGAGGCGACGGTCACGGTACGCGACGCCCCCGAGGCCGATGCCACGCCGGTCCAGCTCGCCAGCGACGACACACCGCTCGGTGAGGCCCGCGCGCCCACCCGGGCGATCCGCGAACACTGGTGGATCGCCAGCTACTCGGCGCTGCGCACCGGCGCCACCCCGGATGACGAGAGCGAACCCGCCGCCGAGGCCGAGCCCTCCCCGGAGCCCACCACCGCCACTGAAGCCACCGCCATGGAAGTGCTC
This sequence comes from Modicisalibacter sp. MOD 31.J, assembly GCF_020147985.1. Lineage (NCBI taxonomy): Bacteria > Pseudomonadati > Pseudomonadota > Gammaproteobacteria > Oceanospirillales > Halomonadaceae > Modicisalibacter > Modicisalibacter sp. MOD 31.J. The sequence continues at coordinate 261,033 of NZ_JAGXFF010000006.1, read as the reverse complement.
GACGAACCCTTCGATGCCGAGGCTGCCACGGTGAGCGAGGGCTCGCTTCACCGCTTCCCTCGCGGGCCTTCGGCGGGCACCTTCCTGCACGGCCTGCTGGAATGGGCCGGCGAGGAAGGCTTCGCCCGGGTGGCCGTGGACGACGCACTGCGCGCCGACACCCTGGCACGGCGCGCCAACCGTCGCGGCTGGGAGGGCCAGATCCCCGCCCTGGAACAGTGGCTGCCGGAACTGTTGAGCACGCCGCTGCCGATGCCCGGCGAAGGCTCGCCACTGCGTCTCGACGCCCTGGATCGCGCCACCGACTACCGGATCGAGCTGGAGTTCTGGTTCGCCGCCCACCAGGTCAACACCCGCCGGCTGGACGCCCTCGTAAGCACTCACACACTCGGTGGGCGCTCTAGACCGGCGCTCGAACCCGACACCCTCAACGGCATGCTCAAGGGCTTCATCGACCTGGTGGTGGAACATGAGGGGCGCTTCCATGTGCTCGACTGGAAGTCCAACCACCTGGGCGCGGACGACGCCGCCTACACCGCGGCGGCGATGGCGGAGGCCGTGCTCGACAAGCGCTACGACGTGCAGTACTGCCTCTACCTGCTGGCCCTGCACCGGCTGCTCGAGGCGCGGCTGCCGGACTACGACATCGAGCGCCACCTGGGCGGGGCGCTCTACGTCTTCCTGCGCGGCACCCGCGCGCCCTCCCGGGGCGTGCATGACGAACGCCCGCCGAGCGAGCTGATCCTCGCGCTCGATGCCCTGTTCCGCGCCGAGGAGGCCGCCGCGTGACCCCGGATACCCCGAACCACGCCACCGCCCCAGAACGGTCGCTGATTCAAGCGCCCGAAAACGCACTGGCCGATCACGCGGCGCTGTTCGCCCTGCTCGACCGCTGGTTGGATCGCGGCTGGCTGCGCTCGCTGGACCGCGCCTTCGCCGCCTTTCTGCATCGCGAGGCGAGCAAGGGGCATGCGGTAAGTGAGGCCTCGCCCCTGCTACTGCTCGCGGCAGCGCTGGCCAGCCACCAGCTCGGCCGTGGCCACGTGTGCCTGGACCTGGCCCAGACGCTGGCCACGCCGGACCTGGCGCTCTCGCTGCCGCCGGAAGGCGACAGCCTGGAGGACCCGCCGCCGTTGCCCAGCCGAGTGATGGCCACGCTCGAACTGGACGCCTGGCGCGCCGCTCTCGACCAGCCCGAACTGGTCGCCATTGGGCCCGGCAGCACCCCGCTGGTGCTCGCCGGCACCGCCGCGCGCCCCCGGCTCTACCTGCGCCGCTACTGGCAGTACGAGCGCGACATTCACGGGGCGCTGAATGCGCGCCTGGCCGCTGACGGAAAAAGCCTCGCGCATGGTGGGAGCGAACTCGTTAGCGATGGATCCGCCACCCAGCCCACCGCTGTCGGGAATAAATTCCCTCCCACCGGCGAAGACACGGGCAGCAGCAAGATGGCCGCAACGCACGGTGGGAGCGAACTTGTTCGCGATGAATCCGCCACCCAGCACGCCGCTATCGGGAATAAATTCCCTCCCACTGGCGAACAGCCGGATAGCAGCAAGAACACCGGAACATATGGTGGGAGCGAACTTGTTCGCGACGATCCCTCCCGCCTGCGCCCGATCCTCGATGCCCTCTTCCCCGACCGGGGCGGCGCCTCGCAAGCGATCGACTGGCAGAAGGCCGCCTGCGCCCTGGCCGGCCGCTCGCGCTTCGCGGTGATAACCGGCGGCCCCGGCACCGGCAAGACCACCACCGTGGTCCGCCTGCTCGCCCTGCTCCAGGCACTGGCCCTGGATGAAGAAACGGATGAAGGCAGACAAGCCCTGCGCATCCGCCTGGCCGCGCCCACCGGCAAGGCCGCCGCCCGGCTCAACGAGTCCATCGCCGGCCAGGTGGCCCGACTCGACCTCGGCGGCCTGACCGGCGATCCCGAGCGGCTGCGCGAGGTGATTCCCAAGGACGTGAGCACCCTGCACCGCTTATTGGGATCTCGACCGGGCACCCGACGCTTCCGCCACGACCGCCACAATCCGCTGCCGCTGGACGTGCTGGTAGTGGACGAGGCCTCGATGGTCGACGTGGGCATGATGGCCGCGATGCTCGAGGCGCTGCCACCCCGGGCGCGGCTGGTGCTGCTCGGCGACAAGGACCAGCTCGCCTCGGTGGAGGCCGGCTCGATACTCGGCGACCTGTGCGCCCGGGCCGAGGGCGGCCACTACACCCCGGCCACCGCCGAATGGCTGGCCCAGGCCACCGGCCAGCCGCTGCCAAGCGATACTCTCGACGCCAACGGCCAACCGCTCGACCAGGCCATCGCCATGCTGCGCGTCAGCCACCGCTTCACGGCAGATAGCGGCATCGGCCAGTTGGCCGCCGCCATCAACAGCGACGCCGGACCCGTTGCCAAACGCCGTGCCATCGGTGACGCACTCAAACACGGCTTCGCGGATCTCTCGCACCTGAAACTTTCCGCCGACGACGAACGCGGCCTGGCCCGCCTGGCGGTGAGCGGCTGCCCAGAGCAGTTTCCCCGCAGTGGCCAGGGCCGCGAGCATAACGGCGAAACGCTGCCGCCCCCGGTGGGTTACCGCCACTTCCTGAGCGTGATGGCCGAGCGGCGCCCGGCGGACGACGCGGATCAGGAACAATTCGATGACTGGGCCCGCGCCGTGTTGGCGGCCCACGGCGACTTCCAGCTGCTGTGCGCGCTGCGCCGTGGCCCCTGGGGCGTGGAAGGCCTGAACGAGCGGGTACGCCAGGCGCTGGAGCGGGAAAAACTGATCGACAGCCAGGACGGCCGCCAACGCTGGTACCCCGGCCGCCCGGTGCTCGTCACCAGGAACGACTACGGCCTGGGGCTGATGAACGGCGATATCGGCATCACCCTGGACATGCCGCGCCCCGGCACCTCACCCGACGATCGAAGCCGCCGCCTGCTGAGGGTGGCCTTCCCCGCCACTGATGGCACCGGTCGCATCAAGTGGGTGCTGCCCTCGCGCCTGCAAGCGGTGGAGACGGTGTTCGCGATGACGGTGCACAAGTCCCAGGGCTCGGAGTTCACCCACGCCGCCCTTGTACTGCCCGACGCGCCGAACCCCATCCTCACCCGGGAGCTGGTCTACACCGGCATCACTCGCGCCCGCCACTGGCTGACGCTGGTGGAAACCGGCCGCGGCCAGCTGATGGACGCGGCGCAGAGACGGGTGATGCGGGTGAGTGGGTTGGGGAGTGATCTACAGTCAGAAGGGACTAAATGAAATGGCACTCGGTCTCAAAATGTGTCCGCAAAGCGCTTCGACTTCAAGCATCCGATTGAAATTAAGAGAGAACTGATGGTGCAGTACCATGAGACCAAATCATCAACGCATTGACGGTGTTGCACTCAGAATTTGCGGCCACGGGTGCACAACGCTTTCCATGCAGGAATTTCTTCCACCTTCATTTAGTGCATTCTGGAGCTGTATCAAAGACATGGTTTATTTCTCTTTCGTAGCCTGTATCGGCGTGTTGCACAGTCCGACTTCAATGAACTCATCGGCAAGTTCTAGCACCTGCTCACGGTGGCTTACAACAATCAGAGTTTCAATGCGTTCTCTTAGCGCCTGCATAAGCTGAATTTCGCGAACACTATCCAACGCTGCTGTTGGTTCATCAAGTATCATGGTACGTGTTCCACGCAGCAGAGCCCTGCCAATTGCGATACGCTGCTGTTCCCCACCTGAAAGGTTTCTTCCCTGTATGCCAACACTACGGTCCAGCACTCCTTCACCCGAGCTTCCACCGCCGACCCGTTTTAGATCCAGGAGTTCGACAAGCTCCAGCAGCTCCTCGTCGGATACAGGTTTAGAGTGCGCATAGAGTAAATTCTCGCGAACGCTACCACTAAAAATCAGCGGAGCCTGGGGTACTACACTTACTTCATTCAGTATGTCATTTGGAGAAAGTTGGCGAATATTGACACCATAGAAGCAGATCTCGCCAGCTTCCTGAGTCACAAGCCCAAGAAGCGTCCTCAATAGCGTGGACTTCCCGCTTCCGGATGGACCGCGTACACCGTACATATTGCCAGCCTGAATTTCCGCACTAAGCGGCATAGTGGATGTGGCGTCATCGGCGCGTAGAGTAACGTTTCGTAGCGTGAACACAGGCTGCCGATGATCAAGGATGATGCCGGAAGCGGATTGGGGTTCAGTCGGTAAATCAAGATATCTAAGGCCGTCATCTAGGGCTACGTAGTTCTTCTTGAGATCGATCAACGCTGCCGCAATCATGACGAACGGAGAGGTTAGTTGCACCACATAGTTCGTGATCATGATAAAATCGCCGACCTGATAGCGCTGGCGTAGCGTTTCACTGACGGTATAAAGCGTGAACCCACCCAGCACGAGACCTACAGCGAGGACTTGCCCGCCCATCAGGCCACTGAGCTTCGCATGGGTTCCGTATACCGTGTGGACGTAGGTGCGCAGATGCTGGTCGAGCGTTCTTTCTTCATGCCCAACAGCGAGGTTGATCTTAATATCATAAAGGGCGCGTAGGCGTTCCGCGAGGAATTCACTCAGTTGGGTGTGTGTCTGATAAAAGTTCTTGTGGATTCGGGTTGTCGCATCGGCGATTCGGTAGGTCAACATGAAGAGTGCGACGATGGCCAGGATGAAGGCTACCGCGAAGGTAAGGTTTATCACCTGCCAGAGAATACCGAAGACGAAACAAAGCTGAATAACCACGGGGGTTATGGTCCAAAAGATGGCGTGGTTGATCAGGCCAAAACTGCTCATCGCTCGGTTCACATCCGCCATGACCACGCCTGTATCAAGCTGATGCTGAGCCTGGTAAGGCAAACGCAAGAGGCGCCGCACCACACTCGAATAAACGGCGGCATCGCATCTGGCCATTACGTAGGAACTCGCGAGATTCTTCCCCCACTCCATCATATTGCTCAATGTCCAACCGACCGCATAGGCAGTAGCGAATACGTAGATCATACTCACTATCCCCTCCCCCGATTCCTTCACCAAGAGGTTGGTGGTCTGTCGTAGCAAATAGGGAACGGCTGCGCCCACTGCCGCTATGCTGATCATGAGCAGCAGTACAAGTATGAGGTGAACGAAAAATTGCGGATAGCGTGAACGGACCAGCTCAAGCCCACGCCGATATGTCGTCACATAAGATGGAGGATAGGTGTCTTTCATAGCAAGGCTCGGTAATCTAGACCTCAACAATCGGGCACATTCTCTCGGGCAAATTCGGATCATCGCCTAGCACTTTTCCCCCGACTTCAACTCTGGATTCATAGAATAACCGCAGCACTTTGGACAGCACGGTAGAGGCAGGAAGGCCAGCGCCGGTACCCTTCTCGGCTCACCGACCAAAGTGATGCAGAGCATGGGATACCGACAACTGACCCAGACCCAACGATACCAGATCCACGCCCGCTATGACTTGGGCATGAGCCAGCGGCAGATCGGCAGGGAGTTGGGCCTCCACAGCAGCACGATCAGTCGTGAGCTGCGCCGCAACGCGACCTCCGATGGCTATGATCCCGAACAGGCTCAGGCCCTCAGTGATCATCGGCGCCGTACCGCCTGGAAGTGGACAAAGCGCCTGCCGAGCATGATTGCCGCCGTTGTCGGCCGGCTGCGTGAGGAGTGGAGCCCCCAGCAAATCAGTGGCTTCACAGCGCCATTGGCCGGCGTCGGCGTCAGTCATCAATGGATCTACTCCTTGATCTGGGATGACAAGGCACGGGGTGGTGATCTCTGGCGGCATCTCCGTCAGCCCAAGCGTCGCAGCAAACACCGCGTTCAGGCCAAGAGCGCTGGGCTGGGCAAGATCCCCAACAGGGTAGGGATTGAGCGCCGCCCCGCTGAGGTCGATGACCGGCGTTTCATCGGTCACTGGGAGGGCGACACCGTGATCCATGGGCACAAGCAATCGGGCTTGGTTACGCTGGTCGAGCGTCGCAGCGGCTATCTGCTGGCGGCACGGCTGCCCAAGATCTCGGCAGAGCTGACACAAGCGGCCATGATCCGCCTGTTGAAGCCTCGTCGGGGAGCTGTCCAAACTATTACTCTGGACAATGGCTCGGAATTCGCTGGCCACGAAGCCGTGGCCAAGGCGGTGACGGCGTCGACGTACTTCTGCGATCCCTACTGCTCCGGGCAGCGTGGGACCAACGAGAATACCAACGGCCTGATACGGCAGTACTTCCCCAAGGGAACGGACTTCCGACAGGTCACCGATACCAAGCTGCGCAAAGTGGTCATGAAGCTGAATGACCGCCCCCGAAAACGGCTCGGCTATCGAACACCGGCGCAGGTGTTTCTGGGGGAATACTCAGGAGCCCTAGATACCGCAGGTGCTGCGCTTATTGCTTGAATTCCGGACTATCAATCCATCAACGTCGCGATACGACTCAGGCAGTACTGTAATGCCCTTCGAGGCGCTCGGTATCTCATCCAGAATTTCTGAATCTTCTAGTTCTGATAAGGAGTGTTTGTTTTCTGGCTCAAGGTTCAATCTATTTCTCCGATTCCTAACGCCGCATGCACCGGCTTGTCCGGTGAAACGCCTTGTTCAGCACCATTTACACGACACCCTTATTTAGAGCGTTAGTATGACCAAGCATTCTGTTTGAAAAGCTCGATTTCTTTGGGTTCAATCACTTCTGTTGCGTCTGCCACGTCCGCAACAACAATACTTTTCACATCAATCGCATTTTTCAAAGCTTCACTAGCGATCCAGTCACACCCCCACAATTGCGGCGCCCCACCATTAACTATCTGGCAAATTGGCTCAGAGCTATCAAAGGGAATTCCCAAGGCTTTTGGTTGAGTTACTCGCTGCAACCATATTTCAAGATAACCATTGTAAGGAACCCGTTTAATTTTCTCTCGGACTTTAGTCCAGAGTCGAACCTTTTCTTCGGCTGGTGCAAGCACAATCAGATGGCTCAAAATTCCAGCTACGGCGGGAAAAGTTGCTGGAGACACATAGGCAATATCTGTTGCGATTGCCACTTGAACTTCCAGGTCGTCGGGGGATTCCGTTTGGCTAGAAACGTTAGTGTGAAATTCACCCACTAATCGACGTAACGCACCGCTATTCGGGTATCGTTGACCGAACGCATGAAGTCTCATTAATTGTTTTTGGATCGTTTTGGCATTTGCTTTGCCAAGGTCTTGCAGTTCAATACCAGCAAGTTTGTCTGGCTTGATAGACCCTTCCACTACGTTTCCGCTAGAGAAAGTCTTTGAAACTCCTAGCTTCATTCCGACCGTTCGCAATTTATCGCTAACAACCTTAAGAACGGATTCAGCACGCTCATCGCTGTTTGCAAAGATGCGGTAGTCATCTCGGTAACGAAGGATTCGGATATCAGAACAGCTACCCAGCTCAGTATTTATAAGCTCATCGACATAGCCGAGTACGATTTCGGCGATAAAATCCATAAGTACCGAGCCTTGGCAAATTCCATTTGTTTGGCCGTAACGACTAGCCTGAATGTGAAAATCAATCTTGTTTCCGAGAAGCGAATTCTTAGTCTTGTTTTTCTTAGCTTCTTCGATTCCATGGATAGCCCATGCAATGCTATGCGTATAAAGCGAGCCGTAGCAGTCAGTCACATCGGTGTGAAGAAGGTGATTGAATTCCAGCGAATAAGACAAAGAGCGTTGTTCAACAGCCTGCCACCAGCCTTTTATTTGAGTAGCAACATCGGTCTGTTGGTCAACTGACATTACAGGCGCACTGCAGCAGTCTATGACACCATTCTCAAACTCAGCCATACGGGATATAATTAGAGCCCAGTTTTCCTCGTCGCAAATAACGTTTACTAATGAGACGTATATTGCAGGGTGCATCAACTCATAGGACCGCCAAGCAAACCGTCCATCCTTATTGGCAATGAAATTGTAATTTACATCAGGAAAATCGGCTGGATTGCATTTCTTGAATTTATTGAAATTAGCGCCGCCTAAAGTTTCAGAAACACTTGCCAAAATAGGCTCAAAATTAATGTAGCTCGGAATATCCCCATTGAAGTAGCTACTCCCCTTCAAGAAATGAGCACGCGCTTCTTCATTGGTTAGGTCGATTAAACGTTTCATTTATTCGCTAGCCTTTGTGGGGCGCTGAACGCCAAGCTCTGAGGTAAATTTGTTGCGAAGCGTAGAATTTATCCGACAGCAGCGCTTTGTTATGCGAAATCACGTCAGCATCCGCCGGAACTTCGCGTGAACGCTGTGAATAGTGATATTGCCCCCCAGATATTTCGACGTTTCAATTAGTCCATTAGACTCGAATACATCCAATATGTGTTCGATGAGGCGAAGGTGAGCTCCTGTTCTTTTAGCTAACGACTGATTATCTTGTACTCCTTCGTTAACGATTAGACCAGCGCACTGATCCTTCAGTTGCTCGTATGTATCAAGTTCAGTCGAGCAGTATTTCTGGAGCCCGAAAGGAGTTACTTGAATGTAACATCCATACCTGTCTGGTCCACCGTCCACGTAGCGGGACACCTCGAAAAATCCATCGGTATCCAGAACTTCGATTGAATCCAGAATCTGTTGCTTCGAAAGTCCGAGGGTATTTAGATCGGAGAAGATGTTTTCTGGCTCAACGATGTGTGAATTATTCTCCAGATCGTATTTTGCAGTCCGCTTCAGAACTAATTCATCAACGCTGCTCAGTCCCTCGATACTGCTGGTTGCCTCTCGGACGAACTCGGGAGGTTCTCCGACCTCTGGCTTTTCACGCACATCAAAAATTGCAGCTAGAATACGGCGTAATGGCTCGTCGAAATCTGAAGGGTCTACAACTCGTTCCCATAGGGTAGATTTGAGCGCTTCGGGCACATCACAATCGTCAATAACAACGGGAATGATCTTGGTCCCTTTGGAAATGCGAGCAACTATGCTCGCGTTCAGTTCCTCAGATACCCAAGGCTTCGACACACTGAAGTTCGATAGGACGATGATTACCGCCTGAGCTTCTTTTAGACCTTCTTCAAAAATTTTATCGACAAGGCTGTCTCCTGGAAGCATTTCCCACCGGTCCAACCATGCATCAACGCCGTTCTCACGGAGCCTTGTTGCAAATGCTGAGACAAACCGAGGTTTATCCTCACTAGCGTGGCTAATGAATACTTTGGGACTCACTTAATGCCTCCATTGCGCATAACGCCGTGCTCTGCGGAAATTTAGGAGCGTCAGCGAGTAAATTTTCCGCAGAGCACCTTGTTAGCTTTCTTGATCAAAGACAAAGTCATTAGATTTAATAAATTGAATAAACTCATTTATCATTTTCACGTTCTCTTTGTGCCCATAATTATTTAACAAATAAAAGCCAACCTCCTCGAACTCATTGCTCATATAGGAGGTGCTTGAGTCACCGCACTCGTAAAAGTATATTGAGTCAGATTGTTTAATAAGCCCTGGAAACCTTGACGATATTTTGACTAGATTGCGATTAACCTCTCTCTTAAGGTCCAGCTCTTCCCAGACTACAACTTCAAAGCTATACTCACTCTTTACACTATTAATCCAATCTTTTAGATCAGCTGTAAAAGTGTCAGAAATTGCAAACAATAGATAATCAACACCATGTTCTCTTGCGGCATTAAACGTCTCTGTTAACTCACTTTTAGTGACTTTCTTTTTGGTATACCTCTTACACTGACATAGCCATTTTTGGTTTACGGTCTTCCCACGAAATGGGCTAAAGCTTTTCTCTGCAAGGATATCCCTACCTCTATCACCACCACTTTTTCCGTACCATTCCAAGTTATGGAAGTCGTTTTCCTCAAGAAGTAAATAGCAAAGCTCCTCAAACTCTTCAGGAGTGACATTTTCCCAATTGATCATTTAATCTCCTATAGAAGCTAACGCCGTGGTAATGGGCGTCAACGGAGCGCAGCGTAGTTGGCGTCCCGTTGACCACCTTGTTAAATGCCCTGGTTGACGCTTGTTCAGTTGTTAATCGCATATATTTTTTCGACTTCTTCAGGATCAAGCTTTAACAACGCGACTTCCACTTCGGTTAGTGAATGCTTTGGATTAAAGTACATAGTGTGTACCTCACCCTTTGCAGCTTCCTTCACAGTCTTGTCATGCTAATCTAGGTCACACTCTTCGGTGACATAGTCGTCAATAAAATCGAAAAGTTCATAGTCCTCTACGCTGACTGCAACAGCCCCGTATTGATCTAGTCCGATTTCGATATGCGGCAGTATTTTCTTCATGGCATTTAACGCTCCGCTAATGTGCGCCGCCTGCGGGGTCACCATTGAGCGGCTTGTTAGCACTAGCCTCGATATGGGACGTCAGACTTTATCACTCTGACCCCCTCATACCCCTTGCAGGTAAGGTATTCTTTAATACTTTTAGCGGTCATATCTTGATTTACAGCAGGGCCAACTCTAATCTCAGTAATGGGCAACTTATTTGTACCCAGATGCTTTTCAAAAGATTCATTGTAAATATCCTTTGAAGTTATATATGGAATAATACAATCTTTGCCAACTCTATGCTTTACCCCCTGAAAGTGATGTAAATGGCTACTAGATACTGCCATTCTAATTTCTTGTTCCGATGCATATTCGGAGTGCTTAAAGTTAATGAACTCTAAGGCTAAGTGCTTCGCTAATTGATCGCTCCAGTCCTCAATATCTATCGGGTTTCCGTACTCTAGATCTACAATGTACTCTTTTCTGTAGCGCCTAATTGTACGCAGTATTAGCTTTATTTTTTCACTGTCGTTGTAAAGGACTTTGCTAACCGAAAGTATTGGCATTGCAAAAAAGTGGCTTAGGGACTTTCTTGTGTTATCAAAAGTTATTGATAATCCTTGCCCGTTCCCTCCATAAGATCGCCACTGGTCGAGACTATCAGGTTTTTTGGAAAAGGAGCATACATAGTATGGTTCCTCGCAAAAGTTCTCTAGCTGCGAGACTGTTTCTAGCAATATGTCTTTAAAATGACTGTACGCTTTCTTTCCTGCTAGTTTTTTTAGCAGATTATTCGTGAGCTTTCTGCCATTCTCGAATTCCTCCGTATCATTTAAAAACCGATGATCTGATAGCCAGAACCCACCAGATTCTACAATCCCAAACAACCCAGCAAGATCTGTATAGTGACTGATTGTTTCTCCTGTATAGAAAAATAAATCTATGTCGAAGTGTTTTGGAGACCCTCTGTTAAACTGAGCCCTTAAGAAGCCAAAGGTACATTCCTTTGGATCGCTGATTTCCATGGTTTGTTATTCCTTAAGTGCTAACAGGTATTAGACAGCACGCTCGTTTATTGACTTGAACGCACACGCGCGTTCAACAATGTTATACCGCACGCCGCTTTCCCCATAATATACTGAAAAATCGACACATTAAGTATAGCTTGGCTGTATAACACCAATCATAGTGCCGGCTGCATAACACCGATGAACGTGCAGGCCGCCTTTTCCAGCATGGCCGCTTTGGGTCGATAGCGGTCGTCACTCCACAAGCTCCATCACCTTCCTGGCATCAAACGCCAGCCGCCCAGTAATCGCCTGCATTTCGTCAATCGGCCGTTCATAGCTCCAGGCCACATCGGCGATATCGGGCAGAGAGTAATAAGTGCTATCGCCCTTGAACGGGCAGTGGGTGACGGTGGAGGAAATCGAAAGCTTCGCCATATCCACATCCTCTTTCGGGATGTAGTGGCGGTGTGGATAGCCTTTCTCGCGCAGCTCAATGGCATTGCGGGTATCGGCGATCAGCGTGTCGTCAGCAAGGATGCGGACCCGCCGAGAATGCGGATGCAGGGTAATGCGGGGTTCAGTGGTGCGGTCGGCCATCGGCAGTCCCCTGCTGGTGGGCTGATATCTCAGCCTATAACGAGGGATTCAGAATGCCACCGCCTGAAGCCAATTTCACTTAGGCTTTTGATCTAGGTCAGTCTCATGAGAATCGTCTGATCAGCATCTACCTAGGTGTGCGGTCCTCTTGCTGACGTGGTACGTCACGGCGTGTTCACGAGTTCCATATGCAGCAATGGGTAGGGCTTCCCCAGTCCATCGAGCGGTGAGCGGTCTCTAACGACAAACCCCTTGTGCTGGTAGAAGCCCAGCGCCTGTGGGTTCTGTTCGTTGACATCTACCCGGGTGGCACCCTTGGCAGTTACCGCGTCATCCAGCAGCAAGGTGCCGATGCCTTTGCCGCGCGCATGCGGTGCGATGAACAGCATCTCGATATTGCCGTCGTGAACGCCACAGAAACCCAGGATGTCACCTCTCCCGTCTTTGACGCAGGTTAAATCGACGGCGCCAAAATACTGCTCGTAAATCAGTGGCTTCAGCTCCAGCAGGTCCTGTTCGCGCAAGAAATCATGCGTTGCCCTGACCGATGCCTCCCAGACATTCAGCAGCTCACGATAGTCTGCTTTCCCTGCGCTCTCGACCTTCATCAAACACTCACTATTTGCGTCATGTATGGCTACCGCGCCTATAAAAGACGCCATGCCGCTTGCCAGTGTCAAATCATGAAGGTGGAACACGGGCACGCGGATCATGCCTCCCCCAGGAACTGACCCGCGAATGCCTGGAACACGGGCGTCTCGTAGCCGCAGCGCCACAGCAGGCGCGTGGTGAGGGTGCCCATCGCCGGCGTGGCCAGGCCGTCCGCCACGCGGCTGACGTCCATCACCAACAGGCGCCGAGTATGGGCCGCTAAACGAACCCTCAGGGCGTGGCCTGAATACCGCCTCGTATCAGTGAGGCAAACGTTGCCGCCGCTTCGGCCTCGCTGCAGCTGCCCCGCACCATTGCCGCCGAAATCGCATCCCCCGCGCCGATCAAGGCGATGCAGCGCCGGTCGAGCTCCGCGTCGGGCAGGGCGGAATAGGGCTTCAGCGCGGCCGCGAACAGCTGGACATAGTTGTCGAGCAGTTCCTGGTAGACCGTCTCTTTGTCTTCACTCCCCGTCAGCGCGGCCCCGATGGCATGCCACTCACCGCTGGTATCGGCATGGCAGTGCACGTGGGCCGCCGCCAGCAGCGAGGCGGTTTCCTCGAGGCTTCGCTCCTCGCTCGTCAACGTCTCGCGAAGCGCATCCGATTGCCGGCGGTCGATCAACTTGTACAGCTCGATCAACAGCGTCGAGCGCGTGCCGAAATGGTCGTAGGCGACCGGCTTGGAAACCCCGGCACGCGCCGCCAGGTGACCCAGCGTGAGCCGATCCGCCCCTTCTTCCCGCACGATGCGCTGTGCCGTATCCAGCAGCTGGCGGCGCCGTTCGGGCCCGGAAAGCCGCCGCTGCCCCGTTGCCTCTCTTGTCTCGCGTGTCGTGCGCTTCACGGCCCACCCTTTCCTTCGTGTTTTGGCATGTTGAAAACCTACCATGAGTAGGCTAGCGTCACCACAACCTACTCATGGTAGGTTTTATTCATTCGACTCGGAGACTTCTCATGTCAGCCGCTCCCCTACTGCTCATCGGTGGTACCGGCATCGTCGGCCGCCACACCGCACGCTTGCTGCGCGACGCCCACCCGGACATCCCCTTGCTGATCGGCGGTCGCGATCTGGCCAAGGCGCAACGCGCGGCCGCCGACATCGGCAACGCCGAAGGCACGACGGTCGATCTCGCTGCCGATGATCTCGGACTCGGCGGACGCCCCATCGGGGCCATCACGATCTTCTTCACGGACACGACCGTCGCCGCTTTGCGCTTCGCCCAGCGACACGGCGTGCCTTACATCAGCATCTCCCCCGCCATGCACGAAACCGGGCCCGAGGTTGCGGCCTACATGCATCGGCCGAACGCCGCACCGGTGGTCCTGGGGACCGAATGGCTGGTCGGCGCGACGACGATTCCCACGCTCGAGTTCGCCAGGGCGTTCCGTCATGTCGACGCGGTTCGCCTCGGCGCCGTGCTGGATGAGCAGGACGAAGGCGGCCCCGCCTCCTTCGACGACCTGGAGCGCCAGACACAGGCCCTTCCCGCCGTGCAGGTGCGCCGGCAGGGCGCCTGGGTCTGGCGCCAGGGCGAGGATCTCGCGGCCACCTTACACGCCGCCGACGGCACGGCGATGGACGCCACGGCCCTGTCACCCCATGACGTGTTCGGCCTCGCCACCGCCACCGGCGCGCCGAACGTCGAGTTCAACCTGGCCATCGGGGTCAGTTCCAGCCGCCGTCGTGGCGAGCCGATGTCCACCGAGATCCTGATCGAACTCGCCGGGGAGGACCACGCCGGGCAACCGCGGCGCTCACGCCATGCGGTGATCCATCCCGAGGGACAGATGCCGCTGACGGGGCTGGGTGTCGCCCTGGTGCTCGAACGCCTTCTCGGGCTCGACGGCAAGCCGCCCACACCGGCCGGGCTCTACTTTCCGTACCAGTTGCTCGAGCCGGCGGGCTACCTGGAACGGTTCCGCCAGGTCGGTGGGCAGATAGTGGCGCTCGAGGCGCAACCCTGTCCCTGACGCCATTTCCGTCGTCTTTTCCGAACCGGCATCGACGGTAGCAAACAGCCAGGCATGCCCCGCGCCAGATCAAGGTCGCCGTTTCCCTCTACGGCAACGATTCCCGATGCAGCAACCCGGGCACACGCCTCCACGGCGCCCCGGGTCTTGCCGATCAAGGGACAAGGACGACCCGGCCCAGGATGGCATTTTCCTCGGCATAGGCATGTGCAGCCGCGGCCTCGCAAAGAGAAAACCGTCGATCGATGGGAACCTCCAGCTCACCGGTGGCGGCCAGACGCAACATGTCGTCGACCGTCCGGTGGACGTCGGGTTTTTCGAGCTGGCTGCCCATGAAGACACCCAGAAGCGTTTGATTGGCCTGCAAGGCGGGCCAGAGGTCCAGGCCCAGCGACGCGCGCCCTGCATTACCGACGAAGACCAGACGGCCCTCGGGCCGGAGTGCGGCCAGCGATCCCGCGAGCGTGGAGCCGACGGGGTCGACGACCAGATTCACGCCGTGGCCGTCGGTCAGCCGCATGACGGCCGCGGTCACATCCTCAGAGCGGTGGTCGATCGCGGCGTCCAGCCCATAAGCCTGCAGCCGGGCAACGCGATCCGCGCCCGAGACGGTCGCCAATACCTTCGCACCGGCGCGATGCGCCAGCTGGATCGCCGCGACCCCGACGCTGCCCGCTCCACCCTGCACGAGCAGGGTCTCGCCTTCGACCAGGTTGCCGCGCGCGAACAGACTGTGATGGGCGGTCCCGAACGAGATGGGCAGAGCGGCCGCAGCCGCCATCTGCAACCCCTCCGGCACGATCCAGGTTCGCGTGGCCTTCACGGCGCGCAATTCGGCATGGGACCCGCCCATGTCGAATGACGTCACCTTCTGACCGATGAAGCAGTCGTTGACTTTCGCGCCAACCTCGACGATCTCGCCCGAGGCCGCATAGCCAGGAACGTGGCCTGCTGCCTGAGGCGCCGCCGTCGCCCGGTTGATGAGATCGCCCCCCTCGACTGAGATTGCCTCCACCCGGAGAAGCACGCCATCCTCGGGGCAGACCGGAGCCTCGACGTCTGTGTAGCTCAGGACCTCCGGTCCGCCTGGCGCATCATAATATGCAGCCTTCATGTTCTTTCCTTCCAGACGGGCATTGTCGTCGGCCAGGGTCTGATCGCGGGCTGAAGTGCTTTGCTATCCGAGAGCCGCCCGGTTACTTAAGCCATTTCCGATCGAATTCCGACCGGTCCACCATCGAGCTGTAACGCAGCAGAGCGTGCCGCCCGGAGAAAAGGCCCCGAACAAGAAAGCCAAGTTCTGAATTTGAGCGGCCATCAGACTTGTGCGGCCCCGCCATCAGCGAAGACCTCGCTACCGGTCATGAAGCTGCTTTCGTCCGAGGCAAGAAAGAGCGCCACCGCCGCCGTCTCCTCGGGGTGCCCGATACGACCAAGAGGTATCTGCGAGGCAAAGCCCTCCAGCAACGCATCTTCCTCGCCCACATTGGCCAAGCCCTTGAGGCCGGGAGTCTCGGTGGCGCCGGGAGAGAGCACGTTGACGCGGATGCCTGTCCCTTTCAGGTCCAGGGCCCAGCTTCGGGCAAAATTGCGGATTGCAGCCTTGGTCGCGCTGTAGACGCTGAATGCAGGTGTCCCCGTCGAACCGGTAGTGGAACCCGTGAGAATGATGGATCCACCGGCCTGCATAAGCGGCAGGGCCTTCTGCACCGTGAACAGCGTTCCCTTGACATTGACGTCGAAGGTCAAATCGAACGACGCCTCGTCGATGGCGCCAAGCGGAGCTAGCTTTCCAAGCCCGGCATTGGCGAAGAGAATGTCTATTCGTCCGCTTTTCGCCCGCACCGTCTCGAACAGCCGCTCGAGATCGTCCAGACGCGAAACATCGCCCTGCACCGCGGTCACTCCGGAGCCGATCGCCGCCACAGCCCTGTCCAGTTCCTCCTGACGACGGCCGGTAATGAAAACCTCGGCACCTTCTGCCACAAACCGTTTGGCCGTCGCCAGACCGATGCCGCTGTTGCCGCCGGTTATGACGGCGATTTTACCTTCAAGCCTACCCATCTCTATCTCCTGGAAAGTGTTGGCTGCTTCGAAATAGAGAATAGAGACTTGCTTTCCTTCATTGAAGTATGCACCTTTTGGTAAGTGCATACTGGAGCATGCGAAATGACAACATCTGGCTTTATCTGTGGGCTGGACGCTGCGTTGGCTGTCATCGGTGGCAAGTGGAAACCGTTGATTCTGTTCCACCTTGCCCACCAGGCACGACGTTATGGCGATCTGAGGCGCGCCATCGGCAATGTCAGTGACAAAATGCTCATTCAGCAGCTCAAGGAACTGGAGGCTGATGGAATCGTCGACCGGCTCGACTTCAAGGAAATTCCGCCGAAAGTCGAGTATTCCCTCACTGCGTTCGGCCAGACTCTCGCCGAAGCCTTGAAGCCGCTCTGCGCCTGGGGGACGGAACACATGACCGAGGTTGAGACACTCATGTCACAGCGCTCCGTGCCGCGCTCGTCCGCCTATTCGAAGACCCCGCAACCGTCGCGATGATGCGTGATCCCCACGGCCGGCTCTGGGTGGACCGGCTGCTTGGGGCGTGAACGCGCCCATGGTGACGGCTCACGCCTTCCCCTGAACCGAGCCGGCATGCAGGCTGGCATTGCCCCAGCTCTGCAGCGCCTGCTGCTTGATGCCCGCTATCTTCCATTCGCCCCTCACCTGGCGCAGCTGGAATTCATAGCTGCCACAGGAGTGAAAGAAGTTTTCCTCTTCAGCACGAAGCGCTCGCGACAGCTCGAATCGCAGGATCAGGTAGTGACACCTGGCGATGGCCGTGCGGCCATCGGAATCCTGGGTGACCCGCAGGTTGGAGAAGCTGTGTTGCTTGGTCAGGGTGTCGGCGGCCGCCTGACGGCGCCTGACGAACGCCTCGCCGGGCATCGTCGACGGCGGCTCCCGCCCCGAGGAGGCGTAGTCGATCGACACTTCGGGCATGAGGCACTCGGTCATCGCGGGCCAGTCGCGCCGGTCGAAGCAGTGGAAGAAACGACACAGCAGATCGTTGATCGGGACGAAGACATCGGGATCGGCGGTTTGCACGGCGGACTCCTTCAGAGGGCCGGATGGGAAGACGTCACAGTGTGGCAAGACTCATGCAGGCCCCGACCAGAAGCGCAGCGCCGGCGGCCAGCAGAGCGCCCTGGAAACTGTGGCTGATGGCGTGGAGGCCGGTGGCGGCCAGGGGGCCGACGATCTGCCCGATGCTGTAGGTCAGGGTCATGCCGGCCAGCAGGTTGCCGCGAGCGCGACGGGCGGCCTGCTGTGCCGCCGGCATGGCGATGGTCACGGTGCCCATGAAGGTGCCGCCGACCAGCAAGGCGCTGGCCAGGTAGCCCACACCGCCGGGCACCAGGATGGGCAGCACGACGCCGAACGCCTGGAGGCCCAGGTTCCCTGCCAGTGAGCGCCGGGTGCCGAAACGCCGATGCAGGCGATGCCAGAGAAAACACGACGGCGCAGCACCCAGGCCGAACACTGCCCAGACGTGGGCGGAATCGACGTCGGGCAACGCCGTCTTGACCAGCAACGGCAGATAGGTCGCGGTGATGATGTAGCCGAAGCCCGCCAGGCCATAGATCGTCACCAGCGGCAACGCCCTGACCACCTCGCCCTGCCGTGGCACCGTCGAAGAAGGCCACTCGGGTGCTGTGCTGGTCGTCAGCCCCGGCACGGCCAGGCCGCCCAGCACGAGGCTGCTGACGCCGAGCATCAGCCACAGCCCCGGGCTCTCCAGCCCCAGCCGCGACGCCACCACGACGAGTTCGGCCGACAGGGCAATGCCGACGCCTACTCCGGCGTAAAGTAGCGGCGCCCCCTCCAGGTGTTGGCGGTGCTCGAGCAGCCACACCGAGGCGGCGACCATGGAGATGGCGCTGAAAATGCCAGCGATACCGCGCACGGCGACGATGGCCCAGGTGGCATCGAGCACGGCCAGCAGGGCGAGGCACGCCGCCGTGCCTGCCACCGCCCACAGGCAGAAGCGATGGGCGCTTGCCGGCCGGGCCTTGACCGCCAGCAGCGCCCCGATCAGGTAGCCCGCATAGTTAGCGGACGCCGCCAGGCTGCCGCCGCTCAGGCTCAGCACGCCCTCCTCCACTATGTGCGGATAGAGCGCCGTGTAGGCGAAACGGCCGAACCCCATGCCGATGGCCATGACCAGCGCCGCGTCGATGGCGGAGCGTATCCATGCGGGAAGCCGGGTCATGCGTCCCCCAGGAACTGACCCGCGAATGCCTGGAACGCAGGCGTCTCGTAGCCAGAGCGCCACAGCAGATGCGTGGTGACGCTGCCCATCGCCAGCGTGGTCAGGTCGTCCGCTACACGGCTCACGTCCAGCACGCTGCGGGGTAGCAAGGTAACGCAGGATCCGGCGGCGACGGCCGCCACCATGGCGTGGTAGGAGCCCAGTTCCTGGATGCGCCACTCACTTCCGGCGACGATGCCGAGCCGATCCTCCGCCAGGGCTCGATACGTGCAGCCCGGCTTGAAGGCCGCCAGGGTGCGAGTGCGTAGTTCCGCCGGTGCGGTGGCCCCGGCGTCGGCGGGCGGCAACAGCAGCAGCAGCGATTCCTCCCAGACCGGCGCGCTTTGCAGCCCCATCTCGGCCAGGCTGGCGGCATCCTCCAGCTCGGCGGGCAGTGCCACGAAGGCGCCGTCCAGCCGCCCGTCGCGCACCTCATCCACCAGCGGCCCCGTGGGACCGGTACTGACCTCGATCCGGACCGCCGGATGGGCGCGATTGAAGGCCGCCAGCGGCGCCGGCAGCCGGCTGGCCGCCGTACTCTCCATGCTGCCGATGCGCAGGCTGCCGCCATCGGCGCCGCCCACGGCCTGCCGGGCCTCGTCCTCCAGCGCCAGCAGGCGCTGGGCGTAGGTCAGGAAGCGCTGCCCCGCCGTCGAGAGCGTGATGCGCTTACCGAGTCGAATGAACAGTTCCGCGCCCAGCTCCGATTCCAGATGCTGTATGCGCGTCGTGACGTTGGAAGGTGCCCGCCCGAGCCGCGCGGCGGCGCGGGTCACGCTCAACTCGGCGGCGACGGCCTCGAAGATTTTCAGGGTTTCCAGATCCACATCGTTCGCCTTTTGAAATTCATTGACCTATATTATTCTCAATTTGAGAATAAATGAAAGCCATCGTTCCCGCACTCGTGGAGGCCGTTCCCATGACATCGTCGAATCCCCTGACCGACCGGCTCGGCATTCAGCCCATCATCCAGGCGCCGATGGCTGGCGTGGCCACGCCGGAGTTGGCAGCAGCCGTGTCGAATGCCGGCGGCCTGGGTTCCCTGGGCATCGGCGCCAGCAGCGTCGAGCAGGCCCGGTCAATGATCGAACGGACCCGAGCGCTGACGTCCCGCCCGTTCAACGTCAACGTCTTCTGCCATACGCCCGCAGTGCGCGACGCGGCCCGCGAATCGGCCTGGCTCGCGCACCTGGCGCCGCTGTTTCGGGAAAGTGGCGGTGAGCCGCCGAGCGGGCTCGAGGAGATCTACCGCAGCTTCTTGGAGGACGAGGCGGCCTTCGAGATGCTGCTCGAGACGCGCCCCGCCGTGGTCAGCTTTCATTTCGGCTTGCCGTCCGAGGCGCGGATACGCGCCCTGCGGGAGGCCGGCATCTATACCCTGGCGACGGCGACCAACCTGCCGGAGGCGAGAGAGATCCAGACGCGGGGCCTCGACGCGATCGTTGCCCAGGGCTATGAGGCGGGCGGACATCGCGGCTGCTTCGATCCGCAGGCCGACGATGAACGATTGAGCACGGCCGTGCTCGTTCGCCGGCTGGTCAGGGAGATGGCCCTGCCGATCGTCGCGGCCGGCGGCATCATGGATGGCCAGGGCATCCGGGCGGCCCTGGCGCTGGGCGCCTGTGCCGCCCAACTGGGAACCGCCTTTATCCTGTGCCCGGAATCGGCGGCCAACGACGGCTATCGCTCAAATCTCAAGAGCGAACGCGCCGAGGTGACCCGCATGACATCGGCGCTGTCGGGGCGCCCGGCGCGCGGCATCCTCAACCGCCTGATTCGCCACGCCGATGCCACACCTGGGGCAATGCCCCCCGCCTACCCCGTGGCGTACGACGCGGCCAAGCGGCTCAACGCGGCGGCGGCCGGTCTCGGCCATCATGAATTTGCGGCACACTGGGCCGGCCAGGGCGCGCCACTGGCACGCGAACTCCCCGCCGGCGAACTCGTGAGCCGGCTGCTTCAGGAATGGCAAGACGACGCCTGAGGGCAGCGAGGCGGAAAGTTTGCTTCATCGCATTTCGCCGGGAAATGCGATGCGGATCATCGCGAACAAGCTCTCTCCCATGACCCTGCCGGTTGGCTTGTCCTTGTGGAGCGAATTCATTCGCGAGGGCGGTGGGCACGAAAGGCCGTCATCTCTATCGAAAACGTAACGAACTGTGCCCATCCCGACAGCCGGCTTGAAGGGGGACAACCTAACCCCTAGGCTTCTTCGAGCCAGTCCACGGCGCGCCAACGGTTCGTCCTGGACCCCCATCGACGGCACCTCGCGGTGCGGCGCCTTGGCCCAGGTTCCTGGTAGCGCGGTATCCCGCTCCCTGGATGGCTCGGCAGGCCTTCGTCGACACTTTCGTTCCTGTCAGGCGGGGACCGCATGGCGATGACGACGGACAAGGATTTCGCCCAGCCACGGGCAGACCGCCTGAACGCGGAACGGACCGACATCCACGACTCTTGCCGCATGGAGGCGCCATGAGATCCCTGTCGAGTACCCAGTTCGCGCTGTTCGGCGCCGCACTGATCGCCATCAGTTACGGGCTCGCGCGCTTCGCGTTCGGCCTTTTCGTCCCCCAGATTCGCACCGCGCTGGATCTTTCGCCCTATGTCATCGGCATCATCGGCGCGCTGCCGCTGATCAGTTTCCTGTTCGCCACGGCGATCGCGCCGCTCGCCACCGATTATCTGGGTGCCCGCTACGCGGCGGTGCTGTCCGGCGCCTTCGGCGTCGGTGGCCTGGGACTGATCAGCCAGGCCCCCAACGCCTGGCTGCTCGGCGCCGGGGTGTTCGCGTGCGGCATCTGCACCGGCCTGATGATGCCAGCACTCACGGCGGCCATGCAGGCGCTGGTGAAGCGCTCGATGCACGGCCGCGTCAGTTCGGTGATGAACGCGGGGACCAGTATCGGCGTGATCGTCGCCGTACCCACGGTGCTGTTCCTGGCCGATGCCTGGCGCATCGCCTATCTGTCGTTCACCGTGCTGGCCGTCCTCGGCGTGATCGGCGCCTGGTTCATCCTGCCCTCGGTCGCGCGGATCGTGCCGGCCAACGCCGCGCCACCGGCCCCGCTCCGCGAGCTGCCCTGGTCGCGTCTGTGCCGGCTCACCCTGTTTGCCTACGTGATGGGCTTCGTGTCCTCCGCCTACTGGATCTTCGCCCCCGATCTGGTGGTCAACCTCGGCAAGCTCTCGCCCGCTACCACCGGGTGGCTCTGGCTGGCGGTGGGCGTCGCCGGCCTCGGCGGTGCCGTGGTCGCCGACCTGGCCGATCGCAACAACCCGCCCATCACCCAGGCCCTGATGCTGATGATGCTGGCCGCGAGCCTGGCCCTGCTCGCGGCGAGTCCGAGTCAGCCGCTGCTGGCGACGTTTTCCGCGCTGGTCTTCGGCCTGGCCTACATGAGCCTGACGGGGCTCTATCTGATGACCGGCATCCGCTTGTTGCCGGGCCGCCTGTCGGCGGGGCCCGTGCTGCCCTTCATGGCGGTATCGCTCGGCCAGGCGAGCGGCTCGCCGGCCGTCGGGGGGCTGGTGGATGCCTTCGGCTATGCCGATGCCTTCGCGATGTTCGCCGCGCTGGGCATCCTGGTGTCCATCCTGTCGCCCTTCTATCCAGGCGCCATCGCCCAGAGCGACGATGAGGAAACCGAGGAAGAGACCAGGGAGGAAACCGGTCTTCAGGCGGCCTACGACAGCCAGCTCCAGAATGAGGAAGGCGAGCCGCTGGAGGACCCCACCGAGGACGAGGCGGAAACGCCAACGGAACGCTCATAGGGTTGGTGCCGTCACCTGCCGGCATCGCAGGCGTCTTTTTATCGGCGTCTGCCGCCCCATGCCCCCCTCGGCTGACACCCCGGGACGCCTCACGTCTCAAAGGGACGGGAAGACTTCCTCGCTCGTCGGCGGTGCCAGCGAACGCGACTCGGCCAGCTCGATCAGTCGATGTACCGCCGGCAGACTGGCATCTCGCCGCCACACCAGCATCAGCGGCAGGACCAGATCCAGATCGTCCAGACGATGACTGACCACGCCCTCCGGTGCCCCGGCCATTGTCATCTCCGGCAGGATGGTGCACCCCATGCCGGCCGCCACCAGACACAGCATGGTGGCGTTGTCCGTCCCCTCCTGAACCACGTGGGGCGTGAAGCCACGGCGCTGGAAGGCATGGATCAGCTTGTCGTGATAGGTCGGCGTGTCGCTGCGCTCGAACCAGATGAAGTCCTCGCCGTTGAGATCGGCCAGACGACTTGGTGGACTCTTGGCCAGGGACGATCCGGCGCTGGTCACCAGGACCAGGCGATCCTCGTAGAGACAGTGTCTGCAAAGTTCATCGTCATCCTCCGGCGGGAAGAACAGCATCCCGGCATCGAGCCGTTGCTCGCGAATGCCCTCGATCTGCGGCGCCGAGAGTAGCGACATCACCCTGAGTGTCACCTCGGGATGGCGCAGACGGAAGTCGTTGAGTAATCGCACGATCTGGGGCACCCACAGATGCATGACGGTCACTCCCAGACGTAGCTGGCCGAGCTGACCATCCGCGATCCGGCGGGCATTGTGTTTGGCCTGCTCGAACTCGCCCAGCAACCGCCGCACCTCATCGTGGAAGGCTTCGCCTGCAGCTGTAAGGCGGACCCCATGTCGCGAACGCATTAGCAACGGCGCCCCCACACTCTCCTCCAGTAGTTGCAGTTGCCGCGACAGGGCTGGCTGTGCCAGGGGAATGCTCTTGGCAGCCGCCGATATGGACCCCTCTTCCACCACTGTGACGAAATAACGTAACTGTTTGAAGTCCATGGCATCCCTTGGCGACCACATGATCGCTCACGCACCTTTCATCCAATTTTAGTATGGAAAACACCTAATAAAACTATTTTACCTATAGCCAGTCGAGCAACCACGATGGCCAAAGTCATCCATCCACTACAAACGACAACCATGACTGACTTCATCGATCCTACGTTCTTCGACCACCACCATGCGGCGCTTACCCGGCTGCGTCACGATTTGCACCGCCATCCGGAACTGGGTTTCCAGGAACATGCCACCGCCGAGCGTGTGGCCGCGGAACTGACGCGCCTGAACATCCCTTTCGAGAGCGGCATCGGCGGCACCGGGATCGTCGCCACCGTGACGGGCCAGCTCCCCGACAACGGCCGTCGCATCGGCTTGCGGGCCGACATGGACGCCCTGCCTATCCAGGAGCTCGGCGAGCATCAGCACGCCTCGACGAATCCCGGCGTGATGCATGCCTGCGGCCATGATGGCCACACCACCATGTTGCTCGGCGTGGCCACCTACCTGGCCGCGCACCGCGAGTTCGCCGGCACCCTGTATCTGGTCTTCCAGCCCGCCGAGGAGGGACTGGGTGGCGGACGCGCCATGGTCGAGGATGGTCTGTTCGAACGCTTCCCGATGGATGCCATCTACGCCCTGCACAACTGGCCAGCCCTGCCGGCCGGTCGTGTGGCGGTACGCAGTGGTGCCATCATGGCCGCCACCGATCGGCTGGATATCACCGTGCGTGGCAAGGGCGGCCATGGCGGCGTCAATCCGCATCTGGCCGTCGACCCGGTGCGTACTACCGGCGCCCTTATTCAGGCCCTGCACAGCGTGGTCTCGCGCGACGCTGATCCTCTCGCCCCGGCCGCGCTCAGCCTCTGTGGCTTGCAGGGCGGCGATCTGGATGGCTTCGCCATCATCCCCGACGAGGTGCGTCTCAGTGGCACAGTGCGCACCCTCGACACTGCCACCCAGGACCGTATCGAACAGGCCGTGCGCCGGATCTGTGACGGTATCGCGGCGGCACATGGCAGCGAGATCGCAGTGGACTACCAGCGCATCTTCCCCGCCACGCTCAACGACGCCGAGGCGACTCGCCATGTCGAGGCGAGCGTCGCCGACCTGCTCGGCGAGCAGGCCCTGGTGCGCGATGTTCAGCCGAGCCTGGGCGGCGAGGATTTTTCGTTCATGCTGCAGCGCTGTCCCGGCGCCTATTTCTTCCTCGGCACCGCCGAAGACGATGACACGCCGCCACTGCACAATGCCCGCTTCGACTTCAACGACAACGTCATTCCCGTCGGCTGCCGCCTGCTGGCCGCCATCGGGCTCGGCGCGCTGCGCCAGGGCTGATCCCTGCCCAATCCACGCCCAACCAACACCACAACAAAGAGGCCTCAAATGACCACGAAATCCACGCTTCCCTCCCGGGGGATGTGCGTCTTTTTCCTGCTCTGCGCCCTGGCCATGATCTGGCCCGGCGCACTGCTCGCCAATCGCATCGAGCCCATGGTGATGGGCCTGCCCTTCTTCATGTTCTGGTACATCGCCTGGGTCTTCGCCATGTTCGTCGGCCTGGTGATCTGCTATCGCCGCGACAGCGCCGAGGAGGTCGACGATGAATGATTCGCTGCTGATCACCGTCATGACCTTCGGCTACCTGCTGATCGTGCTGCTTGTGGGCCTGCGGGCCCGGCGCGGCCAGAGTTCTTCGCTGGAGGGCTATGTCGCCGGGGGCCGACACATGGGCCTGTTGGTGCTGTTCTTCATTCTCGGCGCGGAGATCTTCTCCGCCTTCGCCTTCCTGGGTGCCCCCGGCTGGGCCTATAGCAAGGGCGCCCCGGCGCTCTACATCATCGCCTACCTGGCTCTGGCAGTACTGGTCTGGTGGGTAATCGCGCCACTCATCTCTCGGCTCGGACGCCGCCATGGCTTCCTGACCCAGGCCGAGTTCCTGTCCGCCTGCTACCCCACCCGCGGTAACGTTCTGGGGCTGCTGATCGGCATCATCAGCGTTCTGGCCATGATTCCCTACCTGACGATCCAGATCGCCGGCGCCGGCATGCTGTTCGAGGCCGCCACCTCGGGCACCATTCCCTTCTGGCTGGGCAGCCTGGTGGCCTGCGGCGTGGTCGCTGCCTATGTCTACGCCAGCGGCTTGCAGGGCATCGGCTGGACCAACCTGTTGCAGGGTGTGATGATGATCGTCATCGCTTGGGTCCTGGGATTGACCACCGCCGACCAGTTCTTTGGTGGTGTGGGCGAGATGTTCCGAGAGATCCAGCGCCAGGCACCCGAGTACCTGACCATGCCCGGCAGCCAAGGCATGGGCTGGGGCGCCTTTTCTACCGCCATCCTGATCAGCGCCCTGGGCTGCGTGATGTGGCCGCATATCTTCATGAAGTTCTACAGCGCCCGGAGCGAACGAACCCTCAAGCGAGTGTTCGTGCTCTACCCGCTCTACAGCTACCTGCTGGTGCCACTGCTGATCATTGGATTCGCCGGCATCGTGGTGCTCAAGGACAACCCGCTCGATTCACCGGATCAGGTACTGCTGAGTCTGGTGGTGGATATGGCCGACTTCCCGGCCTGGCTGATCGGGCTCGCCTTGTCTGGCGCGTTGGCCGCCGCCATGTCAACGGCCGCTAACCTGGCCCACACATCCGCCACCATTCTGGTGCGCGATATCGGCCAGCATCTGCCCGCTTGGCGCCAGTTGCCTGATCAGCGCGCCCTGAAGCTGACGCGTCTGGGAGTGATCGTCATCTCACTGGCCGCCTATCTACTGGCGCTGGCCAATCCAGGCTCGCTGGTGGCCCTGCTGCTGGGGGCCTACGGTATCGTCGTCCAGCTGCTGCCGATGCTGCTCGGCGCGCTTTTCTGGCACCGGGCGTCACGCAGCGCCGCCTTCACCGGCCTGGCTGTCGGCGCCGGCCTCACTCTCTTCTTCCAGTTCGGCGGCAATGCACCCTTCGGCTGGAATGCTGGCTTCTGCGGCCTGCTGGTCAACGCGGCGATTTTCGTCGCCATGAGCCTGACCGCGCGCCAAGCTTCCAGCCATACGCCGGCGGAGGCCCTGACAACTCGCGCCTGAGCCCTTGTCCAGCAAAGCAAGGCCCGGCATCTCGCCGGGCCGTTTTCTTTTTCCGTTCAGGAATCACGACTCCCGGGAGTGCGGCACGCGACAAGCCCGACCAACACCGCACTCGGCAAGCCCCTCACGCACCCTCCCTTGCCCGGGACGCCGCCTTGGCGGCGCTCATCGCGTTCATGGCGGCGGGTATTCCCGCATACACCGCGATCTGCAGGGCGATCTCGACGATTTCCTCCCGGGTGACGCCGGTGTTCATCGCCGCGCGCAGGTGAAATTCCAGTTGGCCGGGGGCGTTGCCCATGGCGCCGAGCATGGCGACCGTCAGCATTTCGCGGGTCTTGAGGTCGATCCCCTCGCGGGAGACCACATCGGCAAAGGCGAACCCCAGCAGCGTTTCCAGGGCCTGCGGGTGGAAGTCGTCGAGGTTGTCGGCGACCCGCCCCGGCGCCTCGGGCTCCAGGCGTTCGAGCAGGGCCAGTGCCTCCTCGCGTCGATCAGTCCGTGCGCCACTCATGCATTCACCCCTTTCATGCCTTCCGCCGTGTAGCGCTCGCCGGCCACCGGTATCCGGGCCGTGGCCGCTTCCAGTTGCTCGCATTCAGCTTTTGTCAGTGCGATGTCCACGGCGGCGGCGTTCTCGTCGAGGTAGCGCAGGCGCTTGGTCCCGGGGATCGGCACGATGTCATCGCCCTTGGCCAGCAGCCAGGCCAGCGATAGCTGGGCCGATGTGCAGCCTTTCGCCGCCGCCATCTCGGCGATCACATCGGCGATACGCCGGTTATGTTCGATCGCCCCTTCCGCGAAGCGCGGCAGATGGGCGCGGGAGTCCCCTTCCCCGAACTGATCGGTGTCCTGGAAGCGCCCGGTCAGGAAACCGCGCCCCAGCGGGGAGTACGGCACGAAGCCGATGCCCAGTTCCCGGCAGGTGGGCAGCACTGCGTCCTCCACGTCGCGCGTCCACAGCGAATATTCCGTCTGCACGGCGGTGATGGGATGCACGGCATGGGCGCGCCGCAGGGTCTCGGCGCTCACCTCGCAGAGCCCGATGCGGGCGATCTTGCCGGCCTCGATCAGCTCGACCAGCCCGCCGATGGTTTCCTCGATGGGTCGCATGGGGTCGATCCGGTGAACGTAGTAGAGATCGATGCGCTCGACCCCCAGCCGACGCAGGGAGGCCTCGCAGCATTCCCGCGCGTACCGGGCGCTGTTGTCCAGGCTGCGCCGGTATTCGCCGGGGTTGCGCACGATCCCGAACTTCGTCGCGATCGTTACCTCGCGGGACGTGCGTGCCAGGAACTCGCCGATCAGGGTTTCATTGTGATGCGGGCCATACATGTCCGCCGTATCGAGAAAGTCGATACCCCGCTCGACGGCCCTGTCCAGCACCCGCAGGGACTCGCTGTCGTCCCGTGCGCCGTAGAATTCACTCATTCCCATGCAGCCCAGGCCGATGGCCGACACCGACAGATCGGCGCCCAGTGTGCGTTTTTCCATTTCCAGAATCCTCGTGGCATGCTCGCTGAAAATCATTGCACGAGGCCGGGACACCCGACATGCACGATGCCGGAAAGGGGATTTCCACTCACGGAAAACCAGCGTCGCGGGACGTCGACTGGAACGATTCGCGCGCCTTTCTGGCGGTCGTTCGCAGCGGTACCCTGAGTGGCGCGGCGCACAGCCTCGGCGTGGGTGTCGCCACGCTGTCCCGGCGCATCGAACGTCTCGAGGCGGCCCTGAACAGGGCCCTGTTCACGCGCCAGCAGTCGGGCTACCGGCTCACCGAGGACGGCGAGCGTCTCATCGACAAGGCCGAAGCGCTGGAGGCGGCGGCGCATGCCTTTACCGCGGGCGGCGACGACCACGAGGCGATTGCCGGCACGGTCAGGCTGGCCACGGCCGAAAACCTGGCGACCGGCTTGATCCTGCCGGCGCTGGCGGACTTTCGGGAGCGCCATCCCGCGTTGACGGTGGAACTCGTCACGGACATCGCCACGGCCAACCTGCACCGCCGCGACGCGGATCTGGCCATCCGCATGGTCAGGCCGGAACGCGGCCATGTCTCGCTGCGCCGCCTGGCGACGCTGGGCTATGGCCTCTACGCGAGCCCGGCCTACGCCGCCGGGCGCCGAGGCGTCCCTGAAAACGGCTACGACGCCGACCGGTTCATCGCCTGGGATGACGCCTACGCTCACCTGCCCGCCGCGCGCTGGATGGAGCGGACCCTGCAAGGGCGTCGCCCCGCGCTGACGACGACGTCGCTGCGAACCCAGGTCGAGGCCGCCGCCCAGGGGCTGGGGCTTGCCGTGCTGCCCCACTTCACCGCGCGGGAGGCCGGCCTGGTCTGCATCGACCCGGCCATCGAGGTCGAGCAGCCCATCTATCTGGTGATCCAGACCGACCTGACCCGCTCGCCGCGCGTCCGCGCCCTGGCGGACTTCCTCAGCGAACGGGTCATCCAGAACGCGGCGTTGCTCGGCGGCCCCGCGTCACCGCCATCACCTAACGGGCCGTGATACCAGGCAGGTGGTCAGACTCACGGAGTGATCGCGCGGCCATTGTCCCAGGCTCTACGGAGGTTCCATGAACGACAGCGATCTGTTGCAGCATCTGCGCCATCTCGAAGTCGCGCTTCACCAGCCGCTCACGCGCTCGGATCGTGGCCGGCTGGATGAACTGCTCGATGATGAATTCCTGGAATTCGGGAAATCGGGTGCCCGGCTCACGAAGGCCGACATCCTCGAGTGGCTGCCTGTCGAACGCCGCGCGGACACCATCTGGTCGGAAGGTTACGAGATCGCTCGCCTGGCGGAGGATATTGCGCTGCTGACCTACCGGGCGGCACAGGCCGATGACGAAGGCAATTTATCCGCCCACACACTACGCTCGTCGCTATGGATACACAGTGCACGCGGCTGGCGGATCCGCTTTCATCAAGGCACGGCGACCGAGGCATTCCGGCAATGTACGAACTGACGAAGAATCACCTTGGTGAACGATGGCACAGGATGCGCCCATGACTCGAGACGATCTCGCCAACCTTTATCGCGGCTACATCGACTGCCTGAATGCGCAGGACTGGTCGAGCCTGGGCCGCTTCGTCCACGACGATGTGGAACACAACGGCCGCCGACTCGGGCTGGCGGGCTATCGCGAAATGCTCGAGCAGGACTATCTGGCGATTCCGGACCTGCACTTCGCCATCGAACTGCTCACGGCCGACCCGCCCCACGTGGCCAGCCGGCTCCGGTTCGATTGCACGCCAAGGGGGGAGTTTCTCGGCCTGCCCGTCAATGGCCGCCGGGTGACGTTCGCCGAGAACGTGTTCTACGCGTACCGCGACGCCAAGATCGTTGGCGTGTGGTCGGTGATCGACAAGGCGGCGGTCGAAGCGCAGTTGTGACAACGGCTTAATCCTCGAACGAAGCCAGCCACTTGCCAAGCAACTCATCCAGCCTCGCCCGCTCGTCGTCGCTCAGCGCCTCGGTCAAGCGGTGCTGGTTGGCGACGTGTTCGCCCACCACCTGATCGATCAGCGCGAACCCCGCGTCCGTCAGCGCCACCACCGAGCCGCGTCCGTCGTCGGGGTCACGGCGCCGGGTGACGAGACCGGCCTCCTCCAGCCGGTCGATGCGGTTGGTCATCGTCCCCGAGGTGACCATCGTCCAGGCGATCAGCGCGGACGGGCTGAGCGCATGGGGCGGCCCGGCACGCCGGAGCGTGGCGAGCACGTCGAAACCGGCCGCCGTGAGCCCGTGAGCCGTTATCACGCGCTCCATCCCCTGGGAAAGATGCACGTTGAGGCGCTTCACGCGGCCGATGGTCCCCATCGGGGCAACGTCGAGGTCCGGGCGCTCGGCGCGCCACTGCGCGAGAATACGTTCGACTTGATCCATGCCGTCAGGCTAACCGGCCAATAGTTTGACATCAAGATTTATTGGTTTATCTTGACGTCAAACTATCGGAGGACGCCATGTCACGCACCCGGGATCTCTTGCTCACCGCCGCCGCGCCGGCGGTCTGGGGAAGCACCTACCTCGTCACCACGGAGCTGCTGCCCCAGGGCTACCCGCTCACGGTGGGAATGCTGCGGGCGCTTCCCGCCGGCCTGCTCCTGCTGCTGATCGTTCGCGAGCTGCCACCGGCCCGGTGGCTCGGGCGGATCGTCCTGCTCGGCGCGCTGAACTTCACGGTGTTCTGGGCGGCCCTGTTCGTCGCCGCCTACCGGCTACCGGGCGGTACCGCGGCGACGCTCGGTGCCATTCAGCCGCTCATTGTGCTGGTGCTCTCGCGGCTCGTGCTGGCCACCCCCATCCGTGCCGGCGGTCTGGTCGCCGCCGTCGCCGGTATCCTCGGCGTGGCGCTGCTGATCATGGTGCCCAGTACCCGGCTCGATCCCATCGGCGTCGGCGCGGCGTTGCTCGGCGCCCTGTCGATGGGCGCCGGCACGGTGCTGACCCGTCACTGGCAGCCCCCGGCCTCGCCGCTGACCGTCACGGCCTGGCAGCTCGTCGCCGGGGGCCTGCTGCTGTTGCCGCTGGCACGTGTCGTGGAACCGGCGTTTCCCCTGCCGTCGGCCAGCAATCTCGTCGGCCTGGCGTGGCTCGGCCTGATCGGCTCGGCACTCACCTACTACCTGTGGTTCCGGGGCATCGCCCGGCTGGGGCCCGCCACGGTCACCGCATTCGGCTTTCTGAGTCCGCTCACCGCGGTGGCGCTGGGCTGGCTGGTGCTCGGCGAAACCTTCAGCACCACACAGGCACTGGGCGCGCTCATCGTGATCGCCAGCGTCTGGCTCGGTCAGCGCGCCGCTCGCAAGCCCCTCACAACCCCTTCATTGGCGGGAGACAAGGCATGAAGATCATCGTATTCGGCGCGACCGGCGAGATCGGGCATCACGTGGTGGCGCAAGCCCGGCGGCGTGGTCACACCATCACGGCGGTGGCACGCTCACGGCGACGCCTCGAGGAACTGGACGGCACCCTGACACGCCAGGCGGCGGACCTGATGGCCGACCCCGACGCGCCACGACGGCTGATACCGGGACACGACGCCGCCATCAGCACCCTGCGGCCGTCGGCGGGGGCGGAAATGCAGCTCGTCGCCCTCACTCGCGCCGTGCTCTCCGGGGCGGCGAGCGCCGGTGTTCCGGTCTTCGTCACCGGCGGCGCGGCGACTCTAAAGCTGCGCACCGGCGACCCCGCCAGCGTGCTGAACACACCGGGGTTCCTGCCCGAGGCGGTGCGCCCCATCGCCGAGGCCTGCGCCGCACAGGACGCCCTGCTCGACGTCACGCCCGATGCCCGCTGGTACTGCCTGCGGCCACCGGCGATGCTGGTACATGGCCCGGGCACGGGCGATTACCAGTGGGGCACGGATACCCTGGTCAGCGACACGGAAGGTATCTCGCGGATTTCGTATGCCGACTTCGCCTCGGCGATGCTGGATCTGGTCGAGACGGGACACGATCGGCACCCCCGGCGGCTGACGGTGGGGTGGCAACAAGTACCGAACTAGCCGGAACATTACGGCTGCCCCCTTATCGAACACGATAACGTCACATCGCGTTATCCCGGACCTCAGAGGGTATTTACAAAGTCGGCGAGCGAAGGCAAGACAAGGCAAAATCGGCCGAAAAAACGGAGTTTACACGGGGTAAATGAGTATTTTGAGGCCGATTTTAACGCCGTATTGTCGAGCGCAGGCATTTTGTAAACACCCTCTCAAATGGAGAACCGTCCCATGCAACCCCGAACCTTTCTCGTCACCGGCGCGTCGCGGGGGATCGGATGGGCCATTGCGAAGGCATTGGCCGATCAGGGGCATCGGGTCGTCGGGGTGGCACGCCAGGGCGACGCAGCCAACTTCCCGGGCGTCCTGCTGAGCGGCGATCTCTCCCGGATCGATACCACGCAGGACCTGCTGGAGCACGTCAGGGCCGACTACGCGATAGATGGCATCGTGAACAATGTCGGCATCGCCTCTCCCCAGCCACTGGAGTCGCTCGACCTGGCCACCCTGCAGAGCGTCCACGACCTGAACGTGCGCACCGCCATACAGATCGTCCAGGCGTTGATCGCTGGCATGCGAGAGAGACGCTTCGGTCGCATCGTCAACATCTGCAGCCGGGCCATTCACGGCGCCAGGAACCGCACGGCGTATGCGGCCGCCAAGAGCGCGCTGGCGGGCTGCACGAAAAGCTGGGCCCTGGAGTTCGCCGAACATGGGATTACCGCCAACGCGGTCGCCCCGGGCCCTACCGCCACAGAACTCTTCCATCAGGCGCGCCCCGCCGGGAGCCAGGCGGAGCGGGAGGTCATCGCGACCATTCCCATGCGCCGGCTCGGCTCTCCCGAGGAAATCGCGGCTGTCGTCGGCTTTCTGATGTCGGACGCGGCGAGCTTCGTCACCGGCCAGGTCATCGATGTGGATGGCGGCGGCAGTCTGGGCGGACGCTCCTGAGCGTGTCGGCGCCGACGGCGACGAGATAGCGTAGACAGCCTCCTCGCACCGCTGCGCGCGCTTTCCAGCGTCGAGGCAATCGGCCGTGCGCCCATGCGGTAGCCCCTCGATGCACATCGATTGTCGAGCACATACCTTGACGTAAAGATACTTTATATCGAGAATCTAGCCGAACATCGAACCCCTGGAGGACGCCATGTCGAATGCCAACGCCGGGCGCCATGCGCTGGTTGCACTCACCGTCGTGCTGGTGGGGCTGAACCTCCGTCCCATCATGGCGGCCGTCGGCCCCATCCTCGCCAGCGTTCAGTCAGCGACCGGCATCGGCGATACCACCGCCGGGCTGTTGACCACGCTGCCCGTGCTGGCCATGGGGCTGTTTGCCTTGCTGGGCGGCATGCTGCAGCGCGTTCTGGGCGTCGAGAAGACGGTGCAGTACGGCCTGGTGATGGTGGGTGCGGCGACCCTGGCGCGCCTGCCCTTCCACGGCGAGGCGGGCCTGATCGCCACCGCCGCGGCGGGCGGCATCGGTATCGCCGTCATCCAGGCGACCCTGCCCGGGATGATCAAGCGGGACCACGGCGCCAAGGCCGGCCAGCTAATGGCCCTTTACACGGTCGGCATCATGGCCGGCGCCATGGTGTCCTCGTCGCTGGTCGCCCCGTTGTCGGCGATGCAGGGCTGGCCCGTGGCACTATCGGTATGGGCGGCCTTCGCCATTCTGGCCCTGCTCGGCTGGCGCCGGGCCGGCACGCCACGGCCGGGGGCCGACGCCGGCGGCGGACCGGGCCTGCCGATGGCGTCACCGCGCGCCTGGTACCTGATGCTGTTCTTCGGCATCGGTACCGCCGCCTACACCCTGGTGCTGGCCTGGCTGCCGCCCTTTTATGTCCAGTTGGGATGGTCGGAGACGGCCAGTGGCTTCCTGCTGGGCGGGTTGACCCTGGCTCAGGTCGTCGCCGCCGTCGGCCTCTCGTCGGTCGTTGACCGCTTCCCGGACCGCCGCCCGGTGTTCTACGTCATCCTCGTGGTCATCGCCCTGGGTCTGCTGAGCCTGATCGTCGCGCCGCAACCGCTCGCCCTCCCGGCCCTGTTGCTGCTCGGCCTGGGCATCGGCGGGCTGTTCCCGATGTCATTGATCATCGCCGTCGACCATCTGCAGGCGGCGCGCCAGGCGGGCGCCCTGCTGGGCTTCGTCCAGGGGGGCGGGTACATCATCGCCAGCGTCATGCCGTTCCTGGCCGGTCTGCTGCGCGACGCCTTCGATGATCTGACCCTGGCCTGGGGCATCATGCTGGTGGGCATCCTGGTGCAGATGGTCATGGTCCCGCGCCTGTCGCCCGGCGACTCCCTGTCCAGCGAGGACTGGCGCCTTCACAGCACGGCACGGTCATGAGTGGCTGGCTGGCGACACGACCACCAATCCGTCCTGTCCATCCACTCATGCCGTCTCGTTCGGGGCCCGCGCCGTGTAAGACGCCGGCCGTGGGTCGCCGTCTCGGCGATTTCCCGTTCCAGCGCCTTCTGATGTCCAATAATTCAATATGTCCATTTTTCATGGACACCCGTGAAAATTGGACAGCAAGGACCGCCCGCTATTCAGAGACAGCCGTGGAGCCGGCCGCCATCCTCTGACATAGCCCGCCGGGCACACCCCTCAATGCGGCGCGATACGGATGCCCCCGACCCAACGGACCGTCGTCACGAAATCCAGCCAGCTACGCCGGCCGGCCAGCACTTCCCTGCCCAACGTCGTCAGGGCGAGCGTCCGTTGGGGCCATTCGCGGTCGGTGTCGGTGATCGCGAGCAGCGGCCGTGGCGCCTCGATCAGCGCCTGGATCTGCCACCAGAACATCAGGTCGCCCAGGTAGGGCAGCGGTTCGGACTCGCGCATCAAGCGCGAAAACGCCTGGCCGACCGTCAACGGGCCATGGTCGCGGACGATCTCCAGCGTGAGCCGCTCGGTCAGCCCGAGCCCCGTCGTCGGCTCGGACAGTTCCCGAAGGTGCCGGGCGAGCGCCCGCCCCATCATCGGTAACGCCGGCGTGCCGGTGGCGATCAGGGCCTCGAGCGGGTCGGGCCGGTCGGCGACCAGGGCGCCCCAGGCACGCGTGCCGAGTTCCAGCAGCGGGGCCTGCACCGGGCGGCGCTGCCGCCACAGCCAGGCGAGCAGATCGGGGGCGAGCTGGCCGATACCGATGAAACGCGCCACACCGGGGATGCTGTCCACCGCAATCAGCTCGACGCGGACCTCGGGACGCTGCCGATTCAAGCGGTGCAGCAGGTAGGCCAGCAGGAGCTGATCGTAGCTGTCGTGCTCGAACCACAGCACGATGCGTTGATAGCGATCGAGGCTCTCCAGCCGTTCGTAGCTGGCGCGCAGGCGCCCCAGGGCATCCGCCTCGGTCATGGCGAAGGCGCCGGCCAGAAAGCGGGCCCGCAACCGCATCAGTGCGTCCGGCGGCAGATCGACCAGCGGCCCGAGGCAGAACGGGTCGGAAAATTCCAGGAAGTCGCCGACGAAGCCCGCCGTGCGCAGGCCGTGTTCGATATCGTTGCCGCAGCGGATGTGCAGCGTGGTCAGGTCGCGGTCGCCCCGCTCGGCGAGCTGCGCCTTCGCGGCATCGAGCGCGCCGATGTGTGCCTTCAACCGGGCCCAGCTGGCAAACCCCCTTTCCCGGGCGATGACGAACTGGGCGTCGGCCAGCTTGAGAGGCGTCTGGCGCGGCGGCAGATGGTCGAGGACACGCGCCAGGGCGTGGGGCTCGTTCGCCCGAACCGCCTTGAGCAGTTCCTTGGCACGCTTGCGCTGCTGTTCGAGGTTGAGGCGGCCATGGGAGATGGCGTCGGGCCGGCTAGATGGGGTCATACGATTCCCTCCAGGCGCCTGCGTCCGCCGGACAGGCCGGGAGTCGTATGGATGGCATCGATGATGGCGATGGGCGCAGCCCTTTCCGCGGACGGGGACGCCTTGCGGCGCTGGAATCAGCCTACCGCAGCGCAGGCGCGTGTCAATCTCGCGGCTCGCCAGCCACCGCCGGGAAGCGCTAGGCTGGCAGCACGTCGCCAACACGAGAAGCCGATGAAACTCCTCCTTATTGCCGTTCTCCTGATCGTCATCGGCCTGCCCGTCGCCGTGGTGCTGGCCCTTCTCTTCGGCGGGCCGTCCAGCCCGCCCGTGGCCAAGGGCATCACCGAACCCTTCAAGGCGCTGGACGACAGCGACCTGCCGGCGCCCAGCCACTACCCGGCGCGCGACGGGTCGCAACTGGCCTTTCGCCATTACCCGCCCCACGCCACGGCGCAGCGAGGCAGCGTGGTCCTGCTCCACGGTTCCTCGGCCACCAGCTGGAGCCTGCACCCGCTGGCCCGGGCCTACGCCGATGCCGGCTACGCCGCCTACGCGCTGGATGTGCGCGGCCACGGCGGCTCCGGCACCCGGGGCGTGATCGACCATGTCGGTCAACTGGAAGAGGACCTGGAAGACTTCATGCAGGCCGTCGCTCCCGCCGCGCCGACCACGCTGGTGGGCTTTTCCGCCGGCGGCGGTTTCGCGCTCAGGGTCGCCGGCGGCCGGTACCAGGGGCTGTTCGACCATTACCTGCTGCTGGCGCCGTTCATCGGCCAGGATGCCCCCACCTACCGCCACGGCAGCGGCGGCTGGGTGCGCGTCGGCATCCCCCGCTACCTGGCGATCCTGCTGCTGAACCGGCTCGGCATCCACGCCTTCGACCACCTGCCGGTGGTTCGCTATGCCCTCAACGACGAGGCCAAGGCCGCCCTGACGCCCTGGTACGCTTTCAACCTGGCACAGAACTACCGACCGGAGCGCGGCTACCGGGCGACCATCGCCGCGGTCCAGCGGCCGATGCACGTGCTGGTCGGCGAGCAGGACCCGGTGTTTCACGTCGAACACTTCGACGCGGTGTTTCGGGATGCGGGGAGTACTGCCACGGTCGAGCTGCTGCCCGGCATCGATCATGTCGGCCTGGTCCTCGAGCCCCGTGCCATCGACGCGGCGATCGACGCCACCCGGGACCTTCACCGGCACGACAAGCCTTCCATTCCATGACCGCTGGAGCCCGCCGGACGGCAACCGGAAGCCGCATGGCATAATCGCGCGATCGACACAGGAGCCAGCGTGAAACCCGAAGACCTGGAAAAACTGCTCACCCGCCGCATGCCCTTCGGCAAGTACGAGGGTCGGCCGATCGCCGACCTGCCCGGCCCCTATCTCAACTGGTTCGCCCGCGAGGGCTTTCCGCGCGGCGAGATCGGCCAGTTGCTCGAACTGATGCACGAGATCGACCACAACGGCCTGAGCGACCTGCTCGAGCCATTGCGCCGACGGCACGCCGAGTGACGCCTGCTCAGCCCGCTCGACCGGGGCTGGCAGCCGCCCTAGCCCGCAGCCCCAGCCAGGCGTT
Organism: Modicisalibacter sp. MOD 31.J; assembly: GCF_020147985.1. Taxonomy (NCBI): domain Bacteria; kingdom Pseudomonadati; phylum Pseudomonadota; class Gammaproteobacteria; order Oceanospirillales; family Halomonadaceae; genus Modicisalibacter; species Modicisalibacter sp. MOD 31.J. The sequence continues at coordinate 223,512 of NZ_JAGXFF010000006.1, read as the reverse complement.
GGCGACCAGCGTGACCAGGGTCAGCGTGCCGCCGTAGAGGGTGGCGCCGGGCGGGCGCTCGCCGAGGATCCACCACACCCACAGCGTGCCGAGTATCGCCTCGACGAGGTAGAACAGCGCGACTTCGGCGGAAGGCAGATAGCGCGTGGCGTTGTTGATCAGCGCCGTCGCCAGGGGCATCTGCACCAGCCCCATGACGGCGAGGACGACGTAGCTGCCGGTGTCGAGCCGCAGCGGGGTCGCCATGGGCCAGGCGATCGCCGCCGAGACGAACCCGCCCACCGCGATCAGCGGCAGCCGATCCATGACGGGAAAGCGCCGCAGCAGGGTGAGATTGCCGCCCACGGCCGCCGAGGCGCCCAGCGCGTAGAGATTGCCCAGCATCCCGTCGCTCTGCAGCGAGCCGGCGAAGACGATCACCAGCCCCAGGGACGCCAGGGCGATCGCCATCCAGGTGCGCGCCGCGACGGCCTCGTGCAGGCAGAACCGCGTGAACAGCGCGGCGAACAGCGGCGCGGTGCTGAGGATGACCACGACATTGGCCACCCGGGTATGCATGACCGCCAGGACGAACAGCGTCGACGTCGCGGCCAGCAGCAACGCCGACAGCAGCGCGGCGCCTGCGTGCCCCCGCAGCGTGGCGAGACGGTGCCTACGGCCATAGAGCAGCCCCACGGACAGCGCCATCAGGCTGCCCCGCCAGAACACGATGTCCCAGCCGTCGCTGTCCGCCAGGCGCACCAGCAGGCTGTCGACACTCAGCACCAGTATGCCGAACGTGGCCAGCAGCAGGCCGTGACGGTGATCCTCTACCTCGAGAGACATCGCCGGCACCTCGCTTGACGAGTCGGGGCCGCACCCGGCGATGCGGCCCCGATGGGTTGATCGGGCGGCGATGGCGGCACCGCTGCCGCCACACCGCGTCAGGCACCGCTGGAGACGCTTCGCGCTACCCCGGTCCGGCGGGTGCGGGCGACCCGGTACCCGACCCCGCCGGCGATGAGCAGCATGCCGCCACAGCCCACCGCCAGCGCGTAGGCACCCAGCGTCGCCGATTCGGCGATGGCGAAGCGCCCGGCCAGCCCGGCGAGGGTGTCCGCGTACTGGTACCACAGGAAGACGCCCACCAGGATTCCCGCCAGCATGGTGCCGACGGCCACCCGGCGCGTGCCGCTTTCCCAGTTCGCCTGGGTTGCCTCGTCGCGCCGGTGCAGGCTCGACAGGTAGTCGCGTTCCGCCGGGCTGACCGTGGTCAGCCGCGAGGCCGCCACGATGGCCACGAGCGCCGCCAGGGTGCTGACCACGACCGGGTGCAGGTAGACCGGCAGCGTGATCCAGCCGGCCTGCTCGGCCAGCGAGAGCAGCAGATTGCCGACGAAGCCGACGATCAGCCCCCAGGCCGCGCCGGCGGCGGTGATCCGCCGGCTCCAGATGCTCATCAGCGCCACCGGCCCCCAGGACGAGGCGAACAGTGTCGCCGCGAACCACACCACGGCCATCACCGCCGGCGGCTGGAACAACGCCAGCACCAGGGCGATCAGCCCGGCGGCGAGGACCGCGATGCGACTGGTGCGCATGGCAGTCTTCTCATCGCGCGAGGCGGGCAGAATGTCGTTGGACAGGCTGAAGCCGATGATCGACAGGAAGGTCGAGCAGGACGACAGGCCGGCCGCGAAGACGCCGGTCAGGATGACGATGCCCAGCCAGGTGGGCAGCACGTTGAGCGCCGACCAGACCATGGCGTGTTCGCCGTCGAGGCCGGGGTCGTAGAGGTTGATGGCCGCGCCGGTCATCATCATCAGCGCATAGAAGATCGCCAGCGCCACGGCGGTGAGCATCGCCGAGCGCATCACCACGTGCTCGTTGCGCGCCATCAGGTAGCGGCTGGCCTGCCAGGGGCTGGCGGCGAGCACCGCGGCCCACACCAGGCCCAGCGTCAGCCCCCAGGTCAGCGCCTCGGCGGGCGAGGAGAAGGTGGCGTCCTCGCCCTGAATGACGCCGTGCCACAGCGCGATGCCGGGCTTGTCGGACTGGCTCAGCAGCCCTTCGATGACGCCGTGCCAACCGCCCAGGTCGTCGATGATGTACAGCGACCCGCCCAGCGCGGCCAGCGAGAAGATCACGAACATCACCGTGTCGGTCAGCACCACCCCCGGCGAGCCCGAGTAGAGGATGAAGCCGGTATAGGTCAGCCAGACCAGCACCAGGCCGACCCAGTACGGCAGCCCGGTGAGTTCCTCGAACATGATCCCGGCGCCCTGCATCACCCCCAGCAGGTAGGCGCCCAGGCCGACCACGGTGGTCAGCCCGGCAATCACCTGCACGCGCCGCGAGGCGAAGCGCTTGCCGAAGAACTCGGGCACCGTGAGCGCGCCGCTGCGCCGCAGGTAGCGGCCGAAGGCCAGCGCTCCCAGCAGGCAGCCGGAGGTGCTGACGGCGGCGAAGATCAGCATGACGAAGGGGTACCCGGCGTAGGCGAAGCCGGTCTCGCCGAGAAAGGCGCTGGTACTCAGGTAGCTGGCCACCAGGGTGCCGAGAATCAGGAAGGTCGGGGCGTTGCGCCCGGCGACCAGGTAATCGTCGAGGTGCTTGACGCGACGCCCGGCCAGGTGGCCGATGACGAAATAGCCGATCAGGCTGAGCAGAATGGCGATGGTGTAGATCATGGCAATGACCGTGATTGTGGACTTGTTGGTATTCGCCATGATGCTGGCCATGCCCGGGCCGGTCGTTCTCTCAGCGTCACCCCGAAAGGTTTGCACGACACCGCGCCGATCCCGCTTGCCGCTGGCGCACCTCACACGACCCGACGGCACGCCCCCCGCACGGGTGCCGGCGTCGCACAGGGAACGCTTTGCGTCGTCCAGAGACCGTCCTCGGTCGGGGCGTTTCCCGAAGCTCAAGGATCGACCAACAACAAGGACTCACCCATGCCCGGCAGATTGTCCATTTCCCCCGCCCGCCTCGTGACGCGCTCGCTGCTGGCGCTCGGCCTGGCGGCTCTGGCCGCCCCCGTCTACTCGGCGTCCATGGATTTCTCCAACGAATACAATGCCAGCTCGATCCATGCCCAGGGCGATGCCTGGTTCATCGACCGGGTCAAGGACCTGACCGACGGCGAGGTCGACATCACCCTGCACACCGGCGGCTCGCTGGGTTTCCGCTCGGCGGATCACTTCTATGCCGTGGCCGACAACGCCGTGCAGATCGCCGACAGCCTCTCCGGCACTCTCGGCGGCGTGGACCCCATCTTCCTGCTGTCGTCGCTGCCCTTCCTGGCGGACGACGTCGAATCCGCGCACCGCCTCTACAATATCGCCCGGCCCGAGTACGCCAAGGTCTTCGAGGACAACGACCAGATCCTGCTCTATGCCTCGCCGTGGCCGGCCAGCGGCATCTGGTCCAAGACTCCGGTGACCAGCATGAAGGACCTCGATGGCCTCAAGATCCGCAGCTACGACCGCAACGGTACGGAAGCCTTGTTGAGCGCCGGCGCCTCGCCGGTGAAACTGTCCTGGGCCGATGTCGTGCCCCAGCTCGCCACCGGCGGTATCGAGGCGGTGCTGACCTCGGCCGAGGCCGGCGCCAACGGCAGCTTCTGGGAACACCTCAGCGATTTCAGCGCCATCAACTACGCCGTGCCGCTCAACATGGTGCACATGAACCGGGATGCCTTCGAGGATCTCAGCGAGGCCAACCAGCAGGCGGTGCTCCAGGCGGCCAAGGAGACCGACGCCCACAACTGGGAGGTCGTGAAACAGCGTCTGGCACAGAACTACGCCGAGTTGCGCGAACACCAGGTGGCCATCCACGACCCCATCCCGGCCGAGTTCCAGGCCGGCCTGGAGAAGGCGGCCGAGCCGGTGGTCGCCCACTGGGTCGAGTCGGCCGGCGATCGCGGCCAGCGCATCCTCGAACAGTACCGCGATCCAGAGGCCCCGTGATGGCGGCCCCCGAACCTTACGGGGAGACCGCAACGCCGCGCCGGGTACATCCCGTCGTCGCCGTGCTCGGCCGGCTGTCCAGCGCCCTGGCGGCGCTGGGCGCCGGTGTCGCCATGCTGCTGGTGGTGTACATGCTCGGGCACATCCTGCTCGAGATCGGCCTGCGCCTGTTCGGTCGCTCCACGTTCATCCTCGACGAATACATCGGCTACAGCGTGGCGGCGATGACCTTCCTCGGCATGCCCTACGCCCTGGAAAAGGATGGGTTGATCCGCGTTTCCCTGGTCCTCGAGCGCCTGCCCCAGGGCTGGCGCTGGCCGCTGGAGCTGTTCGCCAGCCTCACGGCGCTGCTCGCCTTCGGCTGGCTGGCACGCTACTGGACGCTGGCCGTGGAGCGCAGCTTCGCGCGCGGCATCATCAGCGAGACGATGGCCCGCACCCCGCTGTGGATTCCCCAGGGCGCGGTACTGCTGGGCCTGTACCTGCTCTGCTTCACGCTCGCCGTGCGCACGCTGCATATCCTCGCGCAGCGCCGGACCTTCCCGCCCGGAGGACGATGAATGGACATGCTTCTCACCGGCGCCGGGGTCATCGCCCTGTTGCTCGGCGTGCTGGCGCTGGGCAACTGGGTGTTTTCCGGCCTGGTCATCGTCGCCATGCTCTCGCTGTGGGGGTTGGGCGACTTCGATGCCCAGCGGATCGGTCTGATCCTCTCCAAGATCCTGTTCCGCGCCGCCAACAGCTGGGAGCTCTCGGCCATCCCGCTGTTCATCCTGATGGGCGAGCTGATCTTCCGCTCCGACATCTCCGAACGGCTGTTCCGGGGCCTGACGCCGCTGACCCGGCACCTGCCCGGCGGCATCCTGCACACCAACGTGCTGGGCTGCACGCTGTTTGCCGCCGTCAGCGGCTCGAGCGCCGCGACCACCGCCACCGTCGGCAAGATCACCACCCAGGAACTGGCCAGGCGCCACTACGACCGCGACCTGTCGATCGGCTCGCTGGCCGGGGCGGGCAGCCTGGGGCTGCTGATCCCGCCGTCGATCGTGATGATCGTCTACGGCGTCCAGGCCGAGGTCTCGATCAGCAAGCTGTTCATGGCGGGCGTGCTGCCGGGGCTGCTGATCGCCGCGCTGTACGTCGGCTACGTGGCCCTGCGCAGCCTGCTCGACCCGCGCGTCGCGCCCCGGGGCGAGGACGACGCCACCGGCATCGGCCGCGCCCTGCTCGATCTGGCGCCGGTGCTGGGGCTGATCGTGATCGTGCTGGGCGCCATCTACAGCGGCATCGCCACCCCCTCCGAGGCCGCCGCGGTGGGCTGTGCCGCCACCCTGGCCCTGCTGCTGTGGGAACGCCAGCTGAGCCTGGCCCTGTTCGTCGATGCCCTGCGCGGCGCGCTGATCAGCGCGGTGATGGTCTGCAGCCTGCTGATCGCCGCCGCCCTGCTGTCCACCGCCATGGGCTACCTGCACCTGCCCAGCGAACTGGCGGGCTGGATCGCCGCACAGGGGTTCTCGCCGGTGGCCCTGCTGCTGGCCCTGGCGCTGTTCTACATCGTGCTGGGGCTGTTCCTCGACGGTATCTCGATCACCGTGATGAGCCTGCCGATCACCCTGCCGATCATCGTCCAGGCCGGTTACGACCCGCTGTGGTTCGGCGTCTTCCTGGTGATCATGGTCGAACTGGGTCAGATCACCCCGCCGGTGGGCTTCAACCTCTTCGTGCTGCAGGGGCTGACCGGCGAGAGCATCGGCCGGGTGGCGCTGGCGGCGGCGCCGTTCTTCGTGCTGATGTGCATCGGCGCGCTGATCGTCTGCCTGTGGCCGGCGATCGCCCTGTGGCTGCCGACGGTGCTGTCGGGCTGACCGGACGTGCCGGCGGGTGACCCGCCGGCGCCTCCGGCATCAGGGGATTACCGGACAGGACACGCTAGATCAAGCCGTACTGATCGGCCTTCATGCGCAGATAGCCGAGCCCATCTGTCAATACCTCCTCGCGGGAGGGCGCGACGTCGCGCCATACCGACAGCGCGCTGGCCACCTGCGGCGGTACGGTGATGAAGCTCTCCATGGCCATGCCGCCCTTGAAGTCGATGGCGGCGAGGGCGGCGAAGACCTCGTCCCAGGCAATGGTGTCGCGGCCGGGGGTGCCACGATCCGAGGCGGAGAGGTGGATGTACTTGAGATGCTCGCGGGCGCGCAGAATCCCCTGGGCGATGCCTTTCTCCTCGATGTTCATGTGATAGGTATCGAGGTGCACGAAGACATTCTCGGCACCGACCTTTTCGCACAGCCGGACCGCCTGATCGGCGGTGTTGATCAGGTGGTTCTCGTAGCGGTTGACCGCTTCCAGCCCGTACAGCATGCCCTTGGAGCGGGCGTAGGCGGCGGCGCGCGCCACCACGCGTGCGGTGTCATCGAACTCCTTCTCGGTGGGGCGCTGGCCGGTGCGCTGGCCGATCCCCCCGTAGATGACCCCGCTCATGGCCTTGGCGCCGATCTCCGCCGACTTGTCGATGGCCATGGTGAGGAAATCCAGGGCGCCTTCGGGGTTGTTGGTGGGCAGCTTGTCCAGCGGTAGTCCGAGCGAGCAGACGCAGGCCACCTCGGCTTGCTCCAGCAGGCGGCGGGTATGCGCGGTGTCCACTCCCTCGGGATCGAGCATGGTGATCTCGAGGAAGTCGATGTCGTGCTTGACCGCTTCCGGGATCGCGAATTCGGCGGCCTCCCGGTTCCACTCCATGGCCCACATGGCCGTGTGTACGCCAAAGCCACTGACACTCATAGCCTCATCCTTCTGTCGTTGATGTCTTGGATAGATCGATGTCGCGAAACACGCTCGGCCGTGACGGCGCTGCGTCAGCGATGTCGGTGGCGGCGATCGCGCAGCCGACCCCACAGGTAGCGCACCACCATCACGGCGATGAGGATGCCGCCCCACAACGCCGTGGCGAGGTGCTGGTTGGTGCCGAGTAGATTGAGACCGGAACTGATCACCTGCAGGATGATCAGCGCCATCACCACCGGCGCCACGCGGCCGAAGCCGCCGAACGGATCCACCCGGCCGAGGAAGCAGGCGAGTACGGTGATCAGCAGGTAGGCTTCACCGTGCCCAACTCGCACCGAGTTGAAGCGGCTGGTCATGATGATCCCGGCGACGGCACACATGACCCCCGAAAGCACGTAGACCAGGGTCAGGGCGCGCCGGGTGCTGATGCCGGAGTAGCGCGTGGCCTCGGTATTGGAGCCCAGCATGTAGATCGAGAAGCCCAGCCGGGTGCGATTGAGGATCAGCGCCCACAGGGCGGCGCAGGCGGCGAACACCAGCAGCGGCACGGGGATGCCGAGCCAGGTGCCCTGGCCGAGGCCGACCAGTGCGTCGGGGAAGCCCGAGACACTGCTGCCACGGGTGAGGAATTCACCCAGCCCACGCAGGAAGATCATCATCGCCAGCGAGGCGAGGATCGGATGGGCGCCGGTGTAGGCGACGATGGCCCCCAGCGCCCAGCCGATCAGGGCGCCGCTGAGCAGCGCCGCCAGCATGCCCAGCAGGATCCCGCTCATGCCGGCCTCTGGGCCACCCAGCCAGCCGACCACCCAGGCCATTACCAGGGCCGAGAAGTTCGCCGAGAAGGTGATCGCCAGATTGAGCCCGCCGGAGAGCAGCGGGATCAGCATGGCCAGTGCCAGCAGCCCCAGCTCGGGGAGCTGGAAGGCGATCGAGTCGAAGGTGGCGCCGGTCAGGAAGCGATCCGAAAGCAGGCTGAAGCTCACCACCAGTACGCCCAGCACTATACCCATGCCGGCCAGCTCGCCGGCGGCGGGGCTTTTGCTCCCGGCGGGGTTCATAAGACGCGAGATCACGCTCTGGCTCATGACAGCACCTCCTGGCGCGGGGCGGCGCGTCGGCGGGCAAGACGGGTGCGCAGGACGTCCAGGGTCTCTCCCGACATGCAGATGGCGATCAGGATGATGGCGCCGACGATCATGCGGAAGGCGTAGGGCGAGATGTCCAGCAGGTTGAGGCCGTTCTGGGTGATGGCGATCAGCGCCAGGCCCAGCACCGCCCCCAGCAACGTGCCGCGCCCGCCCCCCAGACGCGCGCCGCCCAGCACCACGGCGGCGAGGACATCCAGTTCGCGGCCGTACAGCGCGTTGGGCACGACCTCCTGGGCGTAGTGCATCTGCATCAGCCCGGCGATGCCGGCGCAGGCGCCCAGCCAGCCGTAGGCGAGATAGTGCATCTTGGCGATGCCGATACCCAGGCGGCGGGCGGCTTCCGGATTGTCGCCCATCGCGAACAGCTGACGCCCCAGGTTCAGGCGGCGCAGCAGCAGCCAGGTCGCCAGCACCACCACGGCCATGACCGCTACCGGCAGGGTCAGTTCCGCCCAGCCATTGGCGGTTTCGTGCTCGAACAGCACCACGCGCTCCACCAGCCAATCCGGCAGGTTGTAGATCGACACCCCATCGGTGAAGAACATCAGCAAGCCGAAGAAGAGGTTGAAGGTGGCGATGGTCACCACGATCGAGATGATGCGGAAGTGATGGATGAGGGCGGCATTGAAGGCGCCCAGCAGGGCGCCGAAGCCGATCGACAGGGCGAAGCCGAGCACCCAGCCGCCCCCGCCCAGACTCAGCAGCGTGGTGGCGACCAGGTACTGCACCACCGAGGCGGCCACGGCGAAGGAGATGTCGATACCGCCCGCGACCAGCACCACCAGCAGGCCGGCGGCGAAAATCACGTTAACCGCCGAGTAGTTGAGCAGGTCGAGCAGGTTGACCAGGGTCAGGAAGGTGTCGGTGGTCAGCGCGAGCCCGCCGCAGATCACCGCGATCACGGCGATCAGCCACAGTTCCGTGCTGCCCAGGCGGGGCAGGAATTTACGCATGGATGGCCTCCTCGATCCGCTCGAGTTCGGTATGGGCGGGAATGAACGATTCGACCAGGCGACCGTCGCGCATGTGCAGCACGCGGTCGGCGTTGAAGTAGACCTCCGGGGTCTCGTCCGAGATCAGCAGGATCGCCATGCCCTGGGCAGCGAGCTCGGCGACGATCTCGAAGATGCCGGCACGCGCGCCGACGTCCACCCCCACGGTGGGGCTGTCGAGAATCAGCAGACGCGGCTCGGTGGCCAGCCACTTGGCGAGCACGATGCGCTGCTGGTTGCCGCCGGAGAGGCTGGAGACCGGATCCTGGGGCGAGCCGACCTTGACCTTGAGGCGACGGATCCAGTCCGCCACCAGGCCGGTTTGCCGACGCGGCGAGAGCAGCCCGGCCCGGTTCAGCAGGCGGCCGAGCACGGTGATGGCGATGTTGTCGGCGATGGCCTGCTGCTGCACCAGGCCGAGGGAGAGTCGATCCTCGGAGACGTAGGCGATGCCGGCGCGGATGGCATCGCGGTTGGAGGTCATCCTAAGCGGTCGGCCGTCGAGCAGGATCTGCCCGCGCTCGGGCCGGCGCATGCCGAACAGTGACAGCGCCAGCTCGGTGCGCCCGGCACCCAGGCGTCCGGTCAGGCCGACGATCTCGCCGGGACGAATGTCGAGATCGATGTCCCGGTACTCACCCTGGCGGGTCAGTCCTCGGACCGACAGCCGGGGCTCGCCATCACCTGTCGGCGCGGGCCGGGTGCGGTAGTCGAACTGGCGACCGGTCATCAGCTCGGTCAGGCGTGACTGGGTCATGCCCTCAGTGGAGTAGGTGCCGACGTAGCAGCCGTCGCGCAGCACCGTGACCCGGGAGCAGATATCCAGCACCTCGGCCAGGCGGTGACTGACGAACACCACCGCGATGCCCTGGGCCGAGAGTCGCCGCACGATGTCGATCAGCGCCTCGGTCTCGTGCCGCGACAGCGAGGCGGTGGGCTCGTCCATGAACACCAGTCGCGCGTTGGCGATCAGTGCGCGGGCGATGGCCACCAACTGCCGGTTGGCGATCGACAGCGAGGCCACCCGAGCATCCAGGTCGATGTTCACGCCCAGGCTGTCGAGAATCTCGGCAGCCTGGGCGCGCATCGCCGCAGTCTTGACCAGCCGTGGACGGCGACCCAGGTTGCGTTCGAAGGCGATGTTCTCGGCCACGCTCATCTCGGGGAACAGCGCCAGGTCCTGCCAGATGACCTGGATGCCCAGTTCGCGCGCGCGGGCGGGATCGATGCCGAGCATGTCCTGGCCATCCCACTGCATGACGGCGCCGGGTTCGGGGGCGTGGACGCCGCTGACCGTCTTGATCAGCGTGGACTTGCCACAACCGTTCTCGCCGGCCAGGCACAGCACCTCGCCGGGACGCACGTTGAAGGCGATGTCGTCCAGGGCCTGGACCCCGCCGAAGCGTTTGGAAACATGCTCGAGGCGCAGTAGCCAGGGGCCGGGATCGGTGTCGCCGGGCTGTGAGTGAATCGGGGTGTGCATGGCGCACCTCTGGCGTAATCCTGGGGGGATTCAGAAGCGCTGGTGCCCGTTCGGATGGGACACCGGCGCCGTGGCGTCAGAGACCGAGCGCGGCCAGGTCGTCGACGGTCTTGTCGTTGATCTCGACCAACTGGTCGACAATGATGTCGCGACCTTTCACGTCAGGATGGATCTCGCCGAGGCCCGCGATCTCCATCCCGTCTTTCAGCGTCTCACCCTTGGCCAGCAGGGTGCCGAGGGTGACGAAGACTTCGCCGGCCTGTTTCGGGTTCCACATGAAGCCGCCGCTAAGCACGCCGTCATGCACCAGGCGACGACCCTGGCCGGGGGAGAAGGGGCCGAGCACCACGACGTCGCCGCTGCGTCGGCGTTCTTTCACGGCGCGTGCTGCGCCGATCGGCCCCTGGCTACCGAAGGCCAGGATGCCGCCCAGGTCGTCATTGGCACGCATCAGGTCGAGGGCGGTGCGCCGGGAAGCGTCGACATCCTCCGCCACGCCGTAGCGATCACCCACCAGTTGCATGTCGGGGTAGTGCGCCTTGATGTAGGCGATGGCGGCATCGGCCCAGGCATTGTGCAGGGGCACGGTCAGCCCGCCGACGAACACCGCGTACTTGCCGCTGCCGCCCATCAATTCGCCCAACCGCTTGCCATAGGCGGCACCGAAACCCTTGACCGAGGCGAGCTCGAAGTCCCAGTCGACGTTCTTCTGATCGGGGGATTCATGGGTGAGCACGATGATGCCCTGCTCCCGGGCGCGGGCCAGTACCGGCTCGAGCACCTGAGCGTCGTTGGGCACCACGCCGATCACATCCACGCCCTGGGCGATCAGATCTTCGATCGCACGCACCTGCAGGGCCGGATCGGCGCTGGTCGGGCCCACCATGAAGGCGTTCACGTCCAGTTCGTTGGCGCGCTCTTCGATGCCCGCTTCCATGGCGTTGAACCAGGGTATCCCGCCGATCTTGGCGACCACGCCGATGGTGATCTCCTTGGCCATCGCTGGCGCGGTCGCCAGCGTCATGAGCAAGACGCTGGCGGCGAGGGTCAACCAGCGGCGTACACCTTTGTTGCGAATCATATGCATGTCTCCCAGGGCTATTGTTGTAGGGCCTGTTTGGGTCGTACGGCATGACGTGTCGCTGTCTTGGGGCACCCGCCAGCCGGGCATGTCGGTCGTTTCGGTTATTAGCAAAAACCTTTTAGCTTGTGGCGTCAATGCGATCATGGCATCGTCTTTAGTCCAAGACTCACCTCGTAGCCCAGGCGTCGGAGACCGCTATGACCAAGGCGAACCGCAAAGGGGGCACCACGATTCGAGAGCTGGCCAGCGCGGCGGGGACCTCGATCTCGACGGTCAGCTTCGTGCTGAACGGCAGTTGGCGGCAGCATCGCATCAAGGAGGCCACGGCGGAGCACGTGCTGGCGGTGGCCCGGCAGATGGACTACCAGCCCAACCAGCGCGCCCGGGGGCTACGTATGCAGCGATCGTCGCTTGCCGGCATGATCGTGCCCCATCACCGCAACCGGTTCTTTGCCGGCCTGATCGAGAGCTTCGAAAGCGAGGCCCGGCAGCGCTCGCTGGTGCCGATCGTGGTCAGCACGCAGCGTGACCACGAGATCGAGACGCAGGTCGTCGAGACGCTGGTGGCACAGCAGGTGGAGCTGATGGTGATTGCCGGCGTGCGCGATCCAGAGCCGCTGAACCGGCTTTGTCTCGCCCGTGGGGTGCGCTGTGTCAACGTCGACCTGCCGGGCGCCAATACCTTCTCCGTGGTCACCGACAACGTCGGCGGCGCACGCAGCCTGACCCGCTGGCTGTTGGACGGCCTTGCGTCACGGGAGCGGGTGATCTTCCTCGGTGGTCGGGAGTCGGAGTACGCCACGGATCAGCGCGTGTCGGGCTTCATGGCGGAGTGCCAGGCGCGCTCCCATCCGGTCGAGGCGGGCGACGTCCTGCGCTGCGGTTACAGTCCGCTGGCGGCCAAGAATGCGCTGGAAACGCTTTTCGCCAATAGTGACCGACCGCCGGCAGCGCTATTGGTGAACTCGATCACCGCCTTCGAGGGCTTTGCCATGTTCTGGCATGCCCACCCCGAGTTGGTGCGGCACGTCCGACTGGCGTGTTTCGACTGGGACCCTTTCGCCGCCTGCCTGCCCCTCGACACCGTCATGCTGCGCCAGGACATGGAAACGATGATTGCTACCTGCTTCGAGTGGTTCGATCGCGCTGACGAGCGCACCGGCGAGGTGGCGGTCATCCCACCACGTCTGATGATCGGCGATCCCTCGGAGTCACTGCTGGCACAGGAGGCGATACCGAATGCCGACCCGCACCAACCTTGATGATCTGATTGCCCGTCTCACCCCCATGACGCAAGGCCCCGAGCGCCGCATCGTGGCGCTGGCAGGCCCACCGGGCGCGGGCAAGAGCTATATCGCTGCGCGTCTGATGGAGGCCATGACGGCGCTCGCCCCCGGGAGCGCCGAGATTCTGCCGATGGATGGTTTTCACTACGACGACACCCTGCTGACGCAGCGTGGCGACCTGGCACGCAAGGGGGCACCGCATACCTTCGATGTCGAGGGCCTGTCAGTGACGCTCGCACGGATCGCGGCCGACGACGGTAGCGTCGTTGCGGTGCCGGTATTCGATCGCGCGCTCGAGATCGCCCGAGGAGCAGCGCGGCTGATCGGCCCCAAAGCGCGGCTCATCGTCGTCGAGGGCAACTACCTGCTGCTCGATGACCCGCTCTGGGCGCGATTGTCTGACAGGTTCGATCTACGTGTCTTCATCCAGGTACCGGAGCACGTACTGGAGGAACGTCTAACCCGGCGCTGGGCGCACCTCTCCGACGCCCAGCGTCAGACCAAGCTGGAGGGCAACGACCTACCCAACATGCGCCTGGTCCTGCAGCACGCGAACCGCGCGGACCTCTTTCTGGAGAATGGCTGAAGACAAAGGCCGGAGGAAAAACCTGTCGAGAGATCACTCCCGGGGGCAGTCAATGACGGCACCGACGTGCCGAGGCCGCCCCTGCCGACCGCCTTGCCCCACTCGGGGGAAGGTGTCATCGTTCCCGGGCACCCATTGATCCGCCAGGAGGCACACCATCGTGTTCATCGCCATGAATCGTTTCCGGGTCAATCCCGAGCGAACGGAGGAGTTCGAACGGATCTGGCTGGAGCGGGAGAGCCACCTCCAGGGCCTGCCCGGTTTCGTCGAGTTCCACATGCTGCGTGGCCCGGAGAACGACGATCACGTGCTCTACGCCTCGCACACCGTCTGGCGCTCGCGCGAGGATTTCGAGGCCTGGACGCACTCCGAGGCGTTCCGCGCGGCGCACGCCAATGCCGGGCAGAGCCGTCGCGAGGGGCTCTACCTGGGCCCGCCGCAGTTCGAGGGCTTCGAGGTGATCCAGACCGTCGGCAACGACTGAGCCGATGGCGACCGACCACGCCGCCCCGCTGGCGATCGTCACCGGGGCCAACACCGGACTGGGCTTCGAGACCGCCCGGGGCCTTCTCGCGCGGGGCCATCGCGTCATCGTCGCCGCGCGCAATCCGCACAAGGGCCGTGCCGCCGTCGAGGCGCTGCGTGCCGAATTCCCCGAGACTGCAGTGCGCTGCGAGCCACTCGACCTGGACAGCCTGGCCTCGGTGCGTGACTTCGCCGCCCGGGTACGCGAGCACGAGGGCGCGCTGGACGTGCTGGTGAACAATGCCGGCATTCTGGCGCCTCCGACGCGGGAAACCACCCGCGACGGCTTCGAACGCCAACTGGGCGTCAACTACCTGGGGCACTTCCTGCTGACCAGCCTGCTGCTGCCCCTGCTGCTGGCGGCGCCGGCACCCCGGGTCGTGCAACTCTCGAGCCTGGCGCATCGCGGCGGGCGTATCGATTTCGACGACCTCCACGGCGAGGGCCGTTACGATCCCTGGCGAGCCTATCGCCAATCCAAGCTGGCCATGCTGCTGTTCAGTCAGGCGCTGCAACGCCACAGCGACGCGCGTGGCTGGGGGCTGCTCAGCGTGGCGGCGCATCCGGGGCTGTCGCGCACCGCGCTGTTCGAGCATGGCGTCGAGAGCCGCGCCCTGGTGGGCAGCCTGTTTCGGCTGGTGATGCCGCTGATCAGCCAGTCCGCCGCCGACGGCGCCCGGCCGGTGTTACACGCGGCCACCGCCGATGACGTGCGCCCCGACGACTACTTCGGCCCCGCCGGGCCGGGGGAAATGCGCGGCGCCGCGAAGCGCGCCCGCGCCACCGCCGCGGCCCGCGATCCGGCACTCGCCGAGCGCTTGTGGGGGGTCTCCTGCGAGGCGACCGGCGCCACCTACGCTTTGCCTGAAAAATGTCTGCGCTCGCCCATACGGCGTTAAAAATTGACTCAAAATGCTCATTTACGGCTTGTAAACTGCGCTTTTTCGTCAATTTTTGTCTTGTCTGGCCATCGCTCGCCGACTTTTCAGACAGAGCTTGGAACGACGCGTAACGCATCAGGCTTCGTCGGCGAAACGCGCCGGGTGGCGGGCGGCAAAACGCGCGAGATCCTCGGGAGTGCAGCTCTGCCCGGTGAATATCTCGACATAGTGCGCCACGCGGGCGAGTCGGGTTTCCCGGCTCTCGCGGGTGTGCATCGAGATGTAGCCGATCTGGATCAGGTAGACGGTCCGCGCCCGGGTGTCCGCCTCCGCCGCGGCGTATCCGTAACGGACGAACAACCGTTGCAGGGCCTCTAGACGCCGTTCGTCGGCATGCCGCACGCGCTCGGCGACGGCGCCGTCCTGCAGACTCCAGCTCCTCACCGCGTATTCGAACTCCGAGTCGAAGAGGCCCGGGTCGAACCAGCAGTCAAAGACGTTCAGCACGGCTTCGACGATCGACGCGGCATACGCCTCGCTCTGGCGGACGAGCGCCTCGGTGTTCTGGCGCTCCCAGCGCGCCAGCAGGGCGGCGAGGATCGCTTCGCGATCCTCGAACAGCCAGTAGAAACTGGTCCGCGACGTGCCGAGCTTGCTGGCCAGCGGCACGATCTTGACGGCCCCGACCCCGCCGTCGATCAGCAGCTCATAGGCCGCATCGATCCAGGCCGCCTGGTTGACGGTCGAACGCTTGCCTTTCACTTGATTCCCTCCGACGCCACCTTCACGGCCAAGGCCATCGCCCCACCCTTTCCTTTTCTTTCCCTTCCTGTACACCACTGTCTATTATTCTGACACCGGTGTACAGAAACATCATCGGGCCGCCTCGACGCCACAAGAACAAAGGAATCTCGCCCCGTGAACCACGACCCTCTGCTGCAGCCCCTGCAGATCAAGCATCTGACGCTCAAGAACCGGGTCATGCTGACCGCGCACGAGCCCGCCTACGCCGAAGACGGCATGCCCAAGGCACGCTATCGGGCCTATCACGTCGAACGTGCCCGCGCTGGCGTGGCGCTGACCATGACCGCCGGCTCGGCGACGGTCTCCCGGGACAGTCCGCCCGCCTTCAACAACATCCTCGCCCATCGCGACGAGGTGGTGCCGTGGATGCGCGAGCTGACCGACGCCTGCCACGAGTACGACACGGCGGTGATGATCCAGCTGACGCATCTCGGCCGTCGCACCCGCTGGGACAAGGGGGACTGGCTGCCCATCGTCTCGGCGTCGCATCACCGCGAAGCCGCCCATCGCGCCTACCCCAAGACCGCCGAGGACTGGGACATCGCGCGGATCATCGACGATTACGCCGATGCCGCCGAGCGGATGCACGCCGCCGGCCTGGACGGCCTCGAGATCCAGGCCTACGGCCACCTGCTGGACCAGTTCTGGTCGCCGCTGACCAACGAGCTCGACGGCCCCTACGGCGGCAGCCTGGACAATCGCCTTCGCCTGACCTTCGAGATCCTCGCCGCCATTCGCGCGCGGGTGGGCGAGCGCTTCCTGCTGGGCGTGCGCTACACCGGCGACGAGTGCCTGCCGGGCGGACTCGACGCCGACGACGGCGTGACGATCTCGCATCGCCTCAAGGACAGCGGTCTGGTGGACTTTCTCAACGTGGTCCGCGGGCACATCGACACCGACCCCGGGCTGACCGATGTCATCCCGGTGCAGGGAATGCCCGGCGCGCCACATCTCGACTTCGCCGGCGAGATCCGGCGCGCGGTCGACTTTCCCACCTTCCATGGCGCGAAGATCCAGGACGTCGCCACCGCGCGGCACGCCATCGCCTCGGGCAAGGTCGACATGATCGGCATGACGCGGGCCCACATGGCGGACCCGCACCTGATGCGCAAGGTCATCGAAGGCCGCGAGGCCGAGATTCGCCCCTGCGTCGGCGCCAACTACTGTCTCGATCGCATCTACCAGGGCGGCGCGGCCTACTGCATCCACAACCCGGCGACCGGCCGCGAGACCAGCCTGCCGCACACCATTACGCCGGCGACGGCTCGCCGCAAGGTGGTGGTGATCGGCACCGGGCCCGGCGGGCTGGAGGCGGCGCGGGTGGCCGCCGAACGCGGCCACGAGGTGGTGGTGTTCGAAGCCGCCGACGCGCCCGGCGGGCAGATTCGCCTCACGGCCCAGAGCCCACGCCGCCGCGAGATGATGGGCATCATCGACTGGCGCTACGAACGCTGTCAGGCCCTGGGGGTCACCTTCCACTTCAACGTGTTCGCCGAGAACGACGAGGTCCTGGCGGAGGCCCCCGAGGTGGTGATCGTGGCAACCGGTGGGTTACCCAACGAACGGGCCCTGGAAACCGGCAACGACCTCGTCGTGACCGGCTGGGACATCCTCTCGGGCCACGCGAGGCCGGGCAGCGACGTCCTGGTCTACGACGACGCCGGCGATCACACCGCCCTGCAGGCCGCCGAGATCATTGCCCGGGCCGGAGGGCGGGTCGAGTACATGACCGCCGACCGTGCCCTGGCACCGGAGGTGATGGCCATGAACCTGGTTCCCTACCTGCGCGCTCTGCAGCAGCTCGACGTCACCTTCACGCCGAGCTTCCGGCTGACCGGGGTGCGCCGCGACGGCGAGGCCCTGCTGGCCTCGATCGGCAGCGACTACACCGGCGTCCGCCGCGAGCGGCGAGTCGATCAGGTCGTGGTCAATTTCGGCACCCTGCCGCTGGAGGACCTGTACGCGTCGCTCAAGCCGCTGTCGAGCAACCGTGGCGCGGTCGACTACGAGGCCCTGATCGCCGGCGAGCCGCAGCCGCTCGCCGGCGAGGTGGGGGGAGGGTTCCAACTGTTCCGGGTGGGCGACGCGATCTCGCATCGCAACACCCATGCCGCCATCCACGACGCGCTGCGGCTGGTCAAGGATCTGTAAGCCGGGCGGGGGCGACTCATAACCTTTCGACCGCCAGCGCCAGGTTGGGCGCCAGCGGCAGCCGGGGCAGCAGCGTGGCCTGATAGGCGTGGTAGAGATCGGGCTTGATATCGCCCTCGGCGGCATCGATGGCCAGACGGCCGTCCAGCTCCTGGCGCCAGCCGCCCCGCTCGCGGTCGACGAAGACATCGTCGATGACGTCCCACAGCCGCCGGTACCAGTGCTCGTAATGCGCCTCGCCGGTGCGCTGGATGAAGGCCGCCGCCGCGGCCGCGGCCTCGGCATGGACCCAGTGACGCCGGCGCCGGGAGACCGGCTGCCCCTGCCAATCGACGGTATACACCAGACCCGGCGCGCCATCGGCTTCCCAGCCGTCACGCAGGCTGGCGTCGAACAGCGCGGCGGCCTCCACGAACAGCCAGGGCGGGGCCGCCTTGCCGCGCCTTTCCAGCGCGGCCTCCAGGTGCAGCATCAAGCGCGCCCACTCGAAGCCGTGACCGAGGGTGGCGCCATAGGGGTAGAAGCCGTCGTCGGGCCGGTCGGCGTTGTGCTCCGGCCATTCGGACCAGTCGCCGTGGAAGTGCTCGAGGATACGGAAATCGCGGGCGGCGGCGTGGCGGTGGATGATCCGTTCGACGATCGCCAGTGCCCGTTCGAGCCACACGGGCTCGCCGCGGACATCGGCGAGTTCCAGGCACAGTTCGACGCCGTGCATGTTGCTGTTGCCGCCGCGGTAGTCGGCGAGATCCCGCCAGTCCTGGGCGTAGCCTTCGACGAACGCCTGCTCCTCCGGGGACCAGAAACGGCTATCGATCACCTCGACCGCCTCGTCGAGCAGTTCGGCCGCCCCGGGGATGCCGGCGTGTGTCGCGGTGGCGGCCCCCAGGGCGACGAAGTGATGCAGGTAGCACTGCTTGCTGCGGTCGTCCGTCGCCGCGGGATCGCCGGCGAACCAGCCCCCTTGCCGGGTGTCACGCAGCACGCCGTTCAGCGCACGGACGGCGTGTTCGGCCAGCGCCGCCGCCCCGGCACGCCCTGGAGCGCCGCCAGGCCGTAACTGTGCGCCATGCGCCCGGTGATCATGGTATCGGCGCTCGCCCCGTCGAGAAGACGGCCGTCACCGTCGATGGGCCCGAAGCCACCGGACGCCAGCCGCCCGGCGCGATGGAAGTCGAGCAGGGCCAGCCCCTCGCGGGTCAACCAGTGACGATGGGTGGCGCTGTCGAGCCAGTGGCGCGGCTGGCGTGGAGTGTCCTGGGTCATCGCTACGCTGCCTCGTGTCGACGAAGGGGCTCGGCCCCGGTATCAGCCATTGACCACGGTACCACCGTTGGGGTGGATCGTCTGGCCGCTGATGAACGAGGCGTCCAGGCTGGCCAGGAACACGAACACCGGGCCGAGCTCGCTGGGCTGACCGGGGCGCCCCATCGGCGTCTGCTGGCCGAAGCCTTCCAGCCACTGCGGATCGTGGGCACCCAGGGTGGCGGGTTGCAGCGGCGTCCATACCGGGCCGGGGGCCACGGCGTTGACCCGGATGCCCCGCCCCACCACCTGGTTGGAGAGGCTGCGGGTAAAGCTGACGATGGCGCCCTTGGTCGCCGAGTAGTCGACGAGGAAATCCGGGCCGATATAGGCGTTGATCGAGGCATTGTTGATGATCGAATCGCCCTCGCCGAGGTGTGCCAGCGCGGCCTTGGCGAGGTAGAACTGGCTGTGCATGTTGACGTCGAACATGCGGCGCCACTGTTCGTCGGGCAGCTCGGCGAGATCCTCGCTGACCCATTGCGTGCCGGCGTTGTTGACCAGCACGTTGAGGCCGCCGAGGACATCGACCGTCTCGGCAATGCAGCGACGGCAGAATTCGGCCTCGGCCAGGTCGCCCTCGATCAGATGGCAGCGGCGCCCTTCCGCCTCGACCAGGCGCCGGGTCTCAGCGGCGTCCTCGGCCTCGCTGAGATAGACGACGGCCACGTCCGCCCCCTCGCGGGCGAAATGGATCGCCACCGAGCGGCCGATGCCGCTGTCGCCGCCGGTGATCAGCGCGACCTTGCCCGCGAGCTTGTCGGCGCCCCTGTAACCGGCCCGGATCATCTCGGCCGGCGGATCCATGGCGGCCTCGCTGCCGGGCAGGGTCTGCGACTGGGCGTGGATCTCGAACTCATTGGTCATGTTCACCTCCGTGTGATGCGTGCGTGGCGGTCACCGCGAGTGACCGCACCTGCGCTCAACGTAGACCTTGGTCTAAACGACGACAAGCCAGGCACCACCGGCCGGCCCGCCGAGGCCCGCTACCGACGTCCCCTCGGGCCATCTTTTCGTGCCTGCGGCAGAAAACGTTTGACGCAGCCCCGGCAGACCCCCATCATGCCCCCAGTTGGTTAGCAAGTCGCATATCGTCAGTTGTACTCGAAGCATTCGGTTACCTGGTCATATCCCTTGTCTTACCCACTGTATCTCGGGTATCACCCGGCAACCGCAATACACGCTCAATGCGTAAGGAATTCGAAAATGGCAACTGGCACAGTCAAGTGGTTCAACGACACCAAAGGTTTCGGCTTCATTTCTCCCGCCGACGGCGGTGACGATCTGTTCGCCCACTTCTCCGAAATTCAGGCCGAAGGCTTCAAGTCACTGCAGGACGGCCAGCAGGTCTCCTTCGACGTGACCCAGGGCAAGAAAGGCCTTCAGGCTGCGAACATCAAGCCTCTCTAACCCTCCCGGTTAGTTCGGCGCCTCGCGCGCCGTCAGGCTTCGAACACCAGGGCTCGCTTCGGCGGGCCTTGGTGTTTTTGCGTGTCTGGAAAACGGACCCATCAATCGTGGCCCCTCGACGCCAGAGCATGCCGATACGCCGCCCGCCAGGCTTCGACATGCCTCGCGGACGCGTCGGGAAAGCGCCCCAGCGCCACGGCGAGATCGAAGAACCCCCGGGCGGGCAGGCCCTCCCCCTGGCGGCTGACCACCAGCGCGGCAATCAAGGGCCGATCCGCGGCGGCGTCCTCGCGCATCGTTTGCTCCAGCGCCATGGCGACCTGGCGAATGGTTCGCGGCGGCTGCAGTCCGAGTGCGTCGGCGACCTGATGATAGGTCAGCGGCAGCGCCTCGCGGGGCGTCGTCTCGAGCAACCGGCGAATCCGGGCGGCCAACGGCGTACCAGTCTCGGCCATGACGTCAGGCGCCGGGATCGAAGAGCCTGACCTCGCGGATATCCACCCGCTCCCAGACCCGGCCGGTCATGTAGGGTTCGCTGGCCAGCCAGTCGTCCAGCGCCGCCCGATCGGCGAACTGGAAATGCGCATTGGAGCCGACCATTCGGCCGTCGTCGTCGAGGATCGCCCCGCCGCTGAGGAAATGCCCCCGATCCGCGAGCCGGCGGATGCCCGCCAGGTGCGCATCGCGATTGGCCAGCCGCCGGGCCAGCGCGTCGTCATCCGTGTGGTCGTAGGCCACCACCGCGTATTGCTTCATCGTCGCTTCCCCGCCATTGCATGGACACGCCGGCTAACATAGCCGGCGCGGTCGGCGGCGGCAACGCCTGTCGCCCCTCATCGAGCCCCTTGTCGCCGTGCGTCCAACCGCTTTCAGCGCGATCGGGTCCCGGGCTTCGGGTATAGTCGTTTCTGCTGATAAACCCACAACGAACGGGAACGCATGTCGGATCTGTCGTGGTACCAATACGCGCTCATCGGCGCCATCTTCGCCTGGAGCGGTTTCGTGCGCACCAGCCTGGGGTTCGGTGGCGCGGTACTGGCCCTGCCCTTCCTGCTGCTGGTCGTCGACGATCCGCTGGTCTTCCTGCCGATCATCGCCATCCACCTGATGATCTTCTCGAGCTGGATCGCCTGGCGCGGCCGTCGCCAGGCACAAGCCGAGGGCACGGCGACGACGAATGGCGGCAATATCGACTGGGGCTACCTGAGCAAGGCCCTCAAGATCATGATCGTGCCCAAGCTGGTCGGCGTCGTCGGCTTGCTGACCCTGCCGGCCGGCATCATGTCGATCATCATCTTCGTGATCGTCATCGTCTACGGCGTCAGTTACGCCCTGAACCGACCGTTTCGCAGCAACCACCCGGTCGTCGACTGCCTGCTGCTGGGCCTGGGCGGCTACGTCAGCGGCACCTCGCTGATCGGGGCGCCGTTGATCGTCTCGGTATTCGCCAGCCACGTGGCCAAGCATCAACTGCGCGACACCCTGTTCGCGCTGTGGTTCATCCTGGTGGCGATCAAGATGACAGCGTTCATCATCGCCGGCGTCGACCTGCAACTGATCCATCAGCTCTGGCTGCTGCCCTGCGCCCTGCTGGGCCATCTGCTGGGCGAACGTGTCCATCGCTACATGCTCGCCGCCGGTACGCAGACCTTCTTCAGAATCCTCGGCGTGGTGCTGGTGGTGGTCAGTGTCATCGGACTGATCACGGGCACGGCCGCCGGCGGTCATGGCGACTGACGCCACGCCGGATCACGTCGCAGGCGCCATATCGTGATCACGTTGGTGACGAAGATCAGCGACTCGGCGAGCGTGCCGCCGAGGGAACCGGCCAGCAGATTGCTGACGATCCAGCAGAAGGCGGCCAAGGCCAGCATCGCGCGCATGGCCAGGCCGCGCAGCATGAACATGCCATAGGTGCCCACCAGCCCGGCGAGCAGGGCAGGGATATCCTGCGGCCCGCTCCAGGCCGGCACGGCGATCGCCAGCGTGGCGAGCAGCATCCCCGCCATGATCCCGACATGACCGGGGTAGCGACGGACCAGGACGATACGCAGGACGATCAGCGCGGAGATGCCCGCGGCCACCCAGCTCTGGAAGAGCGCGAACTGGGTGGCAAAGGCCACGTTGGCGAACAGCAGCAGCACGAACAGGCGATCGTCGCGCCGGCTGGTGAAGGCCACGACACACAGGGCCAGCGCCATCAGACTGACGCCCTGGCCCAGCCACCATCTCGGGTCGATCTCTGGCATCGCGGCTCCCGGTCCATGCGCCCTTCCCTCACGGGTTCCCCTCCACCGGCGGACGAATGCCGGTCGAGTACCCGCAGCGATCAGAGCATACCCTCTCAGCGCTGGTGGTCATTGTCACTGGGTTTCGGCGGCAGAATGCGCTACTATCCTTAGCTATCAAACGATGTCTTAGCTACTAGTTAGCGCTACATCGGCGTTACAGCTCGCTGTTCGATACTTCGGGCCGACATCTCGCCACTCAGAGATGCCGGCCCGCCTTCTTGGGCAGCCGGTAGGCACGAGGAGACCTCCCGTGGTATTTACCGCCAATCCTGACCGGGTGCGCGCACCGCAACGGCGGGCGTCATGAGTCAGGTCGATCTATTGTTCGAGCGCTACGGCCCCCGCTACAAGCTGTGGGTGACCCTCACGGTGATGCTGGGGCTGGTAGCGCTGGGTATGTCGATCACCATCGTCAACGTGGCGATTCCCTACATCAAGGGCGCTTTCGGCATGAGCGACTCCCAGGTCCAGTGGCTGTCCACCGGCTTTCTGGCCTCGACCACGGTATCGCTGCTGGTTGCGCCGTGGCTGGTCGCCGCCGTCGGCCAGCGCGCCACCTTCATGGGGTTGTTGCTGGTGTTCATCGCCGCCTCGCTCCTCGGCGGTCTCGGCCAGGGCATGGCGATGCTGATCGCCGCCCGGGTCATCCAGGGCGCGATGACCGGGCTGATCCGTCCGGTGGCGATGCAGGCGCTGTTCGCCGCCTACCCGCCGGAAGGCCGCGGCATGGCGTTGGCCATGTACGGCATGTGTCTGGGGCTGCCGCTGACGCTGGCGACGGTGATCGGTGGCTGGCTGGTGGAGAACTTCACCTGGCGTTACGTCTTCTTCATCACCCTGCCGATCTGCGCAGCCGCCGTGGCGATGGGCTATTTCTTCCTGCCCCCGCGCGAGGCCAAGGGGCCGCGCCCGCCCTTCGACTGGGCCGGGGTGGTGCTGCTCTTCGCGGCGGTGTTCTCGTTGCTCGCGGCGCTCTCCAACGGCCAGCGCTGGGGCTGGGACGATCCGCGCATCCCCGAGTTGATCGGCGCTGCGCTGATCTGCGCGGCCATCTTCGTCGCCTGGCAGAAGCGCACCGCCCACCCGCTGCTCGACCTGTCGATCTTCCGCTACCGGATCTTCGTGGTCGGCACCCTGACGATGCTGCTGTTCGGCGGTTCCTTCTACGGAATCATGTACCTGCTGCCCCAGTTCGTGCAGTCGGTACTGCACTACAGCCCGGTCAGCGCGGGGATGATCTTCGTGCCCTCGACCGCCGTGCTGGGCGTACTGGTGCCGCTGGTGGGATGGCTGAGCGATCGCTATCCGCCGCATTGGATCACTCTACCGGGCCTGGCCTGCACGGTGTTCTCGGTGTGGCACATGGCGCAGATGGACTGGAATACCTCGTTCGGCTATCTGGCGGGGTCGATGGCGATCATGTCGATCGGCATGGCGGCCTTCCCGCCGCCGACCCTGTCCAACGCCATCGCCGCCCTGCCCCTGAAATTGACCGGCTACGGCTCCGGCACGATCAACTTCGCCTTGCAACTGGGCGGCGCGCTGGGCACGGCGGGGCTGGTGATCCTGCTCGACCGGCGTACGGCGCTGCACGGCCAGTACCTCAACGCCGGGGTGAATGCCGGCAACAGCCTGGCCCGCGAACAGCTCGGCGACTACGCCCAGATCGCCGGCCACCTGGGCGTACCGGATACCCACCAGCAGGCGATGGCCGGCTATCTGCTGGGCCGCCTCGAGGCGGTCTGGGCCGCGATTCTCGCCTATCAGGATGGGTTCTGGCTGCTGGTGGGCAGCCTGCTGGTGGTCGCGATCCCCTCGATCCTGCTCAGCCGCTGGCAGCGCGTCTGAGCCGTCTTTCATTCGTCAGTTCAAGGATTCATCGATCATGACATCGCCGACGTCGAATGCCGTATCCCGCCGCCCCGGCAAGGGCACCAAGCTGACGCTGCTCGCGCTGGTCCTGCTGGCCTGCCTGATCTGGGCGGGCTTCGCGATCTATCACCGGATGACCCATGTCAGCGCCCAGGACGCCCGGGTGATGGCCGATCAGGTCACCGTCAGCAGCCGCCTGGCAGGCTGGGTCACCGACTTCTCGATCACCGAGGGCGACCACCTGGACAAGGGCGCCGTCGTCGCCAAGCTCTACAGCCGGCCCGACGAGCAGGAACTCGAGACCCTCGAGGCCGGCGTGGCCGCCATGCAGGCACGCGTCGACTATCAACGCCAGCGTCTCGAGATCGCCGAACGCCAGCTCGCGGGCGGCAAGACCCTGACCCGCCAGGAACTCAGTGCCAGCAAGGCCGCCATGCAGGCCGCCCAGGCGCGGCTGGTCCAGGCGCGCAAGGACTTCCAGCGCTCCGACGCCCTGCTCGCCAAGCACTCGGTCTCGCAACAGCAACGCGATGCAGACTACTACGCCTACCAGGCGGCGCAGGCGGAATACCATCAGGCCAAGCAGGAGGTCGCGGTCAGCCAGGCTCAGGCCGACAACGCCGAGGTCGGCTTCATCAATGGCTCGCAGATGCCACTCCCCAACCCCGCCGTGCAACGCTCGCAACTGCAGGTCGCCCGGCAGGAGCTGGCCCAGGCCCGGGCCCGGCTGGAACAGGAAAAACAGCGCATCGCCGACCTCCAGGTGCCGAGCCCGGTCGGCGGCGTGGTCAACAAGACACTGATCGACCAGGGGGAGTACGTCAGCGCCGGGCAGCCGATCCTGATGATGCACGACCCGGACAAGCTGTGGGTCGAGGCCAAGATCAAGGAGACCGACATCGCCGAGCTGCGCGTCGGGCAACCGGTCGACATCACCGTCGACGCCTATCCGGATCGCGCCTTCCACGGCCACGTCACCGTCATTGGGCGCGCCGCGACCAGCCAGTTCGCGCTGCTGCCGGATCCCAATCCCTCCGGCAACTTCACCAAGATCACCCAGCGCATTCCGGTGCGTATCGCTCTCGATGACGGTCCCGACGACTTGATCGGTCCGGGTATGATGGTCGAAGTCGATATCGACGTCAGCGGCGATGACCATCAGCCCAGCTAAGCTCTGTCTGAAAAGTCGGCGAGCGATGGCCAGACAAGGCAAAAATTGACGAAAAAGCGGAGTTTACAAGCCGTAAATGAGCATTTTGAGTCAATTTTTAACGCCGTATGGGCGAGCGCAGACATTTTTCAGACAAAGCGTAGGAGAAACGAGGTGACGACCGACGCGACCGACACGCAAACCGACGGCCGCCCGGCCCTGCGGCCCAATGACCTGCTGACCTTCGTCATGGCGCTGGCCTGCGGCGTGGCGGTGGCCAACATCTACTACGCCCAGCCGCTGCTCGACACCCTGGCCCGGGGCTTCGAGGTCTCCCGCGGCACGGCCGGACTGATCATCACCCTGACCCAGCTCGGCTATGCCGCGGGGCTGATCCTGCTGGTGCCGCTGGGCGACCTGCTCGAGCGCCGCCGGTTGATCGTCACGGTGTCGCTGGCCACGGCGGTCGCCCTGGCCGGTACCGCGCTGGCGCCGGACATCACGCTGTTCTTCGTCTGCGCCCTGGCCACCGGCCTGACCGCGGTGGTCGCGCAGATCCTGGTGCCCTTCGCCGCGCATCTCGCCAGCGATGCCGAGCGTGGCCGGGTGGTGGGCCGGGTGATGACCGGCCTGCTGCTGGGCATCCTGCTGGCACGCACGGTGTCCGGCGGGATCGCCGACGCGCTGGGCTGGCGCGCGGTCTACTGGCTGGCGGCGGCACTGATGGTGGTCCAGGCGCTGCTGCTGTCGCGCCTGCTGCCACGCGAGCCCGGCCAGACCCGACTCGGCTACGGCGCCCTGCTGGCCTCGGTGCTGAGTCTGCTGCGCGACGGGCCACTGCTGCGCCGCCGGCTGTTCTACGGCGCCATGGGTTTCGCCGCCTTCAGCGCCTTCTGGACCACACTGCCCTTCCTGCTCGCGCGGCCACCCTACGACTACCCGGATTCGGTGATCGGCCTGTTCGGTCTGCTGGGCGTGACCGGCGCGCTGTGCGCCAACCTGGCCGGCAACCTGCACGACCGCGGCCTGTCGCGGGTCGCCACCGGCAGCTTCCTGTGCCTGATCGTGCTGAGCTTTCTGGCGATGACGCTGTTCGCCCACGAACTGGCGGCGATCATCGTCGGCATCGTGCTGCTCGACCTGGGCGTGCAGGGCAACCAGATCCTCAACCAGAGCGCGATCTACCAGATTCGCCCCGAGGCGCGCAGCCGCATCACCACCGCCTACATGACCGGCTACTTCCTGGGCGGCGCCGCGGGCTCGGGCGGCGCGGCCTGGCTGTACACCCTGGCCGGCTGGCCCGGCGCCTGTGCGCTGGGCGCCGCCTTCGCCCTGGCGGCGGTGCTGTTCTGGTTGAGCGAATGGGTCGGCGAAAGCGCTCCGGCCGGGCAAGGCGACTGACCGCCGAGGCTTCGGCTCAGTCGCCGTCGTCCTGACGCATCTGCTTGTTGCGGCGCCGCTGACGATAGCCATAGGTGGCGTTGAGCACCGTGGTATCGTCTTCGAGCCCGGCGCCCAGGGCACCGGCAAGCGTCGCCAGCGAACTCGCCAGCCAGGCAAGCGACAGATAGTTCGCCGGCCCCACCGCATGGCCCAGATTCTGGCTCAGCAGACTCGCCGGCACGAATAGATAGACCGCGAACAGGAACAGCAGGTAGAGCACGCCGTAGTAGAACACCACGGCGGTGCTCAACGTCAGTACGGTGACCATGTTGTAGAGCCGGGCGATATGCCGCGAACTGGCTTTCCTGAGCGGCTCCCACAGGCCGTGGGCGAGCATGATCCAGATGACCATCGCGATCATCGCGGTGAGCATGAGCACCACCAGGCGAGAGCCGCCGTAGCTGTCGTTGAGCTTCCAGAAGGTGGGGAAGATCAGCCCGTAGGCGCCGGTGGCGAAGGCCACGGCGATCACGCTGCGAAAGGCGGGGAAGACCGTCCAGGGCCGATTGGCCCGCACCATGCCGGAGAGTATGCGCAGGCTACCGCCCAGCCGCGAGCGCGTGACGAAACGCACGTCGATGTTGCCCTCGGCGTGTTCGGGCGTCTCGCGATGGATGGGAATCAGGCTCTCGAAGAGCCGGTGGCCCATCAATCGGCGGGCCCCTTCGCCACGCAGGTCGTCGCTGACCTTGTCGGAGGCTTCGGTGCGGCGCTCCTGTCGCTCCCGCGCGGCCTCGGAGCTGCCATGATGCATCTCGTTGACGAGTTGCAGGATCGACTCGCGCAGGCGCTGCCGGATCCCGGTCGCGCCAAAGGCGGGTAGCGAGACGATCGCCGAGCAACGCGCCATGCTGGCCTCCGCGACCATGTAACGCTTCTCCTTGTAGATGGGCAGGTCGGTGATGCAGATCACGTAGTCCCATTCCCGCTGGTGCTTGTACGCTTCCGTCTTGTCGATGATGGAATCGGAGTCTTCCATGGCGCCGGTCAAGGGGTCGACGACCACCTGCACGTCCCACGCGAGACGGTCGTCGACGTAGTCGGCCAACAGTTCGGGGAGCTGCCCCGCGAGGCTCTCGGCGATGTCGGCCGGCTGTTCGGGCGCCGGCAGCAGACCCACCAGGGTCGGGCGCCGGGTATCGTCCGGCTGATCGCGGGATACCTGGCGGGCGGGCTGTGTCTGGTCCATGACGCTTCCTGTCCGGGTGAATGAGCCGCTCTACTCAAGCAGAGCCGACGCAGCGCGTCCAGCCCGTCGCTGGCTGGCCTCAACCCAGCTTGGCCAGCATCACCCCGGCGACGATCACCAGCGCCGCCAGGGCGCGCCAGCGGCTGAGCGGCTCCCCCAGCCACCAGCAGCCGATCAGGGCGGCGAACAGCACGCTGGTCTCGCGCAGCGCGGCGACCAGCGCGATCGGCGCCCGGGTCATCGCCCAGATGGCAATGGCATAGGCGCCCAGCGACATGGCGCCGCCCAGCAGCCCGAGCCGCCAGTGTCCGGCCAGGGCCGGCAATGCCCGGGTACCGCGCGTGGCCAGCAGCAGGACCGCCATCACCAGGCCGTTGGCGACGAACAACCCGGCGATGTACCCGCCGGGCGAGCCACTGGCCCGGGCCCCGATGGCATCGCTCAGGGTGTAGCCGGCGATGAAGGTCGCGGTCGCCAGCGCCGCGCCCACCGCGCGCCGTTCGAGACGCTGCGCATGGCGGCCCCCGCGTAGCGACATCAGCCCCACGCCCGCCACCAGCACGACGATGCCCAGCGTGGTCAAGGGCGGCGGCAACTCACCGAGGGCCAGCGCGGACACCACGGCGACCAGCAGCGGTGCGGCACCGCGTGCGATCGGATAGACCTGCCCCAGATCGCCACTGCGATAGGCCTGCACCAGGAAGACGTTGTAACCGATGTGCAGCAGCATCGACAGCGCCAGCCATGGCCAGGCGGCGGGGGCCGGCGGCGGCGCCAGCCATACGCCGGGCGCGGCGACCAGGCCGGCGCCCATGGCGATCAGCGATACCGCGAGAAACCGGTCCAGGCCCACCTTGACCAGAGCGTTCCAGCCGGCATGCAGCAAGGCCGCCAGCAGGATCGCCAGGAACAGCCAGGATTCCATGCCCTCTCCTTCATGTGAGTTTTATGAATCACCGCACCGCGACGATCCGACGCTGGACAATCATGACCACGCCGGGCTCAATGGCGTCACGTAACGGGAAAGACCCCAGCAAAGCACGTACCTGGGCGTGGACCTAACGATTTATCGGCACATCATTTGTCAGGAAAAATCACATGGCACGACGCCTGCCACCGCTCAACGCCCTGCGCGCCTTCGAGGCGGTCGGCCGCCTGGGGCGCATGACCGAAGCGGCCGAGGAGTTGCATGTCACCCACGGCGCGATCAGCCGTCAGGTCAAGCGCCTCGAGGCGTACCTGGGCGTGACGCTGCTCGAGGGGCCCCGTCAGGCACAGCGTCCGACCGCGGCGGGCCGCGAACTGCTGGAGGGTCTGACGGCCGGCTTCGACCGGCTCGACACCGCGGTACAGGGCGTGACCGACGCCGTCGAAGGCACGCTGGACGTCTACTGCCTGGGCAGCCTCATGCTGCGCTGGTTGATCCCGCGCCTGCACCGCTTCCAGCACGCTCATCCGGGGCTCGAGCCCCGCCTGAGTGCCTCCGCGGGTCCGCTGAATCTGGAGCAATCACGCTTCGATGTGGCGATCCATGTCGACGGCGAGTGGACACACGGCCTGGAGACGACGCCGCTGTTCGCCGAGAGGGTGGGGCCGGTGATGGCGCCGCCATCGGACCCGGAGTCACGCCCGAGACTGGACGGACGAACGCTGCTGCACACACGCACCCGTCCCGACGCCTGGCGCGACTGGGCATCGGCCACGGGCATCGAGGTGCCCCAGGCGCGCGGGCCGCACTTCGAGCACTTCTATTTCATGCTCGAGGCGGCCGTCGCCGGTCTCGGCGTGGCCATCGCCCCCTGGGTGCTGGTCGCCGACGACATCCGCGCCGGACGCCTGGTGGCGCCCTGGGGCTTCATTCCCAGCGGGATCGATTACGTCGTGCTGCGCGCGCCGCAAGCCCCGCGCAAGACGGCACTGTTCCGCGACTGGCTGTGCGCGGAGGCCGCCCGCTTCATGCACGAGTCACCGCCGCCCTGAGCGCCACCCCCGGTCAGGGCGTCGTTATTGCGAGCGGGGCCACGTACCGAGCGCGACCCGTGCCGCCACGATCCGGCGGAAGACGGGAGCCATCAACCGGGCACCGCTGGCACTCAGGTGGCTGGCGTCGGCGAAGAACATGCCGGTCTTGTCACCGTAGTAACAATACCCCCCGCGACACAGCCGGTCGTGAGCGGTCACGAAGTGCGTTCCCAGACTCGCGGAAAGAAATGTCAGCATCTCGCCAAATTCCGTGTCAAAGACACCACGGGGCACCTTCAGCGCCTCCATCACCGCATCCACGCCGGCACCGCGCAGCATCAGCTCACGACTCAGCGACGAGGAAAGATCGCGTCCCGGGATCTTTATCGGCCCGACCAGGAAGACTTCCTTGCCGGCGCTTTCGACCTTGTCCATCAAACCCAGAACCGATCTCGCCAGAAGCATCCGGGAGCGGTCTTCACGTATTCTCCCCTGCTCATCGACCAGCGAATCAGAGTACCAGGTCATCGCGAATATCACGGTCTTGATGCGATCGTCCTTGATATATTCCGCATAATTCATCCTGGCCAACTCGAGACACTTTCGGGAGACATTGACATCGATCGTCGGCAAGCAGCTGTTCAAGGGAATGAGAATTCCCTTTTCCCGCTGACCTTTCAAGACGTCTTCCAGGGCAGGCACATACATTTGCGCATGAGAATTGCCGATCAAGGCGATGTCATAGTCGCTCCGTTCGTCCTTGTTGACAAAACAGGCACGCGCATTGCCGTAGGCAAAGTAATCCGTTATCGGGCACCGGTAATTGGTCTGAGTGGCACTGGCCAGCGTATTGACCAATCGCGAATGCCGTGTCTTGAAGCCCTGCGAGGCCACCGAACCGCTCACGAACACGATCATCAGCAGCATACTGGAAATCACGGCGGTACTGACATTCCTGGGGCTACGCCGCCATCGGTAAGGTGCCTCCACCAACGTGTAACTCGCACTGGCCAGAATCAGGGTGACCACCATACCCAGTAAAAGGGTCGACAGTGGCGGCGGTTCAATGGCGACATATTTCATGAACACGAGGACCGGCCAGTGCCATAGATATAGCGAGAAAGAGATGAGTCCGATCCTTCTCACCAGAGGGTGCGTCAGGCACTGCATGGGAAGCGAAGACGCATGATGGGGCCTCGACAAGAAAACCCCCAAGCCCAACGTCACGGTCGTGGCCATCGGCAGTACCGGGACGGCGAATAGCAACCCGGCCATGACCGCGAGTAGCGACGCATAGGTGACGTAGACGTTCCGGTCGGTTTTGCGGGCCTTGAAGGCAAAAGCCGCCAGGGTCCCCACCCCGAACTGCCACACCCGGGTCGGCAGCAGAAAGAAGGCCGGGTTCTCGCCACCGATCGCCGCCAGGAAGACATTGAGCAGGAAAGACAGCAGAACGATCAGTAAAACACAGATGACCGCATACCTGAGCGTCTTCAATTTGGAGACAATCAAGACGAAGATGGCCGGGAACAGCAGATAGAACTGCTCCTCGACACCCAGGGACCACATGTGCAACAGCGGCTTCAGTTCATCCGCATCGCCGAAATACCCCCCCGTCCTCCAGAAGAATATATTGGCAGTGAACGTCAGGGTCGCGATGAGACTCTGCGAATATCTCACCAGATCGGGCGGCGTCAAGATAAAGAAGGCAAAGAAGGAGGTGACCAGCAGGAGTACCAGGGTCGCCGGCAGGATTCGTCTCGCCCTTCGCCAGTAGAAGGTCTTGAAGGAAAAACTCGCTTTCTCCACCTCTTCGAGAATGTAGGTCGAGATCAGAAACCCGGAAATGACGAAGAACAGATCGACGCCGAGATAGCCCAGGGGAAGCAGGGCCGGAAAGAAATGAAAGACGAGAACGGTCGATACCGCAATGGCCCGCAAGCCATCGATTTCATCACGGTGCTGCACGGCAGCATCACCCTAAATTTAATTAATTTTTGGTAGTGATTTTGCTCGCATCTCCTCCCCGAGCCACTGGATCATAGTCCGCACTCATGACCTTTTCTCAAACTTATTGGCCGTATGGACGATAATCCTATTGGTAACAAAAAGTAACCGTCAGGTTGTTGGCAATTACGTTCAGTCCGCCTCATGCCGAGGCGATTACCCGTGAAAGCAGACGCGGTATCGACGCATTAAGGACAGTAGATTCCCGGCACGGCAGGTTTCCCACCGTGCCGGGATGACGGCGGTAGACTCATCGTCGTCGCTGGCGCATCAAGCCACTCATGCCCGATGCCGGGCAAAACCCGGCAGGCCTCGTGCGTCGTCTTCCATTCGCCCGCGGGGGGGCATCGTTTGAAGGGCCGCTCCTCCAGGGTGGTCTGCACGATGCGCCCGCTCTCCCAGCTATTGGCGCCGGGCGCCACCACCGGCGTGGCGATGTCACCGCGATGCCGACGACGCTCGGCGGTCGAGATCCCCAGCCGCCGATCGCGGGCCGCGACCAGATCCGGGTCGGCCTGGCCGTCGTCGGTGAAGCCCATCATCAGTTGCGGCACACCGTAGGGGAAGTCGTCGCGATCGTACTGCCAGGTGTGAAAGGTCTTGCCGTAGGTGGTAACGAGATCCTCGAAGTAGGCATGCTCGGCCATCTCGGGAATGCCCGGCGCCACCAGCAGGCCCGACTTCACCTCGTAGTGGTGGCTGTGCCAGAGACGTTTTTCCGCTTCCGGCAGGGCGCGAAAGCGTGACTCGCTGATGATGTACTCGATACCGATCAACCGTGCATCGGGTTTGTTGGAATCGAAGATCACGCACTGGTGGAGATCCGGCTCGAGATGGATACAGAAGTGCGAGGCCTCGACCTGACGCCCCATCTCGTCGGCGTACATGTGGAAGCCGTTGAGGTAGGTGCTCATGGCCTCCAGCGGGATCTTGCGCTGCATGGTGCCGGAAGCCACGTCGAGCATGCGGTGCTTGAGCGGATGCCCCTTGCCCAGACGCGCCGTGGTGGACGCCTTGCGCCCCACCAGCACCCCGGCAGCCGCGGCCACCCCGGCCACCAGCCCCAGACCGAGGGCGCCGGCCGCACCGATCCCCGAGCAATGCGCGCAATTCCTGTCGTGACGATGTGACATGACTGGCTCCTTGTCGTCGCTGACGATCGTCCCTGTGAGACATTTTCGTGACGGCAGTGCTGCCGCTCCCCCCAGCGTAGCCACTCACGCGGATCCTGCCCGGCCACACCGGGCTTGTCGGCGGATGACGGTGTGGTCATGGCTGGGCGGACTGGGAGGACGACGGCATACTACGAGAGACCCATCCACTACGCTGGCGGCCCTGACGCCCGAAGTCCCGGAGATCCCATGTCCCTGTCCGTCTGGTTGCTTTACATCACCTTCGCCGCCGCGGCCACGCTGAGCCCCGGTCCCGCGGCGCTCGTCGCCCTGCGCAACGGATTGAGCGGCGGCACGTGGCGGGTCGCGGCGTCGTCGCTGGGCAACATCACCGGCATCGCCTGCGTGGCGGGGCTGGCGACCCTGGGGCTGGGCGCGGTACTGCACACCTCGGAATGGCTGTTCACGCTGCTAAAGACCTGCGGCGCCCTTTACCTGATCTATCTGGGCATCCGCCAGTGGCGCTCCTCGTCGTCGCTGCTGGCCGCGCTGTCCGCGACACGGGCGCCGGCCGGCTGGTCACCGTTGAAGACCTTCGGCGAGGGCTACCTGGTGGCGATCAGCAACCCCAAGGCGATTCTGTTCTTCTCGGCGCTTTTCCCCCAGTTCATCGCCGCGAGCCGGCCGCTTCTGCCCCAGTTCCTGATCCTGATCGCGACGATCATGACGATGTCGTTCCTGGCCCTGATGGGTTACGGCCTGCTGGCCGGCCGCCTGGCGCACCGACTGCGCTCGCCGCGGTGGGCCAGACGTTTCCAGCGTACCCTCGGCGGGCTGTTCATCGGGCTGGGCGTATCGCTGTTCCGGATACGACTGCCGGCCTGACGGGTGGCGCGAGGCCCGACTTTCGGTTATGCCTGGGGGTTCATTCATTGCCCCCGGAGCCCGACTCATGAGCCTCGACACCGTTCGCACCTTCCTTGCCGAGCGCGCCCCCGATCTCGACGTCATCGAGCTGGAAACCAGCACCGCGACGGTGGCGCTGGCCGCCGAGGCTCATGGCGTCGAGCCGGGGCAGATCGCCAAGACGCTGGCCTTTCGCGTCGGCGAGCGGCGGGTCCTGGTGGTGGCGAGCGGCGAGGCGCGCATCGACAACCGCAAGATGCGCGAGACCTTCGAGGCCAAGGCCAAGATGCTCGACGCCGAGACGGTGCTGGCGCTCACCGGCCATCCGGTGGGTGGCGTCTGCCCGTTTGGCCTGGCGACCCCGCTGCCGGTGTACTGCGACGCATCGCTGCGCGCCTATGCCGAGGTACTGCCCGCCGCCGGAGCCACCCACAGCGCCGTGCGTCTGACGCCCGAGCGGCTGGCCGACCTGGTAGACGCCGAGTGGGTGGATGTCTGCAAGCTGCCGGCCTGAATGCCCGTCCCGAAACCGGTCACGCCGCGAGCGGCCGATAGACGTGTTCGTAGCCGATCGAGATCGCCACGCCGGCGAGCAGGATCGCCATCGCCAGATTGAACCCCCGAAAGAGCCGTGGATCGGCGATGCGCCTTCCCAGCAGCGCGCCCACCAGCGCATAGCTCCCCGGTGCGCCCACCGCCAGCAGCGCCAGCCCCAGCGACCAGGCGATCAACGCGACGCCGTGGATGCCCGCCGCCGGGAACTGCAGCGTGGCGATCGGCAGGGTGGCGACCACGCCCTTGGGATTGAGCAGCTGCATCAGCAGGCCGTCGCGAAATCGCAGGGCCTGCGCGGCGGGCCGGTCGACATCGATCTCTACGCCGGCCCGGGCGAGCTTCGCCGCCAGATAGAGGATGTAAGCACAGCCCAGCGCGCCGACCACCGTCAGCAGTGCCCCCTCCACCCAGGCCGCGCCCACCAGGCCGAAGATCAGGAACAGGCCCAGCATCGCCGTGCCCACGCCCAGGCAGAAACCCAGCGAGGCACGGCCCTGGCCGTTGAGTCCGGCATTCAGGCCGAGCAGATTCACGGGCCCGGGGGTGTACATCACCCCCAGGGCATAGGCGAGGATTCCCAACATGTGACAGTGTCCCGTTCAGCGGCTGACGTGGCGTCGATACTGGTGCGGCGTCATGCCGTAGATGCGCTTGAAGCGCCGGTTGAAGTGGCTGAGGTCGGCGAAGCCGTAGCGCAGCGCGACGTCACCGAGATCCCCACCGGCGTCGAGTTCGCTGCGCGCGGCGTTGACGCGGCAGTTGAGCACGTACTGGTGCGGCGTGATGCCGAACTGCCGACGAAACAGCCGCAGGAAGTGATACTTCGACAGATTGGCGGCGCGGCTGATGTCATCCAGCGACAGGTCGTCACCGACGTGGGCGTGGATATACGCCTTGGCCCGGCCGAGCAGCGCATCACTGCGGCGCGTCCGGGCGTCGGGTTCCCAGCGCCCGGCGCGCTGTGCCAGACGGGTGGCGATCCGGTAGAGCGCCTGCTCCTGCTCGATGCGACTGCCCGTCTCCCTGGTGACTCGCCATGCCAGATCGAGAATGGCACGGCGCAGTGCCGCGTCCTGCATCAAGGTCTCGCCGATGCGGAACTCACCCGCCGCCTCGTGGCCCTGCGCACTGGCGAACAGTGGCGCAAGCCGCTGTGGGTGGACATAGACCATCACGTAGTCGAGCGTACCGCCGTCGCCGGCCTCGCCGTCGTGAATCTGATCCGGATTGAAGGCGATGACGTTGCCGGGCGGGCTACGGTGGTAGCTGCCGCTGCTGAAGAAATCCTGGCGCCCGCTGAGGGTGACGCCGAAGGCGTACTCCTCGTGGGCGTGACGGTCGTAGCTGAAATCGCGCATCGCCGCCTGCAGCACGGTGAGATCCGGCAGCAGCGGGCTCCTGGCGAAGCGAAAGCGACTCTCTGATTGCGACACCCTGCACCTCCCGGACGCCATCGTCGTCCCATCGCCGTCCTGTCACCGACCACGCTATCACCGGTGGGATGCCGGGACTTGGACATTATTGCGCTGTTGCGCGCGAACGGCGATCCCGGCGCCGCAACCGACGTAAGCCGGCGGGTTCAGCGCAGCAGGTCGTCGCGGCAGCGATCGGCCGCCTCCTGCAGGGCATCCCGCGAGCGGGCCAGGGCCTCGCGCTCGTCGGCATCGTCGAGACTCGCCAGATTGGCCTCGACACCGAGCAGCAAGGCGCTCAGCCCCGAGTGCAGCATCAGTGCGCCGGCGCGGGTATCGCTCTGCAGATTGTCGGCGGTGAGCGCCAGGGCCTCGACGCTCAGCACCAGTCCCTCGTGACAGACCCGCGCGGCCCCCAGCGGCACGTCATTGGCCCGCTCGGCGGCGCGGGCGATGGCGTGCTCACGGCGCTCGCGCTGCGCGTCGTCAGCGTGGGGCAGCTTGACGGCGGCCAGGTAGGCCTCGAACGCCTCGACATCCTCGTCAGCGTAGTCGCCGAGCTGGGCCAAGAGCGCGTCGGCGCGCTCGATCGCCTGGTACATCGCCTCCGGCGCGTCGTCGTGCTTGTCCCGGGTGATGCGCAGTCCCTTGAGCACCAGCGCCATGCCGAGCCCCGCCGAGGCCGCCGCGGCGGCGCCGCAGCCCGGCGTGGAGCGCGATTCGATGGCATCGCGAAAGCCGGCGAGGGTCATCTCCCAGAGGCTGGTCGAGGCGGTCATGGCGTTTCTCCTTCATGCAACGGTCCTTCGTTCTCTCCATCGGGCGCTTCGATGCTGCCCTCGCGGTTAACGCCGTACGTGGCCCGATCGCGGGCCAGGAACAGGGCGCCGCTGAAATGGGCTCGGGCTTCGTGCTCGATGTCGGCGATCGAGGGCGAGGCATCGCGGCGCGTTGCATAACGCGGGCTGAAGTGGGTCAGGATCAGGCTCGGCAGACCCTCGGACGCGGCGAACTTCGCCACCCGCGCCGCCGTGCTGTGGCCGTTGTCGGTGCCCAGCCGCGCGACGACCGGTTCGGTGTAGGTGGCCTCGTGGACCAGCACGTTGGCGCCCTCGCACAGCCGGCCGAGACGCGCCGGGGTGTCGTTGTCGCCGGCGATCACCGCCTTGCGCGCGCGTCGCGTGGCGCGCCGGACAGCGTCGCTCGCGATCCGGGTGCCATCAGCGAGGAACGCGTCCTCGCCGCGCTGCAGCCGCCCCCAGGCCGGACCCGGCGGCAGCCCCAGCGCGAGCAGTCGGTCGCGGTCGAGTTGACGCTCGACGTGCCGCTCGGTGAAGGCATAGGCGTAGGAGGCCACGCCGTGGGAGAGCGCGGCGCTCTCGACCCGGTAGTCGGCCAACTCGAGGGGACCCTGCGCCGGCTCCACGGCGATGAAATCCAGCGCAAAGCTCAGATGCAGCCCGGCGGTGGCCTGCACGGCGTCGAGGAAGTCGCGGATCGCCGGCGGGCCGACCACGCTCAGCGGGCGTTCGCGGCCAGCCAGCGAGGCGCTGGCCAGCAGCCCCGGCAGGCCATAGCAGTGATCGCCGTGGACGTGGGTGATCAGGATCGTCTCGAGATTGGGCAGGGTCAGCGACGTGCGCATCAGGCGATGCTGGGTCGCCTCGCCGCAATCGATCAGGTACCAGCGCTTGCCCGTCTCGGGCTGCAGGGCCACGGCGGAGACGTTGCGCGAACGGGTCGGTACGCCGGCGGAGGTACCCAGGAAATGGAGACGCATACGGACTCGCCTGTGGGGAACGTGGAAGACCATTGTGGGTCAAGCGGGCGTATCGGTAAAAATGCCCCAGCGCGTCCCTGTCCCGCCTTGGTAACATCGATGCTTTCCCGATTCGATAGAGGAAGACACGACGATGAGCGACGGCGAGCGACGCTGGACAGGGCCGCGCCTGGCCACGGGACTGCGCGAGGCATGGCGGGAGGGATATGGCGTGCGCGATTTGCGCAGCGATCTGCTCGCGGGGCTGACCATCGGTATCGTCGCCGTCCCGCTGTCCATGGCGCTGGCCATCGCCACCGGGGTGGCGCCGCAGCACGGTCTGTACACGGCGATCGTCGCCGGGATCGTGATCGCCCTGACGGGGGGCGCCCGCTTCAATGTCTCGGGGCCGACCGCCGCCTTCGTGGTGATCCTCTTTCCCATCGTGCAGCAGTACGGCCTCGGCGGGCTGCTGCTCGCCTCGCTGATGGCCGGCCTCATCCTGGTCGGACTGGGAGCGGCGCGGCTCGGCGCGCTGATCCAGTTCGTGCCCTACCCGGTGGTGCTGGGTTTCACCGCCGGCATCGCGGTGGTCATCGCCACCCTGCAGATTCCCGACTTCCTGGGGCTGACGGTCGAGCTGGGCGACAGCTACATCGCCAACCTGGGCCACATCGTCGCCGCGCTGCCCTCCGTGCAGCCCCAGGAACTGTCCGTCGGGGTGCTCACCCTGGCGGTGCTGCTCGTCTGGCCGCGCCTGAAGACGCCGGTACCGGCGCCGCTGGCCGGGCTGGTGGCGGGCGCCCTGGCGGCCTTGGTGATCGATCACTGGCTACCCGGCCAGGTCGCCACCATCGACTCGCGCTTTCACTGGTCGCTGGATGGCACGAGCGGCCAGGGCATTCCGCCGATCGCGCCCCGGTTCGACCTGCCCTGGAATGCCCCCGGGCCTGACGGCCAGCCGCTCGGCCTGAGCTTCGAGCTGTTGCGCCAACTGCTCGGGCCGGCCTTCGCCATCGCCATGCTGGCAGCCATCGAATCGCTGCTCTGCGCGGTCGTCGCCGACGGCATGACCCGCGGCCGCCACGACCCCAACGCCGAGCTGATCGGCCAGGGGCTGGGCAACCTGTGCGCCCCCTTCTTCGGCGGCATCACCGCAACCGGCGCACTGGCGCGAACCGCCACCAACATTCGCAGCGGCGCCCGCTCGCCGCTGTCGGCGGTGGTCCACTCGCTGGTGGTGCTGCTGGCGGTGATCGGCCTGGCCGGCCTGCTCGGCCGCGTGCCCATGGCATCGCTGGCCGCCCTGCTGTTCATCATCGCCTGGAACATGAGCGAGGCTCACCTGTTCCTGCGCACCCTGCGCACCGCGCCGGCCGGCGATATCGCGATCCTGGCACTGTGCTTCGTGCTCACCGTGGTGTTCGACATGGTGCTGGCAGTGGGCGTGGGCATCGGCATGGCGGCGGCGCTTTTCATCCACCGCATGAGCGCCCTGTCACGAACCGCGCGCCTGGATAGCGACCGGCAACCGCAGCTCGGCGACCTGCCGTCCAGCGTGGCAGCCTATTCGATCGCCGGTCCGATGTTCTTCGGCGTCGCCGACAAGGCACTGGCGGCGCTGCATATCACCGACCCGCAGGTGCGAATCGTGTTGATCGACATGCGTCAGGTCCCGAGTATCGACGGCACGGCACTGGTCGCGCTGCGCAGCCTGGTCGACGAGATGCGCCGCCGCGAGGTGGGCCTGATCTTCGTCGGCCTGACACCGCGCCAGATCGTCAAGCTCAAGCGTACCGGCATCCACAGCGTGCGCCGCCGTTTGAATCATTGCGCCGATTTCGACCGCGCCCGGCGCCTTGCCCACCGTTGGTTGAATGACGCTGGCGAGGCGCCGACGGCATCTGGCCCAAGAGCCCGAATCAGCTGACAGTTTTGTAAGAAAACGTCAGCAAAGCCTTTAAAACATTATTTAACTCTAATCAAGAGTCTGTAAATACTACGAAAATCAGCGATCATCCCTAAAGTCACGCCCCTTACAGTCGATAAACTTTGTATCACTGTGTAACGGAGCAATGACAATGAAGAACAAAACGGGGATGCGACGCCTGGGTATCGTCAGCCGGGTATCCATTCTGGTGGCAGCGATTCTGGTCGTCGGTTTCGTCGCCCTGAGCTGGGCACTGACCTGGGCCGCCGAACGCCAGGTGGCCGCCGAGATGACCGAGCGCGTCACCCAGCAGCAGGCCCAGGTCGGCGCCCGCCTGACCCTGTTCGACCAGACACTGCATCACGAGATCTCGCGACTGCTGAACCTGTTCGAGGGCGAATTCGACGCCGCCTACGCGCTGGCGCCTGACGAGCGCATCGAGGTCGCCGGCCGGCAGACGCCGGCGCTGCGCAACGGCGCTCGCGTGCTCAACGGCGACTACGGCCCGCTGGATGAGTTCACCCGGGCGGCCCAGGCACCGGTGACGATCTTCGCCCGCGACGGCGACGACTTCGTCCGCGTTACCACCTCGCTCGAGACATCCGACGGCTCGCGCGCCGTCGGCACCCTCCTCGACCGCAACAGCGCCAGCTACGGTCGCCTGATCGCCGACGAACCCTACACCGGTCTCGCCGACCTGTTCGGCACCCGTTACATCACCCAATATCGGCCGATCGAGAACGCCGACGGGAAAGTCATCGGCGCCACCTTCATCGGCATCGACATCACCCGGCAGTCGGCACTGCTCGAACAGCAGATCCGCGACATCCGCTTCGACGGGAGCGGCTTCGTCATGCTGGTCGACAACCGCGAGGGGCATCGCGGCCAGGTGATCGCCGGCGGCCCCTTCGAGGGACGGAACCTCGACGAGGTCCTCACGCCGCAGGGCCAACCCGCCTATGCCGAGCTATTCGAGGGCGACAGCGGTCGCTTCGACACGGCGATCGCCGCCGACGACGGACGCCCGCGGACGGTCTATTTCACCGCCCACCC
The DNA here is from genome assembly GCF_020147985.1 of Modicisalibacter sp. MOD 31.J. Lineage (NCBI taxonomy): Bacteria > Pseudomonadati > Pseudomonadota > Gammaproteobacteria > Oceanospirillales > Halomonadaceae > Modicisalibacter > Modicisalibacter sp. MOD 31.J. The sequence goes on along the minus strand of NZ_JAGXFF010000006.1, from coordinate 182,485 downwards.
CGAACGCCAGTGGACCATCGTCAGCACGGTCTTCGACGACGAGGTCTTCGCCGCCATCGACACCCTGCGCAACTACGCGATCGTCGGCGCGCTGCTGGTCGCTCTGGCCCTCGGCCTGTTGCTCTATCGGCTGCAGCGGCGGATGATCAGCCGCCCCCTGGATGCCCTGGGCGGGCTGGCCGAGGATCTGGCCAAGGGCGACCTGTCGCGGCGCATCGCGGTCCGGCGCGACGATGAGATCGGCCGCCTGACCACCGCCATGAACGGCATCGGCGACGGCCTGGCGCGCATCGTAGGCGACGTGCGTCGCAGCACGCAGAGCGTCTATCACACCGCCGGCGAGATCGCCCAGAGCAGCGAGGATCTCGCCTCGCGCAGCGACCAGTCGGCCAGCAACCTGCAGGAGACCTCGGCCTCGCTCGAGGAGATCACCAGCACGGTGGCCAACACCGCCGACGCCGCGCGTCAGGCCACGCAATTGGTCGGCGATACCCGTGACCTGGCCGGCCAGGGCAACGACGCCATGGCGCGGGCGCAATCGTCGATGAATGACATCAATGCCTCGGCGGAGAAGATCGGCGACATCATCACCCTGATCGACTCGATCGCCTTTCAGACCAACATCCTCGCGCTCAATGCCTCGGTGGAGGCGGCGCGTGCCGGCGAGCACGGCCGTGGCTTCGCCGTGGTCGCCCAGGAGGTGCGCACCCTGGCCACCCGCTCCAGCGATGCCGCCAGCGAGATTCGCGGTCTGATCGATACGTCACTCACCCATACCCGGGCCGGTGCCGAACAGGTCGAGCGCGCCGCGCGCACGGTGTCATCGATTCTCGACGGGGTCGAGCGCGTCAACGACGTCATCGGTGAAATCAGCAGCGGCGCCAGCGAACAGAGCGACGGCATCGGCCAGATCAACGTCGCGGTGACGGAACTCGACACCATGATCCAGCAGAACGCCGCCATGGTCACCGAGTCGAGCGCCGCCGCCGAAGAGATGCGCAGTCAGGCACGCCACCTGAGCGAATTGATGGAGCGCTTCCATCTGGGCGATTCGGCCCCCGCCCCGAGCCGGGCCGAGACGCCCCGGCCCGACGCCGCTGCCGAACTCCGCCGCCCGTCCCTGAACAAGCCGACGACGCAGGCCGCCGAGACGACGAAGGACGACTGGGAGGCGTTCTAGGCTCTCGATCGCGCCTCGAAGGAAGAACGATGCATAGGCCCGCCCCATGGCGGGCCTTTCCCTGCGACCGGGCCGACCGGATCGTGCGAGCGCGGCCCCGGGTTCCGTATACTGCCCCGATGACCCACACGACACGAGGAGTCAGCATGCGCTTTGCCATCTATGGAACCGGTGGCGTCGGCGGTTATTTCGGCGGCCGTCTGGCCGAGGCCGGCGAGGACGTGACCTTCATCGCCCGCGGCGAGCATCTGGCGGCCCTGCGCCGCGACGGCCTGCGGGTACGCAGTATCGCCGGCGACTTTCACCTGCCCACGGTCGCGGTAACGGATGACCCCGCCGAGGTCGGCGCGGTGGATGTCGTGCTGGTGGCCGTCAAGGCCTGGCAGGTGGCCGAGGCCATCGAGGCGATGCGCCCGCTGGTCGACGAGGGGACCCTGATCCTGCCGCTGGAGAACGGCGTCGAGGCCGCCCGCCAGGTCGCCGAGGCGTTCGGCCCCGAGCACGCGCTGGGCGGGCTGTGCGGCATTCTCGCCTGGCGTGGCGAACCCGGCGAGATCGTCCACGCCGGCGTCGACCCCTTCGTGCGCTTCGGGGAACTGAACAACCGTGCCAGCGAGCGCACACGACGCCTCAAGGCCGCGTTCGACGGCGCCCGAGGCATCGAGGCGGAAGTCCCCGACGACATCCACGTCGCGATCTGGAGCAAGTTCCTGTTCATCTGCGCGATGAGCGGCATCGGCGCGATCACCCGCGCGCCGATCGGCGTGACCCGCGGCCAGCCGGCGACCCGCGAACTGATCGAACGGATTCTCGATGAGATCGCCCGGGTGGGCCGAGCGCGGGGCGTGGCGCTGCCGGACGACGCCGTTCAGCGCGCGCTGCGCTTCATCGATCGTTTGCCCGAGTCGGGCACCGCCTCGATGCAGCGCGACATCATGGATGGCAAACCCTCGGAGCTGGCGTCCCAGAACGGCGCCGTGGTGCGCCTGGGCCGCGAGGCCGGTGTCGACACCCCGGTCAACGCCTGGATCCATGCCGCCCTGCTGCCCCAGGAGCGACGTGCCCGGGGAGAACTGGATTTCTGACCCGCCAAAACGCCGCGCCGGCAACCGGCCGGCGCGGCGTCAGCGAGGTCAATCGGCCCGACAGACGAAATAGTCATTCTGGATGTCGTGCTCGAGCTGGTGAACGCTCACCGTCGTGAACCCCGCCTCGGCAAACAGTGCCTGGGCGCGCTCGCGCCCCCACATCGTGCCCAGCCCCTCCCCGCCCTGGGCCAGCGAGACCGTCATGCAGTGGCTCACCGACACCGCATAGAGCAGCGTACCCAGCGGGTGCTCGCGGTCGAGATGATGATGGCTCGAGGCGTGGATGTCCTGAGCGAGATACACCCCGCCCGGGCGCAGGCTGCGACGGATGCCGCGCACCAGCGCCAGCGGCCGGGCCTGGTCGTGGATGCCATCGAAGGTGGTGACCAGGTCGAAGGCCGCCCGCTCAGCACTCGCGTCGAAGTCGGACAGGTCGCGCGCCGCGAAGCGAACGTTGGCGAGGCCGCTCTCGGCTACCCGCGCCTGCGCCCAGGCGATCGCCTCCGTCGACAGGTCGTAGCCGGTGAAACGACTGGCCGGGTAGCGCTCGGCCATCGCCAGCAGCGCCCGCCCTCGCCCGCAGGCACAGTCCAGCACGTCGATGCCCTGCTCGAGGCGCGCGGGCAGCTCCGGGGCGAGCGGCAGGATGGCGTCGAATAGCGCCGGGAGCACGGTCTGGGCGCTGTCGGCGGCCATCACCTCGTGAAAGCGTGGATAGCGCGAGTAGGGCACGCCTCCGCCTTCGCGAAAGCAGCGTACGACGTCATCCTCGACCGCGCCGAGCAGAGCGAAGAACTGCGCGTAGACGGCCAGGTTGGGGCCATCGGCATCGGTCAGCAGCGCGGCGTGGGCCGAGGGCAGCCGGTAGCGGCGGGTCGCGGGGTCGAGTTCGATGACGCCGCCGGCGACCATGCCGCCCAGCCATTCGCGCACATAGCGCGCATCGAGGCCGGCGCATTCGGCGATCTCGACGTCGGTGAGCGGCGGCTGGCCGGCGAGACGCTCGTAAAGACCGGTACGATAGCCGATCGACATCAGCAGCATCAGCCCGCCCTCGTTGAGGGCGTTGACCAGACGCGCCTCGAAGGCATCGGTCTCGGCATCGGGTCGATGGGTGTCGGCAGGGGCGAGAGCTTGGCACATGACGGGACTCCTCGGAAGGTAGACAAGCCGGAATCGGCCAGTCGACGCTATCCCGCGAAGTGAGCCTGTACTAACGTTGATTGGGACACAAACGCGCGGATCGTGCCATGTCATCCGACGCCCCGATCACGGTCGCCCTGCTGGCGCCCCCCGAGGCCACCGCCTCGACCCTCTACGGCCTCTACGACCTGTTCAGCTCGGCAGGACGCGACTGGACGCTGGTCACCGAGGGCCGCCCCGGGCGCAGCCTGTTCGCCCCGTTGATCGTCTCCACCGACGGTCGGGGCTTTCGTGCCGGCAACCGGGCCTGGATCCAGCCCGACATGGCGCTGGCCGACTGTCCATTGCCCCAGGCGGTGTGCCTACCCGACCTGATGGTCGCGCCCGACGAGCCGTTGACCGGCCGCTACCCCGCCGAGATCGCCTGGCTGTGCCGCTGCCATGCCGAGGGCGCGCTGCTGGCGGCAGCCTGCACCGGCGCCCTGCTGTTCGCCGAGGCCGGCCTGCTGGCCGGCGGCGAGGCGACCACCCACTGGGCCTACTGCGAAGCGCTGGCCACGAAATACCCCGATGTCCGCGTGCACGCCCATCGCTCGCTGGTCGCCAGCGGTCCCGGCGAGCGCCTGCTGATGGCCGGGGGCGGCACTTCCTGGCTGGACCTGGCACTGTTTCTGGTGGCGCGGCTGGCCGGCATCGAGGAGGCGATGCATCTGGCGCGCCTGTACCTGATCGACTGGCACCGCGAGGGCCAGCAACCCTATGCGGCGCTGACCCGGGCGCGCCAGATCGCGGATGGCGTGATCGCCGAATGCCAGGTGTGGGCGGCGCGCCATTACGACCACCGCTACCCGGTAGCCGGCATGATCCGCCTCAGTGGGCTCAGCGAGCGCTCGTTCAAGCGCCGTTTCAAGGCCGCCACCGGCATGACGCCGATCGCCTACGTGCACACCCTGCGCCTCGAGGAGGCCAAGCAGATGCTGGAGAGCGACGATGCCCCGATCGAGGCAATCGCCGAAAGCGTGGGTTACGAGGATGCCAGCTTCTTCCGCCGGCTGTTCGGCCGTCGGGTGGGGCTGACCCCGGGTCAGTACCGGCGCCGCTTCCGTTCGCTGCGGCTGGCCATCCAGCAAAAGGCGACCCCGTGAACGAAGGGCCTCACGACGAGGCGCCGGATGCCGACTTGCGCCGGTTGAAGGTCTCGACGAAGGCATCCATCACCGAGGCATCGTAGGGCTGGAGGCCGCTGACCACCAGCTTCTTGGCGCCGGTCCCCACCGGGGCCCCGTCGGCGAGCATGCGGAATGCCAGCCGCGCCTCGCCGCGCTTGCCCTGGCATTCGAAGGTGGCACCGTCGAAGGCGATCTCCAGCGCGGCATCGTCGATCCGCTCGAGCGCGAAGCCCATGCTGTCGTAGATCACCAGGGGGCGCTGGGGATTGAACATCACCCCATGCTCTTCCAGCAGCGGCTTGAGAAAATGCGGGAAATTGCGCCCCGAAAAGGCGATGTAGCGGCGGGTGAAGGCCTCGATCACGGCCGGATCGCGGGTGGTCTCGCCGCTGCGCTCGACATCCAGAAAGGCCTTGCCCGTCGCGTCGACGACGCTTAGCGCACCGCCGTCACGCTCCTCGACGGCCAGCGGTACGTCGTCGCCGACCATGCCGCGGAAATGGAAGGTCATGCGCTGCGACAGTCCGTGGCGCGCCAGCACCAGGGCGAAGAGCAGATCGCCGGGCACACAGAAGCGGCGGGCATCCGGGTCGTGAATGGGGTTGTAGTCGCCGGCCATCCGCTTGGCAAAGCGGCTCGCCTGCGTCGCGGTGATGCGGATCCAGCCATCCGCCACTGTATGGAAATCGTCGAGAAACATGCCAGTCCTGGTACCTTGAAAGCCGAACCGTCGGTGCGCCATCGAGCGGCCCGCGCGTTGGAATCGTTCAGCGAATGCCTCAATCGTGGCGTTCTACAGCATTGCGCTGCCGCTGACCAGAACGTGCGTGAAGGTGGCGTGCGTAAAAACGCCTCACCCAGGGCGCTAGCCGACGCCAGGGGCGCAGGGCGCTCAGGCCACGTCGAGCTCGGGGTAGTGGCGGAAGAGGCCGTTCTCGTTGAACGGCAGGCGGCGCTCGGAACTCAGATAGTCGGCGATGCGCTCGCGCCGGACGACGCGGCTTGTCAGCGCGGCCACGCCCGGGTAGCGCGGGGCCAGGCGCTCCATGGCACACGGGAAGGCATAGCGCAGCCCGCTGACCACCTGGAACAGCGACAGGTCGACGTAACTGTGTTCACCGCCGACCAGGCAGTCGCCGCTGTCGGGATTGAGCTCGATCACCCGCTCGAAGTAATCGAGAAACTTGGGTAGCCGCGCCTCGTGGAAGGCCTCGGCCCGCTGGCGCGCCACCCCCTTCTGGTCCTCGTAGTACTCGTCCGAACTGATCGGGTGGTGGACGTCGTGAATCTCGGCGACGAAGTCGGTCACGGTGAGCTGCAGGCCATGGGCCCACAGGCGCGTCGCCTCGTCCTCGGGCACCAGGCCCAGGCGTGGCCCCAGGAACTGCAGGATATTGGCGACGTGCGAGACGATCACCTCGCCTGCCTTGAGAAACGGCGGCGCAAACGGCGGACACGAGGTACTCTCGCCGTCGAGGTAGTCGGAGATCTCGGTGATGCCGGCATCCGAGGCATTGCCCACATCGATGTAATCGGCGCCGGCATCCTCGAGGGCCAGCCGGACGAATTCGCCGCGGCCCTGAATGGTCGGCCAGTAATAGAGTTCGTAGCGCATGGTCGTCTCCTCGATCGCTCGCTTCCCTGCGGGAACGACTAGCCAAGGTAGCAGAATGTGACCGGCCGCGGGCGAGATTCGCCCCGGCATCACGCCCGCCACCCGCACCGGCGGCAAGGTGCCCCGCCCATCGCGGCATGCGTCACAGCCGGGCGAGCAGTTCCGCCTTCTTGGCGGCGAATTCCGCCTCGGTGAGGATGCCCTTGGCCTTGAGGTCGCCGAGCCGCTCCAGGGCGGCGAAGACGTCGTCTCCGCCGACGGACGAGATGCCAGGCGAGGGGCTCGGGGACGGCGGCGGGGCCGGTTCGCTCGCCGGCGGGACCGCGGCGAGGCCCGCGTCGTCGGTCGAGACCAGAGTCAATCGGGTCACATCGACGCTGCCGTGCTGGCTGGTAAAGGTGATCGAGCCGCCGGCCCCCTGCTGCTGGGCGAAGCCGCCGATACGGTGATCGCCGGTGTCGTAGACCCGGACTCTACCGTTGCTGTGCACCGCCAGCCGCCTTGGCCCGGCGAAGTAGGCATAGCGCAGCTGATTCTGCGTGCCCCGGGCATCGGGCTCGCCGAGCGCCGCCGGCCACCAGCGATCGTCGGGGTCGGCCACGAACAGGCTCGAGGTGCCGGCCATGTCGCCCGTGTCCTGATACTGCCGGGCACCGCCGCTCTGGCGCTGCGACTGGAAACTGCCCGTATGGAGCAGCCCGGGCTGCGCGGCGAGCCGTTCGGCGACGTCGTGACAAAGCGCGTCCACCCGCCCTTTCAAGCCATGATTGAACATGTCGCCGAGCATCAGCATGCCGCCGCGCATCCATTGCCCGGAGCCGCCGAATTCGGGATGACTGAACTGGGCCATGCCGCCGTTGCCGTCACGAACCGCGAACAGCATGTGTATGACCGCTTCGCGGCTGAAGCCGTGACGCTGAGCGAGCTCGTCGACCGTCGCTTCGCCCTGGGATGAAAGTCGTGCCATGCAGGCGTCCTCCCTGATCGATACCGTCAGTCTAGCGGGTTTACATCGCGGGCCCCCGCTCATCTTGACGGCTTCGCCCAACGCGCTCTTGACGAGCGTCAATACGCGTTTACACGGGCCTCACTATCTTTCTATCCGTGGGTTTCACCGGTGGTCCCGGCGGGCCCAAGCGCCGGACCACATCCTCTTCATGGAGGGTTTTCCCATGGCCAAGAAACTCAGCGACATGAGCAACGTCAGCGAGATGAAGGACGCCACCCCCGGCGCGCCGGAATCACCCCCCGGACGGTCCGGCAATCAGGCGATGACACCGTTCGAGGAGTTCGACCGCTTGCTCGAGCATGTCTTCGATCGCGGCTGGATGCGTCCGCTGTTCAAGGAACGCCAGTTCTGGGACCGCTTCGACATGGCCGGGCCACGCCTGCCCCGGGTCGATCTGATCGATCGCGACGGCGAGTTCGTGCTGCGCGCCGAGATACCCGGTGTCGAACGCGACAATCTGGACGTCTCGATCGCCGATAACCGTGTCACCATCAAGGGCGAGCAAGCAACGACCAGCAAGGAGGAAAAGGGGGAATACTTCCGCAGCGAGATCTCGCGCGGGACCTTCGCCCGCACGCTGACGCTGCCCGGCGACGTCGATCCCGACAAGGCCAGCGCCTCGTTCCAGGACGGCGTGCTCGAACTCATCCTGCCCAAGCTCAAGGAAGCCCGTCGCCGGCGAATCGACATCCAGTGAGTGCCACCGAGGTCTGCCGCGCCGCCGTCCACCGCCGGCGCGGCCCTTTACGTCGGCATGCTGGCTTTTCCGTGGCTATTCCCTGATCTTTAGCACCTTGGCACCGCGCACCGAACGCGTCTTGAGTTCGATCAGCGCCCCGTTGGCCTCCTCCAGCGGGAAGGTCCGCACCGTGGGACGGATGTCGATCTCGGCGGCCAGCTCGAGAAACTCGACGATATCGCGGCGGGTGACGTTGGCCACCGACTGGATACGCTTCTCCAACCAGAGGTGTGACGGGTACTCCAGCGCCAGAAGAGCCGACTGATCGCGCCCCTCCTTGCGAATGGCATTGATCACCAGACGCCCGCCGGGGGCCAGATGACCCAGCGCCGCGACGATCGGCGTCCAGGCCGGCGTGGTGTCGATGATCGCCGCCGGAGGCTCGGGTGGGCGTTCATGAGTGTTGCCGGTCCAGCGCGCCCCGAGCTGGCGGGCGAACTCGCGCTCCGCGGCATTGCGCGCGAAGACGAAGACGGCTGAATCGGGATAGCGATGCCGCACCAGTTGCAGGACCAGGTGCGCGCTGCCGCCGAAGCCGGTCAGGCCCAGCGGCTCGCCGTTCTCCAGGGCCGCCAGACGCAGCGAGCGATAACCGATGGCCCCGGCGCACAGCAGGGGCGCCACCTGGGCGTCGTCGAGCGAGCCCGGAATCGGACAGGCGAAGCGCGCATCGACCACCATGCGTTCGGCATAGCCGCCATCGATGTCGCGCCCGGTGGCGACGAACTCGGGACACAGGTTCTCGCGGTCGCTGCGGCAGTAGTCGCACTCGCCGCAGGCCGAGGCGATCCAGCCGACCCCCACCCGTTCCCCCAGCCGCGCGTCGTTCACACCGCGGCCCACGCCGATGATCGTACCCACCACCTGGTGACCGGGAACGAGCGGCAGACGAGGCGGCGGCAGGCGCCCCTCGATCTCGTCGAGTTCGGTGTGGCAGACGCCGCAGACACCCACCTCGATGAGCACCTGGCCCGCGGCGGGTTGCGGCGCCTCGATCTCGCCGATGCGCAGCGGCGTGGCGCGCTGGGTCACGGGGGTCAACTGATGCAATTGCATGGCACGCATGGGGCACTCTCCGGTCGGTGACGCAGGCGATGATTCGAGTCTAGTCGGGGTGGTGGCGTCCGCCTTGATCGGTATCAGGTCGGCACGACCTGCCGGTGTCTCCGCCGTGTTCACTGCGGGAAGTGCTGTGAAAAAAATAACTTAGTGAAATTCATATTTGTGCCGAGCACGAGTAACATACCTGATCGCCGCCCGGTCGTGGCGAGGGTTGGCCACTCCGCCGGCGCTATCGAACAGGCGCGGGATACCAAATATTAATTAGAGACTTCGCGCTACAAGGCATCAGGCTTGCCCTCTGAGCCATCGCACGAGAAGGGTCGGCTTTTTTGCCAGGATGATGGATTCGATTGACACGCTAGTATTATGGTAAACGTCCCTCATGGGTCGTAACTCGGGGTCAAACAGACGAATGAAAACGCTCGTGCCAGCTGACGATTTCTTGCGGCTTCGCGGGAAAGTCTACCCGAAGTGCGCTAACGATTTGCCCGCGTCCTGGGCGTTTTCCACCTCATGATTTGGCGTCGACCCCAGCGGCGTAACGATGCCATCGCGTCCTCGATTCCATCGGGTACCTCGCGGATTTCCGGGTGCCCTGGCTCACGCCGCCGCCGATTCCATCCCGGCAACCTGGCGCCGCCCCCGTGGACGCGCCATCTGACCCGGCATTTCGTCGGCTGCACGGCGCTGCTGCTGCTGGCCTGCCAGGGTCCGGCCCAGGGGGCCGAGCACGATGTCGTGGTGATCGCCAACCAGGGAGTCGGCGCGCGCGTCATCTCCCACGACATGGCCCGCGCCATCTTTGCCATGCGCCTGCGCACCTGGCCCAACGGCCAGGCGATCAACGTCTTCGTGCTGCCCGACGACGACCCCGTGCACGAGCGCTTCGCGAAGAGGCTGCTCAACGTCTACCCCCACCAGTTGCGACTGGCCTGGGATCGGGTGGTCTTCTCCGGCACCGGCCAGGCCCCCCACCCGGTGGACGACGAACGGGAAATGCTCGAACGCGTGGCCTCGACACCGGGCGGTGTCGGCTATCTCGAGCGCGATCAACTGGAGGACAGTGTCCATGTCATATCGCTGGCGAATTGAGCGCCTGATCGCATGGTCGCTGTTCACCCTGGCGGGCTGCCTGCCCTGGCCGGTCGCCAAGGCCGACGCCATGGACACCCTGCAGGTTCACGGTTTTCTCAGTCAGGCCTGGCTGGTCAGCGACGACAACGACTTCTTCGGCCCGAGCAGCGAAAACGACGGCAGCTTCCAGTACACCGAGATCGGCCTCAACGTCTCGCTGCGCCCCCTGCGTGACGTCCTGGTGTCCGCCCAGGTGCTCAGCCGTCGCGCCGGTGACGACGATGCCAGCCCCAGGCTCGATCATGGCATCGTCGACTACCAGGCATTCTCCAACGCCCGGCGCAGGCTGGGTATCCAGCTCGGACGCTTCAAGAACCCGTTCGGCTTCTACAACCAGACCCGCGACGTCGCCTTCACGCGGCCGAGCATCCTGCTGCCGCAGTCGATCTATTTCGAGCGCACCCGCTCGCTGGCGCTGGCCGCCGACGGCGTCTCGGTCTACGACGAGGAATACCTCGCCGACGGCACGCTGCGCCTGCAGATCGGCATCGGCGACCCCCAGGCCGGCGACGATCTCGACGAGACCCTGGGACTCGGCGAGCAGGCCGGTTCCTTCGACGGCCGTACCTCCTACATCGGCCAGATCCTCTACGAGGATGGCGAAGGCCACTGGACCGCTGCCCTGAGTGCCGCCGACGTCACCGCCCGTTACCAGGACAGCGCGGGCCCCATCGGCGACGGCCGCTTCCACTTCCAGCCCTGGATCCTCTCGTGGCAATACAACCAGGAGCACTGGAGCCTGACCACGGAATTCGCCCTGCGTCGCATCGCGCTCGACGACTTCACCAACCCGCGTCTCAATGACGTCAGCCTCGGGCAAAGCTGGTACGTGCAGTACACACGGCGCTTCGCCGACGAATGGCAATGGCTGCTGCGTTACGACAGCCTGGCCAACGACCGCAACGATCGCGACGGTTCCCAGTATGAGGCGGACGGTCTGGGCCCGGCCTATTCCCGCTACGCCCGGGACGTGACCACCGGCCTGCAGTGGCGTATCCACCCGCGGGTGCTGCTGGCGGCGGAGTGGCACAACATCGAAGGCACGGGCTGGCTACCCGTCGCCGATGCCGAGGACACGGAAAAATACTGGAACCTGTTGCTGTTCCAGGCCTCGTTCCGATTTTGAACGCCATGACCCGAGTGCGGGTCGACGACCAGCCAGCGAGGATTGCCCCGGACCATGCGACTGCCGAACGATAGCGACACGGAAAGGCCGCGGATCAGCCTGACCTGGCGGGCGATCGCCCTGACCAGCCTGCTGCTGCTGGGCATCGCCTCGGTATTCACGCTCATCAGTCACGACAGTCTCACCGAACAGTTTCACCAATCGCGCGAGTCCATCTACCAGTCACGCCAGCGCGAATTCCAGCAGGTGATCGCCCGGTCCAACGACACCCTGACTCAACTGGCCAGTCTCGCCGCCGCCTCGGACCGGCTGGGCGCGGCCGTGCGCGCCAACAGCCCGACCCGCGTCACCTTGGCCATCGACCCGGTCTGGCCGACGCTGCAGCTCGACGTCGGCGTCGACGAGATGCGCATATTCAACGACCGCGGTCAGGTACTCGCGGCCCGCGGCCAGCCGCTGCCCGGCGACACCCCCCCGTTCGATGGCTGGACCCGTCAGGTCATGCGCAAGGAGACACCGCTGAGCACCCTGCGCTGCCTGCAGGATTGCCGTCAGTACACCGTGGTGCCGGTGCTCGCGGGCGGAGCCAGCGTGGGTGTGGTGGTGCTGTCACGCTCGCTGGCCGATCTGACCCGTTACGCCCGGAGCATGGCCCAGTCCGACGTGGCGCTGCTGGTCGCCGAGCGCTATAGCGCCGGCCTGTCGAGCGCGGCGGTCACGCCACCGCCGACCACCGCTTCCGGGGTCCCCGGCGAACGCTACCTGGCCGCGTGGCGCGGCTCACTGATCACCCTGACCCACCAGGACCAGAATCTGCCGATCCTGCGCGACGCCGCGCGGCAGGCCCCGCTGTCGCGACTCACCGAAGGGCCGTGGAACTTCGCGCATCGCGGGCGTACCTACGAACTCGCGGCGGTGCCCATGAACGATTCCGCCGAATTCCCGAGCCGCGGCTACCTGCTGCTGATCTCCGACATCACCGAGCAAGTCGAGGCGATCCGTCGCGATACCCGCCATAGCCTGACGATCGCCCTGCTCGGCTGGCTGGCCGCCGAAGGGTTGCTGCTGCTGATCCTGTGGCGCCCCATGGCGCGCCTGCGCGATCTGGCGGTGCTGCTGCCCCGGCTCGCACAGCGCGACTTCGACGGCGTCCAGCGCTCGCTGGCGCGCGACAAGCGCCACTTCACCGACGAGATCGACACCCTGGAACGCACCACGCTCGAACTCGCCGGCCAGCTGGAATCCCTCGAACATGCCGTTTCCAGCCGCGACCAGGAGCTGACCCGGCGCCTCGCCGAGTTGAGCGTCGAGCGCGATTTCGTCAGCGGCCTGCTGGACACGGCCCGGGTGCTGATCCTCACCCAGGACGAGCAGGGGCGGATCACCCTGGTCAACCGCTTCACCGAAACGGTCACCGGCTACGACGCCGACGCCCTGATGGGCCGGCGTTTCGCCGAGTTGTTCCGCCACGAACACCACGGCCACGAGCGGCTGCCGCTGCCGCCCCAGGAGCACGCCTCGCAGGAGGAAGGCGAGCTGCTCACCGCCCGCCGGGAGTCACGGATCATCGCCTGGTATCACGCCCCGATCCCGGGACAGGGCCAGCACGCCGGCACCCTGATCTCGGTGGGGCTGGACATCACCGAACGCAAGCGGGCCGAGGAACGCCTGGCCTGGCTGGCCCATCGCGACCCGCTGACCGACCTCTACAACCGGCGTTTCTTCCAGGACGCCCTGGAACGCGCCCTGACCATCGACGCCCAGGGCGCGGTGCTGTTCCTCGACCTTGACCAGTTCAAGGAAGTCAACGAACTCAGCGGCCACAACGCCGGCGATCAGCTGCTGCGACTGGTGGCCCGGGCACTGGCCGGCGAACTGGAGGACGAAGCGATCATCGCCCGCCTGGGCGGCGACGAGTTCTCGATCCTGCTGGAGAACGCCGACGCCCACCTGGCCTGCCGGGTCGCCGAACGCATCGTCCGGGTCCTCGAGGAGATCGACTTCTCGACCAACGGCCGACGCCATCGTGCCGTGGCCAGCATCGGCATCGCCCTGTATCCCGAGCATGGCTCGAGCCAGATCGACCTGATGGCCGGCGCCGACCTGGCCATGTACAAGGCCAAGGAGAACAGCAGTCAACGCTGGCACCTGCTGTCGACGGTGGTGCACTCCCGCGAGGAGCTGCGTCAGCGCGTCTACTGGGTCGAACGGATTCGTCAGGCGCTGCGCGAGAACGACTTCGAACTGGTCCTGCAGCCGATCCGCCGACTTACCGACGACAGCATCCGCCACTACGAGGCCCTGCTGCGCATGCACGGCGACAACGGGGCCCTGGTGATGCCGGGGCTATTCATCCCCATCGCCGAACGCAGCGGCCAGATCGTCGAGCTCGACCGCTGGGTGCTGCGCGAGAGCCTGGGCCTGCTCGCGCGGTTGCAGCGCCATGGCGTGAGTCTGGCGGTCAATCTCTCCGGCCAGTCGCTGCACGACGCCAACCTCACCGAGTTCCTCGAACGCACGCTGGTCGAGTCCGGCGCCGATCCCCAGCGCCTGATCCTCGAGGTCACCGAGACCGCCGCCGTGACCGACTTCGCCACCGCCCGCGGCGTGTTGCAGGGGATCCGCGACCTGGGCTGCCAGACCGCCCTCGACGACTTCGGCGTCGGCTTCAGCAGCTTCCACTACCTGGGTCAGTTGCCCGCCGACTACATCAAGATCGACGGCTCGTTCATCCAGAAACTGCTCGACAGCCCCGAGGACCGGCTGATCGTCAAGGCGATCGCCGACATCGCCAACGGCTTCGGCAAGCGGACCATCGCCGAGTTCGTCGATCAGGCACGGATGCTGCCGTTGCTCGAGCAGTACGGCATCACCTACGCCCAGGGCTATTACATCGGCCGGCCGGTGCCGGCGAGCGAAGTCCTTGCCATCTGGCGCCGCCGTGGCGCCGACGAGCACGACTGAGACTCGACAAACGCGCATTCGCCTGCCGGCGCCGGGGGCGTAGAATGAACGCACGGTCGGGCCTTGATGAATTTCGTACAACGCCCAGGCCGCCACAGGCCCTTGCCAGGGATGACTCGACAAGGAGGCATCAGACCTCTCCGACCGAAGGGAATTGCCCGTGAACGCATTGACCCAGTTCGAGGCGGCCTTCGCCTTTCGCCTCGCCACCACCCCCGAAGCGCGCGACCGTGCCTACGCCCTGCGTCACAGCGTGTTCCGGCGCGAGCTCGACTACCAGATGAGCGAGGACCCGGCCAAGCGCCTGGAACACGACGATTACGACCGCGCTTCGCTGATCGTGCTCCTCGAGCATCGCGCCAGCGGCCTGGCCGCCGGCTGCATGCGTCTCGTTCACCCGCTCGAGGGGGCCTCGGCGACGCTGGCCCGGTTGCCGCTGGAAGTCCACTGCCGGGACAGCCTGACCCATCCCGAACTGCATCCCGAACGCCTGCCCCGCGGGCAGATCTGCGAGATCTCGCGACTCGCCGTCCCCCATTACTTTCGTCGTCAGCCGTCCGGCGACGCCCCGCCCACGCCCCCCGACTCGGATTACCGCTTCTCGGCGGACGAACGGCGTACCTTTCCGTTGATCGGGGTCGGTCTGTTCCTCGCCGCCACCGCCCTGGTGGGGCTGTCCGGGCATTATCATGTCTTCGCCATGATGCAGAATCGCCTGCCGCGGCTGCTGGCGATCTACGGCCTGCGCTTTACCTGCGTCGGCGAGCCGACCGTCTTCCACGGTCAGCGGCGCGCCTTCTACATCGATCAACGCGAGGCGGTGGCCAGCCTGCAACCCAGCCTGCATGAACTCTATCGCCACATCGAGGGCGAACTGGCCAGCCAGTACGCCAGAGCAGCGACGCGCGGCAGGGCCGAGACAAACGCAAACTAGTGTGACAAAGCGTGACGCGACGGTTTCCGGCACAGCCTCCTGCGCTAAGCTGGCGTCATCTTCGCTCAGGGAATCGCGCCGCTCATGTCACCATTGCCGCTTCACGCCGTCGACGGCGTACCACCGCCTCAGGGCGCCGCGACACGGGCGCTGATCGTCGATGACGATGTCGAGATCCGCCTTCTGATGCGCGCCCTGCTCGGCCGCCACGGGTATTGCGTCAAGGTCGCCAGCGGCCTCCAGGAGCTGGCCTGTCAGAGCGAGATGCTCGATACCGAGCTGATCTTTCTCGATGTCGACCTGGGGCCCTTCACCGGCCGGGACGTCATGCAATTCCTGCAGGACAAGCGGGCCACCGCCGGCGTGATCCTGGTCAGCAGCTGTTCGCTGGCCACCCTGGAACAGCTCGTCGAGGCCGGCCGGAGCGGCGGACTGAGGATGCTGGGTTACCTGCACAAACCCGTGCAGCCGGCCACCCTGCAGCGCCTGCTCGAGCAACGCCCGCTGCCGCCGCCCCCGCTCACCGTGGCCGAGTTCGACACCGCCCTGCGGCGCGACGAACTCTTCCTGAACTTCCAGCCCAAGCTGGAGCTGGCCAGCGGCCGGTTGACCGGCGTCGAGGCACTGCTTCGCTGGAACGCGCCGGGGCGGGGCATCGTCTACCCGGACGCCTTCATCCCGCTGGCCGAACGCAGTGGCCGTGGCGTTGCCCTGACCTGGCACGTGCTCGACCTGGCCTTTCGCCAGAAGGCACGCTGGGAAGCCGCCGGCCACCACTTCGGCCTGGCCGTCAATGTCCCGCCGGCATGGCTGCACGACGCCGACTGCCTGAGCGGCATCGATGCCCTGGCGGCGCGTCACGGCATCGCCCTGGACGGCGTCGAACTCGAAATCACCGAAAGCGGGGCGATGGAATGTCTGAGCTATGCCCGCCATGTCCTGGGCAGCCTGCGCGACCGGGGCTGCACTCTGTCGATGGACGATTTCGGCACCGGCTATTCGTCGATGGCCCAGCTCTACCGGCTGCCGTTCGACCAGATCAAGGTCGATCGCAGCTTCGTCGGCTGTAGCGACATCGACGCCGAGGCCGCCGCCATCACCCGGACCATCGTCGATCTCGGCCAGCGTCTGGGCCTGCGCGTGGTCGCCGAGGGCATCGAGACTCCCGCCCAGCACGAGCTGCTCACGGCCATGGGGTGTCCACTGGGCCAGGGCTACCTGTTCGGCCGACCGATGAATCCCGAGACCTTCGGCGACTGGCTGACCCGACATCCCCGCGCACCGCACTAAGGAAGCGCTGAATAAGAGCCCATTTCCAAACCCTCTGACGATGGGCGCCGGGGGTAGGGCAAAGCGAGGGTCCTTTGCCATGGATGGCAAAGGTAGCGCCCAGGGAGGGGTTCACAGCGCCCTCGCGTCGCCCTGCCGCCGGATAAGTCCACGTCGTCTAGCGGTTGTGAAAGGCGCTCTAAATTGGCGAGCGGTGTAAAGCACGAGGCGTACGGCGCACAGGAACCGGAGCCTATGGGGTATAGGTGAGGATTCCGACCGGGCTGGCGCACCAGCACCGCACAACGACGTGATTTGCCCGCGTAGCCATTTATGCAGTGTTTCCCTAACGCGGCGTCACCTGCCCGCCGTCAGGCGGGCAGCAGCCCCTCTTCCCGCAACGCCTCGCTGGTCGCCTCCTGGAGTCGCCGAAGCTCGGCGACACGCTGCGCCAGCGTCGCGAACGGCGTATCCGCGGCGATGCGCTCGAGCTCGGCGGCGGCCTGCGCCATGGCCGTGCAGCCCAGCGACGACGACGCCCCCTTGAGCGAATGCGCCTCGGCGGCAATACCCGCGCGATCCTCCGCCGCCAGCAACGTCTCGAAGCGACTCAGACGCGACGTCAGACGCTCGAGATAGGTCAACAGCAACCCCTCCAGTACGTCGGGTGCCAGCGCGTCGCGCAACTCGTCACGAGTCGCCGGATCGATCAGCGGAGGGCCGGCCGACGCCGCCGGCGCCTCCTCGCTGGCGACCGCCTCCCGCACCTCACCGGGCCCCTTCGCGACCCCCAGAAAGCGCCCCAGCAGGCGGCGCAGATCGGCCCGCGTAAAGGGTTTACAGATCATGTCGTCCATCCCCGCTTCCAGGCAGTGTTGGCGATCGGCCGGCATCACGTTGGCGGTGACCGCCACGATCGGCAGCCGGGTGCCGGTTTCCCGCGCACGCCAGCGGCGTGTGGTTTCCAAGCCATCGAGCCGCGGCATCTGGATGTCCATCAGCACGAGATCGTAGGGAGTCTGCGCCAGCGCCACCAGCGCCGCTTCCCCGTTATCGACGATATCGGCCGATTGCCCCAGATACTCCAGCATGGCCTGGGTGAGCGCCTGATTGACGGGGTTGTCCTCGACGATCAGCAGGTGATGACGCGACAACGCCGACGCCGGCTCACAGACCGTCTCATCGATCTCTCCCTCGGCGACCCGCGGCAGGGGCACGCGGAACCAGAACAGGCTGCCCAGGCCGGGATGACTATCGAGGCCGATCTCGCCGCCCATCGCCGTGACCAGCCGCTGACAGATGGCCAGCCCCAGGCCGGTGCCTTCGTGACGGCGGGCGATGGAACTGTCGACCTGCGAGAACGGCGCAAACAGGCGCGTCTGCATGGCCGGCTCGATCCCGCAGCCGGTGTCACGGATGTCGAAGCGGATGGCGCCGTCGTCGGGAAACACGCTCAGACGCACGAACCCGGCTTCGGTGAACTTGAAGGCGTTGTTGAGCAGATTCATGGCGATCTGGCGCAGACGGTTGACGTCCCCGCTCACCCAGTCGGGCAGGGCCGCGTCGATATCGCATTCGAAGCGCAACCCGGTGGCCTTCTCGCGGGTGCGATAGCCGGCACAGAGCTGATCGAGGAAGGCCGACAACGAGAACGGCCGCCGATCCAGATCCAGCGAACCGGCCTCGATCTTGGTGAAGTCGAGCACGTCGTTGATCACCACCTGCAGGCCCATGGCGCTGTCACGCAGCGTCTGCAGCAGGTCGTGCCCGCGCGGCCCGCTCACCTCGCCATCCAGCAGGTCGGCAACGCCCACCACACCATTGAGCGGCGTGCGAATCTCGTGGCTCATCACCGCCATGAACTCCGACTTGGCACGGCTGGCCTCCTCGGCCCGTTCCCGCGCCGCCTCGAGTTCCCGGGTGCGCACCTCGAGCTGCTCGGTCTTGAACTGGCGCTCCCTGGCCTGGCGCAGCAGGGACACCACCAGCACCCCGCCGGACCCCATCATCAACAGCACCATCGCGAGGACGACGGCGTAGAGGCGCAGCAGTAACTGGCGTTCCTCGACACGCAGCGAGGCCACGTAGCCATGCGTATTGACCAGGGTGGTCCCGACATCCTCCTGGAGCGCCTGAAACTTGGCCTCCAGGCGCTGGCGGAAGGCCGGCGTGAGCGACAACTCACCGTCGCCCAGCGCCCGGAAATCCGCCTCCATGTCATGAATCGCCGTCAGGGCCTTGACCAGTGGCTGGCGAATCGCGGGAATCGCCGCCATGCTTCGCGCGATCTCGCCGCGACTGAACAGCTGCCCCCGACTGTAGAGAATCTCGTAGCGGGTCAGCAGCTCGTCGAGATCGCCGTCCTGGGTATGACTCAAGGTCAGGCGCAGTTCGCGCACTTCGCGATCGAACTGATAGACCGCCCAGACCAGATCCTCGAGCAGGCGGTTCTCCACCGCCTGCTGACGCTGGTAGACCACGCCGCCGGTGATCATGGCCGAGAGAAAGAACAGGATCACCGCGAAGCTGGTGATCCGGAAGCGCAGCGACATCAGGTGGAGCATGGCAGGGTATCCGGCTTATTCGATATCGATCTGTGTGACCTGCCAGACCGAGCGTGTCATCACCGTCTCGTTGAGCAGTTCCGGCGCCTCGTCGAAGGGATAGATCACGAACAGCGGCCCCTGATCGCGGATCCGCAGTCGCCGGCCGTCGGCCGACATGGCGAGGATCACGTCATGCTCGTAGAAATCGGCCATCGGCACGGTCGCGGCGTAGTCGTTGAGCGCGGTCACTCGCATCCGCGTCCCCTGCGCGCCGACGGCCTCGAGCACGGCGCGCCCCAAGGGGCCGCTGAACACCACCCGACCATCGTGCCAGGGCGTGTGCGTGGCGGTGTCGCGCTGGGTCAGCGCCAGCAGCATCTGCCGGTCGAAGCGTGCCTCGTTACCCACGTTGGTGTTGGCAATATTCCCGGTGACGGTGAGCAACACCGGGCCCTGCGGCGCCTCGAGAGCGAGTGCACGCCCCCCCAGAACCGCCAGCAATGCCATACTGACGGTAAACAGGTGCTTCACGAACTGGACTGACATGTTTCAGGCCCTCCTGATGACCTGGGTCAGTATATCGGCGGAAGCGTCGTCTCCAGCACGGCCAACTGTGAAGCTTTGTGACAAGGCTGCCGATAAGACAAAGAGCCCCCATCGACAAACGTACAACGGAGCAAGCAGGCATGCGTATCGGCGTTCTCGAAGACGACAAGGATCAATGCGATTTCATACGCCAGTGCCTCGCCGACGAGCGGGTCGAGACCTACCTGCGTGCCAGCGAGATGCACCGCGCCCTGCTCGCTCGGGGCTTCGACCTGTTGATCCTCGACTGGTACCTGCCGGATGCCTCGGGCCTGGACGTGATGACCCAGTTGCGCCGTCACCACGGCTGGAACGGGCCGATCCTCTTCATTACCGCCAGCGACGGCGAGGACGACGTGGTGCTGGCGCTCGAACACGGCGCCGACGACTTCCTGCCCAAGCCCCTGCGCCCCTCCGAGCTGCGGGCCCGGGTCGCCGCCCTGGCACGCCGTGCCGGCATCCAGGCGGCGGCAAGCGACGACAACATCGGCGCCTACCATCTCGACCACCAGCGCCATCGCATTCAACTGGGCGAGGCGGAGATCCCCCTCACCGACCGCGAATTCCGGCTGGCCAGCGTGTTCTTCAGTCGTCTCGGTCAACTCTTCTCGCGGGGGCAGCTGCTGGAACTGGTCTGGGGCATCAGCGCCGACGTCTCGACGCGTACCGTCGACACCCACGTCAGTCGGCTGCGCAACAAGCTCGAACTCGACGGTCGCCACGGCCTGCGCCTGAAGAGCGTCTATCAGCATGGGTACCGGCTGGAATCCCAGGGGTGACGATTCGCCGGGTTTCCCTGCTGACGGCGTCGCTGTGCTTGGTACGACCCGAAAAAATTAACTATCCTTCGGTTTCCGATGATATCGCCACGGTAACTTTCCCTTGACCGCCTCAGGCACAGGAGACATTTGCGGGTCTTGCGGCCCGGGACACGCGCCTCATCGCATGCGTCGTGTCAGCGAACGACCAGCCGACCCTTACCGCTCCACTGTCGCCCCATCCTAGAAGGCGGTTTCCATGCCCCGTATCCAAAGCTGCATCCTGGCCAACCTGAATCACTATTTCAGGCTGGGTGACGACGACCAGCGTCTTCTGCGTGATCTCGAGAAGGATCCGGCCCAAATGCGCAGCGGTCAGCCCCTGTGGACGGCCGACAGCCCGGTCGATCAGCTCTATATCATCCAAAGCGGTTGGGCCTACAGCTTTCGCGACAATCCCGACGGGGGCCGACAGGTGGTCGACATCCTGTTGCCGGGCGATGTCGCCGGTTTGCGTGAACTGACCTTCGCGACGCATATCTCCGAGGCACGCATGATCACCGAAGGGGTGGTTTACCCGTTCCCGCATCACCGAATTCTCGACATCATGGAAAATTCGACCCCGCTGTCGATGGCGCTGCTCGCCGCGTTCGCCCGGCAGGAAGCGATCCTCACCGAGCGTCTGTTGCTGATTTCACAGCGCAGCGCGCGTGCCCGGATCGCCCACTTCATCATCGAGACCCATACCCGCCTGAATCGGGTGCAGCCCACGGACCTGAGCGGCTTCTACCTGCCGCTCTCGCAGAAATTGCTCGGGGAACTGCTCGGCCTGACCTCGGTCCACGTATCCCGGTCGCTGTCCGACATGACGCGTGACGGCTTGCTCACCAAGGCGCGTCACCACATCGAAGTTCACGATCGCGACCGGCTGTTCGAGGAGGCCGACTTCGACGACCGCTATCTGAGCTCGGCCATGAGCGGGCTGCATGCCCGGGTCGAGGACACCGCCTGAACGCGCCGCTGCCAGTCCCGACTCGACGGCGTCTCAGACGTCCGAGCGGCTGACGGCCGGGTTCGCCGGATCGCCGGACGGCGCATCGCTGGTCCCCGCTGCGCCGTGGTGGTCGAGTTCCAGGTGGGCACGCTCGACCAGCTCGGCGGGCAGCTCCTTCTTGACCGCCACGCCCAGGTCCTTGAACTCGGCGGTCTGCTTGATCAGGTTGCCCTTGCCGCTGACCAGCTGATTCATCGCCCGGTCGTAGCTCACGCGTGCACCATCGAGCTTCTTGCCGACGTCCTCCATGCTGTTCAGGAAGGTGGCCAGCTTGGCATAGAAGCGTTCGGCGCGGTTGGCGAGTTCGGCGGTGTGCTTGTTCTGATCCTCGAAGCGCCACAACTGACGAACGATGTTGAGACTGGTGAGCAGCGTGGTCGGCGTGGCGACCAGCACGTTGTTCTCGATGGCCCGCTGGTAGAGACCGTCGTCGAACTTGAGTGCCTCCACATAGGCCGACTCCACCGGCACGAACATGATCACCACTTCCGGCGAATTGAGCCCCGGCAGGTCGTAGTAATGACGGTCGGCCAGCTCGTTGATGCGCTCGCGCACCGCCCGGCAGTGCTCGGCCAGCGCCTGGCGGCGTTCGGTGTCGTCGTCGGCGTTGACGTAGCGCGTGTAGGCGGCCAGCGAGGTCTTGGCATCGATCACCAGATGCTTGCCCTGGGGCAGATGGACGATGGCATCCGGTCGCTTGCGGCCCTCTTCGGTAGTGAAGCTCGCCTCGCGCTGGTAGTCGACGCCCCGACGCAGGCCGGCGCCGTCGAGGACGTTCTCGAGCATCAGCTCGCCCCAGTTGCCCTGGATCTTCTTCTGCCCCTGCAGGGCGTTGGTCAGCCGGTCGGCCTGGTCAGTTATCGCGCGGTTGAGTTCCTGCAGGTGCCTGAGCTCGGTACGCAACTGCACGCGCTGCTCGCTCTCCTGCTGATGAATCGACTCGACCTTCTCGCGAAAGCCTTTCATCTCGTTGTGGATCGGCTGCAGAAGACCGCTGATGCGCTCCTGGGAGAGCGCCGAGAAGGCCTTGCCCTTGCGCTCGAGAATCTCGTTGGCGAGATTCTCGAACTCCTGCTTGAGCGCTTCGCGACTCTGGCGCAGCAGGTCGAGCTGTTCGTCGAAGTGCCTCTGCTTCTGCTCGAGAGTGGTGGCGAGTTCGCCGTAGGCCGTCTTCAGCTCGGCGAGCTCGCCGGCGAGTTCGCCGCTGCGGGCCTTCTCGGCCTCCCACCACTGGCGATGATCGGCCAGCGAGCGGCGCGTCTCGTCGCGCTGGGTGGTGGCGGACTGCAGCGTCTCGCGTAGCCCGGCGGTGCGCTCCTGGGCCTCCTCGAGCACCGCGGCCTGCTCGGCGAGCCGCGCTTCCAGGCGCTGGCGTTCGGTGTCACGCTCACGAAGGCGCTCCTCGAAGCCGGCCCGCAGCTCGTCCTGGTGTCGGCGCAGCCCGGCGAGCTCGGTCTCGACGCGCGCCCGGGCGATGTCGGCCTGGGACAGCGATGCCTGGGCGGCCTCGGCCTGACGCGCCTGCTCGGCCAGCCGCGACTCCAGGTCGGTCTGAATCGTGCGCAATGCTGCCACCCGACGTGCGCCACGCCAGGCGGCCAGGCTCCAGCCGGCGATGAAGGCCGTCAGGGCGGCCGCTACGGCCAGGGGAATCGGGTCGAGAATCATCGGGGCTCACTCACCAGGCATCGTCATCCGCGCATGGTAGCGCGACACGGGATCGACACGAAGACGCTACCGGAAGCGTGAACACTGAAAGACCGAGTGAGAGTGCTACAGCTCACGCCAGCCGAACCATCCGGCTGGCGAAGTTCAGCAGGTCATCCGTGTAGTTCTGGATGATCGCGATGACGATGGGGACCTGCACGGCCTGATAGTCATGCACGGCGATGTTGCGAAAGCCGGTCATGCGCTTCATGACACCGGCCAGTTCGGGGTCGATCAGCTGCGCTTTCGCCAGCAGATCGAATATCTCCCGGGCACTCTGAGGCAGGCCGAGGCGGTGGGTTCGAATCAGTCGATTGCCGGCGTCGAGTGCCGCCTCGCAGGCGCGCTGAAGATTCAGGATGGCGGCGTCCTGACGCGTCTGATCGGTCTCGAAGGAGTCCGGCCCCTTGGCATATTCTTCCCGGGCACGCGCCACACAGCGCTCGATGGTCGCGGCCTTGTTGAGAAGCACGTCATCGGCCATGAATGCTGCCTCGCTGCTGGATGTCGTCGAGCAGGTCATGGCGCAGGATGGCCAGGTCCCAGTACTCGCTGAGTGCGGTCAATTCGAATTCGTCGGCCTCCGTGCCACCACTCCACAACCGGCGTCCGTGTTCGACGACCTGATGTTGCATGACGGTACTGGCGCACCGCAGGTCGACCAGATCGACGTCCCGATTCAGCAGCTCGGCGACACGCTCGGCCAGCTCCCAACGCTGATACGCACCCAGCGGCGCGGGCAGTAGTATTGCCAGATCGACATCACTGGAAGTCTCGTGCTGCCCGCTGGCCTGACTGCCGAACAGATAGACGGCCTGCAACGCCGGCAAGCATTCGCGCAGGATGTTCACGCATCGCGTCAGACGACTGGCTGATGGACTCATGAAGGTTTCCGATGGACCGGGCAAATCTGCACTCTAGGAGGCCCCCGCCGCGCTGACAATATCGGCGACGCTTGCTGCGGGCCTACGGCCACTCGCGCACCATGATCGTCACCGTCTCGCCCCGGTAATCGACGCTCTCGACATCGCGCCAGCCCAGCCGCCGGTAGAGCGCCTGCTGGTCCGGCGTGTAGAGGTAGAAGCGTTCGAGCCCGGCTTCCCGGGCCTCGCACTCGACGCGGCGGACCAGCGCCGAGGCGATGCCACGGCCGCGCCACTCGGGCAGCACGAACACCGAGGCCAGCCACGGTGTCAGCTCGGGTCGGCTGCTCATGTCGTCGACGATCAGGCTCGCCGTGCCCAGCGGTGTCTCGCCGCTCATGGCCACGAACACCGACGGCACCCCGGCCTCGCCACACTCGTCGCGCGTCTCGGCAAGCCGGTCGGCAAAGTCGAGTGCCGGGTTGAGATGACCCCAGGTGTCGTGGGTCCAGCGCGTCACGGTATCGAGATGCGGCGAATCGGGGGGCAGACGCTCGAGCGTCCAGTCCTGCGGCATGGCACGTTTTCCTCATGGCATCAAGGCGAAGGTATGACGACTCGCCGATTGGCAAGCCCCACACGGCGCCTTAGACTTTCAGAATCGATAATAAACAACAATGCCCCTCATGCTCCACGACTCAGCCGGTCCCCTCGATACCGTCGCGCTGCTCGATGCCCTGAACCAGGGCGGTCGGGCACTGGCCGAGGCGAGCCGTTTCACCGACGGCGTCAAGCGCCTGCTCGCGCACATCGGCCAGGCCACCGGCGGCAGCCGGGTGTGGATCTTCCAGCTGATCGACTTTCAGGAAGAGGCGATCATCCAGGACTATGTCTTCGAGTGGGCCGCCGCGGCACGCTATCGCCAGCTGACCCAGCGACGCTTCCGCTTCTTCTCCACCCTGTTCGACGACCCCGAGTTCATGCGCCTGGTCAACCAGCGCCGCCTGGGCCAGCGCCAGAGCACCATCACCCACCGCCTGGCGCCGGGATCACTGCGCGCCAACCTCGAAAGTCAGTCGATCCTGTCGATGGCCACGGTGCCCATCCTGGTCAACGGCCGCTGGTGGGGCACGCTGGGGATCGACGACTGCGAGCGCGCCATCGACTGGGAGGGGCCGGGGCTCGATACCCTGGCCATCGCCGCCGAGTTGATCGCCGCCGGCCTCTCTCGCCAGCAGCTCTCCAGCCGCTCCTCGCAGGTCGAGCTGTTCCACAAGGTCACCGACTGCGGCGTCTGGGAAGTGGACCTGACCTCGGGCGACTTCTGGTGTTCCCAGGGACTGCGTCGCCTGCTCGGCTACCCGGACAGCTACCCGCACGTGCCGCTGCGCCGGGTGCTGGTCCGCCTCGTCGGCGAGGATCGCGAGCGACTGTTCGCGAGTCTGCGCCAGGCACTGCACGACGGGATCGCCTACTGGCGCCAAGACGCTCGGGTACGCATCGCCGACGGCCGCACGCGCTGGAGCGAGGTGGTCGCCGACATCACCTACGATACCTGCGGGCGGCCGCTGGGCATCGCCGGCCTGCTGATCGACATCAGCCGGCACAAGCTCCGCGAGCAGCAGGCACTGATCGCCTCCCATCACGATGCGCTGACCGACCTGCTCAACCGGCGCGGCCTGGAACAGCACTTCGCGGCGCTCCCCCGGCCCGTGCCGGGAAGCGGGGATGGCCCAGCCGAGGCCCACCTCCTGCTGCTCGACCTCGACTACTTCAAGCGAGTCAACGACCGTCATGGCCACCCCGTCGGCGATGCCCTGCTGTGCCTGGTGGCCCGGCGCATCCAGGGGACCCTGCGACACGAGGATGCCTTCGCCCGCATCGGTGGCGAAGAGTTCGCGATCCTAACCACCGCGATGGCTCCGAACCAGGCGCTCGAACTGGCCGAGCGAATCCGCCGCGCGGTCGCCGACGAGCCGTTCAGCGTGGCCCCGGGAGAGAACAGCGACCGGGTGACCCTGAGTGTCTCGCTGAGTATCGGCCTGACGCGCGTCCCGCCGCTCGACGATGTCCACGAGCGTCAGGCCGTCGCCCTGGCCCGCGCCGACCGCGCGCTCTACATCGCCAAGCACCGCGGGCGCAACCAGGTCGAGGTCGACGACGAAGCGCCGGTTACCGTGAATGAGGCGCGTTCAGCCGGCACGTAGCCGCTGCACGGCCGCGACGACGCCCAGCGCCACCGCTCCCACCACCAGGCCGATCACCAGGTTGAGCAGCGACGGACCGAGCCCGTGGATCAGGGCATCGAGCCCGGGCACGCCGACATCGGCCTCGGCGGCACCTTCGACGAGATGATGCAGCAGCGGCACTCCATGGCTGAGAATGCCGCCGCCGACCAGGAACATCGCCAGGGTGCCGACCACCGATAGCCCCTTCATCAGCCAGGGGGCACCCGCCAGCAGCCCACGGCCCAGCGTGGCCGCCGCACCGCGGCGGCGACTGAGGTAGAGCCCCAGATCGTCGAGCTTGACGATCCCCGCGACCAGCCCGTAGACGCCCAGCGTCATCAGCACGCCGATCCCCACCAGCACCGCGATCTGCTGGGTCAGGGTCGCCCCGGCCACGCTGCCCAGGGTGATGACGATGATCTCCGCGGAGAGGATGAAGTCGGTGCGAATCGCGCCCTTGATACGGTCGCGCTCGAAGGCGCGCATGTCGGTCTCGGCGTCGGCCATCGCCGCGAGCCGCCGACGGTGTTCCTCGGCATCGTCGGCACGATGCAGGAACTTGTGAGCGAGCTTTTCGACGCCTTCGTAGCACAGGTAGGCACCACCGAGCATCAACAGCAGCGTCACCGCCCAGGGCACGATGGCGCTGATCAGCAGTGCCGCGGGGATCAGGATCAGCTTGTTGCGCAGCGAGCCCACCGCCACCGCCCAGACCACCGGCAGCTCGCGGTCGGCGTTGACGCCGGTAACCTGCTGGGCGTTGAGGGCGAGATCGTCGCCGAGCACCCCGGCGGTCTTCTTCGCCGCCACCTTGGTCATCAGCGAGACGTCGTCGAGCAGGGTGGCGATATCGTCGATCAGGGTAAGCAGACTGCTGCCGGCCACGGGGGCACCTCCCACAGGGTTTCGCGCCAGCTTACCGGCTGACGACGCCCGCTGTCGCGGCCTCTGCACCGCAAATCGAGAGCCACGGGAACCGACAGCGCGCCCGGCGGTCGACTACGCTGTTGGCGACACATTCGTTTAGCCGGCTCACGGCGATGACACAAGGAGTTGGTCATGGAACTACGCCCCCTCGGCAACAGCGGTCTGGAAACCGCGCCGCTGATCTTCGGCGGCAACGTCTTCGGCTGGACACTCGACGAGCGCGAGTCGTTCGCGATGATCGATGCCTGGCTGGATGCCGGCTTCAATGCCATCGACACCGCCGATGTCTATTCGCGCTGGGTCGACGGCCACGACGGCGGCGAATCCGAGAGCGTGCTGGGCCGCTACTTCAAGGCCCGTGGCAACCGCGACAGGGTGCTGCTGGCGACCAAGGTCGGCAAGCCGATGGGCGACGGCGAACAGGGCCTGTCGAAGGAGTACATCATGCGCGCCGTCGAGGCCTCGCTGACGCGTCTGCAGACCGACGTGATCGACCTCTACCAGTCCCACGACGACGATACCGACACCCCGCTCGAGGAGACCCTGGAGGCCTATCAGCGGCTCATCGAACAGGGCAAGGTCCGCGCCATCGGCGCCTCGAACTACCCCGCGCGGCGTCTCGACGAAGCGCTGTCGGTCGCCGAGCAAAACGACCTGCCGCGCTACGAGACCCTGCAGCCCTTCTACAACCTCTACGATCGCAGCGACTACGAGTCCCGGCTGGCACCGCTGTGCGAGAAACGCAGCGTCGGCGTGATTCCCTACTTCTCGCTGGCCAGCGGCTTTCTCACCGGCAAGTACCGCAGCCGCGAAGACGCCCGTGGCAAGCCCCGCGAGGCCTTCCTCGACAAGTACTTCGACGAGCGCGGCATGCAGATTCTCGCGGCCCTGGACGAGGTCGCCGAGCGCCTCGACACCACCCCGGCGAGCGTCTCGCTGGCCTGGCTGATGACCCGCCCCGCGGTCACCGCGCCGATCGCCAGCGCCACGTCGCAGCGCCAGCTGGATGCCATGATCGCCGCCACCCGGCTGACGCTGGATGACAACGCGCTCAAGACGCTCGACGAGGCCAGCGATCCCTTTCAGGCTTAGAGTTTCCTTAACACACAACCCGGCAGACCAAGCAGGCTCCCGGGACAAGGCTTCGCGAGGGCGCTGTGAACCCTTCCGTGGGCGCTACCTTTGCCATCCATGGCAAAGGACCCTCGCTTCGCCTTGCCCCGGCGCCCAGCATCACCGGGGTTTGGAATTGAGTTCTTAATCGCCCTGACTGGCTGACCCGCCACCACCGCGCTGGTTGAAGAGAATGCGCCGCTCTGCCTCGTCGGGCGGCGCCTGGCGACGGTACTCCTTGCCCAGATCGACCCCGCGCTGCACCGCGGGTCGCGCCTTGATCGCCTGGCGCCAGCGCGCGACGTTGGGAAACTCGTCGAGCGGCTGGCCCAGCGGCTTGGCGATCAGCACCCACGGCCAGGCGGCCATGTCGGCGATGGTGTAGTCGTCGCCGAGCAGATAATCGCGCCCCGCCAGGCGCCGTTCGAGCACCCCCAGGCAGCGGTGATACTCGTTGGCGTAGCGTTCGTGGGCGTACGGATGATCGCCCGGCGCGTAGTTGACGAAATGGCTCAGTTGCCCGGCCATCGGCCCCAGATTGGCGACCTGCCAGAACAGCCACTCTTGCAGTTCCTTGCGCCCGCGTGCCCCGTTGAGCAGGAAGCGCCCGCTCTTTTCGGCCAGGTGCAGCAGGATCGCCCCGGACTCGAAAATCGGCAGTGGCCCGTTGTCGTCGGCATCGGCGGCATCATGGTCGACGATCGCCGGCATGCGGTTGTTGGGGCTGATGGCCAGGAAGTCGTCGCTGAACTGCTCGCCCTTGCCGATGTTGACCGGAATCGTGCGGTAATCCAGCCCGCACTCCTCGAGCATGATGGCCACCTTCCAGCCGTTGGGGGTGGGCCAGTAGTAGAAGTCGATCATGGGTCACCGTCCCTGGAAGTATCCGTCGAATTGCCCGACGCGGCCGAGGCGTCGGGCCCGAAGGCGCCGTCGGCGGCCAGGCGGTCGAGCGTGGCCGCATTGTAGCCGCACTCGCCGAGCACCGTGCGGGTGTCCTCGCCCAGCGCCGGGGCGCCCCGCCAGGCCTCGGGCGCGTCGACGTCGCCCTCGCCGAAGCGCGCCGCCGGACGCGCCTGACGCAACCGGCCCGCCTGGGGATGGTCGTATTCGCGGACGATGGCGTTGGCGGTGACCTGCGGGTGCTCGAGCACCTCGTGGCGGGTCAGCACCGGCGCGCAGGGCACGCCCTCGGCCTGGAGTCGCTGCAACCAGTGCTCGCTGGTCGTGGTGCGGATCACCGACTGGGTCAGCTCGAGACGGGCATCGATGTTGTCCTGGCGCAGCGCGGCGGTGGCAAAGCGCGGATCGTCGCGCCACTCGGGACGCTCCAGCGCCCGGGTCAGCGCCGCCCATTCGCGGTCGCTCTGCACCGCCAGGGTGATGTAGCCGTCCTCGGTTTCGTAGATCAGGTCCTGAAAGCTCGCCGCCGCCTGCTGGGGGAGCTCGCCGCGCACGAAGGTCTGGCTGCCCATGTCCGAGGCCCACAGGAAGGCGATCACCGAATCGAGCATCGACAGGCGCACGTGCTGGGCCTCGCCGGTGCGCTCGCGGGCGAACAGGGCGGCACTGATCGCCTGGGCAGCGTTCACCCCGGTGAGCTTGTCGGGCAGGATGGTGCGCACCAGTTGCGGGCGCCGCTCGTCGCTGCCGGCCTGCACCGTGGCCAGCCCCGAGAGCCCCTGGACCAGCGGATCGTAGACCGGGTACTGGGCGTAGGGCCCGGCCTCGCCGAAGCCGCTGATCGAGACGTAGACGATCGACGGCGCGATCTCGCGCACCCGCGTCTCGTCGAAGCCCATGCGCTCGATCACCCCGGGGCGAAAGTTCTGCACGAAGACATCGGCGCGCTCGATCAGCCGGGTGAGCGCCGCCCGCCCGCCGGGATGCTTGAGATCCAGCGCCACCGAACGCTTGTTGCGGTTGTTGTTGAGATACGACGCCGCGAAGCCGTGCCGGCGGTTGGACGCCGAGCGCGTGAAATCGCCCCCGTGGGGGTTCTCCACCTTGATCACCTCGGCACCCTGATCGGCGAGCATCATGGTCGCCAGCGGCCCCGAGACCATCGCGGTGAGATCGATGATGCGAATGCCCGACAATGGACCGGTCATCGCTGTTCTCCTTTCCCTGGATAACGCGTGATCGTTCCAAGGTATCAGAAGATCGCGACGACGCGAGCCCAGCGGCGACCGACGGACCGCCGAGCGAGCGTCACCACGGCGTCTGGCGCGGCGACCGACCATTCGGTCAGACATGCCTCGGTCGTCACGCCGGTCGATGATAGACTGTCGCCCCTTTGTCTGGAGGCGATCCGCCGTGTCGCAAGCTTCGCTCTCGTCCCGCTCTTCGCTGCCGGCCTGGCTGTGGCTGCTGGCCTTCGGGCTGGCGGCGATCAACCTGCGTGCGCCGATCGTGGTCATCGGCCCGGTGCTCGAGCCGATCATGGCGACGCTGTCGATCGGCGCCGGCGTGGCCAGCCTGTTCACCACCGGGATGATTCTCTGCTTCGGCCTGCTCTCGCCGCTGGCGCCCGGGCTCGCCGACCGGGTCGGCCTCGACCGGGCGATCGCCTGCGCGATCAGCCTGATCGCCATCGGCGGCGTGTTTCGCGGCGTCGAGAGCGTGGCGATCATGCTGCTGGGCACGCTGTGCGCCGGGCTGGGCATCGCGCTGGGCAACGTGCTGATGCCGAGCCTGGTCAAGCGCGACCGGGGCGACCGCCTGGGCCGCACCATGGGGCTCTACACGGTGATGATGGGCGTGGGCGCGACGATCAGTGCCGGCACCGCGATTCCCCTGATGCAGCTGTCGGGCAGCTGGTCGCTGCCGATCTGGCTGTGGGCGGCGTTCGGGATCGTCTCGGCGATCATCTGGTGGCGTCTGGCGTTGCGCCTGGGCCCCGAGGCCGGCACGGACAGCCATCGACCGTCGATGACCCGACTGTTCAAGAATCCCGTCGCCTGGACCCTGACACTGTTCATGGGCGCCCAGTCACTGAGCTTCTATACCCTGCAGACCTGGGTCCCGGCGGTCGCCAGCGAAGCCGGCGTCCCCCAGGCGACCGCAGGGCTCATGCTGTCGATGATCAACCTCACCAGCATTCCCGCCAGCTACTTCATCGCCCGGCTGTCCTCGCGGCTGTCACGCCACAGCCTGCTGGTGCTGGGACTGTGCACGCTGATCGCCATCGCCCTGCTGGGCTTGCTGCTGGCACCCACCGCCGCCCCGATCGGCTGGGCGCTGATGCTGGGCGCCGGCCAGGGCGGTTGCTTCAGCTTCGCGCTGACCATGATCGTGCTGCGCACGCGCCACCCCCAGCATGCCGCCATGCTTTCGGGCATGTCGCAGAGCGTCGGCTACCTGATGGCCGCCAGCGGCCCGCTGCTGTTCGGCGCCCTGCACGAACTGAACGGCGACTGGCAGCTCTCGCTGGTGTTCCTGCTGGTGCTGCTCGCCGGCCAGAGCGTGGCCGGGATGCTGATCGGCCGGCCGAAGATGGTCAGGCTCGCCGACGAGTGACCCGCCAAGAAGCAGGCTTTTTCAGCTCGATAGCGGATAACGGCAAGCATGGGCCCGCTCGGGCTCGTGCGTCCAGTCCGGCACGATCACGGCACAGTCGTCGCGCGCATACGGGCAGCGGCCATGAAACTCGCACCCCGACGGCCGGCGGACGGGGCTTGGCATCTCACCCGATAGCTCGATCCGGCCGTGTCTGGCATCCGGGTCCGGCGACGGATTGGCGGAGAGCAGCGCCTCGGTATAGGGGTGGCGTGGATGTTCGAAAATCGCCTGCGTGGCGCCCTGCTCGACGAAACGACCGAGATACATCACGGCCACCTCGTCGGTGATATGACGCACCAGATTGAGATTGTGCGTGATGATGACGATCGCCACCTGGGTGCGTTGCTGGATATCGTTGAGCAGGTTGAGTATCTCGCCCTGGACCGACATGTCCAGACCGGCGGTGGGCTCGTCACAGATCAGCAGCTTCGGGTCCAGTGCCAGCGCCCGGGCCACGCCGACCCGGCGTGCCTGCCCCCCGGAGAGCTGGTGCGCATAACGTGCGCCCAATGCCCTCGGTAGCCCCACCATCTTCAGCAGTCGATCGGCCTCGTCGCGCCCGCCGGGGCGCCCCTGGATACGCAGCGGCTCCGTGATCAGACTGGCCACGCTGAGCCGCGGTGACAGCGAGCCGATCGGATCCTGCCACATCATGGCGATATCGCGACGCAAGCGTTTCCACTCGCGGCGACCGGCGCGGACGATCTCACGCCCGTCGTAACGAATGCTGCCACGCGCGGCCTGGAGCCCGATCAGGCTGCGCGCCACGCTGGACTTACCCGAGCCACTCTCGCCGACGATACCCAGGGTGCGCCCCGCGTCGAGAGAAAAAGAGACATCCGCCACCGCGGAAAAGCGTGAAGCCTCGCGCTTGAACAGCGCGCGCAGCACGCCATAGCGACGGTAATCGATACGCAGATGTTCGACGTCTAGCAGACTCATGGCGAAGGCTCCTCGGATGCCACTCGGAAGCAACGGGCGACCTGCTCGCCCTGGACCGGGTAGATGTCCGGAGAGCGCTGCCGGCAGCGGTCGAAAACCTGCGGGCAGCGCGCCTGGAAAATACAGCCCTGCGGCACCTGGCGCAGATCGGGCAGTTCGCCGGGGATGGTCGGCAGTACCCGCGTGGCCTCGCGGATACTCGCCGGATCACACGCCAACAGCGCCTGGGTATAGGGGTGGGCAGGGGTGCGAAAGACCGTCTCCACACTGCCCGTTTCGACCACCTCACCGGCATACATCACCGCCACGTCGTCGCACAGCTCAGCCACCGTGCCCAGATGATGCGACACGAAGACCACCGAACAGCCATGCTTCTGCTGCAGCTCGCGCAGCAGATGAATCACCTGCACTTCGAGGGTGGCATCCAATGCCGTGGTCGGCTCGTCGGCGATCAGCAGCTCCGGCCGGGTCAACAGCGCCATGGCGATGCAGACCCGCTGACGCATGCCGCCGGAGAGCTCGTGTGGATAGCTATCCAGCCGCGACGCGGGGTCGGGGATGCGCACCTGTTCGAGGAATTCCAGCGCGCGCGAACGCTTCTGCACGCGTGACGTGCGATCGCGATACTGGATGTCGATCAACTGTTGACCGATCGTGCGCACGGGATTGAGCGAAGTCATCGGGTCCTGAAAGATCATCGCGATGCGTCTGCCCCGCAGCGCTTGCCAGTGGGACTCCGACAGTCCGGCGAGATCCTGCTCGCCAAACCGGATCGCCCCGCCGCAGATGCGGGCATTGGTGTCGAGCAGCCCGATGAGGCTATAGGCCAGGGACGACTTGCCGCAGCCCGACTCACCGACCAGCCCGAGGATGCGTCCCGGCATCACGCTCAGCGAGATATGCCTCAGCGCGTGGATCGGCCCGCTGGCGGTATCGAAGTCCACCGACAGGGCGTCGATCTGCATCAGCGGCGTGCCAGGCGTCGCGCTCGAAGACGCGTGCGAAATCGAAGCAGACATCAGTTGGCCTTTTGCAGTCGAGGATCGAAGATGTCGCGCAACGCCTCACCCAGGAAGGTGAAGCCCAGGGTGACCAGCACGATCGGCACCGAGCCGGCAACCACCGGCCATGGCGAGTTGCGAATGAAGTTGTAGCCATCGTTGAGAATCACGCCCCACGACGGGGTCGGCGGGCGCACCCCCATGCCCAGGAAACTCAACCCGGCCTCGGTGGCGATCACCAGCGGTACGTCCATGCTGGCCAGGATCAACAGCGGCCCGAGTACGTTGGGCAGCACGTGAATACCCAGCAGGCGCGGCAGGCTGGCGCCCATGGCACGTTCGGCTAGCACGAATTCGGCGCTGCGCAACGACTGTGCCTGGGTGCGGATGATGCGCGCATAGATCGGCACCGAGGTGATCGCCACCACCAGGACCACGGTGAACAGGCTCGGGCCGACCAGGGTGACCACCGCCAGCCCGAAGACGATGACGGGGAACGAGCGAATGGCATCGAAAATCAGCAGCAGCAGATTGTCCAGCCAGCGCGGCCCCAACCCGGCGAGCAGCCCCAGCGCCACGCCCAGCGTCAGCGCCGCGGAGAGCGCCGCGGCGGCCACCAGCATGGCGACACGCCCCCCCGCCAGCACGCGGCTGAACAGATCGCGCCCCAGATTGTCCGTACCCAGCCAGTGCGCCGACGACGGCGGCGCCAGAGGCGGCCCGGTCATGATCGCCGTCGGATCGTAGGGCGACAGCCAGGGCGCGAAAATCGCCGCCAGCACGATCAGTGTGACCAGCACGAAGCCGAGCATCCCGGTGCGCTCGCCACGCAGACCGCGCAGAAAGCGGCTCAGCCATGATGGCGGCGGCATGAAGGGCGCTGTGGTTGTTGATGTCATGCGCGAAACCTCCTGTTGTTATCGTGGTCGGCGCGGCGCGTCGTGCGCCGGCTCAGAGCGCGTCGCGCTGACGCGGGTCGAGCAGTGCCACGACCAGATCCGAGACCAGCGTCGCCAACACGATGATGACGGTCGTCACCAGCACCGCCCCAAGCACGATCGGATAGTTGCGCTCGTTGACCGAGGAGACGATCAGCGCGCCGATGCCCGGTCGCGCGAAGATGACCTCGACAAACACCGCCGCCGAAAACAGATGCACGACGCCGGTGCCGAGCAGTGTCACCGCCGGTTGCACCGCGATACGCAGGATGTAGCTCCGCACGATGCGCGCCTGCGTCAGACCAAAAGCACGCCCCATGCGCACGTGCGGCGCACTCATGACCTCGAGCATCGAGGCACGCACCATGCGTGCCACATAGCCGACCCAGGAGATGCCGATGGCGAACGCCGGCAGGATGAGATGCACCAGGCCGTCGACGCCCCCCTCGCCGGCACCGATGGCAGGCAGCCAGCCCAGCCCCACGGCAAAGATCAGCACCGCGTAGAGCGACATGACGAAGGCGGGAATGGAGAGCGTCCCCACCGAGACGATACCGGCCAAGGTATCCAGCCAGGTGCCCGCCCGCAGTGCCGAGTAGCAGCCGAGCAGAATGCCCAGCGCCGCCGACCAAGCGATCGAGACAGCGATCAACACCAGCGTATAGGGCAACTGCCCGAAGACGATGTCGCCGACCGCACGTCCGGTGAATACATCCGTACCCAGGTCGCCGCGCAGCACCCGGCCGAAGAAGTCGAGGACCTGTATCGGCAGCGGTTGATCCAGCCCCATCTCGGCGCGTGTCTGCGCGATCAGTTCGGGCGTGGCGCGCGGGCCGAGAATCATCGTCGCCGGGTCGCCAGGCACCACGTGCAGCATCACGATCAACAGCGACATCGCCACCGCGACGATCAGTGCCGAGAGCAGCAGCCGCTGAAAGGCGTAAGTGATCATCGCCGGCGACCTATACCGTGCCGCCGAAGCGCGGCAGCAGCGGCTGACCGTCGGGGCGCAGCGCCGGCTTCAAGCTGTCTCTGTACATCACCGGATTGGCTTCGTGGGTCAGGAAGCGGTAGGCACCCGAGGCCTCCATCAGATCCTGCATCTTGCGATAGAGCGCGTCGCGTTTATCGACGTCGGTCTCCTTCAGGGCCTGCTGGTGCAGCTTGTCGAATTCGGCGTTGGAGAAACGCTCCCAGTTCCAGACCCCGACCTGATCCGAGACGAACCAGCTGGTGGCATAGTAGGGATCGGGCAGCATCGAGAAGCGATTGAGGATCAGTTGCAGGTTCTTCCAGCGATCGCCCTCGCTCTCCATGCCCAGGGTCCAGAACGACCCGGAGTCCTGAACGTTGATCTGCGTTTGAATACCGATCTTCGCCAATTGCGCCTGAATGACCTGCGCCATGGTGGTCCACTTGGTGGCATTGAGCGTATCGATGGTCAGTGGCTGCTTCGGCGGTCCTCCCGCCGCTTCGAGATATGCCCGCGCCTTGTCCAGATCGCCCTCGGCCGGAATCGGGTCTTGCTCGCGATGTCCCGGCAGCCCCGGCGCGACCAGTCCAGTGGCGGGCAGGGCCTCGCCGAAATACGCCGCATAGACGACCTGCTTGACATTGATCGCGTACTGAATCGCCTTGCGCAGGTTGATATCGCTCAGCGCCGGGTTGTCGAGGTTCATGCCCAGCCAGACGTAGTAGAGCGAGGGATACTTGGTGACGATGGTGTGCGCCGGCGGCGACTGACGGTACTGCGCCAGCGAGGACAGCGTAATGCGGGTGAAGTCGAGATCCCCCGCTTCATAGGCGCGCTCGGCCGTCTTGGTATCGTCCATCGGCAGAATGCGAATCTCGTCGAATCCGGGGGCGGCCCCGTGCCAGTCGGGGTTGCGCGTCAGCTTCACATACTGATTGGGCTTCCACTCGGCCAGCACATAGGCGCCGGAGAAGACGGGCGGTTGCATACCGAAGTTGCCGCCATCGGCCGTCGCCTCCATGACCGCCTTCCGGGAGACGATATGGCCCGCGCCGTAGGGCAGCGCGATGGTCCAGATGGGCTGGAACGGCTCCTTGAGCACGATCACCCCTTCATAGCGGCCGGTCACCTCGACATGATCGAGAGGCCCCCAGTCACCCTTGACCGGGCTGTCGTGGGCGAGAATACGCTCGAAGGAGAACTTGACGTCGTCGGCAGTGATCTCGCCGTAGCCGCCGGTGAACTGCAACCCTTGTTTCAGCCGAAAATGGATATGCGTGTCATCGACCTGCTCGATCGCCTCGGCCGCCTCGAGCTCCCACTCCCACTCGCGGCCCGCCTTGTAGCGGATGAGCTTGGTGTAGATGCAGTTCATCACATCCACGTTGTAGGCATTCTGGTAGAAGGCCGGATCGAGCGCATCGATGTCGGCATAGGCACTGACACGCAGGGTCTGACCGCTCTGCGCCCAGATACGCGACCCGAGCGGCATCGTCGCCGCAAAGGCACACAGCGACGCGGAACCTTTGAGAAAGGCGCGACGCCCGATAGCGGACGAGGGGGCAGAGATATCGTTTGTCTTTGTCATGATCGAGCGTTCCTATAAAACCCAATTGTTGTCGAAGAACCAGGATTGGGATCCAGTCTGGTTCGTCTACAGCCAGCGAAACAATTTCGCACCGCTCGCTACCCGATGCCTTTCTTGCGTCGGTCTGCGAAGCTCACAACATATCCCTGGCGATCGCGCAGTCCCACGTCTGTTCATGCGCGATATGGCCATTCTCGCGCGCCACGAGACGGGCACGGATGAGGAAATGACTGTCAGTGGCGGTGAAGTCGGTCTCGGTGCGACTGTCGACCTGCCAATCGTCACGGGACAGGCGCTGATCGGAAACGACACGAGCGTGAAACGATGCCCAGTCATCGATCCCGAAGCGGTAGGTTTCCTGCGTGCTGTCCGCCACCGTCAACCCGTTATCCTCGATGCGCTGGCTACCGCCATCGTCATGGATCTCGACGCAAACGGTGGCATTGGCCAGGTCCTCAATGATCCGCCAGTCGTAGTGCGGTTCCGAGATCCTCTCGGCCGCCATCGGCGCGGCACCCCGCGGCGTTCCCAGATCGTGTGGCTCTTCGACATCCCCGGGCGCATGTCGAATCGGCAGGATGAGGTGTGTCGTGTCCAGATCCAGGCTCAGCGCGACCGGTTCGGGCGCTGGCCAGGCAACCGGAAAATAACTGGTCGAAATCGCGAGTCGCAGACGGTGTCCGGCCCGGAAGGTCTGGGCAACGTGCTTGAACGGCACTTGCGCGGTGTAGGTGCGGCCCGGTTCCAGCAATTCTGGATGCTCGTGGCTGTCGCGGTGGGTCAGGTTGAGAAGGCCATAACTGACTCGCGTCACCGTTCCGCTCGGTGCGACATCGCTAAGCCGTACCGCGACCTGCGCGAGTGATTTGTCCACGGAGAATTGCATGGCCAGCGTCGCGTCACCAGCGATCTCCAGTGGCGCCTCGAGCGGCGCAGTTTCGAAGATCAGGCTGCCGGCATCGTCGCGCCGCTGATCGGCCGGCTGGTCACCGGGATGGGCATAGGAACACCACTTGCCGCCCATGAGCCCCACCCACGGCGGCGAGCAGTGGGTTACGTGTCCCCCCTGGCCTGGTTCGTGATCGCGGCGCAACGTGCCGTTGGCCCCCAACGCAAAGGAGGTACGCTCGACATTCGGCGAGGGCCATGCCGGTTCTTCCACCCAGCGTCCGGAGCGATGACGATAGTGACTTGCGGGAGCCGCATGATCCTGCATGTACAAGCGCAACAGCGGTTCGCGCATGATGCCGGTCTCGCGTCCCTTTAGCCATTGGTCCCACCAGCGCAGTTCCTCGCCAAGCCAGTCGATGGCCGGCCCCGGCTGACCAATGTGGGGATATTTGTGCGCCCAGGGCCCAATGAGCCCCTTCTTGGGGCCGGACAGACTCTCCATCAGGCGGAAGACGGTGCGGCAGTAACCGTCCGCCCAGCCACTGACGGCATAGACCGGCACTTGAATCCGGCCGATGTCCTCACACACGGAGCCATGCTTCCAGAAGGCGTCGCGACGCTGATGCTCGGTCCAGTTCTCGAGCCAGAGCCCGGCGCCTTGCAGACGCGCCAGCCACATGTCGCGCCATCTCTCGCCGACCAGATCGGGGTCAGGTGGCAGGGTGTTGATGGCAAACATGTGCGAGGCCCAGGAGATCTGGTCGATCAGCAGGGTGCCGCCCATGTAGTGGACATCGTCGGCGTAGCGATCGTCGGTCGAGCACAACGACACCACCGCCTTGAGGGCCGGCGGACGTTCAGCGGCGATCTGCAGCCCATTGAACCCGCCCCAGGAGATACCCACCATCCCGACGTTGCCGTCGCACCAGGGCTGCGCCGCCAACCAGGCGATCACGTCGCAGCCGTCCTGAATTTCCCGGGCAGTGTACTCGTCGACCATGACCCCCTCGGACTCGCCCGAGCCCCGGATATCGACCCGCACATAGGCATAGCCGCGCGCGGCGATGAAAGGCGCTCGAACGGCGTCCCTGGCCAGGGTCTTGTCGCCCTTGCGATACGGCAGGTATTCAAGAATCGCAGGCACCGGCAATGTGCCTCTCGGCCGCCAGAGTCGTGCGGCAAGCCTGCAGCCATCGGGTAGCGGAATCTCCAGATGGCGAATTTCCTCGACCTCATCGAGGGGGTAAGTGGTCCGCTCCATGCTCTATCCGTCCTGACTGTGGCATTTCCTTTAGCGTGTCAGCGGCCACCGCTTCGCTGCAATTTCGCCCCCTTCGCTACTTGACTCTCTTGGAGCGTCGGTTAGCTTAACGGGATGAACAACAACTCCTTTCCCGACAATCTCGCTCATGCCTGCGGTTTTTATCCGTCGATCGCCCATGTCTGTCGACGCATCGGTATCAACCGTCAGCAGTTCAACAAGTATCTGGCCGGCACGGTTCGTCCATCACGGCACAACCTGCAAAAGATCTGTGACTTCTTCGGCGTTACCGAGTCCGAGTTATTGATCGAACCTGGACGGTTCAAGGAATTGCTTGCGCTGCGTCGCATACCGAACCAGACCGACGAAACCAGTGTCATCGCTCCCATCTATCAACGGCTTTCCAGACGCTCGGCATCACTCGAGCGCTACTGCGGCAACTATTTCCGCTACTTCTATTCGTTCAGTCATCCCGGCTACGTGATGCGTTCGTTCGCGCAATTGCGCAAAAAAAATGAAGACTACCTGTGGAAAAATATCGAACGGGAGCGCAATCCGAACAAGCGACCAGCGACGGTCACCAAGTATGAAGGGGTCGCGCTGTTCCTTGGCGAGCGAATCACCATCATGGAATATGAGACAATACTCAACACATCAATCACACAGATGATTCTCTACCCTTCCTACCATACCGGCATCGATTATCTGCTGGGTCTACAAACCGGCGGGCCGCTCAAGCGCGGCCGCATGCCGGCTGCGTCTCGGGTGGTACTGCAATATCTGGGACAGAGCGTGAATGTGCGCCGCGCACTCGGCGAATGTGGTCTGTTTGGCCCCGAGGAAATTGCGCCACAGATTTCCAGACTGCTCGAAAACCGTTTGCCGGAGGATAGCTGGGTTTTCGAGGTCGAACAGCAGTGAAACATCCCCCTTCCGACGCAGGGACGAACCAGCGCCGAGCCAGGGTTCCGACACGGCATGGGTGTCGTAAATGGGCCCCTGGCGCCATAGCGGGCACAAAATAGACGTTGCCGATCTCGAGCGAGCGTAGGGGGTGTGGAGCGCAACGAGCGTCTCCTCGCCGTTCGAAGTCGACGAGTGTCTCGCCCGGGTCTCGCCAACCACACACGTGACAGGCTATCGTCGTCGACGGCTTACACGACGTGACGGCGATCGCCGATACCCGTCCGGTGTGCCGGTAGGCAAATTGGCGGATCGCTCGACGGCGACCCGAACGCAACCGCAGGGCCGTGTTCGTCGTCGCTGGGCGGGCGGCCTCCCTTCGATCCGATCCCGGGAAACGCTATGGACTGGAACATGGCCTATGTCTGGCTGGCGGTGGCCCTGCTGCTGGGGCTGGCCGAACTGCTCTCCGGCGCGCTGGTATTGCTGGGACTGGCGGTGGCGACGCTGGCCGCGGTACTGCTGGCCGCCCTCGGCGCCTCGCTCACCTGGCAGTTGCTGGGGCTGGGCCTGGCCGCCGGGGTGATGCTGCCGGTGGTGGTCAAGGTGATCCGCCCGCGCTTCTCGCCCCGTGGCGTCGCCTACGGCACCACCGGGACCGGTACCGAACGCGGCAAGGTCTACCACACGCTGAAGCGCGACTTCGATGGCGCCACGGGCATCGAGATCAACGGCGACTTCTATCGCCTGCGCCTCGCCGACAGCGATACGACCGAGCTTCCCGAGAATCGTCGAGTCATCTTCCAGCGCTTCGATGGCACCGTCGCCATCGTCACGCTTCCCCACCCCACGGAGTCATCATCGTCATGAATGTCATCGGACCCGGGCTGCTGATCAGCCTGATCATCGTCGCGCTGGGCGTGATCCTCATCATCAAGGGGCTGGTCATCGTGCGCCAGTCGGAGGTGATGGTGGTCGAACGTCTCGGCTCCTTCAACCGGCTGCTGGAGAGCGGCATCAACGTGATCATCCCCTTCATCGAGCAGCCCCGGGCGATCAGCATGATTCGCTATCGCAAGCAGGGCGAGGAGTTCTATCCGATCTCCACCGAGGAGGTGCGCATCGACCGCCGCGAGACGGTGATGGACTTTCCGGGGCAGCCGGTGGTGACCACCGACAACGTCACCGTCACCATCAACGGCGCGCTCTACTACCAGATCATCGACCCCAAGCGCGCGGTCTACGAGGTCGCCAACATGAGCCAGGCGGTCGAGGTGCTGGCCAAGACCACGCTGCGCTCGGTGGTGGGCAAGATGGAACTGGACAAGCTGTTCGAATCCCGCGCCGAGGTCAACAACGCCATCCAGGCGGACATGGAGGCGCCGGCCTCCAAGTGGGGGGTCAAGATCACCCGCGTCGAGGTCCAGGACATCGCCATGCCCGAAGAGGTGGAGAGCGCCATGCGCCTGCAGATGGCCGCCGAGCGTAAACGCCGCGCCACGGTGACCGAAGCCGAGGGCGAGAAGTCCGCCGCCATCGCCATGGCCCAGGGCCAGCGCGAGTCGGCGATTCTCAACGCCGAGGGCGACAAGCAGTCAGCGATCCTGCGCGCCCAGGGCGAGCAGGAGTCGATCAAGCTGGTACTCAACGCCATCGGCGAGAGCGAAGAGAACAAGCGCACCGTGGTGGGCTATCTGCTCGGCCAGAGCTACATCAAGGCGCTGCCGACCATGGCTCAGGCCGGCGAGCGGGTCTTCGTGCCCTACGAGTCCTCCGCCCTGCTGGGTTCGATGGGCATGTTCCGCGAGATGGCCGGCTCGCCGGAAGACACCGTCGCCAAGCACCTGCGCGACAACGACCTGCAGCGCGGCATGGTCGGCGGCGCCGCCAGCCAGGGTTGAGCCGGGCCCGGGCCGCCGGAACCGGCCCCTCTCAGCCGAGCTGGAACGGATAGACGTTGCCGATACCCAGCAGGCGGGTGAGCTCGTCGAGGGCCGTCAGCGTTTCCTCGGCGAGCTGCGGGTCGGCCAGATCGTCGGGCGTCAGCCGGTCACGGTAGTGGCGCTCGACCCAGCCGACGAGTTCGCCGTAGAGCGCGTCGTCGAGCAGTACCCGGCCGGCAAGCCCGGCGCGCTCCGCGGCGTCGAGCACCACCCGCAGGCGCAGGCAGGCCGGGCCGCCCCCGTTGCGCATGCTCTGCTTGACGTCCTTGACCACCACCTCGCCGATCGGGTTGTGCCCGGCCAGCAGCAGATCCTGGATCGCCCGCCACACCGTCTCGTTCTCCTGGCACTCGCCCGGCACCACCAGCGTCATGTCGCCGCCGGGGTTGGTGAGCAGCTGCGAGTTGAACAGATAGGTCGAGACCGCCGCCTCCAGGCTGATCGCCTCGCCGGGGACACGCACCGGGATCAGCGGCGTGGCCATCCGGCTGCGCAGCGCCTCCAGGGTCGGCTCCTCGTCGAGGAACGCCATCTCGTGATAGAGCAGCACCGGGCCGTTGCCCACCGCGATCACGTCGTTGTGGAACACCCCGGCGTCGATCGCCTCGGGATGCTGCTGGGCGAACACCGTCTGCGCGTCAGCGAGGCCGTGCTGGCGCGCCACCGCCTGGCTGGCCTCGAGGGTCTGGCGGGCGGGGTAACGCTGCGGACCGCGCTCGCCGCCGAACGCCTGGCGCCCGTAGACGTAGAGGTGCACGCCGGGCTCGCCGTGGTCGCCGCAGAGCCGGGTGTGGTTGGCCGCGCCTTCGTCGGAGAACGCCGGGGTCGCCGGCAACGCCGGATGATGGGCGAAGCGTGCCTCGTCGCGGAAGATCGCCGCCAGCACGCGGGCGGTGGTCTCCGGCTCGAGATAGCGGTGAAAGCTCGACTGCAGATTGGCCGGGGTGAAATGCACCCGGCCGTCCGGTGCATCGATACTCGGCGTCACCGTGGCGGCATTGGCCGTCCACATGCTCGACGCCGAGCACACCGCGCGCAGGATCTGCGGCGCCTCGCGGGCGGCCCGGGCCAGCACCTCGGCGTTGCTGCCGGAAAAACCCAGATCGCGCAGCGCGCCGAGATCGGGGCGCTGCTGCGGCGGCAGTACGCCCTGGGCGTAACCGGCGTCCATCAGCGCCTTCATCTTGGCCAGCCCCTGGAGTGCCGCTTCCTTCGGGTTGGAGGCGAGCCCGCCATGGCGCATCGACGCCACGTTGCCGTGGGCCAGCCCCGCGTAGTTGTGGGTCGGCCCGACCAGACCGTCGAAGTTGACCTCGCGCACGTCGTTCATCGCGTCGCTAGTAACGTCGCTCATAAACTCACCCCGGGCGGCAGTTCGCCGGGCAGCGCCAGCGACTCGGACTCCATCGAGGCGATGGGGTAGGCGCAGTAGTCCGCTGCATAGTAGGCACTGGGGCGATGATTGCCGCTGTCGCCGATGCCGCCGAACGGCGCGTCGCTGGAGGCGCCGGTGGTCTGGCGGTTCCAGTTGACGATGCCGGCGCGGATGCGCAGCAGGAAGTCGTCCCAGTCGGCCTGATTACCGCCGATCAGCCCGGCGGAGAGCCCGTAGCGGGTATCGTTGGCGAGCGTGATCGCCTCGTCCCAGTCGCGGTAGCGGTGCACCTTGAGCAGCGGCCCGAAGTGCTCCTCGTCGGGCACCTCGCAGCCGGTGACGTCGATCAGCGCCGGCGTGAGCAGGCTGGTGCCGTCGACCAGACGGCGCATCCGCGCCAGCACCGTGCCGCCGCGCGCCTCGAGGTCGTCCTGGGCGGCGAGCAGACCGTCGGCCGCGGAGACACTCGCCAGCCCGCCGTAGAACGGCGCCGGCTCGCTGAACGGCGCAGCAACGCGAAGCTCGGCGATGGCCGCGACCAGTGCCTCGATCAGGCGGTCGCCGACCTCGCCTTCAGGCACCATCAGCCGCCGCGCGCAGGTGCAGCGCTGGCCGCCGGAGAGAAACGCCGACTGCAGGATGGTCAGCACCGCGGCGGCCTCGTCCGGCACGTCCTTGACCACCAGCGGATTGTTGCCGCCCAGCTCCAGGGCGAGGATCTTGTCGACCTGACCGGCGAACTGCTTGTGCAGCAGCTTGCCGGTGCGCGCACTGCCGGTGAACAGCAGGCCGTCGATGTCGTCGGCCCCGGCCAGCGCCTGACCGACCGGCCCGCCGCCCTGCACCAGGTTGATCACGCCGTCGGGCAACCCGGCGGCCTGCCAGCACTGCAGGGTCAAATCGGCGGTCAACGGCGTCAGCTCGCTGGGCTTGAAGACCACGCTATTGCCGGCCAGCAGCGCCGGGACCATGTGCCCGTTGGGCAGGTGGCCGGGGAAGTTGTAGGGGCCGAACACCGCCAGCACGCCGTGGGGGCGATGCCGCAGCACGGCCCTGGCGCCGGCGACGTCGCGGCTGCGC
Source organism: Modicisalibacter sp. MOD 31.J (assembly GCF_020147985.1). NCBI lineage: Bacteria > Pseudomonadati > Pseudomonadota > Gammaproteobacteria > Oceanospirillales > Halomonadaceae > Modicisalibacter > Modicisalibacter sp. MOD 31.J. Next base: position 137,816 of record NZ_JAGXFF010000006.1, on the reverse strand, counting down.
TCGCCGGTACGCTCCCGGTAGGCGGTCACCGAGATCGCCACCTTGCCGATCATCGCGCCGACCTCGGTACGCGCCTCCCACAGCGGCTTGCCGGTCTCGTGGGCGATGCTCGTGGCCAGGGCCTCGCGGTTGGCCTCGAGCTGGTCGCGAAAGCGCTCGACGATGGCCAGGCGCTCGTCGAAACCGCGCCGCGCCCAACCGGGAAAGGCCGCGCGAGCGGCGGCCACGGCCTCGCGGACCTGACGCTCGCTGGCGGTGGCGCCCTGCCAGAGCACGGCGTCGTCGATCGGATCGTGCTTGGTCAGCTCGCCGGCATCGCCAGCGAGCCAGGCGCCGCCGATGAAGAGTTTCTGCTGAGCTTGCATGGGAGGCTCCTAGGTTTCCAGAACGCGCAGGCTGTCGCCGGTGGTGACACCGAGGCGTCGGGCTTCCGCCTCGCCGAGGGTCAGGGTGCCGTCGTCATCCGGGCCACGGCCGACCCAGGCGGCGCGGAAGTCGGCCATGTCGGTGGTGGCGACCAGCCAACGGGGGCGCTCGGTGCTCTCCGGCAGGCTGCCGGCGACTTCCACGGGGCACAGCCGCGACTGGCGCACCGCACGCACGTCGTCGATGTAGGCCTCGACGGTGGGGCCGCCGTCGAAGATGTCGATGTAGCCCTCCCAGCGCAGGCCCTCCTTCTTGAGCATCTCCAGCGCCGGGCGGGTATCGTCGTGGACCTCGCCGATGCAGGCCCGCGCCTGCTCGGTGAGAAAGGTGGTATAGATCGGGAACTTGGGCATCAGCTCGCCGATAAAGCTCTTTTGGCCTAACCCAGTCAGTCTGTCCGCTTCATTGAAGTTCATGGGGAAGAAGTGGCTGCCCAGGCACTCCCAGAACGGGCTGACGCCGTCGGCGTCGAACTTGCCGCGCATCTCGGCGAGCACCTTGTCGGGGAAGCTGTCACGGAACTGCGCCATGAACAGCCAGCGCGCCTTGGAGAGCAGCGCGCCGTTGCGGGCGTGCCGGCCCACGCCGCGGTATTCCGGGCGCAGGTAGAGCGAAGCCACCTCGGCGTCGCCGGTGTGGTCCGAACTCAGGAACAGCGTGTCGATGGTGCGGTGCAGATCGAGCTGCACCGAGGAGTGAGCGAGGGTGCCCAGCCGGTAGTGATAGAAGGGTACCTCGCGGCCCACCTGGGCCTCGATCGCGCAGCAGCCGGCCAGCTCGCCGCTCTCCTCGTCCTCGAGGACGAAGAAGTAGAGCCGGTCGTCGATCGGGGTACGCTGGGCGAAGGCGCGCTCGGCCGAGGCGATCTTGCCGGCCAGGAAGTCACGGTTGTCGGGCAGCGAGGTGAAGCCGACCCCGGTTTCCCGGGCGATCTGCTGGAGGCCGTCGAGATCGCCGCGGGCGATGGGACGAATGCGCATTACAGTTCCCCCTCGTCGAAGGCGTCTTCCGCAGCGGGCAGGCTCAGCGGCGCGGCGAGCACCGCACGCCCCTCCTCCACGCCGAGCACCGCGGCATGCTCGGGCGAGAGCATCAACTGGCCGGTGGGCGACAGGGCGTAGCGCGCCACCACACAGCGAAAGCCGTCGAGCTTCTGGTTGGCGATCATCGCCGGTTCGGCGTCGGGCAGCGACGCCGCCGGGCGCACGCGAACCGGGTGCCAGGTGCTGTGCTGGAAGGTCTCCAGCCGGTCGCGCTCGGCCTTGATCACCGGGCCGGCATCGAAGATGTCGACGTGGCGCGAGCGGGCGAAGCCCTCGGCGAGCATCTCGTCGAGCGCCGACTCGTGGGCCGGGTGCTCGCGACCGATCGCCGCCCGGGCCGCCGGGGTGAGCAGCGGCAGGTAGAGCGGGAACTGCGGCATCACCTCGGCGATGAAGCTCTTCGAGCGCACGCCGGCGAGGTGGTTCATCTCCTGGTAGCCGCGCACGAAGAAGTGCCGCCCGACGCTGTTCCAGAACGGCGACTCCTCGTCGGCGTCCAGGTAACCGGGAAAGGCCATCGCCAGGATCTCGGCGAAGCGCTCCGGGTACTGGGCGATGAACATCAGCCGCGAGCGGCGCAGCAGGCTCTCGGCGCTGGAACCCTTGTAGCGCGGATCGAGCGACAGCGCGCACAACAGCGTCGCCTCGGAGACCTCGTGGGACAGCGACAGCGTCTGCACCTCGCGGCGCACGTTGAGCTGCTGCGAGGCGTGGATCAGCGTCTCCTGACGATAGGTGTAGTACGCCTCATGGGCGCCGGCCTGGGCGCGGATGGTGGCGGTACCGGCGATCTCGCCGCGCTCGAGGTCCTCGAGCACGAAGGTGTAGCTCTCGTCGCCGGGAAACTCGATGTCGCGGGACAGCGAGCGCTGCGAGCGGGTGATGCGCTCCTCGAGACGATCACGGTGCGCCGGCAGGTTGGTCAGCGCAGGCGTGGCCGTTCCCGCCAGGCGTTCGAGGCCCGGCAGGTCGGCCGGCTTGGCGGGACGCACGACCAGCATGGCGTTTCCTCCCGTCGATGGCGAATGGCGGCTCATGCGGATTCGACGAAGCGCGCCAGGGCACGGTCGAGACGTGCCATGCCCTCGTCGATGTCGGCCTCGGGGATCACCAGCGACGGCGCCATGCGCAGCACGTTGGGTCCGGCGATCAGCGCCATCAGCCCTTCCTCGATCGCCAGCGGCAGGATGTCCTTGGCACGGCCCTCGTAGGCCGTGGCCATCGGCGCGCCGATCAGCAGCCCCATGCCCCGGACCTCGCCGAACACGCCATACTTGGCGTTGAGCGCCTCGAGATGCTCGCGGAAACGCGCATGCCGGCGCTGCACGCCGTCGAGCACCTCGCGGGTATCGATGTGTTCGAGCGCGGCCAGCGCCACGGCGGAGGCCAGGGCGTTACCCCCGTAGGTGGAACCGTGGGTGCCCGGCGTGAAGACCTTGGCGATGCGCTCGGTGGTGAGCATGGCGCCGATCGGGAAGCCGCCGCCCAGCGACTTGGCGCTGGTCAGGATGTCCGGGGTCACGTCATAGCGCATGTAGGCGAACAGCGTACCCGGGCGGCCCATGCCCGACTGGACCTCGTCGAAGATCAGCAGCGCCTGGTGTTCGTCGCACAGCGCGCGCAGCCCCTCGAGGAAGTCCTGGGTGGCCGGCACGATGCCGCCCTCGCCCTGCATCGGCTCGACGATCACCGCACAGGTGTCGGCGTCGATCAGCTCGCGCACGCTGTCGAGGTCGTTGAACTCGCCGTGGACGATACCGCCGGGCACCGGGCCGAAGCCCTGCGAGTACTTGGGCTGGCCGCCGACGCTGACGGTGAAGAAGGTGCGGCCGTGGAACGACTGGCGGAACGAGACGATCTTGTGCTTGCGCTCGCCGTGGGTGTCGTGCGCCCAGCGCCGCGCCAGCTTGAGCGCGGCTTCATTGGCCTCGCCCCCCGAAGAACACAGATAGGCCTTGTCGGCAAAGGTGCGCTCGGTCAGCGCCCTGGCCAGCTTGAGGGCCGGCTCGTTGGTGTAGACGTTGGACAGGTGCCAGAGCTTGTCGGCCTGCGCCTTGAGCGCGCCCACCAGCACCGGATGGCAGTGACCCAGCGAGTTGACGGCGATGCCGCCGGCGAAATCGATGTACTCGCGCCCCTGCTGATCCCACAGGCGGCTGCCCTCGCCACGCACGGGGATCACCCGCTGCGGGGCGTAATTGGGCACCATGTAGCGATCGAAGTCGTCGCGGGTCGGGGTGTAATCCATGTCGGTCTCCATCCGAAGGGCATGTGCAGTCCTTCGAGTATAAGGAGCGCGGCTACCCACGGCTTACAGGGATGGGACGACGAATTATGAAAAGCGGCGGCTGCCGACGACGCCAGCGGCGGCGCGGGCCTTGAAGAATTCGATATTCGCCCCATGCTGTTGGCAGGCCAGCAATCCTGCGGGCGCCCGCTCGCGGCCCGCTTTCGACAAGGAGACCGTCAATGCGTATCGATCTTACCGGCAAGAACGCCATCATCACCGGCTCCACCGCCGGCATCGGCTTCGCCATCGCCCAGGGGCTCGCCGAATCCGGCGCCGAGGTCACCGTCACCGGTCGTACCCAAGACCGCGTCGACGCGGCGATCGGTGCGATCGAGCAAGCCGTGCCCAACGCCGCCGTCTCAGGTGTAGCTGCCGACCTGGGTACCGCCGAGGGCTGCCAGGCGCTGATCGACGCCCGCCCGGAGACCGACATCCTGATCAACAACGTGGGTATCTTCGGCCCGCAGGACTTCTTCGAGGTCGACGACGCCACCTGGCAGCAGTTCTTCGACGTCAACGTGATGAGCGCGGTGCGCCTGTCGCGCCATTACGCGCAAGGCATGAAACAGCGCGACTGGGGGCGCGTCCAGTTCATCTCCAGCGAGTCGGCGCTCAACATCCCCAGCGAGATGGTCCACTACGGCATGACCAAGACCGCCGTGCAGTCGATCTCGCGCGGGCTGGCCAAGGTACTCAGCGGCACCAATGTCACCGTCAACGCCATTCTGCCGGGGCCGACCCGCTCAGAGGGCGTGCTCAACATGATCAAGCAGGCCGCCGAGGAACAGGGCGTCTCCCCGGAAGAGATGGAAGCCCGCTTCGTTCGGGAAAACCGTCCGTCGTCGATCATCCAGCGCCTGGCCACCCCCGAGGAGGTCGCCCACATGAGCGTCTATGCGGCCTCCCAGCAGGCCAGCGCCACCACCGGGGCGGCACTGCGTGTCGAGGGCGGCATCGTCGACACCATGGCCTGACGCCACCGGGCGCACGGCAATATCCAGGGCGGCGATGTCTTCTCAAGGTCACGGTAGCGGCGCATGATACGACCGATACCCCGCGCGCCTCGGAGACCGCCGCATGCTCGACCCCACCGTCTGGAACCGCTGGCGCTACGCGTGTTACGCCCCGGTCTACGACTGGGTCGCCGACCGGGCCTTCCGCCAGGCCCGCGAGCGGGCCCTCCAGGCGGTGGACTGGGCCGGCGGTCAGCGCGTGCTGATCGTGGGCTGCGGCACCGGACTCGACCTGCCCTATCTGCCCCGCGGCATCGAACTGCACGGCTGCGATCTGACCCCGGCGATGGTCCGGCGCTTTCGCGGCCGAGCCGATACCCTGGGCTTCGACGCCCAGGCGCGGGTGATGGATGCGGCGGCACTGGACTATCCCGACGGGCATTTCGACGTGGTGGTGATGCACCTGATCCTGGCGGTGATGCCCGACCCTGTCCGCGGGCTCGCCGAGGCACACCGGGTGCTCGCCCCTGACGGGCAGTTGTGCGTGATGGACAAGTTCCAGGCCGACGACCGGCCCGCCGGACTCGGCCGGCGCGCGCTCAACCTGATCACCCGCGCCATCGCCACCGACATCACCCGCCAGGCCGGGCCGCTGCTCGCCGCGGCGGGCTTCGTCGTCGAACGCGACGAGCCGGTGATGATGGGCTCGCTGTTCCGCGCCCTGCTGGCACGCAAGGCGTGATGCGACCCGCCGTCAGGCCATGCGCTCCTCGCGCGGGGTCATGCCGAAGTGGTTGCGATAGGCAGTGGAGAAGTGAGCTCCGGACGAGAAACCGGTCTGCAGGGCGATGTCGCCCACCGCCTGGTCGGTCTCGCGCAGCAGCTTGCGGGCCCGCTGCAGGCGCAGGTCGAGGTAGTAGCGGCTGGGGACCGCCTGCAGATATTTCTTGAACAGCCGCTCCAGCTGACGCCGCGAGATCCCCAGATGCTCGGCGAGTTCGTGGGTGGTCAGCGGCTCCTCGATGTTGGTCTCCATCAGCGCCAGCGCATCGATCAGGCTCTGCGGGGCGTGGCCGAGCCGGGAGCGCAGCGGCACGTGCTGCGGCTCGTCGCCCATGCGGATTCGCTCGCAGACGAAATGCTCGGAGACCCGCTCGGCGAGACGCTGGCCGTGGTGCTGGGCGATCAGCGTCATCATCATGTCCATCGCCGCGGTCCCGCCGCCACAGGACAGACGGTCGCGATCGATCTCGAACAAGTGATGGCTGACCCGCACCGCCGGATGCGCACGCGCGAAGGCCTCGGCGCTCTGCCAGGGCAGCGTGGCCCGGTAGCCGTCGAGCACGCCCGCGCGCGCCAGCACCTCGGTACCCCCGGCGATGCCACCGAGTGCCACGCCGCGCCCCGCCAGCCGCGACAGCCAGGCTTCCAGCGCGGGGGCCTCGCCCGGCGACTGGCTGGGGGCACAGACGAACAGCATGTCCAGCGAGCCCGCGTCACTGCCGGCCACGCTCTGCGGCGACAGCGACAGCTCGGCGGCGCTTGTCACCGCGCGGCCGTCGAGGCCGAAGGTGATCGAGGTGTAGAGCCGCTCGCCGGCCAGCCGATTGGCGACGTGCAAGGGCTCCAGGGCACAGGCCTGGGCAAGCAGCGAGAACCCCGGCAGCAGCACGAAACCGATCTGCCGGGGCGTGGCGGGGTGACGACTATCGGCGGGCATCGACGCTATCGAGATCGGCGATGAAGGCGTCGGAGCGCGCGATGGCCGCGCGCATGCGCCGGCGCAGATCGGCGACGCGGGTTTCCAGGCGGTCGACCTCACCCTGCAGGGCGTCGATCGCCCGGGCGTTGAGGTTGTGCTTGAGCAGCAGCACGTTGTCGTGCAGCGTCGCCAGCACCGGCTGCATGCTCTCGGCGGCGTCATGCATCGCGCCGATCATCTGCGCGTAGTGCGCGCGGGTCGCCTCGAGCCGGCGCGCCGAGCGCTGGCGGTAGTCGTCCCGCTGGTAGAGATCGAGCTCGTCGTGCCACTCGTCGAACAGCGCCTCGGCGACGCTCTCGATGTCGTCGATGCGGGCGTCGACCCGGTCGGCGGCCTCGGCACTCGCCCGGTATTCGGCATCGAGCCGGGCATAGCTGCGCGACAGCTCGCTGTCGGGGACACGCACCACCTCGCGAAACGTCTCGAGCGCCGAGTCGAAACGCTCGGCGGCCGCGTGCTGGGCGTCGCGGGCATCATCGACCCGCTCGGCCAGCAGCTCGCGCTTGTCGACACCCATGTTCTCGAGGGTGTCGTAATACAGGCTCGAGCAGCCGGCGAGCAGGGCCAGCAAGCCGCCGGCCAGCCACCCCCGAGCCGGCCGCCATGTGCGGCACCGGAACATCGCGGCGCCTCAGAGCTGGATGACGTCGAACGCGACGACCGGGTCGACCTCGGCGTCGTAATCGACGTCATCGCGGCCGAAGCCGAACAGCTTGAGGAACTCGTGCTTGTAGCCGGCGTAGTCGGTGACCTCGAACAGGTTCTCGGTGGTCACGGTCGGCCACAGGTCCTTGCAGGCCTGCTGGACGTCGTCGCGCAGCTCCCAGTCGTCGAGACGCAGACGCCCGGCGTCGTCGGTCTCGGGCGCCTCGCCCGCGTAGAGCCGATCACGGAACAGCCGGTTGAGCTGATCGATGGTGCCCTCGTGCAGGCCCTGCTCCTTCATCACCTTGTAGACCATGGCGATGTACAGCGGCATCACCGGGATCGCCGCACTGGCCTGGGTGACCACCGACTTGAGCACCGCGACATTGGCGCTGCCGCCCTTCTCGGCCAGGCGCGCGTCGATCTCGCCGGCGGCGCGGTCGAGATCCTCCTTGGCCTTGCCCAGCGCCCCGTGCCAGTAGATCGGCCAGGTGATCTCGGTACCGATGTAGCTGAAGGCCACGCTGCGCGCGCCGTCGGCCAGCACACCCGCCTCGTCGAGGGCGTCGATCCACAGTTCCCAGTCCTCGCCCCCCATCACCTGGATGGTGTCGTCGATCTCCTGCTGGGTCGCCGGCTCGACCTCGGCCTCGATGATCGCGTCCTTGTTGGTGTCGATGGCGGTGGCGCGGTAGGTCTCGCCGATCGGCTTGAGCGCGGAACGCTTGATGTCGCCGCTGTCGGGCAGCTTGCGCACCGGCGAGGCCAGCGAGTAGATCACCAGGTCGACCTCGCCGAGGTCCTGCTTGATCGTCTCGATCGCCTGTTGGCGGGTTTCGTGGGCGAAAGCATCACCGTTGATCGCCTTGCTGTAGAGCCCTTCCTCCTTGGCGTAGCGATCGAAGGCCGCGGCGTTGTACCAGCCGGCGGTGCCCGGTTTCTTCTCGGTCCCCGGCTTCTCGAAGAACACCCCCAGGGTGCTCGCGCCATAACCGAAGGCGGCGGTGATCCGCGCGGCCAGGCCGTAACCGCTGGAGGCGCCGATCACCAGCACCTTCTTCGGCCCACTGTCGCCGGCATCGCGCTCGCCGATCGCCTGGCGGGTCGCATTGATCTGCTCGAGCACGTTCATCGCGCAGCCGGTGGGATGGGTGGTGGTGCAGATGAAACCGCGAACCTTGGGTTTGATGATCACGTCAGACCTCGACTTTCCTGAGACTTTCCTTGCCTTGGGCGCCACGCGCTACGAGCGGGGCGACTGATGCGGCTATTCTAGCGGTTAGATGCGGGACTGTCCGCTCTGCGCCGAACGGGAGGCTGTGCGACAATCGCCGACACCCCGCCGAGCCGAGGAGAGTGACTGTGAAGGACGCCCAGACCCTGGTCGACGAGCGCGGCGATCTGTGGCTCGCCCTGGCGCCGTTGTGGCTGGAACGCGAGCCCCGCGAGACCGACTACGCCCGCATGGTCGCGGTGATCGAGCGCCACGAACTGAGTCTCGAGCAACTGGAATGGGTCTTTCGCCTGGAACTGGCCCCGGTGCTGACCCGCTACCAGATGTCGGTGGCCGACAACTGGCGGGATTTCGACGATTACCGGCTGATGCGTCAGCTGGTCGCCCACAACCGCCGCCTCCGTGGCTGGCGCAAGGGATTCTGGACGCTGTTCTCGGGGCTGACGACGATGGTCACCCGGCCGCGCTGGAACACCCTGATGACACGCCTGATGGTAGCCCGCGGCGAGACGCCGCCGCGCTGACGGCTCAGGCCGAGAAAGGCGTGTCCAGGGCCTTTTCGAGCTCCGGGACGATGCGCGCCGTTCGCGTGCGCGGCGAGAAGCGGCGGATCACCTGACCGTCGCGTCCCACCAGGAACTTGGTGAAGTTCCACTTGATCGGGGTGCTGCCCAGCACGCCGGGCGCCTGGCGGCGCAGCAGCACGAACAGTGGATGGGCATCGCTACCGTTGACGCGCACCTTCTCCATGACCGGAAAGGTCACCCCGTACTCGCGCTCGCAGAAATCCCCGAACAGGCGCGCCGACTCCGGCGACTGGCGGGCGAACTGATTGCAGGGAAAGGCCAGTATCGTGAACCCCCTGTCGCGATAACGGCGATAGAGCCGTTCGAGTTCGGCCAGTTGGGGGGTGTAGCCACAGCGACTGGCGACGTTGACCATCAGCAGCACCTGACCGCGCAGGGCGCGCAGGTTGAAGGGCTCGCCGCTCTGGGTCCGACAATCTTGCGTGTAGATCTGCATAGCCCGCCATTCGCTTCGCTGAACGGAGAAGATGCCATGTCTGGCCATGGCCTGCCAGCAATGCGCGGCTCACGATCCGTCGAGGCCATCTTCAAGGATAGTTGCCCCGGCCATCGCCGTCCCGCCGTGCCGGCTTTCACAGAAAACCGCGCTGGCGCAGCAGTTCCAGCGCCCGGCGGCTGTCGGGGGTGGAGGTTTCCAGGGCCAGGGCCGCATCGGGGGCCAGCCACTCGGCACCGGCCACTTCCTCGGCCTGCAGCCGCAGCGGCCCATCGTAGTCGGTCAGGAAGACACTGCCATGAACCCGGTTGGCGGCGTCCCGAAAGACGAAATCCAGGCACCAGCGCAGCCGGGTCCCCTCGACGCCCAGTTCCTCGGCCAGTTCGCGCCGCGCCGAGACGTGGACCGCCTCGCCGGCGCCCACCACCCCGCCGGCAGCCAGGTCGTGATAGCCGGGGTAGACCTCCTTGGTCGGCGTGCGCTGCTGGACACAGAGCGCCCCGCGGGAATCGCGCACGAACACGTAGGTGGCGCGATGCCAGCATGAAAGCCGGCGCATCGTCCGCCGCGAGGCGCTTCCGCAGGGGCGGTTGCGGGCATCGACGAGCTGGACCCGCTCGGCCTTGACGTTGGCCAGGTCGATGGAGGGCGCTGCTTGCGGCATGCTGGCCTCGCGGTCGCGGTGAAACGCCCAGCATGCCAGAGCCACCACGACCCTCCCAGTCCCGGCGAGCCCCCGACGGCGAGATTGACCCCCGTCCGCGCGCGGCCCATGCTCGATGCAAAGGCTTTCCCTTGCTCGACTGCGGAGCCCTCTGCCATGTCCGATCGCGCCCCTCGCCGCCAGCTCGCCACCCACCGGGTGGACAACCAGCCCGCCCCGCCCGGCGATCGTGACCTGCTCGCCCTCGACCAGCCGCTGCGGGAGGCGCTGGCCCGCGAAGCGCCGGACTGGGTGGCACGGCGTCTGGCCCCGCTGGGCGCGGCGGTGGGCAGCCGCCAGGTCCAGGCGCTGGGCGAGACGGCCAACCGCCACCCGCCGGAACTCAAGTTGTTCGACCGTCACGGCCGTCGTCTCGACGAGGTGGCCTACCACCCCGCCTACCACCAGCTGATGCATCTGGCCCTCGACAACGGCTGGCACGCCGTGGCCTGGGAGGAAGAACACCACGGCGGCCAGCAGGCACACACCGCCGGCCTCTATCTGCTGACCCAGGCCGAACCCGGCTTCTGTTGCCCGGTGACCATGACCCATGCGGCCGTCCCGGCGCTGCGCCGCGAGCCGCGTATCTACGACGAATGGCACGCCCGGCTGATGGCCTGGGACTACGACGAACGCGCCGTCCCCGCCTGGGAGAAACCCGCCGTGACGCTGGGCATGGCGATGACCGAGAAACAGGGCGGCAGCGACGTCCGCGCCAATTCGACGCGTGCCGAAAACGACGGCGACGGCTATCGCCTGACCGGCCACAAGTGGTTCTGCAGTGCGCCGATGTCGGACGCCTTCCTCACCCTGGCCCAGACCGACGAGGGGCTGGGCTGCTTTCTGGTGCCGCGCTTCACCCCCGACGGCGAGCGCAACGCCATCGAGATCCAGCGTCTCAAGGACAAATGCGGCAACCGCGCCAACGCCTCGGCCGAGATCGAATACCGCGGCGCCTGGGCCGAGCCGATCGGCGAGCCCGACCGCGGCGTGGCGACGATCCTCGGCATGGTTCAGCAGACCCGGCTCGATGCCGCCACCGCCCCCGCCGGCATGATGCGCCAGGCACTGCTCGAGGCCTGGAGCCACGTCCGCCAGCGCCACGCCTTCGGCAAGCCGCTCGGCGAGCAACCGCTGATGCGGCGCGTGATCGCCGACCTGACGCTCGAGACCGAAGCCAGCCTGGCGCTGGTGATGCGCGCCGCACGCGCCTTCGACGCCGCCGCCGACGAACGCGAGCAGTTGCTCGCCCGCCTGGTGCCGGCGCTCGGCAAGTACTGGCACAACAAGCGCGGCCCCGGTTTCATGGCCGAGGCCATGGAGTGCCTCGGCGGCATCGGCTATGTCGAGGAGTCGCCGCTGGCGCGGCTGTATCGCGAAGCGCCGGTCAACTCGATCTGGGAAGGCTCCGGCAATGTGATCTGCCTGGATGTGCTGCGGGCGATGGGTCGCCATCCGGAATGCGTCGACGTGCTACGCGAGGAATACGCGGCCGCTCGCGGCGTGTCGAGCGACTACGATCGTGCCGTCGACCAGCTCGAGCGGGCGCTGGGCGAGCCCCAGGACGCGCTCGAGGCCAACGCCCGCTGGCTGACCCAGCGCATGGCCCAGTGCCTGCAGGCCTCGTTGCTGCTGCGACACGCCCCCAACGCGATCGCCGAGACCTTCTGCCGCAGCCGGCTGGGCGACGGTGTGAGCCCGGTCTACGGCGTGCTGCCGCTGGACGCTCCGCTCGACGCCATCCTTGCCCGTATCGAGCCCTGAGCACGGCGAACTCAGCACGTTCGCGGGCTCAATGAAAGCCAATCGCCACTCGCAGCGCCAGGGCCAGCAACAGGCAGCCGGTGATGCGATTGATCCAGTGCGCCCGTGCCTGCAACCAGGGCAGCACGGCGGAATGTGACAGCGCCACCGCCACCAGCACGTACCACACGCCGTCGATCAGCGTCGCCGTGGCCACGATCAGCGCCTTGGCGCCCCAGCCCATGTCGTCGCTCACGAACTGGCTGAGCAGCGCGACGAAGAACAGGATCAGCTTGGGATTGCCCAGTGCCACCAGCACACCGTCGCGGGCCGCCTGGGCGGGGTCGGTGGCCATGCCGCGCGCCTCCAGCGCACCGCCGCGCCCGGCCTGCAGCGCCTTGATGCCCAGCCAGGCCAGATAGGCCGCCCCCACCCAACTGATCAACCGGAACAACGTCGGCTGGTGGGCGATCACCGCGCCCAACCCCCAGACGGTGAGCAGGGCGTAGAGCCCCACCCCCAGCGCATGGCTGACCCCGGCGACCACCCCGGGCGCGCGGCCACCCCCCAGGGTGTGGCGCAGGACCATCGCCAGGCTCGGTCCCGGCGACATGGCCCCCATCGCGCAAACCGCAGCCAGCGAAAGCCAAAGCGTGAGGGGCATGATTCTCTCCTTGTAGGGGGCGATGGGGCGAGGCCGGCTGCCGCCGGCTCGAGAAGGCCTCGTTGTCGTAGAAACGATGATAAGCCTCGCCACCCGCTGAGTCAGCCGAGCGGGATTGGACCAAAGGCGAGTTTTCGGTGTGGATCGTGCGATGACCGGCGAAGGCGGCAGAGTACGAACCCAGCCCTCGATCGGGCAAGGCCGGGAAACCAGGCGCCAGACGTAAAAAAACCGGCGCTGGAAGCGCCGGTCAAACAGGGATGCTGGGATGCAGCGAGAGCCATTCTACGCATCGCAGCCAGCGGCAATCCGGCGAACTGATGACATTTATTCGAGTTTATTCATGTAGAACGCCGTTCGAGATGCCTCCGAGCATTTACCCGTAAAAACAAGGCAATAGCTATGCCTCAGGACGAGGGATATCGCTCGGAAGACCCGGATTCAAGAGAACAGCCCGCCCGCCATCGGGCAGCCACACTTGCCGGCACCAGCGGGAGAGACATTGCTGTCATTCGGGAGGCCCCAACGACAAAGCGCCCCATCCGGCAGGATGGGGCGCTCGAGGCACTAACATGTCGGTCTTGCGGGCTCCCTGGCGAATCACGACATCCTGTCGAAAGCTGCCTTCCTTGCCCACCGTGGGCCGTCCTGGCCCGGGCCTCCTTGCCTGCGCGATCACTCCCTGATCGCCGAGGTCACAGTTAACTTAGTACAAGTTTTTATCAAATAAAAGCTATTGCATAACTCAAAATTAATTAACGTGACCTATCATTGCCCGAGACACCCTCCTGGGCCTCAAGCCGCCCGCGTCTGCCGCCGCGACCCCGAGCGGGGCAGCAGTGCTTCGACCCGGGCCAGTTCGTCGTCGGTACGCGCCCCGACGAACGCCGCCAGCGTGGCCGCCGCCTCCCGACGGATGCGATCGTGAATATAGTCGTCGTAGGTGGTGATGAAGGCCCGGCAATGGCGGCAGTGCAAGACATCCGCGGGGCCGGGGTCGCCCTTCCAGAAATTGCTGCCCTGGCATGCAGGGCAATCGACACGTCTCGAACGGTTCAACATGAAAAGTGGCCTCCTGCCTGGGTGTGGCGGGCACATCCTGACAAGGCGAGGTGACAGCTTGATGAACAGACATGCGGATTTTGCGGAGGAGGGACGGCCGGGGCGCCCGATCACGCCATTACACGCCGCATCGATGGCCGACTGCCGGACCTATTCTGTCGCTTTCTACGACCCAATGCCGAAGAAGGAAGGGTAAAAACACAAACAGCCGCTCGTAAGCGACTGTTTTTCAAGGTGGTGCCGGCGGTCGGACTCGAACCGACACACTGTCTCCAGCGGCGGATTTTGCAGGGTATCCGACACCAGTCTTTGCCGGTCTACACCATGAAAAATCAGCGACTTATAGCGTTTAACTTCGCCTTCAAGCGCCTTTGTCGGGCTTGGGTGTGGACACAATGTGGTCACGTCCCCCTGCATTGCTTTATACCTCTTTAGGTATAAACTACCACCATGGATTTGGAGGACGCCATCAAACCGCTCTACTGGGTCGCCAGCAGCAAGAAAGATCTGCTGACCATGCCTGAAGACGTTCAGGATGTCTTCGGCTACGCGCTCCACCAGGCGCAAATCGGCAAAAAGCACAGCCAGATCAAGCCCCTCCAAGGGTTTCGGTTCTGCTGGCGTCCTCGAAGTAGTCGAAGACTATCAGGGCGACACCTATCGCGCCGTCTACACGGTTAAGTTCCAGGGTGCCGTCTACGTCCTTCACTGCTTTCAGAAGAAGTCCAGCAGCGGGATAGCCACTCCCAAGCCTGACCTGGACAAGATCCGCGATCGGCTCAAGGCCGTCGAACAGCACCTGAGAGGTTCCTCGTCATGATCGATATCGAACAAGGCAGCACCAACGTCTATGCCGACCTCGGTCGCAATGACGCCGACGAGATGCTGATCAAGGCCCAATTGGCCACCAAGATCGCCGAGATCATCAAGCGTCGTCGTCTTACCCAGGCCAAGGCCGCCGAGATCGTCGGCATCCCCCAGCCCAAGCTTTCCGGCCTGCTGCGTGGTCAATTCCGCGGTATCAGCGAAGCCAAGATGCTCGACTGCCTCGCTCGTCTGGGCCGCGAGGTTCGTATCGTCGTTGGCCCCTCGCGACCTCGCTCCAAGCCCGGTCACGTCGAGGTCGAGTTCACCGGATGATCTCGATGCGCTTCTCGGCGTAATTGATCTTCATCCGCTCTAGACGAACGCCTGCCACCTCGCAGGCTTGGTTCAAGATGCAATCTCGCTTCATGCGATCGGGCCTTTCATGACTCGGGGCATCGAGTTCCAACGCGCACTTCACTTTGAAATCGTTGGCGGTCTAACTCAGGCCGCAAAAGGTGTGGGTTCGTGGACCGCTTACGATGGTTCCCGGTGCCAAAGTTGCCGCGAGGCTGTGCCGAATACAGCGCGAGCTTACACATGATGAACGGTGGCGACGTGCTCACGCTGCAAAAGATCCTGGGGCATCAGACGATCACGATGACCATGCGCTACGCGCACCTGCCCCCCGACCATCTCGCGGACGCGATCAAGTACGCACCGAGGATCGGCAAGCGCCGTGGACACTTTGTGAACACTGAGGGGTAAGGTCGAATAATCAAGCCAAGGAAGGAACCGCTAAGTGCTTGATTTTTATGGTGCCGGCGGTCGGACTCGAACCGACACACTGTTTCCAGCGGCGGATTTTGAATCCGCTGCGTCTACCAATTCCGCCACGCCGGCAGCGGGGTCGCATTATACGGGGCTTCGTCAGCGCGTCAATGGCGCTCCTGACTTCGAGGCCCGCCTCGGCTATCATGGGCGCCCTGTCCAAACGGTCCACCCGAGCATCCGTTGACCCCCGATTCGATATCCACTGGCCTGGCGGTTCTTGATCCATGCAGCGTGCCGACTTTCATTACGAGCTTCCCGAGGATTTGATCGCGCGGTATCCCAGCGAGCAGCGCAGCGATTGCCGGCTGCTGTGCGTCGACGGGGCGAGCGGCGAGCTGGCCCATCGGCGCTTTCCCGACCTGCTGACACTGCTCGACCCGGGCGATCTGGTGGTGTTCAACGACACCCGGGTGATTCCGGCCCGCCTGCATGGCCAGAAGGCCAGCGGCGGGCGCGTCGAGATGCTGCTCGAGCGCCCGCTGGACGCCCATCGCGGGCTGGCCCACGTTCGCGCCAGCAAGTCGCCCAAGCCCGGCACCGAACTGATCTTCGAGGGCGACGTGCGCGCGGTCGTCGAGGGCCGTCAGGAGGCGCTGTTCGAGCTGCGCTTTCTCGGCGAGACGCCGCTCATCGAGCTGCTCGAGCGTCATGGCCACATGCCGCTGCCGCCCTACATCACCCGCGAGGACGAACTGGCCGACCGCGAGCGCTACCAGACCGTCTACGCCCGCCGCGACGGCGCGGTCGCCGCGCCCACCGCCGGGCTGCACTTCGACGAGCCGCTGCTCGAGGCGATGCGCGACAAAGGCATCGAGTCGGCCTTCGTCACGCTGCACGTGGGGGCCGGGACCTTTCAGCCGGTGCGCGTCGACGACATCCGCGAACACGTCATGCACAGCGAATGGATCGAGGTCGACGAGACGGTCTGCGCGCAGGTACGCGCCGCCCGCGCCCGCGGCAACCGGGTGGTGGCGGTGGGCACCACCAGCGTGCGCTGCCTGGAGAGCGCCAGCGC
Source organism: Modicisalibacter sp. MOD 31.J (assembly GCF_020147985.1). Classification (NCBI taxonomy): domain Bacteria; kingdom Pseudomonadati; phylum Pseudomonadota; class Gammaproteobacteria; order Oceanospirillales; family Halomonadaceae; genus Modicisalibacter; species Modicisalibacter sp. MOD 31.J. The sequence continues at coordinate 121,615 of NZ_JAGXFF010000006.1, read as the reverse complement.
GGCGAGCGACGACGGCACGATCGCGCCGTTTCGCGGCGAGACCGACATCTTCATCTACCCGGGCTATCCATGGCGCTGCGTCGATGCCCTGGTGACCAACTTCCACCTGCCGGAATCGACGCTGGTAATGCTGGTGGCGTCGTTCGCCGGCCACGACACGGTGATGCACGCCTATCGCGAGGCGGTCGCGACGCGCTACCGCTTCTTCAGCTACGGCGACGCCATGTTTTTGACACGCCAGCCCTGACCCGCAAGCCGAGCCGTTTCGGCGCGGCTTGATCCCGTATCGAGAGTATCAATGCGTAACGACTGCTTCATGAGTTTCGAGCGCCTGGCCAGCGACGGGCGCGCCCGCCGCGGCCGGCTGACCTTCCCCCGCGGCAGCGTCGAGACCCCGGCGTTCATGCCGGTGGGTACCTACGGCACCGTGAAGGGCATGACGCCGCAGAGCGTCAAGGAGATCGGCGCCGAGATCATCCTCGGCAACACCTTCCACCTGTGGCTGCGCCCCGGCATGGAGGTGATCGAGGCCCACGGCGACCTGCACGACTTCGCCCAGTGGGACAAGCCGATCCTCACCGACTCCGGCGGCTTTCAGGTGTTCTCGCTGGGGGCGACACGCAAGATCACCGAGGAAGGTGTGCACTTCCGCTCGCCGGTGGACGGCGCCAAGGTGTTCATGGGCCCCGAGGAGTCGATGGCCGTGCAGCGCTCGCTGGGCTCGGACATCGTGATGATCTTCGACGAGTGCACGCCCTACCCGGCGACCCACGACGAGGCGCGCCACTCGATGGAGCGCTCGCTGCGCTGGGCCGAGCGCTCGCGCAGCGCCCACGGCGATTCGCCCTCGGCGCTGTTCGGGATCATCCAGGGCGGCATGTATCCGGACCTTCGCGAGCGCTCGCTCGAGGGGCTCGCGAAGATCGGCTTCGACGGCCTGGCGATCGGCGGGCTGTCGGTCGGCGAGCCCAAGCACGAGATGCTCGAGGTGTTGAACTATCTGCCCACCTGGATGCCCGATGACAAGCCGCGTTACCTGATGGGCGTGGGCAAGCCGGAGGATCTGGTCGAGGGCGTGCGCCGCGGTGTCGACATGTTCGACTGCGTGATGCCCACCCGCAATGCCCGCAACGGCCATCTGTTCACGGCCGAAGGCACGGTCAAGATCCGCAACGCCAAGCACCGCCACGATACCCGGCCGCTCGAGGAGGGCTGTGACTGCTACACCTGCCGGCACTTCTCGCGGAGCTATCTGCACCACCTGGATCGCTGCGGCGAAATGCTCGGTTCGATGCTCAATACCATCCACAATCTGCGCCATTATCAGCGTGTGATGGCCGGTTTGCGCGGTGCTATCGAAGCGGGTACATTGGCGGACTTCGTGAATACGTTCTATGCGCGACGGGGCCTGCCGGTTCCCGAGGCACCGCTCTAGAGCCGGCCACGAGACCCCCTTTCTGCGGCCGAGGGCCAACCTCGGCCCGGCATTTGCAACCTCTGTAACCTTCCGGGAGACAACAACCCATGCTGGATTTCCTCATCCCCCAGGCCCAGGCTCAGGCCGCGGGTGGCGGTGGCGCCGCGGGTGGCGGCATCGCGCAGATCGTAATGCTGGTCGGCTTCGTGCTGATCTTCTACTTCCTGCTGTGGCGTCCGCAGTCCAAGCGCGCCAAGGAGCACAAGAAGCTGATCAGCAACCTGGCCAAGGGGGACGAGATCGTCATCGGCGGCGGCCTGGTGGGGCGTGTCACCAAGGTGAACGAGGAATTCCTCACGCTGGAGATCGCCGAGGGCACCGAGGTCAACGTGCAGAAGAACGCCGTGGCGGCCGTGCTGCCCAAGGGCACCCTGAAGTCTCTCTGATTCCCCTCACGCTGCCGGCCCCAGCCGGCAGCGTTCTTTCCGCGTCAGCAACAAGGACAGGGCTTCCATGCTCAACCGTTACCCCCTGTGGAAGTATCTGCTGATACTCATCGTGCTCGTCGTCGGGTTGATCTACGCCCTCCCCAACCTCTTTCCCGAAGATCCCGCGGTCCAGATCAGCAGCGCGCGTGGTGGTGTCTCCCTCGACGACAGTCAACTCCAGCGAATCCGTAGTGCGCTCGACAAGGCCGACATCGCCGTCGAGCGCATCGACACCCAGCCCAACGGCGCCCTGGTACGCCTCGAAGACGGCGGCGACCAGCTCGAGGCACGCCAGGTCATCAGCGGCCTGCTCAACGACGACTACACCGTGGCGCTGAACCTCGCCGAGGCCACGCCGGACTGGCTCGCGAGCCTGGGCGCCTCGCCGATGAACCTGGGTCTCGACCTGCGCGGCGGCGTGCACTTCGCCCTCGAGGTCGACATGGACGCGGCGATCCAGCAGCGTCTGCAGGTCAACGCCAGCGCCATCCGCAGCGCCCTGCGCGACGAGCGCATCCGCTATCGCGATACCCGGATCGACGGTCGTACCCTGACCCTGACCTTCGCCAACGCCGACGATCGCAGCCAGGCTCGCGACATCATTCGCGGCCAGTTCCCGGACTTCCAGTACGAGGATCGCGACACCGGCAACGGCGCCACCCTGGCGATGACCCTGAGCCCGCAGAAGATCCAGGAGATTCAGGACTACGCGGTCGAACAGAACCTCACCACGCTGCGCAACCGCGTCAACGAACTCGGCGTGGCCGAGCCGCTGGTGCAGCGCCAGGGCCCCAACCGCATCGTCGTCGAACTGCCCGGCGTGCAGGACACCGCCGCCGCCAAGCGCGTGATCGGCGCCACCGCCAACCTCGAGTTCCGCCTCGCCGCGCGCCCGGACAGCCCGGCCTCGGAGACCGACACGCTGCCCTTCCGCAACGACCCGCAGCGCACCGCCGACCTGATGAAGGACGTGATCATCACCGGCGAGAACGTCTCCAGCGCCAGCGTCAGCTTCGACCAGAACGGCCGGCCGCAGGTCAACATCAACCTCGACGGCACCGGCGGCACGCTGATGAACCGCGCCACGCGCTCCAACATCGGCCGCTCGATGGCGGTGGTCTACATCGACAACAAGACCCGCACCCGCACGGTGATGGAAGACGGCAAGGCGGTCGACAAGCGCGAGAACTACACCGAGCGCGGCATCATCAGCCTGGCGACCATCCAGAGCGCACTGGGCAACCGCTTCCGCATCACCGGGCTGGACTCGCCCACCGAAGCCAAGGAGCTCGCCCTGCTGCTGCGCTCCGGTTCGCTGGCCGCGCCGATCTACTTCGTCGCCGAACGCACCATCGGCCCGAGCCTGGGCAAGTCGAACATCGAGCAGGGCATCCTCTCGGTGGAGATCGGCATGCTGCTGGTGGTGGCCTTCATGCTGATCCGCTACAAGGCCTTCGGTCTGATCGCCAACGTCGCGCTGGCCACCAACCTGGTGCTGCTGGTCGCCGCGCTGTCGCTGCTGGGCGCCACGCTCACGCTGCCCGGCATCGCCGGTATCGTCCTCACGCTGGGCATGGCGGTCGATGCCAACGTGCTGATCTACGAGCGAATACGCGAGGAAATACGCGCCAAGATGCCGGTCCAGCAGGCCATCCACGCCGGTTACGAACGCGCCTTCACGTCGATCTTCGATGGCAACATCACCACCTTGCTGGTGGCGGTGATCCTGTTCTCGATCGGTACCGGACCGGTCAAGGGCTTTGCCGTGACGCTCTCGCTGGGCATCCTGACCTCGATGTTCACGGCCATCATGGTCTCGCGTGCGATCGTCAATCTCACCATTGGCGGCAAGCCAGTGAAGAAACTCTGGATATAAGAGGTGGCCATGAAATCCCTCGTCAATCGACAGCTCGACTTCATGGGTAAGCGCCATCTGGCGTTCTACTTCTCCGGAGCGCTGCTGCTGATCTCGATCGTCTCGCTGCTGTTCCAGCAGCTCAACCTGGGGCTCGACTTCACCGGCGGCACCCTGGTCGAGGTGCGCTACGCCACGGCCCCGGCCCTCGAGGCGGTGCGTCAGACACTGGAGAGCGCCGGCTTCAGCAACGTCTCGGTGCAGACGTTCGGCGCCCCCACCGACGTGCTGGTGCGCCTGCAGCAGGCCTTCGACCCCGGCGTCGGCAATCAGGTCACCAGCGTGCTCGCCCAGGCCGGCGGCAACGTCAGCCTGGTGCGCGCCGAGTTCGTCGGCGCCCAGGTGGGCGACCAGCTACGCGACCAGAGCGGTCTGGGCATGCTGGTGGCACTGGGCGTGGTGATGCTCTACGTGGCACTGCGCTTCCAGTACAAGTTCTCGCTGGGCGCCCTGCTCGCCCTGGTCCACGACGTGGTCATCGTGCTCGGCGTGTTCTCGCTGTTCCAGATCGACTTCGACCTGACGGTGCTGGCGGCGGTGCTGGCGGTGATCGGTTACTCGCTCAACGACACCATCATCGTCTACGACCGCATCCGCGAGAACATCCGCAAGTCGCGTACCGACGACATGGCGGCGATCTTCAACGACGCCATCAACCAGACCCTGGCGCGTACGCTCGCCACGTCCGGCACCACCCTGCTGGTGCTGCTGGCGCTGCTGCTGCTGGGCGGCGACATGATCCACAACTTCGCCCTGGCGCTGATGGTCGGCGTGGGGATCGGCACCTACTCGTCGGTCTACGTGGCCTCGGCACTGCTGATTGGCCTCAAGCTCCGCCGCGAGGACCTGATCCCGGCCAAGAAGGAGAACGCCGAGGCGGACGAACTGCCCTGAGCGACTCGCACCGCCCCCCGGCTCACGACACCCCGCTTCGGCGGGGTGTCGTCGTTTCGAACACGCTACCCGCCGCAGCGCAGGCCGTGCTTGCGCAACTTGCGCACCACGCTGGGCTGACTGATTCCCAGGCGGCGGGCGATGGCGTAGGTACTCTCGCCCGACGCGCACTGCGCGGCGAGTATCCGCCGTTCGTGGGTGGCCAGCGCCTGCCCGAGCGTTTCGCCCTCGGCCAGGCAAGCGCCCCCGACCTCGCGGCTCGGTTCCACCGCTACCCCCGGCGCCTCGGGTTCGCGATCGCCGGGGGCGCCGATCACGTCGCCCGGCGACGCCAGCCAGGCACGCTCCAGCCAGTTCTCCAGCTCGCGCACGTTGCCCGCCCACTCGTTGTCCATCAGCGTCGTCCAGGCCGTCGGGTGCAGCACCTTGGTGCGCGCATAGCGCTGGTTGAGGTGGCCCAGGCAGCGCTCGACCAGCGCCGGGATGTCCTCGCGACGCTCGCGCAGCGGCGGCAGGGTCACCGGGATGACGTTGAGCCGATAGTAGAGATCGAGCCGGAAGTCACCGCTCGCCACCCGCGCTTCCAGATCCTGGTTGGTGGCCACCACCAGGCGGAAGTCGACCCGCCGTGACTGGACATCGCCGAGGCGCGTCAGGCGGCCGTCCTGGATCACCTTGAGCAGCTTGGTCTGCATCGCCAGCGGCAACTCACCGATCTCGTCGAGAAACAGCGTGCCGCCATGGGCCATCTCCAGCACCCCCGCCTTGCCCTGACGCGCCGCGCCGCTGAAGGCACCGGGCTGGTAGCCGAACATCTCGGATTCGAACAGCGCCTCGGGAATCGCCGCGCAGTTGACGTCGATGAAGGGCCCCTCGCCGCGCTGACTCCAGCGGTGGAGCTGTCGGGCGAAGGCGGTCTTGCCCACCCCCGACTCGCCGAGCATCAGCACCGTGGCATCGGTGGGCGCCACGCGCTTGAGCAGCAAGGCGATCTCGCGCATCACCGCGCTGCGCACCTCGAGCGTGTCGAGGTCGAGCGCATCGTCCAGCGACGTGCCCGCGCCGCGCTTCAGGTGATCGCTGAAACGCTGCTGGAGCAGGCTGTACTCGTCCTGCAGCAACTGCAGGTCGGTAAGATCCATCGACCGCGAGACCACCCGCACCAGCTCGCCGTCGACGAACACCGGATAGGCTTCGGCGACGACCCGTCGGCCCGTCTCGGTCTGCTGCATCAGTTGCGCCGGCCGCCCGGTACGCAGTACCTCGAGGGTCACCGAAGGGCGCAGGACGCCGCGTTCGACCAGTTGCTGAACGGTGCTGGCGCGAAGTTCCTCGCGGCTCAGACCGTAGACGGCGGCACTGCCCGGGCTGACGTCGAGGATCCCCCCGCCGGCATCGACGATGAAGAAGTGGTCGTGGGCGGTCTCGACGATGGTATCGAGGATCGCGCGGTCGATGTCGGTCATGGCGGCTCGCTGCATCGCGGGTGATGCAACAGCGTATCAATGATTCATGAGCGTATCACCCGACGCCATCACTTGATTCAAAAACGCATCGCCCTGATCTCTAAAAGCCTTCGAAAACAGTTCATTACGAATTGGCACGCTTCCTGCTCCAGGGAAGGTGATCCACTCATTCGCGAATCAGGAGACCGCGTGAGCGACTCATCCTTCAACCAGCCGCTGGGCGGCAACGAGATGCCCCGCTTCGGCGGTCCGGCGACCATGATGCGCCTGCCCACCCAGACCGATGCCAGCGGCCTGGATGCCGCCTTCATCGGCATCCCCATGGACATCGGCACCTCCAACCGCCCGGGTACCCGCCTCGGCCCGCGCCAGATCCGCGACGAGTCGCGCATGCTGCGGCCCTACAACATGGCGACCCGCGCCGCGCCCTTCGACAGCCTGCAGGTGGCGGACCTCGGCGACGTGCCGATCAACACCTTCAACCTGCCGAAGAATCTCGACATCATCACCCGCTTCTACGACGACGTGCTGGTCCACGGCTGCGTGCCGCTGACGCTTGGCGGCGACCATACGCTGACATGGCCGATCCTGCGCGCCATCGCCGCCAGGCACGGCCCGGTGGGACTGATCCACATCGACGCCCATGCCGATGTCAACGAGCACATGTTCGGCGAGGAGGTCGCCCACGGCTGTCCGTTCCGTCGCGCCCAGGAAGAGGGGCTGCTCGACAGCGAGCGGGTCGTCCAGATCGGTCTGCGCGGCACCGGCTACGCCTCCGACGACTTCGACTGGTGTCGCGACCAGGGCTTTCGTGTGGTGACCGCCGAACAGTGCTGGTACCAGTCACTGGCACCGCTGATGGCCGAGGTCCGCGAGCGAATGGGCAACGCCCCGGTGTACATCTCCTTCGACATCGACGGCCTCGACCCCTCGGTGGCGCCGGGCACCGGCACCGTCGAAATGGGGGGACTCACCGCCGCCCAGGGCCTGGAGATCGTGCGCGGCGCGGCCGGGCTCAACGTGGTCGGCGGCGATCTGGTGGAGGTCTCGCCGCCCTACGACCCCAGCGGCAATACCGCGCTGATGGGCGCCACCCTGCTCTACGAGATGCTTTGCGTGCTGCCCGGCGTGGAACACCGCGACTGATTCGCTACGTCGCCCGGCTCCTCGAGGGTCGGGCCAACCCCATTACAAGACCAATAGAGCCCTCTCATGGCCGATTCCATCGAAACGACCCTCGCCACCCAGGCCGCGCCGCTGAGTCGCGCCGGTCTGCTGAAATTCCTGATTCCCTCGCTGCTCGGCATCGGCCTGTTCCTGGTGCCCTTCTCCACCGGCGATACCATCAATATCGGCATGGGCCTGATGGCCGACGGCCTCAAGGCGCTGCTCGGCGAGGCCCTGCCACCCATCGCCGTGGCGGTGCTGTGCCTGTCCATCGTGCTGACGCTGGTGGTCAAGCTCGCCAACCCGGGCTGGGCCCGCGAAGGCGCCCTGCACGAGCTGTTCGACGTCGCCCCGTTGTGGGTGGCCATGCGCGCCCTCGGCGCGGTCTTCGCGCTGATGACCTACTTCCAGGTCGGCCCCGAGGTGGTCACCGCGTCCTTTACCGGCGGCGTGATGCTCAATGACCTGGCCCCGGTGCTGCTGACCTTCTTCTTCTTCGCCGCCATCCTGCTGCCCTTGCTGGTCGACTTCGGCTTCATGGAATTCATCGGCAGCCTGGTGCGCACGCCCTTCCGCCGCATCTTCGGCCTGCCGGGACGCAGCGCCATCGACGCCACCGCCTCCTGGATGGGCTCGGGCACCGTGGGCGTGCTGATCACCACCCAGCAGTACGAACAGGGCTTCTACAACTGCCGCGAGGCCTCGGCAATCGCCACCAACTTCTCCATCGTGTCGATTGCCTTCGCCCTGCTGGTGACCAGTTTCATCGGCATCAACCACCTCTTCGTGCCCTTCTACCTGACGGTGGTGGTCGCCGGCCTGGTGGCCGCGGTGATCGTGCCGCGCCTGCCGCCGCTGTCGCGCAAGCCGAACAGCTATTACGAGCCGGTGGGCTGCCGAATCGCCGAGGAGAACACCGGCGACCAGAACCTGCTGCGCTACAGCCTGGGCATGGCCGTGGCCCGCGCCGAGACCGCTCCGGGGCCGCTCAAGCTGGCACGCTTCGCGCTGTTCAACGTCGCCGACATCTTCCTCGGCCTGCTGCCGCTGGTGATCGCCATCGGCACGGTGGCGCTGATGCTCGCCGAATTCACGCCGCTGTTCACCTGGCTCGCCACGCCCATGGTGCCGATCCTGGAATGGATGCGGATCCCCGAGGCCGAGGCCGCCGCTCCCGCGACCCTGGTGGGCTTCGCCGACATGTTCCTGCCGGCGGTACTGGCCAGCGACATCGAAAGCGAGCTGACCCGCTTCGTGATCGCCTGCCTGTCGCTGACCCAGTTGATCTACATGTCCGAGATCGGCGCCCTGCTGCTGAAATCGAAGATCCCGCTCAAGTTGTGGGAACTGGTGACCATCTTCCTGCTGCGCACCGCCATCACCCTGCCGATCATCGTGGTCATGGGCCACTGGCTGGTTGCTTGAGTCGATGTCCATGAATCGCGAGAGAGACGAGAGAGAAACGCCCATGACCTGTGCCGAGCTGCTGATTCACTTGCTGGTCGAGCGCCACGGTGTGGACACCGTCTTCGGCATTCCCGGGGTGCACACCGTCGAGCTCTATCGCGGGCTCGACGGCCAGCCACTGCGCCACGTCACCCCACGCCACGAGCAGGGCGCGGGCTTCATGGCGGACGGCTACGCCCGCGCCAGCGGCAAGCCCGGGGTATGCCTGATCATCACCGGCCCGGGCATGACCAACATCGCCACCGCCATGGGCCAGGCGCTCGCCGACTCGGTGCCGATGCTGGTGATCTCCAGCGTCAACCGCCGCGACACCCTGGGTCGCGGTCAGGGACGGCTGCACGAACTGCCCAGCCAGCAGCAGACACTCGCCGGGGTGGCGCGCTTCAGCCATACCCTGCTCGACCCTGCCGCCCTGCCCGAGGTACTGGACCGGGCGTTCGCGACATTCGCCTCGGCGCGCCCGGGACCGGTGCACATCGAGATCCCCATCGACCTGTTCGCCATGCCGGCCGCCACGCCGCGCGACTGGACGGGCCCGCGCCTGTATCCGCCTGCGGTCGACCCGCAGGGGCTGGCGCTGGCCGCCAGTTGGCTGCGCGAGGCCGAGCGCCCGCTGGTGCTGCTCGGTGGTGGCTGCGTCGACGCCCCCGAGGCCGCGCGGACGCTGGTCGAGCGTCTCGACGCGCCGACCGTCACCACCATCAACGCCAAGGGTCTGCTGGGCCGCGACCATCCGTTGGATCTCGGCGCCAATGCCGCCCTGCCGGCGGTGCGCGAACTCGCCCGCGAGGCGGACGTGATCCTCGCCGTGGGCACCGAGCTCGGCGAGACCGACTACGACGTGGTGTTCGATGACGGCTTCACGCTCGACGGCCGGCTGATCCGCATCGACATCGACGCCCAGCAACTGGTGCGCAACCAGGCCACGAGCCTGGGTCTGGTGGGCGATGCGGCCGGCGCGTTGCGCCAGTTGCTGGCGTTCGTGCCAGAGCCCATGAGCCGCGACGGCGTCGCCCGTACCACGCGCACGCTCGAGGCCCTGGCGCTGGCCGACGATCCGGCCCTGGCGCCCTTCGTGCCACTGTTCGACACCTTGCGCCAGGCACTGCCGGAGGCGGTGCTGGTCGGCGACTCCACCGCCCCGGTCTACGCCGCCAACCACCTGGTCAGCCAACCCGAGCCGCGGCGCTACTTCAACGCCTCGACCGGCTTCGGCACCCTCGGCTACGGCCTGCCCGCGGCACTCGGCGCCAGCCTGGCCCGGCCCGACCTGCCGGTGGTCGCGCTGGTCGGCGACGGCGGGGCGATGTTCACCCTGAGCGAGCTGGCCACCGCCGTCGAGGAACGCCTGCCGGTGGTCGTGCTGCTCTGGCACAACGCCGGCTACGAGGAAATCCGCCGCTACATGGATGCCCACGAGGTACCACGCTGCGGCGTCGATCTCCGGGCGCCGGACTTCCAGACCCTGGCTGCCGGCTTCGGCTGCCAGGCGAGCCGGGTCGACTCGCCGAGGGCGCTGGCCGCGGCAATCGCCACGCGTGCCGACGACGGACCTTGCCTGATCGAAATCGACGCTCACCGCTGGCCTAACGGCTGACCCCGACACGAGACCTTCGTCATGCAACGACTCGACCACCAGTTCATCGACAACCGCTGGGCGCCCTCGCCGGGCACGCGGCGGCTGCCGGTGATGGACCCTTATCGCCAGGAGCGGCTCGCCGATATCACCGCCGGCGATGCTGCCGACGTCGACGCGGCGGTGGCCGCGGCACGCCGCGCGCTGCCCGCCTGGCAGGCCCTCGGCGGTGAACGTCGCGCCGGCTATCTGGAGGCCTTCGCCGACGCCCTCGAGCGCCGCCGCGAGACGCTGATGCGCCTGTCCGCCACCAACAACGGCAAGGCGCTGGCCGAGACCGCCATCGACATGGACGACGCCATCGCCTGCTATCGCTACTACGCCGGCCAGGCGCGGGCCCTGGACGCCCGCCAGGGCCGGCTCGTCGAGCACGCCCTGGACGGCGTCGAGGCGCGGGTCTACGAGGACCCGGCCGGGGTCGTGGGGCTGATCACGCCCTGGAACTTCCCGCTGGTGACCAGCGCCTGGAAGATCGCCCCGGCACTGGCCGCCGGCTGCACACTGGTGTTCAAGCCCTCCGAAGTGGTGCCGCTGCCGGAGCTGGCACTGGCCGAGATCGCCGTCGAAATCGGCCTGCCCGCCGGGGTGTTCAATCTGCTGCTCGGCGACGGCGCGGGCATCGGCGCGCCGCTGAGCGCGCACCCCGGCATCGACAAGCTCTCCTTCACCGGCAGCAACGCGGTAGGAGAAGCGGTGATGCGCGCCGCCGCCACCGGCAGCCGCAGCGTGTCGCTGGAACTCGGCGGCAAGTCGCCGATCCTGGTGCTCGACGACGCCGACGTCGCCCAAGCCGCCGACTGGGTGATGGCGGGCCTCTTCTTCAACAGCGGCCAGGTCTGCTCGGCGACCTCGCGACTGCTGGTCCACGCCTCGCTGGCCGAGCCGCTCTACGCCGCCCTGGGCGAGCGCATCGACGCCATCCGCCTGGGCGACCCGCTGGCCGACGATACCGACATGGGGCCGATGACCAGCGCCCGCCAGCGCGACGCCGTCGAGGGCTATCTGGCCATTGCCCGGGAGGAGGGGCTCGTCGCGGTGCGTGACGCCCGCCATCGCCAGCTGCCGGCCCGCGGCGAGTTCGTCGCCCCGACCCTGTATCGCGATGTGCCGCTGACCAGCCGTCTGTGGCGCGAGGAGATCTTCGGCCCGGTGCTCTGCGCACGCAGCGTGGCCGACGACGCCGAGGCGATTGCCCTGGCCAACGCCAGCGAGTTCGGTCTCGCCGCCACGGTGATCAGTGGTGACCCCGAGCGCGCCCGGCGGGTCGGCCGTGCCCTGCGCGCCGGCAGCGTGTGGTTCAACAGCGAACAGCTGGTACTGCCCGAGGCCGGCTGGGGCGGTTTCGGGCGCAGCGGCATCGGCCGCGAACTCGGCCCCTGGGGGCTGGCCGGTTACCTGGAGGTCAAGCACCTGATCGGGCCGGCGTCGGGAACGCGGAGCTAGCCGTCCCATACGCCATCGGGCAGGCATGAAAAAACCCCGCTCGCGAGATCGCGAGCGGGGTTTTTAGAGTCGTGCGGGCAGGGCTTCAGACGTGAGGCTTGAGGGTCTGCACCAGCGTCTTGTAGAGCCGCGGACTGGCGGCCATCAGGCTGGCCTCCGGCGCCACGCTGGGTGCGCCGTCGGGGCCGCCCATCAGGGCACCGGCTTCCTTGAGCATCAGGGTACCGACCAGGCTGTCCTGCTCCTCGAGGCCCAACACGAAGACCGCATCGACGCGGCCGGCGGCCATCTCGGCAATGTCGAGCAGACCGCAACCGCTGGCGGTGAGCGTGTCGACGCGCGGCCCCAGCTGCTGGACCAGCGTCAGATAGGTCGGCAGGTGACGCGAGCGCAGCCAGGTTTCCGGCAGGCTCATGGCCAGGCGGATGCCGTCGATGCCGTTGGCCTTGCTGACGCGGATACGCTTGCCGTTGTGCTGGGCGCCGCGCCCGCGGCTGGCGAGGTACTCGTCGTCGCTGAACGGGCAGATCACCACGGCGTGTTCGGGGCGCCCCTTGACCAGGCAGACCAGCGACAGCGCAAAGCCGGCACTCGCGGTACCGAGATTGGAGTAGCCGTGGAAGGGTTCGATCCGCCAGACGATGTCGCGGCCTTCGCCCTCGCCGTCGCGATGCGGGGTGTAACGGCCGGATACGCCGTGCTGGGGATAACCGCGCGAGAGCTGACGGACGATCAGGGTCTCGGCGTTGCGGGCGGTGTCCTCCAGCAGGCGATCGAGGTTGCGGTCTTCGTGGGCAACTTCGATGCGTTCGCGGACACGGACGAATTGCTCGGCGGCGCTGCGCGCGGCGCGCAGCGCGAATTGGACCATCGGATGCATGATCGGGCCTTGACGGGTCGGTAACTGTTAAAGAACGCCGCGCATGCTAGCAGACCCGGCGCCGCGAGGGAATCGCGACGCCCTCAGGCATGCTAGAATGCCCGCCCCGAAATCCGCCACCCGTGATGCCCATGTCCGACCCGTCCTTCTCCCTCGATCAGCTGCGCATCGTGCTGATCGGTACCAGTCACCCCGGCAACATCGGCGCCACCTGTCGGGCGATGAAGAACATGGGCCTGTCGGACCTGGCCCTGGTCGCCCCGCGCTGCGAGGTCCAGACCAGCGACTCGATCTCGCGGGCCTCGGGCGCCGATGCGTTGCTTGTCGGGGCCGTGCAGCACACGACGCTGGAAGCGGCGGTCGCCGACGCCACCCTGGTGGTGGGTGCCAGCGCCCGCTCGCGGACCCTGCCCTGGCCGATGATCACCCCGCGCCAGCTCGGCGAATCGCTGCCCGCCGAGCTGGCCGGGCGGCAGGCACGGGTCGCGCTGGTCTTCGGTCGCGAGGATACCGGCCTGACCAACGCCGAGCTGCAGCATTGCCACCGCCACGTGCACATTCCCACCGACGCCGAGTTCAGCTCGCTGAACCTCGCCGCCGCGGTGCAGGTCGTGGCCTACGAATGCCGCCTGGCCTGGCTGGCCGGCGCCGAGCATTCCCGCAGCGACGCCGCGCCGTTCGGCATCGACTGGGACAACCCGCCGGCCGAGCACGCCGACCTGGAACGCTACTTCGCGCACCTCGAACGGGTGCTGATCGCCATCGGCTTCCACGATCCCGAAAAACCCCGTCAGTTGATGGCCCGCCTGCGCCGCCTCTACCTGCGCGCCCGGCCGGATACCCTGGAGGTCAACATCCTGCGCGGCATTCTCAGCGCCATCGAGAAGCGTACCGGCGGGCGCTGAGCGGTGCCTTGCAGGGCGCGCGCGGCGCCCCAATAATGGATGATCATCCCGTCAGCGGCCGTGGCCTGCGCCCGCCGATCCGTCAACAAGGAACGCTTCATGTTTCGCCGTCTGCGTGAAGACATCAACAGCGTGTTCGACCGCGACCCGGCGGCACGCAACTTCCTCGAGGTGCTGACCAACTATCCGGGTCTGCATGCCCTGCTCGCCCACCATGTGAGTCACTGGCTGTGGCATCGCGATTGCAAGTGGCTGGCCAAGAGCGTCTCGAGCCTGGCGCGCTGGCTGACCGGCATCGAGATCCACCCCGGGGCGCGCATCGGCCGGCGCTTCTTCATCGACCACGGCATGGGCGTGGTGATCGGTGAGACCGCCGAAGTGGGCGACGACGTCACGCTCTATCAGGGCGTCACCCTGGGCGGCACCAGCTGGAACAAGGGCAAGCGCCACCCGACGCTGGAAGACGGCGTGATCGTCGGCGCCGGCGCCAAGATCCTCGGCCCCTTCACCGTCGGCGCCGGCGCCAAGATCGGCTCCAACGCGGTGATCACCAAGGCCGTGCCGGCGGGCGCCACGGTGGTCGGCATTCCCGGCAAGATCGTCAAGCGCGCCGATCCCGACGCCGAGGAGGTGCCCAACTTCGACCCCGAGCGTCGCGAGGCGATCCGCCAGAAATTCGGTTTCGACGCCTATGGCGTCAGCCAGGACATGCCCGACCCGGTGGCTCGCTCGATGCAGGCGATGCTCGATCACATGCACGCCGTCGACCAGCGCATCGAACGCATGTGCTCGACGCTGCGCAAGCTCGACGCCGGCTACCGGGAAGGCCGGTTGCCGGAATTGCGCGACGAGGACTTCGCCGAGATTCTCGCCGACGTCGACAGCTGCTGCGGCAGCGAGACCACTGCCAATGACGAGGCCGTCGAGGCCAGCGCCGAAAGCGACGAGACCGAACGCCGGCGTTCCGGCGAGCGCCGCTAGGCCCGTTCACCGCCAGGCAAGTAGTTGACCGTCATACTGGGTTTTCTCATAATGAGCGCACTATTCCGTCGGTCCCGGCGGCTCGCCACGAGCCACGGCAGGACCCGCGGCCATTCGCTCGCCGTCTCGAACCCGACCGCCCTATGCGCCTGACCACCAAAGGACGTTACGCCGTTACCGCGATGCTCGACCTGGCCCTGCATGGCGACCAGGGGCCGATCAGCCTCGCCGACATCTCGCAGCGCCAGGGTATTTCGCTGTCCTATCTGGAGCAGCTCTTCGCCCGGCTGCGGCGCGCCAAGCTGGTCAAGAGCGTGCGCGGTCCGGGCGGCGGCTACCTGCTGGCCGTGGCCCCGCACGCCGTCTCGGTGGCACGGGTGATCGACGCCGTCGACGAATCGGTCGACGCCACCCGCTGTCAGGGCCTGTCGGACTGCCAGCAGGGCCGCACCTGCCTGACGCATCATCTGTGGTGCGAGCTGTCGCAGGAGATTCACGGGTTTCTCGAGGGCATCACGCTGGGCACGCTGGTCGAACGCGAGGAAGTGCGCTACATCGCCGAGCGTCAGCGCCTCCACGTCGCCGACAGCACCATCGCCGTCTCGTCACCCTGAGCGCCGCCCCGGCCGCGCCGCGACTCGTATACAGAGAGCCATGAACGCACCCATCTATCTCGATTACGCTGCCACCACGCCGGCCGACCCCCGCGTCGCCGAGACCATGGCACGCTACCTGACCCTGGATGGCGTCTTCGCCAATCCGGCCTCGCGCAGTCACATGCCCGGCTGGCAGGCCGAACAGGCGGTGGAGGGGGCGCGCCGTCAGGTCGCCGATCTGATCGGTGCCGACCCCCGCGAGATCGTCTGGACCTCGGGGGCCACCGAGGCCGACAACCTGGCGCTGATCGGCTTCATGCGCGCCAACCGCCATCGCGGCAATCATCTGGTGACCTCGACCATCGAACACAAGGCGGTGGTCGACACCGCCCAGGCACTGGAGCGCGAGGGCGTCGAGGTGACCTGGTTGGAACCCGGTCACGACGGCCGCATCGCCCCGACCCGCCTGGCCGCGGCGATGCGCGACGACACTGTGCTGGTATCGCTGATGGCGGTCAACAACGAGCTGGGCACGATCAACGACCTGGCCGCGCTGTCGGCGGTGGTCCACGCCCGCGATGCGGTGTTCCACGTCGACGCCGCCCAGGCGGTGGGCCGGATCCCGCTGGACGTCGTCGACCTGGGTATCGACCTGATGTCGCTGTCCGGGCACAAGGCCTACGGCCCCAAGGGGGTCGGCGCGCTCTACGTCAGGCGCAGCCCCGACATCCGCCTCGAGGCCCTGATCCACGGCGGCGGTCACGAGCGCGGCATGCGCTCCGGCACCCTGCCCACCCACCAGATCGTCGGCATGGGCGAGGCCTTTGCCCTGGCCGAGGCCGAAGGCGAGGCCGACCAGGCGCGCATCGCCACCCTGGCGCAGCGTTTCCTGACCGGACTCGACGACCTCCAGGGCGTGCACCGCAACACCGACGTCGGCGTGGCGGTGCCCAACATCGTCAATCTGTCGTTCGACGGCGTCGACGGCGAGTCGCTGCTCATGGCACTGCGCGGGATCGCGGTCTCCACCGGTTCGGCCTGCAATTCGGCGAGCGTCGAGCCATCCTATGTCCTGAAAGGCATCGGCGTGCCCCGCGCACGGGCGCTGACGGCGCTGCGCTTCAGCTTCGGCCGCTTCACCGACGAGGCCGACATCGACACCGCCGTCGCCGACATTCGGCATGCCATCACCACCTTACGCGGCTGATTCGCTCGCACGAATCGCCGCTTCGCAGTCAGGAGGATCCACCATGGCGCAACTCTCGATCACCCCCGCCGCCGCCGATCAGATCCATCGCGTGCTCGACGAACGCGGGCACGGCCTGGGCCTGCGCGTGAGCGTCAAGCCCAGCGGCTGCTCCGGCTACAGCTATGTGCTCGACTTCGCCGACGAGGCGATCGACAGGGACGTGGCCTTCGAAGCGCACGGCGCCAAGGTGTTCGTCGCTCCCGAGGCGCTCGAGATGCTCGACGGCAGCGAGGTCGACTACGTCAACGAGGGACTCAACCGCTTCTTTCGCTTCAACAACCCCAACGTCAAGGACCAGTGCGGTTGTGGCGAGAGCTTCAGCGTCTGACCCGGTTTTTGTAAGCCCCCGGTGAGCGCCGGCCGCGCGGGGTGTCAAGCCGCGTCAGAGCCGCTATAATTAGGCGCTTTTCAGCCCGGCCCCCGCGGTCCGGCACCTGAACCCGACTCCTGCGCGCTGCGATCCTCGCGGCGCGCAGCCGTATTCACGCCATCCCCTGTTCACGGAGATACCCTGCATGGCAACCCAGCGCACGCTGTCCATCATCAAGCCCGACGCCGTTTCTAAGAACGTCATCGGCGAGATCATCAGCCGCTTCGAGAAGGCCGGCCTCAAGGTCGTCGCGGCCAAGATGCTGCACCTGTCCAAGGAGCAGGCCGAAGGCTTCTATGCCGAGCACAAGGAGCGCGGCTTCTTCGGTGAGCTGGTCGGTTTCATGACCTCCGGCCCGGTGGTCGTCCAGGTCCTGGAAGGCGAGGACGCCATCGCCAAGAACCGTGACCTGATGGGCGCCACCAACCCGCAGGAAGCCGCGCCGGGCACCATCCGTGCCGACTACGCGCAGTCCATCGACGCCAACGCCGTGCACGGTTCCGACTCGCCGGAATCCGCCGAGCGCGAAGTGGCCTTCTTCTTCGGCGCCGACGAGATCTGCCCGCGCTGAGCCGGTTCGCGGGGGCCGCAGGCTCCCGCTCCGACCGCTCCGGGCCCCTCGCCGTCCGCCCCACCGACCATCGGTTGACCATCATGAGCGCCACCACCCATACCCCTCGCACCAATCTGCTCGGCCTGTCCCGCGAGCAGATGGAAGCCTTCTTCGTCTCGATCGGCGAGAAGAAATTTCGCGCCAGCCAGGTGATGAAGTGGATCCATCACGAAGGCTGCGACGACTTCGAGGCCATGACCAACCTCTCCAAGGCCCTGCGCGCACGCCTGGCCGAAGTGGCCGAGATTCGCGGCCCCGGGGTGGTCTACGAGGGCACGTCGAGCGACGGCACGCGCAAGTGGGTGCTCGAGGTCGAGGACGGCAGCTACGTCGAGACCGTGCTGATCCCCTCGGAGAACGGCAACCGGCGCACACTGTGCGTGTCGTCGCAGGTCGGCTGCTCGCTGGACTGCAGCTTCTGTTCCACCGGCAAGCAGGGCTTTCAGCGCAACCTCACCGCCGCCGAGGTCATCGGTCAGGTGTGGGTCGCCAGCCGCAGCGCGGGGCCGCGTCGCGATACCGCCAACCGCCCGGTCACCAACGTAGTGATGATGGGCATGGGCGAACCGCTGCTCAACTACGACAACGTCGTGTCGGCGATGAAGCTGATGCTCGACGACAACGGCTACGGGCTGTCCAAGCGCCGCGTGACGCTGTCGACCTCCGGCGTGGTGCCGATGATCGACAAGCTCGGCGACGAGATCGACGTGAGCCTGGCGATCTCGCTGCACGCCGCCAACGACGAGCTGCGCAACGAACTGGTGCCGCTCAATCGCAAGTACGATATTCGCAAGCTGCTCGATGCCTGCCAGCGCTACCTGGCCAAGTGCGACGACACGCGCCTGATCACCATCGAGTACACGCTGATCAAGGACGTCAACGACCAGCGCGAGCACGCCGAACAGCTCGCCGCGCTGCTCGACGAACTGCCGTGCAAGATCAACCTGATTCCGTTCAACCCGTTTCCGCATTCGGGCTACGAGAAGCCCTCGCGCAACCAGACCATGCGCTTTCAGCAGTGGCTCTACGAACTCGGCTACACGGCACCGATCCGTAGCACCCGCGGCGACGACATCGATGCCGCCTGCGGTCAGCTGGTCGGTCGGGTCAAGGACCGCACCCGCCGCCACGAACGCTATATCCAATCGATTCAGCTGGATGCCGACTGAGTCGCCGGGGTGTCCTTGACTTCAACTCGGCGCGGCGCTTTTATGAGTACGCTTCGCCGTCACGGGTCGACTCGACATCGTCACCCCGCAATGTATTGATTCGACGCGAGTCCTGACCGGGACCGTCACTGTCGAGAGGAGTGCATGATTCGTCGCCAACGTCCGTCATTCGCCCCGCTGTGGTGTGCCGCCCTGCTCGGCATGCTCTGGCTGTCCGGCTGCGCCACCACGCAGTCCGACGGCCTGGAGAGCGGCGCGAACCCCGCCCAGGCGGTGAAGCTCAACGTGACGATGGGTATCGAATACATGCGTCAGGGCAACTTGCCCCGGGCTCGCGACAAGCTCGACAAGGCGCTGTCGATCGATCCCGACGACCCGGATGCCCTTCAGGCCAGCGCCCTGCTCTATCAACGCCAGGGCGAGAGCGATCTGGCGCGGCAGTTCTTCCGCCGTGCGCTCGACGCCGCCCCCGACTTCACCCGGGCCCGCAACAACTATGCGGCCTTTCTCTATGCCCAGGGCGACGTGGCCGAGGCCTGCGACCAGCTCCAGCGGGCCACCCGGGACATCCATTACGACAATCGCGCCCAGCTGTTCACCAATCTGGGGCGCTGCCGGCGCGATCTCGGCGATCGCCAGGCGGCCATCGAGGATCTCGAGAAAGCCCAGGCGATCGACCCACGTTACGCGCCGAGTTATCTGGCGCTCGCCGAAACACTCCACGCACGGGGCGACGACGATCGCGCCTGGACCCAACTGCAACGCTTCATCCGGTTGGTCGGCACCACGCCCGACAGTCTGCGTCTGGCCGAGCAGATCGCCAGCGCGCGCGGCGACGGTGCCACGGCCGCTTTCTATTCCCGGCAGTTGAACGAGTCCCGGCAAGCCCCCTGACCACGATTTCAAGAGGACTGCTCAGTCATGAGCGACACACCACAACGACACGAAGCCAGTCTCGACCCCGACGTCAACGCCCGGAACGACTCGCCGGGCGAGCTGCTCAGGCGCGAGCGCGAGCGTCAGGGGCTGTCCCTCGAGGAAGTGGCGGTGCAGCTCAACCTGCGTCCGGCGGTGGTCACCGGGCTCGAAAGCGACCAGTACAGCGAGATTCCCATCGCCGCCTATCGGCGCGGCTACCTGCGCGCCTACGCCCGCCTGATGGGCCTCGAGGAAAGCGAGGTCGTGGGGGCCTACAACCGCCTCTACGGCGACACCAAGAGCGACATCGACCGACGCATCACGCCGGTTCAGGTGTCCCGGCCACCGTCGCGGGTCGGCGCCTGGGTCATCAAGCTGTTCACGCTGCTGGTGATCGCCGGTCTGATCGGCCTGACCCTGGTGTGGTGGCAGAGCCGCAACGGTAACGATCTGCTGGGCCTCGGCGACAGCGAGGAAACCGCCACCCAGAGCGTCAGCGACGCGCCGGCGAGCGAGTCGACGAACGGCGATATCACCACCTCGACCGGCACCGACGACGAGAACCTCCCGCCGCTGCCCGAGAAGGAAAGCCAGCTCGGCCTGGTCGACGACAACGACGCACCGGACCAGGGCGGCGAAGACGCCACCGCCACCCCGGCCGGCGGCGACCCGGCCAGCGAGCAGGCGAATGCCACCGATACGCCGACAACCGACACCGCCAGTACCAGTACCACGGGTGGCACCGCCAGTGCCGGCGACACACCCGCCGCCGGCAACAGCGGTGACGCGACCGGTGCCGACGACGATCAGGCCACGGCGGCGGCGGTCGAGTCGACCAGTGCGGCGGCGGACAATGCCCGTCGACTGTCATTCACCTTCAACGAACAGTCGTGGACCGAGATCTTCGACGCCAACGACCGACGCATCCTGGTCGGTCTGCAGTCCGCCGGTACCCAGGCAACCGCCGAGGGCGAACCCCCGTTTCGCCTGACCATCGGCAATGCCAGCGGCGTCGAGCTGAGCTATCGCGGCAAGCCCGTCGACCTCGGCGCTCACACCGGCGGCAACAATGTCGCCCGTTTCACGCTGGGCGAGTCCCTGGGAGAGTAATTCGCAATGCACGCTCAGTCTCCGATCCAGCGGCGCAAGTCGCGCCAGATTCACGTCGGCTCCGTGGCGGTGGGCGGCGATGCGCCCATCTCCGTACAGAGCATGACCAACACCGACACCCTCGACGTCGATGCCACCGTCGAGCAGATCAACCGCCTGGCCATGGCCGGCGCCGACATCGTGCGCGTCTCGGTACCGACCATGGATGCCGCCGAGGCGTTCGGACGGATCAAGGCCCGCTCGCCGGTGCCCCTGGTCGCCGACATCCATTTCGACTACAAGATCGCCCTGCGTGTCGCCGAACTGGGCGTCGACTGCCTGCGCATCAACCCCGGCAACATCGGCCGCGAGGATCGGGTGCAGGCAGTGGTCAGCGCCGCCCGCGACAACGGCATCCCGATCCGTATCGGCGTCAACGCCGGTTCGCTCGAGAAGAGCCTGCAGCGCAAGTACGGCGAGCCCACCCCCGCCGCGCTGGTGGAGTCGGCGATGCGCCACATCGACCACCTCGACCGGCTCGATTTCCCCGACTTCAAGGTCAGCGTCAAGGCCTCCGACGTGTTCATGGCGGTCGCCGCCTACCGCGACCTGGCCACGCGCATCGAACAGCCGCTGCACCTGGGGATCACCGAGGCCGGCGGCCTGCGCTCGGGCACCGTCAAGTCGTCCATCGGACTGGGCATGCTGCTGATGGACGGCATCGGCGACACCATCCGCGTGTCGCTGGCCGCCGACCCGGTCGAGGAGGTCAAGGTCGGCTACGACATGCTCAAGAGCCTGCGCCTGCGCTCCAAGGGCATCAACTTCGTCGCCTGTCCCAGCTGCTCGCGTCAGAACTTCGACGTGATCGGCACCATGAACGCCCTCGAGGAACGCCTCGACGACATCATGACGCCGCTCGACGTCTCGGTGATCGGCTGCGTGGTCAACGGCCCCGGCGAGGCCAAGGAGAGCGACATCGGCCTGACCGGCGGCAGTCCCGCCAACCTCGTCTACATCGATGGCAAGCCCGCCCAGAAGCTGCGCAACGACCATCTGGTCGACGACCTCGAGCGGCTGATCCGCGACAAGGTTCGCGAAAAGGAACAGGCCGAGCAGAACACCATCGCCCGCGAGGGCTGAGTTTCGCGTTTGCCGGCGACGGGCCTGCGGGTCCGTCGTCGGTCGTCAGGAGAGCAACCCCGTTGAGCAAGAAGATCCAGGCCATTCGTGGCATGAACGACCTGTTGCCCGATGAATCGCCGCTGTGGCAGTACTTCGAGGGTCAGGTCCGCACGCTGATGCAGCGCTACGGCTATCGCGAGATCCGCACCCCGATCGTCGAGCAGACCGCGCTGTTCGCCCGTTCGATCGGCGAGGTGACCGACATCGTCGAGAAGGAGATGTACACCTTCGACGACCGTAACGGCGACAGCCTCACGCTGCGCCCCGAAGGCACAGCCGCCTGCGTGCGCGCCGCCATGGAGCACGGCCTGCTGCACAACCAGACCCAGCGGCTGTGGTACCAGGGGCCGATGTTCCGCCACGAGCGCCCCCAGAAGGGCCGCTACCGGCAGTTCCACCAGGTGGGCATCGAGGCCTACGGCCTCGAGGGCCCGGACATCGATGTCGAGGTGATCCTGCTCTCGGCGCGGCTGTGGAAGCAGCTCGGTCTCTTCGAACACGTCACCCTGGAACTCAACTCGCTGGGTTCGCCCGAGGCGCGTGCCGCCTACCGCGACACCCTGGTCGCCTACTTCGAGCAGCACCGCGACGTGCTCGACGAGGATTCCCGGCGTCGCCTGACCAGCAACCCGCTGCGCATCCTCGATTCCAAGAATCCCGACATGGCCGAGATGCTGGCCGGCGCACCGCAGCTGCTCGACCACCTCGACGACGCCTCGCGCGAACACTTCGCCGCGCTCACCGCGCGGCTCGATGCGGCCGGCATCGGCTATCGCATCAACCCGCGGCTGGTACGCGGGCTGGACTACTACTCGCGGACCGTGTTCGAGTGGACCACCACGGCGCTGGGCAGCCAGGGGACCGTCTGCGCCGGCGGCCGCTACGACGGCCTGGTCGAGCAGCTCGGCGGCAAGCCGACGCCGGCGGTGGGCTTCGCCATGGGCATCGAACGCCTGATCCTGCTGCTCGAGACCCTCGAGCTGGTGCCCGCCGAGACGCAGCGTGGCCCCGACGCCTACCTGCTGGCGATGGGCGAAGGCGCCGAGGCCGAGGCACTGCTGCTCGGCGAGCGGCTGCGCGACGCCCTGCCCGGCCTGGCGCTGCAGGTGCACTGCGGCGGCGGCGGTTTCAAGAGCCAGATCAAGAAGGCCGACCGCAGCGGCGCCCGGCTGGCGCTGATCCTCGGCGAGGACGAACTCGCCCAGGGGCAGCTCACCGTCAAGTACCTGCGCGAGGAGCGCGAGCAGGAAACCCTGGACCAGGCGGCGGCGATCGCCCGGCTGGGCGAACGACTCGACTGAGACCCAGTTCCGTGCCGCCGGCACGGAACCTCACGGCATAGGAGGGGCCATCGGTGGCCGAGCTTAGGAGCGAAGAAGAACAGCTTGATGCGATCAAGCGCTGGTGGAACGAGAACGGCAAGGCGCTGCTCCTCGGCGTCGCCGTCGCGGTGGCCGCGGTGGTCGGCTGGAAGGCCTGGGAACGCTACCAGGACGGCCAGGCCGAGGCCGCGTCGGCGCGCTATCAGCAATTGCTCGCGCTGGCCAGTCGCGACGACCTCGACGACACGGCGATCAGCCAGGCCGACGACCTGATCGACACCCTGCGCAACGAGCACGGCGGCACGCTCTACGCCAGTCTCGCCACGCTGATCCAGGCGCGCCTGGAGATCGCCGACGACGATCACGCCGGTGCCCGCAAGGCCCTGCAGGCGGTGATCGACGACAGCGGCGACAGCTATCTTCAGGGGCTCGCCCGACTGCGCCTGGCACGCATCCAGATCGCCGACGACGAGGCCCAGGCCGCGCTCGACACCCTCGACGCCGGCGTGCCCGACACTCTCGGTGCCCAGCGCGCCGTGACCCGCGGCGACGCCCTGCTCGCGCTGGATCGCCGCGACGCGGCTCGCCAGGCCTACCAGCAGGCGCTCGACCTGTCCCGCGAAGCCGGTCAGCCGGTGTTCGGCGCCCAGCTCAAGCTCGACAACCTCGGTGCGGAGGACGCCACCCTATGAAGCTTACCCAACTGCTCGCCCCGGCCCTGCTGATCTCGCTGCTGGCGGGCTGCTCGGGCAACGTCGAGCCGGAATATCCGCCCAAGCCGCTCACCGACATCGACCGCCAGGTCGACATCCACGAACAGTGGAGCCAGCAGATCGGCGACGGCCTGGGTATCGCCCGCTATCCGATCACCCCGGCACTCGACGACGGCCGGCTGTTCGCCGCCGACCAGTCGGGCCTGCTGCGCGCCATCGATGCCGACAGCGGCGAGCGGCTCTGGCAGATCGAGCTCGACACACCGGTCTCCAGCGGCCTCAGTGCGGTGGCCGGCCAGGTCTACCTGGGCACCCGCAACGGCGAGGTCCTGGCGCTCGATCAGGACGACGGCAGCATCGTGTGGCGCTCGCGGGTCTCCAGCGAGGTGCTGGCACCGCCCCAGGCCAACAGCGAGCTGCTCGTCGTGCAGAGCGTCGACGGCGCGGTGACCGCCCTGGATCGTGCCACCGGCGAAGAGCGCTGGGTCTACACCAGCAACGAGCCGGCCCTGACCCTGCGCGGCACCGGCACGCCGCGGGTGATCAACCAGGTCAGCTTCGCCGGCTTCGCCAACGGCCGCCTGGTCACCCTCGACAACCGCAACGGCCAGCCGCTGTGGGACATGCGCGTCGCCGTGCCGCAAGGCCGCACCGAGGTCGACCGGCTGGTCGATCTCGACGGCCAGCCGCTACTGACCCGTGACGGCCGCCTCTACGTGACCAGCTACAATGGCCGGCTGCTGGCCCTGCAGGCGACCAGCGGCGAGATCCTCTGGGAGCGCGAGGCCTCGAGCTATCTGAGCCCGGCTCTGGTCGGCGACTTTCTGTTCACGGTCACCGCGAACAGCCACGTGATGGCCATCGACGCCAAGTCGGGCCGGGTGATGTGGGAATCCGACGCCCTGGAGGGACGCAGCCTGACCGCGCCGACCTTCATCGACGGGCGCATCGCCGTCGGCGATTACCAGGGCTACATCCACCTGCTCGACGCCGAGAGCGGCGAGCTGGTGGGCCGCACCGACCTGGGCGACGGCATCAGCCTGACGCCGCTCGCCGACGGCAAGCAGCTCTTCGTGATGAACAACGACGGCGACCTCGCCGCCTACCGGGTCAACGATCGCGGCAGCGAATGACCCCCGCGCCGACGGGCCGCCCGGCCCGTCGGCATCGCCGTCGCGCAAGCATTGGGCGCCCCGCCCGGGTAATGCTAGAATCGCGCCCTTGACCGCGCGCCCGTCCTGGGCGGCGCGAAATCCCGCTCCTGACTCCGGCTCCTTGACTCCATGAATCCCGTGATCGCCCTCGTCGGCCGACCCAATGTCGGCAAATCGACGCTCTTCAATCGCCTGACCCGGTCTCGCGATGCCCTGGTGGCCGACTTCCCGGGGCTGACCCGCGACCGCAAGTATGGCAACGGCCAGCTCGGCGGCAAGGAATACACCGTCATCGACACCGGCGGCATCAGCGGCGACGAGCAGGGCATCGACGCCGCCATGGCCGAGCAGTCGCTGCTGGCGATCGACGAGGCCGATATCGTGCTGTTCCTGGTCGACGCGCGCAGCGGGCTGATTCCCGCCGACGAGGCGATCGCCAATCACCTGCGGGTCAACCAGAAGAAGACCTGGCTGGTGGTCAACAAGACCGACGGTCTCGAGGAGCACTCGGCGATGGCCGAGTTCTGGGGGCTGGGGCTCGGCGATCCACGGCCCATCGCCGCCAGCCACGGGCGCAACGTGACCGTGCTGATCGACGAGGTGCTCGCGCCCTTCCCCGAACGCGAGGAGCACCCGGCGCCGCCCGACACCGACCAGGGCATCCGCATCGGCGTGATCGGCCGGCCCAATGTCGGCAAGTCGACGCTGGTCAACCGCCTGCTCGGCGAGGACCGGGTGGTGGTCTTCGACGAGGCCGGCACCACCCGCGATGCCATCGAGATTCCCTTCGAGCGCCGCGGCCGGCCCTACGTGCTGGTCGACACCGCCGGCGTGCGCCGGCGCAAGAACGTCAGCCTGGTGGCCGAGAAGTTCTCGATCATCAAGACGCTCGAGGCGATCAAGGAGTGCCATGTCTCGATCATGGTGCTCGACGCCCGCAGCGGGCTGGTCGAACAGGACCTGCACCTGCTCGACTATGTGCTCTCTTCGGGGCGGGCGCTGGTGCTGGCGGTCAACAAGTGGGACGGCCTGGAGAGCGAGCAGCGCGACAAGATGCGCAGCGAGATCAAGCGCCGCCTGGGCTTCGCCGACTACGCCGACCTGCACTTCATCTCGGCGCTGCACGGCACCGCCGTTGGCGATCTCTACCCGTCGATCGAGCGCGCCTTCAAGGCCGCCACCGCCCACTGGTCGACCAACCGCCTGACCACCATCCTCCAGGACGCGATCAGCGAGCATCAACCGCCGCTGGTCAACGGCCGGCGCATCAAGCTGCGCATGGCCCATCAGGGCGGCAGCAATCCGCCGATCATCGTCGTTCACGGCAACCAGACGCAGGCGCTCCCCGAAGCCTACAAGCGCTACCTGACCAACACCTTCCGCAAGGTGCTCAAGGTGCGCGGCACACCGATCCGCTTCGAGTTCCGCTCGGGCAGCAACCCCTACGACCCCAACGCCGGGGCCAACGACCGCGAAAAGGCCCGCGCCCGCCAGCTGGCACGCACCCGCGAGGCGCGTCGCAGCCGGCGCTAGCCGCCCGCGCGGGGGGTCGCCAGCAGCGTCTCCAGGGTCTTCAGGGACGCCTGCTGGG
This sequence comes from Modicisalibacter sp. MOD 31.J, assembly GCF_020147985.1. Taxonomy (NCBI): domain Bacteria; kingdom Pseudomonadati; phylum Pseudomonadota; class Gammaproteobacteria; order Oceanospirillales; family Halomonadaceae; genus Modicisalibacter; species Modicisalibacter sp. MOD 31.J. The sequence continues at coordinate 94,987 of NZ_JAGXFF010000006.1, read as the reverse complement.
TGATCATGGACTTGGCGATGGCACCGTCGACCCGGGCCAGCTCCGCCTCGCTCAGGTCCCTGCCGGAGACCACCACCACCGCCGGTCGCGGGTGAAGGCCGGCGATCGTCGGCAGCAGTTCCCACCCCGAGCCATCGCTCAGCTGCAGATCGAGCATCACCAGGGCGTACTCATCGCGGGCCAGGCACTGCCGTGCCGCCGCCAGACTCCCGGCAATCTCCATGTCGAACCGCTCCCGGGTCAAGGCGGCGATCACGTCGCCCAGATCCGGATCGTCCTCGACATACAGCACCCGGGGCAGCGAGCGACCGCCGCCGAGCGCCTTGCGCAGCGCACGGGCCAGGCGGGCATCGTCGATCGGCTTGACGAGCCAGTCCTGCACGGCCAGGGAGCCGTCCAGCGGCAGCAGGCCGTCGTCGGATGTCGCCGAGACCACGATCACCGGCAATCCTTCGGTCGCCGGCGTATCGCGCAACCAGCGCAGCAGGGCCAGGCCATGCTCGTCGGGGAGCCGCAGATCCAGGGTCACCGCATCGAAGGCCTCTCGGGTCAGCAGACTGCGGGCACTCGCCGCGTCCCTCGCGACCTGGGCGCGATAGCCCCGGTAGTGCAGCATCGAGCGCATCAGCGACGCCACGTCGGCCTCGTCCTCGACGATCAGGATGTTGCCGCGCGATCCCCCCGGCGAGGGTGCCTCGTCGGCCGCGGACGGCCCGGCGGCGGCACCCTCGGGGATCGGCAGATCGACGTGAAAGGTCGTGCCTTCCCCCGGCTGGGTCTCGAAGCCGATCTCGCCTTTCATGCCCATCACCAGATCCCGGGTGATGGCCAGGCCCAGCCCCGTGCCCCCCTTCTGGCGTGTGGTCGTGGCGTCCGCCTGGGCGAACTTCTCGAAGATCTTCGGCTGGAAGTCGACGGGAATCCCCGGCCCCCGATCGCTCACCGCGATGCGCACCTTCGCGCCGACCAGGCCCACCTGTATCTCGACCCGCCCCTGCGGCGGCGAGAACTTGATGGCGTTGGAGAGCAGGTTGGCCATCACCTGCTGGAAGCGCATGACATCGACGCGCACGTGCACCTCCGGCACCCGTGCCGCCAGCACCACCTCGACCTCGTGCTGCGAGGCAAAGCCCTGATTGCTCTCGATGGCCTCGTCGAGCAGCGGCATCAACGCACGTATCTGCATGTCGAAGGCCATCTGGCCGGCCACCAGCTTGTCCATGTCCAGCAGATCGTTGATCAGGTGGGTCAGACGCTCGGCGTTGTGCTCCGCGATCTTCAGCATCGGCCGGGCACTCTCGGGCAACGCGCCCAGGGCCCCGCCGTTCAACAACTTCAACGAGCCACTGATCGACGTCAGCGGCGTGCGCAGCTCGTGACTGACCGTCGAGACGAAACCGTTCTTCATCTCCTCGATACGCTTGCGCTCGCTGATGTCATGGATGAACCCGTGCCAGAGCACCCCACCTTCGTCGTCGCGCTCGGGAATCGACTGCCCCGCCATCCAGGCCATGCGACCGTCCCGATAATGGACGCGATATTCCCCCTGCCAGGGCGTCAGATTCGCCGCCGAGGCCTCGATGGTGCGCTGGACCTCGGGCAGGTCACGCGGGTCGATCATGGCGAAGACCGAGTCGACGTTCTGCCGGGCCTGCTCGGGGCTGATCTCGTAGAGCGTACGGATCGCCTCGCTGGCATAGGGGAAGCTGTAGTGTCCCGACGGGCTGCGCCGGAACTGATAGATCATGCCCGGCGTCTGCGAGGCGATCTTCTGCAGCCGCCGCTGGCTCGCGACCATCTGCCGGCGAGTGGCGCGGCGGGTACCCAGCAGCAGCCCCAGCAGACACAGCTGCGCCAGCACCCAGGCGCCGCCCCAGCGCAGCAATGTTCCTAAGCGATCGGCATGATAGGCGGCCAGTTCGTCGGTGACGTCCTGCCAGACCGCAATCGCGGCATGCCCCGACGATCCCGGGCTCCCTGCGACAGAAGCCTGGAAGCGCAGCGGTATCACGGTGAGCAGAAAATGCCGGCCATGGGCGTCGACGACCGTGTGGCGCTCCTCGTCGCCGGAAGACGGCAATTCGGCGTCGTTCAGCCAGGCGGTGATCTCCGGGCGGGTACGTCGGAGCAGCTCCCAGGAGGTACTCGCCCCCGGCGGCCGCGCCAGCAGCGCCACACCGCCCCCGATCCGGGCATCGAGCGCCCTGAGTTCACGACTCAGAACGGTGTCGATCACCACGCGGCTGGCCTCGCCGAGCGGCGCCAGCGACCGCACGAAGACCCCGGCATCGCCGACCACCAAACGCGCACTGAGATCGTCGGGCCCGTCGCCGTCGGCGCCCGGCAAGCGCGTCGCCAGGGCAGTATTCACCACGCTGACCAGTGGTTGCGTCGCGTGATCGGGATAGATGGCGATGCGCGCCACGCCCTGATCGACCAGGCCGTCGAGGTAGTGTTCCAGGCGCCGCCGCAGAGCGCGCCGGGCGTCCTCGTGCAAGGCGCCGGCCGCATCGGCCTCGCGACCCAGCAGCGGATCGGCGGCCAGCGCCGTCGCCAGCGTCCGGGCCTCGCGTATCAGGCCGGTCTCGGTGGCGCGAACGGTGGTCGCCTGCTCGGCGGCGACATGGGCGAAATCGTGACTCAGCCCGTGAGTATCACTGCCCATGGCCAGCCAGGCCATGGCGCCGAAGCCCCCCGCCAGCAGCAGCGAGCCCAGCCAGACCAGCAGCGCGGGCAGACGATCGCCGAATCTCGGCATCGAGTCATCCTTCTACGGCGAGTTGTCTCGGCCTCATGATGGCACGGCTTTCAGGCCAGGGGCATTACTTGTCTCAGACCGAGGGCGTCCGGCTGCCCACCCAATGGCAGGCGAACTGCCAGGCGGCCCGGCCGCTGCGCACCCCGCGCAAGGTAGCGTAGCGGATGGCCTCGGCCCGCGCCTCGTCGTGCCAGGCGCCGTCGCCGCCGAGATGGGCCACCCAATGGTGGCAAGCCTCGAGGTACGAATCCTGGTTGAAGGGGTGAAAGGCCAGCCACAGACCGAAGCGATCCGACAGCGAGATCTTCTCCTCGACGGCATCGCCATGATGCAGCTCGTCGCCGACCAGTTGTGTCGCCTCGTTGTCGGCGAGCGACTCGGGGAGCAGATGGCGGCGGTTCGAGGTGGCGTAGAGCAGAACATTCTCCGGCGGTCCGGTCAGGGTGCCGTCGAGCACGCTCTTGAGCGCCTTGTAGGCGTCATCGTGACCCTCGAAGGAAAGATCGTCGCAGTAGACGATGAAGCGATGCTCGAGGTCACGCAGTTGCTGGACCAGCGCCGGCAGGCCGGCCAGGTCGTGGCGATCCACCTGGATCAGGCGCAGCCCCTCCGGCCCCAGGGTGTTGAGCAGCGCGCGGACCATCGACGACTTGCCGCTACCGCGCGCGCCCCACAGCAGCGCGTGGTTGGCCGGGCGCCCGGCGAGAAACGCGCGGGTATTGGCCAGCAGTGCCTCGCGCTGGCGGGCGACGCCGACCAGCTCGTCGAGCCGCACGCTGTCGCGTGCGCTGACCGGGATCAACTGGCCCCCCAGGGCGTGGCGCTGCCACAGCGCGGCGACGTCCCGCGACCAGTCGACCGCCGGGGGCTCCGGCGGCAGCCAGGCCTCGACGCGATCCAGCAGTCGGTGCAGGCGCTGCGCCAATTGCTCGTCCATGCCGACGTTCTCCTCTCGTCTGGTTGACCCCGTCCGGCGACGGGGTATCTTGGAGCCGAACACCATTACGGAACGCGCCCGGCTTGTCCAGTCGGGGCCCCTTCGCCAGCTTCAGGGAGAAAGATTCGATGACACGGAAATCGCTGGGCGCCATCGTCGCGCTGGCGCTCACCCTGGGCGCCTGCAGCCAGACGCCCACCGGGCGCTCGCAACTGACCCTGTTCTCCAACGAGGAGATCGATCGGATGGGCGACCAGAGCTTCACCCAGTACCAGCAGGAGCTGCCCACCGTGGGCGGTCAGACGGCCGACTATGTGCAGTGCGTGGCCAACGCGATCACCGCTCAGGTCGACAACGGCGAGAACTGGGAGGTGAAGGTCTTCAAGGACGACTCGGCCAACGCCTTTGCCTTGCCCGGCGGCCACATCGGCGTCAACACCGGCATCCTGAAGGTGGCCAAGAATCAGGACCAGTTGGCCACGGTGCTGGGCCACGAGGTCTCCCACGTGCTGGCCCACCATGCCAACGAGCGTGTCTCCACCCAGGCGGCGACCCAGACCGGCCTGTCGGTCCTGCAATCGGCCGCCGGCCTGGACAGCCAGGGCGGGCAGCAGGTGATGGGGCTGCTCGGCATGGGCGCCAAGTACGGCGTCCTGATGCCCTTCTCGCGCAAGCAGGAGAGCGAGGCCGACAACCTGGGGCTGGATCTGATGGCCCGCGCCGGCTTCGACCCGCGCGAGAGCATCGAGCTGTGGCAGAACATGTCGGCCGCCAGCCAAGGCCAGCCGCCGGCGTGGATGTCCACCCACCCCAGTCACGGCCAGCGCATCGACGGGCTCGATGCGCAGATGAACCAGGCGCTGGAACTCTACCAGCAAGCCCGCGCGGCGGGGCGCACGCCCAACTGCCAGCGGCCGGGCTGAGGCGCGACGCCACTGACGCTCACAGCGAGCGGCGCAGCCACTCCCGCACCGGCGCCGTCTCCGGGCGCCGGTGGCGCCACACGAAGAACGATTCCGCCGCCTGCTCGACCAGCATGCCCAGGCCATCGACGGTCCGGGCGCCGCGCGCGGCGGACCACTCGAGGAACACCGTGGGCTCGGCGCCGTACATCATGTCGTAGGCCAGGGCACCGGCGGCGAACAGGTCGTCGGGCAGCGGCGGCAGATCCCCCGCCAGGCTGGCGCTGGTGCCGTTGATCACCAGGTCGAAGGGCCCTGTCAGGGTCTCGAAACCGCCGCCGTGGGTCTCGCCGAGGTCGCCGAAGTCCGCCGCCAGCGCCACGGCCTTCCCGGCGGTGCGGTTGGCGAGGGTCAGCGACGCCGGCCCGGCCGCCAGCAGCGGCTCGAGAATGCCACGTACCGCGCCCCCCGCGCCCAGCACCAGCACCCGTGCGCTCTCGAGCGGCGCAGCATGGGCCTCGAGATCGCGCAGCAGCCCCACGCCGTCGCTGGTGTCGCCGTAGAGTCGGCCATCCTTGCCGAGCACCAGGGTGTTGACCGCCTCGGCACGCCGCGCCCGCTGGCTCAGCACGTCGGCCAGCCGGAAGGCATCCTCCTTGAAGGGCACCGTGACATTGGCACCGCGCCCGCCGGCCTCGGCGAACGCCCGCCAGGCCCCCGCGAAGTCGTCCCGGGGCGCCTCGATCGCTTCGTAGACGATGTCTTCGCCGGTCTGCGCCGCGAAGGCGGCATGGATCTGCGGCGACCGGGAATGGCCGACCGGATGGCCGAACACGCAGTAGCGATCACTCATCGGCGTCTCCTCGTGCTTCCTCGAGCCACTCTCGCGGACGCAGGTAATCCCGGTAGAGGGTCTCCTCGGCGCTGCCGGGCTCGGGCGTCCAGCCGTAGTGCCACTCCACCACCGGCGGCATCGACATCAGGATCGACTCGGTGCGCCCGCCGCTCTGCAGGCCGAACAGCGTGCCGCGATCCCAGACCAGGTTGAACTCCACGTAGCGTCCGCGCCGGTAGAGCTGGAAGGCACGCTCGCGCTCGCCGTAGTCGTCGTCGCGGCGACGGCGGGCGATCGGCAGATAAGCGTCGAGGAAACTGTCGCCCACCGCGCGTTGGAAGTCGAAGCAGGTGGCGAAGTCCCAGGCGTTGAGGTCGTCGAAGAACAGCCCGCCGACGCCACGGGTCTCGTCGCGATGCTTGAGATAGAAGTACTCGTCGCACCAGCGCTTGTAGTGCGCATAGACGTCGTCGCCGAACGGCGCGCAGGCGTCCCGGGCGACCCGGTGCCAGTGGATCACGTCCTCGTGGACCGGGTAGAAGGGCGTCAGATCGTAGCCACCGCCGAACCACCATACCGGGGCCTCGCCCGCCTTTTCGGCGATGAAGAAGCGCACGTTGCCGTGGCTGGTGGGCACGTGCGGGTTGCGCGGGTGCAGCACCCAGGACACCCCCACGGCGTGAAAGCTGCGCCCCGTCAGCTCGGGCCGCGCGGCGGTCGCCGACGGCGGCAGGGTGGCGCCATGCACGTGGGAGAAGTTCACGCCGCCCTTCTCGAACAGCGCACCGTTCTCGATCACCCGCGACCGGCCGCCGCCGCCCTCGGGTCGGTCCCAGGCATCCTCGCGGAACGTCGCCCCGCCGTCCTCCTCGGCGAGCGCCTCGCAGAGCCGGTCCTGCAGGTCGAGCAGGTAACGTTTCACGTCATCGAGATAGGCATGGGGCACGGCTGACTCCTGTTGGTGAAAGGGATGAGCGTCGCGCGGATGCCGTCATTCGCGCAACGTGGCGCCACTGAGCAGGTCGCGGATCCGGCTGGGGCGCGTCTCGCCGCCCAGCGGGCCCTCGACGAGAGTCACCGCATCGCCGAAGCACCGCCGCAGCGTCTCGGCATCGCGGGCCGGCGGCTCGCCGGCGCGGTTGGCCGAGGTCGAGACCAGCGGGCCGCCGAAGGCCGCGCACAGCTCGATCACCGGCGGATGGGCGCTGAGGCGCAGCGCGACACGGTCATGATCGCCGCGCAGCAAGGGGTGAGAACGGCCGTTGTCGGGCACCAGCCAGGTATTGGGGCCCGGCCAGGACGCCTCGAGCGGCCCGCGCCGGTCGGCATCGAGGCCGGCGAGCCAAGGTTCGAGCTGCGCGAGATCCCCGGCGATCAGGATCAGTCCCTTGGCGGGATCGCGCGCCTTGAGCGCGAGCAGCGTACGCAGCGCCTCGGGGTCGTCCGGGTCGCAACCCAGCCCCCAGACCGCCTCGGTGGGATAGGCGACCACCCCGCCCGAACGCAGGCTGGCCACGGCATGGTCGAGGACGTATTGCGCGATCATCCGGGATCTCCGAGACACTGAAAAAACGGGCACCGATTCTAGCATGGCCGGCGGGTGGCCACAGAGGGCCGGCGGTTGGGCGACAAGGCGACGTCGCCATTCCTGGGGGAAGCCTAGCGGCCCGCCAGACGCACCCAACCGCCGGGCGCCTGGGCCACCAGCCCCTCGAGTTCCAGTTCGAGCAGCCGCTGCTGGCAATGCGCGAAGTCGCGTCCCGACAGTTCGATGACCAGATCCAGGGGCGTCGGCGCGTCGCTGAGCAGATCGAGGATCGGGTCGGCGGGAACCCGAGCGGATGCCGCCGCCAGGGCCGAGGCCCCGGGGGGCGCGTCGGCCGACGCGACCGGCCTTGCCCAGGGGCCCAGCTCGTCGAGGATGTCGTCGCGCTCGAGGACCATGGTCGCGCCCTGACGGATCAGTTTCAGGCAACCCCTGGCCTGGGGGTTGTTGAGCGATCCAGGCAGCACGAACACCTCGCGATTCTGTTCGGTGGCCAACCGCGCGCTGATCAGCGAGCCGCTCTTCTCGGCGGCTTCGACCACCAACACGCCGCGCGACAGCCCGGTGATCAGACGATTGCGACGCGGGAAGAACACCGGATTGGCGCGGGTGCCCGGGGCGTGCTCGCTGAGCAGCAAGCCGCCGCCTTCGCGCATCGCCCGATAGAGCTCGCCATGGCGTGACGGATAGACGACGTCGATGCCGCAGCCCAGCACGCCGATGCTGGGGCCGCCGGCGCCGAGAGCGGCCCGGTGGGCACGGCCGTCGATGCCCATCGCCATGCCGCTGATCACGCAGAAGCCGCTGGCGGCCAGCTCGCCGGCGAAGCGTGCGGCATTGTCCAGGCCGTCGCGGGTCGGCCGCCGGGTGCCGACGATCGCCAGCCCCGGCGGGTCCAGCGCGGCAAGGTCGCCATGCGCCCACAGCAGCGGCGGCGGATCGGGCAGCTCGTCGAGCAACGCCGGCCAGGCCGGATGCTCGGGATACAGCAGATGATGCGCGGCATCACGCGCCTCCCAGGCCAGGGCCTGCTCGAGGCGCGCCTGGATCGGGCTGGCCGCCGGCCGTTCCAGCCACAGGCGCAGGGCATCGCGGGCCGCCGCCGGCAGCACCGCCAGCCAGCCATGTGGCCAGGCCGGCCGTTGGGCACGCACCTCGGCGAGCCGCCGCGGGCCCAGTTGCGGCAGATGGGCCACGACCAGCCATTCGCGAAGCCCGAGACTCACGACGCTGGCGACCCTGCCAGCAGGTCGTCGGGCGACGGCGCATGCACGCGATCGCCCACCGCCAGGCTGCGGGTGGCGTGCATCACCAGCGCATAGCTGACCCGGTCGTAGACACGAAAGACCATCAGCCAGCCGGCATCTTCGCCGGGGAGCTGCACGCTCTCGCCGGTCTGCGGATCGGTGACTGTCTCGCCCTGCTGGGTGACCGCCAGCACTGCCCCCTGCGACAGCCCCTCGCGACGTCCCAGATCGAGTGCCACCACATCCAGGCGGCCGATGAACTGCACGCCGCCCGGTACCGAGAGGATTTGGCCCTCGACGGGGTGCCCCGGCGCGTGCGGCTGGAATGCCGTCGTCACCGGCAGCGATTCCATGGGCAGCAGCGTGTCGCCGGCACGAATCTCCTGACGCGAGCTCGTGACCCGGAAGCGGGCGACATCGCCTTGGCGGTTCAGCAGGCGCGCCTCGCCCAGGGTCTCCAGCTCGAGTCCCAGGAACTCGCCGGTGTCGGGATCGACATATCGCTCGCCGGGACGATAGATGCCGAAACGCTCGCCGGAGGGCAGGTCGCCACGGACGTAGAGGCGATCGCCGGCACCGCTGATGATGCGCCGATCGTCGCCGGCGATCACGTAGGGCGCCCCTTCCAGCACCCGGGGGTCGACGACCCGATTGGCCTCGAGGAAGCGCTGCACCTTGCCCAACGGCAGCGGCGGCACCGCCTGGCGGCGCGGCACCTCGCGAACCTTCGGCGAGAGGTGGACGACACCGCCCTGGCCGCGCTCGACGCCCAGCCGTGGCTCGCCATTCTCGCGGTAGAGATAGACGACGTCGCCGGGATAGATCCAGTGCGGGTCGTCGATCTGCGGGTTGCCGCGCCACACGCTCGGCCACTGCCAGGGGTGGTCCAGGAAACGCCCGGCGATGTCCCACAGGGTATCGCCCCGGGTCACGGTATAACGGGCCGGCGCGTCCTCGCGCACGCTGGGTGTGGCGGCCTGCACCCAGCCCGCCAGCAGCAAGCCACCGGCAAGCAGGGCCAGCCCGACCCGCCGCCGCCAGCGCGCTGCGCTTGTCGTCGTTTGTGTCATTTTCCCTGCGACCTCGATGTCTCGTATGGGACGCCGTGCGGTGCGGCGGACCTGGAACCTCGCCGCTCTCATGATGTCTCAAAAATTGCTGTATCGCACCCGGCCCCCGTCGCTGGCAACCGGAGCCGCCTGACCCGGCTATCGCCCCGATAGGGGTATCCTATTGTCGCGATATCCGCCGGCGGTTCCGTATTGCGAGCCCGCCAACTACAATGGTCGGCAGATTGTTGCACAAACCGAACACGGTATATTCAACGCCATGGCCAAGTTAGAGATCCTCGAATTCCCCGACGAGCGACTGCGTAACCGGGCAGCGCCGGTCGAGACCGTCGACGACGAGGTACGCGCGCTGGTCGACGACATGCTCGAGACCATGTACGACGCGCACGGCATCGGCCTGGCGGCGACGCAGGTCGACGTGCATCGCCGCGTGATCGTCATGGACGTCAGTGACGATCGTTCCCGGCCGCTGGTACTGATCAACCCCGAGTACGAACCGCTCGGCGACGAGCGCGAACCGATGCAGGAAGGCTGCCTGTCGATCCCCGAATACTACGCCGAGGTGCCGCGCGCCCTGCGCGTGCATCTCAAGGCGCTGGGCCGGGACGGCCAGCCCTACGAACTCGAGGCCGACGGCCTGCTCGCCCACTGTATTCAGCACGAATGCGACCATCTCGAGGGTCGGCTGTTCGTCGACTACCTGTCGCCGCTCAAGCGCGATCGTGTGCTCAAGAAGATGAACAAGCGCCACCGTCAGACGCAGTCCGCCTGACGGCACCGCGCCCCCGTACGACCCCGCCGGAGCCGCCCCTGCGACTCCGGCGTTTTTCGTCCGGCGCCCCATCCGCTACCCTATCGCCCAACTCCCCCTCAGCAAGGCCCTGTCGATGACCCGATCCCTGCGCGTCGTTTTCGCCGGCACTCCGGATTTCGCCGCGGAGAGTCTCCGCGCCCTGCTCGCCAGCCGCCACGACGTGATCGCCGTATACACCCAGCCGGACCGGCCCGCCGGGCGCGGCCGCAAGCTCACCCCCAGCCCGGTCAAGGCGCTGGCCCTCGAACACGACCTGCCCGTGCATCAGCCCGCCACCCTCAAGGCCGAGGACGCACAGCGCGAACTCGCCGCCTACCGGCCCGACGTCATGGTGGTGGTCGCCTACGGCCTGCTGCTGCCCCAGGCGGTCCTCGACATCCCGCGTCTCGGCTGTCTCAACGTGCATGCCTCGCTGCTGCCGCGCTGGCGCGGTGCGGCGCCGATCCAGCGCGCCATCGAGGCCGGCGATACCGAAAGCGGCGTGGCCATCATGCAGATGGACGCCGGGCTGGATACCGGCGACGTGTTGCTGGAACGCCGCACGCCGATCACGGCGACCACCACCGGCGGCGAGCTTCACGACCGACTGGCCGCGCTGGGCGGCGAGGCGCTCGTCGCCACTCTGGAGGGCCTCGCCGGGCCCGGGATCGAAGCCGTCCCGCAGCCCGCCGAGGGTGTGACCTATGCCGCCAAGCTCTCCAAGGCCGAGGCGGCACTGGACTTCACCCGACCGGCCGCGGAACTCGCTGCCCGGGTACGCGCCTTCAACCCCTGGCCGGTGGCCTGGACGCGCCTGGGCGACGACACGCTGCGCCTGTGGCTGGCCGAGGCCGATGACACAGTAGCCACCGCGTCGGCGCCCGGCACGCTGCTGGAAAGCGCGCCGGATGCCCTGCGCATCGCCTGCGGTCCCGAGGGCCGCGAGGTGCTGCGGGTGACCCGTGCCCAGTTGCCCGGCGGCAAGCCGCTGGCGGTACGCGAGCTGCTCAATGCCCGCGGCGAGCGCTTCGCCCCGGGGCAGGTCCTGGGCAAGGAGGCAAGCGCATGAGTCGCGTCGATGTTCGTGCCGTCGCGGCGAGAGTGCTCGCTCCGGTGCTGGCCGGTCAGGGCTCGCTTGCCGGGCTCGACGCGGCGCTGGCCGAGGCCGGTGTGGTCGAGCGCGATCGCGGCTTCGCCAAGGCGCTGTGCTTCGGCGTGTGCCGGACCCTGCCGCGTCTCGAAGCGCTCGCCGGCGAACTGCTCCGCCAGCCCTTCAAGCCCCGGGATGCCGACGTTCAGGCCCTGCTGCTGCTGGGGCTCTACCAGTTGCTCCACATGCGCGTGCCACCCCATGCCGCGGTGGGTGAAACCGCCGGCGCCGCCCGCGCGCTGCGCAAGGAGTGGGCCACCCGGGTACTCAACGGCTGCCTGCGCCGCTTCCAGCGCGAGGCGACGACACTCCAGGCCCGGGTCGACCGCGACCCCGGCGTAGCCCTGATGCATCCGCCGTGGTTACTCAAGCGGCTGCGTCACGCCTGGCCCGATGACTGGCGAGCGATCGCCGAGGCCAACAACCACCCCGGGCCGCTGACCCTGCGCGTCAACGCCCGGCGCACGACCCGCGACGCCTACCTGGCGCGTCTCGTGGAGGCAGGCCTCCCGGCGTCGCCCTGTCCTCATGCCGGCTCGGGGATCACCCTGGCCGAGCCCTGCGACGTCGCCGCCCTGCCCGGCTTCGCCGAGGGCGAGGTCAGCGTTCAGGACGAGGCGGCCCAACTCGCCGAAGGCCTGCTCGCGCCGGCGCTGGAAGGCGGCAACGGCCGGCGCGTGCTCGATGCCTGCGCCGCCCCCGGCGGCAAGACGGCGCACCTGCTGGAAGCCTTCGATGCCGAGCTGACGGCGCTGGACGTCGACGCCGAGCGTCTCGCCCGGATCCGCGCGACCCTGGAGCGACTGGGCCTCTCGGCGCGTCTCGAGCGCGCCGACGCCAGTGCCCTCGCCTGGTGGGACGGCACGCCTTACGACGCCATCCTGCTCGACGCCCCCTGCTCCGGCACCGGCGTGATCCGCCGCCACCCCGACATCAAGCACCTGCGCCGCCCGGCCGACTTGCGCGAACTCGCCACCCTGCAGGCGCGTCTGCTGGATACCCTGTGGCAGACACTCGCCCCCGGCGGCACCCTGCTCTACGCCACCTGCTCGGTGCTGCCCGAGGAAAACGCCGACCAGATCGACGCCTTCCTGACACGCACCCCGGATGCCAAGGCGACCACGCCGGAGGCCGCCTGGGGGCGTGTCGCCGGCGCCGGACGCCAGCTGTTGCCGCAGGACGACGGCCACGACGGCTTCTTCTACGCGCGGCTGGAGAAGGCCACCATCTGAGGCGATCGCCGGCAGCCGCCGGTCACTTTCCGCCCTCATGACGTCGGGCCGGTGTCCTCGGACACCGGCCCGCTTTCGCGACGGGTGTATGGCGAACCGTTCACGTCCCGGACCGCCTCATCCGCACGCCGTCGCTTCACCGCCACGCTCCCGGGCGGCGAGCCATACGCCAGCCAGTGCCAGCACGGCCATCACCGCACCCGCCATTGGCACCGCCGAATAACCCAGCCCGGCCGCGATGACCGCGCCGCCCAGCGCCGCGCCCACCGCATTGCCCAGATTGAAGGCGCCGATATTGACCGCCGAGGCCAGATTGGGTGCCTCGCCGGCCGCGGCGATCACCCGCACCTGCAGCGGCGGCACGATGGCGAAGCTGGCCACGCCCCACAGGAACACCAGCACGCTCGTCGGCACGCGGAACGGCAACAGCAGTGCCAAAGCGATCAGTATCAGACTCAGGCCCGCCAGCGTCACGATTAGCGTGCGATCCACGGAGCGATCCGCCGCGCGCCCACCTAGCCAGTTGCCGACCGTCAGCCCCAGGCCATAGACCACCAGCAGGGTCGTCACCAGACCGATCGAGGCGCCGGACTCAACCTGCAGGATAGGCACGATGTAGGTGTAGACCGTAAACATAGCGCTGGCCCCCAGCACGGTAAGCGTCAACGCCACCAGCACCGGGGCCCGCCCCAGCACCCGGAGTTCCGCCAGCGCCCCGCCCCCGGCCGGCGCCGGACGGTCGGGCAGCGTCATGCGGAGCGCCAGCATGGTGACCAGACCCAGCGCGGTGATCGCCCAGAAGGGTGCGCGCCAGCCCAGTTGCTCGCCCGCCCAGGTGGCCAGCGGCACGCCCAGTACGGTGGCCAGGGTCAAGCCGGTGAACATCGCCGCCACCGCGCTCGCCCCGCGACCGGGCGGCACCAGACTGGCGGCCACCACCGCGCCGACACCGAAGAAGGCACCATGATTAAGCGAGGTGACGAGACGCGCCACGAGTAGCATGGCGTAATTCTGCGATAGCGCCGCCAGCAGATTACCCAACGTAAAGATGGCGGCGAGGCCGATCAGCAGCGTACGCCGCCGCAGCCGGCCGGTAGTCAGCGTCATCAATGGCGCCCCCAGCATCACGCCGATGGCATAGGCGCTGATCAATAACCCTGCGGTGGGAATCGAGACCCCAAGATCGGTGGCGATCAGCGGCAGCAGGCCCATCGGCGAGAACTCGGAGACGCCGATCGCAAAGGCACCAGTGGCCAGCGCCAGTAGAGGAGGATGGCGTGTCATGGATCCTCCTCCTTCAGACCAGCGCCGGATTCAGGCGGGCAAAGCCCTCCTGATAGCGGTAGGGCGCGTACGGATACGGCGGCAGCACGTCGCTTGCCGCGTCCAGGTGCGCTACCTGAGCGGGCGTCAGTGACCAGCCCACCGCACCGAGATTGTCGCGTAACTGAGCCTCGTGGCGTGCCCCGACAATGACCGAGGAGACGGTCGGCCGCCCGATCAGCCAGGCGAGCGCGATCTGCGGAATACTCTTGCCGGTTTCCGCCGCCACTTCATCCAGCGCGTCGACGACACGGTAGAGTCGTTCGTTCTCGACCGGTGGGGCAAACTGTGCGCTTCGATGTAATCGACTGCCTTCAGGGATAGGACTGCCGCGCCGGATTCTGCCGGTCAGTCGCCCCCAACCCAGCGGGCTCCAAACCAGCGCACCCACCCCTTGATCGGCACCGAGCGGCATCAGACCGGCTTCGTAGTCCCGCCCGATCAGCGAGTAGTAGACTTGGTGGGCGACGAAGCGTGGCCAGCCATTGCGGTCGGCCATTGACAGCGCCTTCATCAGCTGCCAGCCGGGATAGTTGGAGACGCCCACATGGCGGACCTTGCCATCGCGAACCAGCTGGTCGAGCGTCGACAATAACTCCTCTACCGGCGTCGAGGCATCTAAAGCGTGAAGCTGGAGGATGTCGATGTAGTCGGTACCGAGTCGGCGCAATGACGCCTCCACCGCGCGCAGTAGCCGACCACGCGCGACGCCCCAATCGTCCGGTCCGTCGCCCAAGGGGAGGCCCGTTTTGGTCGAGATCATCAGTTGATCGCGCCGCCCCTTTATCGCCACTCCCAGAATCTCTTCCGATGCGCCGTCGGAATAGACGTCGGCCGTGTCGAACAAGGTGACGCCGGCGTCGAGACAGATATCCACCATCCGCCTTGCCTGCTCGGTGCCGCTATCACCCCAGGCACTAAATAGCGGTCCCTTGCCGCCGAATGTGCCGGCGCCGAAACTCAGGACAGGAACGCGCAGCCCCGCTGCCCCCAACTGGCGATATTGCATGATGAACTCCCACTGATGGACATTTGATGCAAAGATAAATGCCCAACCGGGGCTTGATTAGCCCACCGCAACGCCAGGGAATTGTGACATGCACGCAAAGATACCCATCGTCACTGACCGCACGCGTGAGCTGGAGGTGTTCGTCGCCATCGCCGCCGAAGGCAGCTTCTCGGCGGCGGGTCGTCGGCTCGGGCTATCCCCGTCGGCAGTGAGCCGTACCGTCGACCGGATCGAGTCAAGGCTAGGCGTGCGTCTGGTGCTACGCAGCACCCGAGCACTGACCGTCACCGCCGAGGGCCACGCCTATTGTCAGGCGGCCCGCCGCATCCTCGCCGACCTCGACGAGGCCGAGCAGACGATTGCCGACCTGGGGGCGCCACGGGGGCGATTGCGGGTCAGCGCGTCATTGTCTCACGGACGACTTTGCGTGGTGCCACGATTGGGCGAATTCAGCGCGTGCTACCCTGAAATCCTGGTGGACATCAACCTGACCGATACCGTGGTCGACATCGCCGCCGGCGAGGCCGACGTCGGCATTCGCTTCGGGCGTCTCCCGGATAGCTCGCTCAACGCTCGCCGACTGGGCGAGAGCCGCCGGGTGATCGTCGCCTCGCCCGACTATCTGGCGCGGCACGGCACGCCGCGCGTACCGCAGGACCTTCATGCGCACAACTGTCTCAATTTCAACTTCCGCCGCGCCGAACCGACCTGGCCCTTCCACGATGCCGGGCACGACTACACGCTGGGCGTGAAAGGCACGTTCGAGGCCAACAATGGCGAAACCCTGGGCCAGCTCGCCAGCGCCGGGGTGGGTATTGCCCGGGTAGGCGCCTTCAGCGTGGCCCCCGACATCGCCGCCGGACGCCTGGTAGCGCTGCTGGAGGCCTACAATCCGGGCGATGTGGAGGAAATTCACGCGGTTTTCATCGGTGGTGCCAACATGCCCGCCCGAGTGCGCACCTTCGTCGACTTCCTCGTGGACAACCTGCACTGAGCGCGTCTCCCCGGATGCACGGGCGACCACGCCGGAACCCGCCTGGTGGGGCGTGTCACCGGCGGCAGGCGCCCACTGGTGTTTGACAGAAAGATAAGCCCGCACTTATCTTTAAGCAGTGCTTGGTACCGGGCTCTTGGTTAGCTAGCCGGTAAACCGGCACCCGGAAAGCCAAGCTCAGTCTTCTCTGCGAGCTGGAGAGGTGTGGGCAAAAAGATAAGTCTCCACTTATATCAAGAGAATGAACGAAGCCACGCTATTTCATGCGCTCGCCGACCCCAACCGCCGGGCCCTGCTCGACCGCCTGAGGCTCGCCGAGCTCAACGCGACCGAACTGCGCCAAGGTCTGGATATTTCCCAGCCTGCGGTTTCACAGCATGTCGCCGTGCTCAGGCAAGCCGGGCTGATCGTGGCCAGCCGCCAGGGTCGACAGGTGCGCTACCGTATCGCCCCCGACGGCCTGCGGCCGCTGCTCGACTGGCTCCAGCGTTACCAGGACTTCTGGCCACAGCGTCTCGACAATCTGCAAACGCTTCTCGAGGAGATGGACCCATGAGTGAAGAGTCTCGACACGCCGAGATCGTGCACGAATGCGATCTCAACCATCCGCTCGAGCAGGTCTGGAAGGCCGTGACGACACCGGCGCTGCTGCCCCGGTGGATCGGTTTCAAACCGAGCGGCCCCGAGGCCAGGCGCGACGGGATCGACTACCGCATCGTCGAGACACAGGCGCCGCACCGCGTCTGGCTGGCCTGGCACGACCCCGCGACCGATCACCCCGACTCGACGGTGCTGATCGAGCTGACCCCGCTGCCGGCAGGTAGAACACGCTTACGTCTCACTCACCGTCCGGGCATCGCCATGCGGCGAGCCGCCAACGACGGTTGCCACTCACCGCAAGCCCTCGCCGCCTGACTGCCTTCGACCGGAGAAGCCGACATGAATACCCGCCTGCAGCTCGTCCCCACGGTGGTAGAGCAGTCCTCTCGCGGCGAACGCGCGTTCGATATCTATTCCCGCTTGCTGCGGGAGCGCATCGTGTTCCTCAATGGCGAGGTCAACGATGACTCCGCGGCACTGATCTGCGCGCAGCTACTGTTCCTGGAATCGGAGAACCCTGAAAAGGAGATCTCCTTCTATATCAACTCCCCTGGCGGGGTCGTCTCCAGTGCCTTCGCCATCTACGACACCATGCAGTTCATCACTGCCCCCGTTGCGACGCTGTGCATGGGGACGGCCTGTTCGGCGGCCTCGTTCCTGCTGATGGGTGGCGAGCCAGGCCGGCGAATGGCGCTGGCCAACGCCTCGGTGGTGATTCACCAGCCGCTGGGTGGCTTTCGCGGCCAGGCGTCGGATATCGCCATCCACGCGGCCAACATTCAGAAAACCAAGCGCCGGCTGATTGCGCTGTATGCCCAGCATTGCGGTCAGGACGAGACAACCGTCGAAAAAGCGCTCGACCGTGACAACTTCATGGACGCCGAGCAGGCTCGCGAGTGGGGGCTGATCGACACGGTCATGACACGGCGCAGCGACCTGGCTGCATGAATCGGCAAAAAACGCCCGGGCTGGCGTTCCCGCGGATGTTTAACGGCGTGTTGCCGAGCGCAGGCGACTCTCGTACAACGCCTTGATTCGACAATGCCCGGTGCCCGATGCCTATACTGTCGGCACGCCACCCCGCTGCACGACAATCGCCAGCGGGGTTCGCGTTTCTTTCCCGGCAAAAGGAGTGGCCCATGTCCCAACACGTCTACAAGCACATCGAACTGACCGGCTCCTCGCCCAAGGGCATCGAGGACGCCGTCGAGCAGGCGCTGGCCAAGGCCAACGAGACCCTGCACGACATGCGCTGGTTCGAGGTGATCGACACTCGCGGCCACATCGAGCACGGCCGCATCGAGCACTGGCAGGTGACCATCAAGGTCGGCTTCACGCTGAGCTGATCCCGGCCCGCCGGGCTGCGCCATGCCATCGCGCGGCCCGGCGAGCACGCCGGACGACGCCCCCATCCATCCCGCACCTGTCCCCCCACCGCCCGACTGGTTTATGCTAGCGCGCATTTGCGGCGAATCCGCCCCACCCAGCGAACCCTGCGGACGCGACATCGATGAAGATCATCATTCTCGGCGCCGGCCAGGTCGGCGGCACCCTGGCCGAACATCTGGCCCATGAAGAGAACGACATCACGGTGGTCGACACCGACACCGAACGGCTTCGCGAGCTGCACAACCGGCTCGACATCCGCACCGTGACCGGTCCCGCTTCCTACCCGATGGTGTTGCGCCAGGCCGGCGGCGAGGATGCCGACATGCTGATCGCGGTGACCAACTCCGACGAAGTCAACATGGTCGCCTGCCAGGTCGCGCACACCCTGTTCCGCACGCCGACCAAGATCGCCCGGGTGCGCGCTGCCGCCTACCTGACCCGCAAGGGGCTGTTTTCCCACGATGCGGTGCCGGTGGACGTGCTGATCAGTCCCGAACAGGTGGTCACCGACCACATCCGCCGGCTGATCGTCTACCCCGGCGCGCTGCAGGTGCTCGAATTCGCCGGCGGTCAGGTCCAGCTGGTGGCGGTCAAGGCCTACTACGGCGGCCCGCTGGTGGGGCAGGAGCTGGGGTTCCTGCGGCGCCACATGCCCAACGTCGATACCCGTGTGGCGGCCATCTACCGCCGCAACCGGGCGATCATTCCGCGCGGCGACACGGTGATCGAGGCCGATGACGAAGTGTTCTTCATCGCCGCCCGCAAGGACATCCGTGCGGTGATGAGCGAACTGCGCAAGGTCGAGCGCGACTTCCGCCGGGTGCTGATCGCCGGCGGCGGCAACATCGGCCAGCGTCTCGCCGAGCAGCTCGAGCACAGCCATCAGGTCAAGATCATCGAGCACGACCTGAACCGCTGCACGGTGCTCTCGGAGCGGCTCGACCGCACCGTGGTGCTGCACGGCAGCGCGACCAGCAAGCGCCTGCTGATCGAGGAGAACATCGAGGACTGCGACATCTTCTGCGCACTGACCAACGACGACGAGGTCAACATCATGTCGTCGATGCTGGCCAAGCGGTTGGGGGCCAAGAAGGTGCTGACGCTGATCAACAACGCCGCCTACGTCGATCTGGTCCAGGGCGGCGAGATCGACATCGCCATCTCGCCCCAGCAGGCGACCATCGGCGGGCTGCTCACCCACGTGCGTCGCGGCGACATCGTCAATGTCCACTCGCTGCGTCGCGGCGCGGCCGAGGCGATCGAGGCGATCGCCCACGGCGACTCGCGCTCCTCCAAGGTGGTGGGTCGGGCGATCGACGAGATCGATCTGCCGGCGGGCACCACCATCGGCGCCGTGGTGCGCGGCAAGGAAGTGCTGATCGCCCACGACGACGTGGTGGTCGAATCCGGCGACCACGTCATCCTGTTCGTCATCGACAAGCGCCGCATCCGCGACGTCGAGCGCCTGTTCCAGGTCGGCCTGACGTTCTTCTGAGACCACCGGCGCACACCAACCACCGACAGACAACGACAATGCCGTACCACGCAAGGAACCCCGCGCCGTGAGCCCGCGCGTCACACTGCGCATCCTCGGCCTGCTGCTGATGCTGTTCAGCCTGACCCTGGTGCCGCCGATCCTGATCTCCTGGCTGTTCGCTGACGGCGTGTGGGAGGCCTTCGCCATCGCCATGGCGATCACCGCGAGCACCGGAGCGCTGCTCTACTGGCCCAACCGCCGTGCCCACAAGGAATTGCGTACCCGCGACGGCTTCCTGATCACGGTCCTGTTCTGGAGCGTACTGGGGCTGTTCGGCTCGCTGCCGCTGATGCTCGCCAGCGATCCGGCGCTGTCGTGGACCGACGCGGTATTCGAGTCCTTCTCGGGGCTGACCACCACCGGCGCCACCGTGCTCACCGGCATCGACCTGCTGCCCGAGGGCATTCGCTACTACCGTCAGCAGCTGCAGTGGCTGGGCGGCATGGGGATCGTGGTGCTGGCGGTGGCGATCCTGCCCACGCTGGGCATCGGCGGCATGCAGCTCTACCGTACCGAGATCCCCGGCCCGCTCAAGGATTCCAAGCTCACCCCGCGCATCACCGAGACCGCCAAGGCGCTGTGGTACATCTACGCGGCGCTGACGCTGGCCTGCTTCGGCGCCTACTGGCTGGCCGGCATGAACTGGTTCGACGCCCTGGGCCACAGCTTCTCGACGGTGGCGATCGGCGGCTTCTCGACCTACGACGCCAGCATCGGCTATTTCGACAGCCCCGCC
Source organism: Modicisalibacter sp. MOD 31.J (assembly GCF_020147985.1). NCBI lineage: Bacteria > Pseudomonadati > Pseudomonadota > Gammaproteobacteria > Oceanospirillales > Halomonadaceae > Modicisalibacter > Modicisalibacter sp. MOD 31.J. The sequence continues at coordinate 74,929 of NZ_JAGXFF010000006.1, read as the reverse complement.
ATCGAGATGATCTGCGTGGTGTTCATGGTGATCTCGTCGGCCAGCTTCGGCCTGCACTTCGCCGTGTGGCGCGAGAAGCGCCTGCTTCACTACGTGCAGGACTCGGAATTCCGCTTCTTCATCACCTTCCTCGCCCTGCTCTGCCTGATCAGCATGGTCACGCTCCTCCTCGATCCCAACTACACCCAGTGGAAGGCGCTGCGTCACGGATTGTTCGAAACGGTGTCGGTAGCCACCACCACCGGCTTCGGCGTCGCCGACTTCTCGCTGTGGCCGGGCGCCCTGCCGTTCATGCTGTTCGTCGCCGCCTTCGTCGGCGCCTGCTCGGGCTCCGCTGGCGGCGGCATGAAGGTGATCCGCATCCTGCTGATCATCAAGCAGGGCATGCGCGAGGTGATGCGCCTGATCCACCCCAACGCGGTGATCGCCATCAAGGTCGGCAAGGTCCGCGTCACCGACGGCGTCTCCCAGGCGGTGTGGGGCTTCTTCGCCGTCTACGTGATGCTGTTCTTCCTGATGCTGATCGGCATGCTGGCCACCGGGCTCGATCAGGTCACCGCCTGGTCGGCGGTGGGCGCGGCGCTCAACAACCTGGGCCCCGGGCTCGGCGAGGTGGCCAACGACTACGGCGACATTCCGGGGCTGGCCAAGTGGATCCTGGTGGTGGCGATGGTGCTGGGACGCCTGGAGATCTTCACGGTGCTGGTGTTGTTCATGCCGGCCTTCTGGCGACGCTAGGCGTTCTACGAAAATGGTCTGCGCTCGCCGAGGTTTCGCGCCAGCCCTGGTTGCCCGGGACAGCAAGATGGCAGCAATCGCCACTGGCGTTTGCCCGCCCGGCCATGACGTGGATAATCGAGCTTCTGCCCGAGATAGCGAGCCTTCATGACCGACACTCAGGACACCGCCGCGCCGGACACCACCCAAGGCCCCCGCCAGGTGGTCGAGGTCGGCGATACCCGCTACACCCTGCTGGGCACCGCCCACGTCTCGCGCGCCAGCGCCGACGAGGTTCGCGAGTTGATCGTCTCCGGTGACTTCGACGCCGTGGCGATCGAACTCTGCCCCTCGCGCCACCAGAGTCTCACCCAGCCCAATGCCATGGGCGATCAGGACCTGTTCCAGGTGTTCCGCCAGGGCAAGGCGGGCATGGTCATGGCGAGCCTGGCGCTGGGCGCCTTCCAGCAGCGCGTCGCCGAGCAGTCCGGCATCGAGCCCGGCGCCGAGATGCGCGAGGCCGTCAAGGCCTGCCGCCGCGCCGACCTGCCGCTGCAGCTGATCGATCGCGACATCGGCGTGACCCTCAAGCGCGTCTACGCCAGGGTGCCCTGGTGGCAGCGCGCCGGGCTGATCGGCGGGCTGTTGGGCAGCCTGCTGTCGCGCCAGAAGGTGTCCAGCGAGGAGATCGAACGACTCAAGCAGGGCGATGTGCTGGAATCCACCTTCGCCGAGTTCGCCGAGCAGTCCGAGGCGCTCTACACCCCGCTGATCCGCGAGCGCGACCGCTACATGGCGTTGCGCCTGGCCGAGGAGAACACGCCGCCCCGCTACCGCAACGTGCTGGTGGTGATCGGCGCCGGCCATCTCAAGGGGCTCGCCGAGCATCTCTCGCAGCCGCTGCCCGAGGCGCCGGGCGAGGAGCGCGCCACGCTGGAAGCCACCCGGCCCCGGGCGCGCTGGTGGAAGGTCATCCCGTGGCTGATCACGGCGCTGGTGCTGGCGGGCTTCGCGCTGGGTTTCTCGCGGGACACCCAGCTCGGCTGGCAGTTGATCGGCGAGTGGTTCCTGATCAACGGCGTGCTCTCGGCGCTGGGCTCGGCGATCGCCCTGGCCCACCCGCTGACCGTGGCGGCGACCTTCGTCGCCGCCCCCTTGACCTCGCTCAACCCGACCATCGGCGCCGGGTTCGTCGCCGCCGGCGTCGAGCTGGCGCTGCGCAAGCCCAAGGTCCGCGACTTCTCGCGGCTGCGCCACGACGTCAGCTCGGTGAAGGGCTGGTGGCGCAACCGCGTCTCGCGCACCCTGCTGGTCTTCCTGCTCGCCACCATCGGCTCGGCGGCGGGTACCTGGATCGCCGGGCTGCGCATCGCCGAGCAACTGCTGGGCCACTGACCCGGCCCTGCCGCACTGGCGTCATCGCGCCGCCTGCCATCTGACACGGCGGCCACCACTCTCAGCGACGCCACTGGCCCCCCCGCCATGGGGCGGGCCGATGTGCTCTCCTCCCCCGCCACTGCTCGCAAGCCGTGCCACCGGCGCCGGCAACGCTTCAGGGCAAACCTATGCCGGCCGATAAGACGGCTAGGGCCTTAAAAAACCATCAACAACACCCCTGACACGGCGGTCACGACTATCCGAGGATACGGTAGACGGGGCTACCGCCATACGACGTCGTCCTGCACGCAAAAAGGCCAGCCGCCCATGCTGACAAACTTCTTCGCGCGTCCTCGTGCCTACTCGCTGCCGCGCTGGCGCTGCATGTACTGGCTGCTCTGCGACCCTCGTCTGCCCAAGCCGATCCAGCAAAGCCTGCTGATCGGCCCCACCATACAGACGTCTTTCATGTGGTCGGGGACGATCACGATTCTCCTGCTGACGCTGATCGCGGTATACCGCAATCCGACACCGGCGTTCTGGGCGTGGTGTCTGGCCACGCTGTCAGTCTCGGCTTACCGCATCTGGCTGCAGTACCTGATCAAGCGACGCTGGGACAGGCAGCATATCGCGACGCCGGCCGACCAGGCCTACCTGGCCAACCTGCTATGGAGCGCCGTCACCGGTCTCGGCACCGCGCTCTGCCTGCTCAGTGGCGACACCGTCCTGCAGGTATTGACCATCTCCAGCATGGTCGCCCTGGCCTCGATCGCAGCGGGGTTCTCGCATGGCACACCCCGTTACGCCATGCTGCAGGTCCTGCTGCTGGATCTGCCGCTCAAACTCGCGGTCCCCTTTCAGCCCGAACCCTGGTTCTGGGTGCTCCTGCTGCAGGGCCCCTTCTTCTGGGTGGCGCTGCACATGATGACCCGCACGCTTCACAAAATGTCGGCCCAGTTGCTGCTCGACGAGTATCAGAGCCGGCAAAAGGCGCACCGGGATCCGTTGACCGAACTCTTGAACCGGGAAGGCTGGTTTCGCGAGGCACTGGCGGTGCGCGGCCCGGGCCGGGCGCCGATGCCGGCCGGCCTGCTGTTCATCGATCTCGACGGCTTCAAGCGCATCAATGACACCCATGGACACCTGAAGGGTGACCAGCTGCTGCACCAGATCGCCACCCTCATGAGCGACGCCCTGCGCGCCGATGACATCCTGGCACGCTGGGGCGGCGATGAATTCGTGATCCTGCTGCCGGGCGCCGACGCCGACGCGAGCCGGACGGTCGCGCAACGCCTGATAGAGATCACCGCCGATCTCGGTCGGGTCCACACGGAATTCGGGCTGAGCATCGGACTCGTCCACTGCGACGATTGGCGGGGCGCGAACCGCGAGCGCATCGAGCAGTTGATCGCCCGGGCGGATCAGGCGCTCTACCGGGCCAAGCAGGACGGCAAGGGACAGTTCCAGGAAGCCCGCGACGTGTGAGCCTCCGGGTCGAGCCGCGTGCGGCCCGTCAGTCGCGACGCCTCGAGCGCAGACGCCGCATTGCCGGTGTCGGCCCCTCCAGCTTGCTGTGCCGCCGGCTGGCGGCATAGCTGTCGTTGAAGGCGTCGAAATAGTCGTCGAGCACGTCCGCCGCCGCCGTGTCGCCGACCTGACGCAGCAGTTCGGCGGCGACCTCGGCGGTGCACAGATGCGACGCCGAGGCCGGCTTGCGCAGGTGATAACGGGTGTGTCGTTGCGTGTGCAGCGGCAATACCGGCAACGCGGCGAGATAAGGACTCTTGCGAAAGATCCGCCGGGCCTGGCGCCAGGTGCCATCGAGCAGGATCAGCACCGGAATGCGTCCCTGCTCGCCGACGGCGACGACCGCTTCGGGCCCCACCACCCGCTCGGCATAGTCCGGCTGATCGTCGGGGAACACCACGAAGGGCGCGAAGCGCGGATCGTCGAGCAGCGCCAGCAGGCGTTCGTCCGGCTCGGTGCGATACCAGGTGAACACCTCGGTGGTGGGCAGCACGTGACCGATCAGCCGCCCGGTGTTGGTGGGCTTGTAGTGCTCCAGCGGGTGGGTCAGCAGCCAGACCCGGGTCCGGCTCCCGGCAGAGACCCGGTAGGGGCACAGGCAGTTGAGCGCTGGCAGACGGCAGGTATCACAGCGCTCGACGAAGCTCCCGCGCGCCTTGAAGGGCTTGCGCGGCGGGTCGGCCTCACCGCTGGAAGCGGTGGTGTCGTGCAGGGCATCTCTCATCGGGAATCGGGTCACCAACGAAACGGGCCGGGCATTCTAGCATGCCCGGCCCGTCGTCCTCAGCGGAGAGGTCAGTCCGTGCCGAGAGCCGGCTTACGGGGCCCGTCGTCCACCGGGCGACGCTTCCAGTAGCCCGCCAGCAGCGAGCCGGAGACGTTGTGCCAGACCGAGAACAGCGCCCCGGGCAGCGCCGACGTGGCGGTGAAGAACTGGTTGGCCAGCGTCACCGCCAGGCCGGAGTTCTGCAGGCCCACCTCGAAGGCGATGGTCCGCGCGGTGCGGGTGTCGAAGCGCAGCGCCCGCGCCAGGCCGTAGCCGGCGGCCAGACCGATGCCGTTGTGGGCAATCACCGCCAGCGCGACGATCGGCCCCAGCGTCGCCAGGCGTCCGGCGTTGAGCGCCACGACGATGGCGATGATCAGCACGATGGCCGCCATGGCCAACGTCGCCAGCGCCGGTTCGACGGCCTGGATGCGCTCGCCGAGCAGATGGTGGATCACCACGCCCAGGGCGATCGGCGCCACCACCAGTTGCGCGATGCTCATCAGCATGCCGGCCACCGGCACATCGACGCTCTGGCCGACCAGCAGCAGGGTGAGCAGCGGCGTGGCGAACACCGAGATCAGCGTCGAGACCATGGTCATCGATACCGACAGCGCCACATGGCCGCCGGCCAGCCAGGTCATGACGTTGGACGAGGTACCGCCGGCGGTGGCGCCGACCAGCACCATGCCGATGGTCAGCTCGGGCGAGAGCCCCAGGAGCTTGGACACCAGCAACGCCGCCAGCGGCATGATCAGAAACTGCAGTACCACACCCACGGCGATCGGCTTGGGCGCTTTCACCACCCGCGCGAAATCGCCCTTGGTGAGGGTCAGCCCCATGGCGAACATGATCACCACCAGCAGGGTCTTGATGTAACCGGCCAGCCCGGTGAACAGGTCGGGCACGAAGGCGGCGATGACCGCGAGCAGCACGGCCCACAGGGGAAACAGACGATTGATGCGTTCGAAGATCGACATGCGTTATGTGTCCTGGCGTTGGAGGGTCGAAGACGGCCGCTGAGCACGGCTCTTGGCGTAATGGCCCACGGGCCTTACTTAGCCGGCTATCATGCCGCAACGCCGTCGACCGCGAAAGCCGACCTTCGCGCCCCGCGCCGGGGCGACCCAATCCGCGGGACCGTAAACTCAGGAACGCTCGTCGACCTCGTCATCACCGCCATCGTCGGCAGCCACCGGCACGCTCATCGCCGGCGTGGAAGCCGACGCGGCGTGGTCATCGTCGAAAGCCTCGGCGAGAATGGCGTTGTCGGGGTCCATGTCGACACTGCCGTGGAAGACGCCGCCATCCTCGAGCACCAGGCACGGACAGATGATCGTGCCGGTCACCCGCGCGCTGTCCCGCAGCGTCACCTTGTGGGCGACGATCAACCGGCCTTCCACGCGGCCGGCCACGCTCATCGCATGGGCGAAGACATCGCCGTTTACCTCACCCTCGCCACCGATCGTGACCGCGCTCTGCTTGCACTCGACGCGGCCCGTCACCCGGCCTTCGATGTGCAGGTCCTCGTCACCGACGATGTCACCCTCGACCCGCGTTGCCGCGCCGATCGTGGCGATGCGTCGCGTCTTGCCGCTGGGCGGCGCCGGGCGTTCCGGCGGGGCGACGTCCGGCGTCTCCGCCGCACCGCCACGGTGGGACTTGTTGAACATGTTTCGGGACTCCGTGCAGGGGGACGAGCTGCGCCATGGCAGCACCCGCCATTGAAACGCCTTCCGCCGTCGTCATCACATGGCACTGGCAAACGTTGGGCAAACGCTGGCCGGTGTTCAGCGCGCCAGCTTTGCGGCACAGTACGCCCTGAAACGTCTTGGAATGCAGACATGCCAATGGAAGTCAGTGGCTGGTTGATCCTGCTCGGGCTGATCGGCGTGCTGCTCATCCTGCTGGATGGGCGGCGTCGGCAGGCCCGTCACGACGCGACGCGGCCAAGCGCGTCGACCGGCGGATCACACGGCGGTGCCCAACCGGCCACGCTGCCCGCGATCTCCGCCGCGTCGTCGCCGGAGACCAGCGTGATGCTCCCCGAGCCGCCGGGAACCCTGGTGGGCGCGTCGCTGCGGGTCCGCGGCCGCATCCTCGCCGATGAGCCGGTGACCGTCTGCGGCCACGTCGCGGGCGACATCGAGGCGACCGGACAGCGTGTCACGGTCGCCGCCGGTGGCGAGGTCCAGGAGGGCATCGCGGCCCGGCACGTGGTGGTCGACGGTCGGGTATCCGGCCGTCTGCAGGCGATCCGACAGGTGGAATTGCTGTCGTGCGCCGTGGTCGAGGGGACCATCGTCAGCGACCGGCTGAGCTGCCAGGCCGGCGCCAGGCTGCGCGCCGAGGTGAAGTCGCCGAACTGACGCCTGCCTTGCCTACGGTGCGCTCAGGGCGCCGGCCTGCAACCAGTGATCGACCAGCCGCGGCACCCCGGTGCTCGCCGGCTCGTCGACGGCGGTGACCCAACGCGGCGAGACCTCGCTGGCCTTGGGGTCGACCAGCAGACAGGGACATTCGACGGGGGCGGCATCGATCAGCATCGCCGCCGGCATCACCGCCAGCGAGGTGCCGACCACCAGCAGCAGATCGGCCTCGGCGACGATGTCGCAGGCTTGCGGATAGGCGGGCACCGCCTCGCCGAACCACACCACGTGGGGGCGCAACTGGCTGCCCTTGTCGCACAGATCGCCCAGCCGGATGCCGCCGCGGGCCAGCGGGTAGACCAGCCGCGGATCGACGCTGGAGCGCGCCTTCAGTACCTCGCCGTGCAGATGGAGCACGTCCGAGGAGCCGGCACGCTCGTGGAGGTCGTCGATGTTCTGGGTGACGATATGCACCGCGAAGCCGGCCTGCTCGAGCCGCGCCAGCGCCTGATGCGCCGGGTTGGGTCGGGCCCGGCGTACCTGGTCGCGGCGCGCGTCGTAGAAGCGCAGCACCAGCCCGGGGTCGCGCGCCCAGGCTTCGGGGGTGGCGACGTCCTCGACGGCGTGGTCCTCCCACAGGCCGTTACCGTCGCGAAAGGTCTTCAGGCCACTCTCGGCACTGATGCCGGCCCCGGTCAGCACCACCAGGCGCCGTGGGCGGGTCTCGCTCATGTCGCTGGCTCCGTCGCAAGAGAAGGGCATCGACTATAGCACCGCTCCGGCGGCACACGGCAAGCCGCCGGGATGACAGCCCACCCCAGGAACGGCGACAATGCCCGCCCCTTTCGAGACAGGACCCCATCGACCGTGAGCGAGCCACTGCCGATCGTCTACCAGGATGAGAGCCTCGTCGCGGTGCGCAAGCCTTCGGGCCTGCTCGTCCACCGCACGGCACTGGCGCGCGGCGAGACCCGCTTCGCGCTGCAGACGCTGCGCGACCAGCTGGGCCGACACGTCCATCCCGTGCACCGCCTCGACCGGCCGACCTCGGGCCTTCTGCTGTTCGCCCTCGACGCCGACACGGCCCGGGAACTCGGCGAGGCCTTCACCGCCCAGCGCGTGGCGAAGCGCTATCTGGCGGTGGTGCGCGGTCTCGGCCCCGAGCACGACGTGCTCGATGCCGCCCTGCGCGAGGAGGACGCCCGCCGCCCCAAGGCCGAGATGCCCGCCCAGCCGGCGCGCACCGTGGTACGCCGGCTCGACAGCGTCGAGCTGCCGGTGACGGTCGACCGTTACCCCACGGCGCGCTACTCGTTGATAGAAGCCCGCCCGCAGACCGGCCGCCGTCACCAGATCCGCCGCCACCTGTCGCGGCGCGGTTACCCGATCATCGGCGACGCCAAGCATGGCAAGGGCGTGCACAATCGATTCTTTCGCGAGCGGCTGGATTGCGACCGACTGCTGCTCGCCGCCGTGGGGCTGCGCCTGTGGCATCCCCGTCGCCAGGCGATGCTCGAGCTGAACGGCGCGCTGGAACCGGACATGCAGACACTCTTCACGCGCTTCGGCTGGGCCGGTCACGCCCCCCGCGACGGCTATCGCTGGCTCGCCGATGCGACAGCCCCCCACACGACCCAGGACGCCTGCGAGGAATCGCCATGACCGACGACTACGCCTTTCGCTTCGGCGGCATCCGCCGCCTCTACGGCGCCCGGGCCGCCGAACGGTTCCGTCGCGCCCACGTGGTGGTGGTCGGCGTCGGCGGCGTGGGCAGCTGGGCCGTGGAGGCGCTGGCCCGGGCCGGCATCGGCAGGCTGACGCTGATCGATCTCGACGACGTCTGCGTGTCCAACGTCAACCGCCAGCTGCACGCCCTGGACGGCACCATCGGCCGGCCCAAGGTCGAGGTGCTGGCCGAGCGCTGTCGGGCCATCCATCCGGGCATCGAGGTCATCGCCGACAGCGCCTTCGTCACCCCGACCAACCTCGCCGAGCGCATCCCGGACGACGCCGATCACGTGATCGACGCCATCGACAGCGTCGTCGCCAAGGCCGCGCTGATCCACTGGTGCAAGCGGCGCAAGCTGGGGCTGACCGTGACCGGTGCCGCGGGCGGCCAGACCGACCCCACGCGGATCCGCGTCGCCGACCTGACGCGCACCGAGCACGACCCGCTGCTGGCCAAGGTCCGCGCCCGGCTGCGGCGCGATTTCGGCTTCTCGCGCAATCCCAAGCGCCGGTTCGGCGTTGAATGCGTCTATTCTGACGAGCAACTGGTCTATCCGGGCAGCGACGGCGAGGTCTGCCTGCAGAAGCCGGGCAGCGGCGAGGCCACCCGGCTCGACTGCGCCAGCGGCTTCGGCGCGGCCACCTTCGTCACCGGCAGCTTCGGCTTCGTCGCCGCCTCGCGCACCCTGGCCAGGCTGGCGGCGCGTCCGGCGCGCGTCTCTCTCAGCGAGGAGTCCTCCGATGCATCATGAAGCCTCCCGGCCGGTACCGGGCATCTATCGCCACTACAAGGGGCAGAGCTACGAGGTCCTGGGCCTGGCCCATCACAGCGAGACCGAGGAGCCGCTGGTGGTCTATCGCGCCCTGTACGGCGACTACGGGCTGTGGGTCCGGCCGCTGACGATGTTCAGCGAGACCGTCGAGGTCGCCGGTGAGCCGGTGCCGCGCTTCGAGCTCGAAGCGGCCTTCAAGTAACCGCCGGCGGGCGGCTGCCGGCGAGGGGGCGTCGATGGTATACTCCGGCGCTTTCTCGCCGGGGGCATCGCGGCCCGCCCGGCAATCCATCGACGAGCAAGCGCGTCCTGGCCGCCAGACCCCGAGCGGGCCGTCTCGGGCCACGGTCCGGCGACGCAAGGGGAAAACGCATGAGCGCACTGGTAGGCGTCATCATGGGGTCGAAGTCCGACTGGTCGACCCTGTGCCACACCACCGAGACCCTCGACAAGCTGGGCATCGAGCATGAAGTGCAGGTGGTTTCCGCCCACCGCACCCCGGATCTGCTGTTCGACTACGCCGGCAGCGCCGCCGAGCGCGGCCTCGAGGTGATCATCGCCGGTGCCGGGGGCGCCGCCCACCTGCCCGGCATGGCCGCCGCCAAGACCGTGTTGCCGGTACTCGGCGTGCCGGTACAGTCGAGCATGCTCAGCGGCGTCGACTCGTTGCTGTCGATCGTCCAGATGCCCGCCGGCATCCCCACCGGCACCCTGGCGATCGGTCGCGCGGGTGCCGTGAACGCCGCCCTGCTGGCGGCGGCGATGCTCGGCAACAAGTACCCCGAGATCCGCGAGCGCCTCGAGGCGTTCCGCGCCGAGCAGACCCGGGCCGTGCTCGACGCCCCGGACCCGCGAGCGCAGGACCAGGGAGGCCAGTGACCATGCGTATCGGTATCGTCGGAGGCGGCCAGCTCGGTCGCATGCTCGCCGAGGCCGGCGCCGGCTTCGACGCCCGCTTCACCTTCCTCGACCCGGGCGAGGCGCCCTGCGCCGCGCTGCACGGCGCGCACATCCGCGCCGCCTGGGACGACCCCGCGGCCCGCGAGCGGCTGATCGCCGAAAGCGACGTGGTGACCTTCGAGTTCGAGAACATCGACGCCGACGTGGTCGCCCGTCTCGCCGACCAGCGCCCGGCCTTCCCCCCCGCCCGGGCGCTGGCCACGGCCCGCGACCGCTGGGCCGAGAAGACCCTGTTCCGCGATCTCGACATTCCGCTGCCGCCGGTGGCGGCGATCGACGGCCAGGCCGACCTCGACGCCGCGGTCGCCGAGATCGGCCTGCCCGCGGTGCTCAAGACCCGCACCCTGGGCTACGACGGCAAGGGCCAGAAGGTACTCCGCGAGGCCGGCGACGTCGCGGGTGCCTTCGCCGAGCTGGGCGAGGTACCGATGGTGCTGGAAGGCTTCGTCGACTTCGATCACGAGGTCTCGGTGATCGCGGTGCGCGATCGGGTCGGCGAGACCCGCGTCTGGCCACTGGTGCAGAACGAACACCGCCAGGGCATGCTGCACTGCTCGGTGCCACTGGCCGATCACCCGTTGCAGGCGCTCGCCGGCGACTACGCCCGCCGGGTTCTCGACCGGCTCGACTACGTCGGCGTGATGGCCTTCGAGTTCTTCGTCGCCGACGACGCCCTGCTGGCCAACGAGATCGCGCCCCGGGTCCACAACTCCGGCCACTGGAGCATCGAGGGCGCGGTGACCAGCCAGTTCGAGAACCACCTGCGGGCGATCGCCGGTCTGCCGCTGGGCGACACCGAGCGCCTGGTTCCCTGTGCGATGCTCAACGTGATCGGCGCACTGCCCGACCGCGATGCGGTACTCGCCATCCCCGGCACTCGCTGGCACGACTACGGCAAGGCCCCCCGGCCGGGCCGCAAGATCGGCCACATCACCGTGCTGGCGCCCAACGAGACCCAGCTTCGCGAGCGCATCGCCGCGGTCGAGGAACTGCTGGTCAACGACCTGGGCTGACGCCCTTCCCAGCAGGCACGCAAAACGCCGAGGGCGCCCCATGGGGCGCCCTCGGCGTCGATATGCCTCGGCAACGGGAGTCGGACTCAGTCGCCGGCTTCCGCGTGCATCTTCTTCTGCAGGTAGTTCTCGATACCCACCTTGTCGATCAGACCCAGCTCGGTCTCGATGGTATCGATGTGCTCTTCCTCGTCGTCGAGGATGCGACGGAACAGGTCACGGCTGACGTAGTCGCGAACCTGCTCACAGTAGGCGATCGCCTCGAGCAGATCCTCGCGCCCCTGGTGCTCGATCTTGAGATCGCTCTCGAGCATTTCGCGGGTATTCTCGCCGATGTGCAGCTTGCCCAGGTCCTGAAGGTTGGGCACGCCCTCGAGAAACAGGATGCGCTCGATGTAGGAATCGGCGTGACGCATCTCCTCGATCGACTCCTCGTACTCCCAGTCGGCCAGGACCTTCAAGCCCCAATCCTTGTACATCCTGGCATGCAGGAAGTACTGGTTGATCGCCACCAGCTCGTTGCCCAGCCCGCGGTTGAGGTACTCGATGACCTTCGGATCGCCTTTCATGAAAATCTCCTCGTCAGCCTTGTTCTGCGTGATTGCGCACGACGCGGCCAGACGTCGGCGCTGCCGATATCCAGAGATTATTGCTTAAGGAGTAAAAAAAGTCCAATCAGAGCAACAAGTTACAACGAAGGGATCGCATCCGCCAGCGAGTGACGGATAGCAACGAGGTGCAGCTCGGAGGCGTTTCAGACCGCGTAGGCGAGGTCGTAATCGGGGGTGGTCTGACGGGCGATGGCATCGCGGGCGATGGTCTTGCCCACGCAGGCGCACTTGCCGCACTGGGTGGCGCAGCCGGTCTGCTCGCGGACATCGCGCCAGCTACGCGCGCCCTCCTCGACGGCCCGACGGATGGCATGATCCGAAACACCCTTGCAGAGACATACGTACATTGGAGCACCTCGCTTGGTAACGCGAGTTCGAATGTAAATGATTCGCATATGTTGCCGCAACCCGATACACCAAAAACTATCGTATCAATAGTGTTACAGCCGCCCCAATGTGACAGCCTCCCTCACGACAGGTTTCCCGACACGCCGGGCTCAGTCTTGCCGGCGCCGTGGCTGCACCACCACGCGGGTGCCTGAGGCGATGTCCGCCCAGCTGCGCCGCTCGCGGTCGATGAGCACCCACCCATGGCCGAGCCCCAGAGCCAGCAGCGACACGCCGGCGACCCCCAGGCGAATCAGACACTGGCCGATGGACGGCCTGCGCCCGTCACGGGTCTCGAGCCGCAACCCCCAGGCCTGCATGCCCAGCGTCATGCCACCGCGCCGCCAGCAGACGACGAAGAACAGCAAGGTAATCAGCAGCAGTATCAGACGGAACAGCGGTCCCGTGACCGCCTCGCCACCGTTGGCGGCGACGCCGATGAACGCCACCAGCATCCACAGCGCGATCAGCACCAGGGTGTCGTAGCCCATCGCCGCCAGCCGACGCGCCAGTCCGGCCGGTTGGCGCCCATCGGACGGCACGCAGCGACGACGCGGCATGGCAGCGGTCTTCAGCCACTGCGTCGCAGCAGATACAACCCCAGCAACACGCAGGCCAGCGTGGGCACCAGCACCGCCCACACCGGCGAGAAGCCGAACAGCGTCGACGCCGGCGCCAGCAGGTCCTGGAGGTACTTGAACGACAGCCCGACGATCACCCCGTAGAACACCCGGGTGCCGGCGGCCACGGTGCGCAGCGGGCCGAACACGAAGGAGGCGGCGACCAGCACCAGCGAGGCCATGGTCAGCGGCATCAGCATCTTCTGCCAGAAGTAGAGCAGCGGCTGGGTCGCCGAGAGGCCCTGGGAGTGCAGATACCGGGCGTAGGCCCAGAGTTCGCTGGGCGCCTGACTGTCGATGTCGCGCAGCAGGCGGTTGAGCTGAGTCGGAGAGAGCTGGGTGTCCCAAGTGGCGCTGGCCCTGTGCTCGGCGTGGGTGGCCTCGTCGTCGAAGCGGGTCACGTCGACGTCCTCGAGCACCCAGTGGTCGTCCTGCCATACCGCGCGGCGGGCATGGGTGGCACTGACCAGCCGGTGGCCCTCGAAACGGTAACGCGTCACGTCGACCACGGTGTCGTCGGCGCGGATCGCGCCGAACCGGTAGTAGCTGTCGCCCTCGCGCTGCCAGCCGCCACGCTCGCTGAGCACGGCGCCGGCCCCCTCCATCTGCTCGAGCCGCCAGGCCAGGGCGAACTGCTCGGTCCGCGGGCTGACGAATTCGGCGATCAACAACACCGCAACGACCACCAGCGCGACCGGCTTGAGTACCCCCCAGATGATCCGCGTGAGCGAACGCCCCGCGGCGCGCATGACCGTCAATTCATTGCTCGAGGCCATGCTGCCCAGGCCGATCAGCGAGCCGATCAGCACCGCTACCGGAGCGTACTGATAGAAGCGCCAGGGCATGTGCAGCCCCTGGTAGAGCAGCACGTCGAAGGCCGTGTAGCCCCCCTCGACGTCGCTCAGGTCGTTGATGAAGCTGATCACCATGTCCAGGCCCAGCAGCACCAGCTGGACCACCAGGATGGCGGCCAGCACGTTGCGGGCCAGGTAACGGTCGAAACGATCGCCGAACATCAGCGGCCCCCCACCAGTTGCGAACGTCGGGTCAGCCACAGCCCCAGCAGCAGGTAGCCGAGGTGAATCGGCCACATGCCGATCGCCGGCGCCAGGGCACCGCGACCGATGGCGTCGAGCGCGGCGAGCAGCAGGCTCAAGTAGCTGATGTGCAGGAAGATCGCCGGCAACAGCTTGGCGAAGCGCCCCTGGCGCGGGTTGACCCGCGACAGCGGAAACGCCAGCAGGGTCAGGATGGGGATCATCAGCGGCATGCTGAAGCGCCACTGCAGTTGCGCCATCGCCTCGGGGGTGTCGCGTCCGAACAGCTCGGCGGTGGGCCGGTATTCGGCATCGTCGAGCTGGGCCATGTCGGCGGCGCGCGACAGGCGCACCGCATAGGTCCCGAACACGAGCCGCTCGGCGACGTTGCGCCCCGGGTCGACGCCGTAGCGTTGCCCGTCGTTGAGTACCAGAAAGCGGCTGCCCGTCTCGGGATCGACGGTCTGGTAGCCGCCCTCGGCGCGGGTCACCACGGTCTCCGGCCCGCCGTCATCGCGCTGCTGGCGCTCGCTGATGAACACCTCCTGCATGCGCGTCTTGTCATCGTTGAGCGATTCGGTGTAGGCGGTGCGCCCGTCGCCGAAATCCTGAAAGCGCCCGGGCTGCAGGGCCGAGAAATCCAGCCGGCTCTCCTGCTCGGCGATCAGGGTGTCGTTCTGACGCTTGCCGGACGGGGTCAGCCACAGGCTGCAAGTCGCGACCAGCACGGTGACCACCAGCGCCGGCAGCATGGTCACCTTGAGCAGCCGATTGGGGCCGACCCCGCAGGCAACGAGCACGGTGATCTCGCTGTTGAGATAGAGCTGGCCGTAGGCGAGCAGAATGCCCAGGAAGAACGCCAGCGGCAGGATCAGTTCGAGAAAGCCCGGCATGTGCAGCAGCATCAGGGTACCCAGCATGCTGACCGGGATCTCGCCGGCGGCGGCGTCCGAGAAATAGCGGATGAAGCGACTGCCCATGATCACCAGCAGCAGTACGCCGGCGACGGCGGCCATGGTGATCAGGATCTCGCGGGTCAGGTAACGAAAGATAATCAAAAGCGGTCTCCCTGGGGCCGGTCGGCGCCCCACTTCCGTGGCGCAGCGGGCGGGCCTGGCGCGTTCACGATAGCACGCCGCGTCGGAGTGGCCGCAGCCCGGGGCCGTCGACGACGCCTGCGTGCCATGCAATGCCGCCATGCTTTGCGTACACTGGAAAGCCAGCCGGCCACGCTCGATGCCGGCATTATCCAGATTCCCCGGACCGCTGTCTCGCCAAGCGACGCACGGTCGCGAGGACCACTCTCATGTCCTGTGGAGACGCCATGGAATTTCCCGTTCTCACCGTCAATCCGGCCAAGGTCGAAACGGCCTGCTTCGTGATCCCGGTGTTCAAGGATGGTGACCTGCTCCCGGTGGCCGCCAAGCTCGACGATGCCAGCGAACGCCTGATCGGCCAGCTGATCGAGCGCGGCGACTTCGATGCCGGGCTCGGCAACGTGCAACTGGTCCCGTTCGCCCCGGGGCTGGCCGGCGAGCGCCTGCTGCTGGTCGGGCTGGGCGAGCGCGCCAAGTGCAACGAAGGCAATTTCCGCAAGGCCCTCGACGCCACCTTCAACGCCCTGGCCAAGCTGCCCATCGACGAGGCGGTGACCGCCTTCAACGACGTGCCGGTTCCCGACCGTGGCGCCGACTGGAAGGCCCGCATGACCGCCGAGGCGGCACTGCGTGCGGTCTATCGCTTCACCGAGTTCAAGTCCGAGCCCGCCCCGGCGCCGCGCCTGGCCAAGGTCAGCCAGCTGATCAGCGACGCCGGCGACGCCGAAGCCAGCGAGCGCGGCGCCCGCGTCGGCCGAGCGGTCGGCGATGGCGTCAACTACGCGCGCACCCTGGGCAACCTGCCGGGCAATGTCTGCACGCCCAGCTATCTGGCCGCCCAGGCCGAGGAACTCGGTCGCGATTCCGGCGGTGCGCTGAGCGTGGAGATCCTCGACGAGGAAGCGCTCGAGGCCCTGGGCGCCAACACCCTGCTCTCGGTGGGTCGCGGCAGCGCCGAGCCCTCGCGGCTGATCGTGATGCGCTATCAAGGCGCCGAGGACCCCGACGAGGCCCCGCACGTGCTGGTGGGCAAGGGCATCACCTTCGACACCGGCGGCATCTCGCTCAAGCCCGGCGCCGAGATGGACGAGATGAAGTTCGACATGTGCGGCGCCGCCAGCGTGTTCGGTACCGTCAAGTCGGTGCTCGGTCTCAAGCCCCGCATCAACATGGTGGCGATCGTCGCCAGCGCCGAGAACATGCCCGACGGCCACGCCACCAAGCCCGGCGACATCATCAAGACCCTCAAGGGGCTCACCGTCGAGATACTCAACACCGACGCCGAGGGTCGCCTGGCACTGTGCGACGCCCTGACCTACGCCGAGCGCTACCAGCCGGCCAGTGTGGTCGACATCGCCACGCTCACCGGGGCCTGCATCATCGCCCTCGGCCATCACGCCAGCGCGCTGTTCGCCAACGACGACGACCTCGCCCTCGACCTGCTCGACGCCGGCGAGACCGCCTGGGACCGAGCCTGGCACATGCCGTTGTGGGACGACTACCAGAGCCAGCTCGACTCCAACTTCGCCGATCTGGCCAACATCGGCGGCCGCCCGGCGGGGTCGATCACTGCTGCCTGCTACCTGTCGCGTTTCGCCGATACCTTCCCCTGGGCGCACCTGGACATCGCCGGTACCGCCTGGACCAGCGGCAAGGAGAAGGGGGCCAGCGGCCGTCCGGTGGGCCTGCTGACCCAGTACCTGCTGGATCGCGAGGCCGAGGTGGTGGCGACCGACGACGCCTGAGGCTTCGCAAGCAGCCATTTGCATGCTAACGTCTTAGGAGTTGTGCGAAAAGTCGACGATTCACGGGCCGGGCTTTCCCGGCCCGTGGCGTTTGTGTCATTCTCGACACAACCCCCGGCACCGCCCGTCCGGCCCTCCCCGGCCAGTCTAGAGCGGTGTCCGCGCGAAACGAACGACGTCTAACGACGAGTCGGACCCACTGTGCGCCGACCGCCTATCAGCTACGGAGACTCCCGGTGACCACTTCAGGCTTCGATGTCCGGCCGACCGCCCACCCCACGGATCCCGCCATCCGCGAACAGATTCTCGGCAACGCCGGTTTCGGCCGCCATTTCACGGATCACATGGCCCACATCCGCTGGACGCCGGATGTCGGCTGGCACGGTCGCGAAGTCCGCCCCTACGGGCCGCTGACCCTCGACCCGGCCGCCGCGGTACTGCACTACGGCCAGGAGATCTTCGAAGGCATCAAGGCCTACCGTCACGCCGACGGGTCGGTGTGGACCTTCCGCCCCGAAAAGAACGCCGCGCGCTTTCGCGCCTCGGCACGCCGTCTGGCACTGCCCGAACTCTCCGACGAGGACTTCATCGGCTCGCTGAAGGCACTGCTCACCCAGGACAGCGCCTGGGTCCCGACCCCGCGGGATGGCGAGGAGACCAGCCTCTACCTGCGCCCGTTCATGATCGCCAGCGAGACCTTCCTCGGCGTGCGCCCGTCCAAGGAGGTCGACTACTACGTGATCGCCTCCCCCGCGGCGGCCTACTTCAAGGGCGGCGTCAAGCCGGTCTCGATCTGGCTGTCGTCGAACTACAAGCGCGCCGCGCCGGGGGGCACCGGCTACGCCAAGTGCGGTGGCAACTACGCCGCCTCGCTGGCCGCCCAGAAGGAAGCCGAGGCCCACGGCTGCGACCAGGTGGCCTTCCTCGACGCGGTCGAGAACCGCTGGATCGAGGAGCTCGGCGGCATGAACCTGTTCTTCGTCTTCAAGGACGGGCGCATCGTCACCCCCGAACTGACCGGCACCATCCTCGAGGGCGTGACCCGCGATTCGATCATCGAGCTCGCCCGCGAGGAGGGCCTGACCCCGGAGGAGCGCCACATCAGCATCGACGAGTGGCGCCAAGGCGCCGCGTCCGGCGAGCTGGCCGAGGTCTTCGCCTGCGGCACCGCGGCGGTGGTCACCCCGGTCGGTGAGCTGGTCAGCGACGACGAACGCCTGCGGCTGACCGGCGACAACGGCGGCGAATACGCCAAGCGCCTGCGCACCCGGCTGCTCGACCTGCAGTACGGCCGCGCCGAGGACAAGCGTGGCTGGCTGACCCGGCTGGCCTAAGTCATCAAAATCGAAGGCTTTTGTGGGAGGGAACTCGTTCCCGATGAAATTTAGCCATTTCTGTCGCGAATGAATTCGCTTATATGGACCCGTCCCGTTGTGCAAGCCAGCAGCAACGAGACATGAGGTGAGACTGCACGCTTATATCCGGCCTCTTGTGGCGCCTGCGGCGCCGGGCCCTGATGGAATGCGCGCTCTCTGGCCTCTTATCTCCCACACGGCCTCCAACGGGCCTAGCGAATTATCAGTGTGCCAGAGAGCCGGTCTTGCCGACCATGTCATCGAGGCAACTTGCCCGCGCAACCTCGGAAAACGCTTTTCTGTATCCGCTTGCGCTTCTTGCCTTTCTTCCCGTCCGGCCCTCAGATCACCTGGCCCTGAGGCTGATAAGGCCGGCTATGAGCCAGCACGGACCAACAGATACGGGCCAGCTTGTTGGCCAGCGCCACGATCGCCTTGCGTTGGCCCACGCGTGCCGCCAGCTCACAGACCCAACGGGCCAGCCGGTCGGGAGCCGCCTGGCGCTGGAACTGGCGTAAGGCCGCCCGGGCCCCATGCACCAACTGGCGTCGCACCTCGCCGTTGCCCCGTTTGGTGATGCCCCTCAACCGCGCCTTGCCACCACTGGAGAACTGCCGCGGTACCAGACCGATCGAGGCACTGAACTGGCGGCCGTTGGGGAAACGCCGGGGATCGCCCAGATGGCTCAGCAACAGCGTGGCATTGACCGGACCGATGCCGGGCACGCTCATCAGCCGTTCGGCATCCGACGAGGCCTTGGCCAGTGCCATCAGCTGCTTGTCATAACCCTTGAGCCGCTCGTCCACGTCACGCCATTGGGCGATCAGGTCTTCCAGCAGCAGGCACAGGGCGCTACCCAGTCGCTCGCGGTGTCGCTCGATCAACTCTCGGGCGACGCCCTGGCGAAGCACCGCGTGGCCCTGGGCCACCACGAGTCCGAACTCGCCCATCAGACCGCGCAACTCATTGCCGATCGCCGTGCGCTCGCGAACCAGACGTGTGCGTACCCGATGTATGGCCTGAAGCGCCTGTTGCGCCTCGGTCTTGATGGCCACGTGGGGCGTGGCGGGACGCGCCGCCGCCTCGGCGATCCCCGCCGCATCGCGGGCGTCGTTCTTGTGGCCCTGGACGAAGGGCTTCACGGCCTGGGGCGGCAACAGGAGCGCGTCATGCCCCATCGCGCGGATCTCACGCGCCCAATAATGGGCCGAACCACAGGCTTCCATCGCGACCCGGCACGGCGGCATCTGGCTCAGTGTCAGGCGCAGTTGCTGGCGGCTCACCGACTTGCCGAAGACCTTGCGGCCGTGTGCATCGATGGCGTGCAGTTGGAAGACGTGCTTGGCGAGATCGATACCCACAATGCTAATCTTGTTCATGAATGGACCCTCCTCTCGGGATGCCGTGGGTGCCCCATGCACCGATAGATGGCGTTACAGGCTCATCTTGGCACAAGGGGGGACGGGTCCATTCCATTTCCCACGGCTCCCCGGTCTTGGGGGGCGTGGACACCGACCACGGGCTCCGCGTAGCCCGTAGCCCGTAGCCCGTTATCAGGTCCTGACCGTGACCCACGTCGATTTCTACATCCTCCCCGACACCACGCTCGAGGCGCGCCTCGACTTCGCCTGCCGGCTGGCCGAGACCATCCATCGCAAGGGCTACCGGCTGCACGTCCATACCCGCGACGAAGCCATGGCCCGCGACATGGACGAACGCCTGTGGACCTTCAAGCCCGAGAGCTACCTGCCCCACGGCCTGCTCGCCGACGGCATCTCACCCACACCGCCGGTGACCCTGGGCTGGGAAGCGCCCCCGGACCCGGGGACCGACAGTCCGCCCATCGAAGCCCTGCTCAACCTGCATGACGGCATCCCCGAGTGGTTCTCGCGCTTCGAGCGGGTCGCCGAGATCATCAACCAGCACCAGGCGGTACTCGAGGCCAAGCGCGACTGCTGGCAGACCTACAAGCAGCGCGGCTACCCGGTCAAGGCCCACAAGCTCTGAGCCAGGACTGACATCTGGCATGACAAGGGACGTCGGCAACTTTTCGCACCAACCTCCGTGGCCATGGCTCCCATCACGCCTCACGCGGCCCCGGCACCGCCCATGACGTTCGCGGCCGCGAACGCTATAATCGGGCCCATTTTTCTCACGCCTCCGATCGCCAGCGCGCCGCGACATGCGCGACGCCCGCGATCGACCCGGCACCGTCAGGCAGAGCGCTCATGGACAAGACCTACCAACCCGAACAGATCGAAACCCGCTGGTACCAGCGCTGGGAAGCCGACAATCGCTTCGCGCCCTCGGGCGAGGGTCAGCCCTACACGATCATGATTCCGCCGCCCAACGTCACCGGCAGCCTGCACATGGGCCACGCCTTCCAGGACACCATCATGGACACCCTGACCCGCTACAAGCGGATGCAGGGCCGCAACACTCTGTGGCAGGTGGGCACCGACCACGCCGGGATCGCCACCCAGATGCTGGTCGAGCGCAAGGTCGCCGCCGAGGAGGGCAAGAGCCGCCACGACCTGGGCCGCGAGGCGTTCACCGACAAGATCTGGGAATGGAAGCAGGAATCCGGCGGCCACATCACCCGCCAGTTGCGCCGCATGGGCGCCAGTGTCGACTGGTCCCGCGAGCGCTTCACCATGGACGACGGCTTCTACAAGGCGGTGCAGGAAGTCTTCGTGCGGCTGTTCGACGAGGGCCTGATCTACCGCGGCAAGCGCCTGGTCAACTGGGACCCGACCCTGCACACCGCGATCAGCGACCTGGAGGTCGAGAACAAGGAGCAACAGGGCCAGTTCTGGCACTTCCGCTATCCGCTCGCCGACGGCGTGACCACGGATGCCGGGCTCGACCACCTGGTGGTCGCCACCACCCGCCCCGAGACCCTGCTCGGCGATACCGGCGTGGCGGTCAACCCCGAGGACCCGCGCTACGCCTCGCTGATCGGCAAGTTCATCGAACTGCCGCTGGTGGGCCGGCGCATCCCCATCGTCGCCGACGCGCACGCCGACATGGACAAGGGCTCGGGCTGCGTGAAGATCACCCCGGCCCACGACTTCAACGACTACGCGGTGGGCAAGCGTCAGGGCCACGTGCTGATCAACGTCTTCACGCCGGATGCCACCATTCGCGAGCGCGCCGAGGTGTTCAACCTCGACGGCACGCCCAACGCCGACGTCGACCCCGCCCTGCCGGCGGCCTACGCCGGGCTCGACCGCTACGCGGCCCGCGAGCGGATCGTCGCCGACATGGATGCCGCCGGCCTGCTCGAGACCACCGAGACCGTCACCAATACCCTGCCCTATGGCGACCGCTCAGGCGATGTCATCGAGCCGCTGCTCACCGACCAGTGGTTCGTCGCCGTGGAAACGCTGGCCAAGCCGGCCATCGAGGCGGTCGAGAACGGCGACATCCAGTTCGTGCCCAAGAACTACGAGAACATGTACTTCGCCTGGATGCGCGACCTGCAGGACTGGTGCATCTCGCGTCAGCTATGGTGGGGCCACCGCATCCCGGCCTGGTATGACGCCGAGGGCAAGGTCTACGTCGGCCGCACCGAGGCGGAAGTGCGCGACAAGCACGGCCTCGCTGCCGACATCGCGCTCACTCAGGACGAAGACGTGCTGGACACCTGGTTCAGTGCCGGGCTGTGGACCTTCGCCACCCTGGGCTGGCCCGAGAAGACCCCGGAACTGGCGACCTTCCACCCCACCAGCGTGCTGGTCACCGGCTTCGACATCATCTTCTTCTGGGTCGCGCGGATGATCATGATGACCCTGAAGTTCACCGGCGAGGTGCCCTTCAAGCAGGTCTACGTCCATGGCCTGGTGCGCGACGCCCAGGGCCAGAAGATGTCCAAGTCCAAGGGCAACGTGCTCGACCCCATCGATCTGATCGACGGTATCGACCTCGAGACGCTGGTGGCCAAGCGCACCGGCAACATGATGCAGCCGCAGAAGGCCCGCGCCATCGAGAAGGCCACCCGGGCCGAGTTCCCCGACGGCATCGAGCCCCACGGCACCGACGCGCTGCGCTTCACCTTCCTGTCGCTGGCCACCACCGGGCGTGACGTCAAGTTCGACATGGGCCGTCTCGACGGCTTCCGCAACTTCTGCAACAAGCTGTGGAACGCCTCGCGCTACGTGCTGATGAACACCGAGGGCGAGGATTGCGGCCTCGACGGCGAGGTGACGCTGTCGCTGGCCGACCGCTGGATCGTCTCGCGGCTGCAGCATACCGAGCGCCAGGTGACCCGCGCGCTGGAGGAATATCGCTTCGACCTGGCCTCCCAGGCGCTCTACGAGTTCGTCTGGAACGAGTACTGCGACTGGTACCTGGAACTCTCCAAGCCGGTGCTGTGGGACGACGCCGCGACGCCGCAAGCCAAGCGCGGCACCCGGCGCACCCTGGTTCGCGTGCTCGAGGCGATCCTGCGCCTGGCACACCCCATGATGCCGTTCATTTCCGAGGAGATCTGGCAGCGCGTGGCGCCGCTCGCCGGCACCGCGGCCGAGGACGCCTCGATCATGAACCAGCCCTGGCCGCAGGCCGACGACACGCGCCTCGACGAGAGCGCCGAACGCGACATCGAATGGCTCAAGGGCGTGATCGTCGCGGTGCGCAACGTGCGCGCCGAGATGAACCTGGCGCCCGGCAAGCCGCTCGACGTGCTGCTCACCAAGGGCGGCGACGCCGACCGTGAGCGGCTGGCCGCCAACCGCGTGTTCCTCGCCAAGCTGGCCAAGCTGGCCAGCGTCGAATGGCTCGACGATCCTGCCCAGACGCCGCTCGCCGCCACGCAACTGGTCGGCGACATGGAAGTGCTGGTGCCCATGGCCGACCTGATCGACAAGGACGCCGAAATCGAGCGCCTGACCAAGGAGCTCGACAAGCAGGACAAGTTCATCGGCGGCATCGAGAAGAAGCTCGGCAACGAAAGCTTCGTCGCCAAGGCCCCGGCCGAGGTGGTGGAGAAGGAACGCGCCAAGCTGGCCGAGGCCCAGGCCAGTCGTCAGGTGCTCGCCGAGCAGCGCGACAAGATCGCCGCGCTCTGAGAGGGTGTTTACAAATTAGGCGAGCGAAGGCCAGACCGGGGCGCGTAGCTAAGGCAAAATCGGCCGAAAAAGCGGAGTTTACGCGCCTTTATCTTGACTGAATAATCGGCACATTGCTGAACCCTCAGCGGGGCGTGTCTGCCCTGTTCGGGGGAGGATGACGACAGGGAGAACTGCCGCATGGATGAGCGCGAGAACTCTTGGCACCAAGAAGGCCAAAAGGCCGGCGAGCACTGGCGCCGCGCCCGCAAAATCGTGGCGTCGCTATTGGCCCCGCTGAGGACGCTCGGCCGCACCTTGGTCGGAGGGGGACGGTACGTGCCGGCGCCAGGCTGGCTGCCTTCGCCTCGGAGCCAGGGGGTGCGGGGGCTGATTTACTCAGCTCAGGCGTTCGCCTTGGTGCTGGGGGTGATCCTGTTGACCGGGGGCGATGCGATGACAACGCTGGCGGCCGATCCGGGTCAAGTGCTGTGGTCGGTATTGCTGCCCGTGGCGGTGCTGCTGGGTGCTCAGACCTGGTGGCAGCGTCGCCATTCGGACTCGGACCCGCGGCGCTGGGTGCTCTTGGCTCCCGTCGCCATCGTCGCCATGTGGTGGGCGGCTATTGTCGTGCCCTGGTATGACCTGGTGCGCAGTGTTGGTGGGGGCATCATCGTGCTGGTGCAGCTGGTGATCGTCGTGGGCCTGGTAGGGGCTGGGATCGCTGCTTTCCTGCGGCTTCGGGACACGACACCTTCGGTGGAGAAGCATCGCCCGGACCTGCTGGCTGACCCCGCCATCCATCGAACAGTGCAGGGGCGCTCACAGCCGGGTGGTGTGCTCGCCGGCGAAGTGGGAGGACAGCCGCTGCATATCGGCACCCAGGACCGCGCCTGCGTCATCGGTCCGCCTGGCACCGGCAAAACGGCCTTCCTGGTCGCTCAGCTGCTGGACTGGGCCGAGTCGGGCCGCTCGTTCGTCGTCAACGACATCAAGCCCGAGATCCTCGAGATCGTCCGCGAGCGCCTGGAGGCCAAGGGCTATCGCCTGCTGGCGTTCAACCCTACGGCTCAGAGTGGAGAGGGTTACAACCCCCTCGATGACCTGGAGAGCCCCGAAGCCGTGGGCGAGCTGGCGTCGGCCCTGGTGCCGCCGGCGGATGATGCTGAACAGTCGGTGTTCATCGAGTCGGCTCGCGACCTCCTGGACGCGCTCATCTGCCACCTGCGCGACGCTGCGGGCGGGGCTTCGCTGCCGAGTCTGCGGGACTATGTTGCGCAATTCAGCGATCACCGGGAGCTGCTGCGCGAGCTGGCCGCTAGTCCGTCGCCGGACGCCCGCGACCTGGCCAACGGACTGCGCATCATGGCCAACAATGAGCGCCTGATGGGCTCGATCTTTGCGACCTTCCAGTCGAATCTCCGTTTCCTGCGCTTCCCGGCGATCCGCGAGGCCCTGGCGGCGTCGGATTTCACACTGGCCGACCTCTGCCGGGGCCGCGTGGGGCTGTTCCTGCAATTCGAGGAGTCCCAGCAGCAGACCACGGCCCGACTGTTCTCGGTGATGATGGGCCACGTCCTGCGCTATCTGATCGAGCACACCAACCGGGCGCCGGTGCTGTTGTTGCTCGATGAGATCGGCAACGTGCCCCAGGTGGCGGGGCTCGTGCAGAAGCTGAACACCATCCGGTCCCGCGAGCTGCCGACATGGTTGTATTGGCAGAGCCGGGAGCAGATGCAGCCGTATGGGACGAAAAACAACGAGGGGCCGAATATCATCATGGGGGCCTGCGACCTCCACCTGGTGTTCCGCCTCAATGACAATGGCACGGCCCAGTGGGTGAGCGACAAGATCGGCAGCGTGGACCGCTTGGTCGAAGCGGTCAGTGCCAGTGAAGACCCCGGTTTCCTCAGCTCCGAGTACACGTACACGCACAGTCATTCCCTGGAGCGTGAGCCGATCATCTGGCCCCACCAACTCCAGCAGCTCGCCCAGGGCGAGGCGGTTTGCACGTATCAAGGGCTCGCGTGGCGTGGCACCGCGACACCGTATTACCGCCGCTGGCCAGAGTTTGAGCGGCGATGACTTTAAGGGGATAAAGTCCCGATATTGGCGGATTGCCATCGAGAGGAAGCCATCGCATGAGCACCCCACTGAATCCACGCATCAGCGAGTTCGAGACGCAGGAACAGGTCGACAGCTACGATCGTTGGTTTCGCGAGCGCGTCCAGCGCAGCTTGAACGGCCCGCGGCCCAACATTCCCCATGATGAGGCAATGGCCAAACTGCGCTCTCTCCTCTTGGAGTCCAAGAAGCGCCAACATACCGCTGGTTAGGAGATACCCATCGACACTCCTGAGCAGAAGAAGATAATCCTTCACGGATGCCAGTGCGGCTAAGCATGGCCTTGCTGGGCTTGCGAGACAGCCTCTCCGATGTGTGCTTTGAGGGCGCGGGCAGCACGACCTCCACGGCGTGATTTTCGCCAGGCTCCCAAGACCAGCACTACAACGCCAGCGATTGCCGCATAGTCCCACCTGGCCATTCTCCAAGGATGAGCGAAATAGCCACTCGGCGGCAGTGTGAGATACACCACCAAGGCAGCTACAGCCAGCGCAAAAATGAGTGAAACACCGGTGATGCGTTCTAGACGAAGCCGCCTCTGCAACGTTTTCGCAGGGATAATGTCGTGCGACCGACCGGTCGAGTGATTCACGAGTGAGCATAACCAGCCACGCTCACTGCGAGGGAGGCCAGCACAAACCACGGTGACTTGCTGACCAGCACGCAGTGGCACTTTGACATCCTCGAGCTGGATGGATTGTTCACGCCCATCACCCCCGCGAATCCAGAAGTCATGGTATGTTTTTTGTCTCATCCGTACGCGGGCATTCCCCACGCCACTACGGGCTGTGACGCGGGTTTCGCTGTAGCGATCTGAATCTAGAACTTCCCCTTGAAGCTTCCAAAACTGTACCCGCTTGCCTCGGTAATTGAAGTCATCCATAACTTTTCACCAGCGCAGTTCCTAGAGTTTCCATGCTTAATAGCCTCCTAACGGAAGCAAGACAGTATGGCTCAGCTCACCAAGGTCGCCAGCTTGGCAAGCACATCATCCATGATCTCTGGCGGCACGTTCTCCACCCATCGTCCCTGACGGGCCTCGATGTCCAGGGTGCGGATCTGACTGCACAGCACGACGCCGGTAGTGGTCGTGCCCGCTTCGGCCAGCGATACCGTGAAGCCTCGGGAACGCGCGAAGTCGCCACCGTTGGTGATCGGCGCAACCAGGGGTGTGCCCATGGCGAGATTGAACGCGTCCGGTGACACGATTAGCACCGGACGCATGCCCTCCTGTTCATGGCCCCGCGTGGGGTTGTGCGAAACGAAATAGATGTCACCGCGCTGCATTACAGCAGCTCACGGCCGACGGGCTCGGCATCCAGCCACTCGCGCTCGCCAGCGGACATATCTGCCGTGGTGTCGCACTGAGCCAGCAGCTCCTCAAGGGAATACCGCGGCTTAGCCGGCTCCACGATCAGACGCCCGTGATCGACCTCGATATCAACCTGAGAGCCGGCGTGCAGGTGCAACTGATCGAGCAGTGCCCGCGGCACCGCCATCATGACAGAGCCGCCGACGCGGCGGAGATTGGTGGTACTCATATTGGCCTCCTTAACCAGCAGCGCACTAGAGCATGAGTTATACAAACATATAACTCAAGGACGCCCGCGCCGCAATCACCAGCGAGTTGTTCAGCCGTCTCTTTTTCCTTTTCTGCCCCTTTTCTCTTTAATAACTCATTGATTATAAGGTATTTTTAGAGAAAAAAGGAGGTTCTTGCGGTTTGAGAGGGAGGGATTTGCGGTACCGGGGAGAGATTTACGGTCTCAGTCCCACAGAGCCCAGTAAACTCAAGATTACGCGGGTTAAATGAGCATTTTGACCGGGCTCGCGCACGAGGCCGATTTTAACGCCGTATTGTCGAGCGCAGGCATTTTGTAAACACTCTCTGACACGACGGTTCGCGCTGGGGAGCCGTCAGGAGCGGCCCGGGCTCCCCAAGGCCATGCGCATCTCCTCGGCGGCGCGCCCCATCACGGCTCGGCTCGCCTCGGCGGCGGCACCCTCGCCGTCTTCGGCCATCTCGTCGTCGCGACCGCAGACCCGGTCGCGACCGCTCCGCTTGGCCGCGTAGAGGCGTCGGTCGGCCATCGCCACCAGGGCATCGATGTCCTGGACCTCGCCATTCACCGCCACTCCCGCGCTCAGCGTCAGGGTCAACTCCCGCTGCACATCCAGCCAATAGGGTGTCTCGCGCACGCCGGCGATCAGGCGCCTGGCGATGCCCATCGCCTCGTCATGACTCATGCCGCGCAGTACGGCGATGAACTCCTCGCCGCCATAACGCCCCAGCATGTCCTCCTCGCGCATATTGAGGCGCAGGCATTCGACCACGTGGCACAGGGCGCGATCGCCGCGCTTGTGGCCGTAACGGTCGTTGATGCGCTTGAAGTGATCGATATCCAGCATCAGCAGCGCGAATGGGGTACCGCTGGCCTGAGCCCTTTCGACCTCGGCCAGCATCGCCCGGCGATTGTAGACGCCGGTCAGGGCGTCGTGGTTGGCCTGACGGCGATAGTTGAGCTCCAGACGTTCCGTGATGCCCTCGAGCTGACGCAGGATCACTCCGAACAGCAGGCTGACCGTGGTCAGATTGGCGACCAGCAACAGGTCGGCGGCCAAGGGCGACAGCGCATTCGCGGCCGGAGCATCGCCCACCGTCATCAGTTGCCAGGCGGTCAGTGCCAGCAGGCCGGCACTGACCAGCAACTTGACCCCTTGCGACAGATCGCTGATGTAGATGATCAGCATGATCAGCGCGAAGTAGAGCTCGAAGCCCTGGCCGCTGCCGTAGACGCCGATCGCCGTGAACATGTGCGCCGTCATCATCGTCAGCAGCAGCAGCACGGCGCTGCCCATGTAACCACGCCGGTGTACCTCGCGAGCGATCAGCGTCCCCGCCAGCCCGGCCAGGGTGATGCCCAGCAGCGCTTTATCGCCCAGCAGCCAGAACATCGGCACCAGATCGAGGACATAGGTGAAGATGGCGATCAGATAAAGACGTGACAGGGTCTGAAAGTACCGCTGACGCTCGGGCGGCAGGGGGCGAGTCGGCAGACTGCGCTTGAACCACGCCGCGAACGGGTGATGACGAGCACGCATGAAAATTCCCTTTCTCCTTCCGCCGGCTTCTTGCTGGCGGTTGCTCCCGCCGTCTGGACGGCGGTCGCGTGATGATCCGGCTCTCGGTTCACGTTCACTTCCCGGGCCTCCCTGCCCTGGGACGCGCGAACGCTCATCGCCTGCTGGCGACGCGGTGACGAGTGGCGATCGTGCGATGGCTGGCCCGGCTAGCCCCGGACCCATACAGAGTCGACGGGCTATAGGGTAGTCGCTATCCCCCCTTCCTTGCTAGCGCGGTGAGGCCGTGCTGCCAGACAGCCGTCCAACGCTGTAGCGCGAGTCGCGGCATGCCGGCGGTCACGGGGTCTGGCCACCCCCGGCGTCATTGACGCGCGCCACATCCTCGTGGGTGACCACCATCACGCTGCGCGGCCACCATTCCGGGTGATGTTCGCGGATGAAGGCCATCAGGCGCTCACGGACGTTCATTTCCGCGACCCAGCCGCCGAACGGATCCGAGGTCATCAGGTAACAGACGACCGTCTGAGCCGTCTCGGTCTGCCCCGTCACGTAACAGCACAGCTTGTGATGCTCGACGATGTTGTCCTCCTCCCGGGCATATTCCAGGAACTTCTCCCGCAGGCACTGGATGTCCGCACTCAGGTGCAGCGTCAACGCCAGACTCCGATACTCCTTGGTGCTCTTCACCGACAGGTTCTCGAAGGGCTTGGAGACGAAGTACGTGACCGGCACGATCACGCGACGCTCGTTCCAGCAGCGCAGGCGGATGAAGGTATAGAAGATGCCCTCGACATAGCACCACTGGTCCTCGAACATCACCAGGTCGCCGATGCGGATCGACTTCGCCAGTGACAGCTGGAACGACGACAGGATGTTGCCCAGCACCGCCTGACCGGCGATACCCACCAGGACCGTCAGCACACTCGCCGAGGCCAGCAGCGACATGCCCAGCGTCTCGAAGAGCTGGACCTGGCTCAGCACGTAGACCGTGACCGCGGTGACCGTGACCAGGATGATCATCCGCCGCAGGGCGTAGAGCGTGGTCAGCAGCTTGCGCTGGTCGCGGGGCTTGGAGTCGTCGATCTGGCCCATCAGCCGCCGCGTCAACCGCAGCATGAGGGTGTCGACGAGGCGAATCGCGATCATCCCGGCGCCCCAGGCGAGAATGCCGATCAACAGCACCCGGAAGGAGGTGGTCGCCACCGCCGAGAACGAGACCACATAGTCGAGCAGCGTCTGGGTCACCAACGACATGACGATGAGCGCCACGGGCAGCTTGATCTGGCCGACGAAGATGCTCGGCACGCCGGCCGGCAGCCAGCGGGTCATCACGCCCACCAGCTTGTAGACCCACCATCCCACCAGGCCCACCGCCAGCAGTACCAGCGGGATGGCGATCCACTCCCAGACCTTGAGGATCCCCAGCGAGGTCTTGAACGACGGAGGGATGTACTCCTCCAGCAGGGAGGGGCCGTACGCCTCGTACAGCAACGGCAGCGACGTCAGGCTGTCCGGCGTGATCAGCCATACCGGCTGCTCGTCGCCCACCTTATAGCGCCCCAGGCGAATGTCGTAGGCTTCCCCCTTGGCGGTGAGCGAGGCCAGCTTGATGTTGCGCCGCGGCTGCCCCGCGTGGGGGCGCTTGTCCGCCGGGTGCTCGGTGGCCCCGTCCTGCCGTCCGGGCAGGCTGGAGACCTGCAGCCATTCGCCGCGCTTGAGCACCTGGGCCAGTTGCCGGGCAAGTTCCCCGCCACGCTGGCGCTGCTCCGCCGGTGCCAGGTTGGAAAGATTCAGGATATGCGCCGCCGCGTCGTATTTCTCCTGCTTGGTCAGCTCCAGAAAGCTGCGGATCGTCTCGCGGGGCGTGGTCTGCTTGACCGCTTCGGGGGCCTCGTCCAGCCCCGTGTTCAGCGAATCGACGGAGAACCAGAGCGCCGACTTGCCCTCGTCCTCCTGCGCCGCGCACAGGCTGGAAAATACCAGCGCCACTGCAGCCACCAGCCACAGCCGCCATGAACCTATCGTCTTCATGTGTCCTTACCGATTCAGGGGGTCTTCCGTGTATACCACCTATCGCCGGCGCGATCCCGGTCCGGCGAATGGCCTCGACTGCGGGCACTCCCGCCCGCAGCGCGGCCAAGTACAGCGTGCCGGCCAGGCGCTCGTCCAGAACATGGGTTAGACGATGCGGCTTATTCCAACCCTCTCTGCGATGACGTTCTTCGTGGGGTCACCATTGGAACGACCCCGAAACCGCCAATGCCTCGTCGCTATTCGGACCGCCGGGCAACGGCATCAACGGCAGCGCTGCGGCAAACGCGTCGGCCACAGGCGCTCCTTGTCGGGGCCATAGAGCACCCTGACGCCACACTCGTTCGTCACGCGGGCGATGGTACTGCCCTGCTGGTCGATCAGCATCGCGCTTTGCGCCGTCGTGACGATGGCGCGTCCGTTCTCGAAATCCGTTACCTGGTCGTAGACCGGTGATATGATGTAGCGTCCGTCCTTGTCGATGAAGCCGTAACGATCCTCGCGGGCTGCATAGGCCAGACCGTTATCCGCGGGCAGCCCGAGGTCCGAATAGCGTTCCGGCATCGCCAGGCGTTCCCCCGACGCATTTATCCAAAACCCGTCCTGACCATTGGAGCGGCTTACCAACGCCGTATCGTTGTGGAACACGCCCGCCTCGCCGTCGACGCTGAGGGTGATCTCGCCGCTCGGGTCGGCGTATTTCGTCGTCGTCGAACTGCCCTCGCGAACACGCCCGATGATGCGAGAGGCGTCCACCGGCCAATACCATTCGCCCTCCGGCAGAGTCGCGACGACGGCGCCCTCGGCATCGATGATTTCCGTCCCCTCATCGGTGTAACGCAACGCCCTTTGCGACTCGGCATGGAAGTCACTGCCCATGCCCGGTTCGAGGGCAACGGCCCATTCGCCGTTGTCGCCGAGGTAGCCGGTCGCGGTGCGATGCCGCCGCTTGATCCAGTCGCCCATCACGCTGAACGCGACCTCGTGGCCGTCGATAAGGATCTCCCCGGCGGGGCTCAGCAGCCTGTGGACGCCGTCGTTACCGAGCGCCCCGGCCTCGACGTTGCCATTGTCGAGCAGCTCCGCCGAAAGCCGGCCTTCGGTATAGGGGACGACGATTTCGCCCTCGGCGTCGACCAACGCCCGGGGCACGTCCTCGAAGGCGTCGCTCCCAAGGCGCCGCTGGACGATCCACAGCCGGCCATTTACCGGCTCGACCGCGGCATACGCCGGCGCCAGGACCCACTCACCGGCCCTGTCGATCACGCCGGCCTTGCCGTCCGACGAAACCGCCACGGCCTGGCCGTCCTGAAAGTCTCCCACGTCCTGGAACCGAGGCTCGGTGATCGGCTGCTGCGCGACAAGATCGTAGAGGCTGAACAATGCCTCCTCCGACGCGCTCTTGCGGTAGCGTACGACCCCGGGGGCGACCACCGACATGGCGAACCCGTTGGGCACGTCGAAGAGCTGCCCCGAACGATCGACGACTCGCGTCACGCCGTTGCCGTAAACCAGCGCATGGCCGTTGTGGAAGTCGTCGATATGCTGCTGCTTCGCGGCGAGCAGGACCGAGCCCGCTCCATCGAGGATGCCCACCCCCTCATCCGTGTGGAACACGAAACGCCGCTCGTCCACGAATTCGTCCGCATAGACTGGCTCGACCTTGTGCCAGTCTTCATGCAATACAAGCTGGCCATCGGCCATCAACAGGCCGGCGCCGGGCTTACAGTGGTGGTATGGGCACTCACTGACCAGAGCAATGGCGACCGGCTGGTCCCCGGCGGCGCCCTCTTCCACTTCCCGGGGTTCGACGTTGTACTCGCCGAGGCGCTCGAGCGTGGACTTGTCGAGCAGGGGGCGCCCATCGGGACCGGCGATCTGGAGCAGTGTCTTTTGCTGGTTGCGGAGCCATGTCCAATCCCCTTGGCGTTCGACATAGTCGATCGTCTGGAACCAGTCACCGCTATCCTTGGCCGAGAGATAGGTGCCGGACTCGAGAATCACGCCCGACAGGGTGTCGCCGTCGAACACCACCAGGAAGTCGGCGGCGGGCGCCTCTTTCAGAGTGACTCCGGGGGCGAGCGAGACCGGCTCAGTGAATGCCGGCCCGAGGACCTCCGTGCTTTCATCACCGGGAACGACCAGGAAGGCGCCCATTTCCCTGGCGCGGCGGCCGGCCTGAGCATCGAATTCGGCGAGCCGCTCGCCCTGCAAGTCGAATGCCGCATAAGTCCCATCGGGCCGCCTGGCATACCATAGCGCCTCATTAAACCGAGCGACTGAAGCGCCCTTGACGACCATGCTGCCATCCTGGCGAATCAGTGCATCACCCTCCGGGCTATCCGACGCCACGGCGACCGCCCCCGGTTGCGACGGGACTCTGATATCCTGGTAATCCGGTTCGACCTGCCACTCAAGGTCTGCGTCGATCAAGCCATAGCGGTAATCGCGGCGCGCGATGAACAGCCCCGATGAGCCGAGCGGCTCGACCAGGGTGACTCCCTCGGGTACGGCGAGCGTCTCCCCGTCGGCATTCTCGTAGGTATCTTCGTACTCGACCTCAACGCGCACAGGAGAACCGTCGCCGACTCGAAACCGCGCCACAGGGTCCTGCAGCGGGGCATCGACCGGCTTGCCGGCACGGTCGATGAGCCGCCAATCGCCCTCCAGGACAACAGCGGCGATGCCCCCGTCCCCGAACGCCTGCACCTCGTCGAACCGGGGTTCGATGGCCCAGTCCCCCCGGCGATCGATGTACCCCCAATGGGCACCGTCGTAAGCGGCAGCCAGCCCGGCCTGGAAATGCCCCACCCGCTCGAAGCGCGGGGGTATCGCCAGCTCTCCCGCCTCGTTGATGAAGCCCCAACGATACGCGCTGCTCCCCCCGGCCGTGGCGACATTATCGATGTCTTCCCCCTCGGCGGGTAACCGCAGCGCCGCCAGCCCATCGTGCAATTCGCTCAGGCAAGAACTGCCACGCCGGCCCCCATGACCGTCCAGTCGGTAGGCCTCGAAAGTCCGGACGTGGTTCGACGTAAAACAACGATCCGCATCCCGCGCCGCCGCGTCTGTCGGCATCAGGAGCGACAGGGTGGCGGCAATCGCCAGTGTCGCCAGGCCGTGGAACGCACCTTGTCCAATCATTGAGCACCTTCCTTGTCTTGCGCACCGTTCTCTTCCCCGGAATCCTCTCCCAGACAGGAGAAGGTGGTCTCATCGAGTTCCGCCGGCCAGGTCACCTCATCCTGGGGGTTGGTGACCACGAACCGATTGCAGAGGACGCCGAAGCCAAACGTTTTCCGCCCCTGGGGATCGATGAAGAACATCCCCTGTCCGTTGCCGAAAACCAGTGCCCGGGACTCGCTGAAGGTCGAGACGCGAGCGTAAGCGGCCGGGATGACGATCTCACCCGCCCGGTCGATGAAGCCGACAAGGTCGCCCGATACCTTGCGACGCTCGAACGCCGCCCGATCCTCGCGCATGGGACCCAAATTGCTGAAATGGGCCCCCGTCACCTTCTCGCCCTGCGCGTTCATGACGCCGTAGAGACGCGCATCCTCGTCCCGCCAGGCGACCAGGCCGTTCGCCCCCGAAGCCTGATCGATGGCACGCTGCCCCGGGATGCGCGTCAGTTCCTCACCGTCGGTGTTGACGAGCGCCGTCGCATCGTCGTCCTCCAGGTTCAGGGAGTAGCGCATCATCCCGGGAATGGGCGTCAGGTTGTCCACCGGCTGAACGTTACCCGCGTCGTCCACCACGACGGTCTCGTGACCATCATGGACCCGCACCTGCATCAGGGGCGGCACGAAGTCCAGTGATTGCGTATAGGCCGGCTCCACCTGCCACTCCCCGTGACTGTCCAGGGCGCCATCGAGATCCTCGAAGAGCGTGAGGGCCAGCGTGCCGTTGGTCTCGAAACGGTCGACCAGGCCCTCGCCGCTGGCCAGCGTGTTACCCGTGCGATCGATGAGCCGGACACCGCCATCGACTGGCTGGACCAGCAGGCGCTCCGGCCCGGCCACTTCCGCGGACTCGTACAGCAGATCGGTGATCGGTCCCCCGGTCTCGGTCGAGACCAATTGGTAACGCCAGTCGCTACGGTGTTCGCCCTCACCGGCACGGCGCTTGATCTCGTAGATACCCGGGGCGATACGCTCCGGCGACGACCGGTCCTCGTGCAACGGCTCGACGACCCACTCACCCTGCCGGTCGATGATCCCCCAGCGTTCGTCGCCGGCATCGGTGCGCACCGCGGCCGGCGCATAGCCATCGACGAACTCGGAGATGGACGTGAACCGGGGCTCCACCACTACCGCACCTTCGGCGACACTCCAGAGTCCCCATCGGGAATCCCCTTGCGACGAGCGTTCGCTGAACTCGAGCAAACCGGCGTTGAACCCGCGCTGGTGCTCGAAGATCTGCGGGCGGAGCGGATAACGCTCACCGTCTCGGTCGACGATGACCACCCGCCCACCGAAGTTGGGCTGGGCCAGCGTATAGTCACCGGAGAACGCCACCATGTCGTCGTAGTCGGCGGGGATGACCCAGTCCCCGTTGGCATCGATGGCACCGATCCGCCCCTCGAGGGTTTTCACCAGGGCCGGGGCGAGCACATCGTCGGTATCCGGGAATGCGTCCCAGTCCTCGTTGCTGACGATCTCCCCATCGGCGGTCAGAACCGCCAGTGGCCGGCCAGCCTTGCGCGGTTTCAGCGCGGCGAGAGGTAGCGACCGCTCGGCATCGCCTGCCTTCAGATCCGCCGGCAGCGTGAACAGATCGACTTGATACTCCTTCAGACGCTGGCGGGTTGCGTCGTCGATCAACGAGTCACCCGCGAGATCCCGGATATCCATGACGTTCCTGGCCTCGTCATACAGCCAGAGCACACCGTCGCGGTAATAGAGCGTCTCGAGTCCGGGCGCGGCCATGCGAAGCGTCTCGCCATTGCGGCGGGCGATGACGACGGCATCCTCCAGCTCGTACAGGACGAACTCGTCGCGTTCAACATAGGGTGAGGCACGGCGCTCGAGTGTCTCGATCTCGTTGCCGGCCGCATCCACCAGCCACCGTTCATGATCGTCGCCTTCAGCGACCCAGGTACCGGTAAGCAACGGCTTGAACGAACGGTAGTCGCGCGTACCCAGCAGTCGGCCCTGGTTGTCGTACAGCCGCCACGTGTCGTCGTCCTCGACCGCCGTCAGCTCGCCATCGGTCACCGGCTCGTCCGTGGCATCGAGCACCGCCGGGGACAGGCGCCACTCCCCATTGGCGTCGAGAATCCCCCAGCGCGCGCGCTCCGGCGACTGCCTGACCCGGACGGCGAAGACGTCCGACGCCTCGGCGCTGACGGACAAGAAGGCCGTGTTCTCGGGCAGCGTCACTCCCTCACCATCCTCGACCCGCCAGACCTTGGGCGGCGTCGGCACTCTGACCGGGAACAGCGCTATTTCCGGCTGGTGGAACGTGGAGCGATAGAATGTCCCGTAAGGCAGGCGCCTGAGGGTCGCGCCATTACGGTCGATGAGCGTATAGCGACCCGCTTGCTTGACCATCGCCGCGCCGCCCGTGCCGAACGGATTGGCCTCTTCGAACTGCGGCGCAATGACCCATTCGCCCCGGGCGTCGATGTATCCCCACTTGCCGTCGAGGGAGACGGCGGCCAGCCCGTTGGCGAAATCCATCGCGTCGTCGAACCGTGGCTCGATCACAACCGCACCGGACTTGTCGACATAGCCTATGGTCGGCCGTCGCGCATCGAGGTCTCCCAGCAGTGGCGCGCGCGCCAAGCCCTCGTGGAAGACCCCGAAACAGCTCAGACGATCGCTCTGCCAGTTACAATGAGTGGGCCAGGGCACGATCGCGGACTGGGCAACGGAAGAGAGAGCGGCGGCAAGCGCACCGACCAGAGACATTGAAATGACACGAAACATCATGGCTCCTTTAATAAAATCCTTTTTATAGCCGACTATCACGCATATTAAGCGATAAGCCCCTCATAGCGGATGAGCCACGCCGAGCGGGATCTCGCGTTTAAAATCCAGCCCGGAAGAGTACACGCCCGTGGACCGGCACGCCAGACATCGGTTTTTTTACGCCAGCATCATCCAAACTGGCGCTTAAACAACGCCAGGTGCCAGCGTCATGTGAAGCCAGCTGGAGAAGCACGCGATGGGCGACAAGCGGATGAAAATCGAAAACATGTTTTCAAAAGCGGCCGAGCGGAACCACACACCTGGGTAAAGTGCTTCGCATTACCTACGATGAAGGCCAAACGACCAGACAGGAGGCATCATGCAAGCACCGGACAAGCGAGAACCGTCCACAAGACAAAACCGCCGGTTCGAGGAGCGTTTCGAGCGATTCCTGTGGGGCTCCCGCTTCCTGGTCATGGCGGCCGTGATTCCCAGCCTGCTGGGAGCCTTTCTGCTCTTCATCATCGGCACGCTGGATATTTGCGAGATAGTCATCGATGCGGCGGCATACTACTTCCTGGGTCAGGGGGTCGATATTCATGAAACCGTCGTGCCGAACATCGTCATTGCCGTCGATATCTATCTGGTGGCCATCGTGCTGCTGGTATTTGGCTTGGGCGTCTACCGGCTTTTTGTCTCTCCGATCGAGCAGGCCGAAGACTATGCGCCCAAGCATCCCTTCAATGTCGAGTCATTCGATCAGTTGAAAGACAAGATCGCTCGCGTCGTCATTCTGGCGGTGATCATCGAGTTTTTTCGCG
Source organism: Modicisalibacter sp. MOD 31.J (assembly GCF_020147985.1). Taxonomy (NCBI): domain Bacteria; kingdom Pseudomonadati; phylum Pseudomonadota; class Gammaproteobacteria; order Oceanospirillales; family Halomonadaceae; genus Modicisalibacter; species Modicisalibacter sp. MOD 31.J. The sequence goes on along the minus strand of NZ_JAGXFF010000006.1, from coordinate 37,827 downwards.
CCGTGGTGGATATACGCTTTCAGACGCCATTGGATGCCATTTATCTGGCGGTATCGGTCCTGGCCCTGGCAGGCGCTATCTACCTGATGAGCCTCAGCCACCAGAAATAGAGGGCAAACCCCGAATGCGCCGAGCCAATCTGGCACCTTCAGTGGCTCGCGCAACGATGGATCAGATCCTGGCAGAGCGGGGCCACACGTAGACGGTAAGGCTCGGCGGGAGCGCTCGGCACAGTAGACGACGCTGACGTCTGGATGGCCACGGGGCTGTCAGCCAGCATTCAGCCTACGCCCGGATTCATCGCGTCTCCGCGAACACCTCCACGGCCGTATCGATAAAGACATGAGCGCCGGGTACCGGGGTGTCGCCGTTGGCCAGCTCCAGCCCGAGCTGACGCCGGCAAGGGGTCTCCAGCGCCAGCGCGCGCCAGCCCTGGCGCTGCCGGGGCAGATGCAGCGACGGCACCAGCGCGACGCCGAGCCCCTCGCCGACCAGCGTCAGCGCGCTGTTCCAGTCGCGTACCTCGAGCTGAAGATCGTGCAGTGCAAGCCCCGCCGCTTCGAACAGCGTGCGGGCATTGCTGGAGCAGCCACCGGTGGCGAGCACGAACGGCTCCTCGGCCACCGCCGCCAGCGCCACCCGCGAGAGGCCCTGACGCACCCAGCGATGATGCGAGGGCACCACCGCGAGCCATTCGTCCTGGCACAGCGTCACCCCGCCACGCTGCGGAGAGGGGTCACAGACCACGCCGATATCCACACGCCCCGCCGCCAGCCACGCCGCCACCTCGTCATCGGTGCCCTCCACGGCGACGATGCGGATTCCCGGGTGGCGCTGGGCGAAGACCCGCAGCAGGTCCGGCAGCAGCGTGGCCGCGAACGACGGCAGGCACCCCAGCCGCAGGCGGCCATGGGCGATACCCTGGGCCGCGTCGACCAGCTGGCGAATGGTGGTCAACCCTTCGACCACCCGGCGGGCCTGTTCGAGCACCTGCTGACCGAGCCGGGTCAGCACGATGCCGCGTCGCTGCCGCGTGGCCAGGCACGCGCCGAGATCGGCCTCCAACGCGGTCAGCGCCTGACTGGCGCCAGACTGGGTCATGCCCAGCCGGTCGGCGGCACGCGAGAGACTGCCGGTCTCGCCCAGGGCGACCAATAAGCGAATCTGGTTCAGGTTCATGACATAAGCCAGAGTGATATCTGGATTCTTTTGCTGTAACGAGACTTATCTTGTCGCTACCCGCCAGACTGGGGCAAGTCCTGATCGAGCACCGCCGCGGCGCTCCCGAGACACTGCCCGTTTCGCGCTTCCTGGCCGAGGAGATAGCTCATGTCGCGCCACGCTGGCGACCACCAGCCCACCCCCCGATACCGGTACCAAACGACCCAGACTGGCGCAGCCGATCCGCAAGATACGACACCCAGCGCGCTGTGGACGCGCGGCGCGCCGCTGCTATTTCTGCTGCTCTGGTCGCTGGGCTTCCCGGTCTCCAAGATCGGCATCGAGGCCGTCGACCCGCTGCTGTTCCTGGCGCTGCGCTTCGTGCTGGTCCTCCTGGTGCTCTTGCCGGCAGCGCTATGGCTGCACCCGCCGCTGCCGCCCCGGGGGCGCGAATGGGGCCATCAGATCGTGGTCGGGGCGCTGATCCAGACGTTCTACTTCGGGTTTTGCTATACCGGTTTCGCTCTGGGCGCCTCGGCGGCCACGGTGGCGCTGATCATTTCGCTGCAGCCGATTCTGGTCGCGCTACTGGCGCCACGTCTGCTGGGTGAGCGGGTCGACGCCCGGCGCTGGCTGGGACTGGGGCTGGGCCTGGCGGGAGCGGCGCTGGTGATTGCAGCGCGCGAGGCCCACGGCGGTGACTCGCTGGCAGGGCTGATCTGCGCCGTCGGCGCGCTGCTCGGCATCAGCGCCGCCACACTCTATGAGAAGCGCTTCGGCAGCCCACTGCACCCGGTTACCGCCAACGCCATTCAGTACGCCACCGGGCTGGTCACCACGCTGCCGCTGGTGCTGCTGTTCGGCCAGTATCGGCTGGTCTGGTCCGTCGAGATGGTCGCCTCGCTGGGCTACCTGGTGGTGGGCAACTCGCTGATCGCGCTGACGCTGCTGCTGGCGATGATCCGCCGCGGCGCGGCGGCGCAGGTCTCCGCACTGTTCTATCTGATTCCGCCGACGGCGGCGCTGCTGGCGTGGCTGCTGATCGACGAGCCGATGCCCATGCTGGGCTGGGTCGGCATGGCCGTCGCCGCGCTGGGCGTGATCCTGGCGGGCCGTGGCCAGGCCACTCGCCGAGAGACGTGAATGCGAGGCCAGGCTCCACAACGCAGGATGTCAGGCTCGAGGAAATCGACAGATCGCGAATCCGGCCGCAGTCGGCCGGCCACGACGGTCTCATTGCAGACCGCTATCCTCATTCTCCGCATCACTGCCTTCACCACAGGCCACGACCCGATCCCTACCCTCGCGCTTGCCGACGTAAAGCGCCCGATCCGCGCGGGTGATCAGGGCCTGCAGATCGATCTCATCGCCATGAGCCACCGCGACGCCGATGGTGATGCTCAGACGCAGTTCACGCATTTCTTCATCGGCGGGCAGTTCGGCGACCCGTTTCCTCAAGCGCTCCGCAACCCTCAAGGCCCCGTCGGCGCCGGTATCGGGCAGGGCCACCACGAACTCTTCACCCCCGAAACGACCTATCACATCCGTGGGCCGGAGCGAATGCGCACAGACTTCCGAGATCCTGGCCAGGACCCAGTCCCCTTGACTGTGCCCCCAGGTATCATTGATACGCTTGAAATGATCCACGTCGATCATGAACAGGCTGAAGGGCGTCTTTTCCACGCGCGAAACCTGCAAAAGCGCCTCGGCCAGCTTCATGAAATGACGGCGGCTATTCAGACCCGTCAGGGCATCCCGCTCGGCGACCCGACGCAATTGTTCCTCCAGCAACTCGCGGTGCGCTATCTCACCGAGTAATTGACGATTCTGGTCACGCTCTTCATGGAGCAGGAAAAATTGCCGGCGCTGCAATTTCTCCAGACGCAGCAAGGCAAAGAAGCCCACACCGTTGGCCATGATCAACAATAACGCGACACGCACCACCCCCATCGGTTTAGCATCAGCAAACAGGGCTGCAGAGATCAAGAAGCCGATGCTCAAATAGAGGCTGGCGAACGTCACGACCGTCAGTCGATTGGGGATCAGAAGATAGAAGGCCATGGTGGCCACGACCACCGCCGTTACCTGGGTTGAAAGGCTATCGGGACGCAGGGGAACGATCAGTATGATACCCGTCGCCAGTATCCATAACGGCATGGCATGCAACCAGGTTTCATGGGAGTATCGGTGCCTGCATGCAATGAGAACTGCCAGAATCAGACAGAGGCCGACCACCACCGCACGCATGGTGATCAACCGGTAATAGTCTTGGCTCAAGCCCAGGATCTGGTAGTCGGCAATCGCAAACATGCCATAGATCAGCGCCGCCACGACCAACGCAAGCGCGGTTTCGAGCCGCACTCGCGAACCGACCGACCGGCGATACACGGCCTCCTGGTCGACGTCTCGGAACTGGCCCGTCAGCCAGTGTACGCTGAACTGCTTGTTGATTGATGACAAAAGTCTCTATCCCCTGCACAGGATGCCGTTCCCTAATTTCCAGATGGTCGACTATACGACCTGGATTATCATCGCCTTTTCGACCCAAACCCCTACATTATTTTAATAGAAAACGGCTCCATTCATTAAGAAAAAATCAATAATCACCGAAAAACCGGGGCGATGCTTTTTCAGAAAAGCTTCCCTCCCGGCACCGCCGCTCACACGAATTATTCGAAGAATAATGCAGGATTTTCACCGTCCTTATCGGCAGACCAAAGCCTTTCTTTAACACCGCTGGCTTCAGCGTCGCGCCGGCGCTGGCTACCCGCTCCCGACAGGTCCATAGCGTTTTCAGGATCGCGCATCGCGATGGCAACGACCCGCCGCGGTATCTTCCGACCCCGGAACGAGCCCGTGATGGCGCCGACAACGCCCGCTTTCAGCATGCACACCGGGCGCAAGTCGTCCATGCTGAAGGGATCGCCGCCCACCGGGCTCACGTCTAGACGAGACAGGAAGGGACTCATGTCGAAGACCGAGAAACACACACGCCAGGCCCTCTACGAACAGGCTCGGGAGCGCGGCATCGAGGGTCGCTCGACGATGAGCAAGACGGAACTGGCGGCGGCTCTGGAACGCGAGCCCGCCGATCAGGCGGGTCCGGTGGTGGCCACCCGCGTCGATACCTTTCGTCGCCTGGCCGAGGCGGTGTCGGCCGGCGAATTCGTGCTGCAACCCCGCGTGCTGAGCGGCCACGAACGCCGTCTGCACGTGCGCCAGACGCTACGCGAGGACCACCAAACGCGCATCGCGGCATCCTCCGAGGAGGCCGCGATCAAGTTCGACAAGCTCGCGGATTCGCTATTCTCGTTCTTTCGCGGCACGGCACTGCTGTTCTATCGCGACATGGCCGGCGACGATGCCTGGATGCCCACCGTACTCACGCTCGGCGACGTTCATCCCGAGAATTTCGGCGTCATGCCCAATGTGGACAACGTGCCGATCTTCTCGGTCAACGACTTCGACGAGGCCTATTACGCCCCCTTCACCTGGGATATCAAGCGCGGCGCGGTCGGCTTCATGATCGCCGCGGAAACCGAAGGCGAGCTCAAGCGCAAGCACCGCACCAAGATCGTCCGCCGCTTCGTCCAGGGCTACATCGACGCCATGCAGCGCTTGGCCCATGAAGGCACCGAACGCGACGAGGAGATGCGCTTCGACAACGCGCCGAAACTGATCCGCAAGCTGCTCGAGGACGCCGACGAACGGCGCGCCGAATGGCTGGCCGACGACTACCTCGACGAGGCGCGAAGTGGTTTTCGCTCCACCGAGGAACTGGTGCCGATCTCGTCGCGGCGCGACGAGTTCCAGACCATCACCGACCGCCTGGTCAGTGAGAACGCCATCGAGGTGCCGAAACGCGCCCGGGGGCGAGGTAAAAAGGCCGTGCACGTGAAAGACGTGGCGATACGTCGCGGGCAGGGCACCGCCTCGCTGGGGCTCAACCGCTATTACGTGCTCATCGAAGGCCCCGAACGCGACGGTACCGACGACCTGATCATCGAATACAAGCAGGCGCGACGCTCGGCGCTGGCCGGCCTGGTGCCACCCTCGGCCTACGAAATGGATAGCCGGGCCGAGCGCATCAGCCACGCACAGAGCGTTCACCTGGTGCGCGGCGACGTCTTCTACGGTCACGTCGCATTCGACGGCCTGAGCTACATGTCGCGCGAGCGTGCGCCGTTTCGCGACGACATCGACCTCAACGACCTTTCAAAGAGCCAATGGAAGGACTACGCCGGCATCTGCGGCCGCGTGCTCGCCCATGTGCATGCGCTCTCCGACGAGTCCGGCCGGATCGATCACGACGTCGAACCGGCGATCGTCAACGCCATCGGGCCACCGGCGCTGTTCGTCGAAGACATGGTGGAATACGCCGGAGAGGCCGCCGACCGCGTGCGCCGCGACCACGCCCTGTTCCGGGACGATCACGCCCGGGGCGCCTTCGAGCAACTGGACTGGGCGCATCGATAAGACGGAGCAGCCACGGCCCTGAAACTCGCGGGAGGGGTGCGTAGCATTGGGCGCACCAGCCGGGTGCCCCCATGCCGCGGCTAAGTTCCCTCCGCGTCACGCGCCTCCCGAACGGCAGGCCTTGCGCCGATCCGTTCACTGTAACGGCTCAGGGCCGGCCAGTGGGCAAGATCGATGGCAAACAACCGGCACCAGTCCATCACCGTATAAAGATAGGCATCCGCGACGCCGAAGCGCTCCCCCATCAAGTAATCCTGCCTAGCCAGCACGTCCTCGAGGTAATCGAAACGCTTGTGGATCTTGGCGCGGAAGCGCTCGCCGGCCGCCGCGGGCAGTGAGGCATCGAACAGCGGCGCCAGACCGGCATGGATCTCGCTGTTGACGAATGCCAGCCATTCCTGCAGCCGGTAGCGTTCCCGGCTCGCTGCCGGCGGTGCCAGATCCGTGTGCGGAACGAGATCGACCAGATACAGCAGAATTGCCGGGCCTTCCGTCAATATCGTTCCATCGTCGAGTTCCAGCGCCGCGACGTACCCCTTCGGGTTGATGGTCATGAAATCCCGACCGTCCTGGGTCATTTTCTTGCGGTTATCGACGCGCACCAGCTCGAATGGCAGGCCCAGCTCACGCAGGACGATGTGCGGCGAAAGCGAGCAAGTCGCCGGCGCGTAATAGAGCTTCATCGAAACGTCTCCCTGAGTAGCGACATGCCGTCATTGGCCGTCGGGTCACCAGAGTGCGTCTCGCTCTTGCATCCGTAAAATGGATATTCGATCGCTCAGCTATTAGCTAAACTACTACCATGATGAATCTCACCCATTGGCGCTTGGTCGTGGCCGTGGCGGACACCGGCACGATGTCGCAAGGTGCCGAACGCGTCGGCATGACCCAGTCCGCCGCCAGTCAGGCGATCGCCCAGTTGGAGAAAACCCTGGGCGCCCCGCTGTTCACCCGCCGGCGTCGTGAGGTGATCCTGACCGCCTTTGGCGAGTCGGTGGCCGAGCACGCGCGCGCCATGCTCAGCAGTCTGAACGCCATTCGTGCGCTCGCCGATGAACGCCAGGGTATCGGCAGCGGTCGACTTCGCCTGGGCAGCTTCCCCTCGATCCTCTCGCGCTGGCTGCCCACTCTGCTTTCGACCTTCCGCCAGCGCCACCCGGGGATCGAGATCGTCCTACTGGAAGGCAGCGACGAGGAAGTCGAATCCTGGCTGGCCGACCGCACCATCGATCTGGGCGTGGTATTGAACCCCACATCGGATCGTCACCCGCTGATACTCGGCCGGGATGCCTGGGTCGCCTTGATCCCGACTTCCCATCGGCTTGCCCGGCGGGCCAGCGCGCAGGGCGTCGAGCTGACCGAATTGGTCACACAGCCCTACATCCACGCCAGCGGCGGTTGCCGCGTCAACGGTCAGAGTCTGGCCGAAGCGAGAGGACTGACGTTCAGGGATATCCGCGTGACCGTGAGGGACTGGGCCAGCGCTTGCGCCCTGGTGCGTGAAGACATGGGGACTGCCATCGTGCCTGAATCCGTACTGCCGGAAGACAGGAAAGGCCTGCGCGTGCAGCCCTTGCGGCCGAGGGTGGAGCGCTGTTTCGGGCTGGTCGCAGCGGCCCCCGTGGAAAGTGCTCCTTGCTTGCACACCTTCTGGCAGCATGTGGAAAACGCAAAAACCTCACGTGGACCGCGAGTCCGCAAATCGTGACCCATCACGCGACTTGACTGCCGGTACCGCTGTGACTGGCGCGCGGCCGCCCGCATCGACGTGCGCGAGGCGCCGGGCTGACAGGCACTTGCCAGGCCGTCCCGCCACACTGCCCTCCATCCAGGGCCGAGCCGAGTACCAGTTCCTGTTCGACAGCAGCAACAGCGCCCAGGACAACTATGACGACGGCGCCTGGGCCTATACCGTCGGCATGGGTGTCAACTTCTGAACAGACATGACCTCATGCTCGTGAGCTAACCCAGTGGGAGCGAACACCCCGGCAAGCCTCTTGATGGAGGCGCCGGGGTGTCCGTGACCAGCCCAGCCCTCCCAATGCCAGAAAAGCAGCAAAGACACGGCATCGATTCGTCGAATTCAGGCGACTACAGCACTTTGGATGATCGCGACGCACGCACAAGGCCTGTTGATGCAAGCACGCTCTTCATCGTGTTGGTGACACACCAAGACGCCAATTGCGTTTGTCCTCTAACAATGGCTGAACAGGCTCGATCTTTTTTACGCTTTCCCTGCTAATTTCTGAGATGGCAAGCAGGATATTAAAAATTGACCCCGGCCGTTCAAGGTCTCGATACCCCATCCAAAAGTCCAATTTACACCCCGTAAACTGGTACGCCAACCCAGCCCCTCTCTCGTCGATTTTCTCTAGCTACGCGCCCAGTCTCGCGCCCATTCCCCCAGTTTTCAGATAGCAACGCCGGCGGGCTCTCTTGCGCTCCCCTCGCTTCCAGAAGCTTCACCTTCATCAGGGGCTTTGCGTCAATAACCTGATGGTCTTATACGCCTACCCCGAACATCCTTGACAACCCAAAAAGTGTGCCATACGCTTCAGAAACCGTTAATTCCCGACCGGGAATAAAAGGGCGTGAGATAGCCATGAGCAACGCGATGACACAACCATCGAGGGTTATGCGCGTGATTCAGAGGCGGGCGAGAATGCCTGTAACCCGCTTTTCCAAATCACCAAAGCAAACAACCATCGCTCCTCATGGCGAGTCGCGATTCTGCGTGCCTTCCCGACAAAGACTCTGTCTATGCCGACCCAAGTGGCCGCCTCATCGTCGACTCGAAAAATATAAAGGGGTCCGCGCGAACAAGAGATGCAACGCCGGAAAACGATCCGGCCAAATTCGACAGTAACAAACCAGGAGGTGCCCACTCACCATCAAGCCATCGTGCTACCGCATGATGCGGTCAGCAGAACGCGCAAAACTTAACAAACGCACTCGGCACAACACCATACAACCGACATACACAGTCAGCATACATAACAGTGGACCCTGCCACTATAAAAATCGGCACCATACAATATCAAACACAACATAAAGCCCGGAGGGCTAACAATTAAAATGAGCCGCCACATCAACTTTAAAAAATGCTCGACAGGCCCCAAGAACAGCCATCGCCATTGCAACCAAAACAACGAGCGGGGTACAAGCAAGAAAACATCGCCTCATATAAACCGAAAAATCGCCCGAGGCCTTGCAATAACCACTATCGCACTGGGATTTCAATCATTTTCAAACCCTGCCAGCGCCACGAACAATGACTACACGAATGACAGCAAGGCAGTCAAAAAAAGTGAATTCGCACCTTTAACGGGGCCAGATTTTGACAAGTTCGATGGATTCATGGAGCAAGGCCTCCTCGTCAAGATGCCACCTAACCGAGACACTATCCTTAAAGACGCATGGGGCTTACGCAGTCAGCTCGCCGAGCACAATATCGGCCTCCAAATCCTCAGTCTGAACAATCTGACCTACGACCTGAATTCACCTAGTTATCACGGCGACCAGACCTACAACGGTGAAGATTTGACAGGAATGTCCACCGAACAGGTCCTGCTGACCTACAACTTCGATCAGGAAGGCATAGATCAGAAACAGCTGATCTTCGCCATGGTCAACACCGTCACGAATTGGCAGCCTCAGGGGCCGCGTGCGACCGCCAGCTTGAGTCGACTCGCATATTATCAATCCTTCAATCAGAAACAGTGGGAAATGAAGGTCGGTTACTTGAGTAATGCGCTCGAGTACGTGGGTATCTACACCGGTGGTTCACTGGTAGGGGGCACTCAGGGCATCAACTCCGTGATTCCCTTTCAAGTCGGCCTCAGCCGGCTCCCGTTTTCGTCGCCAGGCATCAATCTCAAGTTCAATGCCGATAATGGCTTCTACAACAAACTGGGTGCCCAGCGAAGCATGTCACCGCATGGCCCGGAAGCTGAAATAGACAACAACGAACACGGGTTCCGCTGGCAAACACCAGGCGCAGGAACGCTCTTCATCGATGAAATCGGCCTACAGAAAAGCCCTACTCAGGATACACGCTACATGTGGTTGCGCGCCGGCGCGATTCATAACTCATCAGATTACGACCTGATGAACGGCCAGGGAAAGAGCAATGACAATTACGCTTACTACCTCGCTGCCGATGTGCAACTGACCCCGCCGGGGAATACCCAGAGTCATGGTCAAGGATGGATTCTTGGCGGCAGCTACAACTATGCGCCATCCGACAGGAACCTCTACACCGAGTACCTCGAGGCGCGTCTATACAAGCGTGGAATAATACCCTCCCGTCCTTTTGACATGCTGTCTTTCAATATCAACCGGACCAAATTCAGTCCGGAAGCAAGGCATGCCTATGCCGCCAACTCGATCGATACCGCTCACCACTCGGATGCTGCCACTGTTTCATATATGGCACGGATTTACTCAGGCGCATACTTGAGCACTGCCCTCAGTCACGTCTCGAGCCCGAGCTTCGCCCCCGAAAAAGACGACGCCCTGAACCTCAGCCTCAGCCTCAACCTGTTCTTTTAATAAGTTTCAAGCAACTGATCAGTTTTTAAAAACTTTCAAGGAGGAAAAATCGATGAGCAGAGTCTGGAGATGTACCGTATGCGGATTCGAATATTTCGAAGAGAAAGGTCTGCCTGAAGAAGGCATAGAACCAGGCACCAGCTGGGATGACATTCCCCAAGACTGGGTGTGTCCTGATTGCGGGATGGCCAAATCCGAGTTTGAAATGGTGGAAGTCTGAAAACAGGCGCGGTATTCACACCGCGCCTCCAGAGCGAGACGCCCGTCTCAATCGCTGAAATTGCTTCAGCACGAAATGAGGGAAATGCAATGAACTATGACCGTCATGAACTGCAGCGCGTGCTTGACCTGCAACGCGCAAGCTTCATTGAACAAGGTGGTGGCAGTGTTGCGCAACGACGCTCACGCGTCAGCAAGATGGCGCTAGCGCTACTGGAGAACATGGATGCCCTGGCAGATACCCTATCAGCCGACTACGGGTCACGCCCGGCTGTGCTGACTAAAGCCTTAGAAGGGCTTGGCTGGGTACAGGATATCGGGCAGACACTTTCCAATCTTCCCCAGTGGATGGAATCACGCGAAGTCCCCGGGGGTTTTGTACAAGCCAAACCCAAGGGCGTCGTCGGTATCATGGGGGCCTGGAACTTCCCGCTGACACTGACCTTTCACCCGGCAATGCTCGCTTTGGCAACGGGTAACCGGGTCATGCTGAACTTCCCCGAATACCACCAGCGAACCGGCAAGTTGTTACGAGAGATTTTCAGCAAACAGTTCGATGAGAGCGAAGTCTGTGTCTTCAACGGCGATCTCGGCACGGCACAAGCCTTCTCGGCGCTACCGCTGGATCATCTGTTTTTCACGGGGTCGCCGAGCATCGGTAAAGTGGTGGCTCAAGCCGCCGGCAAAAACCTGGTGCCGATCACCTTGGAGCTCGGCGGAAAAAACCCAGTCGTCGTCGCTGACGATGTAGATCTCGATCTTGCCACAAAGCGTATTGCATCCACTCGCCTCTTGAATGGAGGCCAGGTATGCCTGTGCCCGGATTACGTGTTCGTACCGGAACGACAATTTGATGAGTTCGTAGAGAACCTTAAGGCGGAACTGCAAAACCTAAGCGGCGATCTCCTGAAAAACCCCGCTTTCGTCCCCATCATCAACGACAATAATTTTGACCGCATCATCTCACTCATTGACGATGCCGTTGCAAAGGGCGCCAAAAAAATCGTCGCCTCGAACGAAAGCCAGCATGATCTATCACCCAATCGCGCGACGCGCAGAATCCCGCCTACCCTGCTAATCGACACGCCGGAGACGGCCAGGATCAACAGTGAAGAAATTTTCGGCCCCGTCCTGGTATTGAAGCCCTACGGCACACTGTCCGAAGTTATCAGTTACATCAATGCTCACCCATCACCACTGGCCGCCTATTGGTATGGCGAGGACACCAGTGGCTTCCGACGGTTCCTCGACGGCACGAACAGTGGGGGCGTCACCCGTAACGATGGTTTCGTCCACGCCTCACTGCCGGATGCTCCCTTTGGCGGTGTCGGGCGGTCCGGCTTCGGTGCCTATCATGGCCGCGCCGGGTTCGATACCTTCACTCACTACCGCACTGTCGCGAATAGCGTGGGTGAACAGGGAACCGCCGACGCTTTCGTCGATGGCGCCATGCTCGACAGCAACGCACAAGCCGATATCGATGGCGCCGTTGCCACGGCCGTTGCGGCGTTCAAGGATAATGTCAGTCACTGAAGACACCCAACCCGGCCTGATGACCGCCGTTCTATCTCGCGAATCATGGGTAGGACGGCGATTCCTTCCGCTGACAATCCCAAAACATGCGTCGAAGAATGAGTGAATCCACTCTAAACCAAACGCAAAAAGATAACCAATCAACACAAAGCCGCTTTCAGGAAAACAAGAAACCGCTGACGTCAGCGGTTTCCGGAAATTATCTGAAGGGAAGGTGGTCGGATACTAAGATCCTTTTCTGTTTTCTCCTGAATTTTTTCTTTTTGCTTGCGCATGCCGCTTGCGCGCTTCGGCCACCATTTCGACGGCATCGGGGCCCCACATCATTCGCAGAAAGTAGCTTTCGACCGGGCGTGTCTGTAGCAACCAGACCAGCGGCAGGAGCACTACCCTGGCAGCGAGTACCTTCTTCTCTTGGCGCGGAGTTAGCCCGCTGTTTTTACGCGCTTTCCCCGAGACGGCAGACATTGCGAGCAATTTGAACAGCCCTTCCTGGAAGAAAAGCTGAAACTTCACCTTGCGCTGCGACGGATGGTAGTTTTTCTTGATCGACTCCTGCCAGAGCTGGTGGAAATTCTGCCCCGTCGCCGGGATGGTCGACAGTGTCTTGGTGACACCGAATAGGTCATCATACTTCCGATAGAGCTTTTTCAGATCATCCATGGATTTCGGCAGCTCCTCTTCGTCATGCGGGAAAAGCCGAGAATACTCGCTGACCTGTTCGATATAGCGATCCCGCTGCTCCGGCTTCAGTCGGCGCGGCAGTCTCAAGCCGTGAAAACCAAGACGCTCGTAGACCCAGAGCATGGAATGCATTTCCGTCAACGTCGCCCACATGGAGTCCCGCGGGGAGTTGGCGTCGTAACCGCCGAGTTCGGGCGTGCCGACATCGATCACGTCACCCGCGACCTTCCCATGCACGCGGATCAAGTGCTGCGCGACACGTTTCGCCGTGTCCTTGTCGCCAAGCCACATGGGCGCATGGATGCCGGAGTTTCTCTGGCCCCGGTCGAAGACATCGAACAGCGTCAGCTCGCCACGATGCGCCTTCTTCGAAATCGGGTCCCAGTCTCGAACACCCGCCACCACTGGCTTGTACGTCAGTTGCAGAATGAACTGCGCCGGTGACTGAAAGACGATGACAGCGGGGTGGAGAAGCACATCCCAAGCCAAAGAACCGGGACCGAATACGCCACGCTGCACTGAATCTTCATCGCTGGCCACGGTAGGCGCGCCATGGCGTCTCCACCGGGTCGCCTTTCCACGTAGCCGATCCCGGCTAACGATGACATTGGGATGAGACGCGGCCTGTGTGTCTCTTGTTGTCATGACTCTGCTCCATATTCCCGGGTGGGAATATGATTTAAGACCCTGGCTCTAGCGCTGTCAACTTAGCCTTTAGGAGGGACCGAATGAGCCTACCCGGCTCGACTTCATGACCTCGGCAGCCTTCATTGCGCGGCACCTGACGGCGGTGCGCAGCCTGCTCCCGCCCTGATCTGCCCTGGGCCTGCATCATTCCCGCTCCATCGTTGCCGTGCAGAGCTTGAAAGCTGGGCTGGGGCTGCCGTCTCGTCCGATGTAGCTCCCTGGATCAGATCGATGATCGCGAACCCCACATCGTCGGACCGGATAGCGCCTGTCACTACCGGGGAAGAACGCGCCGCATGCTTCCCGGAGCGGGCGGATGGCGAAAGCCCGCGGGATCGGCTCTCTCGCGGAGTACACAGGCATTGCCGCGTTCGGAGGCACTATCGGGCTCATCGGGCCCACGACGCGCCTCGAGAAAACACGGAGTCACTTCAGGCATCCATTCCATGCCGCTGGTCGCGGCACGTGTTATGCAATGTCACTGCCTTGCCAAGCGGGAATTGCAAAGGCCATGATGGACCTTTAACACGACCGGTCAGTAAACACATGGCAGCAAAAGAACGCGCGGCAACGGGGGCGAGCCATGCACGACGCCCAGGCAAGCGAGCAGGATTGGGGGTGGACCAGATCATTGCCGCGGCAAGAACGCTTCCTTTGGAGAAGCTTTCCATGCAGTCGCTTGCCGATGTCCTGAAAGTGGACCGCAAGGCCCTGCATTATCACGTCAAGGACCGCCAGTCGCTCTTCGAACTCCTGGCGCATGACGCTTTTTCACAACAGCTTTCACAAAGCCGGGTGTCGGAAGCCTCGGATTGGAAAGAGGCGTGCAGGATCTACGCACACGATCTGGCGGAAAGCGCAGCCGCGCTCGCCGAGCTGGTGGATTATCTCTGGTTCGGTGACGTCACGAATGATCTGACGTTGCAGCCCGTTGAGATCCTGTTCCAGCAGTTGGGTACGGCTGGCTTCACGGACGAGGAGGCCATACGTCTCATGACGGTGCTGGCGACCCTTTGTCTGGGCCACGCACGCGATCTGGCGCAAGCACGCAAAGAAGCTGCCCGTACGCGTAAGCAGCTCCTGAAATCCACGCTTCGTTCCACAAAAAGCCACGACTTTCCCAACCTGGAGAGAATCGCGTCTCTTGATGTCGACACCTATAGTGCCGAGCAGCTCAACTTCAGCATCGAGCTCATACTCGAGGGCGCAGAGCATACACTGGCAAGCCATCGGTAGGCAGCAAGCACTTCCCGGCACTACGGCTTTGTCTGAAAATGTCTGCGCTCACCCATACGACGTTAACAATTGACTGATGCGCCAGCCCGGTGCGCTCTTTCGCCGATTCTTGCTTAATGATGCGCCCCGGTCTGGTCTTCGCTCGTCGATCTTTCAGGCCGCACTAGTCGAGATAGGGCCCCAGCACGCCTTCGATCCAGCTCATGAAGACGCGGACGCGGCGCGACAGATTCCGTCGATGGGCCACGACCAGGGATACATCGAGTGGCTCGGGGCGGAAATCCGGCAGAACCTCCACCAGCGCCCCGCTTTCCAGGTACCGCCCCATCCCGGTGAGCGCAGCCTGGATCAGGCCGATGCCGGCAAGGCCGGCGGCTTCATAGGTCTGGACGCTGTTCACATGCAGGGCGCCGGGCAGCGTGGCGTAGTCGTCGCCGTCCGGGTATTCCCAGCCACAGGGTCGGGCACCGAGGGCCCGGCTGTAATGGATCGTGCGGTGGCCTTGCCGGTGCAGGTCCTCCAGCGACCTGGGCGTGCCGTGCCGCGCGAGATAGCCGGGGCTGGCGGCGTTCACCATGCGTAGCCGGCCCCGAGGAGATGTCGGTGGGCGATCTCGAAACCGCCCGGCATTATGGCGCGCGCATCGCACAAGTCGGCGACCGTTTCGCCGCGCCACACCCTGCCTGACCCGGAAAACCAAACGGCAACGAGGCGCAACTATGACCCTCGCTGAGCCATCCCGCTTCATCGTCGGGCGCAGGACGAGATGGCTTGAGCCTGGGACCGGGCTTCCCCCGTGACGCACGAGGCACGTTAGCGACACCCCCAGGCCCCGCCGGCTCATCGTGACGCCGACCACGACGTGTCAACGGCGCTCAGCCAGACAAATGGCGCGCGAAGAAGTCGATCAGTTGGGTGTGGTGGGCGTTTTCCGCGTCACTGCGCGGCACATGGTCCTCCCCCTCGTAGTAGTGAACCTCCGGGGTGCGACCATGGCCCTGCAAGCGGGCTTCGAGCCGACGGGTCATCGCCACCGACCAGACGCGATCCGCCGTGCCGTGGCTCAGGAACAGCGGGCCGGCATAACGCTCGATCTCGATCGGCTGGGTGGGCAACAACGTCTCGGACGACCCTCGCCAGTTCCAGGCGCGGTTGGCGCCATCCCACGCCTGCCAGCCGGGGTCGCCCACGTCGCGGAAGGTGCGCCCGTCGAACGCCCCGCAGATGCAGTCCGGCGGGCTGTGCGCAGCCACGGCATCGGCAATGCCCGGCACGCCATCCCGCACCATCAACGAGGTCAGCAGCAAGGCATGTTCCGCCCCGCGCGAGACGCCGTAGAGCCCTACACGGCCGGAGGAAACACCGAAGTCACGCAAGGCATCGAGCGCCGCGACGCTGCGGTCCAACGACACCTCATGAATGCTGCCGGCGTTCCAGACATTGCCGCCCTGGGAGTAGCCGAAGGGAAAGGCCAGGAAGCCGTGCGCCGCCAGGATCACCGCATTGCGATGGCTCCAGCCCGACCAGGCGCCTTCCGAGCCGTGCAGTATCATCACCGCGGGAAATGGGCCGTCGCCCGGTGGGCCATAGGTCGTGCCCCACTCGGGGAGCAATCGTCGTACGATATTCAACGTCATGCGCGATCCTGTCGGTCCATGGGTCTCGTAAAGTTTTCGGGTTACATCATCACATCGATATGCCGGGAATCATTCCGATTACTGGTTCCGTTGGGGATCCGGGCAACGCGCTCCCCTGATCTTACCCAGCAATCGTGGACACCGCTCCAAGCGATCATTCGAGCTTCGAAGGCCTCGGGGCTACCTTGAGGCTATGAAAGAAGCCCTCGACACCGGCGTTATGGCAGTAGTTGCCCTTGGCACGCCTGCTACACATGAGAGCGTGACGGGTGTCAGCCGCGACGGGTACCGGGTCGAGCCTGGCCTCCACGGTCGGTGTGCATGATTCCCCTTGGGCCCCACAAGCCCTCTGGGTAGAGCATCACGGAACAGGCAATGACGCGTACAGACCCAGGCGCCGATCACGGAAACAAAACCTTTTCATCGCCATGCCATTGGGAAAATGCTCGGCATAAATCTCCCAATACAGAATTAAAATCTTAATTATCAGCGCCTAGCCGATTTTCTGGGAAGTGTTGATAAACTCGCTAGTTTGACAGGCCCCGCAACGCGGCGAAGCTATCCATAACTATCGGCAGGGAGACTTTCATGGCCCGCAATATCATCGTTCTGGGTGCCGGCATGGTCGGCGTATCCGTGGCCTGGCATCTGGTGCGGCGCGGCCATGACGTCACGCTGGTGGACCGCCGCGAGCCGGGGCTCGAGACCTCCTTCGGCAATGCCGGTATCATCCAGCGCGAGGCCGTGCGCCCCTACGCCTTCCCCAAGGATATCGGCACCCTGCTGCGCGTGCTGCCCAACCGCCAGGTGGACATCCGCTACCGCCCCACCGGCATGATGAGCGCGGCGGGCCCACTGCTGGACTACTGGCTGAACTCGAGTGGTGAGCGCTACGCGCGCATCGTGCGCGAGTGGGCCTCGCTGATCATGCGCTGCCAGGAGGCCCACGCGCCGATGATTGAAGCCGCCGGCGCCGAGGCGCTGGTGCGCAAGGGCGGCTGGCTGGAGCTTTACCGCACCCGCAAGGAGTTCGAGGAACGCCAGCAAGTGGCCCAGGAGAATCACGAGCGCTTCGGGGTCGAGTACGAGGTGCTGGACGCCGAGGCGCTCTACGCCAAGGAACCGCATCTGGGCAAGGGGCTGATCGGAGCGATCCACTGGACGCAGCCCTGGATGGTCTCGGACCCCGGCGGCCTGGTGCAGGCCTACGCCCGCAGCTTTGCCGAACAGGGCGGCCAAGTGAAGCAGGCCAGCGTCGAGGACGTACTTCAGGTCGAAGGCGGCTGGCAGGTCAAGACCAGCGAGGGGGATCTGGAGGCGGAGGAAATCGTGGTGGCCATGGGCCCCTGGACAGGCGAACTGCTGGCGAGGCTGGGCATGAAGGTGCCACTGTTCGTGAAACGCGGCTACCACATGCACTACTCCGCCGAAAACGAGGCCAAGCTCAACCACTGGGTGATGGACGCCGAGAAGGGATTCCTGCTCGAACCGATGCGGGCCGGGATTCGCCTGACCACCGGCGCCGAGCTGGCCGACCTGAACTCGCCGCCCCAGTACAAGCAGCTGGCTGCCGCCGAGAAGGTGGCACGCAAGCTGTTCCCGCTGGGCAAGCGTCGCGATAGCCAGCCCTGGAAAGGCGCCCGCCCCTGCCTGCCCGACATGAAACCGGTGATCGGCCCGGCCCCCGACAAGGCAGGGTTATGGCTCGCCTTCGGCCACGGCCATCAGGGCTTTACCCTGGGCCCGGCCACCGGCGATCTGCTCGCGCAGATGATGGATGGCGAAGCGCCTGCGGTGGATATGGACCCATTCCGCGTCGATCGCTTCTGAAGGTGGGGTTACTGCGAAAACGGGCGCCCTTGAGGCGCCCGCTTTGCAAGAGAGCTTGGTAACAGCGATCAAGCCGAGAACACCCAGTATTAGCCGCGTAGGGTGCAGAAACTAGGGGATCATTACACATTTTCCCTGCTTGCACCTCTTGCAAAATCTGCATCTGCTAGGTTTCAATTCCTATCCGCACAGCAGCATAAACTTGTTCGCCGGAAAGCTATCTCCCATGTACTTGATGACGTATTTATCGGAAACATACAGCGCAGCTACTGACTCTCTGATCAAATACAACAGGCCTCTCAGGCGAAAAGCTAACACAGAGAAGAACATCACGAACAACATGAACACACCACTATCAACAGCAAGCCTTAAGAAAATTGTTAAAAATCTCAGGTGAGACATAAACATGACTGATCTAACAATTCGCACTCTAGTGGACCGCGTGAGCGCAGGTGATATTCGAATCCCAGCTTTCCAACGAGATTTCGTATGGGAGCCTGACCAGATTGCATTTTTAATAGACAGTGTTTACAAGAACTTCCCTATCGGGACGGTTGTTTTCTGGCAGACAGACCAAAGATTAAACACAGAAAAGAGACTAGGGGCTTTTGACTTACCAGAACCCAAAAAAGACTACCCCGTCAACTATGTTCTAGATGGACAGCAGCGTTTAACGAGCTTGTTTAGCGTTTTCCAAACAGAACTCAGGCCGTCGGACTCATCTTGGGTTGATATATACTTTGACATGGATGCAGCAGAAAACCCTCAAGACACTTCCTTTTTTGCACTTGACATCTCGGAAGTAGATCCTGATCGCCACTTCCCCATAAAAACCTTTTTCGATACAGTCTCTTATCGTAATGCCACCAAAAGCCTCTCAGATGAGAAGGCAACTCTCGTCGACAAGGTGCAAGAGAAATTTAAAGAGTACAGAATACAAAACCAAACTTTCGAAACGCAAGATAGAAATGAAGTGGCAATCGTTTTTGAGCGAATCAATCGAGCTGGCACCGAGCTCGATCTATTCGAGCTTCTAGCCGCATGGAGTTGGTCTGATGATTTTGATTTAGTTGAAAAATTCAAGGATCTTCAGATCAAGATCACCGAGCATGGGTTTGAGGATCTATCTGACGAACGAGACTTGCAACTTCGAACTTGTGCAGCTGTCATCACTGGGGAAACATCTCCGAATAAAATTTTGGACCTCCAAGGCGATGACATCCGAGATCGTTTTGCAGAGATAGACGCTGGCATTCTAGGAGCCATTGATTTTCTCAAAAGAGAACTCGGTGTAGTCCACTACAAAATGCTGCCTTTCCCGGGCGTTATTGTTCCGTTGAGCACTTTTTTTGCAACGACTGCAAGCGACGGCGTGAACTATTCCGACAAGCAGAAGGAGAAGTTAGTACATTGGTTCTGGCGATCTATTTTTACCCGCAGATTTTCGTCGGATGTCACTGAAAGACAGGCCAGCGACATCCGCGAAATGAAAGCCTTAAAAGAAAACGAAGATCACAACTTCAAATTCCCTGCTTTCGAAATAAAGTTTGACTTTAGAAAATCAAGATTCTCAGCCGGCACGGCCAATTCTAAAGCACTTGTTTTGATGCTCGCAAATAGGCAGCCACATTCCTTTTTGAGCGGAGCAAAGATAGATGCATCCAAGGTTCTCAAGAAGGGGAGTCGTCACGAGTTCCACCACATCTTCCCTAGAAAGCATCTTGAAACCCTTGGCGAAGAAGCTCGTGACATAAATTCTCTAGCCAATATTTGCTTTCTCACCAGAAGCGACAACAATAATATTAAAGCTCGAGCACCAGAAACGTACTTTGACGAGATGTCGACTGCAAATCGAGAAAAATATCTAGAGGAAGCGCTGTGCCAGTACTATGACAAAGATCTTCCATTTAAAGATTTCCTAGATGTCCGCACTGAACGTCTAACGGAGCTAGCTTACTCTCTATCGGGTGAAGCGAGACAGTAAGTTAGTAAGTCATCAATTGAGGAAAAATGCTGTGGGCACTATGCTAACACCTCATCGTCCCAACAAAAACTGCTTTCAGTAGACAGAAAGAAACCTAAAAGACAGTTGGCTATGTCAAGCCCCGATAAATGCCAGGATCGATATTGGAACCTCTTCATCCCCACTAAAAAGCCCGCCTCACGGCGGGCTTTCTGCGAGGCCTATTTAGCCGTCACTGGTTCACTCCCACTCAATCGTCGCGGGCGGCTTGCTGCTGACGTCGTAGGTCACGCGCGATACGCCGCTGATTTCATTGATGATTCGGTTGGAGACCTTCTCCAGCAGCTCGTAGGGCAGGTGCGCCCAGCGGGCGGTCATGAAGTCGATGGTTTCCACGGCGCGCAGGGCGATGACCCATTCGTAGCGGCGGCCGTCGCCGACGACGCCGACGGATTTCACCGGGAGGAAGACGGCGAAGGCCTGGCTGGTCTTGTGGTACCAGTCGGCATTGTGCAGTTCCTCGATGAAGATGGCGTCGGCTTCACGCAAGATGTCGGCGTATTCTTTCTTCACTTCGCCGAGGATGCGCACGCCGAGGCCCGGTCCCGGGAAGGGATGACGGTAGACCATGTCGTACGGCAGGCCGAGTTCGAGGCCGAGCTTGCGCACTTCGTCCTTGAACAGCTCGCGCAGCGGTTCGACCAGCTTGAGCTTCATGGTCTCGGGCAGGCCGCCGACGTTGTGGTGCGACTTGATGACGTGCGCCTTGCCGGTCTTGCTGGCGGCGGACTCGATCACGTCCGGGTAGATGGTGCCCTGGGCGAGGAAGTCCACGCCGTCGATCTTGGCGGCCTCGCGGTCGAACACGTCGATGAAGGTGTTGCCGATGACCTTGCGCTTGGCCTCGGGGTCGTTTTCGCCTTCGAGCTTGCCGAGGAATTCGTCCTCGGCGTCGACGCGGATCACCCGCACGCCCATGTGGCTGGCGAAGGTTTCCATCACCTGGTCGCCTTCGTTCTTGCGCAGCAGGCCGTTGTCGACGAACACGCAGGTCAGTTGGTCGCCGATTGCCTTGTGCAGCAACGCCGCGACTACCGAGGAGTCCACCCCGCCGGAAAGGCCCAGCAGCACATGGCGGTCGCCGACCTGCTCGCGCACCCGCTCGGAAAGATCCTCGATGATCTGCGCCGGAGTCCACAGCCGCTCGGCGTGACAGATCTCCAGCACGAAGCGCTCGAGGATGCGCTGCCCCTGCAGGGTGTGGGTCACCTCGGGGTGGAACTGCACGCCGTAGAAGCGCTTCTCGGGCCAGGTCATGGCGGCGATCGGGCAGCTCGGCGTGGAGGCGGTGACGCTGAACGCCTCGGGCGCCCGGGCGACCTTGTCGCCGTGGCTCATCCACACGTCGAGCAGCGCGCTGCCGTCGTGGTCGACGTGATCCTTGATGCCGCCGAGCAGGTCGTCGTCGCCGCTGACCTTGATCTGCGCGTAACCGAACTCGCGCTTGTTGGAGCCTTCGGTGGCGCCGCCGAGCTGCTCGGCCATGGTCTGCATGCCGTAGCAGATGCCCAGCACCGGCAGGCC
The DNA here is from genome assembly GCF_020147985.1 of Modicisalibacter sp. MOD 31.J. Classification (NCBI taxonomy): domain Bacteria; kingdom Pseudomonadati; phylum Pseudomonadota; class Gammaproteobacteria; order Oceanospirillales; family Halomonadaceae; genus Modicisalibacter; species Modicisalibacter sp. MOD 31.J. The sequence goes on along the minus strand of NZ_JAGXFF010000006.1, from coordinate 16,266 downwards.
CAGTTCGAACACGCACTCGGGCGCGCGCGGCGAGCCCAGCTCGGAGACCGACTCCGGCCCGCCGGAGAGGATGATGCCGTTGGGGTTGTACTCGCGGATTTCGGCTTCGGTGATGTCGAAGGCGCGAACCTCGGAGTAGACGCCGATCTCGCGCACGCGACGGGCGATCAGCTGGGTGTACTGGGAGCCGAAGTCGAGGATCAGGATCTTGTGGGCGTGAATATCTTGCATGAAATGGGCACCGCCGTTGTGGACTCAAACGTCGAGGCCTGGATCATTGCCTCGAAAATCGAGAGGGAAGAATGAAGAAGTAAGAGGCGGTATGCCCCGCCTCTCTTTTCTTCCCTCTTATCTCTTCTATCTTCCTTCTTACTCAGGTATCAGCCAGCTCTGTAATTAGGAGCCTCTTTGGTAATCTGCACGTCATGCACGTGCGACTCGGCGAAGCCGGCGCCGGTGATCTGCACGAACTGCGGCTTGGTGCGCATCTCCTCGACGTCGTGGCAGCCGGTGTAGCCCATGGAGGCGCGCAGCCCGCCCATCAGTTGGTGGACGATGGCGCTCATCAGGCCCTTGTAGGGCACGCGGCCTTCGATGCCTTCCGGCACCAGCTTCTCGGCGCCTTCGGACTTGTCCTGGAAGTAGCGGTCGGCGCTGCCCTGGCTCTGGGACATGGCGCCCATCGAGCCCATGCCGCGGTAGGCCTTGTAGGTGCGGCCCTGGTAGAGCTCGACCTCGCCCGGGGCTTCCTCGGTGCCGGCCAGCAGGCCGCCGATCATCACCGTGCTGGCACCGGCGGCGATCGCCTTGGCCAGGTCGCCGGAGAAGCGGATGCCGCCGTCGGCGATCAGCGGGATGTCGTAGGGCTTGAGCGCCTCGGCGACGTTGGAGACGGCGGTGATCTGCGGCACGCCGACCCCGGCGACGATGCGGGTGGTGCAGATCGAGCCGGGGCCGATGCCCACCTTGACGGCGTCCGCGCCGGCCTCGGCCAGATCCCGGGCGGCTTCGGCGGTGGCGATGTTGCCGCCGATCACCTGCACCGCGGGGAAGTGTTCCTTCACCCAGCGCACCCGCTCGATCACGCCGCGGGAGTGGCCATGGGCGGTATCCACCACCACGACATCGACGCCGGCCTCGGCCAGTGCGGCGATGCGCTCGGCGGTCTCCGGCCCGGTGCCCACGGCGGCGCCGACCAGCAGGCGGCCGTCGGCGTCCTTGGCGGCGTAGGGGTAGGTGCGCGCCTTCTCGATGTCGCGCACGGTGACCAGGCCGCGCAGGCGGAAGGCGTCATCGACGATCAGGATCTTCTCGATGCGGTTTTCCTGCAGCTTGGCCTTGATGGCGTCGAGCGGCGTGCCCTCGGTCACGGTGACCAGTTTCTCGCGCGGGGTCATGATCGCCGCGACGTCGTCGCTGTGGTCGGGCTGGAAGCGCATGTCGCGCCCGGTGACGATGCCCACCAGGGTCTCCCCTTCCACCACCGGGAAGCCGGAGTAGCCGTATTCGTCGGCCATCGCCAGCAGGTCCTTGAGCTTGGCCTCGGGGCTCACCGTGACCGGGTCCTTGACGATCACGCTCTCGTGCTTCTTGACCTTGCGCACCTCGGCGGCCTGGGCGGTGATGGTCATGTTCTTGTGGATGATGCCGATCCCGCCTTCCTGGGCCATGGCAATCGCCAGGCGCGCTTCGGTGACGGTGTCCATGGCGGACGAGACGAGCGGGATGTTGAGCTGAAGGTGGCGGGTCAGGCGGGACTTGAGGCTGACGTCCTTGGGCAGGACATCCGAGTAGCCGGGAACGAGTAATACGTCGTCGAACGTAAGAGCTTCTTGCGCCATACGTAGCATATCGGAATCACCCAATGAGCAGATTGTGGGGAGGGGGGAGAAGTTAATCGACCATTATAACGTCGCCCGTTTTTCCACTCAATGCGACTGTGGAACGATCGGGGCAAGCCGCGTACGGCCGCCCCGTTCGGCCTCAGCCCTGCCGGCTGGGGGTAGGATTGCTCAGTAGCCCCTGCTCGCGGGCCATGGCCCGGGCCGCCTGGGGGCCGGTCCACAGCGAAGGCAGCAACACCAGCGACACCGGAATGGCGGTGATCACGATGAACTGCTGCAAAACGCCGATCTGCCCGGCGCCCATGTACAGCAGAGTGGCCGCCATCAGTGCCATGACGATGCCCCAGAAGGCACGCACCAGCGGGCTGGGGTCGTCGTGGCCGCTGCCGACCACCGAAATGGCGTAGCTCATCGAGTCGCCGGTGGTGGCGATGGGCGCCATCACCGCGACGCTGAGGATCATCTGACGGATGGTGCGGCCGCGCGAGATGCGCGCCACGAAGATCGCCATCAACGGGCCATAACCGATGAACCAGGCGAAGAAGAACACCGTCCACCACTTCATCCACCAGGCGGGCGCGGTCTCGGCGGTCATGGTCGCCATGCGGAAGAACGAGGAAAGGTATTCGCCGAAGCCCTGGGTGAAGGCGTTGGTCAAAAACAGGGTCGGGCCGAAGATGAAGATAGCTGCGGCGATCGCCAGCGCCAGGAACACGTTGAAGCGGCTTAGCATCTGGATGCCGCGGCCGATGCCGGTCATCGCCGAGGTCACGTAGACGGCGCCCAGCGCCGCCAGGATGACCAGTTGCGTGCCATAGCCCTGCGAGAAACCGAACAGCTCATGCAGGCCGAAGCTGACCTGGGTGGCCAGGAAGCCGAACGGCCCGACAGTGCTGTTTGTCATGCAGCAAGTGTACATATACACTATCTATAGATAGTCTTGGTGTGTACTTAATGGATCAGATCACCGCCCGTGCCCGGCTCGACGACTGGGATCGACAACATCGCTATGTATTTACCCTCTCGGACCTGGCCAAGATCTTCCCCGAAGACAGCCCCAAGACCCTGCAAGAGGGAGTCAATCGACTACGCCGGTATGGCCTGCTCGAGGCAGCCAGCCGTGGCGTGTACGTCTACAAGCTGTCACGACATCAGGACGCCGACCTGCTCGAAAGAATCGCCAAGGCCATGCGCCGCGGCGAATACAGCTATGTCAGCCTCGAGTCCGCGCTCTCGGAATATGGCGCGATCTCACAGATCCCCGTCGATCGGCTGACGGTAATGACCACCGGACGCAAGGGCGAGTATCGAACCCCTTATGGCACCATCGAGTTCACCCACACCAAACGGTCCATTCCCCAACTGCTCGACCGGATGCGCGATGTAGGGCGTCCCTTGCGGCTGGCGACACCCCAGGCTGCGTGGGACGATCTCAAGCGGGTCGGACGCAATACCCACCTTGTCGACCAAGCGAGCCTGCCGTATGAACACTGAACGCGCCAACTTCGACGAGCTGGTCGCTCGAGCGATGTCCCAGCCTGGTCGTATTGCCATGCGCCCGGTTATCGAGAAGGAGCTGCTGCATCTCGATATCCTGTTCGCACTCGAGCAGGAACGGCTTCTGGATGGACTGACCTTTCAGGGAGGAACGTCTCTTCGCTTGTGTCAGGGCTCACCGCGCTTCAGCGAAGACCTGGATTTCGCCGGCGGCTGGGATTTTTGCAGCCAGGATCTGGCGCGCATTCGCGCATGCATCGAGGACTACGTCAGCAATCGCTATCAGCTCGAGGTCAGCGTCAAGGAGCCGAAGCAACTGCGGGAAGAAACCGGCTACCGTGATATTCGTGTCGACAAGTGGCAGGTTTCCGTAGTCACGGCGCCGGCCCGAAAGGACATTCCTAAGCAGCGTATCAAACTGGAAGTGGCCAGCATTCCTGCGTATACGCGGGAGGCGCATGCAATCCAGGTTCACTACCCTTTTCTGCCGGATGGCTACGACGACTTGCTGGTCGAGACGGAAAGCCTAGATGAAGTCATGGCGGACAAATTGATCTCGCTGGTCAACACAAAGCAATATGTGCGGCATCGTGACATCTGGGACCTGGCATGGCTCAAGCAGCAAGGGGCGTCTCCCGATATCGAGCTCATCAAGCGCAAGATTCAGGACTATACCGTAGAGCACTACCCTGACCGAGCCAGGGATATGCAATCACGCTTGGTCGGCATTGTGTCCGGTACAGCCTTTCAGGACGAAATGACTCGCTTTCTGCCTGCCGAAACCGTCGACCGAACGATAAGGAATCCCCGCTTTGCCGACTTCCTAGGCCGCGAGATCACGGCCATGCTGGATCAGGTGGTCACCTCGCTAGAAGGCCCTGCGCCGGGATTTCCCAACCCGGAGTTCACTCTCTAGGAAACATTGCTCGAAGAAGCCGCCTACCACCTGGCAGACATGGCTAAGCGCGGCTCCCACGGCTCCTGTCTGTAGCTTGTCCTTATGGGCAAGCGTACTGGAGACAAGGTATTCCCAATGGCAAAGACACGGCGGCCGGGCGCGGGTGGCGGGAGGCTTATTTGAAGAAAGGCATTCCCGATGGCGGAGGGTACGGCCGCTCGGTGCCCCATTCATCGCGACCCCGTTCGCTCCCACGGGTTCCTTGCCTAGCTGGCCTGGGGCGCTGGCACTACCACCAGGCCAGATAGCTCGACAAGAAAATGCTCCGGTCAGGATTTCTCCTCGAGCATCTTCTCGCGCTCGAGACGTGCCTGCTCTTCAGGATACGTGGGAAAGTCCACGTAGCCGCGGGCATCGCCGCCGTAGAAGGTATTCGGATCGAAATCCGCCAGCGGCCAGCCGTTTTTCATGCGCTCCACCAGATCCGGATTCGAGGTGAACAGGCGACCGAACACCGGCAGGTCGATGGTGCCCTCGTCGATCAGCGTCTGCGCCTCTGCCTGGTCCAGATTGCCGGCGAGCAGCAGCGTGCCGTCGTAGACGTCGCGGAACTGGCGCAGATAGTCACGCGGCATGGGCGGCATGCCCTGGCCGCCCTGGTCGTGCAGATGCACGTAGGCAAGGCCGCGCTTGTTGAATTCACGCGCCAGGTGAAGGTAGGTCTCGCCGTTGTCGTCGTACTCCGGCATGTCGAACAGGGTGCCATGCGGTGAGAGACGCACCCCGACACGGCGGGCGCCGATCATCTTGCTGACCTCGTCGACCACTTCCAGCAGCAGTCGGCAGCGGTTTTCCCGCGAGCCGCCGTACTCGTCGTCGCGGTCGTTGACGCCGGGATTCAGGAACTGCTCGAAGAGATAGCCGTTGGCGCCATGGATCTCGACGCCGTCGAAGCCCACCTCGCGGGCGTTGACCGCCGCCTGCGCGAAATCGCCAACGATATCCTTGACTTCCCGGGTTTCGAGTCGGCGAGGCTGGCTGGCTTTGAGCATGTCCGGCTTGCCGTCCTCGTTATAGCCAAAGGCCATGCCGCCGGGCTTGTCGCTGGGGCCCACCGGCGAGGCGCCGGCAACCTGCACGGTAGTGTGCGAGACGCGCCCGACGTGCCAGATCTGGGCGAAGAAGACGCCGCCGCGCTCATGTACCGCACGGGTCGCCTTGGCCCAGCCGGCGAGCTGATCGGGGCCGAAGATACCCGGGTTGTAGAGATACCCCTGCCCCTGACGCGAGATCGGCGTGCCTTCGGAGATGATCAGCCCGGCACTGGCGCGCTGGCGATAGTAGAGCGCCCCCAGTTCCGTGGGGATGTCCTCCGGGGCGCGGGAGCGGGTCATGGGCGCCATGACGATGCGGTTGTTCAGGCGGGTGCCGGCGAGATCGAACGGTTCGAATAACGAAGCCACGTAGCAAACTCCTTGTAACGAGGACGTCAGGGCGACAATGCAAGCGAGCCTCCGGGGCTCGCTGAAGTGGGGCAAGTCTAGATAATGATTAGCGTGTTAACAATATACATGGTCGACTGCCGCGATGAAGGAAAACTATGGTTCGCCGTTTTACCGTGCGTCATCTTCACACTGGTGATGGCACTTGGGCTCCGCTGAGGCCGCCCTATCAGGCAACCCGATGCCTACAATCTGACCCAGTGGTCCCTTCATCGCGAACCCGTTCGCTCCCACGCGGCCTGCCGGCACCGGGTCTGGCGGGAGGGCGTTCACTCCCGGCGGTCTGGCATTCGGCCTCGGCCATGAACTGCCTTGCGCTATGCTCAAGCAACGACACTGCTCGAGCGGCCATTGCCCATGCCACCGATGACCCTTCTCAGAGACCAGCGCTTGCGCGTCTTCCACGCCGTGGCTACACACAGCGGCTTCTCGAGGGCGGCGGGGCATCTCGGCCTGACCCAGCAGGCCGTTTCCTTGCAGGTCCGTTCGCTGGAACGCGAGGTGGGCACGCGACTCTTCACCCGCGGGCATCGCACCACGTCGCTCACCCCGGCCGGGCGGACGCTGTTCGCCCACGCCGAGCGAATCCTGGCCCTGTACGCACAAGCCAACGAGTCGCTCACCGCCATCGCGCGTAGCGCCCAGCCGACGTTGCGCATCGCAGCCACCCATTCCATCGCCAAGTACCGCCTGCCTCGGCTCATGAGCCGTTTTCACGAACGCGACGCTACCCGCATCCTGCTGGAGGTGGGCAACAGTCGCCATGTCGTCGAGCGGCTTCACGACGGGCGAGTCGATGTCGCCATCTCCAGTGCCGGCGCCCCGGATCCCGGGCGCCTGGAGACCACGCCCTGCTTTCGAGATCCGCTGGTCTTCGTCGTCGCGCCCGATCATCCCTGGGCCGACCAAGCCGTCGTCACCCTGCAGGATCTGCAAGCGGCGCCCCTGATCGCGCGGGAGGAAGGCTCGAGCACGCGCGCCCTTCTGCAGCGCCGGCTGCATACCCTGGGTCTGTCGATGGAGCAAATGAACATCACCCTGACTGCCGGTAACCCGGAGGCGGCCAAGGCGGCGGCACAGGCCGGGCTCGGCGTGGCCATCCTCTCCTCGCTGTGCGCCCGCGATGCCCTGGCGAGCGGGCGGTTGATCGCCAAGCGCATCGCCTCGCTAAGCCTGACCCGGGACTTCTACCTGGCGAGCCACAAGGCCGCGTCGCCACCGCCCGCCGTGGGCCATTTCATCACCGTGGCCAGGCAGGCGCTCGCCTAGAGGTCCCGTGTTCTGGCCCGCCGGCCACCGACAAGCCGGCCTTGTCACGCCACGAGTCTTTCTCGTTGGACCGGCGCCGAGGAGCGGCGCATCCTGCCGGCTGACCGCCCTGAAGGCGCTTCAGCGACTGGATGACCGCCCGTGGAACCCGCAGCCTCTACCGCCCTGAGCCATCTCGATGCCGGTCACGGCCTGATCGTCGCCGCCATGGCCTTCGTGGCGGCGGTGATCGGGGGCATCGGCGGCTATGGCACCGGGCTCCTGTTGCCCCCGGTGCTCATCCCGCTGATCGGCGCCGAGGCGGTGGTCCCGGTGATCGGCCTCTCGGCACTGCTCACCAACACCAGCCGGGTATTCGCCTTCCGCACCCATCTCGACCGGCACAAGGCGGCTCGCATCGTGGCGTTGGCACTGCCCGGCTGTCTTCTCGGCGCCTATGGCTATACCCGGCTTTCCGGTCCCGGCATCAGCCTCGTCCTTGGCCTGATGCTGGTCCTGATCGTGGCGCTGCGACCGTGGCTGATGCGTCGCCGGGGCCGGGTAGGCAGGCGGGGCATGTCCCTGGGCGCGGCGGGTTACGGGCTGCTGACGGGGGGCACCTCGGGGTCCGGTGTCGTGTTGATCGCGCTGCTGATGGCGTGCGGCTCGTCCGGCGCCGGCGTCGTCGCCACCGATGCTGGCATCTCCCTGGCGCTGGGCCTCGCCAAGGTCGGCGTGTTCCAGGCCACGGGCGCCCTGCCGCCGGCGCTCTGGGTCCTGGCAGGGATCATCGGCATCTGTGCCATTCCGGGCACGCTGCTGGCCAGGCGCCTGGCACGACGCCTTTCCACGCAAGCCCACGCCCGGCTCCTGGACGCCGTGGTACTCCTGGGCGGCCTGATGCTGGTCGTGGACGGGCTCCGGGGCGTGGCTTGACGCGCCATTGCCGATTGTCGGGCTAGATGGCCGATTGATTCATCGCGAACAAGTTCGCTTATATGGACCCGTCCCGTTGTGCAAGCCAGCAGCGACGAGACATGAGGTGAGACTGCACGCTTATATCCGGCCTCTTGTGGCGCCTGCGGCGCCGGGCCCTGATGGAATGCGCGCTCTCTGGCCTCTTATCTCCCACACGGCCTCCAACGGGCCTAGCGAATTATCAGTGTGCCAGAGAGCCGGTCTTGCCGACCATGTCATCGAGGCAACTTGCCCGCGCAACCTCGGAAAACGCTTTTCTGTATCCGCTTGCGCTTCTTGCCTTTCTTCCCGTCCGGCCCTCAGATCACCTGGCCCTGAGGCTGATAAGGCCGGCTATGAGCCAGCACGGACCAACAGATACGGGCCAGCTTGTTGGCCAGCGCCACGATCGCCTTGCGTTGGCCCACGCGTGCCGCCAGCTCACAGACCCAACGGGCCAGCCGGTCGGGAGCCGCCTGGCGCTGGAACTGGCGTAAGGCCGCCCGGGCCCCATGCACCAACTGGCGTCGCACCTCGCCGTTGCCCCGTTTGGTGATGCCCTTCAACCGCGCCTTGCCACCACTGGAGAACTGCCGCGGTACCAGACCGATCGAGGCACTGAACTGGCGGCCGTTGGGGAAGCGCCGGGGATCGCCCAGATGGCTCAGCAACAGCGTGGCATTGACCGGACCGATGCCGGGCACGCTCATCAGCCGTTCGGCATCCGACGAGGCCTTGGCCAGTGCCATCAGCTGCTTGTCATAACCCTTGAGCCGCTCGTCCACGTCACGCCATTGGGCGATCAGGTCTTCCAGCAGCAGGCACAGGGCGCTACCCAGTCGCTCGCGGTGTCGCTCGATCAACTCTCGGGCGACGCCCTGGCGAAGCACCGCGTGGCCCTGGGCCACCACGAGTCCGAACTCGCCCATCAGACCGCGCAACTCATTGCCGATCGCCGTGCGCTCGCGAACCAGACGTGTGCGTACCCGATGTATGGCCTGAAGCGCCTGTTGCGCCTCGGTCTTGATGGCCACGTGGGGCGTGGCGGGACGCGCCGCCGCCTCGGCGATCCCCGCCGCATCGCGGGCGTCGTTCTTGTGGCCCTGGACGAAGGGCTTCACGGCCTGGGGCGGCAACAGGAGCGCGTCATGCCCCATCGCGCGGATCTCACGCGCCCAATAATGGGCCGAACCACAGGCTTCCATCGCGACCCGGCACGGCGGCATCTGGCTCAGTGTCAGGCGCAGTTGCTGGCGGCTCACCGACTTGCCGAAGACCTTGCGGCCGTGTGCATCGATGGCGTGCAGTTGGAAGACGTGCTTGGCGAGATCGATACCCACAATGCTAATCTTGTTCATGAATGGACCCTCCTCTCGGGATGCCGTGGGTGCCCCATGCACCGATAGATGGCGTTACAAGCTCATCTTGGCACAAGGGGGGACGGGTCCATTCCATTTCCCACGGCTTCTGTCGTCACTCCGGCCCTACCAGCGGTAGCTCACCTTGGCCACGACTTCGCGGCCCTGGTTGTAGTAGTTCGCCGTACCGGAGTTGACCACGTGCTGCTCGTCGAACAGGTTGCTGACGTGCACGGTCAGGTCGGTGTCCTTGACGACCCGATAGCCGAAGGCCGCATCGAATAGCGTGGCCGACTCGCTCTTGGCCGTGTTGGCGGCATCGAAGTAATAAGACCCCACATAGCGGGCGCCGAGGCCGACGCTCATCCCGGCGTCCGGCAGGGTGTAATGGCCCCACAGCGACGCCGTGTGTTTCGGTGCGGTGGTGAACTCGTTGCCTTCGATCGAGGTGCCGTCGCGAAGCGTGCCCCGCTCCACCTCCGAGGCCATGTAGGAGTAGCCGCCGGTCAGGTTGACGTTGTCGGTCAACTCGACCTTGGCTTCCAGATCGAGGCCCCGCACCCGGGATTCGCCGAGGGTTTCCTGTTGGATGGCACCATTGTCCTGCACCACGGCGATGGTGACGTCTTCCTTGGTCAGGTCATAGATTGCCGCCGAGAACAGCGCGTCCATGCCGAGAGGCGCGTATTTCACGCCGATCTCGTGTTGCTCGCCGCGTTCGGGCTTGACCCCGATGGAAGGCGGCGCGACCGATTCCACGTAGCTGAGATAGGTGGAGACCTCGTCATTGATCTTGTAGGTCAGCGCACCGCGTACCGAGGTCTCGGAGATGTCATCGGAAGCGCTGACGCCGCTCATGTCGGTGCTGGAGAGATCCATCGCGTCATTGCGCACTCCCAGCGTGACGATGTAGCGGTCGTCGAAGGACAGATTCTGGGTCAGGAAGACCGAGCGGGTCGTGTAGTCCTGGTCGTTGCGGCTGTACACGTCCAGGCTCGCCGGCGCCCCGCTGTACTCGGGATCGGCGATGTCGATCGGCTGCGCCAGCCCGTAGAAGGAGCTGTCGTCGGTCGCGGCATCGCGATATTCGACACCCGCCAGGGTGCTGCTGTCGATGGCCTCGAAGCTGGCGTCGTATTGCAGGATGGCGTTGCCGATCAACTCCCGGGCCGACGAGTCGCCACCGAAATAATAGCGCGACAGTTCGGTGCCCTGTCGTCCGGCGTAGTCGTAGAGATAGACGTAGCCCGAGTCGTCGCTCAGATCGCTGTAGCGCAGGTTGCCGCGCAGGGTCAGCCCGTTGTCGAAGTCATGGGTGAGCATGCCGGTCACGCTGGTACGCTCGACGTCGTGATCGTTGAAGCCGGGCTCGCCGAAGAAAGCGTCACGGTCGTATTCCCCGTCGAGCGGGTAGCCACCGCTGTTGGGCGTGTTGTCGCGTTTCAGATAATCCAGGATCAGGGTGGCCGAGGTGGCATCCGTCGGTTCCCAGGTCAGTCCGCCCATCAGGAAGCGGTCGTCGTCATTCGAGTGAGCGTACTCGCGGTCGCTGTCCTTGAACTTGCCGGTGAAACGATAGGCCAGTGTCTTGTCGGCATCCAGGGTGTCGCCGACGTCGATACCGACCTCCTTGTGGTCGAACGAGCCGTAGCCCACGTAGCCTTCGCCGAAGCGCTCGAACCTGGGACGCTTGCTCACGAAGTTGACCGAGCCGCCGGGATCCGCCGGACCGAACAAGGTGGAATTGGCACCGCGCAGCACCTCGACACGCTCGTAGGCATAGGGCTCCTCGCGCACGCCGCGCATCGTGCCGAGCGTCATTCCGTCACGGTAGGTCGTGGCATCGTAGCCGCGAATCTGGAAGTAGTCGTTACGGTCGTCGGTGCCCCAGTAGCCGGTGACGACCCCCGGCGTGTATTGCAGGACTTCCTCGGTGGTGGTGGCGTCGCGCTGTTCGATCTCCTTTTGCGTGATCACCGACACCGAGGCGGGCGTGTCCTGAATGCTGGTCGCGACCTTGCCGCCCATCCACAGCTCCCGGGCCACCGTGGTGTTCGCGTTGTCGTCGGCGAGTGCCCGGGCGTTGACGATGATCGGCGCGAGCCGATAGTCCTTGGCTTCGTCACCGTTGCCCTCGTCGGCTTCCTGGGCGTTGCCGCTCCCCGGGAAAGCCATCAGCGGTGTGCAGCAAAGCAGCGCGGCTGTGGCCCCCTGCCATCGCGCGCGGCTCACGGGCGACTTTTTCTGACTCTCGGTCATGCTCGATCCCCTTGATGGTTTGGCGGTACACGAAGGCCGCCTTATGGTTTTTGGTCAAGCGAGCGTCAGATTCTGTAAGGGGATATCGAACAGTCAATACGAATAAAACTGATAATGTTTTTCATTACCATAGAGTCATCCGCGTCGTTCCGGAGACGGCGATGATGGTAGGCTGCCCCGATCGCCACGAGGATGTCCGCCATGCCCGACGCCACCGATGCCGCCCTTTCCGTCAGCGAGCTCAACCGCCGTGCCCGGCAGATGCTGGAGCGCGGGTTCGGCGAATGCTGGGTGGAGGGGGAGATCTCGAGCCTGGCGCGGCCGGCCTCGGGGCACGTCTACTTCACGCTCAAGGACGACCGCGCCCAGGTGAAATGCGCGCTGTTCCGCAACCGCGCCCGCTTCACCCCGGCGCTGAACAACGGCGACCAGGTGCGCCTGCGCGGCAAGGTCTCGCTGTTCGAGCCGCGCGGCGACTACCAGTTGATCGTCGAGGCGGTGCAGCCCGCCGGCCAGGGGGCGTTGCTCGCCGCCTTCGAGCGCCTCAAGCGCCAGCTCGCCGGCGAGGGGGTGTTCGCCAACCAGCGCCCGCTGCCCTACCCGCCGCGCCATCTGGCGGTGATCAGCTCGCCCACCGGTGCGGCGATCCGCGACGTGCTGGCGGTGCTCGCCGCGCGCTGGCCGGCGCTGCCGGTGACGCTGCTGCCGGTGGCGGTGCAGGGTCGCGAGGCGGCGCCGGCGATCATTCGCGCGATCGCCATCGCCAACCGCCTCGCCGAGTCGCCCGGCTCAGGCTTCGACGCCATTCTGGTGACTCGCGGCGGCGGCAGCCTGGAGGATCTGTGGGCGTTCAACGACGAGCATCTGGCGCGGGCGATCTTCCATTCGCGGCTGCCGGTGATGGCCGCGGTGGGCCACGAGGTGGACGTCACCCTGGCCGACTTCGCCGCCGACGTGCGCGCGCCGACGCCCTCGGCCGCCGCCGAGCAACTGGTGCCCGACCAGCGCGATCGGCGCCGGCGCCTGAGCGAGCTCCGCCAGCGCCTGGCCAACGCCCAGCAGGGCCGGCTCGAGGCCGAGGCCCAGCGTCTCGATCACCTGCGTGCCCGGCTGCGCCACCCCGGCGAGCGACTCGCCCAGCAGCGCCAGCGTCTCGACCAGTTGGAGGGCCGCCTGCACCGCGCCCTGGAGCAGCGCCTGACCGGCGAGCGCCGCCACCTCGACCACCTGCGCAGCCGGCTGGCGGGGCTCGATCCCGGCCGTCACCTCACGCAGGCACGACGCCGGCTCGATGCCCTCGACGAGCGGCTGCACGCCGCCATGCCGCGCCAGATCGAACAGCGCCGGGCAAACCTGGCGGCGCTGGTGCGCGAACTGCAGGCGGTCAGCCCGCTGGCGGTGCTGGGGCGCGGCTACGCGATCCTCGAGAACGCCGACGGCACGGTGATCAAGCGCGCCGGCGACACCCGCCCGGGCGAGACGCTCAAGGCACGGCTTGGCGAAGGCCGGCTCAGTGTCGAGGTCAAGCGCCGATACAAGCGATAGCGACCGCTCAACTATTCACTGGCGCCGCCGATATCCTGCTTGAATAGTGCTACGCCAGCGCTCAAGCAAGGAACGCCCATGAAGATCGGCTCGCCCTTTTACCCCGCACCTCGCGCCACCGTCATGGAGCGGACAACCCTAGCGGCACGGGCGGATGGCACCGGACCCACCCCGTCGACATCGCTACCTGGCCGGACCGAGGAAACAGCGCCCAACCCGGTCGCCGAGCGCCTGCAGGAGCTCCAGGATGGACTGCAGCGTCTTCAGGCGATGCCCCGCGAGGTCGACGAGAACAAGGCGGACTTTCTCATGCAGCGCCTGGAGATGCTCAAGGCGCTGATGATGTTCGCCTCGCCCAACAAGCTCGCGGCGATCGCCAAGGAGCTCAAGAGCATCGCCGGCGAGTTGAATGGCCTCGCCAGGAACCTGGGCGGCGGCACCGGGGCGGCCCCGATGGCCCTGCCTTCGCCGACCCTGGGCGCGACACAGACCACGCCAGAGGTCGTCGACGCGCTAACGGGCGCGCAGTTGACCCTGGGGGCTGAGGCCCCACTGACATCGGTCGACGGCGCGACCGCGCCCGGCGAGCCGACAGCCACTCCGCCAGCCAACCTGACGAGTGGACGCACGGACGATACGACACCCGGCTCGGCAGGCACACAAGAAGCAACGGACGACGACAAGCCCTCCGCTAGCACTGTCGGGCCCGGCACCTCGGCGCTACCGAGCGGGCAACCCTCTGAGTCCGCCTCCGGGGCACGTGATGGCGCACTCTTGGGCCTGCTCAAGGACGCCAAGAAATCCCTGAGTGAGGCGATCGCCCAGTTGCGCGCCGCCACCGACGAGGAGAATCGCGACGGCAAGAAGGCCCTGCGTCAGGCCGAGAAGCAGCTCGCCGGCCTAGACCGGACGCTGGCCCGCTCGGTTCTCGCCGGGTTCTACTCGGAACTGAGCCGACAACCCAGCGACATGCCGTCCGGACGGGCCCGGTTCGGCAGCATCGATATCGCGATCTGAGCGATACGGTTTCCCCCGCCATCTCGGTATAAATTAAAACGCATATCATTTATATTTACATCGACTGGCGTATCATGAGGGCGTCCAAGCGATCTTCGCGCCCGATGCCTCACCGACTGCCGATCGTCCAGTGCTCGCTCTTCTGCGCCCGTCCCGGGCGCGCTTATCTTGTGTACGCCCGGTACAGGCTCACCAATGAAAAAGAGTCATCGCATTTTGCCGGGGGAAGGCGGCGCGGATCAGCGCGAACGAGCCCCCTTCCACAGGAACCCGCATGCGCCATGTAGGCCATCCAGACTGGTCTTCTTGGGAGGGAATTTATGCCCCATAGCGGGCCTTGACGTTTCACGCTGATTCGCGAAGAACCTCGACACAGCGCCCGCCGGGCTGCTGCCGGCGGGCGGTCGTCATGGCTGTGGCGGGGGCCGCGCTCAGCGCTGCGAGCGGGCCGACTCGTCGCGCTTGATGCGTTTCAGCCAACGCTGCTTGGCGTACTTGCGCAGGTTCTGCACGTTGTCGGTCTCGTCGACGATGTCCTGACCCAGGATCGTCTCGATGACGTCTTCCAGGGTGATCAGGCCGACCCAGGTGCCGTGGTCGTCGTAGACGACCCGCATGTGGTTGTGGTCCTTGAGCATCGAGGTGAAGACTTGCTCGACGTTGTCGGCCTCCTGGAGAACCTCGACGGGGTGCATCAGCGCCTTCATGGTCTGTGCATCGTCGGCGTGATAGGTATCCGCCTTGTGGACATAGCCCAGGGCCTGCTCGTCAGCGTCCATGACCGGGAAGCGGGTGAACTGGGTCTTGCCGTAGCGCTGGTCGAACTCCCCCACCGTCAGCATCGGCGCCACCGTCTCGCACACGGTGCGCGGGGTCATCACGCTTTTCACGCTGATCTCGTGCAGATTGAGAATATTGACGATGGTTCGGGTCTCGTCGCTGTCCAGCGCCTTCTCCTCCAGGCCAATGCGAGCCAGCGCCTTGATCTCGCCGCGCATGTCGACATCGTGCTCGGACTTGCCGATACGGTTGGTAATCAGCTCGGAAAGCCACAGGAACGGCGCCAGGACCACGATCATGACACGCAGCAGCGGTGGCAGCAGCGGAGCCAGGCCACGCCAATAGGTAGCCCCGATGGTCTTGGGAATGATTTCCGAAAGCACCAGTATCAGCAGCGTCATCAGGGCGGAAGCCACGGCGATATAGGTCTCGCCGAACAACACCGACACCTGGGCACCGACACCGGTGGCCCCCACCGTATGGGCGATGGTATTGAGCGTCAGGATCGCCGCCAAAGGCCGGTCGATGTTGGCCTTCAGCCGGGACAGGGAATCATGCAGCTTGGGGCGCTGCTCTTTCAGTTGAGCGATGTAGCTCGGGGTCAAAGACAACAACGCCGCTTCGAGCACCGAGCAGAGGAAAGAAAAGCCAATGGAGAGTAGAGCGAAAGCCGCCAGCAGGACCATGATGACTCACGATAGGGACTGATGCGTCCCCATATAAATAAGCCTCTTGCAACTGTCAACCCGCGACGGTATCGCGGTATTTCCCTGCCGCCCCCGGGATACGCGGAGACTGGCACCGAGCCTCCGCGTATCCCGAAAACGGCCTGTCGAGTCATCTTGTCGGCGTCGGCCAGGGGCCGCTGGCGGTGCCGGGGCGCGGCAGGGCGAGGGCCGGCACACCGGCTCTCTCAGGCCTGATTGAGCGTCTCGGCGTCGGCGCCGGGCTTGAAGGTGCCGGGCTCCAGCGAGTGGCGCCCGAGCAGCTTGTAGAAGTCGGTGCGGTTGCGCCCGGCGCCTTGCCTTGCCTCGCCGACTGCCGATCGTCCAGTGCTAGCTTTTCTGCGCCCGCCCCGGGCACGCTTATCTTGTGTACACCCGGTACAGGCGCACCAATCAAAAAGAGTCATCGCATTTTGCCGGGGAAGGCGGCACGGCTCAGCGCGAACGACCATGCCCCCTGGCGGGGCCTTGACGTTTCACGCTGATCCGCGAAGAACCGCCCCGGGTTTTGTAAGAGATTTCCCACACGCCCCATCACAGATCCCCGATAGCGCGCGGTGCAGAGGCTTGCGTAAAGTCTCCCCATTTACCCATCCGTGACAGTCGACGATGACGCGGCCCGCGACCGCGTCACCG
>NZ_JAGXFF010000005.1:0-596008 GCF_020147985.1 Modicisalibacter sp. MOD 31.J | reverse complement strand
ACTCAGCAGTGAAACCGCTCAGCGCCGATGGTAGTGTGGGGTCTCCCCATGCGAGAGTAGGTCATCGTCAGGCATCTTTTCGGAAAACCCCAGCCAATCGGCTGGGGTTTTTGCGTTTCAGGGGGCCGAAAAGCCGTCGCGCGGGCGCCGTCATTCCCGCATCTGCTCGATCATGCCGGAAACGCCAGGGCAGGGCAGTAGCAGTATTGGTGCTGGTGCAAAAAACAATTGTTCTCATTGAGTGGCGAGAAAGGCTTCCTTATCCTGTGTATCCAGGTCGCCTGGAGCGGCCGAGTCTGGATATTCAGGGGAATTCATGAGAGTCAGAACACTTTGCATCGCTACCACTTTCGGGTTGGGCGCCTCTTCACTGCAGGCGGCCGAGTCGTCGGAAACCATGGTGGTCGTCGGCTCGCGTACGCCGACGGCGATCAGCCAGATCCCCGGCACGGTCTGGGTCGTGGAGAACGAGGAGTTGCGCGAGCAGTTGGACTCGGGCGCCGATCTCAAGACGGCCCTGGGCAAGCTCATACCCAGCCTGGATTTCGCCCCTCAGGGCCGGACCAACTACGGCCAGAACATGCGCGGCCGCAGCGTGCAGGTGCTCATCGATGGTGTGTCGATGAACGGCTCACGCTCGCTGTCGCGGCAGTTCGATGCCATCGACCCCTTCAACGTCGAGCGTGTCGAGGTGCTGTCGGGCGCCAGTAGCCTCTACGGGGGCGGTGCCACCGGCGGTCTGATCAACATCATCACCAAGACCGGGGAGGCCGGTCCGCCCGCGTTCGAGACCGAGGTCGGTGTCAGCAGTGGCTTGAATGCCGGTGACGACCTCGACCGGCGAATCGCCCAGTCGGCCAGCGGTGGCACCGAGCGGGTGCACGGTCGTATCG
The DNA here is from genome assembly GCF_020147985.1 of Modicisalibacter sp. MOD 31.J. NCBI lineage: Bacteria > Pseudomonadati > Pseudomonadota > Gammaproteobacteria > Oceanospirillales > Halomonadaceae > Modicisalibacter > Modicisalibacter sp. MOD 31.J. The sequence continues at coordinate 595,115 of NZ_JAGXFF010000005.1, read as the reverse complement.
GCGTCGCCTACCAGCAGAACGGGCGTTATTACGATGGCGGGGGCGATGAGATCTTTCCCGATCTGTCCCAGACCGACCTGCAGGACAATCGCAGTATCGATGTCATGGGCAGTCTGCACTTCCAGCTCGCCGAGCAGCAGACGCTGGAGGTCATGGGCCAGCTCTACGACTCCGGTTACGAAGGCGACCGCGGCATCTACTTTCCGCATCTCGACCGGACGGACGCGGACCTGGGGGCGGCCGAGATCCGTGACGGCTTCGGTGCCGACCGTGAGCCGGAAACCGACCGCAAGCTGCTCAACGTCAACTACCATCACGGCGACCTGCTCGGTCAGGATTTCTACCTGCAGGCCTACCATCGCGAAGAGCGGGCCAACTTCCAGGCGTTTCCCTATCCGGTGTCGGGAGGCTACGAGTTTCGTGCCTCGCGGCAGAATACCGACCTCAGTGGCATCAAGGCGCTCTTCGCTGCCGAGCCGGGGGACGCGCTCAGCGTCACCTACGGCATCGACCTGGATCGCGAGGACTTCGACGCCAGTCAGATGATCTTCGACAAGGCGACGTCGGACGCCACGGGTGGCCTGCGACAGGTCGAGCGCGCCGTCGAGCCGCGCTATCCGGGCTATCGGGTCGACGGCGTGTCGGCCTTCACCCAGGCAGATTGGCAGGTCACCGAGGGGCTGAAGCTCTCGGGCGGGGTGCGGCGTCAGCACATGGATGTCGAGGTCGATGACTTCAAGGGCATTCCGGGGGGCAGCAACGACTATGATGTCACGCTGATCAACGCCGGGGCGCTCTACGACTTCCACAACGGGCATCAGGTCTGGACCAACTACAGCGAAGGCTTCGAGCTGCCCGACCCGGCGAAATACTACGGCAAGAGTGCGGATATCAGCGTCTCGGCGAACCCGCTGAGCGGTATCGAGACCGACCAGGTCGAACTGGGCTGGCGGTATCGGGGCGGCGATTGGTCGACACAGACGGCGATCTATTACGCCTGGTCCGACAAGGCGATCGAGAACGCCGACGATCTCAGCGTCAGCGTGATCGATCAGAAGAAACGGGATTACGGGCTCGAGGCAGCCGTGACCCGCTATCTCGGCCAGCAGTGGCAGCTCGGGGGCACCCTGCACCTGGTGCGCTCGGAGCAGAAGGACGAGGAGGGCGACTGGCAGAAGCGTGATGCCCGCTACGCGTCACTGTCGTCGGCGACGGCCTTCGTCGGCTGGTCGGACTACGACACCTCGGCTCGGCTGCAGGCGAATCACTACCGCGACCTGGAGGATGACGACGGTCGCGAGATCGAGGGCTACACGACCCTGGACGTCAGCGCCAGTCAGCAGACCGGCTTCGGCAAGGTCAGCCTGGGGGTGACGAACCTGCTGGACAAGCAGTACTCGACGGTCTGGGGCCAGCGTGCAGCAATGTTCTACTCCCCCTACTACGGTCCGGAATACCTCTACGACTTCCAGGGGCGCGGGCGGACCTACACGCTGACCTGGTCCAAGTCCTACTAGCGGGCGGTGATGCAAGGCCCCGGGGAGCGACTCGGGGCCTCCGGCCATGCACTTTGGTCGCCAACGTTCCCGGGGCCGGTCAGGTTCCGCTAGAATGGCGGTTTTTCCGGCGGGACGAAGGACATGACCATCGGCGATCTGATCCGGCTGTTGAGCGACGGGGACTACCACTCCGGCGAGCAGCTCGGCGAGCGTCTGGGTGTTTCACGCACGGCCATCTGGAAGCAGCTCAAGAAACTCGAGGCCATGGATATCGCGCTCGAGGCGGTCAAGGGGCGTGGCTACCGGGTGGCCGAGCCGCTCGACCTGCTCGATGGGCAGACGATCATCGCCGAACTGCCGCGTGACCCGCGGCGGCGCCTGGCGAGACTGTTCGTCGAGGAGAGCCTGGCGTCGACCAATCAGTTCCTGCGCGAGCGCTTCGCCCAGGGGGCGGGGCACGCCGAAGTCTGTCTCGCCGAGGCTCAGAGTGCCGGGCGGGGACGTCGCGGGCGCGGGTGGGAGAGCCCCTGGGGCCGCAATCTGTTGATGTCGATCGGCTGGCGGTTCGAAGGCGGCGCGGCCGTGCTCGAGGGGCTGAGCCTGGCCGTCGGTGTGGTCCTGGCCCGGATCCTGGAGCGCCATGGTGCCGAGATCGCCCTGAAGTGGCCCAACGATGTGCTGATGCGCGTCGGCGAGGGCATGGTCCCGGGCAAGCTGGCGGGCATCCTGCTGGAGCTCAGCGGCGACGCCGAGGGGCCCTGCGAGGTGGTGATCGGTATCGGCCTCAACGTCAATCTCCCTCAGGCGGTACGCGAGCGTATCGACCAGCCGGTGGCCGCCCTGAATGACCGGGCGCCCGGGGTGACTCGCAACGCGCTCGCCACTGAGGTCATCGCCGGCCTGCTGGATCTGCTGGCGGACTTCGAGAGCGAGGGATTCGCTGCCTGGCAGGAGGAATGGAACCGGCGGCATGTGCATGCCGGCGCGACGGTCGATGTCGTTCGCGGCAACACGCGCTATGCGGCCGTGGCCTCGGGCGTCGATGCGACCGGTTGCCTGCTCGTCGAGCACGACGGGGCCGAGGAGCGCCTGTTCGGCGGGGAGATCAGCGTGCGTGGGGGCTCATGATCCTCGATCTGGATATCGGCAATACGCTGTCCAAGTGGCGGCTCAAGGATGTCGCCAGCAGCGAGATTCGCTCCCGCGGGGCGGTGTGGACGCGCGAGGAGTGGCGGCCGCGAGCCGACATCCCCGATCTCGATGTGGTTAGTACGGTGCGTATCTCGAGTGTGGCCCGCCGGGCGGTACTCGACGATACCGTGGCGCTGTTGCGCCGGGGGGTCAGCGTGGTTCACGTGGCGCGTTCCACGGCCGAGGCGCTGGGCGTCGCCTGCGGTTACCAGGAGCCCGAACGACTGGGCGTCGATCGCTGGATGGGCGTGCTCGCCGGGTATCACCTGACCGGCGGTTGCTGCACGGTGGACTGCGGCAGCGCCATCACCATCGACTTCGTGCTCCCCGGCGGCCGTCACCTGGGCGGTTACATCGTCCCCGGCCTGCGCCTGATGAAGGAAAGCCTCAAGCTGGGCACGCGCAACGTGGCGATCGACCCCGACAGCGAGCCCGACGCCCTGCTGCTGCCCGGCAAGAACACCGCCGAGGCGGTCAATCACGGCATCTTCATGGCGGCGGTGAGTGCCGTCAATCGCATCTACAGCGAGGTCTGCGATCGCGAGGGGGTGGCCTTGCCGTTGCTGCTGACCGGCGGTGACGCCCGCGTGGTGTCGCGGGGACTGCGCATTCCCCACGCGATCTGGCCGGACATGGTCTATGCCGGGCTCGAGGCCTGCTTTCCCCTGACCGCGGCCGAACGGGCCGGGCGTCTGTCGGGCGCTCCGCGGGTGCCGGCGCCGGTGGCACTGGAAAAGATTCGGGCGAGCCTTGCAATCTCCATGATGCTTTGACACAATGCGCGGCGTTCTGAGGCAACGGCCCGCGGGTCGCTCAAGTCACTGAAAAATAAGTGCTTGACAATGTCGCCTCAAGCGGTAAAATTTGCCGCCACGTTGGAGGGGTTCCCGAGTGGCCAAAGGGAGCAGACTGTAAATCTGCCGCGAAAGCTTCGAAGGTTCGAATCCTTCCCCCTCCACCAGTTTTGCGTCGACGCCTGGTTTCGTCGATGAGTCGAGCGGGCAGGCGGGCATAGTTCAATGGTAGAACCTCAGCCTTCCAAGCTGATGATGCGGGTTCGATCCCCGCTGCCCGCTCCAGGCGCTTGATGGTAGTTTGGCTCATGTAGCTCAGGGGTAGAGCACACCCTTGGTAAGGGTGAGGTCGACGGTTCAAATCCGTCCATGAGCTCCACATTGCAAAAGGCGAGCATTGGCTCGCCTTTTGTCTTTCTGCAAGGCCCGGCATGATCGGTCGGGGTTGTCAGGGCGGATCGATTCCGATATCATCTTGCCCGCTGTCGCGTCGCTGCCTGCAACAGGCTGTGGCGTCATCAATGCAGGCCAGTAGCTCAATTGGCAGAGCAGCGGTCTCCAAAACCGCAGGTTGGGGGTTCGATTCCCTCCTGGCCTGCCAGTCTTCCCCAGGCTGGCGTTATCTCATATACTTCCGTCTTTTCGATCGCCGCACCTTGAGGAGTTCCATGGTCATGAAGCAAAACGCCGAGGTGCAGGAGTCGCGCCACGACGGGCTCAAGTGGGCGGTTGTCCTCATCCTCGTCGCGCTTGCCGTCGTCGGCAACAGCTATTTCGCCGACCAGGCGCTGCTCTATCGCGTGCTCGGCGTCGTGGCCCTGGGGCTCGGTGCCGCCGCCGTAGCCTTGACCACCGCCAAGGGTCGCAGCCTCCTCGAGCTGGCTCGCAGCTCGCGCAAGGAGATTCAGCGCGTGGTCTGGCCGACCCGTCAGGAGACCGTCCAGACCACGGCCATCGTGCTGGTGGCCGTGCTGGTGGTGGGCCTGATGCTGTGGCTGATCGACACCCTGTTGGGCTGGATCATGTCCGGCATCATCGGTTAGGAGTTTCCATGTCCAAGCGTTGGTACGTCGTTCACGCCTACTCCGGCTTCGAGAAGCATGTCATGCGCTCGCTGATCGAGCGCGTGAAGCTCTACGAGATGGAGGATCAGTTCGGCGAGATACTGGTCCCCACCGAAGAAGTCGTCGAGATGCGCGACGGCAAGCGGCGCAAGAGCGAGCGCAAGTTCTATCCCGGCTATGTCCTGGTCGAGATGGAAATGAACGACCAGACCTGGCACCTGGTCAACGAGACCCCGCGTGTCATGGGGTTCATCGGCGGCACGCCCGAAAAGCCGGCGCCGATCACCCAGAAGGAAGCCGACGGCATCCTGCGTCGCGTGCAGGACGGCACCGACAAGCCGCGCCCCAAGACGCTGTTCGAGCCGGGCGAGACCGTGCGCGTCGTCGACGGTCCCTTCGCCGACTTCAATGGTGTCGTCGAAGAGGTCAACTACGAGAAGAGCCGGCTGCAGGTCAGTGTGCTGATCTTCGGTCGTGCCACGCCCGTCGAGCTCGAGTTCGCCCAGGTCGAGAAGGACTGAATCATCATCGGGCCGCTCGGGCGGCCCGTTAACCCGGGGAGCCGCAAGGCGCTACTACCCAACTGGAGTGCAACATGGCTAAGAAAGTCCAGGCCTACATCAAGCTGCAGGTCGCAGCTGGCAAGGCCAATCCGAGTCCCCCCGTGGGCCCCGCGCTGGGCCAGCACGGCGTCAACATCATGGAGTTCTGCAAGGCGTTCAACGCCGAGACCCAGGACATCGAGCCGGGTCTGCCGACGCCTGTCGTGATCACCGTCTACTCCGACCGCAGCTTCACCTTCGTCACCAAGACGCCGCCCGCCGCCGTCCTGCTGAAGAAGGCCGCTGGCATCAAGTCCGGCTCCGGTGAGCCGAACAAGACCAAGGTCGGCACGGTGACCCGCGAGCAGCTCGAGGAGATCGCCAAGACCAAGGAGCCGGATCTGACGGCTGCCGATCTCGATGCCGCCGTGCGTACCATCGCCGGCAGCGCCCGTAGCATGGGCCTCAACGTGGAGGGTCTCTGATCATGGCGAAACTGTCCAAGCGCGCACAGATGATCCGCGAGAAAGTCGACGCCTCCAAGGTCTACACCGTCGACGAAGCCGTGGCCCTGCTCGGTGAGCTGTCCAAGGTCAACTTCAAGGAGTCCCTGGACGTCGCCATCAACCTGGGCGTCGATCCGCGTAAATCCGACCAGGTCGTGCGTGGCGCCACCGTCATGCCCAACGGTACCGGCAAGGACGTGCGTGTCGCCGTCTTCACCCAGGGTGCCAACGAAGAAGCCGCCAAGGAAGCCGGTGCCGACATCGTCGGCATGGACGACCTGGCCGAGCAGGTCAAGAAAGGCCAGCTCGACTTCGACGTGGTCATCGCTTCTCCGGATGCGATGCGCGTGGTCGGTCAGCTGGGTCAGATCCTCGGCCCGCGCGGCCTGATGCCGAACCCCAAGGTCGGCACCGTGACGCCCGACGTCGCCACCGCGGTCAAGAACGCCAAGGCGGGTCAGGTACGTTTCCGTACCGACAAGAACGGCATCATCCACACCACGCTGGGCAAGGTCGACTTCCCGGCGGATGCCATCCGCGGCAACCTGGAAGCGCTGGTCAACGACCTCAAGCGTCTCAAGCCCAGCACCTCCAAGGGCATCTATTTCAAGAAAATGACCCTGTCCACCACCATGGGCCCGGGTCTGACCGTCGATCACAGCGCCTACGTGTGAGCGGCGGGCAACGGGCAGTAACTTTGCGGTCCCCGATCCAAGCGGGCGGGGCGCCGTCAAAGACCGCAGGCGTCACCTCGCGGTGACTTAATGACCCACCGGGTCGCCTGCGCAGATGGTGCGGCCCGCCAGTTCGCTGGTGAGCACCATCATTCCGCGATCCGCCGCCTGTCGGCGGATCGAGAAGGTAACCTCCGAGGCCGACTTGTTCGCAAGCGCCTCGGCATGAAGGAGTGAACACTGTGCCACTAGGTCTCGAAGACAAGAAAGCGATTGTTGCAGAGGTCAGTGAGGCAGCCAAGGACGCTCTTTCCGTCGTAGTTGCCGATTCTCGCGGCGTTGACGTGGGTGCCATGACCACCCTGCGTAAACAGGCTCGCGAGAACGGCGTGCAGATTCGTGTTGTTCGCAACACCCTGGCACGCCGCGCGCTGTCGGGCACTTCCTGGGAGTGCCTGAACGAGACTTTCGTGGGTCCGACCATGCTGGCCTTCTCCTACGAGCACCCGGGCGCTGCCGCCCGTCTGTTCAAGGAGTTCGGCAAGGATCAGAAGGACTTCGAAGTCAAGGCGCTGGCCTATGAGGGCGAGTTCATCCCGGCTTCCGATCTGGATCGTCTGGCAACGCTGCCGACGTACGACGAAGCGATCGCCAAGCTGATGTCGGTCATGAAGGAAGCTTCTGCCGGCAAGCTGGTGCGGACTCTCGCCGCGCTGCGTGATCAGAAGCAGGAAGAAGCCGCCTGAGGCGCCTGCTTCCCGCAGCCGGAACCGTCTACCCCGTTATCGAGCGCCATTGACCGATCGGGCGCTCCGCAAAGTTTAGGAATGCAAACATGGCACTGACCAAAGAAGACATCATCAACGCCGTCGCCGACATGTCCGTGATGGAAGTCGTCGATCTGATCGAGGCGATGGAAGAGAAGTTCGGCGTTTCCGCCGCCGCGGCCGTCGTCGCTGGCCCGGGTGGCGGTGGCGAAGCCGCTGCTGCCGAAGAGCAGACCGAGTTCGACCTGGTCCTGACCGCCGCCGGCGACAAGAAGGTCAACGTGATCAAGGTGGTTCGCGAGATCACCGGCCTGGGCCTGAAGGAAGCCAAGGGTGCCGTCGACGGCGCACCGGCGACCATCAAGGAAGGCATGTCCAAGGACGACGCCGAAGAAGCCAAGAAGAAGCTGGAAGAAGCGGGCGCTTCCGTGGAGCTCAAGTAACTCTTGGGCCCCGAGGCTTCACGCGCTGCGTAAGCTTCCACGGCTGGTGGCGGGACACCCGCTGCCGGCCTTTTTCTGTTGTCACTAGCGTCCTATCGTGTATCCATCACTGACGATTCGAACGCTAGGCGAATTCCGACGGCGAGCCACCTACCGGGGCTTGCCGTCAGCGCCTGACGGGGCGGCTCCCGTCAGGTGGCGCCGACCACGCATCGGTCACCCATGGTGAACAAGCTGGGGAATACAGATGGCTTACTCATACACTGAGAAAAAACGCATCCGCAAGGATTTCGGCAAACTGCCCCAAGTGATGGATGTGCCCTACCTGCTGGCCATCCAGCTTGATTCCTACTACGACTTCCTCCAGCAGGACCGGGCGCCCCAGGAGCGCCTCGAGGTCGGCCTCCACGCCGCCTTCAAGTCCGTGTTCCCGATCGAGAGCTTCTCCGGCAACGCCGCGCTCGAGTACGTCAGCTATCGTTTCGGCACCCCGGCGTTCGACGTCAAGGAGTGTCAGCTGCGCGGCGTCACCTACTCGGCACCGCTGCGGGTCAAGGTTCGCCTTATCATCTACGACAAGGACTCCTCGAACAAGGCGATCAAGGACATCAAGGAGCAGGAAGTCTACATGGGGGAAATCCCCCTGATGACCGAGAACGGCACCTTCGTGGTCAACGGCACCGAGCGGGTCATCGTTTCCCAGCTCCACCGCTCGCCGGGCGTGTTCTTCGACCACGACAAGGGCAAGAGCCACTCGTCCGGCAAGCTCCTGTACTCCGCGCGGGTGATTCCCTACCGCGGTTCCTGGCTGGATTTCGAGTTCGATCCCAAGGACAACGTCTTCGTGCGCATCGACCGTCGCCGCAAGCTGCCGGCGACCGTTCTGCTGCGCGCGCTGGGCATGAGCGCCGAGCAGATCCTCGATATCTTCTTCGACACCAGCACCTTCCACATCGAGAAGAACGGCTTCTCGGTGGATCTGGTGCCGTCGCGCCTGCGCGGCGAGACCGCGACCTTCGACATCAAGGATGCCGATGGCAGCGTGATCGTCGAGGAAGGCCGTCGCATCACCCAGAAACACATCCGGCAGATGGAAAAGTCGGGCCTCGAGCGTCTCGAGGTGCCGATGGAGTACCTGCTGGGCAAGACGCTGGCCAAGGATCAGGTCGATCCCAACACCGGCGAGTTGGTCTGCGAGTGCAATAGCGAGATCACCCCGGACCTGCTCGAGAAGCTGGGTCAGGCGGGTGTCACCACGCTCGAGACGCTCTACACCAACGACCTCGACTGCGGGCCGTTCATCTCCGACACCCTCAAGCTGGACACCACCCGTTCGGCGCTCGAGGCGCTGGTCGAGATCTACCGCATGATGCGTCCCGGCGAGCCGCCCACCAAGGAAGCGGCCGAGACGCTGTTCCACAACCTGTTCTTCACCGAGGACCGCTACGACCTGTCGGGCGTCGGTCGGATGAAGTTCAACCGCCGCCTGCGTCGCGAGTCCGACACCGGCCCCGGGGTGCTCGACAACGATGACATCGTCGCCGTGCTCAAGGAGCTGATCGCCATTCGTAACGGTTTCGGCGACGTCGACGACATCGACCACCTGGGCAACCGCCGCATTCGCTGCGTCGGCGAGATGGCCGAGAACCAGTTCCGCGTGGGTCTGGTGCGTGTCGAGCGCGCGGTCAAGGAACGCCTCTCCATGGCCGAGAGCGAAGGCCTGATGCCGCAGGACCTGATCAACGCCAAGCCGGTGGCGGCGGCGGTCAAGGAGTTCTTCGGTTCCAGCCAGCTCTCGCAGTTCATGGACCAGAACAATCCGCTCTCCGAGGTCACCCACAAGCGCCGTGTCTCGGCGCTCGGCCCGGGCGGCCTGACCCGTGAGCGGGCCGGCTTCGAGGTGCGCGACGTTCACGCCACGCACTACGGCCGTCTGTGCCCGATCGAGACGCCGGAAGGTCCGAACATCGGCCTGATCAACTCGCTGGCCACCTACAGTCACGCCAACAGCTACGGCTTCCTCGAGACGCCGTACCGCAAGGTCGTCGACGGTCAGGTGACCGACGACGTGGTGCGGCTGTCGGCGATCGAGGAGGGCGACTTCGTCATCGCCCAGGCCTCGGCGACCGTCGACGAGGGCGGCAAGCTGGTCGACGACCTGGTGCAGGTCCGTCACCGCGGCGAGACCACCTTCATGGCGCCGGACAAGGTGACCCTGATGGACGTGTCGCCGCGCCAGGTGGTGTCCGTGGCCGCGGCACTGATCCCGTTCCTCGAGCACGACGATGCCAACCGCGCCCTGATGGGGGCGAACATGCAGCGCCAGGCGGTGCCGACCCTGCGCGCCGACAAGCCGCTGGTGGGCACCGGCATGGAGCGCTTCGTCGCCCGTGACTCCGGTGTCTGCGCCGTGGCGCGTCGCGGCGGGGTGATCGACTCGGTGGACGCCAAGCGCATCGTGGTGCGGATCAACGAGGACGAGATCATCGGCGGCGAGGCCGGCGTCGACATCTACAACCTCACCAAGTACGTGCGTTCCAACCAGAACACCTGCATGAACCAGCGGCCGATCGTGCGTCCGGGCGACGTCGTGGCACGCGGCGACATCCTCGCCGACGGCCCGTCCGTCGACATGGGCGACCTGGCGCTGGGCCAGAACATGCGCATCGCCTTCATGCCCTGGAACGGCTACAACTTCGAGGACTCGATCCTGGTCTCGGAGCGCGTGGTGCAGGAGGATCGCTTCACCACCATCCACATCCAGGAACTGACCTGCGTGTCCCGCGACACCAAGCTGGGTGCCGAGGAGATCTCCTCGGACATTCCCAACGTCGGTGAGTCGGCGCTGTCCAAGCTCGACGAGGCGGGCATCGTCTATATCGGCGCCGAGGTCGGTGCCGGCGACATCCTGGTCGGCAAGGTGACGCCCAAGGGCGAAACCCAGTTGACCCCGGAAGAGAAACTGCTGCGCGCGATCTTCGGCGAGAAGGCCAGTGACGTTAAGGACACCTCGCTGCGTGCGCCCACCGGCATGAAGGGCACGGTCATCGACGTCCAGGTGTTCACCCGCGACGGCGTCGAGAAGGACTCGCGTGCGCTGTCCATCGAGCAGATGCAGCTCGACGAGGTGCGCAAGGACCTGCAGGAGACCTACCGCATCGCCGAGGACGCCACCTTCGAGCGCCTCAAGCGTCAGCTCTCCGGCCAGCCTGTCAACGGCGGGCCCAGGCTCAAGAAGGACGACGTGCTCAGCGAGGAGTATCTCGAGGAGCTGCCGCGTCAGCAGTGGTTCAAGCTGCGTCTGCAGGACGAGTCGCTCAACGAACTGCTCGCCCAGGCCGACGAGCAGCTCGAGAACCGTCGCAAGGAGATGGACGAGCGTTTCGAGGACAAGAAGCGCAAGCTCACCCAGGGCGACGACCTGGCACCGGGCGTGCTCAAGATCGTCAAGGTCTACCTGGCGGTGAAGCGCCGCATCCAGCCGGGCGACAAGATGGCCGGCCGTCACGGCAACAAGGGTGTCATCTCGGCGATCATGCCGATCGAGGACATGCCGTTCGACGATCAGGGCGAACCGGTCGACGTGGTCCTCAACCCGCTGGGCGTGCCGTCGCGCATGAACGTGGGGCAGATTCTCGAGACCCACCTGGGGATGGCCGCCCGCGGACTGGGCGTCAAGATCGAAGCCATGCTGCGCGATGCCCGCGAGCAGCAGGTCGCCGAGATCCGCGAGTTCCTGGGCAAGGTCTACAACACCCTGGACACCCGTCAGGAAGACATCGACTCGCTGTCCGACGACGAGGTGATCGCGCTGGCCAAGAACCTGCGTGGCGGCGTGCCGATGTCGTCACCGGTGTTCGACGGTGCCCAGGAGCACGAGATCAAGGGCCTGCTGCGGCTGGCCGATCTGCCGGATTCCGGCCAGATGGACCTCTACGATGGCCGTACCGGCGAGCAGTTCGACCGTCCGGTGACGGTGGGCTACATGTACATGCTCAAGCTCAACCACCTGGTGGATGACAAGATGCATGCGCGCTCCACCGGCTCCTACTCCCTGGTCACCCAGCAGCCGCTGGGCGGCAAGGCGCAGTTCGGCGGTCAGCGCTTCGGCGAGATGGAGGTGTGGGCACTCGAGGCCTACGGTGCCGCCTACACCCTCCAGGAGATGCTCACGGTCAAGTCCGACGACGTGGAAGGGCGTACCAAGATGTACAAGAACATCGTCGACGGCGACCACAGCATGCAGGCCGGCATGCCGGAATCCTTCAACGTGCTGGTGAAGGAGATCCGCTCGCTGGGCATCGATATCGAGCTGGAAGGCTGAAACGCCCGACGCTTGCCAATGACGGTCCGCGGGGCCCCCTAGATCCGGGCCCCGCTCATGACAACTCCGCAACGGAGCGACCCCATGAAAGATTTGGTGAAAGTCCTCAAATCGCAGTCACAGTCCGACGAGTTCGATGCGATCAAGATCTCGCTGGCCTCGCCGGACATGATTCGCTCCTGGTCTTACGGCGAAGTCAAGAAGCCGGAGACCATCAACTACCGGACGTTCAAGCCCGAGCGTGACGGCCTGTTCTGCGCCAAGATCTTCGGTCCGGTGAAGGACTACGAGTGCCTGTGCGGCAAGTACAAGCGCATGAAGCATCGCGGCATCATCTGCGAGAAGTGCGGCGTCGAGGTGACCAAGGCGGTGGTGCGCCGCGAGCGCATGGGCCACATCGAGCTGGCCTCGCCGGTCGCGCACATCTGGTTCCTCAAGTCGCTGCCGTCGCGCATCGGCATGTTCCTGGACATGACCCTGCGCGATATCGAGCGCGTGCTCTACTTCGAGAGCTTCGTGGTCATCGATCCGGGCATGACCACCCTCGAGCGTGGCCAGCTGCTCAACGACGAGCAGTACTTCGAGGCGCTGGAAGAGTTCGGCGACGACTTCGACGCGCGCATGGGCGCCGAGGCGGTCCAGGCGCTGCTCAAGGACATCGATCTCGAGGAGGAGGTCGAGCGTCTGCGCGAGGAGATCCCGCAGACCAACTCCGAGACCAAGATCAAGAAGCTCTCCAAGCGCCTCAAGCTGCTCGAGGCCTTCCACAAGTCCGGCAACGCCCCGGCGTGGATGGTCATGGAAGTGCTGCCGGTGCTGCCGCCGGACCTGCGTCCGCTGGTGCCGCTGGACGGCGGCCGCTTCGCGACCTCGGATCTCAACGACCTCTACCGTCGCGTGATCAACCGCAACAACCGCCTCAAGCGGCTGCTCGACCTCAACGCGCCCGACATCATCGTGCGCAACGAGAAGCGCATGCTGCAGGAGTCGGTCGATGCGCTGCTCGACAACGGTCGCCGCGGCCGGGCCATCACCGGTTCCAACAAGCGTCCGCTGAAATCCCTGGCCGACATGATCAAGGGCAAGCAGGGGCGTTTCCGTCAGAACCTGCTGGGCAAGCGTGTCGACTACTCCGGCCGTTCGGTGATCACCGTGGGCCCGACCCTGCGCCTGCACCAGTGCGGTCTGCCCAAGAAGATGGCGCTGGAGCTGTTCAAGCCGTTCATCTACTCCAAGCTGCAGTCCAGCGGCCAGGCGTCCACGATCAAGGCCGCCAAGAAGATGGTCGAGCGCGAGCTGCCCGAGGTGTGGGACATCCTCGCCGACGTCATCCGCGAGCACCCGGTGCTGCTCAACCGCGCGCCGACCCTGCACCGCCTGGGCATCCAGGCCTTCGAGCCGCTGCTGATCGAGGGCAAGGCGATCCAGCTGCACCCGCTGGTGTGTGCCGCCTACAACGCCGACTTCGACGGTGACCAGATGGCGGTCCACGTGCCGCTGACGCTGGAAGCCCAGCTCGAGGCGCGGGCGCTGATGATGGCCACCAACAACGTGCTGTCGCCGGCCAACGGCGAGCCGATCATCGTGCCGTCCCAGGACGTGGTGCTGGGTCTCTACTACATGACCCGCGAACGTATCGGCGCCAAGGGCGAGGGCATGGTGTTCGCCAACCTCAACGAGGTCGACCGTGCCTTCGGCACCCAGAGCGTGTCGCTGCATGCCCGCGTCAAGGTGCGCATGACCGAGTACCAGCGCGACGAGGAAAGCGGCGAGCTGACCCCGAAGACCGCGCTGTACGACACCACCGTGGGCCGGGCGATGCTGTTCCGCATCCTGCCCAAGGGGGCGCCGTTCGAGCTGGTCGACCAGCCGATGAAGAAGAAGGCGATTTCCCGGCTGATCAACGAGGTCTATCGCAGCGCGGGCCTCAAGGAAGCGGTGATCTTCGCCGACCAGCTGATGTACACCGGCTTCCGTCTGGCGACCTGGTCCGGCGCCTCGATCGGCGTCAACGACTTCGTCATTCCCGACGAGAAGAAGGAAATCGTCGACGGTGCCGAGGACGAGGTGAAGGAGATCGAGGATCAGTTCTCCTCGGGTCTCGTCACTGCCGGCGAGAAGTACAACAAGGTCATCGACATCTGGTCCAAGGCCAACGACAAGGTGGCCAAGGCGATGATGGCGGGTATCTCGAAGGAGACCGTCACCGATCGCGACGGCAACCAGGTCGAGCAGGACTCGTTCAACAGCGTGTTCATCATGGCCGACTCGGGCGCCCGTGGTAGCGCCGCGCAGATCCGTCAGCTCGCCGGCATGCGCGGCCTGATGGCCAAGCCGGATGGCTCGATCATCGAGACGCCGATCGTCGCCAACTTCCGTGAAGGCCTGAACGTCCTCCAGTACTTCATCTCGACCCACGGCGCGCGCAAGGGTCTGGCGGACACGGCACTCAAGACCGCCAACTCCGGTTACCTGACCCGTCGCCTGGTCGACGTGGCCCAGGACCTGGTGGTTACCGAGACCGATTGCGGCACCGAGGAAGGCCTGACGCTGCATCCGGTGATCGAGGGCGGCGACATCATCGTCTCGCTGGCCCAGCGCGTGCTCGGCCGCGTGGTCGCCCAGGACGTCATCGATCCGTCCACCGAGGAGGTGCTGATTCCGCGCGGCACGCTGCTCGACGAAGCCTGGTGCGAGGATCTCGACACCATGGGCGTCGACGAGATCGTGGTGCGCTCGACCATCTCCTGCGAGACCCCGCACGGTGTGTGCTCGGCCTGTTACGGCCGCGACCTGGCCCGCGGGCATCAGGTCAACATCGGCGAAGCGGTGGGCGTCATCGCCGCCCAGTCGATCGGCGAGCCGGGTACCCAGCTGACCATGCGCACCTTCCACATCGGCGGTGCCGCCTCGCGGGCCTCGGCGGTGGACAGCGTGCAGGTCAAGCACGGCGGCAAGGTGCGCCTGCACAACATCAAGCACGTCGAGCGTGCCGACGGCAAGCTGGTGGTGGTCTCCCGCTCCAGTGCCCTGGCGGTGGCCGACGAGCACGGCCGCGAGCGCGAGTACTACAAGCTGCCCTACGGCGCCGAGCTGTCGGTCAAGGACGGCGACGCGGTCGAAGGCGGTCAGGTGGTCGCCAAGTGGGACCCGCACACTCACCCGGTCGTCGCCGAGGTGCAGGGCAAGGCCCAGTACATCGACATGGACGAGGGCATCACCATCCACCGCAGCGTGGACGAGATGACCGGTCTGTCGTCGATCGAGGTGATCGAGTCGGCCTCGCGCCCGGCGGCGGGTCGCGACAAGCGCCCGATGATCATGCTCACCGACGAGGCGGGCGAGTACGTCACCCTGCCGGGCTCCAACACGCCCGTGCAGTACCTGCTGCCCGGCAAGGCGGTGGTCTCCGCCGAGAACGGCGCGCAGATCGGGGTGGGTGAAGTGATCGCGCGTATCCCGGTGGAAGCGTCCGGCAACAAGGACATCACCGGGGGTCTGCCGCGCGTCGCCGACCTGTTCGAGGCCCGCAAGCCCAAGGAACCCTCGATCCTCGCCGAGATCAGCGGCGTGGTCAGCTTCGGCAAGGAGACCAAGGGCAAGCGTCGCCTGACGATTACCCCGGAATCCGGCGATCCGTTCGAGATGCTGATCCCGAAATGGCGTCAGATCAGCGTCTTCGAGGGCGAGACCGTCGAGAAGGGCGAAGTGATCTCCGACGGCCCGAGCAACCCGCACGACATCCTGCGGCTGCTCGGCGTGGCGGAGCTGGCCAAGTACATCACCGCCGAGATCCAGGAGGTCTATCGCCTCCAGGGCGTGGGCATCAACGACAAGCACATCGAGGTGATCGTGCGTCAGATGCTGCGCAAGGTGGAGATCACCGACGCCGGCGATGCCGACTTCATCCCCGGCGATCAGGTCGAGCTGGTGCGGGTGCTGGAGGAGAACGCGCGGCTGGCCGGCGAGGACAAGTTCCCCGCCAAGTTCGGCCGCGTGCTGCTGGGTATCACCAAGGCCTCGCTGGCCACCGAATCGTTCATCTCCGCGGCCTCCTTCCAGGAGACCACCCGCGTGCTGACCGAAGCCGCGGTGACCGGCAAGCGCGACTACCTGCGCGGCCTGAAGGAGAACGTCGTGGTGGGTCGTCTGATCCCGGCCGGTACCGGCCTGACGCATCACGCCGAGCGTCGCCGCAAGCGCGAGGAAGCCGAGCGTACCCTGCACCCGTCGGCCTTCGAGGTCGAGCAGGAACTGGGCGCCCAGCTCACCGCGCTGGATGCCGATGACGACGACCTGTAAGCATGGCCGGCGCCCCGCGGGGCGCCGGTCTTGACGTCACTCGGTATGAGACTTTAGAATGCCCAGCCTTTAACAGTGGGGTGGGTGCGCCCGTGCCCGCTGTTGAGACGAGGCAATCACTGGAGACAGCTACAGACTATGGCAACGATCAACCAGCTCGTGCGCAAGCCGCGCAAGCGCCCGGTCGCCAAGAGCGACGTGCCGGCGCTGCAGGCCTGCCCGCAGCGCCGCGGGGTCTGCACCCGCGTCTACACCACCACCCCGAAGAAGCCGAACTCGGCCCTGCGTAAGGTCTGCCGCGTGCGCCTGACCAACGGCTACGAGGTCACTTCCTATATCGGCGGTGAAGGCCACAACCTTCAGGAACACTCCGTGGTCCTGATTCGCGGCGGCCGTGTCAAGGACTTGCCGGGTGTGCGTTATCACACCGTGCGCGGGGCCCTGGACACTTCCGGCGTGCAGAACCGCAAGCAGGGCCGTTCCAAGTACGGCACCAAGCGTCCCAAGGCCTGAGGCCACGGGGCTCGCGAGACACTCGCATAACCTTTATCGATACGTAACAACGGTCAGATAAGAGTAAGGTCGAGCGCCGCGTGCGGACTTTCGTGCCGTGCCGGGAGTCTCGGGTTTACCTGAAGGACCCTTCAATTGAGGGCTTATCATGCCTAGAAGAAGAGTTGCGGCCAAGCGCGAGATCCTGCCGGATCCGAAGTTCGGAAGTGAACGCCTGGCCAAGTTCATGAACCATCTGATGATCAGCGGCAAGAAGTCCGTAGCTGAGCGCATCGTCTACGGTGCGCTGGACAGGGTTGCCGAGCGTGCCCAGGAAGCACCGCTGGAAGTCTTCGACAAGGCGCTGGAAGCGATCCAGCCGATGGTCGAGGTCAAGTCCCGCCGTGTCGGCGGCGCGACCTATCAGGTGCCCGTCGAGGTTCGCCCCTCGCGTCGTCAGGCGCTGGCCATGCGCTGGCTGGTCGATGCTGCCCGTAACCGTGGCGAAAAGACCATGGTGCAGCGTCTTGCCGGCGAAATGCTGGACGCCGCCGAAGGCAAGGGCGCTGCCGTGAAGAAGCGTGAAGACGTGCATCGCATGGCAGAAGCCAACAAGGCCTTCTCTCATTACCGCTTCTAATTAACGGGGGTTTCCACCGTGGCACGCAAGACTCCGCTCAAGCGTTACCGCAATATCGGTATCGTGGCCCACGTCGACGCCGGGAAGACCACCACCACCGAGCGTGTCCTGTTCTACACCGGCCTTTCGCACAAGGTCGGCGAGGTCCATGAGGGCGCTGCCACCATGGACTGGATGGAGCAGGAGCAGGAGCGTGGTATCACCATCACCTCCGCCGCGACCACCTGCTTCTGGCAGGGCATGAACAAGCAGTTCGACGAGCACCGTATCAACATCATCGATACCCCGGGGCACGTCGACTTCACCATCGAGGTCGAGCGTTCGCTGCGCGTCCTCGACGGCGCCGTGGTCGTGCTGTGCGGCAGCTCCGGTGTACAGCCGCAGACCGAGACCGTCTGGCGTCAGGCCAACAAGTACGAAGTGCCGCGCATGGTGTTCGTCAACAAGATGGACCGCGCCGGCGCCGACTTCTTCATGGTCGTCGACCAGCTCAAGAGCCGGCTGGGCGCCAACACCGTGCCGATCCAGATCAACTGGGGCGCGGAAGACGGCTTCAAGGGCGTCGTCGACCTGATTCAGATGAAGGCCATCCTCTGGGACGAGGACAACTTCGGCATGAACTACGAGCTCGTCGATATTCCGGCCGAGCTCCAGGAAACTGCCGAGAAGTACCGCGAGGAGATGGTCGAGGCGGCCGCCGAGGCTTCCGAAGAGCTGATGGACAAGTACCTCGAGGAGGGTGAGCTGTCCGAGGCCGACATCAAGGCCGGCCTGCGTCGTCGTACTCTCGACAACGAGATCGTCCTGGTCACCTGCGGCTCCGCGTTCAAGAACAAGGGCGTGCAGGCGGTGCTCGACGGCGTCATCGAGTACATGCCGTCACCCACCGAGGTCAAGGCCATCGAGGGTGAGCTGGACGACAAGGACGGCACCATCGCCACGCGCGAGGCGGACGACAATGCGCCGTTCGCGGCGCTGGCGTTCAAGATCGCCACCGACCCGTTCGTCGGCACCCTGACCTTCATTCGCGTCTATTCCGGCGTGCTGAAGTCAGGCGACAGCGTCTTCAACTCCGTCAAGCAGAAGAAGGAGCGCGTCGGTCGTATCGTCCAGATGCACTCCAACTCCCGCGAGGAGATCAAGGAAGTCTATGCCGGCGACATCGCCGCGTGCATCGGCCTCAAGGATGTCACCACCGGTGATACCCTGTGTGACTTGAACGACAAGATCGTCCTCGAGCGCATGGAGTTCCCGGATCCGGTGATCTCGGTTGCCGTCGAGCCGAAGTCCAAGGCCGACCAGGAGAAGATGGGCGTCGCCCTGGGCAAGCTGGCCCAGGAAGACCCGTCGTTCCGCGTCAAGACCGACGAGGAAACCGGGCAGACGATCATCTCCGGCATGGGCGAGCTGCACCTCGACATCATCGTCGACCGCATGCGTCGCGAGTTCAAGGTCGAGGCCAACATCGGCAAGCCGCAGGTTGCCTATCGCGAGACCATTCGCAGTTCGGTCGAGCAGGAAGGCAAGTTCGTTCGTCAGTCGGGCGGTCGCGGTCAGTACGGTCACGTACACCTGCGCATCGAGCCGCTGACGGCCGAAGACAAGGGCGAGGACGAAGACCTGCACTTCAAGTTCGCGTCCGAGATCGTTGGCGGTGTCGTACCCAAGGAGTACGTGCCGGCCGTCGAGAAAGGGGCCTACGAGCAGCTCCAGAACGGCGTCATCGCGGGCTATCCGATGATTGACGTCAAGGTCACGCTGTTCGACGGTTCCTACCACGACGTGGACTCTAACGAGACCGCGTTCAAGATCGCCTCCTCGATGGCGATCAAGGAAGGTGCTCGCAAGGCTAAGGCCGTGCTGCTCGAGCCGGTGATGAAGGTCGAGGTCGTGACCCCCGAGGAGTTCATGGGTGATGTCATGGGTGACCTTAACCGCCGCCGTGGCCTTGTACAGGGCATGGATGACTCTTCTTCCGGTAAGATCATTCGCGCCACGGTTCCGTTGGCTGAGATGTTCGGTTACGCGACCGATCTGCGTTCTCAGACCCAGGGCCGCGCAAGCTACACCATGGAGTTTGCGGATTACGAAGAGGCGCCCTCCAGCGTCGTTGAAGCCGTCATCAACCAGAACGGTTAACCGTTAGCTAACGTAAAGAGGTTATAGCAGTGGCTAAGGAAAAATTTGAACGCTCCAAACCGCACATCAACGTCGGCACCATCGGTCACGTCGACCACGGCAAGACCACGCTGACGGCGGCTCTGACACGTGTTTCCGCCGAGGTCTTCGGTGGTGACTGGCGTGCCTTCGATACCATCGACAACGCTCCGGAAGAGCGTGAGCGCGGTATCACCATCGCCACCGCTCACGTCGAGTACCAGTCCGAAACGCGCCACTACGCGCACGTCGACTGCCCGGGGCACGCCGACTACGTCAAGAACATGATCACCGGTGCTGCCCAGATGGACGGCGCCATCCTGGTCTGCAGCGCGGCCGACGGCCCCATGCCGCAGACTCGCGAGCACATCCTGCTGTCGCGTCAGGTCGGCGTGCCGTACATCGTCGTGTTCCTGAACAAGGCCGACATGGTCGACGACGAAGAGCTGCTCGAGCTGGTCGAAATGGAAGTTCGCGAACTCCTCAACGAGTACGACTTCCCGGGTGACGACACCCCGATCATCATCGGCTCCGCGCTGATGGCGCTGGAAGGCAAGGATGACAACGGCATGGGTACCACCGCCGTTGCCAACCTGATCAAGGCCCTGGACGAGTACATTCCGGAGCCGGAGCGCGCCATCGACCAGCCGTTCCTGATGCCGATCGAGGACGTGTTCTCGATCTCCGGTCGCGGCACCGTGGTTACCGGTCGCGTCGAGCGCGGCATCGTCAAGACCGGCGACGAAGTCGAGATCGTCGGTCTCAAGGACACCACCAAGACCACCGTTACCGGTGTCGAGATGTTCCGCAAGCTGCTCGACGAAGGTCGTGCCGGCGAGAACATCGGTGCCCTGCTGCGCGGTACCAAGCGTGACGACGTCGAGCGTGGCCAGGTCCTGGCCAAGCCGGGCACCATCACGCCGCACACCGTGTTCGAAGCGGAAGTCTACGTGCTGTCCAAGGAAGAAGGCGGTCGTCACACCCCGTTCTTCAAGGGCTACCGTCCGCAGTTCTACTTCCGTACCACCGACGTGACCGGCACCTGTGAGCTGCCGGAAGGCGTCGAGATGGTCATGCCGGGCGACAACGTCCAGATGACCGTCACCCTGATCGCGCCGATCGCCATGGAAGACGGCCTGCGCTTCGCGGTTCGCGAAGGCGGTCGTACCGTCGGCGCCGGCGTCGTCGCCAAGATCATTCAGTAAGCGCGACTTTCTGATGATCGAAGGGGGCCCTGCAAGGGGCCCCCTTTCTGCGCATGTCGGCGCCCGTTTGACTCTGGGCGTCTGCATGCCTATAATGCGCATCCTTTAAATGCGTGGGTAGGCGGCGAGCGCCGTCGACATCCATTGGAGTTTAGGGCTAATGCAGAACCAGAAGATTCGCATTCGGCTGAAGGCGTTCGATCACCGCCTGATCGACCAGTCCGCTCAGGAAATCGTGGATACCGCGAAGCGGACCGGTGCACAGGTGCGTGGGCCGATCCCTCTGCCGACCAATCGTGAGCGCTATACAGTGCTGATCTCGCCGCACGTCAACAAGGACGCGCGCGACCAGTACGAGATTCGCACTCACAAGCGCGTGCTCGACATCGTCGAGCCGACGGAAAAGACCGTCGATGCGCTGATGAAGCTCGACCTCGCCGCCGGCGTGGACGTTCAGATCAAGCTCGA
The DNA here is from genome assembly GCF_020147985.1 of Modicisalibacter sp. MOD 31.J. Lineage (NCBI taxonomy): Bacteria > Pseudomonadati > Pseudomonadota > Gammaproteobacteria > Oceanospirillales > Halomonadaceae > Modicisalibacter > Modicisalibacter sp. MOD 31.J. The sequence continues at coordinate 574,047 of NZ_JAGXFF010000005.1, read as the reverse complement.
CTGATACCACACTAGACACTCGCGGCACCGCGCTGGCCGACGCCAGCAGCAGCCGCCACGCCGGGATGGCGTCATACAACGTGCTAGTGGAATGCTCTGGAAAGGGCAGCCATAGCGGGTGATAGCCCCGTACACTAAAGGAGACTAAGCATGACTATCGGTTTGGTCGGCAAGAAAAGCGGCATGACCCGCATCTTTGTCGAAGACGGCACTTCCGTGCCCGTAACCGTGATCGAGGTTGAGCCCAACCGCGTGACTCGCGTCAAGAGCGTCGAAAGCGACGGCTACAGCGCGGTTCAGGTGACAACCGGCTCCCGCAAGGCCAAGCATCTCACCAAGGCGACTGCCGGTCAGTACGCCAAGGCGGGTATCGAGGCCGGTCGCAAACTGATGGAGTTCCGCCTCAACGAAGGCGACGAGGCTCCGGAAGTGGGCGGCGAACTTTCCGTATCCCTCTTCGAAGCTGGTCAGAAGGTCGACGTGACCGGCACCTCCAAGGGTAAGGGTTACCAGGGCGCCGTTAAGCGCTGGAACTTCCGCACCCAGGACAACAGCCACGGCAACTCCCTGTCCCACCGGGCACCCGGCTCCATCGGTCAGTGTCAGACCCCGGGGCGTGTCTTCAAGGGCAAGAAAATGGCCGGTCAGCTGGGCAACGAGCGCGTCACCGTGCAGAGCCTGGAAATCGTCCGCGTCGATGCCGAACGCAATCTGCTGCTGATCAAGGGTGCCGTTCCCGGCGCGCCGGGCAGCGATGTGATCGTTCGCCGTGCCGTGAAAGCTCGCTGAGGGGTAAAGACCGATGAATCTGAATCTTGCAGGTGCTGGCGGCACCGTCGAAGTCGCCGACGCTACCTTTGGCAAAGAGTTCAACGAAGCGCTGGTCCACCAGGTCGTCACCGCCTATCTCGCGGCCGGTCGCCAGGGTACCCGCGCCCAGAAGAACCGTTCCGACGTGCGTGGCGGCGGCAAGAAGCCGTGGCGCCAGAAGGGCACCGGTCGCGCCCGCGCCGGTACCATCCGTTCGCCGCTGTGGCGTAGCGGTGGCGTGACCTTCGCCGCGCGTCCCCAGGACTACACGCAGAAAGTCAACCGCAAGATGTACCGTGCGGCGATGCGTTCGATCCTCTCCGAGCTGATCCGCCAGGAGCGTCTGGTGGTGGTCGAGGAGTTCGCCGTCGAGACGCCCAAGACCAAGCAGCTGGTCGCCAAGCTCGGTGAGCTGGGCCTCGAGAAGGCGCTGATCGTCACCGACGAGGTCGACGAGAAGCTCTACCTGGCCGCGCGCAACATCCCCAACGTGGATGTCGTCGACGTCCCCGCTGCCGATCCGGTGAGCCTGGTCGCCTTCGACAAGGTGCTGGTCACCGTCTCCGCTCTGCGCAAATTCGAGGAGAAGCTGGCATGAACCAGGAACGCCTATTCAAGGTTCTGCTCGGACCGCACGTGACCGAGAAGGCCGCTTTCGCCGCCGAGAACAACCAGTACGTGTTCAAGGTGGCCAGTGACGCGACCAAGCCGGAGATCAAGGCGGCCGTGCAGACGCTGTTCGGCAAGAAGGTCGATAGCGTCCAGGTCCTCAACGTGAAGGGCAAGACCAAGCGCACCCTGCATGGCACGGGCCTGCGCAAGGGCTACCGCAAGGCCTACGTCACGCTGGCCGCGGGCGAGACCCTCGAAGACTTCTCTGGCGCCGAGTAAGGCAGGAGTACGGATCATGGCAGTAGTCAAGACGAAACCCACATCCGCCGGTCGTCGCCACGTCGTCAAGATCGTCGGCGAAGCGCTCTACAAGGGCCGGCCCTACGCGCCGCTGCTCGAGAAGAACTCGAAGTCCGGCGGGCGTAACAATCATGGCCGCATCACCACGCGTCACGTGGGCGGCGGCCATCGGCATCACTATCGCCTGATCGACTTCAAGCGCACCAAGGATGGCGTTCCCGCCACCGTCGAGCGCCTGGAGTACGATCCCAATCGCAGCGCCCACATCGCGCTGCTGAAGTACCTGGACGGCGAGCGTCGCTACATCATCGCGCCCAAGGGCGTGAGTGCCGGCGACCAGCTGGAATCCGGTGTCAACGCACCGATCAAGCGCGGCAACGCGCTGCCGCTGCGCAACATTCCGCTGGGTTCCACCGTCCATTGCATCGAGCTCAAGCCCGGCAAGGGCGCCCAGATCGCGCGTAGCGCCGGTGCCAGCGCTCAGCTGGTGGCCCGCGAAGGCAACTACGCCACCCTGCGTCTGCGCTCCGGCGAGATGCGCAAGGTGCTGGCGGAATGCCGCGCGACCCTGGGCGAGGTGAGCAACTCCGAGCACAGCCTGCGTCAACTCGGCAAGGCCGGTGCCAAACGCTGGCGCGGTGTGCGCCCGACCGTTCGCGGCGTGGCCATGAACCCGGTGGACCACCCTCACGGCGGCGGTGAAGGCCGCACCAGTGGCGGTCGTCATCCGGTGTCTCCGTGGGGTATCCCCACCAAGGGCCACAAGACCCGCAAGAACAAGCGCACCGACAAGCTGATCGTTCGTCGCCGCAAGGCCAAGTAACAGACATTAAGAGGTAACGGCTGTGCCACGTTCACTGAAGAAAGGTCCCTTTATCGACCTTCATCTGTTGAAGAAGGTCGAAGTCGCCGCGGAAAAGAACGACCGCAAACCGATCAAGACCTGGTCGCGTCGTTCGATGATCCTGCCCAACATGGTCGGGCTCACCATCGCGGTCCACAACGGTCGCCAGCATGTCCCGGTGCACGTCTCCGAGGAAATGGTCGGCCACAAGCTGGGCGAGTTCGCTGCTACCCGCACCTATCGCGGCCACGCGGCGGACAAGAAAGCCAAACGGTAAGCCGAGAGAGGATTAGAGATGGAAGTCACAGCAAAGCTGCGTGGCGCTAGCTTATCCGCCCAGAAGGCCCGTTTGGTGGCTGACCAGGTGCGCGGTAAGCCGGTCGCCGAAGCACTCGACCTGCTGGCCTTCTCGCCGAAGAAGGCCGCCAAGCTGGTCAAGAAGGTGCTGCAGTCCGCCATCGCGAACGCGGAAGAAAACAACGGCATGGACATCGACGAGCTGCGTGTCTCGACCATCTGTGTCGATGAGGGCATGACGCTCAAGCGCATCCAGCCGCGCGCCAAGGGCCGTGCGGATCGTATCTTGAAGCGCACCTGCCACATCACCGTCAAGGTAGCCGAGAAGTAGGAGTCGACCAGATGGGTCAGAAAGTAAATCCGACAGGCATTCGGCTGGGTATCGTCAAGGATCACACCTCTGTCTGGTACGCCGAGCGCGGTGCCTATGCCGACAAGCTGAACAACGACCTCGCCGTTCGCAGCTTCCTGGAGCAGCGTCTCAAGAACGCCTCCGTGAGCCGCATCACCATCGAGCGTCCGGCGAACAACGCCCGTATCACCATTCACACCGCCCGTCCGGGCATCGTGATCGGCAAGAAGGGCGAGGACGTCGATCGTCTGCGTCGCGAGGTCTCCGAGATGATGGGCGTGCCGGTGCACGTCAACATCGAAGAAGTCCGCAAGCCGGAACTCGATGCCCAGCTCGTCGCGCAGAACGTCTGCGGCCAGCTCGAGCGTCGCGTGATGTTCCGTCGCGCCATGAAGCGTGCCGTGCAGAACGCCATGCGCCTGGGTGCCGGCGGCATCAAGATCCAGTTGTCCGGTCGCCTCGGCGGTGCCGAGATCGCCCGTACCGAATGGTATCGCGAAGGCCGTGTGCCGCTGCACACCCTGCGTGCGGACATCGATTACGCCACCTACGAAGCGCACACCACCTACGGCGTCATCGGCGTCAAGGTGTGGATCTTCAAGGGTGAAATCCTCGGGGGCATCGAAGAGGTGCGCGCCAAGCAGAAGCAGCAGGCGCAGGCCGCACCCAAGAAGAAAGGTTCCAAGTAAGGGGAGATGTAATCGATGTTACAACCCAAGCGTACGAAGTTCCGCAAGCAGCAGAAGGGCCGCAACCGTGGCCTGGCGCATCGCGGCAGCAAGGTGAGCTTCGGCGAGTATGGCCTCAAGGCCACCGGCCGGGGTCGCGTCACCGCTCGTCAGATCGAGGCCGGTCGTCGTGCCATCACTCGTCACGTCAAGCGTGGCGGCAAGATCTGGATCCGTGTCTTCCCGGACAAGCCGGTGACCAACAAGCCGCTGGAAGTCCGTATGGGTAAGGGCAAGGGCTCCGTCGAGTACTGGGTCGCGCAGATCCAGCCCGGCAAGGTGCTCTATGAGATCGAAGGGGTTCCGGAAGAGCTGGCGCGTGAAGCCTTTGCGCTGGCCGCCCAGAAATTCCCGGTCTCGACCACCTTTGTGAAACGGACGGTGATGTGATGAAAGCCCAGGAAATTCGTGAGAAATCGGTCGAAGCGCTGCAGGAGCAGCTTTTCGAACTCCTCCGTGAGCAGTTCAACCTGCGCATGCAGAAGGCCACCGGCCAGTTGAGCCAGACCCATCTGCTCAAGCAGGTACGTCGGGATATCGCCCGCGTGAAGACGGTGCTCAACGAGAAGGCAGGTGACTGAGATGGCCGAAGAGAAGAAAGCCCGTACGCTCACCGGCAAGGTGGTGAGCGACAAGATGGACAAGTCGATTGTCGTGGTGATCGAGCGCCGTGTGCGCCATCCGATCTACGGCAAGTACATGAAGCGCTCCACCAAGCTGCACGCCCATGACGAGGCGAACCAGGCGAAGCTGGGCGATACGGTCTCCATCGAGGAGTGCCGTCCGCTGTCGAAGCGCAAGTCCTGGACCCTGGTCGAGGTCGTCGAGCAGGCCAAGGGCTGAACGGCTCGCGCCTGAAACCAGTGCAGTCAGATTAGGTTTGGAGAAAACCGATGATTCAGACTCAGACAATGCTGGATGTCGCCGACAACAGCGGGGCGCGCCGGGTGCAGTGCATCAAGGTGTTGGGCGGTTCTCACCGTCGCTACGCCCGCGTTGGTGACATCATCAAGGTAACGGTGAAGGAAGCGATTCCGCGTGGCAAGGTCAAGAAAGGCCAGGTCATGAAGGCGGTCGTGGTCCGCACCCGTAGTGGCGTCCGTCGTTCCGACGGTTCGCTGATCCGCTTCGATGGAAATGCGGCGGTTCTGTTGAACAACACCAACGAACAGCCGGTCGGCACCCGTATTTTCGGGCCGGTCACTCGTGAACTCCGTACCGAGAAGTTCATGAAGATCATTTCCTTGGCGCCTGAAGTGCTGTAAGGAGCGAGGCGGATATGCAAAAGATCAAACGTGACGATGAAGTGATCGTCATCGCCGGCAAGGACAAGGGCAAGCGGGGCACGATCAAGCGCGTCCTCAAGGACGGCCGCTACGTGGTCTCGGGTGTGAACATGATCAAGCGTCACACCAAGCCCAACCCCATGCTGGGCAACCAGGGGGGTATCGTCGAGCGCGAGGCTCCGATTCACGCGTCCAACGTGGCCATCTTCAATTCGGAGACCGGCAAAGCGGATCGCGTCGGCTTCCAGATCCAGGAAGACGGTACCAAGGTACGTATCTACAAGTCGACGCAGAAGCAGATCGACGCCTAACGCGAGTCGGATAGCAAAATGGCGAACTTGAAAGAACGTTATCAGAACGAGGTGGTGGCTCAACTCCGAGAGCAGTTCAGCTACGCCAACGTGATGCAGGTGCCGCGGATCACCAAGGTTACCCTGAACATGGGTATCGGCGACGCGACCAGCGACAAGAAGCTGATCGACAACGCCGTCGGCGACCTGGAGAAGCTCTCCGGTCAGAAGCCGGTGATCACCAAGGCACGCAAGTCCATCGCGGGCTTCAAGGTCCGTGAAGGCTGGCCGATCGGGATCAAGGTCACCCTGCGCCGCGAGCGCATGTGGGACTTCCTGGATCGCCTGGTTAACATCGCGATTCCCCGTGTTCGCGACTTCCGGGGCCTGAACCCCAAGTCGTTCGACGGGCGTGGCAACTACTCGATGGGTGTGCGTGAGCAGATCATCTTCCCGGAGATCGAATATGATAAGATCGACCGGATTCGTGGTCTCGATGTCACCATCACCACCACTGCCAACAGCGATGAAGAAGGCCGTGCGCTGCTGAGCGCGCTGAACTTCCCGTTCAAGAAATAAGGGTGGGATCATGGCAAAGAAAAGCATGATTGAGCGTGAGCAGAAGCGCGCGAAGCTGGTCGACAAATACGCCGCCAAGCGTGCCGAGCTCAAGGCTGTCATCTACGACGTCAACGCTTCTGACGAAGAGCGCTTCGACGCCCAGCTCAAGCTGCAGTCGTTGCCGCGCGACTCCAGTCCGGTCCGTCAGCGTAACCGCTGCCGCGTGACCGGTCGTCCGCACGGCTTCTACAACAAGTTCGGCTTGGGTCGCAACAAGCTGCGTGAAGCCGCCATGCGTGGCGATGTGCCCGGACTCAAGAAGTCCAGCTGGTAACGTCACGTCGAGAATCAGGAGCGCAACGTAATGAGCATGCAAGATACGCTGGCGGATATGTTCACCCGTATCCGCAATGCGCAGATGGCCACCAAGGAAGCGGTCTCCATGCCGTCTTCCAAGCTCAAGGTCGAGGTGGCCCGCGTATTGAAGGAAGAGGGTTACATCAACGACTTCGCCGTGGCCGAAGGCGCCAAGCCGGAGCTGGCGGTGACCCTCAAGTACTTCGAGGGCAAGCCGGTCATCGAGCACATCCAGCGCGTTTCCAAGCCGTCCCTGCGGATCTACAAGGGCAAGGACGAGCTGCCGAAAGTCGCGGATGGCCTGGGGGTCGCTATCGTCTCCACCTCCCGGGGCGTGATGACCGACCGTGCCGCGCGTCAAGCCGGCATCGGCGGTGAAGTCATCTGCACCGTATTCTAGGAGTGACGAATGTCCCGCATAGCCAAATATCCGGTTAAACTGCCGAGCGGCGTCGAGGTCAAGTTCGACGGCGACCAGCTGTCCGTCAAGGGCAGCCAGGGCGCGCTGAGCACGACCGTTCACCCTGACGTGGTGATCGGCCAGGAAGAGGGTCAGCTGACCTTCGCGCCGAGCGAGTCCGCCAAGAGCTGGGCGATGGCCGGTACCACTCGTGCACTGGTCCAGAACATGGTCACCGGTGTTACCGAGGGCTTCACCAAGTCCCTCGAGATCAATGGCGTCGGCTACCGTGCCCAGGCAAGTGGCAAGACGCTGAACCTGACACTCGGCTTCTCCCACCCGGTCGAATACACGCTGCCCGAGGGTGTCACGGCGGAAACGCCCAAGAACACCACCATCGTGCTGAAGAGCGCGAGCAAGCAGCAGCTCGGCCAGGTTGCCGCGGAAATTCGCGCCTTCCGTCCGCCCGAGCCCTACAAGGGCAAGGGTATCCGGTACGGCGACGAACAAGTCCGCCGCAAAGAAGCCAAGAAGAAGTAAGGCAGGGTTATGAACGCGAAGAAAGAATCTCGTCTCCGTCGTGCCCGCCGCGCTCGCGCCAAGATCCGCGAGCTGGGCGTGTATCGCCTGTGCGTCAACCGTACTCCGCGCCACATCTACGCGCAGATCATCTCGCCGGACGGCGGCCAGGTCCTGGCCAGCGCGTCCACGCTCGACAAGAGCCTGCGCGAGGAGAGCACCGGCAACGCCGCCGCCGCCGCCAAGGTGGGCGAGCTGATTGCCGCGCGCGCCAAGGAAGCGGGTATCACCCAGGTTGCCTTCGATCGTGCCGGGTTCAAGTACCACGGCCGCGTCAAGGCCCTGGCCGATGCCGCACGTGAAGGCGGTCTGGAATTCTAAAGGGTTTTACGATGGCGAATATCGAACAGAAAGGCGGCGACCTGCAGGAAAAGCTGGTGCAGGTCAATCGTGTCGCCAAGGTGGTCAAGGGCGGCCGCATCTTCGGTTTCACCGCGCTGACCGTCGTCGGTGACGGCAACGGCCGTGTCGGCTTCGGCCGCGGCAAGGCCCGCGAGGTGCCGGTCGCGATCCAGAAGGCGATGGACCAGGCTCGTCGCAACATGGTCAAGGTCAGCCTGCGTGGCAGCACGCTGCAGTACCCGGTGAAGGCCCGTCATGGCGCCTCCAAGGTGTTCATGCAGCCGGCCTCCGAAGGTACCGGCATCATCGCCGGCGGTGCCATGCGTTCCGTGCTCGAGCTGGCCGGCGTCCACGACGTTCTGGCCAAGTGCTACGGTTCCACCAACCCGGTCAACGTGGTGCGCGCGACCATCAATGGTCTGTCCTCCATGCAATCACCGGACGACATCGCCGCCAAGCGCGGCCTGTCCGTCGAAGAGATCGCGGGGTAAGGCACCATGGCAGCGAAGATCAAGGTTACACAGGTCCGCAGCACCATCGGCGTCCTGGAAAAGCACAAGGCCACCATGCGCGGTCTTGGCCTGCGCCGGATCGGACACACCGTCGAGTTGGAAGACACCCCTGCCGTACGCGGTATGGTCAACAAGGTTAACTACCTTGTGCGTGTTGAGGGAGAGTAATCCATGAAACTCAATAGCCTGAGCCCGGCTCCGGGTTCCAAGCACGCCGAGAAGCGTGTCGGCCGCGGCATCGGCTCCGGTCTGGGCAAGACCGGCGGCCGCGGCCACAAGGGCCAGAAGTCTCGTAACGGCGGCGGCGTCAAGCCCGGTTTCGAGGGCGGTCAGATGCCGTTGCAGCGTCGTCTGCCCAAGTTCGGCTTCACGTCCGCCAAGTCGCTTCAGTCCGAGGAAGTTCGCCTCGCCGAACTGGCCAAGGTCGAGGGTGACGTCGCCGATCTGGACACGCTGAAGAAGGCCAACGTGCTCAAGGATGCCACGCGTTACGCGAAGGTGATCCTCTCCGGCGAACTGAACAAGGCGGTCACCGTCCGCGGTCTCAAGGTCACCCAGGGTGCCCGGGCCGCGATCGAAGCCGCCGGCGGCAAGGTCGAGGACTAAATGGCTAAGTCAGGAAACATGCCGGCGATGGGTGGTAGCGGCTTGAGTGAACTCTGGGCGCGGTTGCGCTTCGTGTTCATCGCCATCGTGGTGTACCGCATCGGTGCCCACATCCCCGTTCCCGGTATCGATCCTGACCAGCTCGCTGCCTTGTTCAGGGAAAACCAGGGCACCATCCTGGGCATGTTCAACATGTTCTCGGGCGGTGCGCTGCAGCGCATGAGCATCTTCGCGCTGGGCATCATGCCCTACATCTCCGCGTCGATCATCATGCAGCTTCTGACGGCGGTCTCGCCCCAGCTGGAGCAGCTGAAGAAGGAAGGTGAGGCCGGCCGGCGCAAGATCAGCCAGTACACCCGCTACGGCACGGTGTTGCTGGCCTTGATCCAGGCGACCGGCATGGCAGTCGGTCTGGTCGGGCAGGGCGTGACGTATACCGGCGACCTCAGCTTTTACTTCACGGCGATCGTCTCGTTCGTCGCCGGTGCGGTGTTCCTGATGTGGCTGGGCGAGCAGATCACCGAAAAGGGGATCGGCAACGGCATCTCGCTGATCATCTTCGCCGGCATCGTCGCCGGGCTGCCGAGCGCGATCGGCCAGTCCTTCGAGCTGGCGCGCAACGATGGCGCGTGGAACGTGCTGCCGCTGCTGGCCCTGTCGCTGCTGGCGATCGCCACCGTGGCCTTCGTGGTGTTCATCGAACGCGGCCAGCGCCGCATCACGGTGAACTATCCGCGCCGCCAGGTGGGCAACAAGATGTATGCGGGGCAGAGCAGCTATCTGCCGCTCAAGGTCAACATGGCCGGGGTCATTCCGGCGATCTTCGCCTCGAGCATCCTGCTGTTTCCGGCCTCGATCGGCCAGTGGCTGGGTTCCGCCGACGGCTTCGAGTGGCTGCAGGTGATCTCGCAGTCGCTGGGCCCGGGGCAGCCGCTGTACATCTTGCTTTTCGCCGCTGCAGTGGTATTCTTCTGCTTCTTTTACACGGCGCTGGTCTTCAATCCCAAGGACGTGGCCGACAACCTCAAGAAGTCAGGTGCGTTCCTGCCGGGTATCCGCCCCGGCGAGCAGACCGCTCGCTACGTCGACAAGGTGATGACACGCCTGACGTTGTTCGGCGCCCTCTACATCACCGCCGTCTCCCTGATGCCGCAGTTCCTGATCATCGCCTGGAACGTTCCGTTCTTCTTCGGCGGTACCTCGCTGCTGATCGTGGTGGTGGTGATCATGGACTTCATGGCCCAGGTCCAGTCGCACCTGATGTCGCATCAGTACGAGTCGGTGATGAAGAAGTCCAACCTGAAAGGCTACGGAAGTGGCGGCCTGATGCGCTGAGGCGCGGGTCCGCTGCGTAATGGAGAGAACGATGAAAGTTCGAGCTTCCGTCAAGAAAATGTGCCGCAACTGCAAGATCATTCGGCGCAATGGCGCGGTCCGCGTCATCTGCACCGAGCCGCGGCACAAGCAGCGCCAGGGCTGAGCCCTGCGCTGATCGAAAGCGGGCGCCGGCTTACACCCTTGTCCCGAGAGGGACAAAGGTGTAAGCTGTTGCGCCCTTTGTAGATACCAATCGAGCAAGCCGCTCAAATTTCGGAGTAAGCTGATGGCCCGTATTGCAGGCGTCAATATCCCGGACAACAAGCATGCGGCGATCTCGCTGACCTATATCTTCGGGATTGGCCGCACTCGCGCACAGGACATCTGTGTCGCGGTCGGCATCGAGCCGACGACCAAGGTGCAGGAGCTGTCCGCCGAACAGGTGGATGCCCTGCGCACAGAAGTCGGCAAGTATACCGTTGAAGGCGACCTTCGCCGTGATACGACGCTGAACATCAAGCGTCTCATGGACCTGGGTTGCTATCGTGGTCTGCGCCATCGTCGTGGTCTTCCGCTGCGCGGCCAGCGCACCAAGACCAATGCGCGTACCCGCAAGGGCCCGCGCAAGCCGATCCGCAAATAACACGTTCTGGCGTTTAGACAGGAATAGACATCAACATGGCTAACCCGCGTAGTAACCGTAAAAAGGTGAAAAAGCAGGTAGTGGATGCGGTTGCCCACATCCATGCCTCTTTTAACAACACGATCGTGACGATCACAGACCGCCAGGGCAACGCTCTTTCCTGGGCGACTGCCGGTGGTTCGGGTTTTCGTGGTTCTCGCAAGAGCACCCCGTTCGCAGCTCAAGTGGCGAGTGAACGTGCAGCGACTGCTGCAGCCGAGTATGGTGTGAAAAACGTCGACGTGCTGGTCAAAGGCCCCGGTCCGGGCCGTGAGTCCGCCGTGCGTGCACTGAATGCCGCCGGTTTCCGCGTGCAGAGCATCACCGACGCGACGCCCGTTCCCCACAACGGCTGCCGTCCGCCGAAGAAACGCCGCGTTTAAGGAGACAGACTCATGGCTCGTTATATTGGACCGAAGTGCAAACTGTCTCGTCGTGAAGGTACCGACCTCTTCCTCAAGAGCGGTGTCACTCCCTTCGAGAAGAAGTGCAAATCCGAGCAGATCCCGGGTGTGCACGGCCAGCGCCGTCAGCGTCTTTCCGACTACGGCTTGCAGCTTCGCGAGAAGCAGAAAGTACGTCGTATCTACGGCGTGCTCGAGAACCAGTTCCGCAACTACTACAAGGAAGCGGCCCGCCTGAAGGGCGCGACCGGTGAGTTGCTGCTGCAGTTGCTCGAATCCCGACTGGACAACGTCGTCTACCGCATGGGCTTCGGCTCGACGCGTGCCGAAGCGCGTCAGCTGGTGAGCCACAAGGCGATCGCCGTCAACGGCAAGACCGTCAACGTGGCGTCCTATCAGGTCCGTCCCGGTGACGTCGTCTCCGTCCGCGAGAAGGCCAAGAATCAGGTGCGCATCCAGAGCGCCCTGCAACTGGCCGGCCAGCGTGGCGACGTCGCCTGGGTCGATGTCGACTCGAAGAAGATGGAAGGCACTTTCAAGGCTGTCCCGGAACGCGGCGACCTGTCTGCCGACATCAACGAAAACCTGATCGTCGAGCTGTACTCGAAGTAAACGTCGCCCCGCGTGATGTCAGGCCTGCGCCGCAGGCCTGGTGTCGAGTACCGAGTATCCGTTTGGCAGCCTGAAAGGTGTTCATATGCAGCGTTCAGTGACAGAGTTTCTCCGTCCTCGCGATATCAAGGTCGAAGAGATCAACGCGCACCACGCGAAGATCGTGCTCGAGCCGTTCGAGCGCGGCTTCGGTCACACCCTGGGGAATGCTCTGCGTCGCATCCTGCTGTCTTCCATGCCCGGTTGCGCCGTGGTAGAGGCGGAAATCGCCGGTGTTGACCACGAATACAGCGCGATCGAAGGGGTTCAGGAGGATGTCATCGAGATCCTTCTCAACCTCAAGGACGTGGCCATCAAGATGCACAGTCGCGACGAGGCCGTGCTCTCGCTGAACAAGCAGGGCCCGTGCATCGTGACTGCCGGTGACATCGCCGCCGACCACGACGTCGAGATCGTCAATCCCGAGCACGTGATTGCCCACGTCAACGAGGGCGCCGAGCTCCAGATGCAGCTCAAGGTCGCTCGTGGTCGTGGCTATGAGCCCGCGGATACCCGTGTCAGTGCGGATGACGAAACCCGGGCCATCGGTCGCCTGCAGCTGGATGCGACCTTCAGCCCCGTGCGTCGCGTTTCCTACGCCGTCGAAGCGGCGCGTGTCGAACAGCGGACCGACCTGGACAAGCTGGTCATCGACCTGGAAACCGACGGCACCCTGGATCCGGAAGAGGCGATCCGTCGCAGCGCGACCATCCTGCAGGAGCAGCTGGGCGCGTTCGTCGACCTGGAAGCCGACAAGGAACAGGAAGTCGAGGAGGAAGAGGATCACATCGATCCCATCCTGCTGCGCCCCGTAGACGATCTCGAGTTGACCGTCCGCAGCGCCAACTGCCTCAAGGCCGAGAACATCTACTACATCGGTGACCTGATTCAGCGCACCGAGGTGGAGCTGTTGAAGACCCCGAACCTCGGCAAGAAGTCCTTGAACGAGATCAAGGACGTCCTGGCAGCGCGCGGCCTGTCCCTGGGCATGCGGCTGGAGAACTGGCCGCCGGCTAGCCTGAAGGACGACAAGGCCTCCGCGTGAGCGTCGACTCGAGTCCCAGTTAAGGAACATAACCATGCGTCATCGTAAGAGTGGTCGTCACCTCAATCGTACGAGCTCGCACCGCCAGGCCATGTTCAAGAACATGTGCGTCTCGCTGGTCGAGCACGAAGTCATCAAGACAACCCTGCCCAAGGCCAAGGAGCTGCGTCGTCACATCGAGCCGCTGATCACCCTGGCCAAGCAGGACAGCGTCGCCAACCGTCGTCTGGCCTTCAGCCGGACCCGCTCCAAGGAAGCGGTCGGCAAGCTCTTCAACGAGCTCGGCCCGCGTTTCGCCAACCGCCCCGGCGGTTACGTGCGCGTCCTGAAGTGCGGTTACCGCGCCGGCGACAACGCGCCGATGGCCTACGTCGAGCTGATCGACCGTCCGGCCGTCGAGGAAGCTGCCGGCGAGGAGTAAACCCCTCCCGCGCATCTGTCCTGGCTACGCACAACCGGCTTCTCCCCTAGAGGAGCCGGTTTTTTCATGCACGGTCGTTGGCGGGGTCGGCCAGGAAGCGTCGCGCGCGAGCATCGGTGGCGTAGGCGACGTTGATGCGTAGCCAGGGTGTGTCCCGTGCCTCGGGCAAGAAGACCCGTCCTGGTGACAAGGCGATGCCGCGTGTGGCGGCATGGGCGACCAGACGCTGAGAGGATTCGATGTCGGGGTGGCGCGTCCAGACGAACAGGCCGCCGGCGGGAGCATCGAAGATCTGCCACCCGGCCTTGCGTAGCAGCGCCAGTGTGGCTGACATCTGCCTGGCCAGACGAACCCTGAGGCGTTCCATCATGCGTCGATAGCTGCCGTTCTGAAGCATGGTGGCCAGGACCTGCTCGGCAAAGTGAGGCGCGGAGATGCTGGTCAGCATTTTCACGTCGACGAGGCGGCGGATCAGTTCCGGCTGGCCCGAGATGAACCCCACCCGCAACGAGCAGGACAGACTCTTGGAAAAGCTGCCGACATAGATCACCCGGTCGAGGCCGTCCAGCTCGGACAAGCGCACCGACGGCGTGTGTTGAAAGTCGGCATAGATGTCATCCTCGATGATCCGGACGTCGTGTCGTTCGGCGAGCCGCAGAAGGCGATGGGCGATCGGCGCCGAGAGGCTGGTGCCGGTCGGGTTCTGAAAGACGCTATTGATGAACATCAGACTCGGACGGTGCTCGAGCAGCAAGGCCTCGAGGCGTTCGATATCGGGACCGTCGGCGCGGCGGGGGACGGCGATGATGTTGGCGCGCTGCAGGCGCAATAGGCCGAGCAAGTTGTAGTAGCCCGGGGATTCGACCAGGACGGTGTCCCCGGGGCGGATCAACAGCCTCACCAGCAGGTCGAGTGCGTGGCTGCCGCCGCCGGTCAGCAGGATCTGGTTGGCGTGCGTCTCGATACCGAGCCGACGAAGGCGTTGCTGGATCAAGGTCCGCAGTGCCGGCGTGCCCAGCGGCGGGCTATAGTCGAAAACGCCGGCCCTGCTTTGTCGTGTCACCGAACGAATGGCATGGGCGAGGTCGTCGATTTCCCGCCAGTCATCCGGCAGCCAGCCGCAGCCCAGCTTGAGGCGCGTATCGTCCTGTTCGAAGAGGCGCCAGTTTTCGCTGGTGACGTCGGCCAAGGACACGGGGATGGTATCTTCCTGCCCGGATCGAGCCCGCTCCGCCACGAAAAAACCGGCGCCCGGTCTGGAATGAACCAGGCCTTCCGCGACGAGGTGTTCATAGGCTTCGATGACCGTATTGCGGCCGACAGCGAGTTCGCGGGTTAGCCGGCGAATGGACGGCAGTCGGCTCCCCGCGCCTGCGCCGTTCTCTATGAATCCCGTGCGCAGGTGCTCGACGACGCAGGTCGTCTGGGGACGGGAAACAGGGAGGTCGGCGTCATGGGGCATGAGGGCTCCAGCAAGGGACGAGGGCTGTGGCGATTATTGTGCGACTCGCCATCATGGCGGGCAAATCATGGCTGTCGGGCCGTGAGCCAGAATACGGTGCTGCGGGGCCTTGATGGTGTCCGGCGTCCCGATCGTTCTTGAAAACGCCTGTACAGTTCAGGCGAACGACTCGCCGCCGTGCCTTCTCCGCGGGGGCATGGGCGCCTCATGCTGACGGCTCCGTCAGTCTGTATGTACAGGAACGCACCATGCCCCGCCTCGATGCCACCCGGCTTGCCGTAGCCCTATGCCTGATTACCACCGCCGTCAATCTACAGGCCCCGCTCTACGCGCTGCTGGCGGACAAGGACGGCGTCGGGACAGGCGCGAGCAGCGTCGCCTTTGCCTGTTACGTGTTGGGGGTCTTTCCGGTACTGCTGATGCTGAACGGCCTGGTGGATCGGATCGGCAGAAAGGGCATGATCGTGGGGGCACTTTGTCTGACGCTGGCAGCGACGGCCCTGACGATCGTGGCCCCCGGGCTGGTGAGTCTCGGTATCGCCCGCCTGATGATGGGCCTGGGGACCGCGATGATGGCGTCGGTCGCACCGGGATGGATGGTGGACCTGCTCCAGAGGGGGGATCGCCGCCAGGCAGCCAACTGGGTCGCCGCCAGTACCTCCCTGGGCTTCGGGCTCGGCGCAGCGATCACCAGCCTTTTTCTACTGCACCGAGTCGAGCTGGTGCCGTCGAGTCTGTGGTTATATCTGCCAGCGGCCAGCCTGGCGTTGCTGCTGGTATCGGGACTCGAGGATCGTCATGCGCGCCGTCGGGGCGGTGGTGGGATGCTGAAACTGCCGAGCTGGCCGTCGGGCAGCTTGCCGTTCGCCCTGGCCATCCTGCTGGCATGGGCGACCGTGGGCCTGGTCATTGCCTTGCTGCCCTCTGCGCTCGAAAAGCATGGGCTGGCGGAGTGGTCGGGTTTTGCCACCTTCGGTATCTGCAGTTGCGGGGTGCTGTTCCAGCCCTGGGCACGCCGACTGTCTCCCCGGGGCGCGACGCGGCTTGGCTTGGCGATACTGCCACCGGCGTTCGGGTTGATTGCCTGGGGCGCGACCGAGGGCGTGATGAGTGCGATCTTGATCGGTACCCTGGCCGCCAGCAGTGCCTGTTACGGGTTCATCTACCTGGGTGGCATGAGTGGCGTGCTGGAGCTGGCGGGCGAGCAGACCGAGCGTGCCAGTGCCGGGTTTTTCCTGATGGCGTATACCGGCTTCAGCCTGCCAGTGGTGCTCATCGGTATGGTCGCGGATCTCTGGGGACACACGCTGGCGCTGGGACTCTTCGGTCTGGCCTTGTTTGCCGGGGCTCTCCTGGTCGGTAGACGGTTATCCGGCGAGCGCGTGAAGACGCTCTCACCGAACTCGTAGCGGCACCACCTTCAAGGGGCTCGCGCGTCATGAAGGCGGTGCGCACGGGTGAGTGTCGGCCGTCAGGATTCCACCTTTTCGCCGGTTGCCTTCGCGCTGCGCGACTTGCCGGTGGCGAGCAGCGGTTCGAGGAAGCGCCCGGTGTGCGAGTGTTCGAGGGTCGCCACGTGTTCCGGCGTGCCCTCGGCGATGATCCGTCCGCCGCCCGAGCCCCCCTCAGGGCCCAGGTCGATCAGCCAGTCGGCGGTCTTGATCACGTCCAGATTGTGCTCGATCACTACCACGGTATTGCCGTGGTCGCGCAGCCGGTGGAGCACCATCAGCAGCTGGCGGATGTCCTCGAAGTGCAGCCCGGTGGTGGGTTCGTCGAGGATGTAGAGCGTCTGGCCGGTGTCACGCTTGGCCAGCTCACGGGCCAGCTTGACGCGCTGCGCCTCGCCGCCGGAGAGCGTGGTCGCACTCTGCCCCAGGCGCACGTAGGACAGCCCCACGTCCATCAGCGTCTGCAGGCGCCGAGCGATGGCCGGCACCGGCGAGAAGAATTCCAGCGCCTCCTCGACGGTCATCTCGAGGACTTCGTGGATGTTCTTGCCCTTGTAGGTGATCTCCAGGGTCTCGCGGTTGTAGCGCTTGCCCTTGCAGACGTCGCAGGGCACGTAGATGTCGGGCAGGAAGTGCATCTCGACCTTGATCATGCCTTCGCCCTGGCACGCCTCGCAGCGCCCGCCCTTGACGTTGAAGGAGAAGCGGCCGGGCTTGTAGCCGCGGGCGCGGGCCTCCTGGGTGCCGGCGAACAGCTCGCGGATCGGCGTGAAGATGCCGGTGTAGGTCGCCGGGTTGGAGCGCGGCGTGCGGCCGATCGGGCTCTGGTCGATGTCGATGATCTTGTCGAGCTGATCGAGCCCCTCGATGGCGGTGTAGGTTTGCGGCGTCAGGGTGGAGGCCCGGTTGAGCTCGCGCGCGGCGATCGGCATCAGCGTCGAGTTGATCAGCGTCGACTTGCCCGATCCGGAGACCCCGGTGACGCAGACGAACAGCCCCAGCGGCAGCTCGAGGGTGACGTCCTGGAGATTGTTGCCGCGCGCGCCGATCAGCCGCACGACCTTCTCGGGGTTGCCCGGGATGCGATACGGCGGCACCTCGATGCGCCGGGTGCCGGCCAGGTACTGCCCGGTCAGCGAGTCGCGACTGGCCTCGACCTCGGCCGGCGTGCCCTGGGCGACGATGCGCCCGCCGTGGACGCCGGCGCCGGGGCCGATGTCGAGCACGTGGTCGGCGGCACGGATGGCATCCTCGTCGTGCTCGACGACGATCACCGTATTGCCCAGGTCGCGCAGGTGGACCAGCGTGCGCAGGAGGCGGTCGTTGTCGCGCTGGTGCAGCCCGATCGACGGCTCGTCGAGGATGTACATCACCCCCACCAGGCCGGCGCCGATCTGGCTGGCCAGGCGGATGCGCTGGGCCTCGCCGCCGGAGAGGGTATCGGCGCTGCGCTCGAGGTTGAGATAGTCGAGGCCGACATTGACCAGGAACTCCAGCCGGGCATGGATCTCGCGAACGATCTTGGCGGCGATCTCGCCCTTGCGGCCGGGCAGTTCCAGGGCCTTGAAGTAGTCCCAGGCGTCGCCGATCGGCAGGCGCACGATCTCCGGCAGGGTGTGGTCGTCGACGTAGACGTGGCGCGATTCGCGCCGCAGCCGCGAGCCGTGGCAGGTCGGGCAGGGCTGCACCGCCAGGTACTTGGCGAGATCCTCGCGGACCATGCTCGAATCGGTCTCGCGATAGCGACGCTGCATGTTGGGCAGCACGCCCTCGAAGGCATGTTCGCGGGTCACCTTGCGGCCGCGGTCGTTGACGTAGCTGAAGGCGATGGCGTCGTGCCCGCTGCCATGGAGGACGATCTCGCGCTCGTGGCGGGCCAGTTCGTTCCAGGGCGTCTCGAGCTTGAAGCGATAGTGCTCGGCGACCGCCTGCAACTGGTTGAAGTAGTAGACGCTGCGCCGGTCCCAGCCCTTGATCACGCCTTCGGCGAGTGACAGTTCCGGGTGGCTGATCAGCTTGTCGGGGTCGAAGTACTGCTGGCTGCCCAGGCCGTCGCAGGTCGGGCAGGCGCCGGCGGGATTGTTGAACGAGAACATCCGCGGCTCGAGCTCGGCGATCGAGTAGCCGCATACCGGGCAGGCGAAACGTGCCGAGAAGGTCAGGTCGTCGCGCTCGCCGTCCATGAAATGCACGACGGCGATCCCGTCGGACAGGTTCAGCGCGGTCTCGAAGGATTCGGCGAGACGCTGCTGGAGGTCGTCGCGCACCTTGATGCGGTCGACCACCACGCTGATGTCGTGCTTCTTGTTCTTGTCGAGCGGCGGAATCTCGTCGAACTCCAGCACCTGGCCGTCGACCTGGACGCGCACGAAACCCTGGGCACGCAGTTCGCTGATCAACTGCTGGTGCTCCCCCTTGCGGCCCTTGATCACCGGCGCCAGCAGCATCAGCCGGCTGCCTTCGGGCAGGGCCAGCACCTGATCGACCATCTGCGAGACGGTCTGTGCCTCGAGATCGATGTCGTGATCCGGGCAGCGCGGCGTGCCGGCCCGCGCGAACAGCAGGCGCAGGTAGTCGTAGATCTCGGTGATGGTGCCGACCGTCGAGCGCGGGTTGTGGGAGGTGGACTTCTGCTCGATGGAGATCGCCGGCGACAGCCCCTCGATGTGGTCGACGTCGGGCTTTTCCATCATCGACAGGAACTGCCGCGCATAGGTGGACAGCGACTCGACGTAGCGTCGCTGGCCTTCGGCGTACAGCGTGTCGAAGGCCAGCGAGGACTTGCCGGAACCGGACAGCCCGGTGACCACGATCAGCTTGTCGCGCGGCAGTTCGACGTCGATGTTCTGGAGGTTGTGGGTGCGAGCCCCCCTGACCTGGATCCTGTCCATTGCCACCTCATTGCAGCGCAAAATTTCCATTATACGCCCTGGCCGGTTGCGACCATAGCAACCCGGGTTAAGCGGCCGGGTCGGCCCGGTCGTGCGCGGCTTTCCCCCGATGGGCGCGAACCGGTAGAATGGTCGCGCTCGGTGCCGCATGCCGGCGCGTCGTCGCGAATGACGAGCGAGGCCCGATCAGGCAGACACGGCACGAGGCGTCGGTGTACGCCGCTGCCGGCGCTCATGCACGCAAGGCATGGGCCGATGGGTACCGTCTGGCCGAGCCTGCGCCGTCTTCCGGCCGTCGCCCGGTGGCGCTTTGTGACTCGCAAGCTGTTTCCCCTTCCCGTTCACCCAGACTGCGAACCTGCCCATGACTGCTCGACTACTGACCTCCGAGCGGCGTGCCATCACCGGCCTCGCCGGCCTGTACGCCACCCGCATGCTCGGCCTCTTCATGGTACTCCCGGTCCTGGCGCTCTATGCCAGGGACCTCGCCGGCGCCACACCGCTGCTCGTCGGCCTGGCGCTGGGCGCCTACGGCCTGACCCAGGCGGTCTTCCAGATCCCCTTCGGCCTGCTCTCCGATCGCGTGGGACGCAAGGCGGTGATCGCCGGCGGCCTGGTACTGTTCATGCTCGGCAGCGTGATCGCCGCCGAGGCCGATACCATCTTCGAGATCATCGCCGGGCGCTGCCTGCAGGGCAGCGGCGCGGTGGCCGGCGCGATCATGGCACTGCTCGCCGACCAGACCCGCGAACAGACCCGCACCGCGGCGATGGCCACCATCGGCTTGTCGATCGGTGTGGCCTTCGCCATCGCCATGGTCGTCGGCCCGCTGGTCGCCGCCCACTTCGGGCTGACCAGCGTATTCTGGCTCACCGCGCTGCTCGCCCTGGCCAGCCTGCTGGTGCTGTGGAAGCTGGTGCCCGCCGCGCCGCGCCTGGTACGCCACCGCGACGTGGGCATGGATCGCAGCCAGCTGCACAGCACGCTGTCGAGCCTCAGCCTGCTGCGCCTGGATTTCTCGATCTTCGCCCTGCACCTGATCCTCACCGCCGCCTTCGTCGCGGTACCGTTCCGGCTGGTCGACGTGGGCATCCAGGCTTCGCACCAGGGCTGGTTCTACCTGGCGGTGATGGGCCTGGCCTTCGTCTGCATGGTGCCGCTGGTGATCGTCGCCGAGAAACGCCGCCAGATGAAGGCGACCTTCCTCGGCTCGGTGGCCGGCATGACACTGATCCTGCTGGCGCTGGGCGAGATCGGCCATCAGCGCTGGGTGCTGCTGGGGCTGTTGTGGGCCTTCTTCGTGGTCTTCAACCTGCTCGAGGCCACCCTGCCGTCGATGATCAGCAAGCTGGCCCCGGCCGGCGCCAAGGGCACCGCCATGGGCGTGTATTCGACCAGCCAGTTCCTCGGCGCCTTCCTCGGCGGGGTGCTGGGCGGGGCGCTATCCCAGCATTTCGGGTATGATGCGGTATTTCTCGGCGCCGCCCTGCTCGGCGCGGTCTGGCTGGCGGTGATCTGGAAGATGCCCGCGCCGCGGCATCTGTCCAGCGAGATCGTCGCGCTCGAGGAGGGCCACGACGCGTTCGACACGCTGATGTCCCGCTTCGCCGCCGTGGCCGGGGTCGAGGACGTGATGGTGGTGCCCGAGGAGGGCGTGGCCTATCTCAAGGTCGACCGGCAGCGCCTGGACACCGATGCCCTGGCCCGCGTGGCCGGTACCCGACACGACACATCGGGCGCCTGAACGCCCGTCCAACAGCAAGGAGTCAAACATGGCCCGTGGTGTGAACAAGGTCATCCTGATCGGCAATCTGGGTCAGGACCCTGAAGTGCGCTTTACGCCGTCGGGAACGGCGGTGGCCAACCTCAACGTGGCGACGACCGATACCTGGATGGATCGGCAGAGCGGTCAGCGCCAGGAGCGGACCGAGTGGCACCGGGTGGTGCTGTTCAACAAGCTCGCCGAAATCGCCCAGCAGTACCTCAAGAAGGGCGGCAAGGTGTACATCGAAGGCCGGCTGCAGACCCGCAAGTGGCAGGACCAGAACGGCCAGGACCGCTATTCGACGGAGATCGTCTGCAACGACATGCAGATGCTCGATTCGCGCGGCGGCGGCGACTTCGCCCCGCAGCAGCAGCCGGGCAACGCCGGCGGACAGCAGGGCGGTTACGGTCAGCAGGGCGGCAATTACGGCCAGCAGGGCGGCTATGGCAACAACGCGCCCCAGCAGCGTCCTCCGCAGCAGCCGCCGGCCCAGGGTGGTCAGCAAGGCGGCCAGCAGGGCGGCAACTATGGCGCCCCGCAGCCCGGCAGCTTCGATGACTTTGACGACGAGATCCCGTTCTAAACCAAGGTCGTCCTAAGGAAGCGCTGAACAAATAGGCGAGCGGGATGAAGCGCAAGGCGCCCGGCGCACAGGAACCGCAGCATATGGGGTATATGTGAGGATTCCGCGCACCGCGCAACGCAGCGATTCGCCCGTGCAGGCATTTGTGCAGTGTTTCCCTAACGCGCTCCCGACCCGTCGGCATTACCGGCGGGTTTTTTGTGGGGGCGCGTCGGCGACTTGAGCCCCAGCCGGCGTGCCAGGCGGTGCAGGTTGCCGCTGTCCAGCCCCAGGGTGCGAGCGGTGGCCGCCCAGTTGCCGTCGTGGGCATTCAGTGCCTCGTCGATATAGCGGCGCTGAAAGTCCTCGGTGGCCTGGCGCAGCACCGGCCAGTCGCCCCGGGTCGCGGGGACATCGGAGCCGGTCGCGGCAGAGCGCTCGGGCGGCGGCGTCGTCGCAGCCGGCTCGTCGGTGGGCAGATCGAGATGGTGGCGCTCGATGCGGATCACGGCCTGGCGGCGGCTGTCGGCGCCGTGGTCGCGGACCCGTTCACCGAGCCGTTCGCCGAGGGCGCGCAGGGCCGCCCGGCCCAGGGTGTGCTCCAGCTCGCGCACGTTGCCGGGCCAGTGCCAGGCGAGCAACGCGGCCTCGGCCTCGGCGGCCAGGCGCAGGTTGCTCACGCCCAGGCGGACCCGGTTGTCGGCGAGGAAGCTGCCGACCAGCAGCGGCATATCTTCGCGGCGCTCGCGCAGCGGCGGCACCTGCAGCGGGAAGGCGCCAAGGCGGTGGTAGAGATCCTCGCGGAAGCGTCCGGCGGCGGCCTCGGCGGCCAGATCGCGGTTGGTCACGGCGATCACCCGGACGTCGACACGCTGGACGCGCTCGCTGCCCAGCGGCTGGATCTCGCCTTCCTGCAGGGCGCGCAGCAGCTTGGGCTGCAGGGCCAGCGGCAACTCGCCGATCTCGTCGAGCATCAGGGTGCCGCCGTCGGCCATGGCAAAGTGGCCGCGGTGGTCCTGGATCGCGCCGGAGAAGGCCCCGCGGCGATGGCCGAACAGCTCGCTCTCGATCAGCGACTCGGGCAGGCTGGCGCAGTTGACCTGGACCAGCGGGCCGCGATGGCGCGCCGAGCGGGCGTGCAGGGCGCGCACTACCCGCTCCTTGCCGACCCCGGTCTCGCCCTGCAGCAGCACGCACATGTCGGTGGGCGCGACCAGGCGGATGGTCTCGTCGAGCCGCCGCATCGCCGGGCTGTTCCAGTGCATCGTCACCGGCGGCTGGCGCTCCTGATCGAGCGCCTCGCTGAGTCGCGAGCGGGTCTGGCTGAGCTGGCTGGCCAGGCGCAGGCAGGTGCCCAGCAGGCGGGCCTTGGCCAGCAGCTCCTCGTCGTCCAGCGTGGCGAGCCGGCCGGCCTCGAGGGCGTCCAGGGTCAGCACGCCGATCAACCGTTCGCCGTCGCGCAGGGCCACGCCCAGGCAGTCGTGGACCGCGCTCAGGTCCTCGTCGATCAGGCCGTCGAAGGGGTCGGGCAGCGGGCTGTCGGGCGGGAAGCGGCAGACCGCGGCGTGGCTGGCGATGGCCGCCAGGCGTGGATGAGCGTCGAGCGAGAAATGGCGGCCGCGCACGTCGGCCGGCAGGCCGAGCACGGCGACCGGCTGCAACCCGGCGTCGGTCGTCACCATCAGCGTGCTGGCGTCGGCCGGTGAATCGCCCACCAGGGTGGCGAGCAGGGTCGACCACCAGGGATGCAGGGTCTCGATCGGTTCGCCGTCGGCGAGCCGGGTGAGCAGCTCGCGCAGGGCGCGGTAGAACGGTGTCATTAAGACGCTCTTCAGCGGAATTTGTCGAAATGACAGCAAAATGGCTGTCGTTTGTACAGTCTCCGTGACTGGCGGTGGCCAACGGCCCGCGCCGGTGGTTGGAGCCGGCGGGCTCGGCGCCGCCGGTGGCGGGGGCTGGCGACACGGGGTGTGGCAGGGTGTCGCGGATGATCAAGGCACTGGCACGCTGGCACGGCGGTTGCTCTATCAGGATGTCACGCCATCTTTCAGGAGAATCATCCATGCTGACCCCGCAACAGGAACAGCTGGTCGCCGCCACCGCCCCCGTCGTCGCCGAGCATCTCGAGGCGATCACCGCGCGTTTCTATCCGCTGATGTTCGCGCGTTACCCCGAGGTCAAGGCCCTGTTCAACGCCGCCCACCAGGCCACCGGCAGCCAGCCGCGGGCCCTGGCCGGCTCGGTGCTGCGCTACGTGCAACTGCGCGGCGACCGTGAACAGGCCAAGGCGGCGCTGGCCCTGGTGGTCGGCAAGCACGTCTCGCTGGGTATCCGTCCCGATCAGTATCCGATCGTCGGCGAGTGCCTCATGGCAGCGATCGGCGAGGTGCTGGGCGATGCCGTCACCCCCGAGATCGCCGATGCCTGGCAGGCCGTCTACGAGGAGCTGGCCGGCCTGTTGATCGAGCTCGAGGCCGAGGCCTATGCCGAGTTCGCCGGTCGGCCGGGCGGCTGGAGCGGGACCCGGGTCTTCCGCGTCGCCGAGACCCGCGACGAGAGCGCCGAGATCCGTTCCTTCGTGCTCGCGCCCGAGGACGGTGGCCCCGTTGCCGACTTCCGCGGCGGCCAGTTCATCGGCGTGCGGCTGGTACTCGACGGCGAACCGGTCTACCGTCACTACAGCCTGTCGGCGGCCCCCAACGGCCGGACCTATCGGCTGTCGATCAAGCGCGAGCCCGGCGGCCGGGTCAGCGAGTACTTCCACGCCCACATGGGCGTCGGCGCCACGCTGGAACTGCTGCCGCCGGCCGGCGACCTGACCCTCGACGAAGGCCGTGAGCCGGTGATGCTGCTCAGCGGCGGGGTGGGCCAGACGCCGATGCTGTCGCTCGCCAACGAGGCGCTGGCCCAGGGCCGTGAGGTGACCTATGTGCACGCCGCTCGCGACGGCAGCGTACACGCCTTCGCCGACGAACTGGCCGCGCTCCAGGCCCGCTACCCGCAACAGCTCAGAACCGTGACGCTCTACGAGTCGCCGCGGGATGATGACGCGCCGGATCATGTTGGCCGCCTCGATCGCGAGCTGCTGGCGCGCCACCTGCCGAGCCCCGAGGCCCGCTGCTACATGGTCGGCCCCTACGGCTTCATGCGCAGCGTCGACGAGCAACTGGCCGAGTTGGGTGTGCCCGGGGCACAGCGTCGTTTCGAGACCTTCGGCCCCACCCGTCAGCTCTCGGCCTGACATGCCTCGGCGGTGATGGTGGTTGCCTATGCCCCTGATCGGTAAAAACCATCGTCGCCGCCATTGATTAGCGCTCTAATGGCTACCATATACTCTCTCGAGCCGACGATTTCACTGGCCAAGGAGAGACCATGGCATACCAGAGATTGCTGTCCCCGCTGCAGGTCGGGCGTCTGAGCCTGCCCAACCGGGTGATCATGGCGCCGCTGACCCGCGCCCGCACGCCGGACATGGTGCCGGGCGAGTTGCAGGCGACCTACTATGCCCAGCGTGCCGGGGCCGGGCTGATCATCAGCGAGGCCACCAACATCTCGCCCACCGCGCGCGGTTACGTCTATACCCCGGGCATCTATACCGATGCCCAGGAAGCGGGCTGGCGCAAGGTGGTCAAGGCGGTTCACGACGCCGGCGGGCGCATGGCGCTGCAGCTGTGGCACGTCGGCCGGGTATCGCACGACTCCGTGCAGCCGGGCGGCCAGCCGCCGGTGGCGCCGAGCGCGCTACGCGGTGAGGGCGCCCAGGCCTTCATCGAGTTCGCGGACGGCTCGGCCGGCCGCGCGCCGGCCAGCACACCGCGTGCCCTCGCGCTCGACGAGATCCCGGCGCTGATCGACGACTATCGCCAGGCGGCGCGACGCGCCAAGCGGGCCGGCTTCGACATGGTCGAGGTCCACGCCGCCAACGCCTACCTGTTGCAGCAGTTCCTCGCCACCGGGTCCAATCGGCGCACCGATCGCTATGGCGGCAGCGTGGTCAACCGGGCGCGGTTGCTGCTCGAGGTGGTCGATGCGGTGAGCCAGGTGATGGGCGCCGACCGGGTGGGCGTGCGCCTGTCGCCGTTCATCGAGATATTCGGCCTCTCCGACGACGAGCCGGAGGCGATGATGCACTATCTGGCCGAGCAGCTGTCGCTGCGCAAGATCGGCTACCTGCACATCAACGAACCGGACTGGACCGGCGAAGGCCCGCAGCTCAGCGACGCTTTCCGTCGCGACCTGCGCGAGCGTTTCCGCGGGGTGCTGCTGTATTGCGGCCATTACACCGCCGAGCGTGGCGAGGCGCTGATCGACAATGGCCTGGGCGACGCCGTGGTGTTCGGCCGGCCCTACATCGCCAATCCCGATCTGGTCGAGCGCTTCCGTCGCGACGCGCCGCTCAACACGCCCGATCCGGATACCTTCTACGGTGGCGGGGCCGAGGGTTACACGGATTACCCGAGCCTGGACTGATGCTCGCCATGCCCGCGGCAGGCCATGGGCTGTCCAGCGGCCTGGCTTGCCGCTATCCTGTGAGGCAGGACGCCGTATCGGGCGGTCCAAGCCCATTGGTTAGGAGGACTCACATGCAGATCAGGACGTTGCTGGCCGGTTCCGCGATGCTTGCCGTGCTGGCGGGTTGTGCCACCGGCACCCAGCAGGCCGCGTCGCCCCAGACGCCGGCGGCCGCCGAACAGGCGGCCGTCTACGAAGGGACGCTACCGTGTCGCAACTGCGCAGGGATCGACATCACCGTGGCCCTGCGTGGTGACGAGCAGGCCAGCGATGCCGAGCGCACCTTCAAACTGGACGCCGCCTACCGCGAACACCCGCAGAACCCGCCGGACGAGCACTACGAGGGGCAGTGGGACGTGCTCAGCGGCACGGCCACCGATCCCGACGCCACCGTCTATGAATTGACCCCGGATGGCGAAGGGCAGGTCTACTACTTCCTCAAGCTCGACCCCGATACCCTGGAACTGGTCGATCCGCAGAAGCGGCGCTTCCAGAACGGCGAGGCCCTGCGGCTGACGCGCGAGCAGGGTCAGGTCGCCCAGTAAGTCCGGTCGGCCATCACACGACGGGGCGGCCTGCGGGCCGCCCTTGTCGTTGACGGGGTCGTCATCGTCGTCACAGCGTGGGAAGCGTGTCATGGCCAAGGCGAAGAGCGCCTTCGTGTGCACCGAGTGCGGTGCCGAATACACCAAGTGGCAGGGCCAGTGCTCGAGCTGCCGCGAGTGGAATACCCTGAGCGAGGTGCGCCTGGCCGCCCCCCGCCCGGGAAGCGGTGGCGCCGCGCCTGCGCCGCGCGCGGGGTACGCCGGCGCGCTGTCGCGCGAGGTGGTCGATCTGGGCAGCGTCGATCTCACCGAGGTGCCGCGCTTCTCGTCGACCTTCGGCGAGTTCGACCGGGTGCTGGGCGGCGGCCTGGTACCCGGGTCGGCGGTGCTGCTGGGCGGCCACCCCGGCGCCGGCAAGTCGACCCTGCTGTTGCAGACGGCCTGCAAGCTCGCCCAGCAGCGCAGCGTGCTCTATGTCACCGGCGAGGAGTCGCTGTCGCAGGTGGCGATGCGCGCCCATCGCCTGCAACTGCCCACCCAGGGGCTGAAGATGCTCGCCGAGACCAGCATCGAGACGATCCTCGGCGTCGCCGAGCGCGAGCGTCCCGCGGTGCTGATCATCGACTCGATCCAGACCATGCATCTCGAGGATATCGGTTCGGCGCCGGGCGGCGTGGCCCAGGTGCGCGAGTCGGCGGCGGCGCTGACGCGCTTCGCCAAGGGCTCCAATACCGTGCTGATGCTGGTCGGTCACGTCACCAAGGACGGCACCCTGGCGGGCCCCAAGGTGCTCGAGCACATGATCGATGCCTCGCTGCTGCTCGAGGGCGGCAGCGACTCGCGCTTTCGCACCCTGCGCGGCCAGAAGAACCGCTTCGGGGCGGTCAACGAGCTGGGCGTGTTCGCGATGCTCGAGCAGGGCCTCAAGGAGGTCAAGAACCCCAGCGCGATCTTTCTCTCGCGCGGCGAGGAGCAGGCGCCGGGCAGCCTGGTGATGGTGGTCTGGGAAGGCACCCGACCGATCCTCGTCGAGGTCCAGGCGCTGCTCGACGACTCGGCGCTGGGCAACCCGCGCCGGGTGGCGGTGGGGCTCGACCCCAACCGGCTGGCGATGCTGCTGGCGGTGCTGCACAAGCACGGCGGGCTGTTCACCGGCGACCAGGATGTCTTCCTCAACGTGGTGGGCGGGGTCAAGGTGCTGGAGACCAGCGCCGACCTGGCGGTGCTGCTGGCGGTGGTGTCGAGCCTGCAGAACCGCAGCCTGCCGCGCGAGCTGGTGGTGTTCGGCGAGGTGGGCCTGTCCGGCGAGATTCGTCCGGTGCCCAGTGGCCAGGAGCGTATCGTCGAGGCCGCCAAGCACGGCTTCACCCGGGCCATCGTGCCACGCGGCAACGCCCCCAAGCGTGCCCCGGAGGGGATGACGGTGGTCGCCGTGGACAAGCTCGCCGAGGCGCTGGAGGCCCTGTAGGCCCGGCCGTTGCCCCGCCTGTCTACGCTTGACGTAGAATCGTCGCAAACCGAACCAAGGAGAGGACCATGAGCGCCATTCGCCTGACCCAGTACAGCCACGGCGCCGGCTGTGGCTGCAAGATCGCCCCCGACGTGCTCGACGGGATCCTCGCCAAGGCCGGCCCCGGGGCCAGCAACAGCCGGCTGATCGTCGGCAACCAGGGGCGCGAGGATGCCGCCGTCTATGACCTCGGTGACGGCCGCGGGCTGATCGCCACCACCGATTTCTTCATGCCGATCGTCGACGATCCGTTCGACTTCGGCCGTATCGCCGCCACCAACGCCATCAGCGACGTCTATGCCATGGGCGGTTCGCCGGTGATGGCGCTGGGCATCCTCGGCTGGCCGCTGGACACCCTGGGCGCCGACATCGCCGGCGACGTGGTGGCCGGGGCCCAGGCGGTGTGTCGCGAGCTGGGGCTGGCGCTGGCCGGTGGCCACTCGATCGACGCCCCCGAACCGATCTTCGGACTGGCGGTCAACGGCCTGGTGGATCTCGAGCATCTCAAGCTCAACAAGGGCGCCGAGCCGGGCGATCTGCTGTATCTCACCAAGCCCCTGGGTGTGGGCCTTCTGACCACCGCCGAGAAGCGCGGCCTGCTCGAGCCGGGGCACCAGGGGCTGGCCCGCGAGACCATGCTCGCCGCCAACGACATGGGCGTCGAGCTGGCGAAGATCTCGGGCGTGCATGCCATGACCGACGTCACCGGCTTCGGCCTCGCCGGGCATCTGAGCGAGGTCTGCGAGGCCAGCGGGGTCAAGGCGCGCATCGACTTCCGTCGCCTGCCGCGGCTGGCCGACGCCGAGGCCTATCGTCGCCAGGGCGCGGTACCCGGCGGCAGCGAACGCAACCGCCAGGCGCTGGGCGGACGGCTGCCGACGATGGACGAGGCGCACTGGCAGTGGCTCTGCGATCCGCAGACCTCCGGGGGCCTGCTGCTCGCGGTGCACCCGTCCTATGCCGATGACGTCGAGCGTGTCGGCCGGGCCCACGGCGTGAACCTGGAGCCCTTCGGTGAGTGCGTGAAGGCCGAGGGCGAGGCGCTGATCGAGGTCCGGCGGTGACCCTGCCCAGCGTCGCGCCCGATCTGGCCTGGCTCGCCGAGGGGCGCACCCTGATCGACGTGCGTGCCCCCGTGGAGTTCGCCCAGGGGGCGCTGCCGGGCGCCGTCAACCTGCCGCTGATGGACGACGAGGAGCGTCACCGGGTGGGCATCGCCTACAAGCAGCACGGTCAGGCGGCGGCGATCGAACTCGGTCAGCGGCTGGTCGGTGGCGGCATCAAGCGCGCCCGGGTGGACGC
This sequence comes from Modicisalibacter sp. MOD 31.J, assembly GCF_020147985.1. NCBI lineage: Bacteria > Pseudomonadati > Pseudomonadota > Gammaproteobacteria > Oceanospirillales > Halomonadaceae > Modicisalibacter > Modicisalibacter sp. MOD 31.J. Next base: position 544,651 of record NZ_JAGXFF010000005.1, on the reverse strand, counting down.
CTGGCGGCGGGTGCTCGACGCGCATCCCGATGCCCTGATCTACTGCTTCCGCGGCGGCTTGCGTTCGCAGATCGCCCAGCAGTGGCTGGCCGAGGCGGGGCTCGAGCGTCCGCGCATCCAGGGCGGCTGGAAGGCCATGCGTCAGGCGCTGTGCCGACGCATCGACGCCGCCGCCGAGCGGCCGATGCTGGTGGTCGGCGGGCTCACCGGCTGCGCCAAGACCGAGCTGGTGCAGCGCGCCGGCAATGGCCTGGATCTGGAGGCCTGTGCCCGTCACAAGGGCTCGGCATTCGGTCGCCATCCGCTGCCGGCGCCGTCGCAGATCGATTTCGAGCACGCCATGGGTCGCGATCTGCTGGCCATCGAGGGCTCCTGCGTGGTCGAGGACGAGTCGCGCCACATCGGCAACGTCAACATTCCGCTGGCGTTCTGGCGGAATATGGAACAGGCGCCGCGCGTGCGCGTGGAGATGCCGCTGGACTGGCGCCTGGCGCGCATCCACAAGGACTACATCGAGGACCTGTGGGCGATCTACGCCGGCCAGTACGGCGAATGGCTGGGCTGGGCGCTGATGCGCAAGCAGCTCGCCGGCGCCCTGCGGCGCCTGAAAAAGCGCCTGGGCGGGCCGCGTCTGGAACGCCTGATCCGCCTGCAGGAGCTGGCCTTCCGCGAGCACCAGCGCGGCAATTCCCAGGCCCACGAGGCCTGGCTGGCGCCGCTGCTCACCGAATACTACGATCCGCTCTACCGGCATCAGCTCGACAAGCACGACCAGACCTTCCTGCATGTCGGCGACTGGGAGAGCTGTCTGGCATTTGCCCGCGACTGGCTGGCGCGACAGACAGCCTAGTCGCGCGCTCTCGGAGGGGGCTTACAAAGTCGGCGAGCGCAGGCATTGTGCACCCCCTCTCAGGCGGTGCTGGCGAGCCAGCGCACCAGCACCCGATCCAGCAGGGCGGCGAGGCGGTCGAAGCGCCGGGGATCGGCGAGGATGCTCTCGCGACTCTGGACGTAGGGGCTGTCGGCGGCGTCACCGTCGGACTGCCCGCTGTCGCCAGCGGGACGCTCGGTGTCGCCCGGAAGCGGGTGGTCGAGCAGCTGCGCCGCGCTGGACGCGGTGACTTCCAGACGGCACTGCAGGCCGACGACCCGGCCGGCGTCCCAGGCGAAGCCCTGCACCGGGCTGGCCGAGCTGGCGCCCAGCGGCAGGGCGTCCTCGGGCAGGCCGAAGATGTCGCGGTGCCAGTGGAAGGCCTCGAACTGCTCGGGCAGGTCGAAGGGACTCTCCGGCGCCAGGGTGATGGTATGCCAGCCGGCCTCGGTGTAGATCCCCGGCGAGACGATGGCGCCGAGCGCCTCGGCGATCAACTGGGCACCCAGGCCGATGCCCAAGAGCGGCTTGCCGCTCTTGAGCGCGCGCATGATCAGCTTCTTCTCGCGCTTGAGCCAGGGGTGGGCCTCGAGCGCATCGTGACGCTGGGGGCCGTCGAGCAGGATCAGGGCGTCGCAGTCCTCCAGGCGCGGCGGGACCTCGTCGGCGTACAGGTGACAGGTGTTGTGGCTGTGCCCCATGCCCGCCAGCCAGTCGGCGAGTCGGGCGGGGCCCTCATGGGCGGCGTGCTGGAGAAAGTAGATATGCATGATGGCATCATGATGGCGGAAGCGGCGTGACAGCGTCCAGTGGCGTTTTTTCTTTCGCTCAGGGAGTCCGGCGATGGCCTCGCGTGAACGGCTCGAACAGATCTACACCATCGTCGCCCAGATCCCCGCGGGGCGGGTGACCACCTACGGTCGGGTGGCGACGATGACCGACGGCGCGACCGCCCGCATGGTGGGCAGTGCCATGCGCCATCTGCCCGCGGGCAACCAGCTGCCCTGGCATCGCGTGATCAATGCCTCGCGGCGTGTCGCCGACCATGGCGGCGCGGCCCGCCAGCGCGACAAGCTGCGCGCCGAGGGGGTGGTCTTCGACGAGCGCGGGCGGGTCGATGCATCACTGCTCTGGCCCAGAGGGCCGGAAGCGCGTGACATTCAAGGAGATGGCATGAGCAAACCCGCGGGCGGCTTCAAGGCGCGCCTCAAGCAACTCGATCGGAGTCAGCAGGCGGCCTTCATGGCCGCGCTGTGCGAACGTCTGTTGCCCAACTATGGTCTTTATGCACAGATGAGCGGTGTCGGCGATCCCCGGGCCCTGCGGGTGATCCTCGACCTGGCCTGGGAGGCGCTGCTGGTGCGCGAGGCGAAGATCGATTTCGCCCGCCAGGCCGAGAAGCTCGTCGAGCTCGAGCCGCCCGGCGACGACGACAGCTTCGGCGCGCGCCGGGCGGTGGAAGCGGTAATGGCACTGGCCACGTTGCTCGATACCCTGCAGAGCGAGACGCCCGACGCGCCCCAGGCGGTCAGTGGCCTGTCGATGAGCGGCGTGCAGGCCTACATCGAAATGACCGAAGGCAGCGAAGCCGACGATGCCGAGCAGGCCGCCGAGCGCCTGCGCGAGCATCCGCTGATGGACGACGAGCGCGGCTTCCAGGCGGCGGTGCTGGAAGCCGCCGAACAGCGACTCGATCGCGAGGCGCTCAAGGCGCTGCGCCGTCTGGGGCGTAACGACGGCGTCAGCAACCTCGGGCTGAGTCTGGACTGATCGGCGCCCGCCAGGGGCGCCGGGGAGGCGAGCGTGAAGTACCGTCAATGGCCCCAGGCGCGTATCGACGAGGCCCGTGCCCGGCTGGCCTCGCCGCTCGACGATGACGACGTGCACGAGCTGCGTCTGACCTGCAAGCGGCTGCGAGCCGCCCGCCAGCTGCAGCGCGTCGAGCGCCCCAAGGCGGCGATCAAGGCCCGCGAGGCCACGCCGCGGGCGATCGCCAAGACCCTGGAGGGCCCGCGCGAGGCCCGGGTACGCCATGCCATGCTGGGTTGGGCGCTGCCGCGCCTGAGCCCCGAGCTGCGTCCCGTGGTGGCCCGGCTGCGCGCCACCCTGGTCGCGTCGCTCGACGCGACCGCCGGTGCGGATCGGGGGGTGCTCGGCGCCGAATTCGCCCGCGAGGCCGACAACTGGCGGGCCGAGCCGCTGAGAGGCCGTCAGGTCAAGGCCGGCTATCGGCGCAGTCGGCGCAAGGCCCGGCGGCTGGCCGCGGCCTGTGCCGAGTCCCGGGATCCCGCGCTTTGCCACCGCTGGCGCAAGTGGGTGAAGTATCTGACCTATCAGCAGGCACTGCGTGAAGGGGTCAAGGGCAAGTCGCCCAAGCTCGATCCGCGCCGCCTCAAGCGCCTGGCCAAGCGGCTCGGCCGTCAGCACGACCTGGTCAATCTGGCGGCATGGCTACAGGCGGAGGCGACACTGGACGCATCACGCCGCGACCCGCTGATGGGTGAGTTGCATGCCCTCGCCGAGCAACAGCTCGACGAGGGCCTCGAGCAGGCCGAGAAGCTCGGCTGGCTGTGACTACAGCCGCATCTCGATGCCGTGCTCGCTCATGTAGCGCTTGGCGTCGGGGATGGTGTATTCGCCGAAGTGGAAGATGCTCGCGGCGAGCACCGCGTCGGCGGCGCCCCGGGTCACGCCTTCCACCAGGTGATCGAGGTTGCCGACCCCGCCGGAGGCGATCACCGGCACTGCCACGGCATCGGAGATCGCCCGGGTCAGTTCCAGATCGAAGCCCGACTTGGTGCCATCGCGATCCATGCTGGTGAGCAGCAGTTCGCCGGCACCGTAGTTGACCATCTTGCGCGCCCAGTCGATGGCATCGAGCCCGGTGGGCTTGCGTCCGCCATGGGTGAAGATCTCCCAGCGCAGCGGTTCGCCGTCGGCGCTGACCCGCTTGGCGTCGATCGCCACCACGATGCACTGGCTGCCGAAGCGTTCGGCGGCCTCGTGCACGAACTCGGGGTTGTTCACCGCGGCGGTGTTGATCGAGACCTTGTCCGCGCCGGCGTTGAGCATGGTGCGGATATCCTCGCAGGTGCGGATGCCGCCCCCCACGGTCAGCGGGATGAACACCTCGCCGGCGATGCGCTCGACCATCTCGACAGTGGTTTCGCGGTCCTCGTGGCTGGCGGTGATGTCGAGGAAGGTGATCTCGTCGGCGCCCTGCTGGTTGTAGCGTTTGGCGATCTCCACCGGGTCGCCGGCGTCGCGGATGCCGACGAAATTGACGCCCTTGACCACCCGGCCGGCGTCGACGTCGAGACAGGGGATGATGCGTTTGGCCAGGCCCATGGTCGTCACTCCTTGCGGGTTGCGGGGGTATCGCGTTCGGCGTCCATCGCGTCGCACAGTCGCTGCGCCTCGGCGACGTCGAGGCTGCCCTCGTAGATGGCGCGTCCGGTGATGGCACCGAGAATGCCCTGATCGGCGACCTCGGCCAGGCCGCGGATGTCGTCGAGATTGGTGACGCCGCCGGACGCGATCACCGGCAGGCCGCCCTCGCGGGCCAGCTCGACGGTGGCGTCGAGATTGACGCCCTGCATCATGCCGTCGCGAGCGATGTCGGTATAGACGATCGACGACACGCCGTCGTCGGCGAAGCGCTTGGCCAGTTCGGTGGCCTTGATCGTCGAGACCTCGGCCCAGCCGTCGGTGGCGACGAAGCCGTCGCGGGCGTCGAGGCCGACGATCACGTGGCCCTCGAACAGCCGGCACATCTCGCTGACGAAGGCCGGCTGCTTGACTGCCTGGGTGCCGATGATCACGTAGGAGACGCCGGCGTTCAGGTAGTGCTCGATGGTCGCCGCCGAGCGGATCCCGCCGCCGATCTGGATCGGCAGTTGCGGATAGGCGCGGGCGATGGCGGTCACCGCCCCGCCATTGACCGGCTTGCCCTCGAAGGCGCCGTTGAGATCGACCAGATGCAGGCGCCGCGCGCCGGCCTCGACCCAGCGCTCGGCCATGGCGACCGGATCGTCGCCATAGGTGGTGGCGTCGTCCATGCGCCCCTGCTTGAGGCGGACGCATTGGCCGTCCTTGAGATCGATGGCGGGAATAACCAGCATGTCGTGTCCTCGTTCACGCCCCGGGCGCGATTGGTCCAGCTTGATGATGAGAGATGAAGGCCCGTGTCACGAGACCCCGCGGGTGATTGACCGGCTAGGGCGCCCAGTTGACGAAGTTTTCCAGCAGCCGCAGGCCGGCACTGGCACTCTTCTCGGGGTGGAACTGCACCGCGAAGACGGTGTCGCGGCCGGTGGCCACGTGCGCGGTGACGTCGCCGTAGCGAGTGGTGCCGAAGACGTCCGCATCGCGCTCGGCCTCGACATAGTAGCCGTGCACGAAGTAGAAGCGGGTCTCGTCGGCGATGCCGTCCCACAGCGGATGCGCGTGACGCTGGACGACCTGGTTCCAGCCCATGTGGGGCACCTTGAGCCGGCGGCCCTCGGCATCGTGCATCGCCTGGCTGAAGTGGCGCACCCTGCCGGGCAGAAAGCGCAGGCACTCGATGCCACCGTTTTCCTCGCTGGCGTCCATGAGCATCTGCTGGCCGACACAGATGCCCAGCAGCGGCTTGGCCTGGTCGGCGAGCATCTCCTGAACCAGCCCCTGCAGTTCCGTGCGCTGCAGTTCGCCCATGCAGTCGCGCATGGCGCCCTGGCCGGGCAGCACGATGCGCGTGGCACCGCGAATGGAGCGTGCGTCGCGGGTGATCACCACGTGTTCGTGGGTGACGTGCTCCAGGGCCTTGGCCACGGAGTGCAGGTTGCCCATGCCATAGTCGATGACGGCGATCGTCATGCTCGCTCCTCGCGGTTGGTGATCAAAGGCTGCCCTTGGTGGACGGCATCTGGCCGGCCATGCGCGGGTCGGCTTCCACCGCCATGCGCAGCGCCCGGCCGAAGGCCTTGAAGATCGTCTCGGCCTGATGGTGGGCGTTGCTGCCCTTGAGGTTGTCGATGTGCAGGGTCACCCGGGCGTGGTTGACGAAGCCCTGGAAGAATTCCTGGAACAGCTGGGTGTCCAGGCGGCCGATGCTGGCGCGGGTGAAGTCGACGTCCATGGCCAGGCCGGGACGGCCGGAGAAGTCGATCACCACTCGCGACAGGGCCTCGTCGAGCGGCACGTAGGCGTGGCCGTAGCGGCGGATGCCGCGCTTGTCGCCGATTGCCCGATCGAAGGCCTGGCCCAGGGTGATGCCGATGTCCTCGACGGTATGATGATCGTCGATGTGCAGGTCGCCCTTGGCCACGATGTCCAGGTCGATCAGGCCGTGGCGCGCGATCTGGTCGAGCATGTGATCGAGGAACGGCACGCCGGTCTCGGCGTTGAAGCGCCCCTGGCCGTCCAGGTTGATGGTGACCGTGATCTGGGTTTCCGAGGTGTCTCGCGACACCGTGGCGATGCGCTCGGGCATGGACCGCTCTCCCTCCGGGCGCTCGCGCGCCGGGCACTGATGATCAGGGGCACTGCCGACGACGCGTGCCGCCATCCGGCCCGGTGCCCCTGCCGAGCCTGCCATTATAGAGAATCGCACTGGCCATCCGCTACAATGCGGGGGCTCAAGACGGGAGCGACATCCCGCCCACGGGAGAATAGGCATGCCGGTCACATTGGAGGAAGTCGATCACGCGCGCTGGGAAGCCGAGCCCCGGGTCGCGCTGGACCTGTCGCGGATCTATCACGACGCTGCCCCCGACTGGCTGCCGGCGCCCGCCGACGACTTCATTCGCCAGCACCTCGAGGAGGGCGGCGTCTTTCACGGCGCGCTGTTCAACGACCGTCTGCTCGGCGCGGTGAGCGTGCGCAAGACACCCGAGGCCTGGTGGATGTCGCATTTCTGCGTGCGCAAGACCACGCGCCGCCGCGGCGTCGGCTCGCGGCTGATGGCGTTGGTGGCCGCCGCTGCCGGCGACACCGACACCCCGCTGCGCATCGAGATCGTCCATCTGCCGTTGGAAAGCCAGCTGTTGCTGGTGCGGATGGGGTACCGGCTCGAGGAGAGCGGCAGCTTTTTCGAACTCAAGACATCCGCTCCAGGAGGAAGCCAATGAAGAGGCTGGTACGGATACTGCTCGCGGCAGTTGGCGTACTGGGATTGGTGGTCGTGGCGGCGGTGGTGTATGTCACCACCTTCTTCGACCCCAACGATCTCAAGCCGCGTCTGGTCGAGGCGGTACACGAGCAGACCGGGCTGACCCTGTCGCTGGACGGCCCTCTCAACTGGTCCTTCTACCCGCGTATCGGTGTCAGCGTCGAGGATGCGCGTGCCTGGCTGCCCGAACAGACTCGCGAGAACGAGGCGTTCGCCGCCATCGACCGCGGCGAGGTCAGTCTGGCCTTCGCGCCGCTGCTGTCCGGCGAGATCGCCATCGACGGGGTGACGCTCGACGGCATGCGTCTCGACCTGGTGCGTGATGAGCAGGGCCATGGCAACTGGGAGCAGTTGCTCGACCGGCTCGGCGGCTCCGGCGACAAGGCCGAGAGTGCGCTGGCGCCGGCCTCGGCCGGCCCCGCGATGCAGGCGTCCAGCGATCCCGCGGTGGCCCTCGACATCGCCAGCATCGAGGTGCGCAACAGCCGGGTGCATTATGTCGACCGGTCCAGCGACCTGGATCTGACCGTGCGCGATCTCTCGTTGACCGGCCGCGACGTCAATCCGGTCAACGCCTTCCCGCTGCAGACGCATTTCGTCGTCGACAGCACCGCGCCCGAGCTGAGCAGTCAGGTGGACTTCAAGAGCAAGGTACGGCTGGGCCTCAACGACGGCCGCTACGTGCTGGAAGGGCCGTCGCTGGAGACTCGCACCAGCCTGGCCGCCTCCAAGGATCGCGAACAGACGCTCGATGTCGAGGCCGGCAAGCTCACCGCCGACACCCGGGGCGGGCATTACCGGCTCGACGCTGCCCAGGTCGATGCCGAACTGGCGCACCCCGCGCTCGGCGACAAGCCGCTCTCGCTGGCGTCGTCGTTCGTCGCCGAGGCCAATACCCAGGAACAGACCGCGCGGCTCAGTGACCTTTCGCTGACCGGTGACGATGGGCTCAAGCTGACCGGCGTCCTGACGGTTAGCCAGTTGAGCGACGCACCGCACTATTCCGGGCAGGTCAAGCTGGCGCCGCTGTCGCTGCGCCCCTGGCTGACGCGCTTCGGCGTGGCCCTCGACACCGCCGACGATGACGCGCTCTCCGAGGTCGCACTGACCAGCCCGGTGACGGGCGACCTGTCCAGGGCGATGCTCTCCAATCTGACCCTGGTCGTGGACGACACCACGCTGACCGGCTCGCTAGGGGCCGGCCTCGACGGTCGCTCGCTGAGCTTCGATCTGCAGGGCGACAAGCTCGACCTGGACGGCTACCTGCCGCCGCGCACTCAGGCTGCGCCTCAGGATGACACCGCCGCGCTGCTGCGTACGCTGGGGGTGGCGCCGGCCTATGCGGCGACCGAGGCGGCGCAAGCGGCCGATCTGGTGCCGACGGCGGCGCTGCGCGATCTCTCCCTCGATGGCCAGCTCGCCCTGGACAGCCTCACGGTCAAGGGCCTGACTCTCGACAAGCCGTCGCTGGCGCTCGCCGGCAGCGATGGTCGGCTTGCGCTCGAGCGGCTCGACAGCCGGCTCTACGACGGCACGCTGCATGCCGAGGCCGGTCTCGACGTGCGTCAGTCGCCGATCCGCTGGTCGTTCAGCGAGAAACTCGACGGCGTGCAGCTCGTGCCGCTGGTCGAGGACTACAGCGGCAAGCCTTCGCCGTTGCGTGGCCGGCTCAACGTCAACGGCGACTTCACCTCGCAGACCAACCGTGCCGACACCCTGCTGCGCAATCTCGACGGCAAGGCCGACTTCCGCGTCAGCGACGGTGCGGTGTTCAAGGTCAACGTCTCGCGGGAGCTGTGCACCGCGGTGGCCATGCTGGAGGGCGAGACCACCAGCCGCGACTGGAGTCCGGATACCCGCTTCGACCAGATCAAGGGCAGTGCCAAGGTGGTCGACGGCGTCATCCACAACGACGACCTGCTGATCGGCATCCCCGGCATCGAACTGACCGGCAAGGGCCAGGTCAACCTGCCCACCCAGCGCTTCGACTACGACGCCCGGGCTCGTTTCGTGGATACCGCCGATGCCGCCTGCAAGGTCAATCCGCGGCTCGAGAAGGTGCCGCTGCCCGTGCACTGCGAGGGTGAGCTGTCCGGCGAGCCGGGGCAGTGGTGCGCCTTCGATCGCCAGGCCTTCCAGCAGACGCTGACCAACCTCGCCAAGGACGAGGCCCAGAAGAAGGCCGTCGACAAGCTCGGCGAGAAACTCAATGAAAAACTCGGTGACAAATCTTCCGAGGAACTTCGCAACGCCATCCGTGGTCTATTGAAGTGACTATCATGCAAGCCAGTCCTGCGCCGACCTTCGCGTCGGCGCTTTTTTATGGGACGCTGCGCCCATGACGCCATCCCAGCCCATCGACCTGACCCCGCAGGCCTTCCAGTCGCGCCTGCTCGACTGGTTCGATCGCCACGGTCGCAAGAGCCTGCCCTGGCAGCAGGACAAGACCCCTTATCGAGTCTGGGTCTCGGAGATCATGCTCCAGCAGACTCAGGTCGCCACGGTGATCCCCTACTACGAACGCTTCATGGCGCGCTTTCCGGACGTCGAGGCGCTGGCCCGCGCCGAGGTCGACGAGGTGCTTCACCTGTGGACCGGGCTCGGCTACTACGCACGGGCGCGCAACCTGCACCGGGCGGCGCAGTGCGTGGTCGACGAGCACGACGGTGAATTTCCCGTGCACAGCCTCGAGGCCATGGCCGCGCTGCCGGGGATCGGTCTGTCGACCGCCGGGGCGATCATCGGCATCAGCACCGGTCGGCGCGCGGTGATTCTCGACGGCAACGTCAAGCGCGTGCTGGCGCGGCTGCACGCGGTCCAGGGCTGGCCCGGCAAGACCGCGGTGAGCCGCGAGCTGTGGCGGCTGGCCGAGCATTACACGCCCGACTCGCGGGTGGCCGACTACGCGCAGGCGATGATGGACCTGGGGGCGACGCTGTGTACCCGGGGCAAGCCCAGTTGCCTGCTGTGTCCCTTCGAGGACGTCTGCGTGGCTCACGCCCGCGGCGAGGAGCGGCGTTTTCCCGAGTCCAAGCCGCGCAAGGCGCTGCCCGAGCGGCGTACGCTGATGCTGCTGCTGTGCGACCCCGAGGGTCGCGTGCTGCTCGAGCGCCGGCCGCCCAGCGGCTTGTGGGGGGGATTGTGGTGCTTTCCTCAGTTCGAGGATGACGCCGCGCTGGATGACTGGTTAGCCTGTCATGTGGCACATGCCCGGCGCGGCAAGGCCTGGGCGCCGTTCACGCATACCTTCAGCCATTTTCGGCTGCAGATCGTGCCGCAACCGGTCTGGCTGACGCGCGAGCCAGGAATCGTCGCGGAAAGCGGTCGGCTGTGGTACGACCTGGCACAACCCGCCAATGTCGGGCTGGCGGCGCCGGTCAAGACGCTGCTGGAGACGTTGGCCGACAACCTGACACAAGCCGAGGAGACAACGCCATGACCCAGACCGTGTTCTGCCGCAAGTACCAGCAGGAGCTCGAAGCCCTGCCGTTCCCGCCACTGCCCGGCGAGAAGGGGCTGGAGATCCAGCGAACCGTTTCCAAGCAGGCCTGGGACGAGTGGCAGGCGCAGCAGACGCGACTGATCAACGAGAAGCACCTCAACCTGCTCGAGCCCGAGTCGCGCGAGTACCTCATGGAGCAGATGGAGCGTTTCCTCGACAACCGCGAGACCGACCAGGCCGAAGGCTATGTACCGCCGTCGCAGTGATGTCTGACGGTGTCGTGGAGGGAAAGCATCTTTTTGAATTGAAAAGGGTTGACCGGCACGGGGCTTTACGGTTTAATACGTCCCCGTTGGCAGCGGCCAGATAGCTCAGTCGGTAGAGCAGTGGATTGAAAATCCTCGTGTCGGCGGTTCGATTCCGTCTCTGGCCACCACACTGCTGGGGTATAGCCAAGTGGTAAGGCACCGGTTTTTGGTATCGGCATTCGCAGGTTCGAGTCCTGCTACCCCAGCCACGCCGACGCATTTGGCGCTGGCATAGCTCAGTTGGTAGAGCAACTGACTTGTAATCAGTAGGTCCCGGGTTCGACTCCTGGTGCCAGCACCAACCTAAGCTACCCTCCCTATCTCGCACGTTTGATTCGACGCTTGTAGTGGCTGCACTCGCTCCATTCACCCTGGGCGAGGCAACGAATCATGCGTGTTGTCGCAACAGTTTGTTCCAAAGGCGGCGTCGGCAAGACGACGACCACCGCCAATCTAGGCGGCCTTCTGGCCGACGCCGGTTTCCGGGTCCTGCTCGTCGACCTGGATTCCCAGCCGACCCTCTCCTCCTACTACGATCTGTCGCAGCCGGCCCCGGGTGGGGTTTACGAGCTGTTCGCCACCGACCTGGTGGACCTCGACAAGATCATATCCCGAACGTCGATCCCCGGGCTCGACATCATCGTCTCGAACGATCATCGCAACCAGCTGCAGCAGCTGTTGCTCAATGCGCCGAACGGTCGGTTTCGACTCGTCGGGTTGCTCGATCGCTTCGCCGATCGCTATGACGTCATCCTCATCGACACCCAGGGTGCGCGGTCCATTCTCCTCGAGATGGCCGTGCTGGCCTCGGATCACCTGGTTTCCCCCATCGTCCCGGAGTTGCTGACGGCACGCGAGTTCGTGCGTGGCACCCAGGGCATGCTCAACGAGCTGCGCGAACTGGCGCTTTACACACGCTTCGATGTCCCGCCGGTCTCCATCCTCCTCAACAAGATGACCGACCAGCTGAGGGATGCCCGTGATATCTCCGAGAGCATTCGCGGCATGTATGCCGAGGTCGATGACATCGGAGAGGGGGGCGGCATCCGTGTGCTCGATACGCCGCTGGTCAATCTCTCGGCGTATCGCCGCGCGGCCCTGGATAGCCTGCCGGTCCACCGTGTCGAACCGCGTAAGCCGAGTTCTCGCAAGGCGCTCGCCTGTGCGGACCAGATCAAGGCGGTCGCCGCCGATTTATTCCCCGAATGGGCCGATGCCATCCGCGCCGTTGGAGCCGTGAAGCCGAACGGTAACCCCGGGACCGGCAAAGCGGGAGGTGGCCATGTCCACTGACGCACGGCACGCACCCCCGACCGCTCACCCCAATGTCGAGATGATCGGTTTGCTCCCTCCTCACAGCAGTGAGGCGGAGCAAGCCGTTCTCGGTGCCCTGATGCTCGACAACAGCAAGTGGGACGAGATCAGCGAAATCGTCGATGCCGACGCGTTCTATGACTTCCAGCACCGCTGCATCGCCCACGCCATGGCGGAACTCGCTCGCGCCGAACACCCGCTCGATATCGTGACAGTATCGGAAGTGCTCGAGCGAAATGGGCATCTGGAACCGATGGGGGGACTGGCGTATCTCGCCGAGCTGGCACGCAACACGCCCTCGGCGAGCAATATCGTCGCCTACGCGGAAATCGTCCGCGAGCATTGGCGCCGTCGGCAGTTGACTGGTGTGGGGCGCGATATCAGTCAGCAGGCGCTCGACGGCGGCCAACTCTGCCACGCCATCATCGAAGCCGCCGAACGCCAGCTTTTCGAGTTGGCCGAGGATCGTCGCAGCGAGCCGGCGGGAGTCCGTCAGGCGCTCTCGGTCGCGGTCGACACGATCGATCGTGCCTTCCACGCCAAGGACGGCATCACCGGAACACCGACGGGATACCGGGATCTCGACGACCTCACCGGCGGCTGGCAGAACTCGGACCTCATCGTCGTCGCGGGACGCCCAGCGATGGGCAAGACAACGTTGGGCATGAACCTGGTCGAGAACGCCTTGATTTCGACGGCTGGGCGCGTCGAGTTGGCCACGGCGCCGATCTTCGTGTTCTCCCTCGAGATGCCCGAGGAACAGCTGATGCTGCGCCTCATGGCCAGTATCGGGCGCCTGGATCTGGGGCGCATCCGCGCCGGCAAGTTGGAAGACAACGACTGGGACAAATTGACGGCGGCCGCTCAGCGGATCCTGGAATTCGAGGATCGGCTGTTCATCGACGATCAGGCCGGCTTGACGGCAACGACGCTCAAGTCGCGTGCCCGCCGCATGATGCGCCGTCACGGCAAGCCAGCGCTGATCCTGATCGATTATCTGCAACTCCTCCATGAGCCGCGGAGCGAGAACCGCAACAACGAGATTTCGACCATATCCCGGATCCTCAAGGCGACCGCGAAGGACCTCGGGTGCCCGGTCATCGCGCTTTCACAGTTGAATCGCAGCGTCGAAACCCGTCCCAACAAACGTCCCACGATGGCCGACCTGCGCGATTCCGGCGCGATCGAGCAGGATGCCGACGTGATCGCTTTCGTCTATCGCGACGAGGTCTACCACCCAGACAATCCGGACAACAAAGGGCTGGCCGAACTCATACTCGGCAAGCAGCGCAACGGTCCCATCGGCACGGTCCACCTCGCCTTTCTGGGCTCGAGCACCCGGTTCGAATCGCTGGAGTGGAAGCAAACGCGGGAGGGATGGTCATGACGGCATCCCCGCAAGCGAATCAAGCGCTCAAGCACCTGATTTCGGCTGCTCGAGGCCACAGCGGGCAGTCCCATCACCTACGGCGCTTTCTGCTCGGTATCTACAACGGCTACGACTGGCCGTTTGAACTGCATCGGTTGAGAGCACTGGACTCGGGGTTGGCCCACGATGCCCTCGTCGTATTGACGGAAGCGACCTTCGGTTCCAGCGAGATCCATCACTGGATCAGCAATGGCGATGCCGTCTTCCTGGAATTGTGGGAGCGCGAGAAAGCCGATGCCTGGCAGGGGGAGGAACAACTATGACCTCTTGTCAGCTGAGCGTGGAAGTCCTCTTTGACTGGGAGAGAGCGTCGGCGACGCGGTACTTGCCGGTCTGCTATCTCGACGGCCAACCCATCGAACTCCGGTTCGATCTGGTTCGTGTCGAGCAAGCGACCCTGGAGGCGGCGTATTCCGCCAGGTTGGTGGGCGAGATTCGGGCGGGTGACTGGTGTGTCCGCGAGCAGTACCTGATCCCGGCAATCGAGGCCAGCGACTTCGTCTACTACTCGCTGGAGAGCTATCTGCAAAGCCGGGACGACAGCGTCCCCCAGCGGTCGCTCGAGCGGTTTCTCGACTATGAAGTTCGTCGACAGATCGGGCGACTTCGCCATGAAGGGATGGCTCAGACTCAGGACTTCTACGACATACCCACCCGCGCCAGTGGCGATGTGCTTGCCGAGCGCAGACGACAGGTCGAGGTCGAGGGCTGGGAGCCGAGCCACGATGATACCCACCGTAGCGCTGAAATGGTCCGCGCCGCCATCGGGTACGCGAATCTCGCCGCCCTCCAGGGTCGTTACGGCGTCCCCGACACCACGGACCTATCGCTCTACATCCCGCATGATTGGCCGTGGGCCACGGGATGGTGGAAGCCGAGCCGCAGCGCGCGGCGAAACCTGATCAAGGCCGCTGCATTGCTACTCGCCGAGATCGAGCGGCTCGATCGGGCAGCCGACCGCGACGGAAAGAAGGGAGACGACTCATGACGGTCTCTGCTCCCTTGATGCGATACCACGGCGGCAAGTTCCGATTGGCCAAGTGGATCATGGCGCACTTTCCGCCGGCGACAGCTTTCGACGTGTACGTCGAGTCCTTCGGTGGCGCCGCGGGCGTGCTTCTCCAGAAGCCAAGAAGTTACGCAGAGGTGTACAACGACCTGGATGGTGAAGTGACCAATCTGTTCGAGGTGCTTCGCCACCCTCGGCTGCGTGCCCGACTCGTTGAAGCCATCAGGCTGACTCCCTACGCCCGCCACGAGTTCGAGCAGGCGTTCGAGATGAGCGAGGAGCCGGTCGAGAGCGCTAGACGCGTGTTGATCAGAGCCCAGATGGGATTCGGTTCCGCCGGTGCGACCCGGGGTAATTCGGGATTCCGCACCGATACTCGCCGCGTCGGCGGCACGCCGCAACATCACTGGCAGCGTATGCCTTTGCTGATCGAGGTCGTGGCCGAACGGTTGTCCGGCGTGCTGATCGAGAATCGGGACGCCCTGAGCGTTATCGCCCAGCATGACTCCAAGCGAACCCTGCATTACGTCGACCCGCCCTATCCCGAAGAGACGCGCGAGAAAGACCACCGCAGCGCCTATCGATATGAAATGAGCAATCGGCAACACCTCGACTTGCTCGACCATCTCATGAACGCCACGGGTTTCGTTCTCCTATCTGGCTACGACTGCGACCTCTATCGCAATGCACTGAGGGGCTGGCGTATGGCGCGCCGCCAGACTCAAGCATCGGGTCAGCGAGGTTCTAGCCGGCGTACGGAATGCCTGTGGCTCAATCCTCGTGCTGCCGAATGGGCGGGCCAGCTCGAACTCGGCCTTAACGATCAGGAGGTGGCCCATGGCTAACGGCTTACCGATTCGCTGCGCGACACAGGGCATGCGGCGGGTCGTTCGATATGCAGTCGACCACGGCTGGGACGTCGAGCGAACTCGAGGCGGGCATGTCCGCTTCATGAAGACCGGATGCCCGCCGGTATTCACTGGATTCTCACCCAGCGATGTGCGTGCCGAAAGGAACGCGATGGCTCGATTGCGTCGGGTGGAGCGGCAAGAAGGAGGTCCGCGATGATCCCTGATCGCAACCTGCGCAAGATCAAGCGTTGCCTGGCGTTATCCCAGTCGGCCAACGCGCATGAAGCGGGAATCGCGCTACGCCAGGCCCAGCGGCTCATGGCCAAGTACGGCTTGAGCGAGATCGATGTCGCCGCCTCGACGATCGAGCGCATCGTCGTGCCGGCCGCCGCTGGGCGCACGCCACCTCGGTGGCTCGGTCAACTGGTAGTGCTCGTCAATGCGTCGTTCGGCACGCTGGCCGTCTATGAACCCCACCCGGCTCTCAGCGGGTGGCAGGGGTATTACGCCTTTCTCGGCGAGTCGGGCCAGGTGCGTATCGCGGCGTATGCCTTCGAAGTGCTCCAGCGTCAGCTGGTCAGTGATCGGAAGGCGTTCCTGGCAGGCATGAGCAAGCGCGCCAAGCGCGTCACCAAGACTCGCCGTGCCGATGCCTTCGCGTGTGCTTGGGTGTCGGGCGCCGCCGAGCATATCCGTCCCGTCGAGATGGGCAAGGAGGCCATCGCAGCGATCGACCATTTCAAGACCCGCTTCTACACCACCCTCGAGTCACTCTCGACGATCGACCGCGGACAACGTCGCGATGATCGGCGGGCAATGATGCGGGGCTTCGAAGCTGGGCGGAATGCCCGTTTCCACGATGGCGTCGAGGCGGATCGGCGGGAGGGACTGACCCATGGCTGAGATTTTGCAATTCCCGATCCGAGCAATGAATGGCTCTGGCATCGAGCGCTATCTGACGAATCTGGAGTGCCTCTCCCTCGGGATGTGCGATCCGTTTCCTGAGTGGTTGGAGGTTATCGACGACTGGCTGGAGAAACATCCCCAGGCACGCACGACCCGAAATACCACATTGCGCTCGCTGCTCGCCGACACCTGGCTGGTGTTCCACATGGCTTGTGACGAGACGGGACGGTTGTCGATGCGGCCGCATCTACACCGGCGTTGGGCACAGCTGCAGTATCACGTCCTGAGCGATGTCGAGTTGCTGGTCATCGTCGTCGACAACCTCGCCGACATCCGTCACGGCGTGGCTGAGTTGAGCCAACAGTATCCTCCCGAGGTCCGTGACGACCTGAGCCTGTTCGGCGTCGAGCAAGGTATCGCGCGCCTGAAACATCAACTGGAACGTTTGCTGGATCCCGATGTTTTGGCATCGCGGCAGCCGGAGTGGTAAGCCCATGAGCAGCAAGAACGCAATCACCAGCGATCAGATCACGGCCAAGCTGACTCAGCCGGGGCCGACGTTAATGACACAACCCACCGACCGGCTGCCGGCACCGAGCAGCGAAATGGCCATCACGCTGACGCTGGACCAACTGCGCCCCTATGATCGCAATCCGCGCACCCTGCGCAATCCGAAGTACCAGGAGATCAAGGAGTCGATCCGTGCCGTCGGGCTCAAGCAGACGCTGACCGTCACTCAGCGGCCGGGCGACGATCGCTACATGATCTCCGATGGCGGGAACACCCGATTGAGCATCCTGCAGGAGCTGTACGAGGAGACCGGGGACGCGCGCTTCTATAGCCAGGACTGCCACTACGTACCGTGGCAGGGCGAGATCCACGTCCTTGCCGGCCATCTGGCGGAGAACGACAACCGCGGCCAGCTCACCTGGATCGAGCGGGCCCGTGGGGTCTACGAAGCCAAGCGCATGCTCGAGGCCGAGAGAGGCGAGTCGATCTCCCAGAGAGAATTGACGCGGCGCCTCCAGGGGTTGGGGTACACCATCAACCAGAGTCACGTCTCGAAGATGCTCTACACCATCGAGCATTTTCTGCCGACTTTGCCCATGACCCTCGAGAGTGGCATGGGACGGCCCCAAGTCGAAAAACTGGCTGGCTTCCGCCAGTTCTGCGAGGAGTGCTGGACCCGTTGTGCCGACTACTGGCTGGAACACGCCGAGGATCTGGGCGAGGCCGAGCAGTGGGCCAGCAACGTCGTCGACGGTGATTTCGCCCAGGCCTGGCACGATGAGATGGTCCAACTGGATCACGAGGGGCAGACCGAGCTCCCGTGGAGCATCGTCGAGGATCGTCTCAAGGGCATGCTCCACGATCACACCGGACTCCATTTCAACCCGATCGACATGGCCTGGAAGAACTGGTTCACGGTGCGCAAGTACGGGCGCTCGGTGAGCGAGGAGGAGCGGGCCGATATCTGGACCACGGTCGACGCGGAACTCGAGCGACTGCGCCATCCCCCGGAACGTTACCTATATCCGCCGCTCCAGGACAAGACGGTTCCAACCACTGGCAGTGACGCGAGGCGATCGACTCGGTCGCATACGCCGCCCGACATCCCGGGGCGCGCCGACGACACCGGCGCAGCGATCGATACCGATGACGGCCATGGTCCCCAGGACACGGATCCGGTCGACATTGTCTTCGGGGATGGCGAGAGCGACTTGTCGCCGAAAGAGACCGATGCAGGAGATGGGGGAGCCGTTTCTCGCGGTGGATCACGCGACTCGCCCGAGATGCAGCGCATGCGAGAGCAGCTCGAGCAACTCGAACAGCGTAACGCCGAACTCGAGCAGTGGGCCCAGCAGACACCGGCGGCCCCCCAGCCGAGCGAAACCTCCCTGCACGAATGGCTCGATAGCGACGGCGAGGCTCGACCTATCCGTTCCGCTGATGAGCAGGACACCCTGGTCGACGATCTCACGCTGTCGCCGTATCACGAGAGCGAAGGGCATCGCCAATTGCGTCACTGGCAGGCGCGGGAACACGGCGAGGAGGCGATCGACTTCGAGGCGGCCGCGCTCAAGAGCGTCCCGCTTCAGTCCGGTGGCCCCGTCGCGCCGATCACCGATCTCTGGCACGTGCCCGCCTGGCGGCGCAAGCCGCAAGATCTGCGCATGCAGATTGGCGAGGTCGTTCAGGCCCTGGCGAGTTGGGCGGGGCTCGACGCGAGTGGCTCCAGCGAGATCATCCGTCTCAACGCCCGCGAAGGGCTGGGGTATGAACTCGGTCCACTGGGGGACTACCCCGGCCGTCGGGCCCAGTTGATCTGGCAGCTGCTGGCCGGCTTCCAGGGCCACATCGATCCCATTCTGCCATCCGAGATTTCGCTGCTCGGGGAACTGGTCGGTAGCCACGGTGACGATGTCGACGTGCGTCTGCCGGATGGCTTGTTCATCCGAGTCTGGTGGCTGACCCGCTTGGTCAGGGTCTTGCGCGAGGTGACCGATAACGCAGGGGGGCAATGACAATGACGACACCACAACTCAACAACGCCTTATTCAATCAGGCCCTCGAACTGATCCGCGAGGGCGACATGCGTCGCGCGCGAGCCCTGGGATTCAGCAACGAGGAACTGCAGAGTCTGAGCCGGTTACGAGCCAGCGAGATCGAGTCGATGATTCACGAGTTCCCCGGGGTCGCGCGGTTCGAGCTGGATCACGAGATGTTCAGGGCCGCGTTGCGGCGGATCGATCGCGATCAGGACCGCGACGAGTTGGTCGACCAGTGCATCCGTCACGGGGCCAGTGTGCAGATGCTGGCCGCATTCTTCGGCCTGACACCCAATGACTGTTCCGCGCGAAGAGCATTACTGGGCGTGCCGAGTCGCCAGGGACGACTGCCGATGCCGGACGAATCCGTGGAGCACGCCGCCTGGCATCGCTGGCAAACCATCAGTAGTGACCCGGCCAGTCCGGCATCGGCGGAGGACATCCGCGGCATGCTGGTCCTGGCCGAGGAAGTGGAGTTGCCGCTCGCCGTGATCTGGACACTGATCCGGCAGTGGACGACGCCGGAGCAGGCCCGTCAGGAGAGTGTGCCGGGTGACGACGAGGGCGTGATGCGTGTCGGGGTGGCGTGATGAGAAACTATGACGCGCTCATCGGGCGCGCCGCGTCATCCCTGACCCAGCGCCGAGGCCAACCCGCCTCGGCGTCGGGCGTTCAGGAGGACGCCCTCGACGGTCTCCTGTTCATGGGCAACCCCCATGAAACCGTCCCCCGCGCGCTGTTGCTCGATCAGCGCCTGGGGGCGGTCGACGTATTGGGCTGGCAGATGATCCGGCTACTGTCGAACGCAGATCGCACCACGGCGTTCCCGACCTACGACGAACTGGAGCCATTGCTGCGCTCGGGCGCGAATCGCAAGGCGTCGCGCAAGACCGTCGCGAGGGTCATCGCGATCCTCCGCCTGACCCGCTGGATGACTCTGGGCATGAAGGCGCGCAACACCGAGAACGGCCGCATGATCGGCAACGTCTACGTGCTGCACGACGAGCCGCTCGCTCCTGCCGAGTCGCTGTCGCTCGACGCCGAGTACATCGAGTACGTCATCCGTTGCACCCGTCACCGCAACCGCGATGTTGCCGAGGTGGCTCGACTGGTGCGAGACGAACTGGCCGAGAGTGGCGTCCTCGAGGTGCCGACTCGACTGGATGTCATCGATCAGCGTGCCCAGCGGCAGAGCCAAGCCGAGTTTCCAGCAGAAACTCAGTCAACGTCCACCCAGTTTCCGGCGGAAACTCAGGGCAAATCGCCCAGTTTCCAGCGGAAACCAGGGCGGTTTCCCGAGACCGGCGAGCCCAGTTTCCAGCGGAAACTCATGCGTGAATCAGTAGGTTACGACACAGTTTCCGCAACGTCAGGCCCTACAGTACGTAGTTATACAAACTCTGTGTGTAAAACCACCGCGCGCGAGACGGATGCCCCCGCGCTGATCTGGAGCTGGCCACTCGAGTTGAGCAGCGACGAACGTGAGTCGGTTTCGCTCATGCTGACCGGACTGCCGCACGAGACTCAACAGGCCGTGATCGACGAGGCGGCCGGGCGCATGGAGGAGGGCAAGGTCCAGCGCCCCATGGGGTTCCTGCACACACTGGCCAAGCGGGCCGCATCGGGACAGTTCCAGGCGACCCACTTTGGCCAAGGGGTGGCCGGGAAGCGCAACAGTCTGCAGTTGCCATCGACGGGCCCCCCTAGCACGACGGGGGTGGGCGCTGCCGATGGCCTGGCACATGAATCCCCGCCAATGTCGGCGGAAACCGAGCGAGCCCGGGAGGACATGTTCAGGCGCCTGGGCCTATCCCGATAGCGTTGGTAGAAACGCTCGCGTTCGGGATTAACGTTTTCGCTGGGGTCATCGGTGATGGGCCATGAAGCTGTGAACCCATCCAGTGCATTGACTCCAGGAGTGACCATGGCCAGCGCCGAGCCCCGCGTAGGGCAGCTACGCAGCAAGATCGAAATGACACTGCATACCTATCCCGCCGTTCTGGCGTGGCACGGTCGAGGGGTCGAGAGTGGCAAGCCGCAGGTCGTGGGGCTGAAGCAATTCCTGTCCCTGGCTGGACGGATCCACCGGGCGGCGGAGCGAGACGATCCGTACGCCGATATGTGGTTGCTGACCCTGGAGGGCAAGATCCATCAGACCCGTGATGCGCTGAGGCAGCTCAAACAGAGGGTGAGTACCGTTCTCGACGGCATTCCCGAAGGGTTGGACGTCAGCCGCAACGTGAGTCAGCAGCCATTCGTGACGCCGGTGTTCACGGGCGGCCAGATGGGCTGGCAGGCCGTGATGCTGCTCATGGAATACGACGGCATCGTGCGCGACGTGCTCCTGGCCCACCACATCGGGCTGCTGGGCAACAAGCAGCGCGCGTCGATGATACGCGACCAGGGAGGTCACGCCATGCGATCGCTCTGCTACGCGCCGGTCAAGTTTCCCGGCTTCAGCGGTGCGACGCGAGACGACTTTGCCGCGAACAACGCCAAGGCGCGGGACGCCCGTGAAAAGTTCGGCGAGCTGCCGCAGGACATTCTGGAAGGGACACGTCGAAGTGAGTTTGCTCCCCCCGTCCGCCGTGAGTCGAATCTGGCAGCGCCGTCGGCGGATCAAGCCTCTCAGGGCCTCGCAGGAGCGGATATGGATGATGACTCCCTGTTGCCCGAAGCCGATGAGCCACAGGTAGGCCCAAGGTGATTCCACTGGAATCAGCGCCGGCGGCGGTGACCCGAGTGATTCCACTGGAATCAGTGCCGGCGGTGACCAGGGTGATTCCGGGGGAATCAGTGCCGACGGCGAGCTGGGTGTTTCCCCCGGAAACAGTGCCGACGGCGGGATCGAGTGTTGCCACTGGCAACACGCCGGCGGCGAGCAGGGTGTTTCCACTGGAAACATTGCCGGCGGCGAGCTGGGTGACTCCACTGGAATCAGTGCCGGCGGCGAGCTGGGTGATTCCACTGGAATCAGTGCCGGCGGCGGGATCGAGTGTTGCCACTGGCAACACGCCGGCGGCGAGCTGGGTGATTCCACTGGAATCAGCGTCGGCGGCGGTGACCCGAGTGATTCCACTGGAATCAGTGCCGGCGGCGAGCTGGGTGATTCCAGTGGAATCAGTGCCGACGGCGGTGACCCGAGTGATTCCACTGGAATCAGTGCCGGCGGTGACCAGGGTGATGCCACTGGCATCGGTGCCGGCGGCGAGTTGGGTGTTTCCCCCGGAAACAGCGCCGGCGGCGAGCTGGGTGACTCCACTGGAATCAGTGCCGGCGGCGAGCTGGGTGATTCCACTGGAATCAGTGCCGGCGGTGACCAGGGTGATGCCACTGGCATCGGTGCCGGCGGTGACCAGGGTGATTCCGGGGGAATCAGTGCCGACGGCGGGATCGAGTGTTGCCACTGGCAACACGCCGGCGGCGAGCAGGGTGTTTCCACTGGAAACAGTGTCGGCGGCGAGCTGGGTGACTCCACTGGAATCAGTGCCGGCGGCGAGCTGGGTGATTCCACTGGAATCAGTGCCGGCGGCGAGCTGGGTGATTCCACTGGAATCAGTGCCGACGGCGGTGACCCGAGTGATTCCACTGGAATCAGTGCCGACGGCGAGCTGGGTGTTTCCCCCGGAAACAGTGCCGACGGCGAGCTGGGTGATGCCACTGGAATCAGCGCTGGCGGTGACCAGGGTGATGCCACTGGCATCGGTGCCGGCGGCGAGCTGGGTGATTCCACTGGAATCAGTGCCGGCGGTGACCAGGGTGATGCCACTGGCATCGGTGCCGGCGGCGAGCGGGGTGTTTCCAATGGAAACAGAAATCGAGACTGGGTGAGGAATAAGTCGTGACGACGATATCTGCACTGGAACAGCCACAGGATTTTGCACTGAATCGATACGCAAAGGGCCTTTTAAAACCCTTTAAGGGTAAAGGGGAGGTACTGAGATTCCGGGACGAGTTGGAAGAGGAGTGTGCTCGGTTGTGGCAGGAGTCGGCGGACCTTGCCAACCGGCACAACAAGACCGTGGTTCAGGTTGGCCTATTCCTCAAGCCTCATCAGACCAGCGGTGGGCGAGTCCGGCCCATCCAGTGGCGAGATCGAGGACAAAGCCAGATGGGGCGCCGATTGCTGGAAGCGGTGCTGGAACATGGCGGTGTCTCACAAGGCATGCGTCGCAAGCTAGTCGACATCGAAACCGAGCGTGTCATCTTCAATGCCAAGGTGGCGGCCGTGACGCGTCAGATCGCTCGCTGCAATAAGGCGCTCGAGGAGATCGAAGAAATCGAATCGATGTTGTGAGCTCTCGCCGGGAAATATCCGCGCCGGAGTTAACGTTTTTTGCTGACCTGCCTTGGGTCGCGCGGAAAAGTGCTCGTGCACGATTTCGATTCACATCCCATGGAGGTCAGCATGAGCACCCACTTCAGCGGCGAGGGGAATATCGGTTCGGACCCCGAAGTCAGGATGTTCCCGCCAAGCGGCAACCAGGCTCCACGAGGGGTATTGCGACTGAACGTTCGATTCGACAATCCGGTTCCCACCGAACAAGGCAATGTCGATCGGGGCGGGTTCTGGGCCAATGTCGAGATCTGGAATCGCGATGTCGAGACCTGGGCGCGTCTCTACCAACGCGGGATGCGCGTCATGGTATCCGGCCGAATGGTGCTCGATGAGTGGAAGGATCGCGAGAGTGGCGAGGACCGGTCTCAGTTCAAGGTTCAAGCGCAGCGGGTCGGCATCCTTCCCTTCAGGGTCACGCAGGTCGTTCTCGAGAAAGCCAACTGCGGTGCCAATCAGCAGAGTATCACTGCGACGGATGAAGGTAGCGTGGGAGCCTTTGCAAAAACTGCGGGGGAGGCGGGGGAGTGGAATAATCCGGTAGGGTCTAATTCAGTAGCCGAGCATTTTGGCCAGTGATTGATCGTCCCCCGGGCTAGTGGCCATGGTGACGGTTAATGATCGTTTGTCGTTCAGCCTACATGTGGGTGGTTAACGACCTGCCATGGCTACTCCAGCTTTCTGAGTACGGGGGAATTGGAAAATAAATGTTTTATGAGAAGCTTGTCAGTAGGTTTTTGCTGGCCGAGAGATGGCAAGCTTATGGCTCTTGGCAGATAAAAGCTCTATTGCTATCAGTGGAGTTCTCGCAATAATCACGATACTGTTCGTTCAAGGCCACTAGGCTGAAGCAGCCTAAAGCTATGAATCCTAAATAAGTGAACATCAGCTTAGGTCCCCTTCCTTTTATTTTTCCATAAAACATCATTGTTCCGATTAAATATAAGATGAGCCAGATTGGAAGTGTGATTAAAAAAATGGTAATGATGATTGTGTATCCGATAACAATAAGTATCATAAATACAAATAACCTGTAGGAAATCATTTCGGGAATCGTGTTTTTCTCTTTCATGTTCATTTGTTTTCTGTTTTTAATAACAGCGGAGAGAAGCCTGGGCATGTAGAGGAAGCCCTTTATAGTCATTGGTATGAGGCGATGTTCTGAGCGCGTAAATTGTTCCATGAATGTAAGTGAGGAAATGGAAAGCGCAAGAATGATTATGTAGTCAGGAGCCCAGGTTGGGAGCGGGAAAATGAATTGTGGCCAAAGATAGTCTAGGGCAGAGGATATAGGATCGCGTATATAGAACTGATACGTATCAAATGTAGATTTTAAATGTCCATAGAATGTCACAAGCCCAGAAAAAGAATTCGATATCGCAATTATAGAAGAAAATCCGCTTGTGATAACGGCTGCTCGTGCAAAAGCTGGATGCATAAAAGTGACCTCGTTGTTATTTTTATTGCGCCGCTGTGTGAATATTTTAACTCTGTGGTGGCGCATTAGAATTTGTATGTAGTATAGATCATTTTTTTGGTGGCTGGTAGGATTTTTAGTTGGTGAATGATCAAATATTATGCTGAATGGTTGCTCGGGGTTCTAGAGCTATGTGGGCTTCTGAAGTTTAGTTGAATGGTGCTGGCTAGATCTGTTTAAATAAATTAATGGGCTTATGGGTGTTTGTGGTGAGTATTTCTTTTTGAAAGCTGTTAATATTTATTAGTGGTCTTTTCGTTGTTGTCCAAGCTAGTCAGGCCATTTGATACATGGAAGACAGAGTTTAATGTTGCCGGCCTCTGTTAACGTTTTCTCCTGACCTGTCGAACCAGTCCGACCATCCTGGGCCAGTTGCATCTCACGAGGCCCGGAGACCATGACTCGACTGTTTCTCTGCGAAAAACCCTCTCAGGCGCGCGACATCGGCAAGGTGCTCGGTGCTACCCGCAAAGCTGACGGATGTCTTCAGGGAGAGGGTGTCGTCGTCACCTGGGCTTTCGGTCATCTCCTCGAGCAAGCTCCCCCCGAAGCCTATGATCCGGCGCTGAAGCGCTGGTCGCTGGAGTCGCTGCCGATCCGGCCGGGGCAGTGGAAGAATACGGTGCGCAAGGATGCCGGCAAGCAGTTCAGGGTGATCCAGGGTCTGCTGAAGCAGTGCAGCGAAGTGGTCGTCTCCACCGACGCCGATCGCGAGGGCGAGACCATCGGGCGCGAGATCCTCGATGCCTGTCGCTATCAGGGCCGCGTCTCGCGGCTCTGGCTCTCGGCGCTGGATGAAGCGTCGATTCGCAAGGCGCTGGCCAACATCCGGCCTGGAGAGTCGACCTGGTCGCTGTATCAGGCCGGGCTCGGTCGCTCTCGCGCGGACTGGCTGGTCGGAATGAACCTGACACGGGCGTTTTCGGTGCTGGCCCAACGACAGGGGCATGAGGGCGTGCTGTCGGTGGGCCGTGTGCAGACACCGACCCTGGCTTTGGTCGTGAGACGCGACCAGGAGATCGCGAGCTTCGTGCCCAAGCCATTCTGGGACGTCGTGGCGAACCTGCAGGCGCGGGGTGGTAGGTTTCAGGCCAAATGGCTGCCGGCCAATGACGCCTGGCTCGACGAGGAAGGACGCTGCATCGACCAGGAGGCGGCGCGCGCGGCCGCGGCACGCTGCCAGAGGGCGCAGGCGACGGTGGCGTCCGTCGAGACCTCGCGCAAACGGGAAGCCGCGCCTCTGGTGATGGACCTGGGCACGCTGCAGCAGGCGTGTTCGAAGCACTTCGGCTTCGGTGCCCAGCAGGTGCTCGACATCGCCCAGTCGTTGTATGAGACGCACAAGGCCACCACCTATCCCCGTACCGACTGTCGCTATCTGCCCACGTCGATGCTGAGCGAGGTGGAGGTGGTCGTGACGGCGCTCCTGCACTCGGATGACAAGCTCGCTCCGGTTATCGATCGTCTGGATCGGAAGCTCAAGAGCCGCGTGTGGAACGATCGCAAAATCACGGCTCACCACGGGATCATTCCCACCACGGCCCCCTGCCGGATCGATCGCATGAGCGAGGACGAGTTCCGAGTCTACGATCTGATCCGTCGTCACTATCTGGCTCAGTTCCTGCCCGCCCATGAGTACGATCAGACCGACGTGCGCCTGGATCTCGCCGGCGAGACGTTCGTGGCCTCGGGGCGACAGGTGCGGGTCGAGGGGTGGAAGTTGCTATTTCCTCGAGGGAAGGGCAAAGGACAGGACGGTGACGACGAGGAGCAGGAGGCTTCAGGTGCGCAGGCGCTCCCGCCTCTCCGTCAGGGGGAAAGCTGCGCGGTCGTGGACCTTCTGGTGAAGGATCGCCAGACCCAGCCGCCGAAGCCATTTGCCGAGGGCACGCTGATCTCGGCGATGAAGAATGCCGCCCGGTTCGTCACCGACGAACGATTGCGCGCGCGGCTGCGCGAGAGCGCCGGCATCGGTACCGAGGCGACCCGCGCCGGGATCATCGAGACGTTGCTCAAGCGAGGCTTCATCCGCAAGAAGGGACGCACGATCGTTTCGACCCCGGTGGGGCAGGGGCTGATCGCGGCGTTACCTCCGCAGCTCAGCAACCCGGGTATGACGGCGCTGTGGGAGCAGGCTCTGGACCAGGTTGCCGAGGGTTCCATGACCCTGGAGGATTTCATGCAGCGTCAGCATGTCATGCTCGACAAGCTCATCGCGTTGGCGCTCCAGCAACCCCGTCTGGATCTTCCCGAGCCCCCTAGCGAAACCTGTCCCAAGTGCTCGGCCAAGATGCGCAAGCGCAAGGGAGGCAGTGGCCCCTTCTGGTCGTGCTCCCGCTATCCCGAGTGCGACGGCACCAAGTCGATCGGCAAGAAGGGCAAGCCGAAGGCCAGCGGCCGATCGAAAGCACAGCCAGCTCGGGGAGGGCGCGGATGATGCGTGGGGACGATTGGGAGTCCAACTGCGCCGAATACCTGACCGGGACCGGAAAGGAGTCGGGCGCTTTCGACAAGGCGATGACAGAGACGGAGATCGCTTGGGTGGTCGATCAGAGATTACGCACCCAGTGCTGGGAGACCTACCCCGAGGTGGTTCTTGAGACGTTCCCGGGACGTCCCGATATCATCGCGACACGCCGAGGGATCTGCCAGGTCTTCGAGTGCAAGCGCTCGTTGACCCTGGGCGTCATCGAGCAGGCGAGCCGTTGGCGAACGCACTCGCGACCGGAGCAGGCCGGCATGCCCCATCTGATATGGGTCGCCTGCAAACGCCCCCAGTATCGGTCCAACAATCTGCTGTGGTGGCTGATGCGCGAGTTCGGCATCGGGCTCCTGGCGATCGAAAAACAGCCCGCCATGGAGATCCGTTACAGCGGCGAGGCCGAGATCCAACCTCAATCCTATCGCATCTACCGCCAGCTGGCCCCGCGCATCCAGCCGGGAGCGCGGAGGTCGGCGCAGTGCCTGATCGACCAGCTCAATCCCGACATGCGCATTGCCCGACCGGGGGCCAGAGGCGGGGAAACCGAGTACATGACGCCGTTCAAGCGCACCATGGCCATGATCGATACCTATCTACGAGCCGATCCCGAGGCCGAACGGCACATCGAGCACATCATCGACTACCTGAACGCGCATGGTGGCCATCACTACGGCACCGATCGTAGTGCCCGGGGGGCGATCCCGCCACAACTGGATCGCCTTGGCTATCCACGCACTCGCGAGTGGGGGTGCTGGTTCAAGGCGAAGCCCATCGATGGTCCCGACGCCATCGAGATGTCAGCCGAGGCGACGTAGTCCTCGAGAAGGTGTTCTGACATCGGAAATGCTGACGCCACGAGTTAACGTTTTCGACTGATCGAGCAGGCTCGAGTGGGCATCGTGGTGGAATCGACTTCCGCGAGGCCTGCAATCATGAGGCGATTCCGTCTTCCTGCCGTTGGCACCATCGCGCTCCTATCCCTGGGCGTCACGGCATGTTCTCACTTCCCATCCCAAACGGCTCCAAAGTCGGTGGATTCCCGGCCTGACACCGAGATCGAGGATTCCACGGACGACGATGGTGCCGGACCACGGCTTGCCAACATTTACGATGACGATTCGACGGCTGTCGACGTCGTGCGAGTGGGGCGCTATCAACTGGTTCAGGCCAATGCTCAGGAGGGGCAAAAGCATCTCCTGGAACAGATCGTTTCCGTTCAAATCCCACCGATCGAGTCGCCGAGCGTCGGCGACGCCATTCGTTATGTCCTGAAGGGCACGGGCTATCAGCTGTGCGATCCGCGCGGGACCGCGATGAATTACCTGTACAGCCGCCCGCTCCCGGGGCCCCACTATCAAATGGGCCCCATGCCATTGCGAGCGGCGCTGGAGATGCTGGCCGGTGAGCCGTGGACGTTGGATGCTGATCGCATCACGCGAACCGTGTGTTACGAGCCCACTGAGCAGGTTCGGTTCGGCGTCACCGTGGCTTCGGATCGACGCGAGCAATGGCGGCCCATTGTCCAGCCGGCACCTCGCCGGCAGAGCGAGACGATGGCCGATGAGGATTCCTCTTCGGCTTCGGGCGCCGCGGCTACCACGACCGCCTATGAGCCGGGCGCCCGGGTCGCTGAGTAGTACATGGCATACGGCCCCCGCGGGAGGCGATGAAACGCGGCCCAAGAACGTCGCTCTACTGGCCTGCATGAAGCAGTAGGAAAAACGCACTTTGGATCCGGGCAGGGGGCGGTGGAGCGTGGCGCTTGCCTTACGCGGAGGGCTACTGGATAATTCCAGATGTACCCCGTTGCGACTGTCGGTTAACAGTCGATCCCAGGGCCCTCTGTGGTCCGATCCCAAAGCGCGAACACCTGGTGAGAACGCGCACCCCGCCATCAGCATGGCTGCACTACTAGGGACAAGTAGCTGGGGTTCCAGGTTCCTTGTGTTATCAGGTCGACCGGTCGTCGACCACCTCCCAATGTTTCCTCGAATCATCGAACCGGCCAGCGAGCGACCTTCGTCGAGGATCGCTCTCTGGCCGGTTCGACGATCATTCCCGCCGGCGGTGCCCGCCGCCTGACCCCCGGGCTCCTTTTGTGCGGGGATCCGCGCACAAACGTACTGGTCCAACGCCATGACCTAGGACCGGATGCAACGGCTGGTCGAGCGCATGACTACGAGGGGCATGACGGTCGATAGCTCGCATAATGGCTGATTCCACACGCTACCCGCACCGGTATCGGTAGCTGCATTGTCTTGCGGTTCTGGTCTTCAATCCCAAGGCGCGGCGGGGGACAACCGCCGCCACGACTTGCGATTGGTGATCGTTTGGGGTTGACGCCGCGAGAAGGTGGCGCAATCCTTACCATGTACGCCGTTGGTCACTGTCGGTCATCAGTGACGCCCTTTGCCTTCGGGCAGATCCCCAAGCTGTATCGCATCCCGCAAGACAGCGCCCTGCCAAGGGTCGGATGCCACTGCTATTTCACCCACCCGGGAAAACACTTCCCGGATGGGGTGTGTCTTCCCCAAGCCATGGAGAAGACTGGAGATGACGATGTACGCCATCGATACCCTGGAGTTCGCGAGGCAACTGCGCACGGCCGGCTTCACTCAGGAGCAGGCCGAGGCGATTGCCGAAGCTCATGGACGAGCCTTCCGTGAGGCGGCCGAGCATACGCTCGCCACCAAATCGGATCTGGCCGAGACTCGTGCTGCTCTGACAAAGGATATCGACGCTGTTCGAACCGACCTGAATCAGAAGATCGACTCTGTTCGTACAGACCTGAACCAGAAGATCGATTCCGTTCGTTCCGAGCTGAAGCTTGATATGACAAAACTGGCCAACCAGTTGACACTCCGCCTCGGTGGAATGTTTGCACTGGGCCTCGCCTTTCTGACTGCGATCAAGTTCTTCAGCTAATCGCATCCCAACCTACCCATCCGGGGGAACACTTCCCCCGATGGGGATGGTGTATCTCCTGGAGTTTTTTAGACTCGACCCAAGGAGTTACATCATGTCCACTTCGACCGATAACCAGTTCTTCGATCTCCACATCACTGGCGTGGGCTACGTCAACCGGATTCGCAAGGTCACGCTCAAGCGTGGCAACCCGTTCTGGGCTTGCGATATCTCCGCGTTGAATGGTCCCGCGAATGATGTCGAGTATCGCCGCTTCGATTGTCGCGTCAGCGGTGCCGAGGCGGAAAAGCTGGTCAAGAAGTTCGCCGCTACCGTGGCCGATCGCAAGGAGAAAGGGCTTTCCGAGCCCAAGATCCTTGTCGGCTTCAAGCTGGGCGATCTGTACGCCGACCTGTTCACACGGACAAAAGGGGATCGCGCGGGTGAAACCGGCGTGAGCCTGAAAGCACGTCTGCTGTTCATCAACTGGGTGAAGGTGGATGGCGAGAAAGTCTACGAAGCGCCTCGGCGAGACGCTGTCTCAGCTACCTCCGACGATCCTTCTGGTCAGTCCGGCGACGGGGCTTCGCCTCAGCCGGACGTCGCCGCCGACACCGGTTCGGTGGGGGCTGCCGAAGCCATGGCCTGATTCCACATAACCGCCTCACCGTTCGGGATCTAGCGTCCCGGCGGTGTGGTTCAACCCACCCGCTCGCAGGGGAGATTTCTCCCCTGCGGGGGCGTCTCCAATGCGGCACCGATTGGAGATGTCATGTCCTATCTATCCAAGCTCCGGGTCGCTCGCGCCATATTCGACGCGGCCGACCGTATCAGCAGCAGCGTGACCGCGGCTTGCGTGGTTGCCGCCTTGCTGGGTCCTACCCTGCGGACGCAACCCGACGGCATGGCCCATGCTTTCTGGGGCGGCGCGGTCTTCCTCGTCGTGGCCCTGGTCGCTGGTATCGCCAAGAGCATGCTAGACTCGTTGATAACCAAGGCCGAAGCCGACGAGGGAGGTGATTCCTGATGGATTACGCAACTCTGCTGCTTGGCACTATTTTCGTTGTGCTCACGGTATCGATGACGGTGGCAGGCGGTTACGCCTACACGATTCATCGCAAACGCGAAGCACGGCGAAAGCACTAATCTCGGCCAACCGGCCGATTTTGACCTCATCGTGACCGCCTCCCTCTGGGAGGCGGTTTTCGTTAGTCCCTACGGGAGTCATCCCGTGCACTAGATACCTTCTATCCCTACCGGGGCCATCCCCGGCGGGGATGGCTCCATGAGAGCATGGAGTCCGTATCATGAGTATCTATTGTCTGGTGCCGCGCCCAGACGGAGTGTCCCACGTCGTCTACGAAGGCAGTCCGGTATGGCCGAGGGTCGAAGTCGGGCTGCTCCGGGCCGCATATCCTCCAGAAAGGGTACTCGGGGAGTTAGCCTGGATCGTCTTTGATCGAATGGGACGTCCGTTTTCCGGCGAGACACCCGAGCTTGCGCTGGCGGCGTTCGCCGATCGCCCCGAGCATCGCTACACGGAACGCTAGTCGTTCATGTGTCCTCAACGATCGAATCTATGCAAACGCCCTGCGGGGCGTTTTTTTCGCCGGAAAATAGGGACGTGCGCAGTTAACGTTTCTCGTCGCGAGCCTCTCACCCCTCGGGCACGGTTGGTCCAGAAACCATCACCAAGGACGCCCGGCGCGAGGTCTCATTCGATGTCCCTATTTCAGAATCGTCGAGCCGTCTCCTTAGCTTTCCGGGTTGCAGGAGGCAAACATGACGGGTGAACACCAAGAAGCTCACGACCAGGATCGTGAGAATAGAGCGGGTATCTCGCCGGAAGACATCGCCGAGCCTGATCGCAAACCCCGTGGAAGAAGGCCTCTAGCGAGAATCGCCATTGTGGTGGGTGGCCTTGCTGCCATAGGGCTAGCCGCTGTTGCGGGATATGGAGTCATCTCCAGTGGTGTCGCTGATCTTGCCTCGGGCTATGGCTATGGCGATGACGCCGAGGGGCCCTCGCTGGAGTCCCGTCTGCAACAGCAGCAGCAGACGCTCGATCAGCTTCGCGACCGATTGGACACGCTTGAGGCGGAACGCGCGTCCGACGTTGCCCTGGGCCGCAACGTCGATGCGCGTCTCGACCGGCTGGCCGAGCATGTCGAGGCAAACGCCCAGATGAAACAGCGTCTCGATCATCTCGCCTCTGCCGACGAGGTCGACGGGCTGTCCCAACGCATCGACGAGCTTTCCGGCTCGGTCGATGTACGCTTCAGCGCGGTTCGCGAGACCGAGCAGGGGCTCGAGGCATCCATCGATGCGCTGCGCGAGCGGCTCGAGAAGCGAAAAGCGAAACCGCGACAGGACCAAGCCTCCCGCTCTCGTCGGAAGTCGCCGACGCCCCCGTTCACCATCGCCGGTGTGGAACGGCGGGGTGATCGCCGTTTCCTGGCGATAGCGGATGGAGAGGTGGCGAGTCTGAGCGATCTGCGTCTGATTCGAGCGGGACAGAGCGTCGGACGTTGGCGTCTCTCGTCGATCGATGGGCGTTCGGCGTCGTTCACCGTCGACGGCCGCGACGTCGTCGTGTCCCTCCCTTGAGGAATGTCCCATGACGAAACGTGCCTGCCTGATATTGATCGCGTCGCTGTCCTGCACCGTGCTCTCCGTCGAGGCCCAGGTGCCTTTGTCGCTTGATCCTCCTCCAGGGCCGAGCATCCAGCGGGAAGCGCTGCAGCGTAACCGTGAGACTGAGGTTGATACGTCACGGATCGAACACAGCCGCGAGCGTACCGCGAAGGCGTGGGGACTGAGCGAGCGCGAGTACGCGCGCTACGAGTCGATCATGTCGGGGCCGCGTGGCACTTGGTCACCGAACCTCGACCCCTTGACCGCGTTGGGGATCGAGGCGCGTTCCGAGGAGGAACGCCAGAAGTACGCCGAGCAATTGGTCGAGACCGAGCGTCGACGCGTCGAGGCGGAACTGGCTTTCCAGCGAGCGTACGACGCCGCCTGGCAGCGTCTCTATCCCGGGGAAATGCCGATCAAGGCCTTCAGCACCCAGAAGGGTGGCGAGACCCGATCGTTGTTCGACAGCGATTCACGCCAGGTTCCTGGTCGACTCAGCGTCGTCGTGGCGACCCAAGGGTGCCGGCAGTGCGATGCCACCGTGAAGCGGTTGTTGCGAGGGGGCGCGGCGATGGATATCTGGGTCGTCGATGCGAACGGGGACGACGAGCGGATTCGTAGCTGGGCGTCCAAAGTGGGTATCCCCGCCAGGCAGGTCCGCGACGGCGATATCACGCTCAACCATGGCGAGTCGCTCGATGTGGATGGCGACGAGCTGCCTCGCGTCGCGCCGAGGGGGTGAGGGATGCGCTGGGCGATCATGGTGCTAGTGGCTTGCTTGACGGCGGGACGGGCCGATGCCGACTCTCCGGCGATTCCTCCAGCCTATGTCGTGGCCGCCGAGCACAATGGCATACCCCCGGCCATGCTGTACGCCGTGGCCAGCACCGAGTCGAAAGTCAGCCTCGGCAACGGCATCCGGCCTTGGCCGTGGACGCTCAATGTCGCCGGCAAAGCGCTGCGGTTCGGCGATCGTGCCTCGGCCTGCAGGGCGCTGCGCAACGCGCTCGAGCACACACGAATCGTCGATGTCGGCATTGCCCAACTCAATGTGCGTTGGCATCCCCAGTTGTTCGGGGTGGGAGGGCGCTTCGGCGATCCGTGTGCCGGCCTCGATCCCTATGCCAACCTCGATGAGGCGGCGGCCCTGATTCGTCGACATTTCGAGGACTCGGGCGACTGGTTGATAGCGGCGGGGCGTTACCACCGACCCGCAGGCGGCAGGCCGGCCGCGAGATATCGTGAAGCCGTTCGCCAGGAGCTGCTGAGATTGGGGCGCTCTCTCGAACAAGTCTCCCTGACAAGCACGAGTGGCCATGGTGATTCGGCCCTGACTCAACAGGCCGACCATCAACCCAATCTCACCTGGATAACACCATCTCCCCGCCCGGTTCAGAACGATTTCGTCTGGACGACTCCATCGCCACGCCGCTGGCTCGCGGAAGTCGCCAGTCGCTGATATCAACCGTCAGGAATCCTCATGAAGATCGTCCGCACCCTATGTCTCGGTTTCTGTCTCTGGCCTGCCATGCAGGCCATCACCGCCCAAGCCCAGGACGAGGCGCAGCGTCCTCCCGGGCTGCCGGAGTTGGTGGTGGTCGCGGACCACGGTGGCCGCTCGGCGCGGCCGTATTTCGTGGCGATCAGCCGCGCCGGTGTCGACGAGCGGGACGGCTATAGGGCCGAGCCTCGAACCCAGCCATTCGGCGAAGCCGCTATGTTGCCGATCGAGAGCCGGCGTCTGTCACCGGGCCGGGTGCCTGCCCGCTCGATCGAACTGCCCGATGGCTTCACACCGATTTTCCTGATCGGCGACGACGATCTGTCTCGTCAATGGCTCGCTCAGCGTGGCGATGTCCTGCGCGATATGAACGCCGTCGGACTGGTCGTGCAGGTTCGAAACGAGCAATCCCTGCAGGCGCTCCGCGCCGAGGCCTCGGGGTTGGAGCTTCGCCCGGCCTCCGGTGACGACTTGGCGGGTCGGCTGGGGCTACGTCATTACCCCGTGCTGATCAGTCGGCACGGAGTCGAGCAGTAGAGGGCGACGATATGAGCCAGAACTATCCTCTCGAGTCGCTATTACGTCCGGCGGTTGAGCTGTACTCGGTCTGGATGAGCGTCGGCTGCGCTGCGCTATGCCTCTACGCGCCCTGGTCGCTCGCGCTCGCACCGAGCGTGGGGCTCGGTACCGCCATCGGGTTTCTGGTGTTCGGCGCCTGGCGCTTCCAGCAGGCATGGGTCGTGCTGCGCTATCGGCGCAATATGCGACGTCTGCCACGCTTCGCGTTGCCGGCGCGGAAGATCCCGGTCAGCAAGCGCAGCCTCTGGCTTGGCAAGGGGTTCAAGTGGCAGGCGCGGCACACGCAGCGACTTCACGAAGCCGGGCAGCCGGCCGCCGAATCCTATGTCCTGCCGAGTCCCCTCTATCAGCGAGCACGGCGTCTCGAGCAGTCGATGGAAGGCGGAGTGGTCGGCCAATATATCGCAGCGCTGTTGCGCTGGGATTCGATGCTCAACCCGGTGCGGCCGTTGCCGCCGGTCGGTGGTCGCCCGGCGCTGCACGCGGTCGAGTGGAAAGAGCACGATGTCTGGATGCCGCTCGGCGAGCGGGTGGGTCACACCCTGGTCGAGGGAACGACCCGCGTGGGCAAGACGCGACTGGCCGAGATCCTGATCACTCAAGACATCCATCGAGGGGACATCGTGATCTGCTTCGATCCCAAGGGCGACGCCGACTTGCTACTTCGAATGTACGCCGAGGCGCAGAAGGCCGGACGTGGCGACGAGTTCTACATCTTTCACCTGGGCTGGCCGGATGTGTCGTGTCGCTACAACGCCGTGGGTCGATTCTCGCGTCTCTCGGAAGTGCCGACCCGCGTCACTGGACAGCTCTCCGGGGAAGGCAACTCCGCGGCGTTTCGTCAGTTCGCCTGGCGTTTCGTCAATATCGTCGCCCGTGCTCGGCACGCGCTCGGCGAGCGGCCTAGCTACAGCCAGATCCTGGCCGACGTGGTGAACATCGATGCTTTGTTGATGCAGTACGTCCAAGAGACGTTGGAGCCACGAATGCCGGGCGCCAATAAGCAGATCACCGAGATCGAGGGCAAGCTCAACGATCGCAACATGCCGCGCAACATGGTGGGGCGGCACAAGCGGGTGGTGGCGATCGTACAGTACCTGCAGCAGCCCGAGGTGATCGAGACGCTGACCGACCCCGTGCTCGACGGACTTTTGTCGGCCGTGCGCTACGACAAGACCTACTTCGACAAGATCGTGGCATCGCTTCTGCCGCTCCTCGAGAAACTGACCAGCGGGAAGATCGCCGAGCTGCTCTCGCCCGATTACGACGACATCGAGGACGACCGCCCGATCATCGACTGGCAGCAGATCATTCGCAAGAAGGGGGTCGTGTACGTAGGGCTCGACGCGCTATCGGATTTCGAGGTCGCTCAGGCCGTGGGCAATTCCATGTTCGCCGACATCGTGTCGGTGGCAGGCCACATCTACAAGTTCGGCGCCGAGGACGGATTGCCGGGGCAGGGCGATGGTCGGAAATTGCCGATCAACCTGCACTGCGACGAGTTCAACGAGCTGATGGGCGACGAGTTCATCCCGCTCATCAACAAAGGGGGCGGCGCCGGCATCCAGGTCACGGCCT
Organism: Modicisalibacter sp. MOD 31.J; assembly: GCF_020147985.1. Classification (NCBI taxonomy): domain Bacteria; kingdom Pseudomonadati; phylum Pseudomonadota; class Gammaproteobacteria; order Oceanospirillales; family Halomonadaceae; genus Modicisalibacter; species Modicisalibacter sp. MOD 31.J. The sequence continues at coordinate 508,330 of NZ_JAGXFF010000005.1, read as the reverse complement.
ATACACAGACCCTCTCCGACATCGAAGCCCGCATCGGCGATGCCGCCAAGGCGGGCCAGGTCGTCGGCAACTTCAACACGCTCATCATGCTGCGCGTGCGCGAGGAGCGCACCGCCAGGCTTCTCACCGACCAACTGGCCAAGGTCCAGGTCTCGACGCGTCTGCAGGTATCAATGGCCAGCGACAATGCCGACGTCAATTCCGATCAGGATTTCAGCTCATCGGCGGGGGACCGCATCGGCACCGATCCGGTCGAGATGATCACCTCGAACGACGTGATCAACCTCCCCAAGGGCCAGGCGTTCTTGCTGATCGAGGGGGGGCAACTCTGGAAGTTGCGGATGCCGTTGCCGTTGCCCGACAAGGCCGATGACGTCCCCAGGGACGTGGCCGATATCGCGCGCCGCATGCGAGCCAAGTACAGCACCGGCGATCAGTGGTGGGAGGGCGTGATGCCACCACCGATCCATCTGGACTTCGAGCCAACGGAGCCGCAAGCCGGGCCACGGGGGGCGGGAACGTCGCTTTCGACGACGTCCGACGATGGTGCGGGGGTGATGCATGGCGAGGGATGACGCCCAGGCGCACAGAGCCGAGGAAAAGCGCACGGGCATGATCGGGACCCTCATCCAGCTCCCTTTCTCGCTGATCTGGATCGTACTCGTCTCGATCATCTGTTCGGTGGCGATCGAGTGGCTGGGCATCTATTTCCAATGGTTCGGGCAACCGGGTTCGATGCACGCTCGGCAGACGATGTTATCGGAGATGGGATATCTCGATAGCCAGTTCACGCGATCCCTGCTGGTCTCGTCGCCCGTGGAATTCGCCTCGTTGGTCGTCGAGACCTGCTACCAATGGCTGTTCGTGAAGACCGGCATTGCTGGCTGGGTCGAGCAGGGCGCGGATGCGCTGGGTTGGGTGGGGACGCTCAAGACCTACCTCCAGGCGGCCATGTACGTGACGCTGATGACGCTGACTCGTTGCGTGATTCTGGCGCTGACCTCTCCGTTGTTCGCCCTGGCCGCGATCATGGGATTCACCGATGGTCTCGTCAGCCGGGATCTACGGCGGTTCGGAGCGGGGCGCGAGTCCGCCTTCGTCTATCACCATGCCAAGCGTATGGTGACACCGATTTTCCTGACCGGGTGGTTGATCTACCTCTCCCTGCCGTTTTCGATCCATCCGAATTTGTTCCTGCTGCCCTGTGCCTTGCTGTTCGGGCTGATGATCGCGATCGCCACCGCCAGCTTCAAGAAGTACCTCTGACATCTGACAGTTGTCGACTCCCCCGCTTGCCCCCGCTCCCCGCGGGGGCTTTTTTCGTCGGCAGAATACGTGGTCGATGCGCTTAACGTTTCGGGCTGATCCTCGCGCGTGTTCCCCCGACCATGAAGTCATGGCGTCACCATTCACGATGGGACTCAAACATGACGGTTCATCCGAAGCGCTTTCACGTTCTGCTGGGCGGGTTAGTGGCCAGCATCGCCGGCGTGTCGTCGCCGGCGAGCGCCACGGATATCGACGAGATCCAGCGGCGCGATCTGGCGTTGATCCAGACTCAGATCGAGCAGATAGAGGTCGTCGTCGATCGTATCGATGCCCGGCAGCAACAAGCCGATCCCGCCACGACTCGGATCTACTTCGACATCCCGCGACTTCGTGCGGATCTCGAGTCGATAGTCACCGGGATCGATTCCTACCTCTCTCCCGAGCGCCCGTTGCCACGTCGGCCACGGCCCATCGACGGCGACTATCTCGATGACAAGGGGGCGTGATGGATGCCTTCGAAACGGGATCCGGCATGACGGGGGACGAACTCTACCTGCTGATCGCCGGAGTCGGCTGCGCGCTGGCACTGCTTGCCGCCTGCTGGATCCTGCTCTCGGTCTATCGGGGGTTCGTCAAGAACCGTGTCGATGGCGACGTGTTGTCCATCGTCGCCTGGCGGACGTTACTGCTGATCCTGCTGTTTTTCTGGGTATTTCTCTGATTCAAGAACCATCCACCGAGGAGTTTCGACATGGTCTTCCGATCGCTTCTGAAGCATGCCACCCGCTGGACCGATAACGCGAGTCGACGTCTGGTCGTGGTGATCGCGATGATATTGCCGGGCGTGAGCCTGGCCGATTTGCCCACCCTCGAGAGCCCGACACAGGGTACCGGAGGCATTCGTTCCCAGTTTCAGGGGTATATGTACGACGGCTTAGTGCTCGGGGGTTTGGCACTGTGTTCTGTGGCATTCATCTGGGTCGGTATGGCTTGCCTCGCCTCCTTCAACGAAGCCCGGGTGAGGGGCGAGTGGAGCAAGTTCGGTGTGACGGGATTCGTCGGCGTGCTGTTGCTTCTGCTCGTCATCTGGCTCACCACCGAGGCCGCGCCGATTCTGGCGCAGTAAGGAGCGGCGCCATGTCGAGCATCGACTTCATTCCACGGCGTATCAATGACCCGCCCGTTGTGTTTCGTGGCATGACGTTGCGCGAGGTCGTGATCATGGCGGTCGCCGGCCTATCGACGGCACTACTACCCGGCATCGTGCTGGCCATCGTCATGGGCATGCCGGCGATGGCGCCGACGGTGGCGGTGGCGGGCATGGCCTGCTCCCTGGGAATGGGCGGCACCATCATGCGTCGGCTACGTCGAGGGCGACCGCCTTCGATGCTCTACCGGCAGCTGGCGTTCAAGCTCGCGACACTCGGTATCGCATCGGGACGCGAGCGCTTGATCACCCGTTCCGGGGTCTATCGCGTAGGGGGAGATCCTGGCGATCCCGGATCTCGGGGACGCGGACGCCGCCGGTTGATGGGAGACGATCGATGAGTCGTTTACGCAATGCCCTGGCCGGGCGAGATTCCCACATCAATACCCTGCGCGCGGCATGCGGCGGACTCGTCGTCGCGTGTCTGGCGCTGGGGTACGGCTGGTACAGCGCGCCCCGGGATCTGACGATCTCCATTCCCCCCGACCTGCGCTCGGGCTCGACCCAGAAGTGGTGGGAGAAACCGCCGTCGGCGGTCTACGCCTTCACGACCTATGTGTGGCAGCAGATCAATCGCTGGCCCACCAACGGCGAGGAGGACTACAAGCGCAATCTCTATGCCTATTCCCCGTTTCTGACGCCGTCGTGTCAGGCCGAGCTCGAGACCGACTACCGTCATCGCAAGCAGCGCAACGAACTCGATGAGCGCGAGCGCATGGTGTTCGAGATTCCTGGACGAGGGTTCAGCAATGCGCCATCCGGTCCGGGGTCGGTGGAGATCGTTTCCCGGGACGAATGGATCGTCAATCTCGACCTCGCGGTGAAGGAGAGCTACGCGGGCACACCCATTCGCGACGTCTACATGCGTTTTCCGATTCGCGTCGTGCGGGCAGACGGCGACCCGCAGAACAACAAGTGGGGCATGCAGCTCGACTGCCTAGCCCGACCGGCACAACGCCTGGAGATCCCTCGGAAGGAGACGTCCTCATGACTCGCCAATGCGTCTTCCCGGCACTGCTCCGCGGCGGCGTCCTCGTCGCCTTGCTGAGCCTCGCGCTTCAGGCCCAGGCAGTGGAGATCCTGCACTGGGATCGCAAGCCGTTACCCGTCGATCTCCCGGTTGGCACGGAACGCGTCATCGTTCTCGACCGTAACGTCAGGGTCGGCCTGCCTCGCGAGATAGCCGATCCCGATACGCTGCGTGTGCAAAGTGCCGGAGGGGCCATCTATCTCAAGGCGAATCGACCGTTCGATACGCAGCGGGTGCGTATCCAGGACGTAGAGACCAACCAGGTCGTGTTGTTCGATCTGTCCGCCAAGTCGAGTGGAGCCAGCGACGAGCAGATCAAGGTCGTCATCCCCGATGGGCCCGAGAGCCGCGCCACCGCAGAGAGCGAGGACAATGATCGCTCGACGGAAGGCGCGACCGCCGGGACGCCGGTGCCGGTCGTGCTGACCCGTTTCGCGGCACAGTCTCTCTATGCACCGACCCGCACGATCGACCCCGTGGAGGGAATCGGTCGGGTGGCGATGCGCCTGCCCGCCAGCCTGCCGTCCCTGATGCCGTCGTTGCCGGTCACGGCGACACCGGTCGCGGCCTGGAAACTCGATGGCTGGACGGTCACGGCGGTCAGGCTCATCAATCGCGATCCCTCGCGCGAGTTCGCGCTGGATCCTCGCTGGTTGCAGGGGGACCTGCATAGCGCCTCTTTCATGCATCCCACGTTGGGGCCGCGGGGTAGTGCCGAGGACACGACGACGGTGTTCATCGTCACCAACGGCGTGTCCCTGGCTCAGGCGGTGCCCCTGGCCCAGACCCGGGGAGGTGACTCATGAAGCCTCGTGGCAATGCGTTGCTGAAATTCGGCGTCCCCATCGCTGTCATCGCCATGGTCCTGATCGTGGTCAAGGGCTGCAGCGGCGGCGATAGCGACGGGAGGGGTGGCACTCAGACCGAGGAAGACGCCTCGCGGACGTTGACCCGCGAGGAGATGGATGCGCTGGGCATCAGCGGCGACTCCGCGCAGGACACCGTGGCCACGCTGGTGGGCAAGATGAACGTGTGGAATCAGCAACAGCAGGAACAGGAGGAACGAATCGATCAGTTGATCGAGGAAAACGAACGGCTCTCGAGCCGGAAGACCGACGTCGACACCGCCGTTCAAGCGGCGATTCGCGAGGAGCGCCGGCGTCAGCAGGCGGTACGAGAGCGGAGCGAGAAGTCGCTGTTGTCGCGCTTCGAGCAGCGAGTGCAGCGATTGTTGCCGGACGAGCAGAGTGGAGACTCATCCTCGTCCAGCGAGGACATGCCGATCGGGCTGGGCCTGGAGGGCGGTGGCACTCCGGGAGGTGGCTACGAGACTGACCAGGGGCTGGCGTGGGTCGAGCCGATGGACCAGCGAGAGGACGAGGGGCGGCGACCGGGCGGCCGCGACGGTGGGCCCGCGTTCCCGACCTCGTTCAAGGCCGCGGCAAGCGAAGTGGGCGACTTCGCATCGCGCACATCCAGCGCGGTCGAGGCCAAGGTCACGGGGCAGCCGGACGCCGCCACCGTGGAGCCGGTCTACACCATTCCCCAGAACTCGACGTTGATGGGCTCGTTGGCGATGACGGCGTTGTTGGGCCGCGTGCCGGTCGATGGTGCCGTCAACGACCCGTATCCCTTCAAAGTCATGATCGGTAAGGACAACCTGACGGCCAACGGTATCGAGCTGCCCGAGGTCCAGGCCGCCGTGGCCAGCGGCACGGCGACGGGGGACTGGACCCTCTCCTGCGTGCGCGGAAACATCACCAGCCTCACGTTCGTTTTCGCGGATGGCACGGTGCGCACGGTGCCGTCACCGGACGATGTCAACGAGGGGGGTGGCAACGGCAACCGACGTTCCGGTGACCGGACCATCGGCGGTGGCAACGCGATCGGCTGGATCAGCGATCGAAGCGGCATTCCCTGCATCAGCGGCGCCCGGCGCAGCAATGCCCGGCAATATCTCGGCACCCAGGGCCTTCTGACGGCGGCGGGCGCGGGCGTGGCGACGATGCTGTCCGACGACGACTCGACCTCGGTTACCTCCTTCGGTTCCAACGGCACGGTCTCCCAGGCCATGACCGGCAATCAGGCCGTGGGACAGATTCTGAGCCAGGGCGTCAACGACATGAGCGAGTGGGTCAACCAGCTCTACGGCGAAGCCTTCGCGGCCGTCTATGTGCCGCCGGGCGAGACCGTGGCCATCCATATCGACAAGCAGTTACCGATCGATTACGAGACCGAGGGGAGGAAGGTGCGTTATGACACGTCAACCGCGACCACAGTCGGGCTCGACTGATTCACGCGCGATATCGCGCGGCGCGATCGTACTGCTGGGATTGGCCGGCCTCGTGCTGCTGTCGGGCTGTGCGACCTCCAAGGACGAGATGATGCCGACCAACGGCATGACCATGCAGGAACTCTGGGAGAAGGGCTCAACGGCCGGTGGCGATGGCCACCGTACCGGTAGTCCCGGACAGCGTGCCGTGGACGATGCCCGCGGGGCGCTTCGTCGTCCGATCGGAGTCGGCGAGATGCGCGCCGAGCAGACGCGCTACACCCGAGACGCGGCCAATGAGATCTATAGCCAGTTCTCGCGGCTGCCCAACCCCGACCTGGTGATGTTTGTCTATCCCCATCTCGCTGGCGGCGAGTCGGTGCCGGTCCCGGGCTACTCGACGGTCTTTCCGCTCTACGACAAACCGCAGTATGCCATGCCTGGAGAGGGGGCCCGCCCCCGCGTGGCGGGGAGGGTGCGCTGATGTCGATGTTCGATGACGTCATGAACCGCCTGTTCTCGCCGCAGCCGCGGGACAATGGAAAGCGAGGGGCGAACGGGCACGACGGCGAGACGGCACGTGCCGAGGGTATCAACGAGCGGCCCTTGCTGACCGACGAGAGTGGGCGGCCATTATCTCTGCCGCGGGGTCAGGCGCCGACGATGAGTGAGATCCGCGAGGCATACCGTCGCGCCCCATCGTTCGCCAGCCGGCTGCCGTGGGTCGAATACCTCCCGGATTCAGGCTGCTTTCTGCTCGAGGACGGCGTCTCGCTCGGGGTGGTCGCCGAGGTGACGCCGGTACCCTCCGAGGGGCGTTCCCTCGACGCCCTGGTCGCCGTGAGAGATCAGATCGAGGCGGCTCTGCAGGACAGCCTGCCGGAGCTGGATACCAACCAGTGGGTCGTTCAGCTCTATACCAAGGACGATACCGACCCTCGCGAGGATCTCGAGCGCATCCGAGACGGGATTCCAGAGCCTCTCAGGGATACCGAATACACCAAGGCCTGGCTGGCCAGCATGGAGGCGCATTTCAAGGCGATCTCCAAGCCGGACGGGTTGTTCGAAGACGACGTCATCACCCAAACCACCTGGCGGGGACAGACCCGGCGCACGCGCCTGGTGCTGTATCGCTGGGCGGGCGACAACAAGGCGAAGCTCGGTGAACGCCGCTCGCGCTTGTCGCCCGAGGCTATGATCAACCACGTCTATGGCAAGCTCGAGGCCCAACTGGCCAGCGCCGGCCTGCCCATGCGCCGCTATGATGGTCGCGACTTCCATCGCTGGATGATGCCGCGATTCAACCCGCGTCCTCGCTTCTCGCCCGATGACCCGCAGCGCTTCTACGACATCTTCGACTATCCCGGTGACGAGCCCGGGGAGCGGATGTGGTCGTACGATCTCGCCGAGGGCATGCTGGCCAGCTCGCCCCGCGCCGACGTCGAATCGGGGCTGTGGTATTTCGACGGGCAGCCGCAGCGTGTCATCCCGGTCGAGGAACTCCGGAAGGTGCCGAAGGTGGGGCACTTGACCGCCGAGATCTCTCGCGGCCAGACGTCGGTTCGCAACGCCACCTTCGACGTGCTGCCCCTGGGCGTCGAGGCCTGTCTGACGATCGTTGCCATCCCCCAGGAGCCCCTGGAAAGTCACATCGAGCAGTTGCGCAACAAGGCCGTCGGCGACAGCGTCCTCGCGACCAACGTCCGGGCGGACTGCGATCAGGCTCGGGACTATCTGGGCAAGGATCACAAGATGTATCAGTCGGCGCTGGCGTTCTTCGTCAGCGGTCGCGACGAGGAAGATCTCGATCGTCGTGTGATGGACCTGACGACGCAGCTCAGCACCGCCGACCTCAAGCCGGTCGAGCCCGAGAACGAGGTCGCGGGCTTGAATACCTACCTGCGCTGGCTGCCGATGAATTTCGATCCCGAGATCGACCGTAACAACCGCTGGTATACGCGGTTCAACTTCGTTCAGCACCTCGCCAACCTGGCGCCGTTCTATGGGCGCGCGCGAGGCACCGGCCACCCCGGCATCAGCTTCTTCAACCGCGGAGGGGAGTCGCTGACGTTTGATCCGCTCAACAAGCTGGACCGCAAACAAAACGCTCACATGTTCGTCTTCGGCCCCACCGGTGCCGGCAAGTCGGCGACGCTGAACTCGATGCTGGGACAGGTGGTGGCCATGCGCCGGCCGCGCCTGTTCATCATCGAGAAGGGCAATTCATTCGGTCTGCTGGCCGATTATTTCGAGCGGATGGGGCTGTCGGTCAACAAGGTGAAGCTCGCCCCGGGAGCGAACGCCAAGCTCCCGCCGTTCGCCGAGGCACATCGCCTGTTGGACCCCGAGATGCGCGAGCGCCGCGTGGTGCGCGATCGTCAGGATTTCGGCGAGGCGCCTGATGCCCCTGCCGAGACGCCCGAAGCGCTGCTCGAAGCGATCGGCACCGACGACACCGGCGAGGAAGACGTCGAGCGCGATCTGCTCGGCGAGATGGAGATGATGGCGCGCCTGATGATCACCGGCGGCGACCCGAAGGAGGAAGCCGACTACCGCAGAGCCGACAATCGCATGGTGCGCGACGCGGTGATGATCGCCGCGGAGAAGTCGCACACCGAGGGTCGCCAGTGCCTGTCCGAGGACGTTCGCCAGGCGTTCTATACGCTTTCTCGGGACGAAAATCTACCCGAGGGTCGCCGCAACCGCGCCTACCTGATGGGCGAGGGGGTTGGCATGTTCTGCGACGGCTTCGATGGCCAGGTGTTCAACCAGTTCAACCAACCGGGGGAAGCCTGGCCTGAATGCGACGTCACCCTCATCGATCTGGCGCACTATGCCAATCCCGGGTACGAGGCGCAGTTGGCTCTGGCCGTGATGTCGATCACCAACATGATCACCACCATGGCCGAGCGCGATCAATACAGCGGCCGGCCGATCATCCAGGTCATCGACGAGTGCCACCTGCTGACGGCGAACCCGCTGCTGGCACCGTTTCTCGTCGGCGTGGCCAAGATGGGGCGAAAGCTCAATCACTGGTTGTGGCTGGCCACCCAGAACGTCAAGGATTTCCCGGACGTCTCGGCCAAAATGTTGAGCATGATGGAGTGGTGGCTGTTGCTCAATATGCCGCCCAGCGAGATTGCCGAGGTCAGCCGATTCAAGACGCTGACGGATGAGCAGCGCATGCTCGTCGAGTCGGCGACCAAGGCATCCGGCAAGTACACCGAGGGCGTGGTGTTTGGGGGCCGACTCCAGTCCTTGTTCCGAGTCGTGCCGCCCAGCCTATATCTCTCCCTGGCCGGTACCGAGCCCGAGGAGAAGGCGGAACGCGCCAAGATCATGCGGGAGTTCGGCTGCTCGGAGTTGGATGCCGCGATCAAGGTCGCCGAGAAGCTCGACCGACTGCGCGGCCTCGAGACGGCGGCGGGGGCTGGAGCATGACAGGAGATCTCGTGTATCTGGTCGTGCTGGCCTTGATGGTGATAACGCTCGGTCTTTGGGCCGTCAGGTACCTGGTGCCGGCACGTAGGCGGCTGCCCTATGTCGGTCGCGAGGCGCTGAACTCTCCCACCGAGCAGGCGTTCATGGCGGCGGTATCGCGGGCCGTGGGTTCCCGCGTGATGATCGCCAACAAGGTACGTATCGCCGATGTCCTGGACGTGAGTTTCCGTCGACGCCACTCCCGTGACCAGCGGTGGTGGCGTCACTTCCGGGCGATCAGCTCGAAGCACGTCGATCTCGTCCTCTGCGAACCGAACGGTGGACGGATTCTTGCGGCGCTCGAACTCGACGATCGCAGCCATCGGCGTGGTGATCGGAGGCGCCGGGATCGTTTCGTGGATCGCGCCTTCGCGTCGGCGGGGGTACCGCTACTGCGCTTCGCGGCACGCCGCCGGTATGACGTCGCGGCGATCCACTCTCGTCTCGTGCCCCATCTCCCCGGGGCTCTTGCGACTCCGACACAAGGATCGACTGCATGTCAGAACTCCAGATCTACCACGCCATGAACGTCGATGCGCGTCAGCGCACGCTGCACGTGTTGCCGGTTCTCCAGGTCGACCCCTTCGATGACCTGGCAATCGACGATATCTCCCTGGCGGTGTCGGTGGATTGGCTCGATGATCCCGTTTCGCCGCCGGACGGCTGGACCATCCGTCAGCCGTATCCGAATCGCCTCTACTACGTCGGCGGGTCCGACGCGTGCCATCTGGGGCATTTCGTTCCCCTACCGGAAGGCGGATACGAAGGCACCGTGACATTCCACTGGACGGTGGCGGTCGTGAATCTCCCACCAGGGCACTTCCAGGTCGCCCATCGCGTCGACCTGGCGTTTGCCGAAGGGGAGGGGAGGACCTACTCGATGGACGTGGCCAACTGGTGGTCGCGCAGCGAATACGCAGAGGGCCACGCCAACCCCGAGATCGGACGCAACCGCTTCTCGAGGTTGAAGTGCCAGGGCATCTCGCCGGCGCGCAATGCCCATGTCGAGGAGTCGATCCACGAGGGCTGCCGCTACATCGATATCCATGAATCCCTCTCGCTGCCGGCGATCACGCTCAACGACTGCTGGACGGTCGGAACCTATGGTGGAGATACCGCGCTCGTGTGTCTCGAGGAGCTGCGATGAACCGTTTCTGGAAAGCCCTGGGGCTCGCCGGCGTCGTCATGATGCTCAGCGGGGGCGGAGCGGCCGCGACTACTGACGATGTGCCGCCAACGCTCGACGTACTCACCATCAACGGCCAGAGCGTGACACCCGAGTCGGTACAGCGGGTCGACATCACGGGGCCTATCTACGAGGTGCGGTTGCGTAACGGTGACGTTTTCTACAGCGATGTCCAGGGGCGGCACATGGTCGTCGGCAACCTCTACGACAATGCTCCGGAGGGGCTCGTCAACGTCACGGAGCAGAACGACCGACGAGGCCGCCTGGAGAGACTGAAGCGAATCCCCGACGATTCGCTGATCACGTTCCCGGCCGCGGGGAGGCCAATCGGCACGGTCACGGTATTCACCGACACGACATGCCCATACTGCCAACGGTTGCATCAGGAGATCGACCAGCTCAACGCTGGCGGCGTGACGGTGCGCTATGTCCCGTTTCCGCGTGCTGGTGGTCGCTCCCCAGCCGCCCATCAACTGGCACAGGCGATATGTGCTGACTCCCCGAAAGACGCTTTGACGGCCGCCTTCAGGGGGCAGGTGCTGGACTCGGCAGCAACCGAGCGTTGCCGAACAGCCGTCGAAGATGGATTCCGGCTGGGACAGCGATTTGGGGTTCAAGGAACCCCGTCCATCGTTCTTCCCAACGGAGAGATGGGCGAGGGGTACGTCCCGGCTCACGAACTGATCACGGCCGTTCAGCGAGCCAGTGAATAATCGCTGATTTCCCGCAGAACATTCCTTCCACGACTCCCAACTGGTTAGACTCGTGTTATTTCACTGCCGGGTGGGGGATTGATGAGGGTATACAAGTTGAAAGTCGAAGACTGGGACGAGAAGCCCCTCGATCGTGCGCGGTTCGAAGAGGAAACGGGGAGGCGTAACCCTTGGTACGCCAACAACGAAACTGGCGAGAAGTCCTGCTTCGCCGTGTGCCCCGGTTGCGACAATCCGATTCAGATCATTGGCTTCTATCGTCGCTCGGCCCATACCCCAGAACCCTATGCCCGGCACTATGGTCGATCTATTCGAGGACTCTCCGTCTATCGTCAGTTCGCCTACGACAACTGCCCCTATTCGGCGCCGCGCCGATACGACAGGGATGCCCGTCGTTCCGGGTCTGATCCCCTGGGCGACAAGATCCTCGATATTCTGGTACCGAACTTCGACAGGGTGATCTATCTCCTGGAGCAGGACATCGGTCTCAAGATCACCGCCAAGCTCGCCGAGCAAATGCTCATCGACTATCGCGGGCAGGAAGGCCATCAGTATATGGGGGCTACTCTGCAGAATGTCCCTTGGGTTTTCGCCTATATGACGCTCTCCAAGTCCTTGGTAGGTCGGCGCGTCCCGGGTGACGAGGCCATGCTCGATGCCGTCGAGAAGACGGTTCCAGGCGCCGTGATCGATCGAGACAGAATGCAGGTTACATGGCGGAAGGGGCAGTTCGTGGAAGTCGATTTCTGTTTTATCCATCACCGTGCGCGTCATGAGGACGGGAACCTGAGAGAATCCATGAAAATGGTCGTCTCCCACGGGCGGGATAACGCCCCGGTTTACAGCAAGGTCATAGAGTTCGATCGGAATCGGTTCAGAAACCTCGTTCGGACACCGGCCGAGCGAGCGACGCGGCCACGCCGGGAAGAGTTGGTCGGTCTCGCCGAGAAGATCCTGGGTAGCCGCGGATAAGGTCAGTATTAACCCGACTCGTTGCGGAAGCACAGAGCGTACCGACTGTTCAACGCCAACCACCATGACTCTGGTAGTCGAGGCACCGCGCCTTCCCGTTCGGCATGGTGCAAGCATTCCAGGATGGTCTCCAGGCCCAAGTTGAAACGGTGAAACCGATCCTGCATGGCGAATACCATGTAGTCATCACCGGACAGGTCCGCTTCGCCGGCCGGGGGCGGATTGGCATCCAGATTTGCGGGGTTGTTCAAGGGAGCATGATCATCGTTGCTCATCATTTCGTTCCTGTGTGGACGGACAATATAGCACTATAAAACCGCCCGCATTAAGTAGTGACAGGGAATGTTAATTCGGATCACTTCCATTTCACTGCCTGAGATATTGCGCTAGTGTAGGCTGAAGTCTACCAGGTCTGATCGCGTTTGATAGAGTTCAGCACAGCAGAACGCCGTGCTGTTATTAACTATGCATTTAGCATCGTACTACTCGCAGGTCTATAGCATGCTAGTAGCCGTTCCTGCCAGATATCCTTGTTCATGCTCGGTAAGAAGCCTCTCGATTGGCGTCGCGCCTGCGTTCTTCATCGATCGCTCGGTCAATCTGAGAAACGGTTTTACTAATCCAGCGATGCACATGTGGGTTATTTGATAGATCGCGTAGCTGGAAAAGCTTATCTCGTTCCTTTTCAAGCTTATTGGCGTACGAGCCTACCCAAGACCCGGCTGTTAAGCGTGATGTCAAAGAGTCCATTGTTTCTTCGTTTTCAACATTGTTGTCTATGAAATGAATAAATTCCGAGGACCATTTTTGCCCTTCTGTTTTTGAGATAAACAGTTGTATCCAGCTCATGATAAAAGGCATGCGTGTCGCTTTATCTTCTAACATCCAAGGGATATAGATGCTTTGTGGGACGTCGTTAAGAACGCCTGGGCTTGAGGGATCGCTGGTGCTCCCCCTGAATAAGCTTGGAAGCCTGTGTTTGGCTGTTACGTCTGTGCTCTCTCTTGCTGCATGATATAGCTCCCAGACTAGTCGGGGAGAGTGCGATATTAATCGCTCAAGGGCTTTTTGTGCATAATCGTCGAAAGTGAGTTGAACGCTGAAGTCATCTATGCCAATGACATCAATAATGAAATTGGTCAGGTTTTCATTGAATTCTGCGTCAGAATGGCCACCTTCAAGCAGTCTTTCAACTAGATTGTCCCAGTAATGCCAGTCCATGGCGGTGTAGTTTTCTTTGTAGTATAGGGCTCTGTTTATGACTGAGTCTTTGATGCATTCAATATAGATTTCTATATTTATCTGCGGGCGATTTAGTACGTGATTTAAGAAATAGATGGCTGCCCATGCTCCTGGTCCCTTTTTCTTGTGTAGTGTTCTTACAAGATTCTCAATTAGGCTCGGATCAATGCTCTTGAGATTGTCGCTCAGTGTTAGTATTCCTGCTTGGTATGGTTCAACTGTGCCATCTTCTATGAAGTTTGTCGCTAGCCGTAGGAGGTCATCATCAAGGCCGGCAGCGGATAAGAATTCAATTGATGAGCTTCTTAATTTTGGCTCTTTAAGAGCGATATCCATACATTCAAGACCCTTTTCTCTGTCTGACTGTGTGGCACCTGATATGACATTTTGCACTAATTTAGAAAGCGTCGCCGGGTCAATGTCAGCAGGGTGTGATTCTAAAATATAATTCAGTAAGCTCTCGGGTTCATCGACGTGTTGTGCAACGCGGAGCATGGCTATCCATGAGCTGTTTCCCGGTCTGGACATGTACTTGTCGAGAAGTGGGAAGAAAAAATTTGCATCATTTGGGCTTTTGTCTATTAATTTGTGGATTTCGTTAGCTTGAAAATCAAAGCTGTTTTCCCCATCAGGATCATAGCAGATGTCAGGATCGTGGAAATCTATTGCCCAGCCGCTGCTATAGAAGTAAATTAGGTTGATTACTCCTACGGGTAGAAGCTCATCGTAGTAGTGTCGCAATCTATTTTGATGCCCTTTGCTTGCATCATTTCTATTAAAATACAGCCATTCATTTAGGCTTAAAGCTGGTGCGTGCCAGTTTGGATGCACCTCTCGAAGTTGATCGATGAGGGCTTGTAGTTCGTCAAACATAGGCTCTATTGAATAAAAGGCCCTTAGGTGCTCGGCTATAATTGCTAGTGCTTTTCCTTTATAAGGGTCCTTTGCGCTAGTCGCGATTGTTACAAGCCTTGAAAAGGCATTCCTGTAATAGTCAAATATTTGTACATATGTCGTCGGTCGCCAGTCTTCCAAGGCTTCTCCTGCTCCAATTTGCTCGGCTCCGCCATTTCTTGAAAAACGGCCGGTCTCAAGCATACGGTTCAAGGCATCCACGCAAAGTTTTCGTATGCGTGTATCGGTATCACTAAGGCCCTCGTCGAGTATTTCAAGTTTTTCTACCGGTGATGCCTCAGTTCCTGAGAGGTGAAGCTGGAAAAGTTGTACAAATTGCCCATAAGCGTTATTGGACCAGCTCTCATTTTCAGAAGCCCCAAGTTTTAATAGAAGCCTTGCGGCAGAAATAAAAGTCTGATGTCGGAAAGCAAGTTTTTCCAATGCGAAGACTGTGTGGCGCCTTCCGGTTTTAAAGTTTAATAGTTCATCAATCGACTTGTGTCTTAGTAGTGCGGAGAGGTGCTCCATTGTGGCGTCAGGAGCCAAATGGACAAATCGGGCAAGGAGCTGAGAACCAAGCTCACTATCTAAGGCTGTTTCATCAGGTAATGATTCGGCGATCCGTCTGCGGGCAAATCTGGTTACTTTTTCTGACCAAGAGAGCCAGCGCAATCTCCCAATCATCTTTATTTTCATTTCTTCATTGACAGACTGGTATAAATTCTCCAGTTCTCCTTCTGGGCTATATTCAAGCCATTGGTTTGCTAAGCGCATAGCGAGAGGGATTGGTTGCACCTCACCATAATCCCCTTGACGAAGTAGAGCCCCTCTTCCAGTAAAACGCTGCAGCTCCTTAAACATTGTAAGTCTATCTTTTGTACAATATTTAGCGAGATCTTCAAGTTCGTTGGCTGCGTCATTTTCTAACCCGACAATTGTGAAAAGGCTTAGGGTTTGCAGACTTTCAAAGGCAGATTGGTCTTCTTTATGTTCACCCCAGACGATTCGTGAAATTAGCGATTCGACTGAGCTAAGCTCTTCATCTCCCCCTTCCAGAGCCAGCGAGGCCAAAATGGCCATTCTTGGGAAGCCTTGCGATAAATCACGTATAATCGAAGCATTTTTTTTGCTCGACTTTCTGTTTGTCGCTACTGCGATATCATCGATGAGTTTATCCGATGCGCGGTTGATTTCAATAATTAAGTTTTGATCTTTGCCATGGGCATTGGTTTCTACCCCTATGGTGATGAGGTGGCAGTTAGATCCTTCACGATGAACTATGTCGCTGAGTCGCGTATGGATATCGTTTGGGCAGTCGTCTATGATTAGTAGAGCGCAAGATCCAGTGTCAACAATGTCCTGCGCTATACTAAATAGCCTGTCTCTAACATCGTCGTATACGCAATATATTATCTGGCTTTCACTGAGAGTATCTTGGTTTGTATGTTCCTGGCTCGCTATGAGTTGGTGTACAAAACGGGTCTTTCCGTATCCAGATGGCCCTACCACACGGATTGCATTGCCTCTGCCTAGGAAGAACGATGAAATGGTCTCTCTAATCATAACAAATGATTGTTTTAGAGTGATTGATGAGTTCTCTTTATTCCATGTTTGTGCTTCCGTGCCTTTGAGGGAAAAGCGCTTGTCTTCATTTATCTGAAAGTCAATGCGTGAAATATCAGGTGTGCGCCCCCAGTCTTCGAATGTCTGAAAGCCACCAAGGTTAACCTCACGCAATATAGAGTTTAGCCATAGAGCCACAGACGGATGGTTGTTTGTCCAGTTAGATATCTTATTGCAATCGTAAATTTGGATTGATGATAATAGTTCTGGGTCATAGCCAGTTTCACGGATCCCTTCTCTGATCTTGATGATACGTTTGTCGACATTTGTTCCAACCACTGGAGTAGTAGTGACGACAACATAAGCCCCGTTTCTTGATATGACTTCTTTAATAGCTTCGTTCAATATTGGTTTATTGCTGCCTTGCGTAGACTTTGTTTGTGTTTCGGCTTTTAGCCCTCCAGGAGTTGTTTTTCCTTTTTTGCTCTGAAAAATAGTGAAGCGGCTTGGAAGCCAGTCGGTTTCATTCGGGCCGCCAGACCATGAAACACGAGCGTCATCTCCCCCGTCGGGGATCGTTATCTGGGCAGGTGCTGTACCTGACCGTAGGGGAATTGAATTCTTGTGGAGCTCTGCCGTGATCAGGCGTTGAAGCAGGCTGACAATTTTGGACTCATCTAGTCTTTCGATTTGTCTTGGGCTGACTTCGAAAATCATAAAATGCCCTTTTGGCGGTCGATTATTTGAGAGCGGTTCGCGTTTTTAGCACTTGGGAGAGAAGGAGAGTTAATTCGTTATGTTTTTGAACCACTTCCTTCCTGGTTGGTGCGCACTGCGGCTGGCAGATAATGCGGCCATCTTGATGTGTTTCGATCTCACCGGTGGCCGGACCATAGCAATGCATCACGCAAAATCCATCCCTGAAGGGGGCAGTGGTTGGTGAGTCTCTCCAGTACAGTACACATACTAGGGCATCGCTAGTTCATGGCGGTCTCCCAGCTATCGAGGAAAACCTTGACCTGGCAATTTAACATTCTCTGCTGTCGCAGCTAGCGCCTCCCGGTACACCTGGTCATGAATCCGTCGAGGAAGACGCTGTCATGACCTTCTCTCCATCATCGTCTCGAGCCCTGCCATTGGCGCTGTCGCTAGCCACGATCCTGGCGGCTGGAACGGCGTCAGCCGGGGTCGAGGTGTTCACCATCACCGGCGAACCCATCGTCAACGCCCCCGAGCGTGCCGCCGTCATCGAGCTGGATGCGCCGGCGCGTCTCGATGCCCGGATCTCACGGGATCTGCCGGCCGACCCCGATCGCGCCCGGCATGTGCTCCAGTCCCGGATGAACGGCACTGACTGGCAGAAGACCCTCGATCACTACGGGAAGCTGTACACCGGAATCGCCAGGGCCTGGATGCTGGGCGTCGAGAAAGTGCCCGCCGTCGTCGTCGATGGCCGCTACGTCGTCTATGGCGAGCCCGATGTGCAGGCGGCGCTCGAGGAAATCGAGCATGAGAGGGAGGGCGACCGATGAAACAGGCATTGCGCTTCATGCCCTACGTGTTCGCCGTCCTGGTCGTCGGGATCGCCGGCCTTCTCTCGGCGCCCAAGGCCCGGGCCATCTCCACGGCGGAGATCGCAGCCTCGGCGACGAGCACCGAGTGCCTCGACTACCAGGTCATCGGCATCTGTGCCTGGCTCTATTGCACGCCGTTCGGCTGCACGGTCAGAACCTCGATTCGAGTCAAGCACTACATCCCCGAGCTGGTCGTCAGTGCCTACGAGAACACCGGCGAGAACCCCTGGACCGAAGCCGCCGACATGATGGCGCTCTCGACGACCAACGTCATCGACGGTATCGCTGGGGGCGGTGGTTCGAGTAACGAGGCGATGTCGAACCAGCACATCAATACGCGATTCAAGAATGCCGACGCGATAGGCCACCCCAGCGAAGTGTTCTACAAGTTTCTGAGCAGCTTCGGATTTTCCTGCGATAGCGAGGCCGTGCCGTTCAGGCCCTATCTGCTATCCACCTTTGACTCGCTGGCCTGGCGATCGGGGATCCCCGAGTCGGCCTATCCCGAGGCGCTGACTCCCGGGGTGCGGGAGCTCGGCGACAGTCTGGATGTTCACGAGGGTATGTGGAGTCCGATCTATCCGCGGAGTGGTTTCGTCTCCCAGACCCATGACTACAAGGTCGCCGCGACCGTTGCCCAGCGTGTCGCCGATATCGTCACGCGCACTGGCCAGCCACACGTCTACTGGCCTCTGAGCCCGAGTGGCGGCGCCAACTCCGGCCGCTGGCCGCCCGATCCGGTCATGGAAGGGGATCCCGAGACGCACAAGTGGCAGCGGCTTGAGCCGGATCCGGTGGATTCTTGTGCCGTGTTCCCTGACGGCGGCGAGAAAAACGAACTGCAGGCGCCGGGGGACTACGTCTGGGCCCTGTGGCGGCCGTACAGCTGCTGCAAAAAGCGCGGTCAGGAACTGCTCTGGTTTACGGGAGGGAATGATCTATGAAGATGAGCCGACGGTGGCTATTGGCGGTCCTGGCGACCCTGGCGTTGCCCTCTCTGGTCGAGGCACGGGATGGGCTCTACTACGAGATCGGCGGCGCCGCGCCGTTCGAGGCCTCTGCCGGCCTTGGCCATACGCCACGGCCAAGGGCCCTCGGAATCCGTTGGGACGTCGACGCGACGTGCGGAAATTTCGACCTCGGGGCGACCGTGAGCAATCAGCTCAATGGCGTGACGCGCGGGTTCGAGGACATGATGGGCAACGTGGTCAGCAATGCCACCGGCGCGGTTGCCAGTCTGCCCGCCATGATCATTCAACGAGCCAACCCCGGACTCTATGACCTGCTGACCAACGGCGTGCTACAGGGACGACTCGACTTCGATAAGTCCAAGCTCTCCTGTCAGCGCATGTCTCGAGAACTCGCGGACGCCACGCTCGGTGGCCGGATGCAGAAAGCCGCAATGGCGGAGAACTGGCAGGACATCGCTGCCTCGAACACCGATGCCGTCGCGGCTCAGGAGGAAGCCGAGGCTCAGGCCGGCAATGCCGGACGCACATGGGTCGGAGGACAGAAGCGGGGTGGTCAAGGCCAGGAGCCGGTGCGCGTCGTCGAGGACACGGCCAAGGCGGGTTACAACCTGCTCCACGGGCGCACCGATACGACATCCGAGGCTCCGGTTTCGGGTGGCGGAGGTGGGTGGGGCTCGGTGTCCACCTCGAATGGCGATTGGGTCGGTGGTGGAGGCATTGCCGGTGGTGGCGGAATGGGGGGTGGAGGAACCGGTTCCGGCAGCGACTGCCAGGGTGGGATGTGTACACTCTGGGGGACGCCCGAGGCAGCCGCCGAATGGACTCGGAAGATCGTCGGCGATACCGAGATCCGTACCTGCGATGGGTGCGACAAGACGGCAAGTATCGCCGGCACCGGCTTGATCCGCGAACTCGAGGACGAACAGAAGGCGATTCACGAACACCTGGTCGACATGCTCAACGGCGGCGCGATCACTCAGTCCAAACTCAACGCCGTTTCGGCGGGCAACGGACTGGCCGTCTCGCGCGGCGTGATCGAGGCGATGCGGGCCGATCCCCAGGGTCCTCTGCTTGCCCAGCGTCTGGCCAGCGAGATGGCCCTGGCGCGCACGCTCACCAAGGCGATGTGGGCTCGTCGAACGTTGATCGCGGGAACCAGCGATCCGGGCATCGAGAACAACGAAGAGGGCATGTCGGCCCTCGATCGCAAGCTCCAGGCATTCAACCGCGATATCGAGTTGCTCAAGAGCGAGATGGAGATCCGTCAATCGCTGGCGAGCAATGCCGCGATGCAGGCGCTGCGCCGCGCCGCCAATCGTGCATCTGGTACCAGTCCCGACGAGACTGCCCTGCCGCAGCCGCGGCTCGACGAGCGCGGCCGTCCGATCCAGGAGGCGAGCGAATGACACGCTCTCGACTCATCGACCCGCGCCGCTGGCCATCGTTGGTGGTCTTTTTCGTGGTCCTCGTTCTGATGGTCCTGTTGAGCGGAGCGATCGTCTCGCTAGGGATTCATCTGATGGAAAGCCGCGAGGCCTTCGAGGCCGCCAGACGAGCGGCACTGCCTTGGCTGTTCCTGTGGCGGTGGGCCTGTTACGCCACTCTCGTCACCGCCTGGGTCCGTCTCTGGAAGCCTCGCGTTCTCGAGCGGCTCGCCGAGGACGATGACGGCGGCGTAGCGGCACGCCAGCGTCTGGGGCGGATCGAGCGTCTGGCGATCGGCGTCATGGCCGGTATCGAACTACTCAATCTCATCGACTGGCTGGGGGATGCGTCATGACCGCCGATCTCAACGTCAACGACTACTTGGAGATGGTCATGCTGATGATCGGCTGGGTGATCAACAACACCCTCTGGTCGTCGCTGACGCAAACGGGCCTGGCTCTGGTGCCATTCATCGCGCTGATCGCCTCTGAGTGGTTCAAGGTCCGCCAAGAAGGCGAGGACGAGGGGAACAAGGGCTCCTTGCTCGTCGTTCGTCTGGAGACGCGCCTCTATGCCATGGTGCTCTGCTATGCGTTCACCTGCGCGCCAATAATGGATCTGTCGTTCAACCCGGTGAATGCCACCGAACGTACCAATGCCGACGGCAACGAGTGCAGCGTCTCGGTGATCGGTCAGGGGCAGTGGGGGAGCACCACGCTCAACGCGATCGGTGGACAGGGTGCCGAGATCCCGCTGTGGTGGGCCTTTGTTCATGCCGTCTCCAAGGGAATCACAAACGTCGCCGTCTCAAGCATTCCCTGCACCCCGGATCTCCAGGCGATCACCTCGGAAATCGATGCCCAGGAGATCTCCGATCCTGGCCTGCGCCACGAGCTGGGCGAATTCCAGCGTCAGTGCTACGGCGCGGCGCGCAACAAGCTGTTCCGGGAGGCCGGCGCGATCGACGCCACCGACGCCATGGATGTCGACTGGCTCGGTAGCGAGTATTTCCTGAATACGCCTGGCTACTACGATACGTTCTACGCCGGCCGGCCGGTCACGGGGTTTCCCTACGACGCATCTCGCGACCAGGCGCGTCCGGGTACCGGGCCCGGTCGTCCGGGCTATCCGAGGTGCAGTGAGTGGTGGAGCGATGAGAACGCCGGTCTCTACTCGAGACTGCACGACCAGGTCGATCCCGGGCTCTGGGACAACTTGAGTTCGGTCTTCTCGTCCACCGATGCCGAAGGCAAGGTCATCCGGCGGTTGATCAGTCAACGCGCTGGTTCGGCCAACGGTAACCAGTCGGTTGCCGTCACCGGCTATGGCAACCTGGATGGCGACGTCCTCGATGACGTCGGGGATACGGTCTCCATGGCCGTCGGAGGCGTCGGTGGCGCCGCTGCGGGTGTGCTCGGCAAGGCCGGGATGGATATGCTCAAGCGAGCGTTACCGATGGTTCAGTACATCCTCATCATGGCCGTGGTGATCTGTCTGCCGTTCGTGATGATCGTATCGGGCTACTCGTTCAAGGTGGCCGGCACGGCGACATTCGGGCTTTTCGCCCTGTGGTTCCTGACCTTCTGGTGGGAGTTGGCGCGTTGGATCAACTCGAACCTGATCGATCTCATCTACGACTCCGATGCTGCCAAGATGAGCTTCATCGCAGCGGGACAGAACGGATATGACAAGCTGGTTCTGGTGTTCGTGGAATGGGCGACATTCCTGATTTTGCCGGGAATTTGGGTGACGATCCTAGGGTGGGCAGGAATGAAGGTTGGAGGAGCCATTGGAGGACTCAGCGAGGGCGTCTCAGGGGCACAGAAAGCTGGAAACGAAGGTAGCAAGATAGCTTCTAAGGCAGCAACAAAGGGCGCTGCATAGTTGCAAATTGGTAGAGGAGATGGCTTCCATCTCCTCGCCTAGTCTGCTTTGAAGCCACCGCTGTAGTAGCCGTAACCTTCGTAGCCATCACGGTAACCATCTTTGAGAGATGCACAGACTTCATCTGCATCATCAACATTGACAGGTTTGGCGGATGCAGCGGTACTAGCCAGTGCCCCTGCCAGTCCAGCCGAGCCTGCAACAGCAACCTTGCCGGTGATCTTGAGCAGATCGAGAGACAGCGTACCAACTGCGCGGCGTCCCTTGGGGGTGAAGAGATCAGTGAATTTCATGGGGCAATCTCCCACGGTGCTGTCGATGGCGATACAGACATATTATGCCTTACCGATGGAGAGGGCAACGCATAATTCATTTTTTTCGCGAAGTCAACCCAGAGTGCTGAGACAGCGACTTGTTCGCGCGTCAGTAGCAACTTGATCCAGGGGCGCAATATTCCTATATTTGTGTCTGTAGATCAGGAGGGCGATCATGACAGTCGTCGAAAAGTCGGCCAACGACAAAGCGCGCAACACCTCGGGGCTGCGCGCTGCGGTGAAGATCCTGGAGAAGTGGGGTGCCTCCCAAGATCAGGGGGCCGGGGTGCTGCGTGTCTCCCGCAGCACCTACAACCGCGCCAAACGCGGCGACCAGGGCTGGCAGGTGAACATCGACCCCGACCAGCTGACGCGGATCAGTCTGGTGCTGAATATCCACGCTGCGCTGAGGACGTTGTTCGAGAACCCAGCCAACGTCTATGGCTTCGTGAACATGCCCAACCACAACCCTGGCTTCAACGGACTCACTCCCTTGGAGTCGATGACTCGCGCCGGCCTTCCGGGGCTGTACGAGACCTTCAAGCGTATCGATGGCCTGCGGAGCGCCCAGTGGTAAGCCTTGAGGAGATACCACGGCTGCCTGCAGAGACGCGCCGAGCGCACCGACTGGTCAACTCCAAGTTTCCCCCGATCAGCCTCTTCGATGACGTGGCCGACGAGGAAGAATTCGACGCGCTTCATCAGCTCCAGGCGCTCACCAACCCACGGCTGCTGGCCGAGGCAGGCGATCTTGGGCTCATCGCCCGGGAAGACATTCCGTTCGGCATAACGGGCTGCTCCTGCGCGGTTGCGCCCTTCACCCACCTCAATGCCAGCGGTTCGCGATTCAGCGACGGGAGCTTCGGAGTGCTTTACCTGGCTGACTGCCTGGAGACGGCCATCGCCGAGGTGCGTCATCACCAGGAGACCTACTGGCACAACGTGCCCGATCTGGACTTTGACCGCTTCGTATTTCGTGAACTGGTCTGCGAGTTCTCCGAGACCGACCATCTGGACCTCTCTCGGTTACCGCCGGACGACCCCATTCTTGCCCCGAACGACTACACCGCCGGTCGTGCTCTTGGTGCCGCGATCACCGCGCAGAAGGTCCCTGGCGTCAGGTACCCATCCGTTAGGCAAGAGGGCACGTGGTGCTGGGGCCTCATGACCCCGCGCCATGTTCGCTCGATCGTGCAGTCTTCCCATCTCGAGATGATCTGGAACCAAGGGGTCACCGCGGTCAATATCGTGAGCCAGCCATGAGGCAGACGATGAGGAGTAGATTGCAGCTTCCGCAACTCTGGGAGAATTCGAAGTACATCTCGTGGCACCGGTCTCACGACAACCCGGTCGTCCGCGTCCCTCGCCCTTCCGGAGAGCCAGAGTCGAAGTCGATTCCGCGCTTGGCCGACGAGTACGCCACCTGGGAAGCCTGTATCGCCTATCGGGACCGCCGCGGCCCGGAGCTTTGGGGAGAGCGGCGCTGGGCCGAGATCCTGTCCGCCGCATCGAGACGGTCGGTCGCGCGCCACCGGGCCCAACCTGCTGGGCCGATCACGGGCGTGTATCCCTACGAACGTCCCAATGGCACCACAGTCTGGATAGCCACCTGGTACGAACTCCTGCCGGACGGTTCGCGCCGCAAGCGCGGCAAACAGTACAGCTACGGTACACCTCACTCCCGCTTCGCCACCTCCGAGCAGGCCATGGCGGCCGCCATCGAGAAACGTCAGCAAGAAGAGGCCCGCTGGTACAGCACGACAGGGGCCGGGGAGCACAGAGAGGTCAGCCGGCTGGATGCCTGAATCCCACGGCGCCCGGCATGAGCCCAGAGAAGTGTGAAGCGGGTCTGTTGCGCGTCTCTGGGGGGCAGGGTCAACCGATAGGTTTATTTTGCACTATGCTTGGCATAGGATTCGGGATTCCGAACACGAAAGCGTGTTAACGTCATGACGTTGGGAATGCAGAGGAGTAGAGCCATGAAACATCGCACCAAGAGCAGCCGCACGGCACGTGCAGCGGGCTCCGTGATGGACATCTGGCCTACGGGCAGTTACTCCCAGCACATGCCCAAGGGGAGCGATCAGGAACGGCTTTCCCAATACTGGGCATCTGTCGGCAAGCACCTTCGGTCAGCCCTGAGCCAGTATGACATCGACCACGCCTCCAGACGGTGACTCGCCCTCCCAGCAGCAACTCTCCCTGCAGGGAGATCAGCAGGCAGGCCAAGTAGACGAAGCGACCCAGAAAGAGTTCGTCGGGCTTGTCGAGCAGCTCCATCATGGCCAGCTCAGCCAGGATGAGCAGGTCCGCTTGGGTGATCTGATAGTCAATATGCCGGTGCCAGAGTCCTCGGAATCGACCGTGGCCATGATGCACCAGGTTAGCTATCAGGGCCCCTTGCCTCCCCCAGAGCAACTCAATGCCTATGACGAAGACACTCGTCGCGTCATCGTGCAGATGGCCCTCGACGAACAGAAGCACGTGCATGACGTCCGTCGCAGAGGCCTGGATGGTTCCATCAAGAAGGACGAGCGCGGCCAGCGATATGGACTGACCGTCGCCATCGTCGGGCTGGTCGCGGCCGCGGTGATCGCCCCCTTCAGTGCCGCCGCCGCCGGCGTGATCGGAACGCTCGACCTACTGGGCCTGGTGACCGTTTTCGTTGCTCCGCGAATTCTTGAAAGTCGGAGTCGTAAAGAGAACCAAAGGTCTGATGAAAATCAGGATGGTGATTAATAAAGGGCTTTTCGAGTTATATGGGGTAGGGATTTTATAATAAATTATGGAGCAGGGGCGATGGCCAATCATAAGTTAGACTTGTTGGACAATGCAATAGATAGCCTAAGAGAAGCGCTGGCTAAATATGAAGAAGGAGAGAATGGGGATCAGAAGGCATATAAGTTTGCCATTCTTCACTTGTCCCATTTCATAGAGCTGGTTTTTAAGCATTATATCGCAGAGCAGCACGAATTTTTGATTTATAAATCTCCTTTTGCCGACAAGCTGGACAAAAGCAAGACTATCGGTTTTTGGGAGTCGGTGAATTTCATATCTCATGTCACGGGCGAGATGGGTAAAAACTCAGAGTTCAGGAAGGACTTGGACTGGCTAAAGAGGCTGCGAAATGATATAGAGCACTACAAGTTTGAAATGAATGTCGAAGAGGTGAGGGACGCGCTTGGAAGAGTTTTTCGATCTGTCCTTGAGTTTTTCGAATTCTTCAGTGATTTGAGTCTGGAAAGCTATGTTCCTTCAGAGTTGGCGGGAGCGTTTCAAGAGTTGGCTGACGAATATATCGGCAAGCTGAGACGTGCTGAAAGAGAGGTAGAGGAAGCGGAGAAAGAGGCTTTCTCAGGTTATAGACCAAAAGAATATGATTTGGTTCGGTGGGCAAGGTTAAAGTGTGAGTCGTGTGGTAATGACTTAATGATACCGGATTCGCAATCAAGTACTGGCTATCAATGCAAGTTATGCGGAAATGAAGATAGCTTTGAAATTCCTGCAACTTGTGATTTTTGTGGTTGTGATGGTTATGCTGATGATATGGAAGCATGGTCTGATGATGAAGGTGGAGTGGAATTAAGGTGCTACTATTGCTCTGGACGTCATCATATGGATAGAGATGACTAGGGGCGAGGTTGTTATATATAATAGCCTTTCAAATCGGTGGAATGCCTACGATATGATGCTGGATCTCTGTTGGTGTTGTTTATAAGCTGCTTTTTATTTTGGTTTATTTTTTGACGTTCGGGTTCTAGTGTTGCCCATGTCTTTTGCTCTTTACCTTCAGGACGAGGGAAAGGGCTTACCCCAAAGGGACAAAGGGCTGTAAGGGAAGGGATGATAAGGGGAAGGGTGTTACCCGGTATGATAAGGGACACCCCAAAGGGCCAACCGAGTAAAAGGCCGAAGGGCTATGCTCTCACTGGCAGTTTCTGGTGGGTGTGCCATTTAGCCGGCTTATCCGCATTGCCAGAGAAAATAAGGCTCACTCCCATTGCCCAAAGGCTATTGGCCAGAAGCAGATAATAAGCAAGTTTAGTTATAATTCCAATTTTCAACTACCGCTTTGGAGTGAGACGAAAAGCCACCCCGGCGAAGGGACCGCCAGGGCCGGAATGAACTGGGGCGACTGGTTATGCCTTATCTGTTCAAAATGTTCCCAAAGGCTACAGATCTCGTCGTTCAGCCGCATTCAAAGTCCTGATAAAGTTAGGAATCGTTGAGTTTTTTCCTCACAATAAGTTTTAAGCCAGTAGTCGTAGGTCTGCAACGCTCTGTTAGCAGTATCCTTACCTAATCGATATCGGCATCGTGATATGAAATCTTCTGCAAAAGCTTCACTTAGGCCTTCGCTGATAAGGCTCTTCTTGAGATGATTCCAAGCGCCTCCGTGGGTAGCATAAGTCTTAATCATATCTCTCGTGTTCATGAGGATCTCAAAATTGCATAACGCCGCGAGCATACGCGGCTTTGTAGTGGAGGTGTCTACGAAGTCCGGAGCGATTCAGCCTGAGTTGTTTAGCAAGAGGACTCATAATCACGCGGGGGCCGAGACGTAATCATTGCATTGCTCTCCTTAGCTTTGCTGAGATAGAATGAACTGCCACTCGATTTCCGATTTCCCCGCTCGTTTTTAAAAAATCATTCTGCTCAAGAAACCTCAAAACGTGCGTTACTATGGATAAATGGATATTGAGTTTTTTGCTAAGCTCATGGTTGGTGTAAATGTTCTCGTTTACAATTGCTCCTACTATTGAGTTCTGCATCTTACCATATTCTGGTACGTAGGCTTTACAGTACTCTTCATAACCAAATAACGTTACTCGATAATGGCACCCCCAATGCTCTGGGCCACCACCAATATAGTGTGATATCGAAATGTAACCTTGATCCTCAAGAATCTCTAGAGACTCCAGAACTTGCTCTTTGGGTGGGGCTTCCGAATTGTTATCATTAAAGATCTCTTCTGGCTCTATTGGATCATCCGGCCATTCATTTAGGGAATCGCAAGATTGCTTTAGCACTAAGTTGTCTACTGGCTCAAGGCCCTCTATTTGATGTATGGCAGGTAACGTATATGATGGGGGTTGACCAATATTTGGTTTTAATGAAGCGCCAAAAATTGATGCCAATATCCTTTCGAAACTAGAGTCGTAGCAAGATTTGTCTTTTATTGTCTCCCAGAGAGTGGACTTAAGTGGCTCTGGTACTTCGCACTCATCAATAACAACGGGTATAAGTTTTGTTCCTTTCTGAATCCTGTTAATGATAGTGGAGTTTAGCTCTTCCCGAACCCATGGTTTCTGAACACTGTAATCTGAGAGTACAATGATTACGGCTTCCGATTGTTTTAGCCCTTCCTCAAAGATCTTGTCAACCAAGCTATCACCTGGAAGCATTTCCCATTTATCCAGCCAAACGTCCACGCCATTTTCAGTAAGCCTAGTAGCAAACTCGTCTACAAAACGCTCTTTATCTTCAGATGCGTGGCTCAAGAATACTTTAGGGTGTGTCATAGATATCCAATTGCGTATAATGTCTCAATAAACGTCGCAGCTCTGTTGCGTCAGTCACCAAGGCGCGAAGTTAGGTTATTAGTTAGTTGGGATTTTTGCCATTTTTTTCCTTGGTTTCTCTTATTTTCTGAAGTTCTTCTACAATAGGATTTGTTTCGCCTACGCTTTGTAAAAATGGGCGTAGATCAACATGGCTTTTTTCGACTACGGCTTTTTCCATATAACTATATGATGCTGTGACTACAAACTGTGAGGGCAATGAATGCTTCGACTCTCCAAAGATAAGCCATACCTGGCCAAGAGCAAAAAATAATTCTTGGCTTAGCGCAAAACTATCAAATGTAGATGAAAAGGCACTTGCTTCTCTCAGGTTTTTATCTGGCTCGTCAAACTGATAAAAATCCCTATCCAGTTATAAGTTTACGTTTAATGCAGGTGTCTTACCACTATTATGAATTTTTAAATATAGAGAAGACGTATGGGGTCTTATGAAAGGCTGAACTACCAAATAGGGTCGAGACATCGTTTCTGTTTGTTCTTTCATCATCTGTACAGAGCGTTCACTCATTTTTGACATTCTATATGTCAAATAAGCGTAGACCCCAGTGACAACGACGAGAATTCCCGTCAGTATTTCCATGATCATCATTGCCTCCTGATGCCTAAGGCCTAAGCTTAACTGCCGGCCGAAGCGCGGTAGCGCTTTGGGCTTTCAATTGCAGCCCCCTCGTTATACCGAAATCAAAGACAGAACACTGCTTCGATCCACTCGTCTTTTGGGAATGGACCGTGTATCGACTTGAAACAGCCCCGACTTTCTTTAACGTCGCGCTGCATATCTGTCGCTACCCAATTCACTGTGCAAACGACTTTGTTGGCGTCGAGAATTACACCTCGGATTATGCCAATATGAAAAATTCGGATCCCCTTCTGTCCCTGACCTTTCATGCGTTTTATGGCTATGCGGTCGCCTATTTGCATTTTTTCTGCTTTCGCGTACTGCGCTGGCTGATCGACTTCATTCCAGCCCAGCAACCAAAACCCCTGTTCTACAAAACGCTGGTCTTGATGCTCAGTGCCGCCCCACGACGCCCCCACTACCCAGTAATTCGCCATTATGCACCTCTTTATATAACACGTGGCTCACGCACCTGTCGAAGATGCGAAGCAGCGGAAATTTGGTCATCGTGAGACAGTTTTTTATACGCTATCATGATAGAGCCAGAAGTTCAGGCGATGCTGTGCTGAGCACCAAACCGACTGCAAGCCAAAATACACCAGCTGTGGCTAGACGGAGCCCGTCGGTGGATGTGGCCTCCATTTTACGGTGAAGCTCTGTGAATTGGGTGCCACGCTCCTGAGTTTCCTGTTGTAGTTTTGACGTGAACGTTCTTTTGTTTTTGGAAATAGCACTCTCTGAAGACCGAAGACGACCCTCAACGCTCTTGAGGTTGGCTTCAAGAGCGTCTATGCGCTGTTCCAAGGTTGCGTACGGTGGCGCACTTTGCCACACAGTGGCGGATGCATATCCACTTGATGTGAGCGTGGCTGAGCCTGACGCATATTGGACTTTAGGCTTGAAGCGTGGCCAGGACGTTGCCCAGCTTCGAAGCAATTGAAGGAAACTAGGTTTATTGAACATCCGTCGTGTATCTCGAATACCGAGCGCTGCCGCCACGATACCAAGAAGTTGTAAACCTAGCCCAGCCAAACGAATTGCAGGCTCAGTTTGTATGGAGAATGGCAACCACACGGCTATCACGGCCACTGAGATGGTCGAGGTGGCCAGTTGCGCTCTCGCGAGCCAATGAAAAAAACGAACAGTCCAGTTAGACATCAAATACGCTCCCCCTTCCATGTAGCGCATAACGCCGCACCTCAGTCTCCGACTGAGGTGCGGCAGAGTTCTGGGCGGTCAAGTGTAGCGTTTTGTTTGTAGCATAGTAACATTCAGTAGGTAATCCACAGCCCATTCAATCAACTTGGGGATAATATATTGATCATGGGGAATGGCAATGGGCCACCGAAGCCTACTCTCAAGTTACCCCCACGGTCATTCACAACAAGCGCAGAGATATCTACTCTATGCTCTCGATGCTGACTACGGACTCTTTCAAGAGTGTTGGAATAATCTTGATGGCTTGTGAATAGCTCATGATTTGACACTGAAATGCTGAGGTTAGCCCTTGCAGCGGATCGTACCAAAGCTTCAGCGTAGCTGGTTTTACCAGCTACGCTTGCTCCACTAACTAATATCTCTCTCATACTACTCCCCCCGGTGCGATATTATTTCGCCCAACACTTTGTACAACGGCGAGAGGAACGAGCGTCCGACGCTGTGGGCGTGAGCTGCTGCTTGTTATTTTTTCTAATATTGAGATGCACTACGAATTTTACAATATCCGTAGGCACATCCAGATTCACGTAAATGCTCTATGACATCGTCGATACAGCATTCTCCATACACTTTATAACCAACTGATTGGTCGTTGCTATTTTGGGTGTATACTGCGTATAGTGCACATCGAGGGTCATAATATAGGCAGCATATTTCTTTATCAAAAAGTCTAGTTAAGCGGTTATGAGAATTTGGGAAGTACTGTCTGATCAGCGGGTAGAACTTAGGTGAAGAGAGTAAGATCCGCTCTATGTCGTAACAATTGAAAAACTTGCTTTGGCTTTGTTTATTATTGCAAATATTATTTACTGATGTTACAAAGCCCTCTGTGTATGACGTTGAACAGAAAAACATAAACCCATTGCAGTCGTGTTCTGCCAGTTTATTCGCAATGGC
Source organism: Modicisalibacter sp. MOD 31.J (assembly GCF_020147985.1). Lineage (NCBI taxonomy): Bacteria > Pseudomonadati > Pseudomonadota > Gammaproteobacteria > Oceanospirillales > Halomonadaceae > Modicisalibacter > Modicisalibacter sp. MOD 31.J. The sequence goes on along the minus strand of NZ_JAGXFF010000005.1, from coordinate 478,015 downwards.
TGCATCATCTCTGACACCTACCGGTCTACCACTATAAGCATAGTGTTTACAGCTCACCAGCCAACGATAACCGCGACTCCCAAATTGAATAGGCTCCTCGCAAATAATATCACGCCCACCATCGGGGCCTATGGCTGGCCGGACAGGTATGTGCGCCCCATGCTCTTCTAAAAGATGCATGCAGAAATTTTCAAATGCATGATGGTACGGTATTTCTTTTAAATCTATAACCATATTCACATCCTTAGGTGTCGGGTCGCGCCCATGGTTACTGTAAGCGAAGATGCCCGTAAGGCTAGGCCGATTTCTGATTTGGCATGTGCCCCTTATACCCATTGTAGTGCACAAACTCCGTGGGATCGACGGCCGGGCCTGTAGGACTCCCATATCGAGCGCGCTCCATTTACTCCCCCCTACTGATTCATCCAGGCCCCGCTTGGTCCTGGTTCAACTGATTGAAGACCCTTGCACACCCTCATCGACCGTTACATACTCAATGTGCATCCGTTGGCTGCTGACGGCAACAGCAGCGCCCTTTGCCCCACGGGGCATATCCCGAAGCCGCAACGCATCCCGAGAAGCGGCGCTCTAGCGAGCTGGATGCCTCCTAACCCTCACCAGGGAGACTCTCCCTGGTTGGGAGTCTCCGATCCCGAAACCACTCGACCGATGGAGATTCCCATGCAACTTGGCATTGCCTTGTACGACGCCCTGCGTTCCGTCGACATCCCTGACAATAAGGCCATGGATGTCGTGAATGCCCTGGAGAGTGAGATGAATCAGCAGCTTGCCACCAAGCAAGACCTGATAGCGACCAGGCAGGACCTGAAGCAGGAAATCAGCCAACTGGAAACGCGGCTGACTGTCCGGATGGGCGCGATGGGTGCCGGCATCATCGGTATCCAGTCCATCATCATGGCCCTACTGAAAGTCTTCGGCTGACACAGCCTCTTCGACCGACCTCTGTTCCACCACCCATCCGGGGACGCTTCCCCGACGGGGATGGTGTGCTCCCGGGCCTGATCCACTGGAGCAACACCATGAACCTGAACCCCTTCAAAGGCTCTCGAGCCTGTCTGTTCGCCATACTCGTTCCGGTCCTGCTGCCTCAAGTCTTGCCCGAGCCACTCCTGTGGATCTGGCTGACGCTCGCGTGTCTCTGGATTCTCGTGAAGCTGGGGATCGTGAAGGTGGCATTCGCGGGAAGCGAAAGCGTCGAGCCCGAGGAGGGAGGAACCTCACCGGACTCGCGTTCCAGCCTGAAGTCCGGCTCTCCCCATCGTGGTGAGATTCTCGCCCTGGGCAGCGCGCCCTTCGAGTTCGACGAGGCGAACCGCCTCAGCTACTACATCACGCTGCGTTCCGCCACTGGCGAAAGAACGTTGTGGGGTGTCGATCTCGAGCGTGTCGCGCACGAGGCCGATCTGACCATCGGGGAGACCGTCGAACTCGAGTTCCTCGGGAAGAAACCGGTCGTCGTCCCGAAGCCGGTACGCGATGCCCAGGGCAAGGTGGTCGCTCACCGCAAGGTGAACACCCATCGCAACACCTGGAAAGCGACCGTTCTGCCGGCATGAACCCACCCATGGGGAAGTTCCTTCCCCATGGGGCGAGGTGCTTCCTCGATTCGGTAACTGGAGGAGACGCACCATGAACATCTACCTGCCTCACGGCACATCTCCGTCCAAGGTCGAGGAGGTTCGGCGTGCCGTCGAGAATACCGGCCACCCGGTAAACTGGATTGGCACGTTGGCCGATCAGGCTTCCTGTTGGCATCTCGAGTATCAGGGTGTCGAAGTCGATGATGCCCTGGTGATCGACACCGTCGAAGACGTCCTGGTTGGGCCATAGGACCCTGGACGCCTGAAGACGGCATAAACCACGCGATATCCACCCCATGGGGAAGTTTCCTTCCCCATGGGGCGAGGTGCTTCCCCTTTTTCGTTATCGAGGAGAAGCACCATGAATCGCACACCCCACAAAGCCAACGTCCGCATCGATCTCACCGCGAAGGCGAAGCGACTCGGGCTCTGTCCCGATCGCCACGACGTGATGGTCCAGATGGAGCAACCTCTCATCAATGAGGTGGTCGCGCTCTTCGAGACGGCTGGCACATCTCACTCTGCTCTTGAGGGCTTGCACTGGATCGAACGTCTCGATGCGTTCCTTGAGCAAGCTCGAGACGAGCTATCGAAAGCGCCTGCTGGCAGCCGATCTCTCGATTTCGACATAGCGGCACCCCATCGTACCGGCGCGTTATTGCTTCCGCTGTTCGTTGGTGTCCATGTCGAGCTGGAGCATCAATTCGGTAAGCAGGCACTGGTGTTCTCGCTGCCCAGACGCGACCGTCTGACTGCCTGAGCACGCGATATTCCACACCGACAAGCCCGTTCAAGACGGGCTTGTTTCCTTATCCACCCCCGGCCGGGACAGTCTCCCGGTGGGGGCGAGTCTCGGTCGTCATCCGGAGGTTTCGACGATGGCCGACATCTACCAAGCAATCACGGATCGGATTCTGGAAAGTCTCGAGCAAGGGCACCTTCCCGGCATCGGGAAGCCCTGGGATCCATCCAATCGAACGCCACTCATCCCCTGCAATGCGGTCTCCGGGCGGCAGTACAACGGCATCAACGTGCCGCTTCTTTGGGGCATGGCCGACAAGCGCGGATTTTCACAGGACCGCTGGCTCACATTTCGCCAGGCCAAAGAGGCCGGGGGATCGGTACGCAAGGGCGAGAAAAGCACCCTCGCGTGCTTCTACAAACCCATGAAGCGCCAGATCGTCGATGAGGCCGGCGAGCCCGTGCTGGACGAGGAGGGCAATCCCAAGGAGAAGCACTTCGCCATCCTGCGGGGCTTCAATCTCTTCAACGTGGACCAGTGCGACGGGCTTCCCGATGAGGTCACGAATCCGCCGGCGACGTCGGTCGAGGGATTCGGCAGCGTGGATGCGCTCGACGACTTCATCGGTGGCTGTGGCATCAAGGTCACGCATTCGCTGGATCGTGACATCGCCGGGTATTACCCCCGGCAGGACCGAGTGCTGATGCCGGCGAAGGAGCGATTCCAGGATGCGGACAGCTACTACAGCGTGGCACTTCACGAACTCACCCATGCCACCGGGCACGAATCACGCTTGGCCCGCATAGGGATCACCGACCCCGAGCCGTTCGGTTCCGAACGATACGCGCTCGAGGAGTTGGTCGCGCAGCTGGGCAGTGCCTTTCTGTGCGGACACTTCGGTATTCGCAACGAGGCCTTCGATGCCGCCTACATCGCCAGTTGGATCGAGGTGCTGCAGTCGGACAAGAAGGCCATCTTTCGCGCCTCGGGCGCGGCACGCCTGGCGGCGGAATTCCTGAAGCAAGCGCACGAGGAAAACCGCAAGCCGGCATCGCCTGACCAATCACCGAAGGAGAGCGCCGCGGTCATGCCGAAGCGCCGGCCCGAGGTGAGCGATCAGGACATCGAGCTGTTCGGGCATCAATGGCCGCTGGGGGACAGCGTCAAGCTGGACCCTACGGTCGAACGGGGCACATTGCGCGCCCAGATCACTCGCCTGAAGCAGATGGGCTACGAACTCGATGCCACGACGCAAACCTGGACCTACTCGGCTGCCGCGGCGGCCTGATCATCGACCAAGGAGCATGACATGACTTCCACCGCTACCATCCCGACGACGACCGTCGGCCTTCTGGCTCATCGTGATTTGGGCATGCAACTACCGCTGTGCACCCTGAAAAGTGCGGCCGGTTACTACATCGGCACCGTCCATGAGGAGTACGGCCCGGTCTCGAGAGAGTCGGAAGAATACTTCTCGACGGCGGAACAAGCCGAAGACGCGCTGGCCAGTGGCCGCTGGACCCAGCGACTGACGTCCGGTATCTGAACCAAGGCCACCCCTGTGGGACGATCTCTGTCCCGCAGGGCTGGGTCGTCCTTCAGCACCCCGAAGGAGCCCAGCATGGCCATGAATGCACAACCCATGGAGCCGACGTTCTCGGCACTGACCGAGATCCAGCTCAACGCGCTCGAGGATCTGCTCTCCAACGACGAGGCATCGTCGGATGAGGAACTGATCGCGTTCTTCACCTCGGAGGGCATACCCGAGGCCGTGGCTCGGCAGGCACTGACCTACCGCGACCAATACCTCACGACCATCTATCTAGACGGGCATACCCCGATTCGTCTCGAGCGTGACGCTTGGCGTTACGACCCTCAGTCGCGTCGCTTCGTGCCTGCCTGTTCCGACACTCAACCCCTGGGGGCGATGACTGCCCCTGGGGCAGCTTGTCCCATCTCTCTCGATGGAGGCAGCATGTCGACTTCAATTCCGCTCTGGCGTCTCGAGGAGGCGCCGGAGCTTTTTCTTGACAGCTTCGTCGCCGATGGCGGCCGCGCGGTGTTTCTGTCCCTGTGGGGCCGGGATACCGCCATTCACGAACTGATGGCGAACCTGACCCTACCGGTCGCAGAAGGCGGGTGGAATGGGGTCACGCTTCAGCGGGACGGCCAGTCGATCCCCCTGAATCTGGATCGTGATCGCCTAGTGAAGCGCACGACGCGGACCTACCGGCAGACGCGTTTCGGCAGCCTGCTGAACCTATGGCTGTTCGATCGGCGCTGTCAGGATCCCGATCGGGCCAACCGTCAGTGCTACGCCATTTTCAACGAACGAGACCCCCGTCAGGACAAGAGCGCGATGCTCTGGTCGCGACTGCGAGATCTCGCCGCGTTTCCGCTGCTCGATCACTGGCGACCCAGGGTCGTTCAACTGCTCCTCGAGCATGGCGCGATACGCCAGCTCGACCAAACGTCCGAGCGCCTGTCCGGCGTCTGGATCGATCTCTCGCTGGCCACCGTCCAGGACGCCATCGGTCAGCTCATTCACACCGGCGATCTCGCCACGCAATGAACCCGGGAGGCCATCATGGCTCTGATGTTTCCACGCTTGGCGCGCAACTTCGCCAAGAACGGCTACTACCCCACCGACGAGGACTCGATCGATCGTGTTCTGCAGGCTCTGGACGCCTCGCATGACCAGCGGGTGCGCATCTTGGATCCGTGCGCCGGCGAAGGTCACGCGATTCTGGAAAGTGCTCACCGGCTGGGCCGCGAGCGAACCGATGTCTACGGTATCGAGTTCGATCTCGAGCGCGCACGCCACATGCAGAGTGTCGTGGATGTCGGCATCCAGTCGGATCTGATGGACACCGTCATCTCGCCGCGCTCGTTCGGGATGATGTTCTTCAACCCACCCTACGGGGATCTCGTCAGCGAGACCGGCGGCAGCAAGGGGTATGCCGGCAAGGGCCGGCAGCGGCTGGAGAAGCTGTTCTACCAGCGCTGTGTCCATCTGCTGCAGTACGGCGGGGTCATGGTGATGATCGTGCCGCACTACGTCTTCGACGATGAACTGTCGAGCTGGGTCAGCCAGCACTTCGATCGCGTCACCGCGTTCGAGGCCGCGGTCGATACCTTCAAGCAGGTCGTCGTCTTCGGCGTTCGAACGAAGCGCAATGCACTGTTGGCCAACGACCGGACCAAAACGATCAGACAGATGTTGCAGCGACTCGGGTTGGGAGAGTTCAAACCCGAGCCGTTGCCGTCGACCTGGTGGGATGAACCCTATGACGTGCCGCCGGCGACGAGCAGCACGCCACATTGCTACCGCGTGTCGCTGGAGCCCGAGCAGTTGGGGCAGGAGGTCGAGCAGTTGGGCGGGCTATGGCCCGACTTCAACCTGGCGTTCTGGACCGATGGCGCCACGCAACGTCGTCCGCTGCGCCGGCTTTCGAGCTGGCACCTCGCGCTGTCGCTGGCGGCGGGAGGCATATCGGGCGTCGTGACCTCGCGATCCGGGCGTCAGCTGGTCGTGAAGGGCGATACCTTCAAGGAGAAGTCCTCGAAGGTCGAGTTCGACGAGGACGCCGATGGCAACATCAGCGAGCGTCGAATCCTGACCGATCGTTTCGTGCCAGCCATCATGGCCTGGGACGTCACGCCTGGCTCTCCCGACAAGGGGCGACTGTTCAAGATCACCTCGACGCCGGCACTGGATGCGCCGACACCATCTGAACCTGCCGATTCGGACGCCGAGACGGCATAAACCAACACGCTCGCTCATGGAGCGAGCCAACCCCTACGGGCAGAACTTCGCCCGTGGGGGCGTGTTCTGCCCGTTTTCATTGGAGACGGTTATGAACATGCCCTGCACAGCACCGGATAACGTCATCGCGCTCAACGATTTCATCGATGAGTTCGGTGACGGGCTTCTGGATACGCTCAACCACACCCATCCTCCGGTCTACGATGGCCGAGGCGACCCGGCTCGTCAGGCGGTGATGGACACCCTGGCACGACAGCCGTTTCCGGCACAGGCGGAGGTCGTTCAGGCCATCTGTGCCTTGCTGCTGGATCAGAACGAACGTGCCGGGATCATCAACGCCGAGATGGGAACCGGCAAGACTATGATGGCGATCGCCGTCGCCGCCGTGCTGGCGACCAAGGGCTATCGTCGATCGTTGATCGTGTCTCCGCCGCACCTGGTCTACAAGTGGCGGCGCGAGATCCTCGAGACGGTGCCCGATGCCCACGTGTGGGTACTCAACGGGCCCGATACGCTGGCGAAGTTGCTCGAACTGCGCGAACAGCTGGGGCAGCCAGAGGATGGCCGGCCGGAGTTCTTCGTGCTGGGTCGCGTGCGCATGCGCATGGGGTTCCACTGGGTTCCGGTGGCCACCCCGAAGCGCACGCTGTCCGGACGCTTCGCGGCGTGTCCGGACTGCGGCCGCATGATACTCGACAACGACAATGAGCCGATCCGGTTCGAGTCGTTCCAGCAGACCGAGCGTCGGCAGCATTGCGGCGGTTGCGGTGGCCAGCTCTGGACACTCATACGGCAGCGGCAGCCCGAAGGGGATGCCCGCCGTCGTTCGGTGCTCAAGGCGCTGCAGCGTATCCCGACGATCGGCAAGGTGACGTCCGAGAAGCTGATCGCCCAGTTCGGGGAGGCGTTTCTATCGTCGATGCTGGCCGACAACGTGCACGAGTTCATCAACCTGATGGACGAGAACGGTGACTTGGTGTTCAACGATCGTCAAGCGACGAGGATGGAGCGGGCGATGGCCAACATCGAGTTCGGTTTCGGCGAGGGCGGTTTCCAGCCGAGCGAATTCGTGAAGCGCTACCTGCCCGATCGGTTCTTCGACCTACTGATCGTCGACGAGGGGCACGAGTACAAGAACGCGGGGTCGGCCCAGGGCCAAGCCATGGGCGTACTGGCAGCGAAGGCACGCAAGACGCTATTGCTGACAGGCACGCTGATGGGCGGCTATGCCGATGACCTGTTCTACCTGCTCTTTCGGGTTCTCACGCCGGTGATGATCGAGGATGGTTACCGTCCCCATCGCAATTCACTGGGCGCGGCGTCCATGGCCTTCATGCGCGAGCACGGTGTCCTCAAGGACATCTACTCGGAGCGCGAGGGCGCTGGACACAAGACGGCGAAAGGGCGGAAAACCTCGGTGCGCACCGTGAAGGCACCAGGTTTCGGTCCCAAGGGCATACTGCGCTACGTGTTGCCCTTCACGGTTTTTCTCAAGCTCCAGGACATCGGTGGCGATGTGCTGCCGCCCTATGACGAGGAGTTCGTGGAAGTGCCGATGTCGTTCGATCAGGCCAGTGCCTATGATCGGCTCTCAGAGGAGCTTACACGGGCGCTCAAGGAAGCGCTGGCTCGCAAGGACACCACACTGCTCGGAGTGGTGCTCAACGTGCTGCTGGCGTGGCCTGATTGTTGTTTTCGGCCCGAGACCGTCAAGCATCCGCGCTCACGGGAGCTGATCAGTTTCGCGAAGTCGATATTCGACGAGACGTCGACGATGCCGAAGGAGGACGAGCTGATCGAGCTATGCCGGTCGGAGAAGGCCCGGGGCCGCAAGGTGCTGGTCTACTCCACCTACACTGGTAAGCGCGACACGACGAGTCGCCTGAAGCGGGTGCTCGAGCAGGCGGGGCTGAAAGTGGCCGTGCTGCGCTCTAGCGTCGACACCAGTCGGCGCGAGGACTGGATCGCGGACCAGGTCGAGAAGGGGATCGATGTCTTGATCGCCAACCCGGAGCTGGTGAAGACGGGGCTGGATCTTCTCGACTTCCCGACGATCGCATTCATGCAGACTGGCTGGAACGTCTACACGCTGCAGCAGGCAGCGCGGCGCTCCTGGCGAATTGGTCAGCACCGGGCGGTACGCGTTGTATTCTTTGGCTACGCCGAAACGTCACAGATCGCCTGCCTGCGGCTGATGGCCAGCAAGATCGCCGTGGCACAGAGCACGTCCGGGGATATCCCCGAGTCTGGGCTCGATTCGCTCAACAGCGACGGCGAATCGGTCGAAGTGGAGCTGGCTCGTCAGCTGGTTGCATGACGCTCACGTTTCACTTCAAACCCTAACCCCTCCTCTGAGGGGTTGGGGTTTTTTAATGAGAATGAAATATGCGGGTCGAAAGGGGCCTAAATGTGTTTTAGATGTCACCCACCGGCAGAGCCTGACCTAGAGATCTCAAGTCCTTCTGTAGCTGGATGCGCACGCAGCTGATGAGTCCACGAGCATTGTCCGGTAGGGGGTTGCCAGGCCGGACCAGCAAAATGCTATGAGAGCGAACATCGAAGCGTAAAGTGCGTACGACCAAGCCCCGATCCACCATCGCGTTATTTTCATTGAGGGCGGATGGGCCTGAAGAGGCCGTAAGAACAACGGCACCGGCGATCCCGGTGCCGTTTTTTCATGTTCGAGCAAAGAGATATGCCTGGAAGGCATAACTGTAGATGCCTAGCTCCGCTTTATATTTCAAATCAATCTAACGTTAGAACATTTTTGGCGTTACTCTGTGGGTATGCTTTCCAAAGGAGCCGTGATGAACACTTTTGCTCTCTCTCAAGGTGACGGGGATACTGGCCGTCCCGACGTCGCCGGTTTTTTCGATCCTCGTACCTTCAGTATCCAGTACGTTGTCAGTGACCCCGCTACGCGCCGTTGCGCGATCATCGATCCGGTGCTCGATTACGATGAGAAGTCCGGCGCCACGGCGACGTTCCAGGCCGATGAGCTCTTAGCTTACATCGAGCGCGAAGGGCTTAGGGTCGAGTGGATTCTGGATACCCATCCCCACGCTGATCACTTCTCCGCCGCGCGCTATCTGCATGACAAGACTGGTGCGCCCACCGCTATCGGCCAGCCGGTGACCCAAGTCCAGGCATTGTGGAAGGAAATCTACAACTGGCCGGACCTGCAGGACGACGGCAGCCAGTGGGATCATCTATTCGATGAAGGGGACACCTTCAAGCTGGGTGGGATCGATTGCCGGGTGATGCACTCACCGGGCCATACGCTGGCCTCGATCACCTATGTGATCGGCGATGCCGCCTTCGTTCACGACACCCTGTTTCAGCCCGATTTCGGCACTGCCCGCGCCGACTTCCCCGGGGGAAGCGCACACCAGCTGTGGCATTCGATCCAAGCGATCCTCGCGCTGCCTGATCAGACACGCCTGTTCACCGGCCACGACTACATGCCCGACGGCCGGGAACCGCAGTGGGAAAGTACAGTGCGCGAGCAGCGCGAGACCAATAAGCATTGCCTGAATGAGAGCAGCGAGGCCGAGTACGTCGAGCTGCGCAATCGTCGCGACAGCGAACTGCCGATGCCGAAGCTGATCCTGCACGCGCTGCAGGTCAACATTCTCGGCGGCCGCCTCCCCGAACCGGAGAGCAACGGTAAACGCTATCTGAAATTGCCGCTCGACGCCCTGGAAGGTGCCGCGTGGGAGTGAGAAGGCGTCGTCGCCAAACCTTATCGCGCCGCGCCGAATCGACTAAAGGGAGCCAGTCATGAACGAATCGACAGACACGAATCCGTCGACAGTTACGAACGACAAGCGCCATGACATCGTCATCGTCGGCGGCGGGGCGGGAGGCATCGCGGTTGCCGCGAGTCTTCACAAACGTCGTTCCGATCTCGATATCGCTATCGTCGAGCCCGCGCAGGATCACTTCTACCAGCCCGGTTGGACGCTGGTGGGCGGTGGTGTCTTCACCCCGGAGCAGACCCGGCGTTCGATGCACTCGGTAATGCCGAGCTTCGTGACCTGGCACCAGGCCGCGGCGGAACGGTTGCTGCCGGAATCTCGCCAGGTTGTACTAGGCAACGGTTCGACACTCGGCTACCGGGCGCTGGTGGTTGCGCCGGGTCTCGAGATCGACTGGCAGGCGATCGATGGTCTCGAGGAGACGCTGGGTAAGAATGGCGTGACCTCGAACTACCGTTTCGATCTGGCACCCTATACCTGGTCGTTGGTTCAGTCGATGCGCGGCGGCAAGGCGCTGTTCACACAGCCGCCAATGCCAATCAAGTGCGCCGGGGCGCCCCAGAAGGCGATGTATCTCTCCTGCAATGAGTGGGAGAAGCAGGGCGTCCTGAACGGCATCGACGTTCATTTTTACAATGCCGGCGGTGTGATGTTCGGCGTCTCGGACTTCGTGCCGGCACTGGACGAATACGTTCAGCGTTACGGCATCCACAAGCAGTTCCAACAAAACCTCATCGCCGTGGACGGCCCGGCCCAGAAGGCGCGTTTTCGCGTCACGAGCGAGGATAGCAGCGAAGAGATCGAGACCGATTTCGACATGCTTCACGTCGTGCCGCCTCAGCGCGCCCCAAGGCTGGTGCGCGAATCGTCACTGGCCAACAAGGGTGGCTGGCTTGATCTCGATGCCGACACTCTCCAGCACAACCACTTCAGTGATGTCTTCGGTCTCGGCGACGCCAGCGGTACCGGCAACGCCAAGACGGCCGCCGCCGTGCGCAAGCAGGCACCGGTAGTGGCGGACAATCTGCTGGCTGTGCTCGATGGCAAGTCGATGCCCTCCGGCTATGCGGGATATGGCGCCTGTCCGTTGACGGTCGAACGCGGTCGCGTGGTGCTGGCGGAGTTCGGTTACGGTGGCCAGTTGCAGCCGACGTTCCCTTCCTGGATCAATCAGGCCACACGGCCGACCCGGCTCGGATGGAACATCAAGGCGCAGCAGCTCCCCTTCATCTACTGGAATCTGATGCTCAAGGGGCACGAATGGCTGGCCAAGCCGCAGGCGCGCACTTGATTGAGGCCGGCAAATCATGAATCAGCCGCAAAAAGCCGGATTGGCACGCTGGTTCCCGATCCTGGATTGGGGGCGGCGTTACAACGGCGGGTTGCTGGGCGAAGATCTGCTGGCAGCCATCATCGTGGCGCTGATGCTGATCCCGCAGGCGCTGGCCTACGCCATGCTGGCGGGACTCCCGCCGGTGGTGGGGCTGTACGCGAGCCTGGTGCCGCTGGTCGTCTACACCCTGCTGGGGAGTAGCGCGACGCTCTCCGTCGGCCCGATGGCGGTGGTGTCTCTGATGACGGCATCGGCGCTTTCACAGGTTGCCGAGTCGGGATCGCCGAACTACATCGCCGCAGCCCTAGTGCTGGCACTGCTCTCCGGGGCCATTCTGCTGATCATGGGTCTCTGTCGGCTGGGCTTTCTGGTCAATTTCCTGAGTCATCCGGTGATGACCGGCTTCGTCAGCGCCTCTGGCGTGTTGATCGCGGCGAGCCAGCTCAAACAGCTGCTGGGTATCGATCTCTCTGGTTCGACGCTGCCGGCGCTGCTGTCCCATCTACCGTCGGCGCTGACCGGTGTCAGCCTGCCTACCGTGATCATCGGGCTGGGGTCGCTGCTGCTGCTGTGGCTGATCCGACGATGGGGCAAGTCCGCGCTGGAACGTTATCACGTACCGGCTCGAATCGCCGGTGTGCTGGTCAAGCTGGCGCCCATCGCCACCATCGTATTGGCGGCGCTGGTCGCCGGCGCGGCGGGATGGCTGGGCCGCGACGTGGCCGTCATCGGCGAGATTCCCGCTGGTCTGCCACCGCTGACCCTGCCCGACTGGGAGCCGGCACTTTGGCGATCGCTGATCGGTTCGGCGGTGCTGATCAGCATCGTCGGCTACGTGGAGTCGGTTTCGGTGGCGCAGGCGCTGGCGGTGCGCCGCGGTGAGCGCGTCGATCCGGACCAGGAACTGATCGGGCTCGGCGGGGCCAATCTGGCGGCGGCTTTCACCGGCGGCATGCCGATCACCGGCGGCTTCTCGCGCTCCGTGGTCAATTTCGATGCCGGCGCTCGCACGCCGGCTTCCAGCGCGTTCACCGCCGTGGGTATCGCGCTGGCCATGCTGTTTCTGTCGCCCTGGCTGCGGGAACTGCCGATGGCGACTCTGGCGGCGACCATCGTCATCGCCACCGTCTCGCTGATCGATCTGGCGGCGTTCGCGCGGGTCTGGCGCTACGCCCGCGGCGAGGGCGTGGCGATGACCGCCACCGCGCTGGCGACGCTGATCCTGGGCGTGGACGTGGGCATTCTGGTCGGCGTGGGCATGTCGCTGGCGCTGCATCTCTACGGCACCAGCCGGCCCCACAGCGCCGAGGTAGGGCGCATTCCGGGGACCGAGCACTTCCGCAACGTCCGCCGCCACGCGGTTGAAACCGACGCCGGGGTTGCCATTCTTCGCGTCGACGAGAGCCTCTATTTCGCCAACGTCCGCCATCTGGAAGACCTGATCACGGCAGTGGTCTCTCGCGATCCGCCGCCGCGGGATCTGGTACTGGCCTGTCAGGCGATCAATGTCATCGATGCTACGGCGCTGGAGAGTCTCGAGGCGCTCAATCGGCGTCTTCGGGACCGGCAGATCGGACTGCATCTCGCTGAGGTGAAAGGGCCGGTGATGGACCGATTGAGCCGTACCGAACTGCTCGAAACGCTCAATGGCCGCGTTTTCCTGAGCACCTTCGATGCCTGGTGTGAGCTGCACGGCCGCGGGGCGGCACCACTGAGCCATCCCTGTATCGAATCACCGACGCCCGGTGAATCTGTCACAGCCGGTTGATGACATCAACGTCATCACCAAACGAGCAAGACGAGGAAATCATGGAAATCAAGTCACTTGATAATCGTTTGAGCGTCACCGCACAGCCCCAACTCGAAGAGCTGGAGCAACTGGCAGTTCAAGGGTTTCGCACGATCCTCTCCAATCGTCCACGGGGCGAGAGTGAGGATCAGCCAGATCCTGATGGCATGAAAAGCAAGGCAGAATCATTGGGCATGGTCTGGCATCAGGTCCCGGTCAAGCCGGGGGAATATTCGCAGGCCGATATCGAAGCGTTCGAGCACATCCTGATTCACTCTCCTGGCCCCATTATCGGCTTCTGCCGCTCGGGTAAGCGGGTGACTCACCTATGGGCTTTGTCACAGGCAGCGCATCGCACCGTTCCTGAACTCATCGAGGCTGCACAATCCGCCGGTTATGACCTGGAGCCCTTGCGTGAGCGCCTCGAGCAGCAGGCAAGCCAGGCGGTCTGAAGGAGCTGATCGGTATGTGATGTCGGCGCTGCCGAGCATTCGAAAATAGCTGGTTGACGACACTGGCAATGGGACACGAGATGGAAACGATGAGTGCGTTTCAGGGGTTGCTGGGCGGGGTCCTGATCGGACTTGCCGCTACCCTGCTCATGGGGTTGCTGGGACGAATCGCAGGGATCAGCGGCATTTTCTCTGGGCTGCTTTTCGAACGCGGCGGGAACACGCCCTGGCGTGTCGCGTTTCTACTGGGAATCGTCTCCGGGACGGGCTTGCTGATATTGACCGGCCTGGACTGGGGCAATGTGGCGGGCGACGGCGAAGCGGTGGTCGGTGCTCCGGCGAGCGGGCTGACGACAATGTTGATCGCCGGTCTGCTGGTCGGGTTGGGCACGGGTCTGGGCAGCGGCTGCACGAGCGGACACGGCGTCTGCGGACTGGCACGACTGTCACCGCGATCCCTGGCCGCGACGCTCGTCTTCGTGCTGGTCGCCATGCTGACCGTGTTCGTGTCGCGCCCCTGGCTGGGAGGCGCACCATGAAGGTGGTGGCTGGTTACCTGACGGGCTTGTTGTTCGGCCTCGGCTTGGCGATCAGCGGCATGACCGATCCGGCGCGCGTTATCGGCTTTCTCGATGTCGCCGGCGCCTGGGATCCGACCCTGATCTTCGTGCTGGGCGGTGCCGTCGTCACCACCTTCATCGGCTATCGGCTCGCTTGGCGACGCCCCATGCCGCTGTTCGAATCCCGATTTCAGCTGCCCACCCGCCGTGACCTCGATGCCCGACTGCTGGGAGGCGCCGCGCTTTTCGGTATCGGCTGGGGGCTTTCAGGGTATTGCCCGGGACCGGCGGTCGCCTCACTTCCGGTGCTGAGTTGGCCACTGGCGCTGTTCCTGATCGCCATGGTGATCGGGTGGTGGCTGGCGCGTCGGCTTTCCCCTGCTCACTAAAGGGTGAACTCATCCTGACATCATCGCCGTCCGCCAGACTGCGGCGGGAATGGATCAGGTAGAAAACGGAATAAACATGCGCGTATTGCTCGTCGAGGACGATGCACCGGTGGCGGCAGGCATCGAAGCGGGACTGGCGCTGAGCGACTTCGTCATCGATATCGTGAACACGCTGGACGGTGCACGCGGGGCGTTGTCCGCAATCGACTACGATGCCGCGGTGCTCGATCGCCGTCTGCCCGACGGCGATGGTCTGACGTTGCTGCAAGAGTGGCGTCGTGCGGGTATTGCCATGCCGGTACTGATGCTGACGGCGAGAGACGCCGTTGCCAGTCGTGTGGAAGGGCTTCAGGGCGGAGCCGACGATTATCTGGTCAAACCGTTCGATCTGGATGAGTTGACGGCAAGGCTGCAGGCGCTGTTGCGCCGCAGTGCCGGGCAGGTCGACCGCTCCCTTCGCCACGGGCGCCTGGCGCTGGACCCCGTCGCTCGCAGCGTGACCTTGGATGGCGCACCGGTGGTGCTGGTGCGTCGCGAGCTGATGCTACTGGAGGCGCTGATGCGCGCGCGTGGGCGGATCCTGAGCGCCGACCAGTTGAAGGATCGCCTTTACGGCATCGATGACGAGATCGAGAGTAACGCCCTCAACGTGCATATCTACCAGTTGCGTCGCAAGCTGGGACGCGAAGTGATCGAGACGGTCCGGGGCGTCGGCTACCGTCTCGGCGCGCTTCCCGCCGACGAGCGACTGCATGGCGACATACCCTCATGAGCCTGCGGCTGCGTCTCGTCGCCACGCTCGGGATCACGCTGATGCTGCTGTGGGGGCTGACGGCGGCGTGGTCGATGCGCGATCTCTCGAGCCAGCTCGAGCGGTCGCTGGATCAGCGTCTGGCTCAGTCGGCGCGAATGGTGGCCGGCCTGCTCGATCGCGTGCCAGCCGCGGCCTGGGATGGAGAAGTGGGCGAGACATCGACCATCCCTGCGCTAGAGGGCGTCGCGTGCCGGGTATCTTCGCTGCGCGGGCAGGTGGTGGCGGGTACGCATCCGGAAATGAACGATGTCCTCGCCGTCGATGACGAAGGCTATAGCTACCGCGATCACAACGGCCAGCGCTGGCGCGTCTATACCCTAGTCGACGACGATAAGCGCATCACCGTGGCGGATCGGCTGCGGGAGCGGGAATCATTGTTATCTCAGGTACGCCGTGCGGCGTTCTATCCCTTTCTACTCGCTTCGATCGGCAGCCTGATCGCGCTGTGGTGGGGCGTGACCCGGGGTCTGTCGCCGCTTTCGAGGCTGCAGCGGCGCTTGATGTCACGCGATCACGATGATCTCTCGGCACTGCCGATCCGCGGCTTGCCGGGGGAAATTCGTCCGCTGATCGATGGGTTCAATACCCTGCTGGCACGCACCCGGCGCATGCTGGAGTTGGAGCAGCGCTTTACCGACGATGCCGCGCATGAGCTGCGCACGCCGCTGACCGCGATTCGTACCCATCTGCAGATCGCACGACGCGTTGACGGCGATCCCCGCCGGGAGGCGATGCATCAGGCCGAGGCGGGGGTGGGGCGGCTGACGAAGACGCTCGACCAGTTGCTGTTGCTGGCACGCATGGAGAGCGAGGAGATCGCGCGGGGGAGTGTCGACCCCACGCGGCTGCGCGAGGCCCTGGAGGCCGCGATGGTGGAAACCGGCAGTCGTGATCGCTGTCACTGGCATGCGTCGGTCGACCGGCTTCACGTCGGGTTATCCGGGGAGTTGCTGGTGATTGCGCTGCGCAATCTGCTCGAGAACGCCATGCGTCACGGTTCGCCCGACACCCCGATCGAGATCGGGGTGCACGAGACGAATGGCATGGCCGTGATCGACATCGCCAACCAGGGCGAGACCATTCCGCCCGAACAGATCGCTCGCCTAACGGAGCGCTTTCATCGCGGCAATCATCTCCAGGGTAGCGGCCTGGGGTTATCCATCGTCGAGGCGATCGCCACCCGGGCCGGCGGGAGCGTGCGGCTCGCCTCCGGCGACGGCATCGGGCTGCGGGTCACGCTCTCGCTGCCCCTGGCCTGATTCGCCAGGGGCGGATGAGCAGGGGCGGTTGAGCAGGGCCGGATGAATAGGGGGATGAGCAGGGGTGAACGGGAAAGTTCAGGGCGAGTCGCTACCCATGATGGTGCGCAGCTTGTCCGGGGAGGGCGCGCCCATGACCTTGTGCACCTCGCCATCGTCGTCCTGATAGAAAATTACCGGCGTGGCATAGAGCTGGGCGTCGCGCATCACCTGCGTGTTGTCGGCGACCCACTGCTCGCTCTGATCGGTTCCCTCGCTGTCCGGCATGGCGCCGGTGCGATAGTGCTCGGCGATGGCGGCGCTCGGATCGTCGGCGGCCAGAATCGCGGCGGCTTTCTCGGGGCTGTCCGCCTTGAGTACGCCTACCATCAGATGACGAATCTGCACATCACCGTTTTCGACCCAAGGCTGAGCGTCCTGCCAGAACTTGCGGCAGTAGGGGCAGTTGGGATCGCTGAAGGTGTAGACCACTCGCGATGCATCGGCATCGCCCTCGCGAACCCAATGGTGGTCCGCCATTGCCTTCCATAGCTCGGCATTCTTGGGTCCATCGACGAGCTGTTCCAGCGGCTCGGCGGAGACGTCCCGACCCTGGTCGTCGATCAGCGTACCGACGACGGCATGCTCGCCGTCCGGGGTCAGATAGGCGGCTACACTCTGTCCTCGAATGCTGGCACCGTAGCCCTTGAGCCCGCCGGGCGCATCGAATTCGCCGTGAACGGTGAGGCCCTGCTGCTCTAGTGCCTGGATCGGCGCGGGCCAGTCATCGGCGGCGGCGGGAAGGCTTGCCGCCAGAGCCATACCGGCGGCCAGGGGCAGCGCGAGCCGAAGTGACATCATTCGGGGGGTGTGATGTTGCATCGTTGTCGTCTCCGTTTATTAACGTCTAGCGGGAAGGTCGAGTGAAGCGTTCGGGTTGAAAGCGCGTCCGAATTGTCATGGGGCAATGCGCTCGAGACTGCGATCGAGCGTGGCACGGGAAAGCTCACCGAAGTGGGTATCGACGAGCTGGCCGTCGGCGTCGTAGTAGAGCGTGGTCGGCATGGCCATGGCGCCCACTTCCCGACCGAAGGCCATGTTCGGATCGCGATAGAGATGATCGAGCGAGAGGGACTCCCGTTGCAGAAATGTCTCAACGGCGTCGACGCTCTCGCCCTGATTGACGAACACGAACGACACATCGTCCCGCTCCTGCTGGGCCTGTTCCAGCATCGGCATCTCGCGACGACAGGGCGGGCACCAGCTCGCCCAGAGGTTGACCACCATGGGACGATCGGACTCCTGCAGTACAGCGGTTAGTACCACCTGCGACCCATCGAGATCTGCCAGCGGGATCGAGGGCAGGCTCGCTCCGCGGGGCGCCATCAGCGCCAGGGCGCCAGCAGTCATCGACCACGCCAAAGCACCCGAGAGAACCGCTGCACCCAACGGGCGGCGCATGGCCGGCTGCCGCCAGAAACGCCAGCCCAGATAAGCGAAAGCGATGGTCAGCCCCGCCAGCGGCTCGAATTCGCGATCCCGGATATCGAGCCAGGACCAGAACGTGTCGTAGCTCTGCCAGTAGCGGGCGACGAACACGATGCGTGCGCCGATCACGCCGATCAGCAACGCATTGAACAGAAGGTCGCCGACGCTGACCTGTCGACGACGGCCCATCCAGGCACCCACGATCAGGGCAACGATCATGGCCACGACCAGCAGAAGCTGACCCAGACCCACGCCCAGGGGCCCCAAAGCGATACTGCGATCGAGCGGATTCATGGTCAGCCCTCCGTGGACTCGTTGGCGCTCTGTCTGGCCTGCGCGTAGCGGTCGATAAAGGCCTCGGCATCCAGCTCGCCGATGATGCGGGCGCCGCGCTGCTCCTGACCGTCGGGGCCGAACCACATCAGGGTCGGCGGGCCGACGACACCGAAGTGCTGCATGATCGCCTGGTCCGCGTCGTCGTAATCCGTGACGTCAATACTCAGTCGCTGCACGTCCTGGAGCGCATCCTTAACGCTCGGGTCGCTGAACACTTCCCGTTCAATGACCTCGCAGGAGACACACCAGTCAGCAGTGAATTCGACCAGCGTCATCTGGCCGCTGTTGGCGGTGGCCTGGACGCGGCGTTCGAGCGTGGACAGATCCTTCACGCCGTCGAACGCGACAGGCCCAGCTACGTTGGCACCCTGCGAGGTCGTTGCCACACCGCTCGGGGCGTAGACCGACAGCGGTCGCCACGGGTCGTTGGCGCCACCGGCGGCACCGATCAGGATCAACGCGCTCCACAGACCGATGATGGCGGCACTGGCGATGGCGAACTGGGGCAGAATGCTACCCGTGCCGTTGCCACGCGCCATGGCGACGAGAGAGATCGCGGCGCCCAGGCCCAGCGCGCCCCACAGGCCAAGCACGATGGCATCCGAGAGGATGCGGGCGACGAACCAGATCGCCATGCCCAGCAGCACGAAGCCGAACAGCGCCTTGACGCGCGTCATCCAGGCACCGGGCCTGGGCAGCAACTGGCTGCCGACCGTGCCGATCAGCACCAGCGGGGCGCCCATGCCGAGGCCCAGCGCGAGCAGCGCCGCGCCGCCCAGCCACGGGTTGCCGGTTTCGGCGATGAACAGCAGGGCGCCGGCGAGGGGAGCGGTCATGCAAGGGCCGACCAGCAAGGCGGAGAGCACCCCCATGACGGCGACGCCTTTGAATCGGCCACCGCGCTGTTTCGACAGTCCCGTATCCAGGCGTTGACGCAGCGCCCGCGGCAGTTCGAGCTCGAAGGCACCGAACATGGCGAGCGCCAGCACCACGAACAGTACCGAGAAAATGCCGATGAACCAGACATTCTGGAACAGCATCTGCAGATTGGCGCCGGCCATGGCCGCGGCCACGCCCAGTATCGCGTATGTCGCGGCCATGGGGAGAACGTAGGCGAGCGAGAGCACGAAGCCGGCGGCGCGCGGATTCTCCCCGCTGCGACGTTGGCCGACGATCAGGCTGGAGAGGATGGGGATCATCGGCAGCACGCAAGGCGTGAAGGTCAACAGCAGCCCCATGCCGAAGAAGGCGGCCAGCGTCCAGACCCAGTTGCCGCCGGCGAGCTGTGCCGCCAACTGCTGATCTTCCGCCACCGCCGCGTCTGTCTGGGGCTGAGTGGTGGGGCTTGACGCGGCAGACGCTGGTGTCGCGGATGACGCATTCGGCGCCTCGGCCGAGGCATTTGTTCCCCGTGCGTTCGCGTCGGTGGTGCCGCTCCCGGAGGCACCACCGAAGGATTCCAGCTCGAAAGTCCGCTGCTGGGGTGGATAGCAGAGGCCAGCATCGGCGCAACCCTGCCAACGCAGGGTGAGGGTATCGGCTTCCCCAGGGTGCGTGGTCATGCTCAACACATGACGGTAGATCTCGGACCGGCCGAAGTACTCGTCCTCAATGGTCTCCCCCTCGGGGATATCGAGCGACAGTTCGTGCTCATCGGCTTGAGCAGAGAAGCTGTGGCGATAGAGGTAGTAACCGGGCTCGATCTGCCAGTCGATTTCTACCTCGTCGCCATCCTGTATCAGCGTCGGCTTGAAGGCCTGATCCGGCGGTAGGAAGTCGCCCTGTTGCCCGAACGGATCCTGCGCCATGGACAGCGTGGCGACACCGAGCAATGTCAACATCATGATCCACTGGACTCGCCTTGACCGCATTGACTTCCCCTTCGCTCCTGCCCGCATCGGCTGCGCTCCTGATTCGATGGCGACAGATTGGCCCATGGGGATGAGCTGAAAATGAACCCTTGCTATCGCTGTCGGTAGCGTATATTCATTTATTGAATATCGTTATTCTTTTTATGAGATTTAAGCGGAGGTCAAAATGCACAATTACCCCTCATCGCAGTGGCTCGACTCTTTGGGGCTGATTCGAGGCAAACCCGGTAATGCCGAACTGGCGATCCCCGGCTCACCGCTGCCTGCTGGGCAGGCGGTCGATCAGTGGCTTCCCGCGCCCGGCGAGACCTGTCATGGGCTCTTTCAGATTTCCAGTGCGGCCGATGCGACGGATCGAGTGCATGGCGGTGTCATACGGCTGGTGCGAACGCTCAATCTGATGTCACAGGCCGAGGTGGCGTGTCGCGCCGTCGTCGTCGTTGCCGGGCCGGCGACGCCATGCGTGTTGAAATCTGCAGCCTATCGCGAGCGGGTTGCCGAGCCGTCACTCGAGGAAAATCCCAACGCGCCCTGGTGGAACGCCCTGCGCCAGCAAGGAGTGCCGGTGCTGGTCTGCCTGCAGGCGCTGGCCGCTCAAGGGCTGTCGCTCGAGGAGGTCGAAGCCGGTATCGAGCCGGTGCAGTCAGGCTTGAGCGCAGCGTTGGCGTTGGGAAGACATGGGTTCGTTCCGCTTAACCTATAAGAATGAATATATTTCGACATCGGAGTTTGAATGGGATATATCAGAGATAGACGAGGCGCCCAGTAAAATTCGCTGCGTTATCAGTAATATGTTTGCCGGCGAAGAATGTTTTCTCTGATTCCTGGTAGCACCAACAGAGCGGCAAGCAGCCAGATTGGCCAGCTACCAACGCGGCTGAACGGTGTCAGCCCAGTCATGGGTGTGACTTCGCCGATGACGCTGGTTGCTTCAAACTGTGGGCCTCGCTGTCGCAGATTACCTTTATTGTCGATGATCGCGGTAACACCATTATTAGTCGCGCGTATTACATAACGCCCGTTCTCGAGCGCCCGGAGCCTCGCCATCTGCAGGTGCTGTAAAGGTCCGATCGAGCGACCAAACCAGGTGTCGTTGGAGACCGTAAGCAAAACTTTGGCGTTTCGGGCGCGCTCGGCGACCAAATCGGGATAGACGATCTCGTAGCAGATAGCGTTCCCGATAGCGACGTCGTGGGTAAAAATCGGCGGCTGCGATTCAGCCCCGGCGCTGAAGTCCGACATCGGAAGGTCGAAAAAATCTATCACGTCGCGCAGTATGGAATCTAGGGGAAGAAACTCACCGAAGGGAACCAGGTGGGACTTTCGATACTCGCCCTGCACCGCCCCGGTGCCGATGATGGCATTGTAGTAATGCTCGTCGCGGTCACCTTGAACGATACCGGTGAGAAGCGCTGTACCAGGAGGAAGTGAAGCCTGCAGGCGTTCAAGATAGGGGCGAGCCTGATTCGCAAACATTGGCAGTGCCGTCTCAGGCCAGACAATGACATCGGCGTTTATGGGTAGTTCGTGGGTCAACCGAGCATAAACCTCCAGTGCGTTACGCTGGCCCTCTGAGCTCCACTTATCGAGTTGAGGCAAGTTGCCCTGAATTAACGCGAATCGCAATGGATCGGCGGCCTTGTGGGTCCACTGGCCTGGCATTGCCAGTGCAGCGAGCCAGATCATAGCGATAAGCACCACAGCCCACCAGCGTCGCCGAAAAAACTCGACTAGCAATGTCCCCGTCAAAGCGACGATTAGTGACAGTAAATAAACCCCACCAATAGGCGCCCATGTCGCTATGGGCGAATCTACTTGAGCACTACCCAATAGTAGCCATGGAAAACCGGTGAATGCCCAGCTACGAAAAGCTTCGGCAAGCACCCAGGTCCCAGCAAAACTCAGGAATGCCAGCCGAGATGAAGTGAAGTGACGATAGAGCCCGAAGAAAATGGCGGGAAACAGAGCCAGTACGGCTACGAATAATCCAGTCAGAACAATTGCCAGAGGAACACCGGTATATCCGTAGTCGTGAATCGAGACGTAGACCCAACTGGTGCCTGTACCGAATAGAGCGATCCCGAAGAGCCAGCCGTGCAGCGTTGCCTGTACCGTGCTCAGCTGATGATGACCCAGGTACATCAGTGCTACGGCAAGCGGTCCTAGCCACCAGAAGTTGAAGGGTGCAAAGCTCAGCGTTGATAAGCAGCCGGCCAAAAGCGCGGCTAGATAGGTTGACCAAGGCTTAACGATACACGCTGGCATGCACTCTCCTCCGAGGCGGGGCTGTATCAAGGGTACCGTGAATCTTCTTGAGGCCTCGAGGTGGTGATACTTGCCTGGACTTCTTATTAGCCAGTTGCTAGTTGTCTACCACCTCTTTACACACCGATTGGAACACCTGAATTGCTTTGAAGAAAGCCGGCCTGTTGTATAGCCGACTTCTGTGCCAGAGGTGTGGTGACTCGGGGTGCCAGCATCTCCAGCATCTCGATGCCTCTAATCTTGCTTGGATATATCTGGTCTTTGACCTTATCGTTCCGTACGCGCCCAAGTGTGACGTATGGAGATTGGCCTATGGAGATGAGCTGAAAATTAACCCAAGAGATGTGAGATACATTCCGTGGTTTGGCCTCTCTCCTCACCGCTAGCGTCTTAGAATACGAGTCGACGTTTTTCGAGCGGCTTCCCGTTCGATTTAACGGCCGTATATCGGTTAATGATACCTACGTGGGGCTAGGCGTGTTAGTAGACGGCGATATGTCTGTAGGGTTTTATTTCTTCAAGCTGAAAAAGACAGGATTAAGTCTCTTGTGACTCAAAAATAAATCCGGCCGAGTTAACATTCTCTATGCCAAAAAACGTTGACTTCTGTCACAGGTGTGTGTTTCACCCATAGTGTCAGGTATCAGTAATGCTACGACGCCTATTCCTGCGATCCCGTCAGAATACCAGTCCGCCGAAAGGCTACACCCAGCCCATGCTAGGTAAGGAGCTACTCGATACTCCTCGGCGGCAGCAGATGATCAAGATGCTGTGGAATACGACATCCTTGACCCAGAGCGTCTTCGACGAGTACCTCCTTGCCCCGATCCGCCGCTATGCTGAGCTGGTACAGCGGCTCCCAGCTTCGGAGTCACATCACCATGCTTATCCAGGTGGCATGCTGGACCATGCGCTGGAGATGGCTTGCTACGGATTGCGTCTGCGTCAACGTCATCTCCTACCTCCCGGCGCAAAGCCCGAAGATCAAAGTTCATCAGGTGAGCTTTGGAGTGCCGCCGTAATTCATGGAGCGCTCATGCACGACGTCGCCAAGACGCTGGTCGACGTAGAAATTCATCTTGAGGATGGGCGAGAGTGGAGATTGTGGCACGGTCCCATTCCTGCCGCTTACCGTGTCAGGTACCGAGTTGGACGGGAGTATCACCTTCACGCGGCGGTCAATCCATTGTTGTGCGAGCGAGTCCTTGGGGCGAAGGTGCTCGACTGGATGATGACGCAGCCCAAGCTATTTGCGCTGTTCATGTACACCATCGCAGGACACACCGAGCGAGGCGGAATCGTCGCGGAGCTGATTCACCAGGCGGATCGCGCGAGTGTTGCCAAGGCTTTGGGGGGCGATCCGGTCCAGGCTCTTTCAGCTCCCGTGGAATCGATCCAGAGAAAGCTGGCAGAAGGCCTACGGTATATGGTCAAGGAACAGTTCAAGCTCAATAAGAGAGGCGAAGTCGCTTGGCTAACTGAGGAGGCTCTCTGGCTAGTTTCGCCGCGTGCGGTCAATGAACTGAAAGCGCACCTATATGCTCAGGGTGTCAAGAGCATCCCAGGAGACCTTAACAGGCTGTACGGTGAGCTGCAGTCACACGGGCTGATCGAGGAAGTCACCGAAGGGAAAGCGGTGTGGAAGTGCGAGATTGTGGAAGGTGACTGGAAGCAGTCCTTCAACATGATCAAGGTGCCACCGACGTTGATCTGGGGGGTAGAGAATAAGCCAGCCCCTTTTCGAGGAAAAATCACGCTTCAAGGTGAAGGCGCAGTTACAGCAGATAAGCCGTCCTCAGAAGACGTGGCAGTAGCCAAATCGGAATCGGATTCCGAAAGCAAGACACAAAGTGGCGAAATACAGCCGTCTCAGGGCATCGACACACAGCCTTATTCTCAGGCTAGTACTGTCGGTGACACTCTGGACGACGACATCATGGCACTTTTTCCTGAGGTGAATTCTGAGCTGGAGAGAGTCCTGGACCAAGTTCAGAGCGCTGATTCTGCTGAGCAAGAAAGCTCGGCCGAGCCAAATTCATCTACATCTGCTAAAAATGTCGGTTCGCGACCTAAGTCGAATGATCAGAAAGCTAACAATACTTCGGATCTCGGTGAGCAGTTCTGGCAGTGGTTGAAGATGGGGGTTGCGGATCACTCTATCGTCATCAATGACACCAAGGCGCCAATTCATACAGTTGAAGGCACCTATTTCCTAGTCAGTCCCGGTATATTCAAACGCTTTAGCACTAAAGAGCTTGGAGATGAAGAACAGTGGAAGGCAGTTCAAAAACGCTTCCAAAAGCTGGGATTGCATATCAGAACTCAGGGACAAAACATTCATAACGTTTCCGTCGAGGGGCCGAACAAGACCCGACTGCTGAAAGGATACTTAGAGTGCCTTTCAAAACCTTGAAAGCGGCTCCAGCCATTCCTAGATTTTGGGCATGGCTAAGAAGATCGTATCCGATGAACTCTGGTCTATTGTCGAGCCGCTACTGCCGCCGCCTCAGCCCAAGCCGCGTGGCGGCCGACCTCCCGTTTCCAATCGCGCAGCCCTGACAGGCATCCTGTTCGTCCTGCGCTCGGGTATCCCTTGGGAGATGTTGCCTCAAGAGATGGGCTGCGGTTCCGGCGTGACCTGCTGGAGGCGCCTGCGCGACTGGCAGGAAGCGGGCGTCTGGGACCGCTTGCATCAGACGCTGCTGGAACACTTGCAGCACGCGGATCAACTGGATTGGGAGCGAGCCTGTATGGACAGCGCCTCCCTACCGGCAAAAAAAGGGGCTCAGCGATCGGCCCCAACCCGACAGACCGAGGAAGACCGGGCACAAAGCGGCACCTCCTGACCGATCGTCAGGGAGTCCCGTTGGCTGTCCTGCTCTCGGGAGCCAACATGAACGATAGTGTGCCATTAACGGCACTGCTCGATAGCGTTCCACCGATTTCGTCGGGGCGACCGGGGCGGCCTCGCCGTCGTCCCGGCAAACTTCATGCGGACAAGGCATACGATCATCGCCGTTGCCGCCGAGCCTGTCGGCGACGTGGCATCCAGCCCCGCATTGCTCGTCGCGGTGTCGAGGATAGTCAGCGACTCGGCTGCCATCGCTGGGTTGTCGAACGAACCTTTGCGTGGCTGGGCCGGATGAGGCGACTCACCACGCGCTATGAGCGGCGAGTCGATATCCATTATGCCTTTACGCTGCTGGGCTGTTCCCTGGTCTGCCTGAACAAGCTCCAAGGCAGGTTTTGAAAGGCACTCTTAATCAAGGATCCGCGAGGAGTGAGTCAACGGATACCACCTGACAATTGGGTGCTGACTCTTTTGAAATCCCAAGAAAAGAAGGACGAAACGTATGAATGATGTTTCATTCATGGAACTGGTGAGCCGGTATTCAGCAGACAAGCACTTGCGTCCCAAAAGCGTTAGGTTCTGTACGAAAAGTCAGCTCGTAGACAGCGGCTTATGCAAGCCAGGCATACCATGGCGCGAAAGCTACGGGCCAGCTTGTCATAGCGCGTCGCAATTCGCCGTATCTCCTTGAGCCAGCTAAAAGCGCGCTCTACCACATTACGCTCCCGATACTTGGGCTTGTCGAACCCTCGGGGGAGGCCAGGACGCGGCTTTCGGTACATCTTGCGCTGCGCGATGATCGGCTTTATCCGGTATCGATCACAGTAGCGGCGCAAGTCATCGCTGTCGTAGCCCTTGTCGGCCACGATATAGCGGCAACGCTTGCGTGGTCGCCCCGACTTTCCTGGCAGGCGAACCCTCTCCATCGTGGGCATGAAATGGCGAGTGTCAGCATCCTGACCCGGAGACAGCGTGAAGTGTCGACGCCGGCGCTATAAGTCCGTAAATCATCAACACAGATTGTCCCCCCGACCCGCATGACCTTTCCTTGCTGGTGACCAAACCGGTAAGGGCCGCGCCATGCTGAGCCGAGAGGACTTCCTCATGATAAGGCAACTTCACCAGCGAGGCGCCCACCTCGTGGACATTGCGCATCAGATCGGCTGTTGCGAACGGACCGTGCGCCGCCATCTGGCCCGCGAGGAGGCCCCCACCGGGCGACCGGCCAGGCCACGCGCGAGCAAACTCGATCCCTACAAGCCGATCATTGATCAGCTGCTGGCCGACAACGTCTGGAACGCCGAGGTGATCTTCCAGTTGATTCGGGAGCAGGGCTACAGCGGCGGTAGCACCATCGTACGCTTGTACATCCAGCCCAAGCGGGCGCTACGGCCGAGCAAGCGGACCGTACGCTTCGAGACCCAGCCCGGCTTCCAGCTCCAGCACGACTGGGGTGAGATCGAGACGGTCGTCGCCGGCCAGCGCTGCAAGGTCTATTTTGCGGTCAACACGCTGGGCTATTCGCGGCGCTTCCATGCCTGGGCGGCGCCCAGCCAGGATGCCGAGCACACCTACGAGGCGCTGGTGCAGGCCTTCCGCCACTTCGGCGGCGTGCCGCGCACGGTGCTGGTCGACAACCAGAAGGCGGCGGTGCTGAAGCACGCCAGGGACCACCGGGTGATCTTCAATGCCGGCTTCCTGCAACTGGCCAACCACTACGGCTTCGCGCCCAAGGCGTGCCGTCCACAGCGCCCGCGCACCAAGGGCAAGACCGAACGCATGGTGGGCTATGTGAAGCAGCACTTCTTCCAGCGTTACCGGCAGTTCGAGAGCTACGCCCACCTGAACCAGCTGCTCCTGCTGTGGCTGGAACGGGTCGCCGATCAGCGGCCGTTACGGCAGTTCCGCCAGACCCCGGCCGAGCGCTTTACTGCCGAGGTCGAGGCTCTCCAGGCGCTGCCGGCAATGGACTTTGACACCCGCTACCACGATCTGCGCCGGGTCGGCTGGGACGGCTACATCGAGGTTCGGGGTAACCGCTACAGCGTCCCCGAGAGTTACTGTGGCCAAGCGGTGGTGATCCGGCTGAGCCTGGACGATGAGCTGACCGTTTACTCGCCGGCCGGTGACGCCATCGCGTAGCATCGCCTGCAAGCGCCACAGGCCGGGTGGCGCACCGTGCCGGAGCACCATGCCGCCCTGTGGCAGCAGACCCTGTCAGTGCAGCAGCGTGACCTGCGAGTCTACGAGGAGGTGCTGTGATGGCCCTGGAACAGCTGCTCAACCGCCTGAAGATGGAGCACCTCCAGGCCTCGCTCGACAGCCTCTGCGAGCATGCCAGCAAGCAGGACCTGAACTACCGCGAGTTCCTCGAGCAGGCCCTCGCCCAGGAGTGGGGCGGCCGCCACCAGAAGGGACTGGAATCCCGGCTGAAGCAGGCCCGGCTGCCATGGATCAAGACCTTGGAGCAGTTCGACTTCAGCTTCCAGCCCAGCATCGATCACAAGATCGTGCGCGATCTTGCCGGCCTGGGCTTCGTCGAGCGCGGGGAAAACGTCGTGCTGCTCGGCCCACCCGGTGTGGGCAAGACGCACCTCGCCGTCGCCTTGGCGGTGAAGGCCGCCGAAGCCGGCCACCGCGTGCTGTTCATGACCCTGGATCGGCTGGTCGGCACCCTGATGCGCGCTCGCCAGGAGAATCGCCTGGATCGGCAGCTCCAGCAACTGACCTATCCCAAGGTGTTAGTGTTGGACGAGATGGGCTACCTTCCGATGAACCGCGAGGAGGCCAGCCTGTTCTTCCGCTTGATCAACCGGCGCTACGAGCGGGCCAGTACGATCCTCACCTCGAACAAGTCGTTCATGGACTGGGGCGAGATCTTTGGCGACCAGGTCATCGCCACGGCGATCCTGGATTGACTGCTGCATCACTCGACCACCCTGAACAT
This sequence comes from Modicisalibacter sp. MOD 31.J, assembly GCF_020147985.1. Lineage (NCBI taxonomy): Bacteria > Pseudomonadati > Pseudomonadota > Gammaproteobacteria > Oceanospirillales > Halomonadaceae > Modicisalibacter > Modicisalibacter sp. MOD 31.J. The sequence goes on along the minus strand of NZ_JAGXFF010000005.1, from coordinate 449,815 downwards.
CAAAGGCGAAAGCTATCGACTGAAGGACAAACGACGAGCTGGCTTGGTGACCACACCTGCCACGAAGGAGGACGAGCCCTCACACGACCCTGAACCTGTTCCGATGAAGGAGCACTGATAAAAACCGGACAATCTGAAGTGATGAAATCCGGACAGCCTTCAATGGCGTTGACACGGGCGCTCCTTTACCTGCCGTAGGCCCCACGGAGGCCTGGTTGTACATTGACCTTCGCTCCAGGTCCTTGTCGGTGTTCCTCGAGCATAAGGTCATCCTGACGATCGGACACGTGGCTATCGGTAGGAATGGCTCGCGGCGGCTTCGTCTTGAAGGCAGCCGCATGACGCCCACTGGAACCTTCCGGATCGATCGCATTAACCGGGAGAGCCGCTTTCATCAATTCTTCGAACTCGACTACCCGAATCCATCCATCGCGCGGGATGCAGTGCGCCAAGGGTTGATATCGATGGCCGAAGCCTAGAGCATCAAGAAGCATTACTCACGCTATCGAGCAGCGCTACCGAGTACCTCGCTTGGCGGGTATATTGGGATTCATGGACTTGGCGGCCGTAGCCCCTACCTCAACCGGCGCATGGACTGGACGGATGGCTGCTTGGCGGTAACCGATGCAGAAATCGATAAGCTATCCCGCTGGGTCAAAGTGGGGACCCAAGTGGTAATCAGCGGGTGACTCCCAGCGAATAACGACCGAGACCTCGTTTATGACAACACAAGTCCGATTGGCTTGGGGAAAGAACCGAGAAGGCCGGCTGACCCACATCACGGATGTCTCCACTGGCAAAGGCTGCCGTTGCGAATGCCCGGCCTGTGGACAACCGCTGATCGCTAAGCGAGGGCAGGTCATGCGTCCTCACTTTGCGCATGCGGTTACCAGCGAATGTAGCCGAGCGCCATCTCTGGCTAGAATCGTCCTGAATCTCCTGGCCCGTCGGGCAATGCATGAGGTAGATGCGCTACCCAACTTCCATCTGCCGGAACAGGCCTATGAGGCTCCCAGTCTGTACGGAGTGGGGGCAGGGGAGCGTCGAGTCGCTCGCGAGAGTCAGGTTTTTATTCCCGATAGGGTGCTGGAGCCAGAAGAGGTGGGTCTCGCAGAGGTTCCTATCGACCTACTGCTCGAGAGTGCAGATGGCTTGCGCCTGGGAGTGGTATTGCACGGAAATCTCAGTGCCGATGAGGTCGGGAAGCTCAAGCATGCCGGGATACCCACATTGTGCTACGACCTCGAGCAACTTGCCGGTCTGGATGTCACGGCCGAGCAAGTCCTGGAGACCCTGAGTTCGCATGAGCGCTCGCGCGATGGGTATTGGCTGTACAGTCGAATTGCCGAGGACGAACTGGCGAAAGCTCTAGACGATCTGGAGGAGCGACGAGAAGCTCTCAGGGCGCAGGAGGTGGCAGAGCGTCGACGTCGAGAAGAATTCGAGCGTGCCAATCGCGAGCGTCGTGCAGCGATGCAAATCCGCCAGCGTACTCCCACTGATACTGTACTTCCGCTGCAGGTTCCAAGCGAGCCGCACCGCTCTGTAGAACAGGATCGCTTGGCTGAGAAAGAGAAGTTACGACGACGACTGCTGGCATTGGTGGACGTCCACATTGAGTGTTGGTCTCGTAATACCCTGGCAACGTTAGCCGCAGAGGAAGAGCGCGCTGCCGCCCTCTCTGAGGCAAAGCAGGGTGCGCGCGCTCGACTACAGGCCTATATCCCGGCGGCTGATGAGATCTGGATACAGGAAGCCCTGTCACCGTGGGTAAAAGAGCTGGCCGAGAAGGGCGCCGACTTAGCTATCAAAATTTGGTGGAAACAACGATCGCGCTGAAGGTGTGTAAAGGCCAGTAGGGCAATGTGATTTTGGTGCTAGACAAGAAGGGCCGGTCATAGCCCTTCTTTCAAGGCGGGATGTTACTGTGCGCGTCAATCCCGCTCCTCGACCAACCAGCTCTCGACAGTGCTGTCGCCGTGCTCGTCTTTCCAGGCTTTGAGCGTCTTCTGATTGCCTCCGCGGGTTTCTACGACCTCGCCAGTATGAGGATTCTTGAAGACCTTGAGTTTGCGGCGACGACGCCCGGTTGGTGCTTGGCTCTTGCTCTGTTCTTGCTTCGGGGGAGCGAGTAGGTCGAGCACGTCTTTGGGCGACTTCTCGAATTCTTTCATCAGAGCCTCAAGACGGCCCTTGAATTCCAGATCTCTCTTAACCTCCTTGTTGTCTTCAAGCTCCTTGAGCTCTTGTGAGAGTTGCTTGAGTAGCTGCTCCTTGCGGGTGTATTCGTTAATCAGTGACATAGTCAGTTCCTTATCTCGGTGAGGCTCTGTTTAAGTATCACGAATAGACCTTGATCAATTCCGGGGCTTAGTCATGAACAGTGTGTAAGCTACCTTAATGTGTGCTAATGGTCAACGCTTGCAAGATAAGTAAAAGAGCATAGTCAAGTGCCGCCAGAGGTTTATATCACTCAGGGTCCATTTCTGTACTGATTTTGGAAAGCTCATCAAGTACACAGAAGACTTCGCCTAAGTCTTCGCTATATGATGCAATGTAGTTGATTGTGACCACTTGGCGCTCAGGGTTGTCGATTGCAACTTCGCGTATTTTTTCTTTATGGTTTGTCCAGAACTGTCCCATGGTCTTGGGATTGAGTCCCCCTAGGATACCTTCTTTGGTGGCAAAGTAGCGCAGCTCATCTTCATTGTAAAAAAATGAGTTGCTTAAGTTCGATAAACAGAAGTCAAGGAAAAGGAATGAGTTTTCAGTATCCACGTCGGGGTTAAAGCAATAGTCAAACATGTATTGATTCATGATCTTGGCGATGTGGCCGGAGTCACTTGTTCCCGACTCATCATAATAGCCACAGCCCACACCTGAGCCAGTTGGAGGGTGCGAATTGCTTAGTTGATAAATTATGAAGGTCTTGATAGAGGACCGAATTGCAGGCACGCGTTGTTTTAAAGAGTCTATGTCTTGCTTATCCTTGATGCCCCCCCGGGGAAAGTTGTTGCCAGATGGGTTTACAATGGAGCCAAGGAATTCTTCATCGGGAATAGAGTCGGCTTCGGTAATGAAGTTCTTATTGGTGTCTATGTAAGTGCGCTTGAATATTGCAAAGGTTTCTTGAGATATTTCCCGCATACCAAATTTCGCGAGGTTGTTAACTTGGCCGGTTGTGGGTGACTCTGGGTCCTGGTGAACGATGAGTGCCCTCTGCAAATTATATAATTGACCATTGCGGTCCGCAGAGCACTGAAGTCTAAATAGCATCAAGTCGTTCCAACCAAGAATGCCTCTTGTAGGATCGGAAAGGCGTTGTAGAAGTCCTAAGTTCTGATGGCGGTCTTCGCCAAATATTCTATGAGCAATCTCTACTGTGTTTTCCGCTGAGTTGTTCCCTTGGCTTGGTCTTCCAATCCACCCCCTACGGTCTAGTAACAAGAGTAGCGAGAATATCGATCTTTGACGCAATCCTCGATCATGATATTCAATTGAAGGGTAGTAAGGCAAATAGTCCACCAAAGTATTGATGGCATCTTGGGCCACAGTGTCTTTCAATTCGTGCGACTGATTGACCAGGAGTTTCCAAAATTTATCATGCACAATGGCTCCGTTTCTAAGATTTAGTTCATTGGACTCAAGAATGGAGGTAATAGAGGTGCCAGATTGGATTCTGTCCACTGCACGTTGATAGAAAGAAAATGTATCTTTAGGGTCTGGTGTTACGAACCTTACAAGCAGCTTTAGGTAATTTTCTAGATTCCTAAAAGAAGGTTGATTGAAGCAGGCGCGTATGGCCATGGTCGGCTCATCAACCCCATTAAACGAATTTAGCTTTAAGTGGTCGGCATCAAAAAGTTGTTTAATGAGGAATGCTGCTGGGGCTGGTTCTTTTTTTAATTTTTCTTCGAAGCCTTCTGAATTTAAAAATTTTTTCTCTGCATGGCTTCTTTTAACAGAAAAGCTACCTGAGCGCCCATCTGTTTCTTCAGAATAGATCTGTCTAAATAGGCCGGGATAGTTAATGTTTAAAAGTATAAGGTTTATAAGGTCCTGTTTGCTGAAGTCGGTTTGGCCGAGGTCGCTTTTTTCAAGCTGCATCATTAGCATGGCATTAATGAATCGCTTTATTTTTCTCATGTTGCCAATCAAAGGGAGATAGTGAGATGCCATATCTCCATCAAGGATGTCTGCTAATTCATTGAGTATGGAGCCGAGGCTAAGCATTGTGTCGGCCGGGATTAAACGTTGTTCACGTTCCGCACGTTTCCATTCACTACGCAGGAAGTCTCGAATGCTTGAGCTGTCAATAAAGAGGTTTAATTTAACTGTTACAAATTTTTCTATAAAGTTTCTCGCTTTTTCGGCGTTTTCCTGAGTGCCGGTTAGTATCTCGGTATCGTAGCAGAGAATATAAGTAGCCTGCGATAAGTTAAAAGTTCGACGAGTGGCAAATAGCACATTGTTTATAGTGTTTGTGTCTAGGCGATCGAGATCATCGATAACTATTATGACACGTCGCCCTATGTACTTAAGAGCATTGTCAATGTCTTCGAGAAGCTCGTCTGCGCTATCCTGTGATGGGTCTAAAGATAGTTTGAATCCGAGAAAAGAGATGTCCGCTTTTCCTCTTAGTAGCCGAGAGTACCGTGTTGCCACTGGTTTGAATTCAGGAACAAAAACCTTGTGTTGAATAGTCGATGATAGGTCACGAATCAATCTGTCAGTTATGTTAGGCTCTGATGCATATCTTAGCGGTTCGAACCGGCAGACAATAACTTTATCGTCTGCTTCATTCCAGTAACGTTCGGCAAGATTTATAAAGCTTGTTTTGCCGACCCCCCATGCCCCGTCGACCCCAAAGATAAGGCCAGAGTGGGCTCCACTTTCAAGTACCATGCTTGCAAAGGACTCTGCTTGTGACTCGTTTTCTAGTAAGTCTTCTTCTTTGGTTCCGATTTCTTCATCAGCAACGAAATATAGCTGGGAGTGTCTTGCCTTTCTTTTAGAAATGTGATGCCGAATTATTTGCGATAGCATTATAGCGCAAAAGAAGGCGGTTATTGCCGGTGCCCAGTTAGGGTCTAGATTTTTAATTGCTGTATGAAACTTAGCTAGCCAATTGGACGCTAGCTCATTCACCCAAATGCCTATGAATACGGCGAAAAGGATATCTACTCTTAGGCTTTGGACTATACGTAGAGCCGATGTAAGAGCCTTCCGTTTGTGTGCGTATATTATACATAACAATAATGGCAAAAGCATCGGAATAAATATCGGCCATGTTGGCACACTGTTTAGCAGTAGGGAGAAATTAGAGCCCATATAAAATGATGTTCGCCAAACTTCTGCAAGAATAAAGCCGATAGCAGAAGATTTGGCGAATATGAGTAGTTCGGGCATTTTCATATTTTTAGTGGCTGACGCCATTAAGTGCCTCCGGGAGGTGGGTCGTCACAATTCTGTAATGGCTATTAATGATAGCAGTTCCTGATAACGATGTTCATACTACCCTGCCGCTTGAGTGCTGGAAAAATCCTATCGGATTGGATTTAACATTCTCGGTTTCCCTGTCCCTCAGCGCTCTGTCACAAAATGACGCTGACCACCAGCGACAGGAAACCAGGATGTTTCAACGCCTATTCTCGCGGCCCGCTGCTCCGCCGATCGCTGCCGGATACCAGGCCCCTCGATCGGGCGAGGCGCTCCTGGCGACGCCTCGTCGTCAGCAGATGGTCAAGTTGATCTGGGATACGACGTCTCTCACTGAGTCTGTCTTCGACGCCTACCTTCTGGCCCCCATTCGCCGCTATGCGGAATTGGTACAGCTTCTGCCTGCCTCTGAGTCACATCATCATGCATACGCTGGCGGGATGCTCGATCACGCCCTCGAGACGGCTTGCTACGGGCTCAAGCTCCGGCAACGTCATCTTCTGCCGCCTGGCGCGAAAGCCGAGGACCAAAGTTCCGCCGGGGAGCTGTGGAGTGCGGCGATCATCTATGGGGCGCTCATGCATGATGCCGCCAAGGTTCTGGTCGATATCGAAATCCACCTGGATGACGGCACTGAGTGGAGGCTCTGGCATGGAGCCATTCCACGACCTTATCGGGTGAGGTATCGCCCTGGGCGAGACTATCACCTGCATGGTGTGATTAACCCACTGCTTTGTGAGCAAGTTCTTGGCCCAAGGGCTCTCGACTGGCTGATGACACAGCCCCAGCTTTTTGCGCTTCTCATGTACACCATCTCGGGGCACACCGAACGCGGTGGAATCATCGCCGAGTTGGTTCATCAGGCCGACCGCGCGAGCGTCGCTAAGGCGCTGGGGGGCGATCCGATACAAGCACTCGCTGCGCCTTCCGAATCCATTCAGAGGAAGCTCGCCGACGGGCTGCGTTATCTGGTACGTGAGCAATTCAAGATCAATCAGAAGGGCGGCGTGGGGTGGTTGACCGACGATGCCCTGTGGTTAGTGTCGCCGCGGGCCGTGAACGAACTCAAGACACATCTATACAGTCAGGGTATCAAAAGCATTCCGGCAGACCTCAATAGGCTGTACGGCGAGCTGCAAGCTCATGGATTGATCGAAGAAGTGGGAGAGGGGAAGTCAGTCTGGAAAATCGAGATCCAGGACGGCGACTGGCAGCAGGTGTTCAACATGATCAAAGTCTCTCCCACGCTGGTCTGGGGAGTGGAAGGGCGTCCAGCCTCTTTCACGGGAACAGTGACTGTTCAAGGGGCCAGCGCAGATGAGTCCTCCAATGTCCAGGCACCAGACGATAACCTAGAATCCAATATACAACTATCTCAAGAAAAGGTGGGCGGAGAAGACCATTCGGGAATGGCAGCTTCTGGGAAGTTGGATGAAGATATTATGTCTCTGTTTCCTGAAAAAATGGATGAGGGCGATACGAAGACAAGGACTACAACGCATTCAGAGAATGACCATGGATTTTCTTCGAACATGCTCGATAGCATGGAGAATGCCGAAGCTGATAAGGGAGCAGGGCCTCCTTTGGAAGAAGTTGGGGAGTATAAAGAAGATCCCAGTCAGGATGCGTGTTATGGGGTTCAGTTTTGGAAATGGCTGAAAACCGGGTTGGCGGATCATTCTATTCTCATCAACGATACTCAGGCACCGGTTCATGTTGTTGACGGAACCTACTTCCTAGTCAGTCCAGGCATATTCAAGAGTTTCAGTCGTTTGGTGCTTGACGATGAATCTCAGTGGAAGTTTGTCCAAAAACGCTTCCAGAAGTTAGGTGTCCATGTAAGAACGCAGGGAAAAAATATACACACTGTCATCGTCGAAGGTCCAAAAAAATCTCGGGAGCTACAAGGATATTTGATCAAGGATCCCAAGTGTCTTGGCCAAAAGGTTCCTGCAGACAATTGGGCGTTGGCGTTGAAGAAAAAAGAAGAAGGGTAAGGTCCCAAAATGAACGACGTTTCGTTTCTTGAGCTTGTCAGTCGCTATTCTGCAGATCGGCATTTGAGGCCGAAGAGTGTCAGTACCTATACAGGCGTGGTCCGCCTGTTCAGGCGATACTTGGAGGCTGATGCGTATCCCAGCATGGTGACACGAGATATGGTGGTGACTTGGAGAGAGTCGATCGTCCGCTCTGCTTCGAACCCAGAGGGAATTGCGGAATCGAGTTGGAATAATTATGCAAGACATCTAAAAGCACTGTATAGATTTGGTATAAAATATCAACTAATAGCCATCACGAGCAACCCGTTCGAGGAGGTGTCTCTAAAACTACCGAGGAAGCCCAAAAAAACACTGACTACGAGTCAAGTCAAGACCGCGAGAGAAGCGTTGAAAATATGCCGCCGCTATGAATCGGATTATAATGAACCCTCAGTCATGCACCCGGCATGGTTTTGGCAAGTTGTGATGGAGACATTTTATTACACAGGGATAAGGCTAAACCAGTTGTTGTGTATCAAAGTGGCGGAAATAAACCTTCGGGAGCGCGTCTTCGTGGCCTCTGCGGAAGGCTCCAAAAATAATAATGAAATGTCTTTGCCTATCCCAGCCCCGTTATATCCCTACATGAGTGAATTGCTTGTGGCGGCTCATCATGCGGGGTTCAGGAAGGGCGATCAGCTTTATAACGTGAATCGTTTCAGTGAGCGGCATAGGCGGTCGGAAATGGATACGTGGCAGGTCGAGGGTTTTTTCAAGAAGCTCTCGCAGTATAGCGGGGGGAAGATCACGCCGCACCGCTTTCGACACACGCTAGCGACAGAGATGATGCAGAATCCTGAAAAAAATATTCACATGGCTCGCGACATACTCAATCATAAGGATCTGCGGTCGACATTGGAGTATGTGCATCCTGATGTGGAAGCGATGCGAGACTTCCTGGACCAGAGGCGTAGCGCCGACATGTGACGACCCGAAGCCCGCTTGGCGGGCTTCTCCGCTTTTGGCCGAATGATTTCTCTGGTTTTTGGTTGACGGGTGTGGGAGCGTCAGCAATACTTTGACTGTCCCTTGTAGTGCAGTGTCATGTGTTCCTGCGGATAGGACATGGCCTCACTACATGCGTCGACAACTGTGCTTGAGAGCGGCTTGCACTGGTTGGTACTGCTATTGACTTGTAATCAGTAGGTCCCGGGTTCGACTCCTGGTGCCAGCACCAACTAAGCGCCGCCAAATCAAGCGCTTACAGATTTTAAAAGCCGCCTTTAAGGGCGGCTTTTTTGTTGTGCATAGATTCGGTATTGCTCCCATGCTTGTCGGGAGTCGATAGGCCACGTTGACGACCTGCTTGTCATCGTTTCGTTACACGAGCCTGACATTCTCTGTCCTGCACGTGCAGCACCAACCTTCGCACCCGAGCATGTGCCTGCTGACCGGCCTCGAGGGCCGGTCGCCTCGTTTCTGCGACGCCTTTCTGGTGCACTTCTAGCGATGTCCGTCGTGACACACTGACAATGACGACCTATCCAGCGGTCAGCGGGATATGCGGGTTAAGGTTGTCATTGAGGGTGTTCGGGTCGAAGTCGGCCATGCGATTGAGAGCCTCAAAATCGAGCAGGCGGATATTGCGTCTCGATCGCTGTATCAGTCCTCGGTTGGCCATTTCCACCAGGGTGCGGCTGACGTGGACGGAACTCATGCCCAGCAGCATGCTGAACTGCCGCTGCAACAGCGGCAGGTCGAAACTGTCGCCCGAGGTTTCTTCGATGCGCTGCAAGCGGTGGTGTACCTCGAGGACGAAGTGGGCAATGCGCGACGCGGCATCGTGACTCAGGACATTGACCATGCGCTGAGTGATCAAGCCCTCCTGTCGTGCGGCGGAGGCCTGCAAGGCCCAGGCCAGCCTGGCGGAACGGCGCATCAATCTGGGCAGCCGATCGATCGGGAAGGGGCTGACCACGCCGTCGGTCAACATCACCGCCGTCGTCGAGTGATCATGGTAGGTGAGATCGCGCAGCCCCATGATGTCGCCGGGTAGAAAGAGGTCGAGAATCTGGCGCGATCCGTCCGCCGAACACTGGCTGGTGTAGGCCCAGCCTTCGCAAAGGGTGTAGAGCTGATCCGGGGTGGTTCGCGATTCCCAGAGCACCGTGCCCTTGGCAACCGGTCGAGGGCTGGCCTCGAGCTCGGCGAGCAGGGCGTGATCGCGTTTCGAAAGGCTGAGGTGATGGCCGATGTTCCTGGCCATGTAGCGTTCCTGTGCAGGCATGGCACGACTCCTTGTGCGCTGCCGGCCGGGAGTGGTGATGTGTTCGAACCCGAACGGCACGACGTAAAGACGGATCCCGTATGGCGATCCGTGGGTTCTCATCACTTCCTCTGTGATATTGACACCGTGGCAAGGTTTACCGGGTTCGGCAAGCAGGAAAATGTTACCGACCCTTGCCCGCAGCCTCCCGAAATATTCTTGGCTTTGCGCCTGCCGAGACGCCCCGGCGGTGTTTGCCTTTATCGCCACAAGCCGCCTGGTTGTCGATGTCACCTGCGAGATTCGGCTATCAGCTGGCCTTGTCGAGGCCCGGATATTGCTCCGATTCGTCGTGAATTAACCTGTGTTGAATAAACGACCCGCTCCGATCTGTTAGTAATGTTGGGTGACATCGTTCATAGGGGGCAGGGGCGAAGGGTGGCGTCGCTGCTTGCCGCCCTTCGTCGTCACCGCTACTGGAACAAGTGGGACAGGCACGGGTTGATGCGATCCGTGAATTTCTCGGGTCGAAAATCGGAAATCTTGGAGAGTGTCTCCAGGTCGTTGATCAAGAAGCTCTGGCGCTGGCGGGTGATCAGGCCGCGATCGGCCAGCTCACTCATGGTGCGGCTGACATGGACTTCGCTCATGCCCAGCAGCATGGCCAGTTGGCGCTGTGTCAGCGGCATCATGAAAGCGTTGCCGGTGGCCTCCCCGATGCGGGTGAGACGGTAATAGATTTCCAGCGCAAAGTGGCCAAGACGCGAGCAGGCATCGTTACTGAGCACGTTCACCAGGCGCTCCGTGATCACTCCCTGCTGACGTGCGGCCGAGGCGTGCAGACCGAGCGCCAGTCGCGGCGACTTGGTGAACAGGTCCTCGAGACGCACGGTGGGAAACGGGCAGATAACGCCGTCGGTGAGCATCGTCGCGGTCGTGTAGTGCGTCACCGAGGTGGCGTCGCGCAGGCCCATGACGTCGCCGGGGAGGAAGATGTCGATGACCTGCTGGGCGCCGTTCTCGGAGCAGTGGAAGGCATAGGCCCACCCGGAGCGCAGGGTATAGAGCTGGGTGGGCGTGTCCTGGGCTTCCCAGAGCACCGTGCCTTTCTCGACCTGACGCGGGTCCTTCTCCAGATCCTTGAGCAAGGCGATGTCGGAGTCGCGCAGATTGACGTGATGACCGAGGTTCTTGGTGACACAGCTTACCGGTTCCTGCATGTCCACATCCTTGTGTCGTCAGTATCGGGGTGAAGGAAGCTTGGCTGTTGCACAGCGATATCCGCCTGGTTTTGCGAGCGAAGCTCTGAATTTACTAGAGCCGCCGTCCAAAAGGGAGATCCGACACGAAAGATCACGTGCCGCAAGCGGCGAACTCATTGGCAGTGCCGTAGTCGACAAGGCAAGGCGGATGTGGCCCAGGCCCAGGGTTGGTTCTCCGCAACCCGCTCCGCTACGTTTATTCAGGTATCAACCACGCAATTCAGGGAGGATGACGTGAGTGACACGGATCTAGGCATGATGGACGCCGGTAGTCTGGTCGAGCTCTTTCGCTCGGGGAAGGCTTCCCCGTTGGAGGCGACCCGCGCCGCGCTGGATCGCATCGACCGCTTCAACGACAAGGTCAACGCCTATGTCCACGTGGACCGGGAGGGCGCCGAAAAGGCGGCTCGCGCCTCGGCTCGTCGCTGGGGCCAGGGCCAGCCATTGAGTGATATCGATGGCGTGCCGGCTTCGCTGAAGGACCTGACCAATGTCGCCGGCATGCCGGCCCGCGAGGGCTCGCTCACGGTGCCGGATACGCTCTGCGAGTCGGATGCCCCCCCGGCGGCCCGGCTGCGCGAGGCCGGTGCCGTACTGCTGGGCAAGACCAACACCCCCGAATTCGGCTGGAAGGCGGTCACCGACAATCGCGTCTACGGGGCTACCTGCAATCCGTGGGATACCCGTCTGACCCCCGGCGGCTCCTCGGGCGGCGCCGCCGCGGCGGCCTCGCTCAACATGGGCGTCTTGCACCAGGGTGGCGACTCGGGCGGCTCGATTCGCATTCCCGCCGCCTTTACCGGGGTTTTCGGGTTCAAGCCGACCTTCGGCTGGACGCCGCAGTGGCCACCGGCCCAGGAACCCTCGCTGTCGCATATCGGCCCGCTGACACGCACCGTGCGGGATTCCGTGCGCATGCTCAACGTGATCGGCCGTTACGACTACCGTGATCCCTACGCGACACGTGGCCAGCCGGAAGATTGGGGGGCCGATCTCGATCAGGACCTGCGCGGGCTGCGCATTGCCTACTCGCCGACGCTGGGCTATGCCGATGTCGATCCGCAGATTGCCGAGCGCGTCCGCGAAGCGGCCCTGCGTCTCGAGGAACTCGGTGCCGAGATCGTCGAGATCGAGCCCGGCTTCGAATCGCCGATCGATATCTTCCGCAAGCTATGGTTCACCGCCTCGCTGGAGCTGTGGTCACAGTGCAGCGAGAAGCAGCGTCAGCAGCTCGATCCCGGCCTGGTCGCCAATGCTCGGCATGCCGAGTCATGGAGCGCTGTCGAGTTGTTCCGCGCGCAGGCCGATCGCGCCCGGCTGGCCGAGCAGCTCGAGCACTTCAATCAGGACTATCATCTGCTGATGACGCCATCGGTGCCGCTCGAACCCTTCGAGATCAATCATGAGGTGCCGCCAGGCAGCAACATGCGCGACTGGGAGGAGTGGGCACCGTTCTCCTATCCCTTCAACCTCAGTCAGCAACCGGCGGCGTCGATTCCCTGCGGGTTCACCGCTTCCGGGCTGCCGGTGGGCTTCCAGTTGGCGGGCGGCAAGTTCGACGATGTTCGCGTATTGCGCGCCTGTCACGCCTACATGGAAGCACACCCGGCGCGCCATCCAGCGGTGCCCGATCCGGCCCAGTACGGTTGATTGTCGCGCGGTTGCAGCGGGGCGCAGCGGTGAGACGCCACCGCGCCCTAGCATGGCAGAGGCCGGGTGTCCTCCTGCCGGCGAGCAGCCAAAGACGCCTTTCATTTATCGATCGAAAGCAAGGAGGAGCATTCGATGATCGTTCGTGACCATAAGGATGCCGAGCAGACCGCCGTCGACGAGGACAAGTTCATCAGCCGCCGCTACACGTTGCGCGCCGATGGCATGGGTCACTCGCTGCACGAGACCTACATCAAGCCCGGCGAGGCCCTGCACATGTGGTACAAGAACCACAAGGAATCGGTGATCTGCATCGAGGGCGAGGGCCAGATCGAGGACCTGACCGAAGGCGGCAAGTGGGACCTCAAGCCTGGTGTCATGTACGCGCTCGACAAGCACCAGAAGCACATTCTCAGCAGCGAGAAGGGCATGACGGTGCTTTGCGTATTCACTCCGTCGCTGGTCGGTCCGGAAGATCACGACGCGGAAGGCAGTTACCCGCTGTACGACGATGACGGGACGCTGATCAAGCACTGAGCGTCGTGGGGAAGAAAAAAGTTACTCAAAACTTGTACAGAGGGGTTTGATTGTCTAGGCTTTGGGTAAGCGGCAATCAGGACGATTGTCCAGGCAAGCAAGGACGCTCAGGCCATGGATGGCCGGCGGGGCAGGCAAGGCACGTTCACGACAGGAGTCATGATCGCCAAGGATGCCCGCGAGCGACCCTCAACGTTTGGCCCCGTACCCCCTGCGGGGCTTTCTTTTGCGCGTCTCATCCTGCCAGGAAGCGTGCTACGGAATATGCCGTGCGACGTCGGCAATCGTTGGTTCGGCATTTGAGTAGAGGCAAAAGTGTGGCATCTTTGACGCCCCTCGATGGCGCAGCGACGCATCGTGGTCACGTCAGGGCAGCCAAGGAGAGTGTAGTGTGATGACGGAGCTCGACCTGGAAGAGGCCAAGCTCGCCCTCAGCGATGCGGATGCCTATCTCCGGTTGGCGAATGCCATGAGCGAGGCGGGCATGTCGTCGGTGACGCCCGGGTACCTGCGCAACCTCGCCGAGGAATTGCGCCGTGAAGGCGACGACGAAGCCTGATCACCGGTGCTTGTCGTTTCATTGACGAGCCAGTAACATTCAACCCGCGCCGACGTAGCTCAGCTGGTAGAGCAACGCACTCGTAATGCGTAGGTCGGTGGTTCGAGTCCACTCGTCGGCACCAGTGAAAACAGAGGGTTGGCGGCAATTCCGCCGCCCTTCTGTATCCCTCTCTCCCCCTATTTGGCACACTCTTGGTACTTCCGCGAGAGTGAACTCATGGCCACATTTCAGAAGCGCTCAGGCTCCTGGCGAGCCATCGTCCGCAAGAAGGGCTACCCCCAAGTCAGCGCCACGTTCGACACCAAGGCGCAGGCCGAGCGGTGGGCGAAGCAGATCGAGACCGAGATGGCACAGTCCCGGTTCATCGACACGCGGGAAGCCGATGCCCTGACGATCGCCGCCGCCCTGGAGCGATATGAACGCGAGATATCGGTGCACAAGAAGAGCTACCGCAACGAGCGTTCACGCCTGGCGATCCTGAAGCGTGACCTGGGCAACTACACACTGACCTCTCTACGGTCATCGGACGTCGCCGCCTACCGTGATCAGCGTCTGGAGGTGGCGTCGGGCTCTACCGTGAGGCGCGACCTGGCGCTGTTATCCCACCTGTACACGATCGCGCTCAAGGAATGGGGCATGCCCGTCGACAACCCCTGCGCGAAGATCCGCAAGCCGAAGCTCAACAACGATCGCGAGCAGCGCGTCAGCGATGCGGAGCTTGGTCGAATCCTCCAGGCGGCACGAGAGCGGCATGCCGAGCTGGCCAGCCTGATCACCCTCGCCGTCGAGAGCGGGATGCGCCGGTCGGAGATCCTGGAACTGAGGCGGGAGAATGTGAAGGGGAGCGTGGCCTATCTGGCCGACACGAAAAACGGCAGCGCTAGAGCGGTGCCGCTATCGAGCGTAGCGCGCGCGGCGATCGGAGAGCTGCCGTCGCGACTCGACGGCCGGCTGTTCTCGCTGCGCCCTGATACCGTCACGCACTACTTCGCCAAGTGCTGCAAGGATGCCGGCGTCGCCGGCCTGCGCTTTCACGATCTGCGTCATGAGGCGACGTCGCGATTCTTTGAGCGAGGCCTGAACATCATGGAGGTGGCCGCGATCACCGGCCACAAGGATCTTCGTATGCTCAGGCGCTATACCCACCTCAACCCCTCAGCGCTTGCGGAGAAACTGGGGTAGAACGCGGCCGCCCTGGACCACGGCGCGGCGCCGGTGCCGCCGCCCCGTCCTCCAACTGATCCAGCCACGTCATCACCGTTGACCGACGCCAGGCCCACAGCCGGCCCATCTTGAAGCGGCCAGGCGGCAGCATGTCGCTGTCGCGTTGAATCGCGTTGCTGATCGCCTGCTGGGTCTTGCCCAGCAGCTTGGCCAGGTCGGTCGCGTACAGGATTTCGCTTCGTTCTTCCATCTTGATGGTCTCCTGGTTACGCCTGGCGGGAACGCCAGCGGTTCACTCGGTTGCGGATCTGGCGGAACTTGGCCGCTGCCCGCGGGTTGCTGTCGAGATCGGCGCGGCTCTGGATCTGACAGGCTGCGCAGAGCCAGTCGCGGGCGTCCTGCGCGTTGTGGGTGCCATCGGGTAGGTCCTCTTCGCTGATGCCGAACTTATGCCTTCGCCGGCGATCAAGGAACAGCCCGAACACGGGATCCTGGCAGAGCATGGCGGCGGCCCTGGCCACTGGGCCGCCCTTGGGTTGTTGGTCGCTCATTCGGCCCCGTCCTTCGCCTCTCGGCGCAGGCGGGTGATCATTTCGCGAGCCCCTGAGCGGCTCAGCATCAGGGACCACTCGAGACCCAGCGCCTTCATTTCCTTCTCGCGATGGGCGAGGCTGGTTTCGGGCGTGTCGTCGAGGATTTTTCCCAATGCCGGAACTGTCTTGGAGAGCGGCGTCCCGTAGCCATTGCAAAGCCGCTCTATGCGCTCCACATGCGCCGCCAGCGCATCGCGCTCGTTGCGCAACCGCTCGTTCTCGGCAATGAGTTTCTCCGCTTCCTCACGAATGCGTGCAAAGCTATGCCTCATGCGCTTGCCGCCTTCACGGATAATATCGCTCATGACTCGCTCTCCCGGGCTTGTCGCTGCCGCTGGGCATCGCGTAGTCGCTTGGCATTGCGACGCTCGCGGCGCATCTGGGCGGCTCGGATTCGTGCCTGGTGGTCGCGAGGTGGCCGCGTGGCCACCTTTGCTCTTTTGTGGTTGATGGTCTGGCTGTCGGCGCTATGCGAGAGCACGGCCATCATGGTGGGAAGCAGCAGGTTCACTGATCACCTCCCTCTGCCGAACGGTCATGCTCGATCGCCTTGGTCGGATCCATGCCCTGCCAGGCGGGCCAGCTGCGGCTTTCGTTCTCGGTCAGCTTGGCCACGATCGCCTCGGTGACGGCGATGCTCGAGTAACTGCCGCCGGCGTAGGCGGAACGCCACGCGCCGTCCATCGCCAGGAGGATGACGTCGACCCACTCGGTGACGTCGAAGGGGGCGGCCTCGATCTCGCGCAGCTCCTTGCGGATGTGGTCGATGACCATCTCGGTGCGCATGCCGGGGCCGAATGTTCTGGCGGAGAACTTGCGTTGCCGCTCGATGATCGACGGCAGGCTCTTGGTCCCGGGGTCCTGTTGCCGCGCTTCGTGGCGCATTAGCAGGGCGGCGTTCAGTGACTTGTGGGAGATCTCGCGACACTCCTCGAGATCCTCCCGCAGCTTGGTGTTGTGGGCCCGGGTGCGTTCGAGCTGCGACAGGGTTTCCTCGAGCTGCTCGCGCAGGACGATAACCTCGTCGCACAGTTCTTGGTATGTCTTGTTCATCGACGTGCCCTCATCTCCCGGATGCCCTGGCACTCGATGCAGGTGTGTGCCCCGGGCGCGGCCTCGCGGCGGGCGGCGGGGATCTCTTCGCCGCAGTCCACACACTCGGCGCGGGCCATATCGACGCCGATCCAGACGGGGCGGTTGGCCAGCGCGCCGGCGAGGTGGCGTTCGCTGATCTCGGCGGCGATGTCGGCGTTGTCAGCCATGGGCGGTGTCCTCCTGTGGCATCGCGGGGGCGTAGACGACGCGGAAGCCGCGGCGCCAGTAACTGAGCCAGATGAGCCAGGCGACCGCGCGGCGGACGTCCCGCCCGGCGCGGGCGGCGACGCCCTGGCTGCGGTCGATATGCTGGTGGACGCGCCCGGCCGGGTCGCGCACCAGGTAGAGCCGGTCACTCATGGCTCAGCTCCTGGATGCGATCGCTGTCGCGGTAGGCGCAGCGGTGTTCGTCGATCGCGCGGCGCAGGTCCTCTTCGCTGGCGAAGGCGACGACCATCGCGTAGCGGTGGCGGGTCGGCTCGTTCGAGTCACTGAGCACGGCGACCTCGCCGGCGTCCTGCAGGGTGCCGCGGGGGATGGCGTTTTGGTGGTTATGCATGGTTCCTCCTGGTTGCGATCAGATGCCCTCGGGCCAGAACTCGGCCGGCTCGGGCTCCGGTGCGGGGATGTGAATGCCGCGCCTGGCCAGCTCTTCGCGGGCTTTCGCGTCGTGCTGGAGTCGCTGGCGTGATTGGGCCTGGAGCATTCGCTCCTCGAAGGTCACGTCATCGAGTTGGGCGCGCACTTCGTCGCTCGCGCGCCACTCGTCGTATCGCCGAACCTGTTCGGCGAGGACCTCCGGCGGGGGTGTGCGGGGGGTGATGTCGACCCCCGTACAGTTATTGACACAAGTCCAAGGGGCCCCGGCTTCGCCGGCGCCCGAGGTGCCCGCCGCGAGCGATTGCCGGGGGCGGATCTCCCAGCGGTACAGCCGGGTGAGGTATTCGGCCTGGCGGCCGCGCGGGTCGGTGACGACCAGCCCCCAGGTCGCGGTGACCGGCTCGCCGTAGCGGCCCCGGGCGGTGATGTCCTGGCTTTCCTCGCCGGTGGCGTGGCTGACCCCGGCGCGGCCGGTGTCGAGCCGCTCGACGCGCCACGGCTTGAGGGGGCGTTCCTTCCGCGGCCGGTTGGGCCCGCCCATCAGGCGGACGAAGCGGTCCCACTCGCCGGCGTTGGCCGCCTGGCGGATCTCGCGCAGCGTCTCGGCCACGCGCGGGGCCGGGCGGGTGGCTTCTTCCCAGCGTTTGAGCTGGTCCTCCTGCTTCTCGGTCAGCCGGCGCACCTCGCGCCACACTGTCACCGAGGGCAGGCCGACGAACTGAAACTGCCTGATTCCCCACGTCGCGGCCCAGGCCTCGATGCGCGGGGCGCTGTCGTTCATCGAGCGGCCGTAGTGGTCGGCGTCCATGAACTGTTCGCCGTTGATGTTCTTCGAGATGTACTTCGCGACGTAGCCCGTCGCCGTGCCGCGGCTGTAATCGATCGCCTTGGCATCGAAGCGGGCGTTGGTCTTGCCGTTGCGGTCGAACAGCTCCTCGGGGGACTCGGCCTCGGCGTATTCACGCAGGGTCTCGGTCACGCGGGCTTCGTCGCCCGGCTTCATCCAGACGAGCAGATGCCAGTGGGGCGTGCCGTCGTGGTGGGGCTCCGCCACGCGGATGCCGTAGATCGCCAGCCCCTCGCGGGCCAGCTTGGCGCGGGCCTGCGCCCACAGCTTCTGCAGGTGCTGCTGGGCCTCGCGGGGTGTCGAACCGTCGTATTTCGGGTTGCGGCGGCAGCGATACCGCTTGCCCTTGCCGGTGCGGTTGGCGATGACCGGGTGGAATCGGCTCGGCGTGGTGATCGTGTAGAACATCCCGACATGGCCGAGATGGCGGGCCTCGGCTTCGGTATCGCGGATCCGCAGCATCAGCTCCGCGCGCCGGTGGTCCGGGTTGGCCAGGCCCAGCTCGGCGAGTTCCGCCAGCGTGTAGACCTGACCGTCCTGGTTGATCGCCTCGATGGTTTCCAGCAGGGCGCGGTTGCGCACCTTCTGGCTGCGGCGGCGGTAAATCGTCATGTCGCTGCAGTAGATGCCGGCCTGGGCGTGCACGCGGTGCGCCTCGCGCTGAATCTGCTCGATCCGGCGCCCGGCGGTGACGCGCAGCTTGCGCCGCCACCACTTGGCATCGCACAGGCGGCCGATCTGCTCGCCAAGTGGCGCCTTGGGATCGGGCGGCTGGATGCCGTGGGCGCGGGCACGCTCGCGGGCGCGGCGCACGGTGAGCGCATCGGCGACCGACTGGCTCATCACCGGCGCGCGGTGCCAGCGGAACACCGCCATCAGCGGGATGCCGGCGGGCGGCGGGGTGAGCGGATTGCGCGCCCGGGCGATCAGCTCCGCCATGTGGCGGTGCTGGGCGGATACGCTCTTGCCGCGCGGCCGGGGCAGTGCCGCCGGGGGCGGCAGCAGGCCCAGGCGCAGGCGACGGTTGTGCTCATTGATGCCGGCGAGGCGCCTGCCGCGCTCGTCCTCGATGGCGCGGGCCTGCGCGGCGGCGTAGGCGACCAGGGCATCGTCGTCATGGGTGGCGTTCAGCCCGCCCAGGACGAGGCGCTGTTCGACCTCGGTCAGCCAACGGTTGGCCGACTGGATGCCCTCGATGGTGGTCGGCTCGCGGCGGCGCAGGGCCTTCGCGCCACGCTCGAGATCGGTGGCGATCGAGGCGAAGCGGCGGTAGACGTGCCCCGGCTCGATCAGATCGCTGGCCTGCCGACGCAGCCAGCGGTTGCCGGCGGCGTTGCCGTAGCGCTTGGCGACGTGGACGAAGCCGGCGGCGAGATCCTCGGCAAGGCTGGGCAGCCGGTCGAAGAACTCGGCCTGACGCCAGCGCCGGCAGTCCGCCGTGCCGTAGGCGCGGGATTGCTCGAGGGCCGTCATGCTTCGCCGTCCCTCTCGATGCTCTTGTAGCCCGCCAGGCGCACCGGCGAGATGGCATCGGCCAGGGCATTGGCACAGGCACGCAGCGCCCGGGCCTCGACCGGGTCGTGGGTTTCCGTGTACCTGGCGAGGTTCCGGCAGGACCGGACCCGCTGGTCCAGATCGTCCGCGATCTGCTCGACGGCCCGCTTGGCGGGCGTGTCTTTCATCAGGCTCATCACGCCTCCTCGTTTCGCAGAACGCCGTTGCTCCTGGCCTCGGCCTCGATCTGGTCGGCGAGCTGGCAAATGCGCTGTTCGACGTCGCGGGCCCAGCCGTCGGTGACTCGGTCGTTGGCCATCGCGTAATCGGTCGCCAGGGTGCGCAGGTTCGTGACCGCCAGAACGGTCGTCGTCTCGAGAGAGAGCGCCATCACGCCACCCCCCGCTCGATCAGCGACAGCCAGTGCAGGGCGGCCTCGGTGTTGCCCTCGGCCAGGGCCTGGCGGGCGTGGGCGGCAAGGTCGCGGCTGGGGTGGGGGCGCTCGCCCTCGAGGCGCTCGCGCAGGCGGCGGGCGTAGCCGCTCATGCGGACGATCGCGGCGCGGATGGCGTCGCGGTCGGGCTTGGCCATCTCGTCGAGAGGACGAACGGCCGCCGCGCGATCGAGCCGGGCGCTACCCAGGATGACGCGACGCTCATCGATGGCGAGATCGGCCCACAACGCGGCGAGGTCACGATCCTCGGCGCGGGCGTGGAGTTCGGCGCGCAGCGCGCCCCACTCCCCGCGGTCGGGTTCGACCGCGGGGCTGGCGTGGCTGGGCGTGGGTAGATGGTGAATCGAGGCCATGGCGGCACCTCCGAAACGTCGGCTTGCGATGAAACGAACGGGCGGTCAGCGCTGGATGACGAGCAGCCGGCCGGTTTCCTTGTTGGCGGTGGCGAGGCGCTGCGACTGCAGCAGGTTCAACAGGTCGGCGACGGTGAGCAGCACGCGCTGGCCACGGCCGGTGTTGAGGATCAGGCCCTGCGTGGTAGTGGCGTCGAGCTCGATGGTCGCGAGTTTGTTGAGGCTATCGAGATCGGCGTAAGCCAGGCCGGCGGCGTTTTCCGCCGCGCGCTCGGGCATGTCGTGGTTGACCATCAGGTCCTCGATGCAGCCATCGAGCAGGTAGTCGCGGCGCGGGGTGCGGCCGACGTAGCGCCACAGGTGCGCGGTGGCGAGGTTCTCCGGCTGGAGGTGCGGGGCGCGGGCCTTGGCGATCGGGGTGACGGTAGCGGTGTTCATGGTTTCAGTTCCTAGTAATGGCGCCCCTCTGTCGGGGGCTGTTTTCGGGATTGACGGTTCAGTGGCCCATCACCAACTGCTCGAGCATCGCCTTGCGGCTGCCCGGGTCGAGGGGGATGCGCACGCCGGGGGCGGGCCGCAGGCTGGGCGAGAGCGAGATCGCGCATTCGACGTAGAACTTGCCGCCCCAGCCGCACTCGGGGTTGATGCACTGCGCATAGACTTCGTAGAGCACCGGCGAGGGCCGCTTGCTGGTTCGTGTGATGGTGCGATCGGCGCAGTGGGGGCAAAGAATCCTCACCGAGATACTCCTGACTTGATGGGATAGAGGGCTCGGCCTCGGCCCGTGAGACCCTGCGCGCCCTTGCGCAGGCGGCGGCGGATCAGCCACTCGATGGCCTGCTCGCGGGTTTCGAGCCCTTCCTGTTGGCGTACCTGCTCGATCAGGTATTCCAGTTGGGCGTCGGCGTTGAGTCGCTCTTCGGGCATGGGGACTCCTTGAGGTCCTGAAAAAGGCCTCGGTTCAACCGGCCTGCTGGCTGACACTGGTGGTGTCGAGGTCCGCGATGCCGAGCGTTTCGAGGGCCTCCTTGAGCACCAACTGGCGCAGCAGGGCGGCACGCTCGATGCCGGTGTAGTCGACCAGCGCATCGATCAGGCGGGCCTCGTACTTATCGAGATTGATGGCGCCGTAACGGCTGCGAACGCGTTTCGGGTCCTGGTACATGACGGTTTTCCTTATCGAGTGATCAGGAAGCAGCGTTGTGACGGTTCATTTGCTCCAGGCCGCGCAGGGCGAGAAGCCGCACGGTGGCCGACAGCGACCGGCTCTCGGCGCGAGCGACGGACTGAAACTTCTCGCGCTCTTCGGGGGTGACTTGCGTCATCACCTGGCAACTGACGCCGTTAGGCGAACGGGTGACGGGGGCCGTGGTGGACATGTGTTAATCTCCTTTGTGGAATTACCGGCAATTCGATTAAGAGGTTTGAGCAATGGCTGAGCGCGTTCCCTTCGATCCTTTCAACAGCCCCGAGCAAGCGGCCCAAGACGTGGTGCTGGAGCTATGCCGCACCGGAGCCTTCGGCGTTGGAAGCGGGCAAAACCTGATGGGCCGAGATGACGGCGAAGACCTGGCCGAAGCGGTCAGCGCGTTTCATGAGAAGCTGACGGCTTACTACAAGAGCCTGAAGTCGCGTTGATCACCGACAGGCCCGCCACCAGCGCGGTCGCGATCTCGGTAGCGCGTGTTTCCAGGTCACCGGCTTTGGTGCCACTTTTCGCCAGCTCCCCGACCGCATGGGCGAGCGTCTGGCTGGCGACGCCCCGCTGTGAATGCGGCAGGTAAACCAGTGCGGATGGCTCTTGGTGATTGTGCTGCGGCATGAGTAGACCTCTTTTGGTTACTCTAAATTGTCTTACGGATACTAAGGTAATCGAATGATGGTTCTGAAAAGCGAACCTGTCAAGAGGGTGGTACTCGCAAGATGACTCTTGGGTCCAGATTACGAGAGGAGCGTGAGCGCGTAGGGATGACCCAGACGGCCCTGGCGGCCCGGGGTGGTGTTGCGAAGAACACCCAAATTCTTTACGAGACTGACCGACGCAGCCCCAAGGCTGATTACCTTCAGGCTGTAGCTGAGGCAGGTATCGACCCCGCTTACGTCCTAACTGGCCAACGTTTGGTGTCGCAGAGTGCTACACCAATGACGGCCTCCCGCCTCGATGACGGCGCCATTCTGAGTGGTGCCGATGCAGAGGCCGAGGACGTGACCCTGGTGCACCTCTACGACGTGGAGGGGGCGGCGGGTGACGGTCGCTCGCTCGAGGGCGAGCCGATCGCCGGAGTGATTCGCTTCGACACCGAGACGCTCAAGATCATGGGGATCCCGACCGCCAATCTGGCGGGGGTGAAGGTGCGCGGGGATTCGATGGAAGGGTCGCTCAACGATGGCGACTGGGTCCTGATCAACCGGGGCGACCAGGACGTGCGTCAGGATGGGGTGTTCCTGCTGCTGGTGAGTGGCGAGCGGCGCATCAAGCGCGTGCAGCGCCTGGCGGGCGGGGCGCTCTACCTGATCAGCGACAATGACCGGTACCAGCCGGAGATGATCCGGCCCCAGGACATGCACGACGTGCGGGTGCTGGGCCGCTGCGTGGTGCGGATCGGGCCGATCGCGTAGCTGTAGAACTGTAGAGCCGTAGAACCGCACGCACGGTTCTATGGGATGAATAAGGGCGGACCACCGCCCAGTTAACAGCAGGGGGCATCATGAAGGATCTGTTGGCAGCGCTGATCATGATTTTAGCGCTTGTGGGTGTCTGGTACTGGATCGCCAAGCGGTTGCAAAACAGCGGTCGTGGTTTCGTGCTTCGCCATCTGGCGGGTAGCGTGTGTGGTTTCGGGGCATTGTTCGTTATCGGGATCGTCCTCGCCGCTGTCGGTCTCCTTGAGCCTAGCGAGTCTTCCCAGGCGCCAGCGGATGGCGAGGAGTCCGAGGTGGCGGGGTCCTCCACGTCGAATGGTTCCGTAGACTCCGACCTGTCATCGCTCTACACGGTCCTCAGTGACGACTACCTCGGGAACATGAAGCGGACGGTGGAAGTCGAGTTGGACGATCGAATTACCCGCGACCAACTGACCCAGATAGCCAAGGCTATCCGTGCCGACCAAACGCACGACACCGAACGGACGTTCATCGGCTACCGGCTCGCGGAACAGCAGGGCGGTGGCACTTACTGGGCGACCACTCACTACAACCCCGACCTCGCTGTCCAAATCCTGGGTAGCACCATTGATCAGCAAGCGGAGATTGAAGCCAGCGATACCGGCCCGAAACAGTTCGCTTCTATTAAAGCCGCGTTCGAGCAATTCCAAGATTACCCGCCGGGAAATGGACATTTTGAACTGGTCGGGAATAACCCCCTTCATATCCGGGTTTCTCCCGATGTTTTCGATGCGGATCCCAGCGATGTCATCCATGATTCGACCTGGCGTGCCGCTTTCTATGGCGTATTCACTACCTTCGTGCATACCGATGCGGAGCGAGTGATCGTCGACGCTATTCCGCTGGAGAATCAGGAGGTAGGAGACGAGCACCCCGAGCCTATTGACGCGCAACGTATCTCGCTCGACATGACACGCGACGATGCAATATCTGTCGTTCGTGAGTTGATGGGATTCGATTCGGTGGACCAGGTCAAAGAGCCGACCCAGTATGGTTACCAGTGGAGTGGGGGGTTCCAGTCGTACTACTATGACAACCTCGATGCCTTCGCAGAAGCTGTCAGCCCATACTGCAGCGGCAGCTGTTCATAGCTCGTAGTATCTGATGAAAGTCACTTATCTCGGGCCGCTGCGCCTTGGCGGCGGCCACGCGGCATTGGCTGATGTGCCGGTCAGCGACCTGCCGGCGAGCTGTTACGTGGTGGAAGTGAGCGAGGACGCCGGTGTCGACGGCGAGATCATCGAGGGCGACGTGCTGATCGTCGACGAGGCGTTGCCGGCGCAGCACGGCGACCTGGTGCTGATTGGCGAGGACTGCGAGCTTTATCTCTACCGGAGCCACCGGATCGGCGGCGGGATGCGGATGCTGCCGATGGGCGGCGGTGAAGGGTGCTTTGCCCGGCGTGTGGATTGCCGGGGCGTGGTGGTGCGATGGGCGAGGCAGGAGCTGGCCGAATTCTGATAAGAAATTACGATAACGCGACAAGGGGAATCATCATGAAACCTATCCCAAAAGCACTGGTTGTCTTTGCCTTTCTGGCGCTATCTGGTGCGAGTATCGTATATGCGCAGTCAGGCGACGATGTTTCTACTGGATTAGAAACTGCCAAGGCTTTGACTGCGGAGTCGTTCAAGAGCGCAGCCGAAAGCGTGTTTTCTCCGTCAATTTTGGAAAGTGTCGAATACGATACTGGTCAGGGCTCCATCACCTTTCAGGCGCCCAAAGTGCTGCCCGATTATTTCGAGTCTGGCGATAAGGTTAACAAGATAATCGCCATCGACTCCGCCCGCCTGTTTAGACACCTGCCGTCGTTGGAAAGTCTCTCCCTGAGAATTCCGGTTGGCGGAGATGACGTGCAGGCGACTTTGCCTCGCCAAGCGGTTGAAGAGTTCTATGGGGTTCGCTTTTCTGAGCTACATAATGACATGAATGCGTGGCGAGAAGACTTCAGTTCCAAGTACGATAACAAGGCATCTAGGAAAAAGTTCGTCGAAGAATTTTTCTAATTCGACACCGCTGGAGAAATTTCGACCTGAGACATAGGTCATTGCGTTGTCAACATTAAATATAGCGTTCTCAAGGCCACGCTTATCTTTAGGCACTTGCCATAACCAAAACGAGGATTGTTCAATGAGTTCAACTGAAAAATTTACAGTCGGTGATACCGTGAAGCTTAAGTCGGGTGGCCCAATTATGACTGTACGTAACTATAACAGGCCTAATAAACTTTATACGTGTCAATGGTTCGCAGGAAAAAAATTAGAGATGGGGCATTTTCCTGAAGACTCTCTTGAGCTGACTGAGAAAGCAGAATGAAGCCAGCGGATGTGGCGGCTTGGATGCTTGCCGAACTAGAGCGTCAAGATTGCCTCTACCAGGACGATGTTGTCGATTACCTGGTAAGGGGAAAGGCAGAACATCTTTTGCGAGAAAACGCGGATGGAAACCTGGTGATCGGTCGAAGCGTTTTGACTGCATTCCAGCGCCTGACTGAGACGAATGTCGTCTGGGTGAGGCCTGATCGGTATTGGCGTTTTCGCGTGCCAGAAGATGAGCCTGGAAGAGAAGCACGAGGCTAAAAAAGGGTATCCGGATTAAGTGTTTGAAGGGGCCTTCTAGCCCCTCCAAGTGCTTAGTCCGGCCAGAAGGTTGATAGATCGACGCCGAAGTTCTTCTCTTGCTCCGGCAGTCCCATGCTGTAGGTCATGGTAGCCCTGCCCAGGAATGGGGATACCCTGGTCTGTGGCGACTTCTTCTTGTGCTTGGTATTCAGGCAGGTGGAGGGCATTGTCTGTCAGACTGGTCACGCGACCCCCTTACCGTTCCAGCTTGCTTGACAGCGATAAAGCGTTAAGACCTCGACGGCGAAGGATTCGTGTAATATCCGCCCATACCCCCGCGGGGATTGGGCGATCACCGCTCATCCACTGGCGCACACGGCGGGCATCACCAATGCCTAGATCACGAGCCAGGTCAGTTTGCCAGCGCTCTCCGTAAAGAGCCTGACCTGCCTCAGACAGCTCAGCCGGGCCACAAGCCTTGGCCTTGTCTGCGGCGGCCATCCACTGGTAGTAGCCGAGCCAGAAAGGCCCCTGGTCTTCAATCTTCACGCCACCCTTTGGATCAGATAGATCATCAGGGAGGCGGCTGACGAGCCGGTCCAAATCTTCGCCAGCGTATTTAGCTGTAGGTGAGCGCATCACCTTGGCCAGGCCGGTCGCAGGCTGAACAAGTATGACGTCAATCATCTCTGGCTCAGCGCCGTCGGGAAGGGCGCAGCGCGTGATCTGGCCGAGGGTGTACATGGTTTCAGGATTCATGATTGCCTCTGGGAATTTGTAAGCCCCGGCGCTGGGCCGGGGCGGCGGGGTTTAGTGTTCGACGCACTCAGGGACATCTGCTGCGTCGGCACCATCTTCCCACCAGCGCTCGACTTGCTCTCGCTGCTCGAGGCTGACTTCGAAAGCCACCAGACCCTTGATGTCTCCATCCGTCCCGACCTCGCTTGCCGCATCCTTCATTGCCTGCTCAGCAGTCTGTGCGTCCCAGGCTCCCCAATATGAGCCATTCGCGAAAATAGCGTAGAGCGTGTTTTCGATAGCGCCGCCGTTATACATTTTTCAGCTCCTTGTCGTTTCTTGGCAGTGAGTCTCGCAAAACCCCGGCGCGCGCCGGGGTAACGTGAAGTGGGGGTCACTTGATGATGACGTAATCGGCTGCCTGGCTGCGGCGGTCGATCAAGTCGCATCCGATCAAGCGCTCAATGGTCTCGATGGCGGCGCTAGAGTCGCGGCCGCGACCGTCTTGGAGGCGGAGCTTGCCGTCCTCTTCCCACCAGACCTTGGTGGCGGCCTGGCCTACGTCGAGATAGTGGCGCTTCATGGTGCCCTTCTGCCAGGCTGAGACAGATTGGACGCCGGCGGTTTGCTGGATCTGCTCGAGGGTGATGGTTTTCATGGCTAAGCCCCTTTGGCTATCGGTCGGCCCCTATGGCCTTACCGTTGTACCTAGTTTAAGGTACAAAACAAGCATCGTCAACCACTTTCTGCGCTGTGACCTCGAAAAAGTCACAACACCCTGGGTTACGGAATTAACCATCTATTCCGGATACCCTTTATAACCCCAGTAACTCTATTTGGTCCGATCAACCCGTATCGATCTCGAGCGAGAGCGTGGTGGTGTAGCCGGTGTCGCTCATATCGTGCACGACCTCGGTGATCAGCCAGGGCGTGGCGTCGATCTCGGCCTTGAAGTCGCGCAGGGTGACCGGCGTCTCGGGGTAGAGGTCGGCGCGCCCCTCGGCGAGAACCAGGCTCATCTCGGCCAGGCCGCGCTGGATGCGTTGCCATTCGGCGGTGGCTTCCTCGGTGGCGTGGTCCGCGTTCTCGTAGGTGGGGCGCAGGCGCTTGGCGTTGCCGGTGTCGCCGATGACGACGCGCTGGCGTTCGGCGGTTTCCAGGCTCGACCAGTAGGCGATGACGCCGGTCCAGGACTCGCGGTCGCTGGCGATGTAGCGGTGGCGGTCGCCGACGTCGCGGCGCAGGGTGAGTCCGGGGATCCTGGTGCCACCGGCGGTCTTGCCGGTGCCCTTGGGGAGGAACAGCAACTGGCCGTTCTTGGGGGTGCAGGTGGCATCGAAGCGTTCGGCCAGGCGCGTGAGCAGGTGCATGTCGCTCTCGTCAGTTTGATCAAGGTGTTCGATGAAGATGCCGGCGAGCGCCCCGCCGATGCGCGGGCTCAGGTCGAGCCGGCCGGCGAGGTCGCCGACGATCATGCCCAGGTACTTCTTCTGCCAGCTGCCACAGCGCTTGGCCGGGTTGTCGATGCGCAGGTCGGCACTGCGCGCGCGGATGGTGAGCGTGTCGGGGGCGCCGGCGTGTTCGACCTCGTCGACGATGTAGGTGCCGCGATCGATCAGCCCCTGGTCCTGGAAGCCGAGGGACAGGCCCAGCCGGGCCCCTTTGCGGGGGATGGCGAGGCGGCCGTCGTGGTCCTCGAGCGTGAATTCGAGCTGGTCGGCGTCCATGGCGCGCTTGTCGACCAGGCGCAGGCGTTGCAGGCGGGCGTCCAGCGCGGGGCTGATGGACATGCCGAGGCCGGAGATCAGATAGCCGGGCTTGCGGGCGGGTTTCATGGCTTAGACCAGACGGGTGATGGCTTGCAGGGTGGCGGGGGTGATCTGGCCGAACAGGCTGGCGTTGTCCTCGTCGACGCGCTCGAGGGTGAGGTCGAATTCGATCTGTTGCGCGGCGCCGTCGCGCATGAAGGCGCTCTTGCGCTCGTTGATGCGGTGCAGGACGAACAGGCCGTAATGGGTGCCGGCGCCTTCGATCAACGGCCAGGCGTTGCCCTCGGCGGCCATCTCGCGCAGTTCGTCCAGGTTCTGTTGGCCGCCGGTGAACGCGGGCAGCAGGGTGCCGGTGAGGGTGATGGTGTCGTCGCCCGGGCCGAGAAACTGGCGGGCCGGGCGGCGGCCGACGCGCTTCTGGGCTTCCTGTCGCCAGCTCGAGGCGCGCTGCAATTCCTGATAGGCGGCGGTTTCGAGGCCGAACACGAACATGCCGTAGGTCATCATCATGGCACGATGCTCCTAGTCGATATCGTTGAAGGCACTGCGCCGGCGAACGCCGCGATCCCGCGCGGCGTCGTCGAGGGCACGCTGGACCTCGGCGGCGACGTAACGGGCCAGGGCGCGTTCGTCCATGCCGGGTGCGGGCTGGACGTTGATGTCGCCGATGGTGATGTTGACGGTGTTGCCGCCGGACGATTGCAGCGGGGGGCGGCGGTCGATCGCCAGGTCGGCCACGTCGGGCCGCTGGATACGCAGGTCCGGCAGCGTCGGCAGGCTGGGCCGTCGGATCTCCAGCGCCGGCAGGTCGGGGAGCGTCGGCGGCTGGATGGCCATGGCGGGCAGGGCGGCGGTACCCAGGGCCATGCCGGCGCCGGCGCGCTTGAGATTGCGGGCCAGGCCATCGACGGCACGCAGGGGCTCGCGCTGACGATCCTGCAGGCCCAGCGTCAGGCCGTCGACAGTGTGCCGGCCGTACTCGGCGAACACGCGCGAAGGAGAGCGGATGCCGAGCTTGTCCTTGAACCAGCCGCCCACGTTGTCCGCCATCTCGCCGGCGGCATCCACTGCCGCCCCTGCGCCGTCCTTGATACCTTTACCCACGCCGCTGGCGACGTCCTTGCCGGCTTGCCACATGCTGCCCGGCAGTTCCTTGAGGTAGGCGATAGCCTCGTCCCACTTGGCCTTGAGCTGGCCCATCAGGTCCCAGGCGGCGACCATGTCGCGGATGGCGTCGATCGCCTTGCCGGGCAGTGACGTGAACCCTTCCCAGAATTGCATGGCGCCGTTCTTGATGACGTCCCAGGCGGCGAGGATGGCGTCGCCCAGCGTGCCGAGCCGATCGGGCACGTCGACACCGAGCTTTTCCAGCCCGGCGATGGCGGCCCGATAGATCAGCCCGATGGGGTTCCAGTTGAGCAGCAGCCGGATCACCGCGCCGGCGCCGTCGTCGAAGGCGGCTTTCACGTCGGCCCAGCGATCGCGGAAGAACTGGCTGATGTCGTCCCAGTTGCGATAGATCAGGTAGGCGGCTCCGGCGATGGCGGTGATGGCCAGGCCGATGGGATTGAGCAGGAACATCCGGCCGACCAGCGCGAACGTGCGGCCCAGCCAGAGCAGGGCCTTGCCGATCGCGGGAATGGCGCCCTTGGCGAGCTTGAGCAGCTTGCCCCCCGTGCCGCCGGTCTGAATGCTCAGCAGCGCGAGCCCATAACGGACGGTGACGATGGGGCCGAGTATAGAGGCCATCATGATCGTGAAGGCGCCGCCCACGGCGACCAGGATGGCGAGGCCTGCTGCGGCCTTGGCGATGCCGCCGGCGAGCTCCGGGTTCTCCTTGATCCAGTTGCCGACCGCGCGGGTGATCGCGGTGACGTTCTGGATCAGCTCGCGTAGCGGCCCCTCGTTGGTATCGGTGATCGAGATCCCGACTTCCTCCCACGCCGACTTGAGGCCCTTCAAGTCGCCGCCGATGTTGTCGGCCATGGTCTTTGCCACGCGGCTGCTTTCGCCGGCGGCGTTCTCGAGGATGCCGACGAACCGCTCGACGCCGGCGGCGCCCTGCTGGTCGATCAGCTCGGCCATGCCGGCGCCGGGCTCCTCGCCGAAAATGGCCTTGAGGTAGCCTGCCCGGTCGGCGTTGCCCATGTTTTCGGTCGCGCGGGCCACGTCGGCGAGGATCCTGGGCACGTCGCGCAGGTTGCCGTCAGCGTCTTGCGCGTTGATGCCGAGTGTCTCGAGCGCGCCGGCGGCCTTGCCGGTGGGCGCGGCAAGGCGCGTCATCATCGCGCGCAGTGTGGTGCCGGCCTGGCTGCCCTGAATGCCGACGTTGCCCAGCAGGCCGGCCATGGCCGCGGCCTGCTCGAGCGAGAGCCCCATCGCCTTGGCCTGCGGGGCGACGTACTTCATCGACTCGCCGAGCATCTCAAGATCGACGTTGGCGCGCGTCGTCGTGGCCGTGAGGACATCGCCGACACGGCCCATCTGGTCCGGGTCGAGCCCGAAGCCGCTGAGGATGTTCGAGCTGATATCCGCCGTGCGCCCCAGGTCCATGTCATTGGCGAGCGCCAGATTCAGCATGTCCTCCATCGCGGTGTGGATGGCATCCGGCGTGAATCCCGCCATGGCTAGGAACGCTTGCCCCTGGCCGACTTCGGTCGCGCTGAACGCGGTGCTCGACCCCAGGTCCCGGGATTGTTGGCGCAGGGCGTCCATGCGCGCGTCGTTCTTGCCCAGCCGGGTGAGCGCTTGCACCTGGCTCATCTGTTCGAACCACTCGACGCCCGGGGCGAGTAGCCTGCTGCCGGCGTAGAGCGCGGCGCCGCCGGCGGCCAGGCCGGTCATGCCCGCGCCGCGTGCCGCGTTGATTCGGCCCATGCTGCGGTCGAACTGCTGGGACGCCTGCTGCGCTCGGCGCTGTTGTGCGGCGAGTTGCTGCAGCTTGCGCTTCTGTTCGTCGACTTCTCTGTTGGCCTCGCTGATCTGCTGGCTGAGATGCTGCTGGGCTTGTCCCAATTGCCGGGTATCAACCCCGGATTGATCGAGTGTCGATCTCAGTCGCTGGAGGGTCTGACGTTCGTCGTCATAGCGCCGGCTGAGCTTGCGGGCCTGCTCGATCGCCTTGCGCCGTTCGGCCGCCAGTGCTGCGCTGTCGCCCTGGTTGTCCTTCATCTGCCGTGACAAACGCTTGATGCGTTCCTGCTGCTCGCGCAGGGCCTGGCCGGTGGCATTGGACTGGTTTTTCAGCTTTTTGAACGCGCTGACGTCTTTTTGCACGGCTTGTAGCCGTTTGAGCTTTTGACGTTGCTCCTTGAGGGCGCTCGATGCCGCGTCCGTCGAGCGCTGGATCGCCTTCATCGGGCGGGTCGCCTGGTCGATGGCCCGGAGCATCACTTCGAGTTTCAGGTCGCGGGCCATCGGCGGGTCCTATCGTGGCTTGGATGGTTCGTGGCGGCGGCGGGCGCGTTCGCGCCAGTCCATGAGTTCGACGAGGGGCATGTCGTCCATGTCGGCGGGCGCCCAGTGGAACACCATGGCGAGATCCGCCATGGCGTCGTCGACGTGCTCGGGGAGCGTCAGTCGTTCTCCACGCGGGCCGACCTCGGCAGCAAAAAACCGGCGACCACACCACCCAGTTGGACGAGGTCGGCGGGGTCCATGTCGCGGATCTCGGCCTCGGTGAGCGCGGGGTCGGTGATGCGCGGCAGGACCTTGGTCAACGCCTGCACGTCCATCTGCAGGACGTCGGTCAGCGCGACGCCACGCAGGGCGCCGGACTTGGGTTTGCGGACGTGGATCTCGGTGATCGAGGTCTTGCCGCGGGCGATCGGCTCGTCCAGCACGACGGTCTCGACGCCGGTCGTCTGGTTGGGCTGTGCCGGAGTCTCGGGGGTGGATGCTGCGTTTTCCATGAGCGTGTTCCTGGTCAGTCAGATGGTGGAATGAGCCCCGGCTATCCGGGGCGGTGGCGGGTTAAATGCCCAGGGCCTGGCGGCGCTGCGCGAGGCGGTCTTCGCCGCGGACCTTGAACACGTAGCCCGGCCGGTCCATCTCGACGATTTCCTCGCCGTCCACGGTCAGCTTGTAATAGCTGAGCGTGGTGGTGACCTCGCCGGTGGTGTTCTCGCCCTTGCTGGCGTCGCCCATGCCGATGGTCTTGTGGCGGCCGCGCACGACGATCTCGACGGCGACGGTGTCGCCGGTCTCGTCGGACTCGTAGGCGCCGGTGAAGCGCAGTTGGGCGGCGTCGTGGACCGGCGAGCCGAAAGTGTCGAACAGGCCGTCGACGATCAGGCCGCCGGGCGTCCATGTGAACTCCTGCAGGTTGGCGCCCATGTCGACTTCGATGGGGCCGTCCATGCCGCCGCCTTCGTACTCGACCATGCGGCGTGCCAGCTCGGGCAGCGTGAGTTTCGTCACCTGCCCTTGCCAGTTGTTGCCGTCGCCGAACAGGTTGAAGTCCTTGAGGATCTTGGGGATGGCCATGGGAAGCTCCTATCAGGCGGCGGCGATGCGCTCGGCGAAGTCGACGAGGTAGCGGTCGGTGATGCGCTGCTGCAGCAGCAGGTTTTCCAGCGGCGGTACCGGGGTGTAGTCGTAATCGATGTAGAGCTTGCCGCTCTTGAGCACTTCCTTGCTGTTCAGCGTCTCGTCGAACCATGCGCCGCCGTCGATCAGGTAGCCTTGGCGCTTCAACTCGCGGAACTTGGCATTGATGCCCTCGACGATGTCCTTGACCAGGCTGGGGTGCATGGGCTTGTCGACCGCCCACAGGTGCGCTTCGGCCATGGTATCGGCCAGTACCTGTGCTGTGCGGGTGTAGGACTCGAAGGCGAACAGTGGGTCCTCGCTGCAGGTGCGCGAGCCCCAGAAGCGAAAGCCTGACTTGTTGATCAGCGTGGTGACCTCGGCGGCGTTGAGCACACCGGCATCGGTGGCCGGGTCCTGGAGATCCCAGAACACGTCCGCGCTGATGCCGGTGACGCCGTTGACGGGGACGTTGGAGAGCGTCTTGTGCCAGCCGATCTCGTTGTCGAGCCGGGCGCGATGGCCGAGCGCCTTGGCCACCGCCGACAGCGGCCGGGTCTCTTCGGCGGTGGTATCGAAGGCCTCGAAGTCGGGCCAGATGACCATGCCCTCACGGGCGCCGAAGTTCTCGCGGTACATGACCGCTTCCCCGACGGTCTGGCAGCCCTGGGCGCTGACGTAGGCGAAGGCGCGCAGCTTCTGGGCGATAGCGATCAGCTCGGCGGCGACGCTTTCGTTGTCGAGTTCGGGCACGCCGAGGATGCGCGGTCGGACGCCGAAGCGCTGCTCGGCGGCGAGTAGGGCCTGCATGCCGGTCTTGCGGCCGGTGGTGTCGTCGACGCCACCGATCAGGTTGGCGGTGGTTTCGGCGTCGTCGGCGCCGGCCTCGACGCGGACCACCACCGCCAGCGCGCGGGTCTCGGCGACGATGGCGCGCAGCGAGCGGGCCAGTGTGCCGTCGGTGCCGGCATTGCCGAGCGCGGCATACAGATCGGTGACGAGCACCGGGGTGTTGAGCGGGAAAGCGTCGGCGTCGGCATCGGCGGACGTGGCCACCAGCCCGATCACGGCGGTGGATACCGTGCGAATCGGCCGGGTGCCTTCGTTGATCTCGATGACCTCGACACCGTGATGGTAATCGGCCATGGGGGCTCCTGCGGGGTGAGCGTTCGAGCTGTCATGCTTGCCCGCGGGGGAGCGAGTCTCCAGCACTCGCGGTTGTAGATGGCCGATCTACAACGCGCGAGTTACGAGTTACCAGGTGATGGTGTCGATGGTCTCGAGGGTGGCGGCCTGGATCTGCGCGGCGAGTTGTGCCTCGCGTTCGATCAGTTGCGAGCGGCGCGCGGCGATGTCGAGCAGCGCCTGGCGGACGTCGGCGACGGGATGATCCGCGTGAAACTGGTCATCGCTGTCTTTCCATGATGGAAACGTGTTGAGGCTTTGCGCATCGGCGAGATCGACGGCTTCTCGAAGCGCCTGGCGGTTTTCGGGGTCGCCCCCGTAGCGGATGCCGTTGAGCGTGATGCCCTGGGCTTCGGCGGCTTTGCGGGCGTCCTCGATCTCGCGCCGCTTGACGTCCTGAGCGTCGGCGAGGCGTTGGGCCAGCTCATCGGCAGTGTAGTCCCGCACGCTCCACGCCTGCCGCCACTCGCCATCCTCGCCCTTCTCGAACCCGGAAGGCTCGACGACATCACCGGCCGGCGGCTCGCTATCTACGACATACGCGCGCGGCGGAGCGAGTTGGGCCAGGGTCTCGGCGGGCGGATTGCGGGGAAGCGGGATGCCGGTCGCTTGGCTGATCTTGCGCGAGGATTCGAGTTCGTGGGTTTCAGTGTTGATGATCATCTATTACTCCACTTAGATGCAGAGAGTCGAATTCGATAATGAGTTGCCCGTAGCCAGTTCCGTTAGCCACGCATCACCGGAATTCTTAGCTCGCCCAACGACACTGCCATTTTTAGAAGAGTAATATACTTCGTAGCCCAAAGCGACATCGACACCGTAGGTCGAAACCTCGGTGGTTGATGCGGTCATGGGTCCGTAGGCGCCTAGGTAGCCATTTGAGTCGATTGAGTTTGTTTGGATCACATTACCCTCGCGTGTCACATAAATGTTTGGGGTTTCTCTCGACTTCCTGGCAAATTTCTTTGGTATATTTCCGTTACCATAGTTACCTTGGTAACTAAAAGAAGAGTTGAACGCTCTCACTAAAGAGCTATTGGTTATGAAATGAAACCCTGAGCCGTTGAATGCGACAAGCTCATCGTAGGTGTATGATGAAGTGTTAGCAATCAGTGTCTGAAGAGACGCTGCTGCGCCATTTCCATAAGTATCGAAATAGTAGAGATACTTCAGAGTATTTCCAGCAAAATATACCCGAAGCCCGTCAGTGCTCAGGCTATTAACGGCTGTTGCTCCTTCGGCTTTTTTGAACCCGATTGTACAAGTGAGGTCCGGCCCCCGCCACGCACCGAGAACATACGTGCTACCATCGTGAGCAGCAAAGTATATTTCTTTTATTTTCCCGTCAGAGTCCCTTGTCTCGCATATCTCACCTGGCTTCACAACAAAACCCTGTGCCGCAGACGACTTCTGAACAAGCTCAAGGGTGTTTACATCGAACTTGTAGAGGTCTTTTGCATAAAGATCCCAAAGATAAAGATAATCATCATCTTTGACCATGTAGTTTGGAGCGATGCCGGCGAGTGCTGACCCCGTTAAATCGGACCACTTTCTTTTTGTTAGAACTCTACCATCAGAACGGTCAAGATAAGCAATCCCGTATTCTGGCCCCGCCCCTCCGAAATCAATGAGTGTCGCCACCGCAACGAAGTCTTTGAAAGAGTTCTTTCCGCGCGCCCCCATCAACATCTCAATCATTGCTTCATTCCCACGCTGCCCCGCCAATACGATCCCGTCCACCACAAAAGGTACTGGGTCCAGTACGCTCCAGCCTCGGGCACTTCGCCGCTATCCCAGTAGGCCGCACTCGGCAGCTGCGTGAACGACAGCCCCGCCGCGCCGACGGCAAAAACGATCACCAGCATCGATCGATCCTCAGGCGCGTTATCAAAGTTGACCGTGCGCAGCGAGCTGTTGCCTACGAGCGCTACCTGCGGGCCGGCTGATAGATCGAGGTCAATAGCCGTCGAGGCGTGGGCCTGGTAGTTCCGATTGACGGCGAGGTCGTAACGCCCGAGCGCGGCCGACGCGGTACCGGCGGTAAGGGCGGCCTGGATATCGTCGGGTACGTTGCCCACGGCGGACTGGCCGTCGTCGTTGACCGTCGGGTAGTCGCCGGCGCGGGCGAGATCGCCCGGTCTCAGGGCGGTGATGGCCAGGTTGTCCAGTTGCTCCTGCCAGCCGGCCTCGGCCAGCAGGGTGGCGATGGCGTCGGCATTTTCCTGTGCGCTGTCGCGCAGCTCGTCGATCTCGGTGAGCGTCGCCTGGGCGCTGGTGTTGGACTGCTGGCGAATGGCCTGGATCTCGCCGAGCACGCCCTGGGCCTGGGCCAGAATCGGGGCGATGTGCTCGTCGACCAGGGTCTGGGCGATGCCGTCGGTAGCGGTCTGGGCCTGGGCGAGGATGGCGTTGACCTGCGCGATCACCGGGGTGAGGTGCTCGTCGACCAGGGCGACCGCGAGGCCGTCGGTCTCGGTGCGCGCGGCCTCGAGCAGGGCGTCGACCTCGTCGGTGAGCGGGCGGATGTAGTCGTCGATTCGCCGTAGCCCGAGTTCGCGCAACTGGGCGACCTGGCTGTCCCAGTTGATGCGCACGCGCTCGAGGGCGTCCAGTCGTGAGTCGAGATCCGCCCAGATCGGGTTGAAGTACGACTGGCCGAGACGGGTCACCCCGTCGCGCATCTGGTAGTTGGGCAGTCGGGTGGCCATGCTCGCTCCTTACAGCGCGATATCGTAGCGTTCGGCGACGTGGAATCCGACGAAGGGGTCGGTGGTCGCGCCGTCGATGCGAATGGCGTAGGCCGTGGCCGGCGCGTCCAGAGTGAATCGGGATTCCAGCCAGTGGCTGCGGCCGTCGACGCGCTCGGTGATCTGGCCAGTAGCGGCGACCGCGGTGCCATCGACGATCAGGGCGACGTCCACGGTGTGCACGTCGGGGACGTAGTCCTCGACCAGGGTGCGCACGATCAGGGTGTCGCTGGGGGTGTCGAGGGTGCGCTCGGTGGAGTAGTGGCGGAACGCTGTGCCGTGCTGAGCGAGCTTGACCTGGCTGCCGTTGAGCTGCAGGCCGGGCATCAGGTCGGTGGTGCCGGTGAAGACCACGCGCAGCGGCAGCAGCGCGGGCGAGACGTCGAGCGCTTCGGCGGTGCCGGCTTCGATGGTGTACCAGACACCGCCGATACGGTACTCGAAGGCAAGCTCGGTGCCGTCGGGGGTGAAGCCCTGGAACAGCATGTCGATGTCGTGGATGCCGCCGGCGAGCTCGAGGGCCTTGAGCTGGATGGCGACGCGGGGCGCGCGGAACTTGGCGAAGTTCAAGCGCATCATCAGGTCGCGGTCGCTGGCTTCGATGAAGAACTCGCGGTCCTGGCTGTAGCAGAGGATGCCCTGGGTGTATTCGGTGCCCTTGGCGAAGCCGACGCGGTGCGCACCGCCGGAGGTGACGACCAGGGCGTAGCGCTTGCCGGCCTCGATGAACACCGGGCGGTCCCAGGGGATGCGTTGCCAGCCGGCGGCCAGACCGTCGGCGGTGAGGGTGGCGGCGGCGAGCACACGGTCCATATTGGGCTGGCCGTTCTTGACCGCGGTGAGCATGACAGTGACGGCGCCGTCGTTGGCCACGCTGGTGAAGTACAGCTCGGCGCTGGTGTGCCAGCCGGTCTGGGCCGACAGGAAGGTCTGGCCGATGATGCTGCCCTGCACGGTGTGGGTTGTGGTCTCGGCGTCCCAGTAGGGTTCCTCGTAGTCGTCCGCCCAGAACTGGGTGATGCGCACCCAGTGGGTGAGCCCGCCGGGGCCGTCGCGATTGCCGTGATCGTCTTTGACCTCGAAGGTCTCGCCGTCCTTGCTGAAGATCCCGCTGGCAATGTCGTAGTTGCCGCTGCGCCAGAAGCTCGAGTTGGTGCATACGGTGCGCGTGGCGCCGTAGCGGATACGCTGCCGGGTCATGGTGCGGCGCACGGTCTCGACGGTCTGGTACTGGTACTGGTTGATGGTCATTTCGCCGGCGCGGGTTTCCAGGCGCAGGCGCGGCTGCTCATCGAAGCGTGGCAGCAGGAAACCGTCATCGCTGAGGCTGGCCGCGCCGTCCAGCGGGTTGTCGATGGCGAGCTGACTGGTCGCGGTGGCCCCGGGGGCGAAGCGGATGCCCTCGTCGAGATAGGCGCTGTAGTCGGCCGGGCTGTCGTCGGTCTCGCGAGCATCGAGGTAGTGATCGGCGCCGTAGAACACGTAGTCGTCGGGCAGCTCGAGGCGCTCCTTGACCTTGGCCATGTCCATGCCGAGCTGGATGGCCTGCTCGATCGTGGCGCGACGATTCAGGCCATCAGCCAGGCCCGCGATGTCGGACTGAATGTGCGCGATACGCGGCTCGGCGGTGGTGATCCAGCCTTCGACGGTGCCCAGCCGGCCGGCGACCTGGTGCAGGTTGGGTAGGCGGCGGGTCTCGGCCAGCACGATTTCCTGGATGCCCGAGCTGTTGAGGCGGACCTGGGCGATCAGGGTGTAGCCGGTAGGCGGCTCGGGCTTTTCGGGGGTGGGGGATTCCAACCCCTGGGCGATGTGTACCTCGGCGACACGGGCGCGCTGCATGGCGACCGTCTGTGGCTCGACCTCGCGGGTCTGCAGGTCGACCAGGAAGTCGCGGGGCTCGAGGTTGGTCTCGATCTCCTGGCCGACCACGGAAACGGCCAGCCACTTCTCGTCCTGCAGGGGCAGCAGGCCGAACACGCTTTTGATCTGCGGCGCGTCGATGGTGTAGACGCGGCCGTCGCTGCCGTCATAGAGCCGGCCGGCGGCGATGTTGAGTTCGGTCGCGCTGGACGACGACACGCTCATGCCGGTGTAGTGGCGCTCGCCGGAGATCGCGTCGTGAATGACGTGCGACAGGGCGTCGTCGCCCCACTGTTGGGTGTTGTCCAGGTCGGTTGCCTGGAGTTCCTGACGGTCGCGGTAGATGACCTGCTTTTCCATGGGGTGCTCCGGTTATCGCTCGATGATCTGCCCGGCGGTGTAGTCGCCGGCGACGAGGGTCTGGCGGGCCAGCAAGGGGCTGGTGTGTCGGGTGTCGATCAGGATCTTGTCGGCCTCGGCGCGCATCCACGCCATGGCGTCCAGCGTCGGGGTCAGGTGTTGGCCGGCGCCGCGGTCTGCTGGCATCAGCGAGCCGATGTGGCCATCGAGATGCAGGGTGGTCGAGCGGCGCGCCGGCACGCGCACGCGGGCCTCGACGTGGAACGCCGGCATGCCCAGCCGGGTGGCGCCCAGGTGCGCCGGGCTCGCGGTGGTGCGACCCTGGATGTCGGGGTCGTGCAGGTAGCTGCGCCGGTAGTAGCGGGTCTCGCTGTCCAGCCGGGCGAGGTGCTGGCCGCCGACCGGCAGGCCGGTGAGCTGGGCACGCGGACGCGGCGCGCGCTCGCCGACGATCTCGACGTCGGTTGAGAGCGGCTCGAGCGATGCCGTGGTGGTGCGGATCGATAGCGAGGCCGTGGCGTAGCGGTAGGCCTGCTGGTCGACTCGATAGAGCCGTTGCCCGGCGTGGAAATTCGCGGGGTACCCGCCCAGCCACTGGCCGCAGTGCAGGCCGACCGAGCGACCCGCGCGGGCCACTTCGAGGGTGGCGTTGCCGGTGGCGTCGGTATGGCGCCACTCTCGCGAGGTCAGCTCGGTCTCGGTGCCGTCGGGCCGCCACAGCGTGGTGCGAGACGTGGCCCGGAACACGGCATCGCTGCGCAGCGCGGGCTCGCTGGGCTGACCCACATGGGCGTGGCCCAGCATGAGGGACTGGGCGACCGTGCGCGCACGTCGCGGGTAGATGCGCAGTTGCGGCATGGCGGCCAGCCAGTCGCGCCGCGATTGGGCATCCCAGTAGCCGAGAAAGGTCTTGGCCGGCGGCGTGATCAGGCGCGTGACCTCGCCGGCGGTCAGGCGGGCACCGGCGCGCAGCCCGGCGGCGGTGCCGATCAGGCCATGCAGGCGGCGACTGCGCGCGATGATGTCGCGGCGCGCGCGTTCGTCGTCGGGCCAGATCGGGACGTTCTCGCCCCAGGCCAGCCAGGGCAGCAGCTCGGCGGGGATGCGCTGGGGATCGTAGAGCGTGCGCAGGATCTCGGGCGAGACGTCCGAGGTGGTGGCCTGGGCGACCCGACGAGCCTGGGCGGTGGCGTTGGGTGGCAGCAGTGGCGCCAGGTGGTCAGTCATCGCGAACCTCGACACGCAGATCGATCTGGGTGCAGACGGCAATCTGGCCCGCGCCGCGCGCCAGGGTGTCGGCCGGGGCGATCAGCTCGACGGTGCGCGCGCCGTCCGGGAGCAGGGCGGCCTGCAGTGCCGGGCGATGGATGTCGACCCGAAAGGCGGTGGCCTTGAGATAGGCATCGAGCTGGGTGCGGGCGGCGGCGAGCAGGCGCTGCGGATCCGGCCCGCGCGGCACGACCAGGGTGGCCTCGATGCGGTAGGCGAGGATGTCGGCCACGCCGACGCGCAGGTCGACGCCCACCGGCTGGACATCCTCGGCCTGCAGGCGTTGCTTGGCGGCGCTGACGGCCGTGCCGGTCGCCGGCCCGACGATGGTGGCCAGTGCCTGGTTGCTGGGCTGGGAGAACAGGGCGCGGCCGATGGCCAGTTGCTCGAGCGTGACGTCGGCCTGGTTGACGGTCTGGCGAGTGAGCAGGGCGATACGTACCACGCCCGGACGCTCCTGCCAGGCATCGACCTGGACCACATCGGGGTGGGCGTCGAGCGCGACACGGCGGTAACGCTCGGCGGGGCCCGCGGCGGCGACCTGGTAGAACGCCAGTTGGGTGCGCTCGCGCAGGCGCTCGTCGCTCTCGCCGGCGAGGCGTTGGGTCTCGTAACGCCCGGCGACCCCGTCGAGGTCGGCGCCGAAGTTGGCGGCCAGCATGCCGGCGGCCGCGGCTTCGTTGATGCGCTGACGCAGAACCATCTCGCGGTAGGCGTTCTCCTGCAGGTACTTGGTCAGCGGCTCGGACTCCAGGGCGAGCAGGTCGGCGACGGCCGCGCGCTCGTCGGCGGGGTAAAGTTCGAGCAGCCGGGCCTGACGGTCGGCGAGGATCGCCTCGAAGTCGATGTTCTCGACGACGGCCGGCAGCGGCAGCCGCGACAGATCGATGGGCGTGGTCATCGCAGCGGGACCTCCAGGGAGACGGGTTGGCCCTCGACGGTCTGGGCGTCGATGATCAGCGAGGCGTGGCCGGGCTGGCCGGCATCGATGCGATGGCCCAGGGTGTTGACGCGGATGCGTGGCTCCCAGCGGGCGAGCGCGATGACCGCGGCGGCGTACAGGCGCAGCAGATTGGCGTCGTTGAGCGGTTGGTCGATGATGTCGGGCAGCAGGGAGCCGTACTCGCGGCGCATGACGCGGGTTCCGAGCGGCGTGGTCAAAATGTCGGCCACGCTTTGCTCGATGTGCGCGAGGCCGCCGAGCGCCGTGCCGGTGCGGTCGTTCATGCCCGCCATCACACCGGCCCCTTGCTGATGCTCGATCCCGACATGACGCCCTTGTGGCGGTGCGTGTCGCCGATGTCGGTGCCGTTGTGGGTGACGGCGCCGCCGGCGATCGACAGCTTGCCCTGGATCTTGGTGTCGCCATCGATCGTCAGCCCGCCCTTTGCGGTCAGCGTCATCGCCGCCTCGGTAGTGACGGCTATATCGCCCTGGGCGGTGATCGTGGCGGACCCGGGTAGCGTGGCCTCGAGGTGCGAGCGCTCGTGGTCATAGACCAGCGTGGCACCGTCGGGCAGCTCGACCATGGTGACGTTGAGGTCGTGCGTCGGTGTCGGCGGGGGCAGCGCCTTTTGGTAGATACCTGGCATGACGATGGCCCCTTCCAGAATCCCTCCCGGGGCGATCACCAGTACTTGCTCGCCGGGCGTCGGCGGGTTCCAGGTGCGGGTCGTGCCCACGCGCGATTCCCGCCAGTGCAGCCAGCCGGTGGTGATGTCGCCGGTGGCCACGCGCACGCGGGGCGGTTTGTAGTCGGGCGGCGGTGCGCCGGGATCGATCTCGCTCACGGTGCCGATGCGAACGATGTTGTGGATCAGGCGCAGCAGTTCGGGGGACGTTTGCATGTGGCCATGCTTGCGCGGCCCGGCGGTCAGCTCTAGCGCGGGTGGTTGTAGATCGGCGATCTACAACGTGTCGAGGTGGTCGATGACGCCGTCGAGGATGCGCTGGCGATCGGCATCGGTGATGCCGACCAGGCGGCGTTCGGGGTAGTCGTAGTAGGGCCCGTCGCGATCGACGCGGGCGCGCAGGCCCTCTTGGTGGATCCGGGCGATGTGGGCGACACGGCCGACGAAGCCGACCTCGGCGGTGTCGCCCTGGGCGCGGGCCTTGAGGTACTTGGCCGTGCGGATCTTCGCGAACATGGCCTTGCGCCGGATCGCGCCCTGCTGGGCACGGTATTGGGGCTTGCGGGGCGCGAACGGCGTGCCGTCGGGATTCTGCTGGGCCTTGATGCGCTCGCGCTGGCTGCGGCGCAGGTCGAGCGCGACACGCCGGGCGAG
Organism: Modicisalibacter sp. MOD 31.J; assembly: GCF_020147985.1. Classification (NCBI taxonomy): domain Bacteria; kingdom Pseudomonadati; phylum Pseudomonadota; class Gammaproteobacteria; order Oceanospirillales; family Halomonadaceae; genus Modicisalibacter; species Modicisalibacter sp. MOD 31.J. The sequence goes on along the minus strand of NZ_JAGXFF010000005.1, from coordinate 407,552 downwards.
CTGGCGGCGCTGGCCGGCATCGAGCCGCGCGAGCAACGGGGCGACCCAGTCCTCGAGCGCCTGCAGGTCGTCACTCATGTGCCGCGCCCCACTCGGCGATCAGTGACCAGTCGCGATGGGTGGCCGGGTCGCGGATGAAGACCTGCCAATGCGACGCCGGGCAGGCATCGATGGGGTACTCGGGCATGAGGTGCTTGACATCAATGCGGCCTTGCTCGCAGTCGACCAGCGCGACGACGCGCTCGGTGAGCATGACGGTCAGGGCGAGATCCCAGCGGTCATTGGCGAGGATCTCGGCTTCCAGGGTGACCGCCTCGTCGGGGGTGAGGTCGGGCTGGTAGTGGGCGAGCCACTGCAGCAGCGGGACCATCACGGTGTCGAGGGTGCCGCTGTAGTCGGTGAGTACGATCTGGGCGGGCACGCGGTACTCGTGGGACAGGTGCTCGCCACGGTGGAAAGCGACGCGGCCGTCCTGGATGAACATCAGCAGCCGATCGGGATCATTGGCCAGGCCGGGGATGCTGGCGAGCAGGTGATTGCGCAGGGCGGTGAGTTTTTTCATCGCGTGTCGACCCTATCCAGCAGCCCCGGACCGGTGCCCTTGATGCGGCCGGCGGTCTTCTCGATGCTGCGCCCGGCGATATAGCCGCCGATGCCGATCTTGATCGTCTCCCAGAGGAAGTCGGGCAGCTCGAGCTGCAAGCCGACCCCGAACATGGCGCCGAGGTAAGGCGCGATCAGGTAGTTGTTGGCGATGATGGCGACGATCACCAGCATCAGCAGCGGTCGCCAGTTGCGTTGCAGCCAGGACTCGCCGGTGGCCTCGGCGAGGATGATCTTCATCCGTGCCTGCAGCGTGGCGTCCTGCTGGTCGATCAGTCGCCGGCGAAGTTCGGCCTTGAGTCGGTTGGCCTGATCCTTGTCCTCGACGGCCTTGTCGATGACGTCCATGACCGGCTCGGCGATGGTGCCGATCAGACTGCTGATGAGGTTCATGCGGCAAGTTCCTCCTGTAGAGCCAGCGCATGGCGGCGAGCGGCAGCGGCGAGGCGGCTGTCGTAGTCGTGCTTCGCGTAGGCGGGTCCGTTGTAACGCTCGGCGAAGACTGTCCAATGACGGCCCCTCAACGCGTCGTGCAGGGTGGGGTCGGCCTCGATGAAGCGCACGAAGGCCTCGAGCTGGCTGGATTCGGATTCCTGCATATTCGCGACAAATGCGTGAATCGACGCATAGCCTAGCCGGTGCCAGTGATAGCCCATGATCTGGAACAGCCCCCAGGAACAGGACTCCAGCGCCGAAGCGTCGTCGAGGTCACGGGCACGATCGAGCCGTTGCCACTCGGCGATGCCGCCGACGTAGCCGCCGGGCCTGCGGTTGACCAGGTCCGGTTGCAGGCGTGCGATCGGCTCCGGCGGGATGCCGTGCAGTCGCAGCCGGCGGCGCATGATGTGGCGTTCGTAGAGGATCGCCGGGCGGTCGACGGCGAAGAAGCCCCGGCCGCGGGACTCGACTTCGTTGACCGCCATGACCGCGGCAAGATCGACGTCGAGGCGGTCGGCGGCCTGCTCGAGGTCTACTTGCTTGAGCGTCTTGGGCAGTGGCCTGCCTTGCAGGGCGGCGCGAGTCTTGGGGCCGGCGAGACCGTCGACGACGAGGCCGTGCCGACGTTGCTCGGCACGAACGGCGACTTCGGTCTGGTCGCCGAACCAGCCGTCGACCTCGATCGCGTGCCCGGCACGCGCCAGGTCCTGCTGCAGCGAGGTGACGCGATACCCGTGATCACCGTGACGCAGGATCATGGGCGAGTCTCCTCGAGGCGGCTGACGCGTTGCTTGAGTGCCCGGACGTCGTCCTGCAGGGCGCCGATCTCGCGGCTGGCGTCGGCCTTGCGGTAATAGAGGTTGCTCCAGTCGCGCAGATCGCTGCGCAGACTGGCGATCTGCGCGCCCTGGTAGGTGATGCGTTCGCGTAGTGCGGCGCTATCCTCGCCCAGCGAGACCAGCTTGAGACCGGCCCAGCCGAGCAGGGCGACCAGAATCAACTGGATGCCGGTCTGTAGATGCCGCTCGAAGACGTTGGGTTTCACGTTTCGATCCTCGGTTGCCTCTGACATGGTTTCCTCGGTCAGTCCTGCGTCTCAGTCCCACAGCTGCACGACATCGGTGCGCTGCGGTGGTATTGGGTCATCGGGCAGCATGACGGGCGTGCCCTGGGGGAGCGCCGGGCCCAGCTCGGCCAGGCCGGGGTTGAGCGTGAGCACCTGCTCGGTGATGCCGGCGGTGCGCCCGAAGACTCGGTAGCAGAGGGCGTCGAGCGGCTCGCGCTGATGGGCATGGACGATGCGCGGCATCAAATCAGTTCCACCGTGGTGTGCGGTTCGCCGATGATCTCGGCGACCGCCCAGCGGGCATCACGACGATAGTCCTCGGCGGCATCCGCCTTGGCCTCACCGCGTTCGTCGCCGTCCTGAGTCGCGCTGACCTCGCGGTATCGCTCGAGCAGTTGGGCATGCGCCTCGGCGTAGACGGCGCGGACGTAGAGCAGCGAGTGGTGCCCGCTGATCTGCCAGTCCTCGAGGGGCACGGCGTCGGCGGTGGTGTGGCCGGCCTCGACCTGCTCGCGCTGCCAGTCGGCGAGCTGCCGGTTGAGGCTGGCCATGGCGATGCGCAGGGCGGTCAGCACTCGCGGTGTCGTGACGGTGGATTCGACGCGGTGCTCGCTGCGAAACGTGTCGGGATCGATGGCGGGCCAGAAGCCGTTGTTGGCGATCTCGGGGGTTTCGGTGGCGGCGGTGCCGTTGCCGTAGGCGACGAGTGACATGGCTGGCCCTCAAGAAAGGGGGTGGGTCGGGATCGACGAGATGAGGCCTATGGCCCGCTCTCCCCCGACGCCCCCTTGGCGTCGGCGTGCGACTCGGTGGCCGATCAGGCGTTGCCCTGATCGTTGGCGTTCTTGATCTCGCGCTCCAGGCGTTCGATGTCCTTCTTCACCCCGGCGCGCTCGTTGAGCGCGAGGGCCGCCTGCAACTGCTCGAGGGCATCGTCGGGCCGGCCCGCGTCGCGGTAGGCGTAGCCCAGCGACTTGTGGAGCTTGGCGCGGATCTCGTCGTGCATGTCGTGATCGGCGACCAGGGCGTCGGCACGCTCGAGCAGATCGACCAGGGCCGGAGCATCGGCGCCTTCCTCGCCGAGCATACGCAGCGCCTGATCGGCGATCTCTTCGGCGATCAGGCTGGCGGTGTCACGCTCGTAGCGGTCGGGCGTCTGCAGGTCGTGCTTCATGGCGTACTCGGCAATGTCCAGGGCACCGGCGAGGTCGCCAGTGTCGATGCGCCAGACGAGCACGGTCATCAGCACGTCGTCCTGGGCGCCGTTGCCGCCCTCGAGCACGCCGGTGATGTAGGCGTCGAACTGGGGCAGCAGCTCGTGCTTCTTGGCGATCTTGGCCTGCACAGACTTGATGGCCTTGAGCGTGCGGCGGGCCTCCCAGAGCGCGGCGGCGTGCAGCTCGTACTGCTCACCGTTCTGGGGCTGGCTGGGGTCGGCGGTCCCCGCCGCCTGGGCGGCGGAGACTCGCTGGAAGTGGCGGCGGGCTGGGCTGTGCATCGCTCACTCCTTACTTGCTAGTGATGTTCTCGATGAGGCAGCCGAACCCGTAATCCTCCACGACATAGGCGTCGTTGCTGGACTCGTAGTTCTCGACGCGTTTGCGCTCGGGCTTGTCCTTGATATAGCGACGGCGGCTGCCGTTCTGCCAGTAGAGCGACAGGTTGCTGAGCGCGGTGATGAAGATCGCGCCGTCGGGGACGAAGGGCGCGCGCACGGCTTGCAGGCCTCCGACACGCTTCTGGCTGATGATCAGGTCCAGGGCACGCTGCTCGGTGGGCGGTTGCTCCTTGTTGACCAGCGGGAAGTACTTATCGGCGAGCATCTTCCGGCCCATGATCGCCACCAGGTCGGTGGACTCCCGGAACCACGGGTCGATCATCTCGTTGACGGCATCCATGACCAGGGCATCGAGGTTTGCGTAGTCACCGACGATGCCGTTTTCCGCCGCTTCGTCATCGGTGTCATCGATCAGGATCTTACCGTCCGTCTTGCCACCCGAGAGCACGCGGGCCGGGGCGTCGTTACGGTAGTGCTGCAGCCAACCGATATTCAGATCCTGCAAAAGCGGGTTTGCGACACGATCGGTTTCGGCCGCCGCCATCGTGCCGTTGAAGCCCACCATGATTCGGTCGAGTGCCTGCTGGCGGATGATGGCGTTGCGCACCCGGGTCTGGAAATCGGGGAACTTGGCCCAGGCGTCCAATTTGCTCCACGGGAGGTAGGTGTCGAACTCGGTCGACACGCACTCATAGCCATTGGGGTCCAGCCCGGTGAGGTCGCGCGGCGCGCGGTCTTTCTGGGTGGTGTCGGTGCGTCCGGCGATCGGGCCGCTGATGCCCAGGCCGAGCTTTTCGCCCTTCAACTCGTCGACGCCGACGATGTTGATCTGGCTGAGGAACTCGCTCGATTCCTGGATCTTGGTCTCCAGCGTCTGCTGCACGCTGGGTGCCACGGCGAAGCTCTCGGCGGCGCTGGATACGCCCGAGAGATGGGCGATGCGTTCGCGCAGGCGGTTGAGGGCGATGCGGGTGTCGTTGCGCATGGATGGCGATCCTTAGCAGTCGGTCAGTTCGGTACCGCCATCGCCGCCAGTGGCGGTTGCGCGGGCCGGCGTGTCGGGGGTTTGGTCGAGCGTGGTGTAGAGCGCTTCGAGACGCCGCTGGGTCTCGGCGTGGGCGTCCTGCAACTCCTTGAAGGCCTCGGCGGTGGGGCGCTTGGCGAGGTCGTCGCGCACGGCGTTGTGCTTCTCGACGAACAGCTCGAGGGTGCCTTCGAGCTCGGTGCGAAAGGCGGCGAAGCCCTGGGCGGTCTTGGCGTCGTGACGCTTGAACAGTGCCTTGACCCGCTCGGTGAGCGTGGGTCCGTTGTCGGCCGGCGGTTCCTCGCTGAAATCGAGCTCGGTTTCGATCGCGGCGGTGAAGAGGTTCTTGGCGCGCTGTTTCTTGTGGGCCAGCGGGGAGGCCTGGCCCTGCTGGGCGCTGAACTGCAGCATCTCGGTACCCAGCGACGCCGGGGAGTCGGTCACCGCGAGCCCCACGAGATACGCTTCACCGGTGTCGGCGAACTCCGGGTCCACTTCGATGCTGGTGTAGACCTTCTGGCGTTCGCCGTTGATCTGCTTGAGCTTGTCGGTGGGGTCGAGCTGCACGAAAAGCCCGAGCTTGCCGTCCTCGACTTCCTCGGCCTTGACCGCGGTGACGTCGCCCAGCGCCGGAAAGGGGCCGTCGGCGAACAGGCCGCGAGTGTGCTCGAGCCAGACGCGGGCACCGTACTTGCTGCGGTCGAAGTTGTTGGCCATCTGCGTGATCCAGTCACGCGAGATCTTGCGGCCGTCGGTCGTGGCGCCTTCGGTGGCGACGCGGAACCATTTCATGGCGGTGTCCTCGGGGATAGCGGCATTCGTCGTGCCGTCAGGTTCCGCGCCGGTTGATATCAACTCAACGCCGCCGCGTTGTAGATTCCCGATCTACAACGCGTCATGAGCGGGCTCGCCGGGGCGCGCGGGTACGCTGGCCGCATGACGACGACAGCCCCCGACACCCCCGACTCCCCGCGACTGACGGCCCGCCACCTGTACTGGCAGGGCTGGCGTGTCGCGCGAATCGCCGAGTTTCTCGACCTGAAGCCGGCCACTGTTCACAGCTGGAAGGATCGCGACGGCTGGGAAGACGCGAAGCCGACCCAGCGGGTGGAAGGGGCGCTCGAGGCCCGCCTGGTGCAGTTGATCGTGAAGGATCGGAAAACCAGCGGTGACTACAAAGAGATCGACCTCTTGGGGAGGCAGATCGAGCGACTGGCCCGGGTTCACCGGTACCAGGAGACGGGCAAGGAGGGCGACCTCAATCCGAACCTCGCCGCGCGCAACGCCGGCGAGAAGCGCAAGCCGCGGCGCAACGCACTGACCGACGAGCAGCTGGTCGCGCTGCAGGACGCCTTTCACGACTCGCTGTTCGACTATCAGCGGACCTGGTATGCCGCCGGCCAGAAGCACCGGATCCGCAATATCCTGAAAAGCCGGCAGATCGGGGCGACGTTCTACTTCGCCCGCGAGGCGATCGTCGACGCCTTCACCACGGGCAAGAACAAGATCTTCCTTTCCGCTTCGAAGGCCCAGGCGCACATTTTCAAGAGCTACATCATCCAGTTCGTCAAAGAGACCTGCGACGTCGAACTCCGCGGCGACCCGATCATCCTCGACAACGGGGCGGAACTGCACTTTCTGGGCACCAACAGCAAAACAGCCCAGGGCTATCACGGTGACGTCTACCTCGACGAATATTTCTGGATTCTCAACTTCGAGCAGTTCCGCAAGGTGGCCTCGGCGATGGCCACCCATAAGCAATGGCGTCAGACCTATTTCTCGACGCCGTCGTCGCTGGCACACGAGGCGCACCCGTTCTGGACCGGCGAGCGGATCAATCGCCGGCGCAAGAAGGCCGACCGGGTCGAGATCGATACCAGCCACGCCGCACTCAAGGACGGCGCGCTATGCGGCGATCGACAATGGAAACAGGTGGTCACGGTTTACGACGCCCAGGCCGGCGGCTGTGATCTGTTCGACATCGATGACCTGCGCTTCGAGTACAGCGACGATGAGTTCTCGAATCTCTTTCTGTGCGAGTTCGTTGACGACAGCCAGAGCGCGTTCCCGCTGGGTGTGCTCCAGGGCTGCATGGTCGATGCCTGGGAAGAGTGGGACGACTACCGGCCGTTCGCGCCGCGCCCGGTGGGCAGCCGTGGGGTGTGGATCGGCTACGACCCGACCGGGACCAGCGAGGACGGTGACGGCGCCGGGCTGGTGGTGGTGCTGCCGGCCAGGTCATCGAGCGAGCAGCACCGGATCCTCGAGCGCCACCGGCTGAAAGGGCAGGACTACGAGGCACAGGCCGCATTCATCAAGGGCTTCGCCAACAAGTACGACATCGACCACATCGGTATCGACACCACCGGGATTGGCGGCGCTGTGGCCGAGCACGTCGAGAAGTGGTTCCCGCTGGTGACCCGGTACCACTACACCGCCGATCTCAAGGCCCGGATGGTGATGCAGACCCAGCAGATCATCCGCAAGGACCGCTTGGCGTTCGACGCCGGGTGGACCGACCTGGCCCAGTCCTTCATGGCGATCAAGAAAGAGCTCACCGCCAGCGGTCGCCAATTCACCTACACCTCGGGGCGCAATGCCAAGACCGGCCACGCGGACCTCGCGTGGGCGACGATGCACGCGCTCCATAACGAACCGATCGACGGCCCCGCCGGCGAGACCAGCGAATCCCTGATGGAGATCTTCGAATGAGCGAGTCAGCCACCGCCAAGCCGCGCGTGCGCGTCCCTGCCGTGCTCAGCCAGAGTAGTGCCCCGGCTCGGGCCGAGGCATTCAGCTTCGGGGACCCCGAGCCGGTCACCAGTCTGCGAGACTTCTTCTATGAGGGGGTGTGGCTGTCGCCGAACGAGTGGTACGAGCCACCGATCCCGTTCACGATCCTGGCGAAAAGCTACCGGGCAACGGCGCACCACGGCTCGGCGCTCCAGGTGAAGCGCAACATCCTGCTGCGGACCTTCCAGCCGCATCCGCTGTTGAGCCGGCAGGCGTTCTCTGCGTTGGCCCTCGACCACCTGGTGTTCGGCAACAGCTACCTCGAAGAGATCCGCGGGCGCCTGGGGCGGCTGCTCGAGCTGCGCCGCCTGCCGGCCAAGTACATGCGCCGCGGCGCCCAGGTGGATCGCTATTTCTGGGTTCCGGACTGGATCAATCGCACCGAGCTGCCGGCGGGGCGGACCATCCACCTGATGGAGCCCGACATCGACCAGGAGGTCTATGGGCTGCCGGACTACATCGGCTCGCTGCAGTCGGCCTGGCTCAACGAGTCCGCGACGCTGTTCCGGCGCCGGTACTATCTCAACGGCAGCCATGCCGGGTTCATCATGTACGTGAACGACGAGGCCCACGACAAGAACGACATCACGGCGATGCGTCAGGCGCTGCGCGACTCGAAGGGGCCGGGTAACTTCCGCAACCTGTTTCTCTACGCGCCGAAGGGCAAGAAGGACGGGGTGCAGATCATCCCGGTGTCGGAGGTGGCGGCCAAGGATGAGTTCTGGAACATCAAAAATATCACCAGGGACGACCAACTGGCCGGGCATCGCATCCCGCCCCAGTTGATGGGTATAATCCCGCAGAACACGGGCGGATTCGGTGACGTTGAAAAGGCCGCCCGGGTGTTTGTGGCCAACGAGCTTGAGCCCCTCCAGCAGACCATGCTTGAGATCAATGACCGGGTCGGCGAGGAAGTGGTGAGGTTCCGCCCCTACTCGCTGGATGCACCGCAGCCTGCCGACCCGCTCGACCCCAGCCGATAGCTTCGGCTCCAGTTCCTAGTAAGACCTCGCCGCCCACCCGGGCGGCATTTTTTTGCTTGCGTGCTGCCTCTCGATTTTGCGACGCGTTAGCTTTTCGATTTGCGACTATGCCGCGAGACGCGCCGCAGCGCTCGCGTGAGCGCTGCTGAGCGTTCGCCTTCGTCGCGCCTTGCTTCTGTCGTGATCGGCGCGCACGCGGCCAGCCTGCCCCACCCCCGGCCCTGCCAGCGACCCATGGCGCGCCGTCGACACCCCGCCCCGCCCGCGCGCTAAATGGGGCTGAATTTATGCACTCCTGCACCTGGGCGGAAGCCGCGCCATGACTGGGGCTCGAGGCGGTTATACTGCGCCGAATTTTTATGCGGATTTACGCGCTTTTTATCCACAGTCGGTTTGTCACGGCGATGGTGTGGAAATCGCTAGGCGTTAGGGGGCCCTGTGGTGCACTCTTGGTACATCGAGTGTGCCAAAAATCGAGTATTTGCGAATCGTCTCATTTTTACAGAGGCGGCGTATTTTCTGGGGTGGCGGGCTGGAGGGCGCATGTTATGGGGTGTCGCTATTGCACTCGTAATGCGTAGGTCGGTGGTTCGAGTCCACTCGTCGGCACCAGTGAAAACAGAGGGTTGGCGGCAATTCCGCCGCCCTTCTTTCAATGCGCTGCGAATCTTGCGGAAGATCGCGGCTCACCTCGAGCGCCCCCGTCCGTTCCTTTCCCACCCTGTTGTTCCTTTCCCGCTCACGGTTCCAGAAGTGCAGTGCCTATGGCTATGTCGGATTCGCTCGACGGATGTCTGGCTAAGTCGACTTTGTGAAACATTGCAAAAGCCGCGTTGAAAAGCCGTTTTCCTGTTTCAGAAGCCCCGCCCGATACCGATACTCCTCACAACCGCGAAACGACAACCACTGAGGAGTGGCACATGCTCTCACGTTTCAAGATAGGCACTCGGTTGGGAATTGCCTTTGGCGCCGTTCTGGCATTGCTGCTCGGTACCTTCGCCACCGGATCCCTCGGGCTCTACTCGATAAAGGCCATAACGGATAAAACGCTCAACGAGGACATCGCGTTGGGCAACAACGCGGCGACGATCCAGACGCTGGCACTCGAAGAGCGCCGATTCGAGAAGGATACCTTCATCAACATTGCGGATGCCGAGAAGTCCGATGCCTATTTCGGCAAGTGGGAGGCGTCGCGGCAGGCCCTGGCGGCCGCGCTCGAGGAAGGGGGGCGCTTGGCGCGTCAGGAAGCGATACAGACCCTCTACGGTGATGCCGAAAAGGCGCTGGAAGCTTATGCAGCGGGTTTCCGCTCCGTGCATGAACGGATCGTCAGCGGCGAAATCCGGGAGACGGCGCAGGCCAATCGGGCCTTCAGCCAGTACAAGGATGCCATCTATCGCCTCGAGGACCTGGCGGAGAAGATCGACGTGGCGGTATCGGAGCGGGTGGCTCTCGCCAGGGGGCAGATCGATCAGCAGTATCGGATCTCGCTCTGGTCGCTGGTGATGTTCGCCGCGATCGCGCTCATGCTGGCGGTGGTATTGGCCTACGTGATTACCCTGAGTATCTCCCGACCCCTGCATCGTGCCGTCGGCGTCGCGCAGCGCGTTGCCGATGGGGATCTGACGTCGCACATCGACCGCGATGGACGCGATGAGATCTCGGTGCTGTTCACGGCGCTGGACGACATGCAGGACAACCTGAGCGGGCTGGTTCGGGAACTTCGTCGCAGTAGCGAGAGCGTGTTCACCGGTTCCAACGAGATCGCCCTGGGCAGCCAGGACCTGGCCTCGCGGACGGAGGCTCAGGCGGCCGCGCTCCAGGAGACCGCTTCGAGCATGGAGGAGATGGCGTCGACGGTTCGCCAGAACACGGATTCCGCTCAGGAGGCGGACCGGCTGTCCGGTGACGCGGCGGATGCCGCCGAGGTGGGGGGCGTCGAGGTAAAACGCACCACGCAACTGATGGAGGCGATCGCCGAGAGTTCCAGGCAGGTCAACGCCGTCGTGGAGATCATCGACTCGATTGCCTTCCAGACCAATATTCTCGCCTTGAACGCCTCGGTCGAAGCGGCTCGTGCCGGTGAGCAGGGACGGGGTTTTGCCGTGGTCGCCCAGGAGGTCCGTTCACTGGCGAGTCGTAGTGCGGAATCGGCGAAGAGCATTCGCGAGATGGTCGAGACCACGGTCCGGGACATCGCGGGCGGCGTCGAGCAGGCCAAGCGCAGCGGCGAGACGATCGAGTCCTCGGTGGCCGCGATCAGGCAGGTGTCCAATCTGATGAAGGAGATCTCGATTGCCACCCGTGAACAGAACAGTGGCATCGAGCAGATCAACATCGCCCTGACCCAACTGGACTCGGCGACGCAGCAGAACGCCTCGCTGGTGGATGAAACGAGTCAGGCTGCGGCGTCCCTGAAGGGACAGGCCGAAACGCTGGCCGGGATGATCGCAAAATTCCGCACCAGCGATCAGTACGTGGTCGCGACCCCCTCTCCGGCGTCCGAGCCGGCTCGAGCCCCTGTTCCTGCCGTGCCCGAGCGCCGGAAGCTCGGAAACAGTACCACGGAGGCATGGGAAGCGTTCTGATCGCGACTGACGGGCCGTTATGATGGCCAGGCTGCGGTGCCTACTCGCGAAGTTCGCCGGCGATATAGCGAAAACTGCCCATCGGGAAGCCTGATGGACAGTTTTCCAGCCAATGCCCGGTTTTGACATGCCGTGTTCGGGAGGGCTTTAGAGTTGCTTTCATAACCGATGGACGGGATGGGCTTCCTCGGTGGCAAGGCCCGAGGCGTCGGACCGTTGCGAGGGCGCTGTAAACCCCTCCCTGGGCGCTACCTTTGCCATCCATGGCAAAGGGCCCTCGCTTCGCCTTGCCCCCGACGCCCATCATCATCAGGGTTTGAAAACGCGTCCTTAAGTTTCCGGTATGCCCAGGTTGTGTCGCGGGGCATAGCATGTCGCCACGGCCCGGCGGCGGTGCCGCCAGCCTTGGTTTAGCGGCACTGCCTCGCTCAGTCAGTCACGAGGTCCGCCGGCGAGTCGATAGCCGGGCAACACCGGCATCCTCGATATCGGGCGGTGCGACTGAGCGCTTGGTGGACCCGCCACTCCTTGAGTGAAGGATTCAGTTTGCGTAATCACGAGCGAAGGCGGCTAGAGAATCCTGCAGCCGCTTCTCGGGGATGGCGGCGCCGATGGATCGAAACTTCCAAGTGTTTTCGTGACGGTATACGCTGCCCATGATCATGCTGACACGGCCCGAGAAGGAGGGGTCATTCGCGACGTCGAAGGTCGCGAAGATGTTGCCCTTGCCGGCTTTTCCGTCGTGGATACGGATGCCTGCGAAGGGAATCTCGCCGAAGTTCTGCATCGAGAATGAGTTCAGAACCAGCGCCAGCTTGTCGACGTTGGCCGGGACGCTCTTGAGGTCGATCTGAATGACTTCGTTGTCTTGGCCATCGTCGCCACCCGTATCACCGACTCGGTCGTCGCCGCTGTGCTTGATCGAGCCGCATGACGAAGTGAGCTTCTGGAAAAAGACCGTATCGACCAGATTACCCTGTGCATCGAACAGGCCTACTGAGGCATCCAGGTCGACCGCGACGTGCTTCTTGCCGCCGAAGAAACCTTTCTTCTCGATGGCCCCCCAGTTAACACCGATCTCGATATAGTCCAGCGTGCCGCCATCCTGTTTTTCCAGGCTGATACGTTGCCCCTTGGACAGACTGATAGCCATACGATTTCCTTCCTATGAATGAGTGTACTGCTATTACGACGGAAAACGCCGAGCGGCCTCGGCCCGGCTTGCTCTCGTTAGCCGAATAGGCCGCCTAGCAGGCCTTTCTTTTTCGGTGTTGCGGGAACATTCACGAAACGGTACGAAATATTGGCTTGCTTGTTGTACTTTTCGGAGTGTTTGGTCTGGGCACCCTTGAAGACGGCTGGACCGACAATATCGATATCGATAGAGTCATTCTTCCAGAAGATCCACGGTGTTTCTTCTTGACCTGGCTTCGAGGTCTTGCCGGATGGCGCAAGGATGACTTCGTCCTCGGTGACAATCGCGTAGCCGATGACATAGGTGTAGATGTTGGGATTGTTGGCGCCGGGTCCCTGGTTGAAATCGAAGCTGCAAACGACCTCATCGTTGCCACAGCTCATCTTCATTTGCGGGCGTAGGGAGGCGACCGAGACCGCGCCATTGTTCAGCGCCGAGTAGACGCTGAAGCACAAAGCCACGGGGCCGCCGGCCCGCTTGGCGATATCACGCGCCACGGTGATCACCTCTTCGCCGGGCATGTCGACGCTGGCACTCTGGACGTCACCGTGGTGATGGGCGAACGGCGGTTCCTGAAGCGAGCCGCGATATTCGCCGTCCACCAGGTACATCTTGTCACCCGGATGCAGGATCGAGCAGCGCAGGTCGAGGTCGTCGTTGCCATCGTCGCCATCGCCATTGTCGACCCATTGGGCGCGGACCACGATGTCGGAACTTCCCTTGCTCAGGTCGATCGTTGCCGTTTCGTCGGGCTTGGTAAGGTTGATCATCTCGGTTCTCTCGCGTTATTGGGCTATGAAGTGGACTGCAGGGTGGCGATACGCCTTGCCCAGTGACTGTGGCAGGCTTGCTCCAGCATCTGGCCGGCATCCTGAAAAACGGCATCGTGGCTGTTGAGCAAGGCGTGGGCCTGTTGTTTCTGACGTCTCAAGGCCTGGGCAAAATGCTCTTCGATCACTGCCAGCTGGGAGGGATGTACGCAGGTCTTGGAATAGAAGCCCCAGGCGATGTCCTGGGCAACTTCACGGGAGAGCGTCTCCGTCTCGCCGATCAGGTCGCAGACCGGCGCGGCTAGTTCATAACCCGCCGGTCGGAACAGCGTGATCAGGCGTTCCAGCGTCGAGCGCAGCGGCGTTTCGTAGACCGTTTGACCTGGCTGACGCTTGAGACCGATGGCGCCCAGTAGATCGTTGGCGCCGATACGCAGCGCGATCACCGGGTTGCGCAGGCTCTGGACGGCCTCGAGTGTCGCCAAGGCGGTGTCCTCGCGAAATAGCGAGGGGGTTTCGAGGGTCGGCATGACGGGCAACTGGGGGCAACGCTCGAGCACGTCGTGCCACTCGGGGGCCGAGGTATCGTCGAATTTGGGGATCACCACGCCATCGAGGCGTGCCAGGGCCTCGGGCACTTCTATCAACTGGCGAAGCACGAACGGGTTGCGTGGCCGCACGAAACGTAGAAATGTTACCTCGTCGGGAGCGGCCTGCAGCGTTCGGATCAAGCGGCGAACGGCCCAGGCCACCGCATCGGCTGCCACGGCATCCTCGGTGCACAGGATCAGTGACCGTGCACCATGACAGCCATCGGCAAGAATGCTCTCGAGCGACTTGTGGGTCGCCGGTACATAGAGGGAGGCGCCCATATCGCCATAGCGAGGGCAGGTCATCATGGCGCCTCCTGATGAACCAGGGCCTGGATCAGTGAGCAGGCATGAAAAGGCATGTCGGGGCGTACCTCGATTGCCACGCCCTTTTCCTCGGCAAGCAGCAGGAGATGCTCGACATCGGGATGCGCCGGGTCGCGCACCATCAACAAGGCCGGTACACGGCGCAGCATCACCCGCGTGGCTTCGGCGATGCCCGGCTTGATGTGGTTGATATCATGGACCGCGTAGTCGCGCTGGATCCGGTCGAGCATTGCCTGCATCAGGGCCTGCTGGCGTGTCCGATCGGCGTCCGACGGGGGGGCGACCGCTGGGCTCGGTGTGATCAGATGCGCAGCGACATGCTCGATGAAAGCTTGGCTACGGTCGTGTTCGGCGAGTTCGTGGTACACCACGCAGCCGTGGAAGGCACCAGCCGGCACTCGATGATTGAGCACCGAGCGCGAAACGAGACCCGACACGGTGGCATTGAGTATGCCGGAGGGGATCGCGTAATCCTCGCAGGTTGCCGCGTAGTCGGCAGTGCCGCCAATGTCCGAGATCACCGCCAGCCGCGGAACGATGGTGTCCTTGTTCCTGGCTCGGCGTGTGTCGTTGTAGCGGGCTATGTCCTGACGAAGCTCGCGAGTGATGACACCCTTGGCTGTCCAGGCATCGACGAAGACGACACGTCGGGGGTCGACGCCGACATCGTCCAGCAAATAATCCATCGCGATGCTATCGATGCCGCGGTCGCGGATTATCGAGACACTGTAATGGTGGCAGGCCTGATGTTCATGGTTGATCAGCGCGCGGCGCAGAAGGGCGCCGGCCGGTGTTCCTGCCCGCACCAGACTCACCAGGACGAGTGGCGTGTCGCTGTGTCCCAGGTCAGCGACGATCTGGCTTGCGAGCTGACGAACTTCATTGGCGAGGCGAGGCGCATAGCGCTCGCAGAGCGTCTCGAACAGTGCCAGGTAGCGAGGGCTGGGCGCTGACTCGCGATGAATCATCTCGCTGTAGTGAGCCTGGCCCGACTGGATTCGGCGCTCTTTTTCCTCGATGGTAAGGTAGTCCGCCTCGATCGGGGTCAGCAGGAACTGGCAGTCATCCGGCAGATAGGAGCCATGCAGAGGGGCGAGCGCGGCCGCAGTCATTGTGCGATATCCTTCAGCTGGTTCCAGATTTGACTCTGCGTGGGTATCAAGGCCATGTCTCCCCGGGTCATGAAACGCAGATCCGATAGGCTGTCACCGAGGGTTATCACGGTATCCTCGGGCTGGCGCTGAACGACCTCGTCGAGCAGGAAGCGGCAGGCCTCGGCCTTGCAGGTATAGGGTGGGCGCAGAGCGGCATTGCGACGATTGGCGTGGAGATTCAGCCCATGCTCCCGGGCGATGCGTGCGCACAGGTCATGTGCCTCATCGGGCAGCGTTCCGGATGCCTTGATTGATAGATACACAGGCACCTCGAGATCCTCGAGCAGGCGCAGTGAAACGTCCAGTGCCGGATAGGCACTTGGCAGAGTTGCTTGCAGTGCGGCATGAGCCCGAGCAAGGACGCTTCGCGCCTCGTCGAGTCGAGGCGCCAGGCGTGCCCGCCATGCTGGGTGTACCCGCCCGTTTTGGGTGACCAGTGCACCATGGCTGACCACGGCATAGCCCCCCCGGAATGGCAGTGCAACACGTTCCAGTGCATAGCTGGTTCGACCGGTCACCGGAACGATGAGGTCTGCCGATTCCGCGAGCAATCGCCACAGCGTGTGCTGTTGATGGGTCTGGAAGGATAGTGGTCGTCCCTGGCCATCGACGGCCGCCAGGTTTACCCCGGTCGCCGTATCGGGCAGGGACCGCTCACTGGTAAACAGTGTGTCGTCCAGATCGGTCAGCAGAATAAGTCGGCCCCCGCTCATGCCATGACTCCATCGGCTTGCCCGGCGAGACGCCGGTGAGCTGCTTCGAGTGCCTGGCTCAATGCCGGACGGCCGATGCCGTCGAAGGCCAGGGGGGTATGGCGTAATGGGGCGTTGTACAAGAAGTGGGTCTTGCCATTATTACCGGGAGCAGGGTGCTCAAGGCGGGATGTCACGGCGTCGCCGAGTGCGATCGGTGAACGTGTCGAGCTTTGGAAAAGGACATCCATGCCTTGCTTCTCGAGATCCAGGGCCAGCCGGAAAGGGGCATCGAGAAACTCGCCCATGCCATAGACCACATGGGGTCGGCTAGGGTCGAGTCTCCGGTGCAGTTCTATTTCCCGTGAAGGGGCCAGGGGCGTCGCGGTGAGAATCTTGCCGTAAAGGCCTTCTCGTTCAAGGGGGCGGGGAGTATCAGGCGACTCGCTGGAGGTCAGCAAGACATCGCAGAAGTCGGTGTCGACATCGCCCGGCAAGCTCGCCTGGTAGGTGGGATCCGGCGAGAAGTCGAACGTGCCGGCCATCAACTGCACGAATTCGACATCGACGTGTCTCGGCAACGCCGCCAACAGCCGGGACCGGGCAGCGTCGGTCAACCAGCTCACCAGCGAGACGATGTGCAGCCGTTTGACGTGGGCCAGCTCGGGCTGGGCGAGCAATGTGCTGGCAAGTTGCGCCAGGGTCAAACCGGTCGATATCTCGTCGTCGACCAGTACCAGATCCCGGGTGCCCTCGATGGCTAGTGCGGCCTCGCTGGAAAGCCGTGCCATGTGCATGGTATCGGCATGCGAATGTGCCTCCCGGATACGTATCCAAGGCTTGGGTACCAGAAATCGCGTGGTGTGGTGGAAGACGCTATGCGTATGCAAGTCTCCCAGGTGACGAGCGATGCCGGCACCAAGGCCCACGGCGGTCTCGGCCATGCCCACCACATAGGCCGTGTCACCGAGTAGATGAATGGATTCTGCGAGTTCGGCATGAATGGCATCCATCTTTGTCGGGCGAACCGGAATGTGTTTGCCCAGGACTCGCGACACGAAAAGGTATCCCCGACGAGGGTTGAGACGCGAGGCGAACGCGAGGAGTTCGTCGAGTCGGTGACCATTGTCGGTGAGTTCTAGTGTCAGACGACCCGCCTGAATACCGTGGATCATGTTCTGCGTACTCATGCCGGTCTTTTCCGGTTGTTCCGGAAACTCTGGAAAACCCGCTTCAAGATGTTGGTCAGGCAGTAAACCACCCAACCGGCGGTGCTCAAGCTGGCCAGAAGTACCAGCTTGTAGCGGGCATCGTCGATCCCGCCGAACAGGCTTTCCAGAATGGTCCAGATCACCAGTGCCAACAGCACCGGAATTACCAGCAGGTGCCACCACATCTCCGTGCGACCGACCCTGACACGATAACGCCCCATGGTGATCGCCGAACGTCGATGCAGGAAGCACACGCCGCCGGCCAGAACCGACAAGCCGAACGCCAGCAGATAAAGCCAGTCGTTATGCACCATCATTCCCCAAGTCACGAGCCAGGTTATCACTAACCAGAAGGCCCCTTCGCCCGCACCGATCAGATCGGCTCGAAGCTTGGCTTTCATCGACATGCCGTCTTCTCCAGCTCAAAGGGTAGGGGCAAGAAAAGCCCCCACCCGAGTGTCGATTCAGGAAGCATTCAAGCCGTACTTGGATGCCAGGTCGGCGAGACCGCCACTGAAGCCCTGGCCGATGGCACGGAACTTCCACTCACCGTTGTTGCGATAGACTTCGCAGAAGATCATTGCGTCTTCCACCGAGTAGTCTTCGGACAAGTCATAACGCACGATCTCTTGATCGCTCTCGTCGTTGATGACGCGGGCAAAGGCATTCTCGACCTGGCCGAAGTTTTGTCCACGCGATTGAGCGTCATGGATGGTAACGGTAACGGCGATCTTGTCGACGTCTGACGGGACCTTCTCGAGGTCGACCTTGATGACTTCGTCATCGCCGTCGCCTGCGCCGGTGCGGTTGTCACCCATGTGCTCCACCGAACCGTCGGTGGATTTCAGGTTGTTGTAGAAGATGAAGTCCTGATCTTGGCGACACTTGCCTTCGCTATTGGTCAGAAAAACGCTGGCATCGAGGTCGAAGTCCTGCCCCGTGGTGACACGGGCATCCCATCCCAGCCCGATGCGGATCTTCTTGATCCCCGGGGCTTCCTTGCTCAGCGAGATGTTGCCGCCTTTGGAAAGAGAAATAGCCATTCGTCACGTTTCCCGAGTCGTCATTGATTGAAGTCGGCCAGGATCGTCCCTGGCCGGATGAAAAATTACTGGAGGCCGTAGCCTTTGAGGAAGGCGGCCAAGCCACCGGCGAAGCCATCGCCCTTGGCAGCGAAGCGCCAGTCACCATCCTTCTTGTACAGTTCACCGAAGATGACCGCGGTTTCGGTGGAGTAGTCTTCGGATAGGTCGTAGCGTGCGACCGGCTCGTCGTTACCATCCTTGAGGATGCGTACGAAAGCGTTATTGACCATGCCGAAGTTCTGGCCGCGGGCATCCGCTTCGTGGATGGTAACGACAAGCACGATCTTCGCGATGTCGGCATTGAGCTGGGTCAGGTCGACCGTGATGGTCTCGTCATCGCCGTCGCCTTCGCCGGTGCGGTTGTCGCCGGAAGAAGCGACGCCGCCGCAAGGAGACGCAAGCTGGCCGTAGAACACCAGGGAACTGGTGCCGCCGACGGGCTGATCATTGGCGTCCAGCAGGAGTGCAGAGGCGTCCAGGTCGAAGTCGGCGCCATCCGTGATGCGAGTGTCCCAGCCCATGCCGAGGGTGAATTTCGTGGCGCCGGGGGCTTCCTTGGACAGGTTGATGCGGCTGCCCTTGCTCAGATCGATCATGTAACGCTCCTTTAGTGCGATAAACGGGATAGCACCTGGCAAAGAGGCACTGGCAAATGCCCGTCGGGTACTTGCCAATGCCCCCCGAAGGGGGCACCGGATGCCTAGTTGTTGTTGCTAACGCTCTCTTCCTTGGCCGGAAACACCAGGCTTAACAGGACGCCTCCGAGGATCAATGCCAGTACCACGAACAGGCTGACCTGATGGTCGATGTGGTAGATGCCCAGCGCCGAGCTTGCCAGCTTCGCGGCGATAAACACCAGTACCAGCGCGACAGCCTTCTCCAGGTAGACGAGATACTTGGCGGCGGCGGCCAGCATGAAGTACAGGTTACGCAGCCCGAGGATCGCGAAGATCACCGAGGCGTAGACGAGGAAGGGCTCCTGCGTGACGGCAATGATGGCCGGCACGCTGTCAAAGCTGAAGATGATGTCGGAGATCTCGATGCACATCAGACACAGCAACATGGGGGTGGCATAGAAGGCCGCCCGCTTTGGCAGCTCGAAGCCTTCGCGTTCGGCGACCTCATAAGCCTTGTCCTTGCGCACCAGGAAATGCTTGCCGACCAGTCGTGGGATCACCGGCACGATGCGGCGAGTCAACCGAACGGACCAGTGATCGGAGTAATCCTCGGACGCTTCGTCATCGGCGTTGCCGATGAACATCTTGACACCGGTCCACAGGACGATGGCGGCGAACAGGACTTCGATCCAGTGGGAAAGGCCGAACACTGCAGTGCCCGCGGCGACGAAGATGGCGCGGAAGATCAAGGCGCCAGCAATACCGTAGTAAAGGATCCGGTGCTGGAGGATTCCCTTGATGTTGAAGCTCGCGAAGATTGCCACGAATACCATCATGTTATCGATCGAAAGTGCTTTTTCGAGCACATAACCCGACAGGAAAAGGCTCGCGGCTTCCGGCGAATAGCGAAGGTTCAGATAGCCATAGAAGGCCAATGCCAGGGCGATCCAGAAGACCGACCAGGCGGCGGCGTTCTTGAAGGTGACTTCTTCGGCATTGCGATGCGAGAACAGGTCGAGCCACACCGATGCCACGACGGCGATCGCCAGAATGACGACCGCCTCGACGGGAAAGCCAAAGTCCATGTAGTGAGCGTCTCTTTACAGGCCGAATTCTGCCGGATCGAGACCCAGCTCCTTGGCGATCTTGGAGGCTTGAGCCTGCTCCTGAGCATCGAAGTCGCCGTCCGCACCGCCGATGGCGATTGCCAGGCGTACCACCATGCGTGCCTGGTCCGGGTTTTTCCGGACCTTGCCGATGTCGCTCATGGCGGTGATTTCGGCGATATCGACATCCGTGTCGGGATTGTCGGCGTCCAAGGCATCCAGATAATTCTTGAAACGCTTGGCAACTTCGCTGGGGTCGAAGACACTGAGCGCATCGTGGGCGCGCACGAAAGCGATCGCCTTCTGCTTTTCCTCGCGGCTGATGGTGCCATCGGCAACGGTGATCATGGCACTGGCTGCCATGGCGGCATTCAGGAAGCTGTCGTTCTTGAATTTCTGGGCGTCTGCCTTGAGCGACGAGAAGGATTCACGGGCTTTCGCAACGATGGAATTGAGCATGCTTACCTCTAATGATAGCGTATGATGAGCGGTTATTTCAGCGTAGGTTACTAAAAATCATTGTCGTTTCAATGGATATCCTGTCGTTTCCGCTGCCCCATGTGGATGGTTTTTGACAGCGTGTCAAAAAACTCTTGCCTTTCTCGGATGCCTGTGGGGCGAATGGAAAAGCCTTGTGCGACAGAAGGTTATAAGTCGCAGGCCGAAAGATGCGTTACGGCTTGCTGCCTCCAAGATACCCGGAGTGTCAATGAGGTTGCAGGAAGGGACATCAATTTAACCATGAAGTTCCTTGCTTTCCAGTGCTCTTTACTACCTTCTTGCAGCGGCGGTCAAGCGTGTAAGACATTTGCCATTGCTTTTGTAAGTGATCGCCGACAATGGGGGTGGTTGTGAGGTCGGCTCGACGTTTCTCTAGCCACATCATGAGACTTTTGCCATTGTCGACGCTGGCGATCCCTGCGAATGCTGGTATGGCCAGTCGCCCTGCCGTCAGCGGCTGCGCCGAAATCGCGGTATGACCGTCGGCAATTGCCTTAACCGAGGATGTAGTAAGCAATGAGTACCCCTCTCGTCGCTGGCCAGAATGCCAAGCTTTCGACGTCGCAGCTGACGTTGCAGTTCAATGTCGACCATGCATCGTCCATCGACCTGGATGCCTCGGCGATCCTGCTCGCCAAGACTGGCAAGGTGTCGTCCGATGTCGATTTCGTCTTCTTCAATCAGCCACGTCATGCCTCCGGTGCGGTGTCGCAGGAAGACGGGTCAACGTTTAGCGTCGACTTGAGCAAGGTGCCGCCGCACCTGGAGCGCATCGCCTTCGTCCTGACCGTCGAGCAAGGCCTGTCCGCACTGGCCGGCGGCTACAGCTTTCGGCTCTTCGGCGCAGGCGACGACTTCACGTTCGGCGGCCAAGGCGCCGGCCGTCCCGAGAAATCCCTGATCGTCTGCGAATTGTATCGTCGCAATGATGAATGGAAGGTGAAAGTGGTCGACCAGGGGTTTGCCGGCGGCATGGCGCCACTCGCCGAACACTTTGGCGTCGAGGTCGAGGGTGGCGCCGGCCAGGCCACGCCTCGTGAGACGCCGTCAGCGGCCAAGCCCGGTCCCGAGGCCAAGAAGTCGATCAATCTCAGTAAGATAACCCTGGACAAGAAGGGCGACACGATATCGCTGGAAAAGACGTCGAGCTCTTTCGGCAAGATCCACGTCAACCTGAACTGGAACCCGGGCGGCGGTGGCGGCGCCAAGAAAGGCTTGCTGGGCTCGCTACTGGGTGGCGGCAAGTCGGGGGGCATCGATCTGGACCTGGGGTGCATGTACGAGTTTCGCGATGGCACCAAGGGCATCGTGCAGGCCCTCGGCCGGCATTTCGGTAGCCTCGACAGTGCTCCCTACATCTTCCTGGATGGCGACGATCGAACGGGGGCGGTGAATGCCGGCGAAAACCTCTATATCAATGGCAAGCACTGGAGCGACGTCAAGCGTGTGATGATCTTCGCCTTCATCTACGAGGGTGTGCCCAACTGGGCCCAGACCGATGGCCGTGTCGTGATCAAGACGCCCGATCAACCGGAAATCGAGATCCGCATGGATGCCAGTGGCAGCCAGCAGAACTTCTGCGTGATCGCAATGCTGGAAAATCGAGACGGCGCGTTGCACATCTCCAAGGAAGTGAATTACTTCGCGGGCCACCAGGTCGCGGACAAGCAGTACGGCTTCGGCTTCCGCTGGAAGGCGGGTCGGAAGTAGACCGCGGCGGCGGGAACGTCTGATGGGCCTGCCATGCTCCTATCATGCCTGGTGGGTCGCGTCCCGAGCGGTCTCGGGGAATCGGCGACGTCGGCCCACCATCGCGCACTACCGACACTAACCGTCACGAGGAATCCATGAGACGACTGCCCGTGTACCTTGTCCTCGACAAGTCCTATTCCATGGCCGGTGAGCCGATCGATGCCGTCAACCAGGGGCTGCAGGCGCTTGTCGACATGTTGCGACAAGACCCTTTCGCCCTGGAGACGGTGCATCTCTCGGTCATCGAGTTCAGCTCGAAAGCCGAGCATACCGTGGGGTTGTCCGACCTGATGACCTTCCAGCCGCCCACGCTCCGTCCGGATGGTTCGACGTCCCTTGGCGCCGCGTTGACGCTGACCGCCGAGGGAATCCGCCGGGAGGTCAAGACAGCGACCCGTGATGCCAAGGGTGACTGGCGCCCGCTGGTATTCGTGTTCACCGATGGCGTTGCCAATGATGACCTGGAGGCCGGTGTCCAGGCCATGAAGAACGTCAGCGTGGCCAAGGTGGTTGGCTGCGCGGCGGGTGCCGAGGCCGACGTGGCGGATCTGCAGCGGTTCGCCACGGATGTGGTTCGGTTGGACAGTAACGACGCCGAGTCGATCCGCGCTTTCTTCGCCTGGGTGTCGGCAAGCGTCTCGATGACCAGCCAGTCCGTGGAGTCCGGCGGCGGCGATGGCGTTGCGGAACTGCCGCCGCCGCCTCGAGAAATCAATGTCATCGACCTGCACAAAGATTGAGGCCAGGAGTCACCATGGATCGTCGACTACCCATTTATTTGCTCATCGACTCGTCGGGCTCCATGCGCGGCGAGCCCATTCAGTCGGTCAACGTTGGGCTGGCAGCGATGCTGACGGCCCTGCGCCAGGATCCCTATGCGCTGGAGACCGTGTACCTTTCGGTCATTACCTTCGATCATCAGGTGAAGGAGCTGCTCCCCCTGCAGCCGTTGGCCGACGCCCAGGTCGAGGACATCGAGCTGCCCCGTTCCGGAGCGACCCATATGGGGGAAGGTCTCGACAAGGTTTGCGATTGTGTGGAGCGGGACGTCATCACTTCGACCGCCGAGCAGAAGGGCGACTTTCGACCGATGCTGTTCGTCATGACCGATGGCGCACCGTCGGACCTGATGGACTTCGAGGCGGCGGTAAAGCGTATCAAGGGGATGAAGTTCTCGGAGATCATCGCCTGTGCCGCGGGCCCCAAGGCCAAGCAGGAGCATCTGAAGAAGTTCGCGACCAAGACGGTGAGTCTCGAGACCATGGACAGTGCCGGTTTCGCCACGTACTTCCAGTGGGTTTCGGCCTCCATCGCGGCTAACGCCAGCGGCCAGCAGCATGGTGCTGACGATGACATCACCTTGCCGCCGCCGCCCGACGAAGTTCAGGTTGTCTTGTAACGCGAGGCCGTGATGCGACGTTTACCGATTTTCTTCGTGCTCGATGTCTCGGAGTCCATGGCTGGCGAGCCACTGGTTCAGTTGCAGGCTGCCATGGAGTCGATCGTCGAGCAGCTTCGTCAGGATCCCAACGCCCTGGAGACTGTGTACATCTCGGTGATCGCCTTCGCCGGGAAGGCGGGCATGGTGGTGCCATTGGTCGAGTTGATGAGCTTCTATCCGCCGCGCTTGCCCCTGGGGGGCGGCACGGCGCTGGGCGAGGCGCTCGATGAGTTGATGACGCGTATCGAGATCGATGTCAAGAAGACCACGCCCGATCGACGAGGTGACTGGGAGCCGGTTGTCTACCTGCTGACCGATGGCCGTCCGACCGATCGTACCGAGGCGGCGATTCGTCGTTGGCGCCAGCAGTATGCCAGTCGTGCCCACCTGATTGCCGTGACCCTGGGCGGCGCCGCCGATGCCCGGATACTCAAGCAGCTCACCGATGATGTCGTGGCCCTGGGGGCCGGTGGTGACGATGATCTGAGCCGCTTCGCGCGATGGGTTTCCGCGTCGGTCGCCGCTCAGAGTCAGGCACTCGACATGGGCCAGAGCGCACCGGGTATTTCACTGGCCAAGGCCGAGGAGGTGGGGATCAGCCTGGTCAAGGATGGCGATGCGGCGCCAGTCGACGACCAGGTCGTCGTCTTTACCGGGCGTTGCCATCGCAGCCGGAAGCCGTACCTGCTCAAGTACAACGCCATATCGGTGCCAGGGGGCTTCGGTGGGCCTGCAGGGCAGGGCGTCTACGGACTCGAGGGTGTCTATCCGTTGAGCGAAACGTATTTCGAATGGAGTGCTGAAGGGGGGAGTGCCGCGACGGTTAGCAGCGATCAGCTCGAGGGCGTGCCGCCGTGTCCGCATTGCGCAGCGGCCACGTCGTTTGCGATGTGCCGTTGTGGCAGGTTGATGTGCTGCAACGGGCCCGGGGTGCAGACCTGCCCCTGGTGTGATGCCTCCATCGAGTTCGGCGACGGTGGTGGTAGCCGTTTCGATATCGGCAGGGGGCAAGGGTGAGGCGGTCGCAAGCGTATTACACCCGCGTGCTCTCCAGTTTGATGTACGCGAATCCTCGGCAGCGACTGAAGGATAGCCTGATGGAGCGCGTGATGACCGAGACCGACGCGGCGGAGATGATCGACGCGTTTCGAGAGCAATTGCATGACAAGCTGGCTCGGCACTTTGCCGAGAGCGCCGAGAAGCACCAAGCGCCCGAAGTCCAGCCGGACGGCTTCACGCCGGGCATCGCCATCAGCGAGGAAACCACAGTGTCTGGACATCATGATACCGATTCGGATGATCCGCACGCCGCCGCCTCTCTGCAGCCCGGCGACATTCCGGTATCGTCGAGCCCCCCGCCCGAGCCACCGCCGGTGCCGACCCGCACCGAGAGCCTGCCCAATGGCCGCGTCGGCCAGGTTTACGAGGTCGAGCTCGACGCGGTGATCGACCACCTGCCGTCGCGCCTGGTTCTCGAGGACGATGCCGGCACCGGCCTGACGTTGACCGAGACGCGGTGGCTGCAGGGAAAGCCGACGCTGAGCGGTTCGGTGGTGCTGTCGATGGTGGGAGTCGATAGTCGCGATGAGCCGGTCGAGCGCCTGACACTCAAGCTGGCGCTGATCCCGAGTTCACGGGACCTCTGGCAGAACCGGGCGTCCGACCCGAATGCGCCCTACGCCAAGCCCGACGCCGTGGTCGAACGGCTGGCGGCGGGCGATGGCTGGCGTATGGCCGTGGGATCGCTGCGCGGTCGCTCTCACGCCCATCGTGGCGGTCAGCGGGATGACGAAGGCGTGATCGATCGCACGACATCAGGCTGGAACCTGTTGTTGGTTGGCGATGGCGCGGGTTCCTGTGAATTTTCCCGACAAGGTAGCCTGCTGGCGACGACGACCGCTCGCGATACCCTGCTTGCGACTCTCGACGAGAACGCCGGTACCGAGCTGGAGCGGGCCGTGTTGACGTGGTGGGCGGAGGGTGATCGTTCGCGAATGCCGCAAGCGCTGGTGATCCCCCTGCAGGAGACCATCATTACCGCCGTACATCGGGGGCACCGGGCGATCCACGACGAAGCCGAGGCCTCCGGTCGCCCCCTGAAGGCCTTTTCGACCACCCTGCTGCTGGCGCTGCACAAGCAAACCTCGCAAGGGCACGTGGTGGTGACCTTCGGTATCGGCGATGGGGCGATCGCGGCGCTCTTCGAGGGCTGCCGGGCGACGCTCATGAACAGTGCCGACTCGGGGCAGCATGCCGGGCAGACCCGCTTTCTCGATGCCCCGTTGTTTCAGGAGGGTCAGAGCCTCTATCAGCGCGTCAAGGTCGGCGTATTCGAAACCCTGGACGCACTGATTCTGGCGACCGATGGCGTGACCGATCCCAAGTTCGATTCCGATAATGCCATGCAGGAAGCCGCAGGCTGGTGGTCGCTATACGGAGAACTGGCTCCGGTCCTGGCCGCACCGCGGTGTGAGGAGGAGCGGGACCCGTTGCTCGAGTACCTGGATTTCTTCATCGAGCGTCATCACGACGACCGGACGCTGGCGGTGCTGTATCGGGACGGTCGGGTGGCGAATGCCGACTCGGGAGACGCTACGGATGAGTGAATCGATCATCACCCTGACCGATTCGAACGGCGAGCGGATCGAGTTTCGTGACAAGATCATCGCCAGCGGTGGCATGAAGGATGTCTATGCCAGTCCCGACAAGCGTTATGTGGTGGCGTTCTACCGCAACGCCCTGGATGCGGCAGCGCGTCAGCGTCTGGAAATGATCACCGGCACCTATCGCCAGCGGATTTTCGACGACACCCGGGGCGATTATTGGGAGCAGCTATTCTGCTGGCCCACCGCGACGGTGGAGTACAATGGACGGGTCGGCATCGTGGCGCCTTTCTACAAGGACCACTTCTTCTTCGAGCATGGTTCGTTCAATGGCGACATGCTCAAGATTCAGGGCAAGGACAAGGAAGGCAAGTGGTTCGCGTCACCCAACAACCAGTTCAAGTTTCTCGATGCGCGCGAGCGGGGGAGCTGGCTCAATTACCTGCAGCTTTGCCTGCGTCTGGCACGCGCCGTGCGGCGATTGCACGCGGCGGGGCTGGCGCATAGCGACCTGAGCTACAAGAACGTGCTGCTGGCTCCCACCAAGGGCCAGGTTTGCATCATCGATGTCGACGGGCTCGTGGTGCCCGATCGCTTTCCGCCGGAGGTCGTGGGCACGCCCGACTTCATCGCCCCGGAGTGCGTGGCAAGTAGCCATCTGCCGAAGACCGACCCGAACCGTGCCCTGCCCAGCATCCTGACCGATCGGCATGCGCTGGCCGTGATGGTCTACACCCTGTTGCTGCTGCGGCACCCGCTGCGCGGCAAAAAGGTGCATGCCGAGGACCCCGGCGAGGACGAGCGTCTGACCATGGGGGCCGAGGCGCTGTTCGTCGAGCACCCTGATGATGCCAGCAACCGCATCGATCCCAGCGAGGCCAAACCGACCGAAATGCCGTGGAAGGACCCGAGTCGGCTGCCCTATACCGTGACCGGTCCCTATCTCAAGGCACTGTTCGACCGGGCCTTCATCGAGGGGTTGCACGAGCCTCGCAGCCGGCCCAGTGCCGACGAGTGGGAGGCGGCACTGATCAAGACGGTCGACCTGATTCAACCGTGCCAGAATCGTGACTGCCAGCAAGGCTGGTTCGTCTTCGACAACACCAGGGCGCCACGCTGCCCCTTCTGTGGCACGCCCTATCGGGGGCGACTGCCGGTGATCAATCTTTACTCGAAGCGAGGCGACCGCTACCGGCCGGATAACCATCGGTTGATGGTTTACTCCAATCAGAGTCTCTTTCCCTGGCACATCGATCGAACGATCGTGCCCAACGAGCGACTGGCCGAGAGGCACAAATCGCGTGTCGGTTATTTCGTGCACCACAAGGCACGTTGGTTCCTGGTCAACGAGGGCATGCCGGCGTTGGTGAATGTGGGAACGGGGGAGCCAATACCGGTAGGCGGCAAGGTGGAACTCGCCGACGGACTGCAACTGTTGACCGGGACCTCGTCAGGCAGCCGCCTGCTCTACTTGCAGTTGGTGTAGCGGTAAAGGCCCGGACAAGACGTGACGGCGTCAGGGGGAAGGCGTGCGGGGAGCGCCGTCGTCTTTGGGAATCTCACCGAATCATGCCCGGCAGCGCGCGGGCGGCATGAGTCCGGCGCCAGGCCATGTACGCCTCGGGTGGCAGGGCCGGCGAGATGAGAAACCCCTGTATCTGATCGCAGCCCAGGTCGCTCAATATCTTGTACTGTTCGTCGGTCTCGACGCCTTCGGCGGTGACCGTCAGGCTCAGGGCATGGCCGACCTCGATCATGCATTTCATCAGCGCCCGGGCGCGAGGGTCGCTCTCGAGATCCTGCACGAAGGCACGGTCGATCTTGAGCCCCGAGATCGGCAGGTGGCGCAGGTACTTGAAGGAGGAAAAGCCGGTTCCGAAATCGTCGATGCTGACGCCGGCACCGAAGTCGCGGATTTTCTGAATGACGGCCTTGGCGAAGGCCAGGTCCTGAATCAGCGCCCCTTCGGTGATCTCGACCTCGAGGCGCCGGGGGTCGATACCTTGCGACTCGACCAGCGCCTGCAATCGGTAGAGCAGACTCTCGTCGTAGAGGTTGCGTACCGAGAAATTGATGCTCACGGGCTCGTCATGCTGCATGGCGAAGCGGCAGGCACGTTCGGTCACGTACTCGGTGATCGGCGCGATCAGCGAGGTATCCTCGACCTTGGGCATGAACAGGCCCGGCGCCACCAGACTGCCGTCATCGCTGCGCCATCGCAGCAGGGCTTCACAACCACAGACCCGGCCATCGGCCAGGCGGATCTTGGGTTGATAGTGCAGCTCGAATTCCTCGCGCTCGACGCCGCGCCGCACGCGGGAGATCAACTGGACCGTCTGCAGCGTGCGTCGCTGATAGTCTGGCGAATAGTGACAGTGGCTGCGTTTATGCTCGAGCGCGGCGAGCATGGCCATGCGTGACTCGCGTATCAGGTCGTCGAACAGATTGCCGTCACGCCGGCCGAGGGCGCTGCCCAGGACCAGCTGCGGGCGAATGGGCAGGTCCTGGATGACGATGTTGCGTTCACCGGCCTCGCTCAGTGCCTCGGCGAGTCGGGCAATGTCGGGGCGCCGGATGTCCCTGAACAGCAGCAGCATTTCGGCGTTGCCGTAGCGATAGACGCCCTCGATGGCCGGGAACTCCACCCGAAAGCGTGTGCCCAGGGCGGTGACCAGGGCGTCCGTGGCATCCGCCCCCAGGGCCTCGAGCACGTCGGTGATGTCGGTGATGCGAACCAGAAAGAGGGCCATCGAGGCACGCTGCTCGGCGGGCGCGAGGACATCGCACGACAGCGACTCCTCCAGGGCGACCAGGTTGAGCAGGCCGGAGCGGGGATCGTGGCGCAAGACCATCTCGCGCAGTCGATTGGCCTCTTCCAGCATCTTGAAGAGCCACCCGGTGAAACCGCCGATCGCCAGATACAGGCTCAGCCGGACCAGATAGTTGCTGATGGGTTGTGTCGTCCCGGTGGCCACCTCGAGCGGCAGGCACGCCAACAGGGAGGCGGCGACGAAGGCGGCCGTCAGGCCGCCGTAGACGTGATACCAGGCGGCGCTCAGGATCACCGGAATCAGCATCAGGTACGGATAGGCGTAAGCCGTGCCGCCGGTCGCATAGACGATCAGGCACCCCAGGCCCATCAGGCAGGCCAGCACGCCGAGACATCGCAGATGCCGGCCCGCCCTGCCCCTGGGATACAACGGAATGAACCGTTGCCACGGCAGTCCCTTGGCGATATCGGATCGCATAATGTCCCCTGCCGTTGTCATTATTGGAGCCCTCGATTTTCATGAGGGTTGTAGACAACATAGTGGGGCGACAATGGGTTGGCAACGCATGGCGAATCCCAGCCGGTGCGGCCGAGATTCATTCGCCCGTCACTGTCGGTGTAAGGGCTTGTCCCTCTGACCGGGAAGCATGGAAGGTTTCAAGACGCCTCGATCTCAGGGCCCGCCGGCGATCAGCGCCGGGGGGAGGACGAGCGCCTGATGGTCACAGGCGAGGTAGTCGCCGTTGAAATCGGCCATGCACTCGAGGCGTCGCGGGTCGAGAATCACCATGTGGAAGTGCTGGCGGCGTACCAGCCCCAGGCAGGCCAGGGCAGTGAAGGTGCGGCTGACGTGAACCGTGCTCATGCCCAGGGCATCGGCCAGATCCTGCTGTGACAACGGCAGCAGAAAACTCTGGGTGGCCGTGTCGTTCATGGCGCCCGACAGCCGGGCGCGGCACTCGCAGAGAAAGTGAGCCAGACGCTCGCGAGCGTTGCGGCGTGCCACGCTCACCAGGCGTTCGGCCAGCATGGCCTGATGCTGGTTGGCGATGGCGAAGAGCGCGGTCTTGAGCCGTTCCGAGCGTTCGAAGAGCTCGAAAACGCGAGTGTAGGGATACTCGCTGACCTGGCCGTCGGTCAGCATGGAGACGTCGTTGCGCCGTTCGCCGGTGACCAGTTCGAAGATACCCAGGATGTCGCCGGGCAGGAAGACTTCCAGCAACTGGCGACTGCCGTCGGGCAGATAACGGGCCGAACAGGCCCAGCCTTCGCTGAGGACCAGCAGGGTGTCCGCCGGATCGCCTTCGTGCCACAGCCAGTCTCCCGCCGCCACCGGCCGGGAGTCGCGCTCCAGTTCGCTCAGCAGAGCGGTTTCTGCCTCGCTCAGCGAGACGAAATGCCCGAAACGCTTCAACATGTGACTGCTCACGTGTCGCACGCACTCTCCTAATCAGCAGTCCTGCAAAAAGCGCAAAAGAAACCATGATCGGTAGCTTCCCTGCGATAACGTAGGTTTACTTTCGCATGGGTTGTGCCAAAGGTTGCGTGCTTGGGGCGCGATGTGAGAAGCCCCTCGACAGCGGGCCGGGATGACCTCGCCCCGGTCGATTACCGACTTGGACAGGCGAGTCGGCATCGGGTTCGACGCGGCAGGCGAGCCCCGGGCGGGAGGTCGAGCCGTACGGCGGGGCCCAGCCGGGGGCCGTTGCGGCGGCGATGCGCGTGCGCCAGGGCGGGTGGTTGCAAGATAGGGGGAATCTTCTAGGATACGTACCCGCTGAGGCATCAAAGGATCCCTATCGACAAGCCAGCGAATCGATCGTCATAGGACTGGATCTGAACCTGATCACAAACTTCGGAGGTGATTGGATGTCAGTACAGACCGCATCCCGCAGCCGTGCCGCCACGGCATCCCAGCGACGTGACCACTACCCCACCCGGCTGTCCCGGCGCCCCGAGACGCTCTGGATCCCGCGCCAGGAAGGCGTGGTCCGGGGCCGGGCCGAAGACGGCCCCCTGGGCCCGGACGAGCTCGACCGCTTCGAGCGCGACGGTTTCCTGTTCGAGCCCGGTTTTCTCTCTGCCGAGGAAGTCGCCGAGCTGCGCGCCGAACTCAAGGCGCTGCTCGACAACGACGACTTCCGTGGCAAGGACTTCAGCATCACCGAGCCCGACAGCCAGGAAATCCGCTCGCTGTTCGCGGTGCACTTCCTGTCGCAGCGTTTCGCCCAGTTGGCGCGTGACGCGCGTCTCACCGGTCGCGTGCGCCAGATACTCGGCGGCAATGCCTATGTGCATCAGTCGCGCATCAACTACAAGCCGGGCTTTCACGGCAAGGGCTTCAACTGGCACTCGGACTTCGAAACCTGGCACGCCGAGGACGGCATGCCGGCGATGCACGCGGTGAGCGCCTCGATCGTGCTGACCGACAACCATCACTTCAACGGTCCGCTGATGCTGATCCCCGGCTCGCACAAGGTCTTCGTGCCCTGCCTGGGCGAGACGCCGGACGATCATCACAAGCAGTCGCTGAAGACCCAGGAGTTCGGCGTGCCCGGCACTGACGCGCTGGAGCGGTTGATCGATGCCAACGGCATCGCGTCGCCCACCGGAGCGGCCGGCGGCCTGCTGCTGTTCGACTGCAACACCCTGCACGGCTCGAACGCCAACATGTCCCCCGACCCGCGCAGCAACGTGTTCTTCGTCTACAACCGCTGGGACAACGCCTGTGTCGAGCCCTATGGCGCACGCCGCAAGCGCCCGGCGTTCCTCGCCCATCGCCCCGAGGAGACCTGGCGTCCCTAGTGACGCCGAGCCACCGGCCTCACGACGAGGCAGCGACAGGCCAACGGCCCCGACAGCGGGGCCGTTGCCGTTCGTGCACCCGGCTAGGGTAGACTGCGGGTTCCATGATCGTTACAGGGAGCCAGGCCATGGCCTTCACCGCGCACTTTACCGACGGCAAGCCCTTCGCCGAACCGCTGGGCAAGATCGTTTGCGTCGGGCGCAATTATGCCGAGCACGCCCGCGAGCTCGACAACCCGGTACCCAGCGAGCCGCTGCTGTTCATCAAGCCGTCGACGGCCGCCGTGAGCCTGGATGCGCCGCTCGAGGCGCCGTTCGCCCACGGTGAGGTGCACTTCGAGACCGAGCTGGCGCTGCTGATCGGCGAGCGGCTGACGGCGGCGACACCCGCCCAGGCCGCCCGGGCGGTGGCGGGGCTGGGGCTGGGGCTGGACCTGACCCGGCGCGACGTGCAGTCGCGGCTCAAGGAGAAGGGCCACCCGTGGGAGATCGCCAAGGCCTTCGATGCCGCCTGCCCGCTGTCGGCCTTTGCCGCCGTCGAGGGCGAACCGGACTGGCAGAGCCTGCACTTCACGCTGGACATCGACGACGAGCGTCGCCAGACCGGGGACAGCCGCGACATGCTGTTCGCCATCCCCGAACTGCTCGCCGAGATGAGCCGCCACTTCACGCTCGAACCCGGCGACGTGGTACTCACCGGCACCCCCGCCGGGGTCGGCGTGCTGCCCCGGGGGGCCGAGCTGCGCCTGGCGCTGGCGGCCGGGGCGAGCCACGGCGGGGTCGAGGTGACCACGCGCACCGCGCCGTGACGCCGGCTCAGGGCTCACTCCAGGTAGGTATAGCCTTCCAGGCCGGCCGCGAGGTCGTCCATGAAGCGCGCGCGCTCCTCGGCGTCCAGTGAACTGGCCTCGAGCTGGGCATCGAGACGCGCGCGCAGTACCGCGGCGTCGAAATTGACGTAGTGCAGCACGTCGGCGACGCGATCGCCGTGCTGCACGTTGGACAGCCGCCAGCGCCCGTCGGCGTCGAGCGAGGCGTCCACCGAGTCGGTATCGCCGAACAGGTTGTGCAGGTCGCCGAGGATCTCCTGATAGGCGCCGACCAGGAACAGGCCCAGCAGCCGGTCGTCGTCATCGTCCCACTCGGGCAGCGGCAGGGTGGTCTCCAGGCCCTGGCCGTCGACGTAGCGGTCGATGCGACCGTCGGAGTCGCAGGTGATGTCCTGGATCACCCCGCGACGGGTCGTCGGCCGGTCGAGCCCGGTCAGGGGCAGCACCGGGAAGACCTGCTCGATGCCCCACACGTCGGGCAGCGACTGGAACAGCGAGAAGTTGACGAACAGCTTGTCGGCGAGCTTCTCGGCGAGTTCGTCGATGATCTCGCGGTGGGCGCGGTTGCGATTGTCGAGCCGCGAGCGCAGCCGGGCGCAGGCGGCGAAATACACCGCTTCGCCCTCGGCGCGGGCGGTGATGCCGGTCAGGCCCATGACGAAGCGCTCGTGCAGTTCGCCGATCGCCTGGACCAGGTCGTGCCAGGCCTCCATCAGACCGCGCGGATCGACCCGTCGGCACAGCAGGTCGTGGACCCGCCACAACTCGTCGAGCTGCGGGTCGCCCTCGACCTGACGGGGCGGCGGGGCCTCGCTGACGCGCTCCTCGCCGATCACGTTGGTGATCAGTACCGCGTGATGCGCCGTGAGCGCGCGGCCCGACTCGCTGATCAGGTGCGGCTGCGGCAGCCCCTGGTCGTCACAGGCTTGACGGAAGGCGTAGACCACGTTGCGGGCGTACTCGAGCATCGAGTAGTTGGCCGAGCAGAAGCTGCGCGAGCGGGTGCCCTCGTAGTCCACGCCCAGCCCGCCGCCGACGTCGACGGTGTCCACCGGCGCGCCGAGTTCGCGCAGGCTCTGGTAGAAGCGCGCGCACTCGCGCAGGCCGCGCTGGATGTCGCGGATATTGGCGATCTGCGAGCCCAGATGGAAATGCACCAGCTGCAGGCTCGCCAGTGCGCCGGCGCCGCGCAACTGCTCGACGACCTCGAGGATCTGGCTGGTGGTGAGGCCGAACTTGGACTTCTCGCCACCGGTGTTCTGCCAACGCCCGCGGCCCACCGTGGCCAGGCGCGCGCGCAGGCCGATTCGCGGTGTCACGCCCAGTCGCGCGGCCTCCTCGAGGATCAACGGCAGTTCGGAAAGCTTCTCGACCACCAGGTAGACCCGGTGACCGAGGCGCTCGCCCATCAGCGCCAGGCGAATGTATTCGCGATCCTTGTAGCCGTTGCAGACGATCAGCGACGGGCCGTCGCCGGAGAGCGCGAGTACCGCCAGCAGTTCCGGCTTGCTGCCGGCCTCGAGGCCCACGCGGTCGCGGCCGCGTTCGTGCGTGGCGAGAATCTCCTCGACCACGCGGCGCTGCTGGTTGACCTTGATCGGGTAGACCGCCGTGTAGCCGCCATTGAACGCCTCCTCGGCCATGGCGGTGTCGAAGGCCGCGCACAGCTGCTCGACCCGATCGTGGAGGATGTCGGTGAAGCGCACCAGCACCGGCAACTGCAGGCCGGCTCCGCGCAGCTCGTCGACCAGGGCGTCGAGCGGCAGCGCCGGCCCCTCGGCCTCGCTGCCCAGCGGGCGGACGATGGCGTGGCCGTGGTCGTCGACATCGAAGTAGCCGCTGCCCCACTGGTCGATGTTGTAGGTACGGCGTGCCTGCTCGGCAGTGGCGGTCATGGCATTCTCCTCGGCGAGACGGGGCGACCCGATAACGAAACGCGGCGCATTATGCGGCCGCGTGTCCGGTCTGTCAGCGATTCAGTGAGCGAGGATAGCAGCGCCTAGCCCGGCAGGGGCAAGTTGCCTTCAGCGATGCGCGTTTTGAGGATGGTCCGGAAGCGCGCCGGGTCGTGGGGCGTGAGTTCGTGCGCCGGCGGATCGACGTAGATCACCAGCAGCCGCGACAGCCAGTAGCGCAGGGCGGTCATGCGCAGCATCATCGGCCACTGTTCGCGTTCGGTCCCGGTCAGCGGCCGGCGGGCGAGATAGGCCTCGAGCAGGGCGTCGTGGCGGGACGGATCGAGCCGGCCGTCGTCGTCGCTGGCCCAGTCGTTGACGACGATTGCCAGGTCGAATAGCAGATCGCCGGTGCAGCCGTTGTAGAAGTCGATGATGCCGCCCAGGGCGTCGCCGTCGAACAGCGTGTTGTCGCGGAACAGATCGCCGTGAATGGCGCCCCGGGGCAGACTGTCGGCGTCGCCGA
This sequence comes from Modicisalibacter sp. MOD 31.J, assembly GCF_020147985.1. Lineage (NCBI taxonomy): Bacteria > Pseudomonadati > Pseudomonadota > Gammaproteobacteria > Oceanospirillales > Halomonadaceae > Modicisalibacter > Modicisalibacter sp. MOD 31.J. Next base: position 372,629 of record NZ_JAGXFF010000005.1, on the reverse strand, counting down.
ACACCCCCTGGTAGAGGTCGACCTCGTCGGCCATCAGCGCCTGATCCTCGGGCGGCAGATAGCTCATCACCTGATGATGATTGGCCAGCAGCCAATGCAGGTCGCGCGGGTTGGGCCGCTGGCCGTCGAAGCGCTGGCCGACATGGTGCATGCGCCCCAGGGCATCGCCCAGCGCCCGGCACTGGGCCAGGTTGGGAGCGCTGGGATGCTTGCCGGGCAGCCGCGGAAACAGCAGTGCCGGCTTGCCGGCCAGGCTCTGCAGGGCAATGCCCTCGCGGTCGTGCAACGGACCCGGGACCGGCAGGCGGTGGTCGGCGAGATAGTCGAGCAGGTCGACGAAGAACGGCAGCTCGTCGTGCTCGCCCTGCTCGAACAGGGTCAGCACCAGCGACCGTCGATCGGTGGTGACGAAGAAGGTGGAGTTCTCGGTACCGCTGGCGACGCCCTCGAGCGTCACCAGGCGGCCCGCATCGAAGCGCTCGAGAAAGCTCGCGACCTGGGCGTCGTCGAGCGGGGTGAATACGGCCATGGTGGTCTCGCCCTGATTGCCAAGCGCGCTATTGTAGCGACTCGAACGCGCCCCTTGCAGTGGGGGGCGCGAGTCTGCCACCCATGGCTGGCAGGGGTGGCCGCGCCGCGTTCACCAGGAGATCAGCACCCACTGCGGCGGGACGACCCGCTGGGCATCGCTGCGGTGGAAGTCGCCGTCGCCGTTGTCGTCGACCAGGTAGTACGAGGGGCCGTGCTTGGGCTTGATCTCGATCGCGTAGAGCTGACCGTTGACGCGGTATTCGCGGATCGTGCGATCCTCTTCCTGGCGCACGGTGACGTCCGGCTGCACCGAGTCGTCGTTGGTGTCCTGGGCCAGTACCGGCGCGGCCGTACCGGCCAGCAGCGGCAGGGCGAGAAGCAGCGCGGCGAGCAGGCGAAGCGGTTTCATGATGAGCCTCCGGAGTCGTCGGGCGGGTCACCGCCAGTGTATGCGCAATGCGCGGCGTCATGCACTGACTTTAGTCAAGACCGATGGAAGACGCGCCGGCTCGACCGGGGGTGACGGGCATCGCCGGCGCCTGACGGGCCCGGCCGGCTTGCGTATCATGGGCGCATCGAACGCTGCCCCGCTTAGGTACCGACATGGCTGACACCCCGCCCATCGTCCTCGTCGACGGTTCTTCCTACCTGTACCGGGCCTTCCACGCCCTGCCGCCGCTGACTACCTCCAGCGGTCAGCCCACCGGCGCGGTCAAGGGCGTGCTCAACATGCTCAAGAGCCTGATCAGGCAGTATCCCGACAGCCCCATGGCGGTGGTCTTCGACGCCAAGGGCAAGACCTTCCGCGACGAACTCTTCGAGCAGTACAAGGCTCAGCGTCCGCCGATGCCCGACGACCTGAAGAGCCAGGTCGAGCCGCTGCACGCCTGCATCCGCGCACTCGGCGTGCCGCTGCTGTGCATCGAGGGGGTCGAGGCCGACGACGTGATCGGTACCCTGGCGCGCCACGCCACCGAGGCCGGCCGGGATGCGGTGATCTCCACCGGCGACAAGGACATGGCGCAGCTGGTCAACCGCCACATCACGCTGGTCAACACCATGAAGGGCGAGACCCTCGACGTCGCAGGCGTCGAGGCCAAGTTCGGCCTGCCGCCGGAGCTGATCATCGACTACCTCGCGCTGATGGGCGACAAGGTCGACAACATCCCCGGCGTGCCCGGCGTCGGCGAGAAGACCGCGCTGGGCCTGCTGCAGGGCATCGGTGGCGGCCTGGACGCCATCTACGCCGACCTCGCGCGGATCAAGACGCTGTCGTTCCGGGGGGCCAAGACCCTCGACAAGAAGCTCGAGGCCAACCGTGAGCAGGCCTACCTGTCGTATCAGCTGGCGACCATCAAGACCGACTGCGAACTGCCGGTGGGGCTCGACGACCTGCACATCGCGCATCCCGACCGCGAGACGCTCACCGCGCTGTATCGCGAGCTGGAATTCAAGAACTGGCTCGCCGAGCTGCTAGAGGGCCGCGATACCGGCGTCGATGACGTCGCCGGCGCGGCATCGAGCGGGGCCGACGAGACCGCCGAGGATGTCACCCTGGCCAAGCCCGCCCGCCAGGACCACACCCTGCTGACCCGGGAGGCATTCGATACCTGGCTGGCGCGGCTCGCCGAGGCCGAGACCTTCTGCTTCGATCTCGAGACCACCAGCCTCGACTACATGGAAGCCGAGATCGTCGGTATCGGGCTGGCGCTGGAACCGGGTGAGGCAGCCTATATCCCGCTCGCCCACGATTACCTCGATGCCCCCGAGCAGCTTGACCGCGACGCCGTGCTCGCCGCACTCAAGCCGCTGCTCGAGGACCCGGCCAAGGGCAAGATCGGCCAGAACCTCAAGTACGACATCTCGGTGCTCGCCCGCTACGCCATCCGGGTCGTCGGGGCCTTGACCGACACCATGCTCGAGTCCTACGTGCTCAACTCCACGGCGACCCGCCACGACATGGACTCGCTGGCACTCAAGTACCTGGGCGAGAAGACCATCGGCTTCGAGGAGGTCGCCGGCAAGGGGGCCAAGCAGCTGACCTTCAACCAGATCGCCCTCGAGCAGGCGGTGCCCTACGCCTGCGAGGATGTCGACGTCACCCTGCGCCTGCACAACGAGCTGCGCCCGCGCATCGAGGCCGAAGGGCGTCTGGCCGAGGTCCTCGACACCCTCGAACGGCCGATGATCCCGGTGTTGTCGCGCATGGAGCGCACCGGCGTGGCGCTCGACGCGGCACGCCTGCACGCCCAGAGCCAGGAACTCGAGGGCCGTATCCGTGACCTCGAGAAGGACGCCTTCGAGATCGCCGGGCGCGAGTTCAACCTCGGCTCGCCCAAGCAGCTCGGCGAGATCCTCTTCGACGAGCTCAAGATTCCGGTGCTCAAGAAGACGCCCAAGGGCGCGCCGTCCACCGCCGAAGCGGTGCTCGAGGAACTGGCCCTGGACTACCCGCTGCCCAAGGTGATCATCGCCCACCGCGGGCTGACCAAGCTCAAGTCCACCTACACCGACAAGCTGCCGCAACTGGTCAACAAGCGCACCGGGCGCATCCACACCAGCTACCATCAGGCGGTGACCGCCACCGGCCGGCTGTCGTCGTCCGACCCCAACCTGCAGAACATCCCCATCCGCACCGAGGAGGGGCGCAAGATCCGCCAGGCGTTCATCGCCCGGCCCGGCTATCGCATCGTCGCCGCCGACTACTCGCAGATCGAGCTGCGCATCATGGCGCACCTTTCCGAGGACGCGGGGCTGCTCGAGGCCTTCGCCGAGGAGCGCGACATCCACACCGCCACCGCCGCCGAGGTGTTCGGCATCGCCCCCGAGCAGGTCAGCCACGAGCAGCGGCGCAGCGCCAAGGCGATCAACTTCGGGCTGATCTACGGCATGAGCGCCTGGGGCCTGGGCAAGCAGCTGCACATCGAGCGCAATCAGGCGCAGACCTACATCGACCGTTACTTCGACCGTTACCCCGGCGTGGCGCGCTTCATGGACAGCATTCGCGCCCAGGCCGCCGAGGACGGTTTCGTGGAGACGGTGTTCGGCCGCCGCCTCTACCTGCCGGAGATCAAGGCCCAGAACCACGCCCGTCGTCAGGCCGCCGAACGCACCGCGATCAACGCCCCGATGCAGGGCACCGCGGCCGACATCATCAAGCGCGCGATGATCGACGTCGACGGCTGGCTCAACCCGCGCGACGGCGCGGCCGAATTCGATGCCTGGATGGTCATGCAGGTCCACGACGAGCTGGTCTTCGAGGTCGACGAGACCCAGGTCGAGGGCTTCATCGATACCGTCAAGCGGCGCATGCAGACCGCCGCCGAACTCAAGGTGCCGCTGGTGGTCGAGGCCGAGTCGGGGGCCAACTGGGACGAGGCGCACTGACGCGCCTTCACGGACGCTAAGCAGGCGGCGGAGTGCGGCGCCTGGAACGATGATCGCCGGTGTCATGGCGATGCCACGGGAGACAAGCATGTTCGATTATTCACTGGCCCACTGGCTGACCTTCTTCATTGCGGCGGTGCTGCTCAACCTGTCGCCGGGACCGGACATGGCGTTCATTCTCGGTCAGACGGCGCGTGGCGGCCGCCGCTGTGGTTACACGGCGATGCTAGGGGGCTGGTGCGGGACCGGAGTGCACGTGCTGATGGCGGCGCTGGGCCTGTCGGCGATCCTTGCCACCTCCGCGCTGGCCTTCTCGCTGGTCAAGTGGGTCGGCGCCGCCTACCTGATCTGGCTGGGCATCCAGGCGCTACGCAGTGCCGGCAGCGCCTGGCAGTTCGAGAGCGGGATCCGTCCGGCCGGGCATCGGGCGGTCTTCCGCCAGGGCGTGCTGGTCGCCGTGCTCAATCCCAAGGTGGCGATCTTCTTCCTGGCCTTCCTGCCGCAGTTCGTGGTGCCCGGCGCGGGACCCGCCCCGGCGCAGTTGTTCCTGCACGGCTGCCTGATCATCGTCGTCGCCGGGCTGGTCGAGCCGCCACTGGTGCATCTCGGGGCCTGGCTGTCCGGCGCGCTGCGGCGCAGTCCGCGTCTGGGGGCCTGGCTGGAACGCGGCCTGGGGGTGACACTCATCGGCCTCGGCACGCGACTGGCATTGAGCGGACGGGATTGAGGCCGACGAGGGGAGAATGTCACAGATTGTCACAACTCATTCTCCGGCCATTGCGGGGCGACGAGCCGCGACGCATCATGGGCGTGTCGTCACAGCCGACCACTCGACGCAAGGCATGGACGGGCAAAGTCCCCGTCACGCATCGTAACCGACACACGCGCTGGTCCCGATTCGTCGAGTGTCAACGACCCAGAAAAACAGGTGACGCAGGGAAACAGCTCCCGGCCCCCCATGGGGTCGGGAGTTTTTTTATGGCGGGCAACCGCTTTCTGGCATGGGGGCGGGCGGGCTCCGGTCGCAGCCTTGCGGGCCAACGCGGCGACTCGTCATCAGGCCAAGGAACCGTGGCCGGCCAGTGATTGACCCCATCGATCGGGGGCATAGGCATACGTCGGGTGGTGGAGGGCTTATGCTGGTAGCGAATGTCACTGGTGAAGGAGAACAGCGCATGGCGAATGAATCGCAGTCACCGCAAGACGGCCCGGACGAGGAGACGATCCGCCTGGCCACGCAGATCTTCAACGCGGCACGTGAGGGCGAGGCCGAGAACTTCCGCCACTGGCTGGCCCAGGGGCTGCCGCCCAACATGCGCAATCACAACGGCGACAGCCTGTTGATGCTGGCCAGTTACCACGGCCATGTCGAGACCACGCGGGTCCTGCTCGAACACGGCGCCGACCCGGAGCTCTACAACGACAGGGGCCAGAATCCGCTGGCCGGCGCGGCCTTCAAGGGCAATCTGCCGATGGTTCGGCTACTCCTCGAACACGGTGCCGCCGTCGACGGCACCACGCCCGACGGCAAGACCGCCTTGATGTTCGCGGCGATGTTCGACAACGGCGAGATCGTCGACTTCCTGCTCGCGCGGGGCGCCGATCCGCGGGCCCGCGAGAGCCACGGCATGACCGCCCTCGAACTGGCTGCGGCGATGGGCGCCGAGACCACCCGCGAGCGACTGGCCGCGCTCGGCGCCTGACCCGGACCGGGCTCAACTCGGGGCAAGGGCGTCGGGCTCGTCGAGGTCCTTGAGAATCCCGGCGTCGCCCACGGGCACCTCGATACACGCTTGCGGATGCTCGCGCAGCAGTCGGCGGGCCCCGTCGTCGCCGTCGAGCCGGCTCAGTGCCGGCCAGAAATGCCGCCCGAACACCACCGGGTGGCCCCCCACGCCCTGGAAGGTCGGTCGCACGATACGATCCGCACGGGCCTCGCCGATCAGCGCCTCGAAGGTGGCCGCGCGCACCCACGGCATGTCGCCCAGCATCACGGCCACCGCCTGCGCGCGACTGTCGCGCTGCATCGCCTGCATGCCCACCGCCAGTGTGTTGCCCATGCCGCGTGGTGCCTCGGGGTTGACCAGGGTAATGACGTCAGCGGGGACGCCCAGGCTGGCGGGGTCGTCGTCGGGGCCGATGACCACGCGGAGCTCCGGAAAGTACGGGCGAAGCGTCGCCAGGGTGGCGGCGAGCAGCGTGCCGCGACCGGGCAGCGGGGCGACGCGCTTGTCGCTGCCGAAACGGCGCGACTGGCCGGCCGCCAGGACCAGCGCGGCGACGGCGCGGCTTGCGGCGTTGGGTTCAGAGGGCATGGCGGTCGCGTCCGTGATAGACCCGCAGGATATCGGCCACCACCGCCAGACCTATCTCGGCCGGCGTGCGACTGCCCAGGTCGAGGCCGATCGGCATGTGAATGCGGGCGAGCTCCTCCGGCCCCAGCCCACCCGACCGCATCAGCCGGGTGGCGCGCGCGTCCGAGGTCCGTCGCGAGCCCATCACGCCGACATAGAAGGCCGCAGTGCGCACCGCCTCGAGCATGGTCAGGTCATCGAGGCGTGGGTCGTGGGTCAGCGCCACCACCGCGGTGGCGCCATGGCAGCCGCCCGTGGCGATGAACGAGGCGGGCAGCACCGGCTCCACGCGCACGCCCTCGACGGCGAACGTCCGGCAGGCCGCCTCGCGCGGGTCGCAGACGACCACCTCGTGGCCGAGTTCGCGGGCGAAACGGGCGCAGGCCTCGGCGACCGGCGAGATGCCGGCGACGATCAGGCGCACCACCGGGCCGATGCGCATCGTCACCGCGTCGTCGCGATGCTCGACCGCCGGGCCGTCGACCTCGAGGGGGCTGTCGGCGAAGCCGCCGTCGCCGAGCGAGACCCGGCGTACCCGACGGCGCTGACCGGCCAGTGCATCACACAGGGCCGCCAGGTGGTCGAGCCAGTCCGGCGTGGCCGGTCGGCGCTCGACGAGCACCTCGAGGACACCGCCGCAGGGCAGGGCGAGACGCCCGCTGGCCGCGGGGGTCTCGCCATAGCGCTGCACGGCGGCGGGGGCGGAAAACTCGCCGGCGGCGAGCTGGTCGAGAAAGGCCTCCTCGACGCAGCCGCCGGACAGCGAGCCGAGATGGGTGCCGTCGCCCCGGGCGACGAGCAGCGCGCCCGGGGGCCTGGGCGAGGAACCATAGGTCGAGATGACCGTGCACAGCCAGATCGTGTGGCCGTCCCCGGCCCAGTCGCGTGCCTGATGCAGCACGCGGTAGTCCATGTCATGCATAGGGAATGGTGATCGTCGGGTGGTGGTGCTTCCAGCGTAGGGTGGCGGCGCCCGGGTGTCTCCCACGACAGGCGGGGCGGGCTCTTCCACTATGGGCCGGTCGGACGTGTCCCGCCACTGAATTGTGCGATTGTGCGACATCGCCGTGGCGGCTTCACCCAAGGTCGTCTTGCCACGCCCGGCGGCAGTGGCGACGCTGAAGCCACACCCACGATACCGACGCCGGGGCTGACATGGCCAATGAATCGCTCGCCGACATCCAGCCGACCCAATGGGACGCGACGCTGCTGCTGCGTGGCCTCGACGCGATGACCGAATGGGTGGTGGTGGTCGACGCCGAGGGGCGCATCACCTACCTCAACGCTCCCTACGCCGATTTCCTCGAGGTCGATCCGGTCGCCGCCCTGGGCCGCCCGGTCGCTGAGGTGATCGAGAATACCCGCATGCCCGAGGTGCTGGCATCGGGCAAGGCCGAACTCGCCCAACTGCAACTGGTGCGCGGCCATCACATGATCGCCCACCGCTACCCAATCCGCAGCGGCGGCCGGGTCGTCGGCGCGATCGGCACGGTGATCTATCACGACACCTGGGAGTGGCGGCAGATGAACGCCCAGGTTCAGGCTCTCGAAGCCGAGGTCGACTACTATCGGCAGGCGCTCGATGCCCGCGCCGGCGCGCGCTGGCAGCTCACCGACGTGGTCGGCGAGAGCGAGGCGATGCGCGGACTCAATGCCAAGGTGCGCAAGATCGCGCCGGGCGATGCCTCGGTGCTGATCCGCGGCGAGTCGGGCACCGGCAAGGAGCTCTACGCCCACGCCCTGCACCGGCTGTCCGAGCGCGCCGGCGGGCCCTTCATCAAGCTCAACTGTGCGGCGATTCCCGAGCAGTTGCTGGAGGCCGAGCTGTTCGGCTACGAGGATGGCGCCTTCACCGGGGCGCGCAAGGGCGGCAAGCCGGGCAAGTTCCAGCTCGCCCACGGCGGCACGCTGTTCCTCGACGAGATCGGCGACATGCCGCCGGCGATGCAGGTCAAGCTGCTGCGCGTGCTGCAGGATCGCGAAGTCGAGGCGGTGGGCGCGACCCGGCTGGTGCCGGTCGACGTGCGGGTGATCGCCGCCACCCATCGGCCGCTGGAGAGCCTGGTCGCGCGCGGCGAGTTCCGCGAGGACCTGTTCTATCGCATCAACGTGGTGCCGCTGACGATCCCGCCGCTGCGCGAACGTCGCGAGGACATCCCGGTGCTGGCCCGGCACCTGCTGGCCCGGCTCGCCGAACGTCGCGGCCGGCGCTGTCCGGTGCTCGGCGAGGCGGCGCTGGCCTGCCTGTGTCGGCATGCCTGGCCGGGCAACGTTCGCGAGCTGGAGAACGTGCTCGAGGCGGCCTTCTACCTGGGCGGATCACGCCTCGGTGTCGACGACCTGCCCGAGGCCCTGCGAGGCGGTGTCGCCGCCCCGGCGCCGTACGACCTGTCGCTCAAGGCGGCGCTGGCCAGCGCCGAGTGCGAGGCGCTGGAGCGGGCGCTGCGCGAGTGCGGCGGCAATCGCACCCGCGCCGCGCGCCGGCTGGGGATCGCCAAATCGTCGTTCTACGAAAAGCTCGCCCGTCACGGGCTGGTCAGCGACCGCCAGTCCGCCTGAGCGTCCGCATGGGCGGACGGCGTCCGAAATGCCGGACGCTCTGGTTCGTGCGCCCCGCGCCCTTCCCGGCGTTTCTCGCCGCCTGAGCGTCCGATTTTCCGGACGTTTCGGGCCATCCCTGGCCTCGCCCCGCCGCCCGTTCCGCCGTCGCTGCGTTTTCTTTGCCCACAGGGCTCTGAAAACAAAGGGGTTTTCGGTGTCCTGGCAGCCTCCTTGCTGGTCTCCTTCGAACCCCCGGATGGGGGACAACAACAACGCTCAAGGAGAACGCACCATGCCAAGTTCCGTCACCCCCCGTTCGCTGCTGGCGTCGGCGGTCGGCCTGGCGGTCGCCGCCGCGGTCACCGTCCCCGCGCATGCCGAGGGGCCCAAGCAGCTCGACGTGGCCAGCACCTTCTCGACCCAGAACTTCCTCGGCGCCGGCGCCAAACACCTTTCCCAGGAACTCGAGACCGCCACCGGCGGCGCGGTGTCGCTGCGCGTCCACGAGCCGGGCGATCTGGTGCCGCCGTTCGAGGTCTTCAACTCGGTGTCGTCGGGCGCCGTGCAGGCCGGCTGGGACTGGATCGGCTACTGGGCCGGCACCGTGCCGATCACCAACCTCTACGGCGCGCTGCCGTTCGGGCCCTCGCCGGAAGCCTTCATGTCGTGGATGTGGGCCGGCGAGGGCACCGAGCTGCTGCAGAAGGCCTACGACCCCTACGGCGTGAAGGTGCTGCCGTGCTTCATCTCGCCCCAGGAGACCGGCGGCTGGTACAACAAGGAGATCAATTCGCCGGAGGACTTCAAGGGCCTGTCGATGCGCATCTCGGGGCTGGGCGCCAAGGTGCTCAACAAGCTCGGCGCCTCGACCCAGCTGGTGCCGGGCAACGAGATCTACCTGGCGCTGGAGCGCGGGCGCGTCGACGCCACCGAATTCTCGGTGCCGCAGGTCGATGCGGCGATGGGCTTCGACGAGGTCGCCAAGTATTACTACTTCCCGGGCTGGCACCAGAGCGCGAGCTGGTTCTCGCTGCTGGTCAATCAGCAGGTCTGGGACGAGTACAGCGACGAGCGCAAGGCGCAGTTCGAGACCGCCTGCCGCGCCACCCTGCAGTGGGCGATGGCCGAGGCGCCACCGGAGCAGGTACGTACCATCCACAAGCTCGAGGAGAAGGGCGTGCAGGTCAAGCGCTTCCCCGACTCGGTGATCAAGGCGCTGCAGGATGCCTGGGTCGAGGTGCGCCAGGAGGAGATGGACCAGAATCCGGCCTTCGCCGAGGCCTACAAGTCGCTGATGCAGCACGTCAAGCTGATCGACGAGTGGTACGAGCTGCAGGCGCTGCCCGACCCGCAGCCGATCCGCGATAACGACGCCGGGTCCGAAGGAGGCGCCTGATGCCGCACGCCGACCTTGCGCCCTGGCGCAGTCGAGGCGGCGCGGTGTGCGAAGCCCTGGCCCGACCGCTGGTCGGGCTCGGGCTGTGGGTAGGTCGCGTCTCCAGCTGGCTGGTGCTGCTGGTGACGCTGGCCGTGCTCACCACCGTGACGCTCAACGCCCTGGGCATCAACGAGATCGCCGAATGGCAGGCCCCGGTGGTGCTGTTCGGCAAGGCCCTGACCATCAACAGCATTACCGAGCTGCAGTGGCACCTGTTCGGGATTCTCACCCTGCTCGGCGGCACCTATGCACTACATCACGACAGCCACGTGCGCGTCGATCTGGTCTATCAGAAGCTCTCGCCGCGTGGCCGGGCGGTGATCGACATCCTCGGCCACCTGGTCTTTCTGATTCCGTTCTGCCTGCTGGTGGCCTGGCTCTCCAAGCACTTCGTGATGATGTCGTATCTCTCCGGCGAGCACTCCAATTACGGCGGGCTCACCGACCGCTACCTGATCAAGGCGATGCTGCCGATCGGCCTGGTGTTCCTGGCACTGGGCGCGCTGGGTCAGGTGCTGCACAACCTCGCCGGTCTGTTCGATCCGCGTCACCTGACGCCCGCCCACGATACCCGGGAGGAGATCCATGGCTGAGTTCCTGGCGGAATACGCCCTGGCCCTGACGATGATCGTCACCCTGCTCGCGGGCATCTTCACCGGCTATCCGGTGGCCTTCCTGCTCGGCGGGCTGGGCATCGCCTTCGCCTTCATCGGCGGCATCCCGCTGCCGTTCCTGGGCACCGTGGGCTCGCGCATCTTCGGCGGGGTGATCGAGAACTGGCTGATGATCGCCATCCCGCTGTTCGTGTTCATGGGGCTGATGCTCGAGCGTTCGGGGGTCGCCCGTCGGTTGCTGCTGACCCTGCAGCGGCTGTTCGGTCGCACCCATGGCGGGCTGGCCGTCTCGGTGGCACTGCTCGGCGTGGTGATGGCGGCGAGCACCGGCATCATCGGCGCCTCGGTGGTGATGCTGGGCCTCCTGGCGCTGCCGGTGATGCTCAAGCAGGGCTACCGCGCCGAGATGGCCTGCGGGGTGATCGCCGCCTCGGGCACCCTGGGGATCCTGATCCCGCCGTCGATCATGCTGGTGCTGATGGGCTCGATCCTGCAGGTCTCGGTGGGCGCGCTGTTCAAGGCCGCGCTGCTGCCGGGGCTGCTGCTGGGCGCGCTCTACGTCGCCTACCTGCTGATCACCGCGCGGCTCAAGCCGGACTGGGCGCCGCTCGCCGACCGCGACGCGGCGGACGCCGACACCACCCCGTTGCCGCTGGCGCTGCTGCGCGACCTGCTGGGGCCGGTGGCGCTGATCGTCGCCGTGCTCGGCTCGATCATGGCCGGCATCGCCACGCCCACCGAGGCGGCGGCGATCGGCGCCGCGGGCAGCCTGCTGCTGGCGCTGGTCATGCGCAGCCTGGACTGGGCGACCCTGCGCGAGGCGGTGCGCGAGACCTCGCGGACCTCGGCGATGATCCTGTTCGTGGTGATCGGCGCGACCTGCTTCTCGGTGGTCTTCAAGCGCCTGGGCGGCGACTACATGATCGAGTCGCTGATCACCGGCACCGGGCTCGGCCCCTACGGGCTGATGCTGCTGATCATGGGGCTGATCTTCGTGCTCGGCTTCTTCCTCGAGTGGATCGAGATCAGCTTCGTGGTGCTGCCGCTGGTCGCCCCGGTGATCGAGGCGCTCGACTTCGGCTACGGCCTGTCGGGCCAGGCGCTGCTGATCTGGTTCGCGATCCTGGTGGCGATCAATCTGCAGACCAGCTTCCTGACCCCGCCGTTCGGCTATGCGCTGTTCTACCTCAAGGGCATCACCGAGGGGCAGATCGGCATCGGCACCATCTACCGCTCGATCATCCCCTTCGTGCTGCTGCAGCTCACCGGGCTGATCCTGTGCCTGGTGTTTCCGGCGCTGGTGTTGTGGCTGCCGGGCCTCCTGTGAGAGGAGGGGATCGCTGTGCGTAAACGGGTCCTGATCGCCGGCGGCGGCGAGCTGCTCGAGGCGCTCGCCCGGGCCTTCCTCGAGGAGGGCGCGACGGTGGCGCTGCTCACGCCCGATGCACAGAGCCTCGAGCGGGTGCTCGACGGACTGGGCGGCGAGCGCGAGGATCGTTTCGGGCGGGTCGCGGGGGAGGGCGCGCTGGATGCGCTGCTGGGACGCCTGGCGCGGCTCGACGTGCTGGTCTGCGCGCCCCGACCGCTGGCGCGCAGCGTGCCCCTGGAGCGGCGCCTGAGCGAGCAGGTCGCCGGACCGTCGAGTCTTCTGCAGGTGGCCCGCGCCTGGATGCACAGCCGCGGCGGGGGCCGCCTGGTGGCGGTGGCGCCCGAGGGCGACAGTCAGGCGGCGAGCATGGTCCGCGAGGCCCTGGCGGCGCTGGTGCGGCGGTTGGCCGAGGCCAGTGGCCCGGGGACCCGCATCAACCTGCTCTGCCCGCAGGGGGCCTCGAGTGTGGCGGTGGCGGACTGCGCCCGCTTTCTCGGCGGAGGTGGTGGGCGGGCGCTCAATGGCCAAGTGTTGACCCTGTCAGCCTAGCATCTCAGCGCGGCACCAAGCCTCTCAGGAACACCGTCGTGCAGTGGCGGGCTCGCGCGTTACACGCCTCGGTGGTGGTCGAGATACGTCGCCCGAGCAGCGCATCGATATGCCATTCGCCGAGCAGCATGCCCATGAACATGCCGGCCGCCTCGCGGGGGTCGTCGATGACTAGCCGGCCCCGGGCGACCTGCTCGGCGAGGTAGGTGGCGAGTTCCCGGCGGATGCGGTCGGGCCCGCGACTCAGGAACATCTCGCCGAGTTCGGGGACTCGCTCGGCCTCGAAGGCCAGCCCCCGCTTGAGTCGCATGACCCCCGGGTCGAGGCTCAGCTCGAGCATCCGCCGCCCCAGGTCATAGAGGACCTGCTCGGGGACCGTCGCCTCGCGACGCCCCTCCTCGAGCACCACCCAGGCGGTGGCGATATGCCGCTCCAGAGCGGCCATGAACAGCCCCTCCTTGTTGCCGAACTGCTTGTACAGCGTGGCCAGCGAGCCGCCGGCGCGGGCGACGATCTCGTTGACGCTGGCGCCGGCGTAGCCCTGTTCGAGAAACACGTCGCGGGCGGCGTCGAGCAAGCGTTCCCGGCGTGCCAGGCCGCGGGCGTTGGTCTGCGGGGATGAGCGCGTGTCACGGTCGCAAGGGGGCATGCGCTGACTCCTCGGTGGGCGATGTCGTTCGGCGTGGCGATGTAGTGTAGCATTCATTACACTATAGCGTCCGTCATCCGGCAATGGCGTCCGGGTGCGCAGCGAATCGAGGAGGCAACATGAAACAGGCGGGCAAGGTCGTGGTCGCCCTGGTCGCGGTCGTGGCCCTGGCGGCGCTGGCCTGGTGGGGTTGGCACTGGTGGCGGACCGGCCGCTTCCTCGAGGAGACCGACAACGCCTACGTGCACACCGACAGCGTGGCCATCCGCGCCGAGCTCTCGGCGCGCGTCGCCGAGGTGGCGGTCGACGACAACCAGTCGGTCGCACGCGGTGCCTTGCTGGTGCGCCTCGACGACGACAGCTATCGCGACCAGGTCAGCCAGGCGCAGGCGCAGCTCGCCGTGGCGACGGCCTCGATCGCCCAGGCGACGCGCCGGGTGGCGCTCCAGCAGGCGGCGATCGACGAGGCCAGGGCCCAGGTCGAGGCCGCCCAGGCCGATGTCGACCAGGCCCGGCAGCATCTGGAACGCTCGTCGAAGCTGGCCTCGCGCAACTACGCCTCGCGTCAGCAGCGCGAGGACGACCAGGCGGCCCTGCGTGTCGCCCGGGCGACGCTCGCCGCGCGCGAAGCCTCGGTGATCTCGGCCAGGCGCCAACTGGCGGTCGCCGAATCCGACGTCGACAGTGCCCGGGCCAATCGCGACGCCGCCGAGGCCGATCTGGCCCGGGCCCGCCATCAGCTGGAGAAGACGCGTATCGTCGCCCCGCGCGACGGCGTGGTCGGCAATCTCACCGCCGAGGCGGGCACGCTCGCCCAGCCCTCGCTGACGCTGCTGCAACTGGTGCCCATCGAATCCGCCTACGTGGTCGCCAACTACAAGGAGACCCAGCTCGCGCGGATGCGCGTCGGCCAGCCGGTGGAGATCCACGTCGACGCCTATCCGGACATCACCTTCACCGGCGTGATCGACAGCCTGTCGCCGGCCACCGGCACCGAGTTCAGCCTGCTGCCGCAGGACAACGCCACCGGCAACTTCAACAAGATCGTCCAGCGGGTGCCGGTGAAGATTCGCGTCACCGGCCCCGACGATGCCCTGGGCCGGCTGCGCTCGGGGCTGTCGGTGGTCCCCGAGGTCGATACCCGCGAGCTGGACCCGGACGACGGCGGTGAACTGGCCGCGTCTGCCGGGACGCCGGCCACCGGGTCGCCGGCCGCCGGATCGCCGGCCGCCGAGTCGCCGGCCGCCAGGAGCGGTTCGTGAGCGAAGCCGCTGTCGGCAGCGCCCGCCAGGGCGTCAGCGACATGCCGCCCTGGCCGCAGCGTATCGGCTTCATCGCCGCGGTGTTCGGCATGTTCATGGCGATCCTCGACATCCAGATCGTCGCCAGCTCGCTCAACGAGATCCAGTCGGGGCTGTCGGCCAGCGAGGACGAGATCTCCTGGGTACAGACCGCCTACCTGATCGCCGAGATCGTGATGATCCCGCTGTCGGGCATGCTGACGCGGATCCTGTCGACGCGGGTGGCGTTCACCCTGTCCTGCGCCGGCTTCACCCTGGCCAGCCTGGGCTGTGCGCTGACCACCTCGATCGAGCAACTGGTGATCCTGCGCGCCATCCAGGGGTTCGCCGGCGGGGCGATGATCCCCATCACCCAGGCGGTGAGCTTCTCGATCTTCCCGCGGCGGGTGATGGGCAGCGTGCAGGCGGTGATCGGCATGGTGGTGACCATGGCGCCGTCGGTGGGGCCGACGGTGGGTGGCTACATCACCGAACTGATGAGCTGGCACTGGCTGTTCCTGGCCAATGTGGTCCCCGGGGTGCTGGTGTGCTGGGCGGCCTGGACCTTCCTCGACATCGACGAGGCCGATCATGCCGTGGCCCGGCGGCTCGACGTGATCGGCCTGGTGTTGATCGCGGTATTCCTGGGCTCGCTGGAGTTCGTCCTCGAGGAGGGCCCCGGCGACGACTGGTTCGCCAGCGACCGGATCCTGATCACGACGGTCGTCTGTGTCCTCGCCGGGGTGTGGTTCTTCACCCGCACCTTGCGCCACGACCATCCGATCGTCGATCTGCATGCCTTCGCCAACCGCAACTTCGCGCTCGGCGCCGGGCTGGGGTTCATCATCGGCATCGCGCTCTACGGGCTGGTCTACATCATGCCGCTGTTCTTCGGCTACGTGCGTCACTACTCGAGCCTGCAGATCGGCGAGGTGATGTTCGTCACCGGGCTGACGATGTTCTGCTGCGCGCCGGTGGTCGGCCAGCTCTCCAACCGGCTCGACCTGCGCGTGCTGCTGCTCGCCGGTCTGCTGCTGGTGGGCATCGGCACCATGATGAACGCCGATCTGACCGTGGAGTCGGGCTTCTGGCAGTTCTGCTTGCCCCAGGTGATCCGCGGCATGGGGCTGATCCTGTGCATCATTCCCGCCTCGCGGATCGCGCTGGGCACCCTGCCGCCCGCCGAGGTGGGCAACGCCAGCGGGCTGTTCAACGTGATGCGCAACCTGGGGGGCGCGGTGGGTCTGGCGCTGCTCGACACGGTGCGCGACATCCGCGAGGACTTCCACTGGAACGCGCTGATTCCGGCGATCGACACCGGCCGCGAGGTGGTCGTCGCGGAAATCGCCAAGTATCAGGCGATGCTCGCCGGCTCGGTGCCGGATGCCTATCACGCCGCGGTGGGCATGATCGCCCAGCGGGTCTCGCAGCAGGCGATGGTGATGGCCTTCAACGACATCTTCCTGTGGCTGGGATTGATCTACCTGGCCAGCGTGCCGTTGGTGTTCCTGCTGAGAAAGATCGAGGCGTGACGCGCTAGCGTCGCGTTTGTCCTCCTCGGATTCCTTACCTAGGGTTAATGGGACCCTGGCGGCGTCCTGACAACGCCGCCCGGGCCCCGACCCGCTTCGATGAGGACCGGCATGATGGACCATTCCGACGCGTCCCCGCAGGATGCGGACGCGCTGACGGTGACGCTCACCGTCAACGGCGAGACCCACCGACTCACCCTGGCGCCCAACGTGGTACTGCTCGACGCCCTGCGCGATCGGCTCGGCCTGACCGGTACCAAGAAGGGCTGCGATCACGGCCAGTGCGGCGCCTGTACCGTGCATGTCGATGGCCGGGCGATCAATTCCTGCCTGCGCCTGGCGGCGATGTGCGAGGGCCGGGCGATCACCACCGTCGAGGGCCTGGCCCGCGACGGCGCCCTGCATCCCGTGCAGCAGGCCTTCCTCGATCAGGATGCCTACCAGTGCGGCTTCTGCACCTCGGGGCAGATGATGTCCGCCGCGGCGCTGCTCGACGACGGGCGGATCGGCGACTCCGACGCCGAGATCCGCGAGGCGATGAGCGGCAATCTCTGCCGCTGCGGCGCCTACAAGAACATTCTCGCGGCGATCCGTCAGGCCGAGTCCGCCTCGAGCGGGCGGGGAGGGGACGCATGAGACCCTTCGCCTTCGATACCGCCACGGATTCCGGCGCGGCGATCGCCATCCACGGCGGCGACGACCGACGTGCCTATATCGCCGGTGGCACCACCCTGATCGACCTGGTCAAGCTCGACGTCATGCGTCCCGCGGCACTGATCGACGTCAGCCGGCTGCCGCTGGCCGAGGTCGAACGCCTCGACGACGGCCGGCTGCGCATCGGCGCGGCGGTGACCAACAGCGAGCTCGCCCATCACCCGCTGGTCCGCGAACACTACCCGCTGCTCGCCCAGGCGATTCTCGCCGGCGCCTCGACCCAGATCCGCAACATGGCGACCACCGCCGGCAACGTCATGCAGCGTACCCGATGCCCCTACTACCGCGATGCCGCGGCGGCCTGCAACCGTCGCGAGCCGGGCAGCGGCTGCGATGCCCTGCACGGCATCAATCGCATGCACGCGGTGCTCGGCGTCAGCGAGCAGTGCATCGCCACCCACCCCTCGGACATGTGCGTGGCGCTGGCCGCCCTGGGCGCGACCCTGACCCTCGAGGGGCCCGAGGGCCGGCGCGAGATCGCCTTCAGCGACTTCCATCGCCTGCCCGCCGAGCACCCCGAGATCGAGCATGAACTCGCCCCCGGCGAGCTGATCACCCACGTCACCCTCGACACGCCGCTGGTCGGCGGCGGGGCGGCCTATCTCAAGCTGCGCGATCGCGCCTCCTACGAATTCGCCCTGTCCTCGGCGGGCGCCGTGGTCGCTCTGGAGGGCGAGGTGATCAGCGACGTGCGTCTGGCCCTGGGTGGCGTGGCGACCAAGCCGTGGCGCGCGGTGGAGGCCGAGCGGGCCCTCGACGGCCAGCCGGCGGTGGCGAGCTCCTTCGAGGTGGCGGCCGACGCGGCGCTGCAGGACGCGGTGCCCCGCGAGCACAATGCCTTCAAGATCCCGCTGGCCCGCCAGGCGATCGTGCGCGCCCTGCGTGACGCGACCGCGCGTGCCGGGACGACCACCACGACACGGGGGAATCAGGGATGACGACCCAGACCATCGGCCAGCGCACCCCGCGGGTGGACGGCGAGTTCAAGCTCACCGGCCGCGCCGACTACGCCGTCGATCACAGCGCGCCGGGCATGCTCATCGGCTACCCGGTGCCGGCGAGCATCGCCCACGGCACGCTTGCCGGGCTCGACCTGGAAACCGCCCGGGCGATGCCCGGGGTGGTCGATATCTTCCACCACGGCCATTTCCCGACCCTGGCCCGGTCGCCCAACAGCATGGCGCAGCAGAACGTGGTCAGCGAAGTGCGCCTGCCGTTCGAGGACACCCGCATCCACTACGACGGCCAGCTCGTGGCGCTGGTGGTCGCGGAGACCTTCGAGCAGGCCCGCGCCGCGGCCCACGCCGTGCGCGCCGAGTATCACGAGGAAGCCGGGGCGATCGGCGGCCTGCTGCACACCGACCGCGACGGCGAGTGGCAGGCGGGGCAGGCGCGTTCCCGGGGCGAGCCCCGGGAAGCCTGGGAGCAGTCTCCCGTGCGCATCGACCGGACCTACACCATCGCCGCCGAGAGCCATGTGCCGATGGAGGTCCATACCACCCTCGCCGAGTGGCGCGACGGCCGGTTGCGGGTCCACGAATCCAGCCAGGGGGTGCTCTTCCAGCGCAAGGCGATGGCGCGGATCTTCGACATCGCCGAGGAGGACGTCGAGGTGGTCTCGCACTACATCGGCTCCGGGTTCGGCAACAAGCTGTTCATGTGGCCCCATGCCGTGGCCACCGCGGCGGCGGCCCGCGAGGTGGGGCGGCCGGTGCGCACGGTGATGCCACGCCAGCAGGACATGGCCACCACCGGCAATCGCCCGGCCTCGCGTCAGCGCCTGCGCCTGGCCGCCGACGAGGCGGGGCGGCTCACCGCGATCCGCCACGACAGCACCACCGAGACCTCGCCCGTGCACACCCATGTCGATGCGGTGGGCTCGGCCACGCCCAGCCTCTATGCCTGCGACAACGTCGCGGTGGGCCAGCGGCTGGTCACCGTCAACCACGGCACGCCCTGCCCGATGCGCGGCCCCGGCGAGGTGTCGGGGCTGTTCGCCCTGGAATGCGCGATGGACGAGCTGGCCGGCGAGCTGGGCATCGACCCGCTCGATCTGCGCCGGCGCAATCATGCCGAGCGCGACCCCGGCAAGGATCTGCCCTGGTCGAGCAAGCATCTCGATGCCTGCTACGACAACGCCGCGGCCCGCTTCGGCTGGTCGCGGCGCGAGCCGGGCATCGGCGCGATGCGGGACGGCGACGAGATCCTCGGCTGGGGCATGGCCAGCTGTACCTGGTTCGCCGGCCGTCAGCCCTGCGCCGCGAGGGTCGAGCTGCACGCCGACGGCCACGTCACCGCCGCCTGCGGCACCCAGGACATCGGTACCGGTACCTACACCGTCGTCGCCCAGACCGTCGCCGAACTGACCGGGGTGCCGCTGTCGCGCATCGAGGTACGCCTCGGCGAGTCCAGCCTGCCGGCGGGGCCGCTCTCCGGCGGCTCGATGGCCACGGCGACCACCCTGCCGGCGGTGGCTGCGGCCACCCGCCAGGCCCTCGACGCCCTCAAGGAGGTCGCCACCGGCGATGGCGGGGCGTTTGCCGGTGTCGCGGGTGAATCCCTCGGCGTCGAGCAGGGCACGCTGACCGACGGTGGCGGCCGTCGGGTGGGCTTCGCCGAGGTACTCGAGGGCCGCCGGCTGGCCAGTGTCACCGGGGACGGCCAGGCTGCGCCGGGCGACGAGAAGACCCGCTACAGCTTCCGCTCGTTCGGCGCGCACTTCGTCGAGGTGCGCTGGGACCCGGGTATCTCGCGGCTGCGCGTCTCGCGGGTGGTCAGCGACTTCGACATCGGCCGGGCCATCAATCCCGCCACGGCGCGCAATCAGGTCGAGGGCAGCATCGTCATGGGCATCGGCATGGCGCTGCTCGAGGGCCTCGATTACGATCCGCGCGACGCGCGGCTGGTCAACAACAACTACGCCGACTATCTGATCCCCACCCATGCCGACATGCCGGAGATCGACGTCGAGCTGCTCGATCACCCGGACTTCGCCTTCAACGAATTCGGGGCCCGCGGGGTCGGCGAGATCGGCCTGACCGGGATCGCCGCGGCGATCGCCAACGCCGTGTATCACGCCACCGGCAAGCGCCTCCGCGACCTGCCGATCCGCCTCGAACACCTGCTGGTGGAGTAGGCCGGCGGGGTCTTGGGTGGTGCCTTCTGATCGCTGCCCAGCGTGCCGCGCTGGGCAGTGTCGTGACGGACACATGATTGTCAGCGTCGCGTCATCTTGGCGCGCGATCATCCGGTCCTGGCGACCCGGCGCGACGCCCCGTCGGCGCCGGTCGACCGTGACCCGATCCGCCTGATGACCAAGGACCATCCCATGACCCAGTCTGTCGATAGCAACCGCCGCCGCCTGCTCGGCTTCATGGCGGGGGCTCCGCTGTTGCCGCTCGCCGGCGGGCTCGCCGGCTTGACGACCAGCGGTTCCGCGCTCGCCGCCGGCGATGTCACCCTGGCCTCGGTGAGCTTCCTGCCGATGCCGGCGCCCTCGCTGAGCAACCCGGCCGCCATGGCGACCACCACCATCGGTTCGGCGATGCAGTTGCACATGAGTGACGGCACCAGTCGCCAGGTCAAGCTGGCCTATCATCCCTTCTTCATCACCGGCGACCGGGTGCCCGACGGCCAGGGCGGCACGCTGGTCGCCGGCGGCTACTACGACATCGACAATCGGCCGATCCTGGATCCCTCGGCCGGCAATCGCCAGTTCTTCTCCGACTGCCCGGATGGCACCAGCCTGCTGACGGTCGAGAATGCCCGGGTCGATGGCGTGTACGGCAATCCGGTGTTCGCCGTCGTGCAGTTCGAGTACACCACCCGCAACGGCGCCGACGAGTCGATGTACGGCCGGCTGCCCTCGCCGATCGCGGTGCTGACCCTGGATCAGAACCCGGAAACCGGCGAGCTGACACTGGTCAAGTACCACAACGTCGACACCTCGCCGGTGGGCGGGCTGTGGATCACCTGCGGCGCCAGCCTGTCGCCCTGGGGCACGCACCTGGCCAGCGAGGAGTACGAGCCGGACGCCGCGGTCGCCGACGACGCCGAATTCAAGAGCTTCTGCCAGCATCTGTTCGGCGACGAGACGCGCGGTACGCCCTACAATTACGGCCACCTGCCGGAAGTCACCGTCCATCCGGACGGCAGCGGCAGCGTCGTCAAGCACTACAACCTCGGGCGCATTTCCCACGAGCTGATTCAGGTCATGCCCGACGAGCGCACCGTGCTGATGGGCGACGACGCCACCAACGGCGGGCTGTTCATGTTCGTCGCCGACCAGCCGCGGGACCTGTCGTCCGGCACGCTGTACGTGGGCAAGTGGAGCCAGGTCTCCGGGGTGGGGCCCGGCGCCGGCGACATCGGCTGGATCCGCCTGGGACACGCCACCAGCGCCGAGATCCAGAAACTGGTCGACGACGGCATCCAGGCGGCGGACATCATGGACATCCGCACCGAGGACCCGCAGGACGCCAGCTTCACCCGCATCCCCTACAGCGGCAAGACCAACTGGATCAAGCTCGAGCCGGGCATGGAGAAGGCCGCGGCCTTCCTCGAGACCCATCGCTACGCGGCGCTCAAGGGCGCGTCGATGGGCTTCACCAAGATGGAAGGCACCACCGTCAACGCCGCCGACAAGACGGCCTATTCGGCCATGTCCTACATCTACAAGACGATGACCGACGGCAGCAACGAGATCCATGTCGAGGGGCCGGTCGCCGGCGCGGTCTACGCGCACACCCTGCGCGGTGGCCAGCAGGACAGCGACGGCCAGCCCATCGACAGCGAGTGGGTGTCGGTGCACATGGCGGTGCCGCCCAACTTGGTCGGCGAGGACCTGGCCGAGCCCGACGCGCTGGGCAACACGGCGCATGCCGAGCGCATCGCCAACCCGGACAACATCAAGTACTCCGAGGAGCTGCGCACGCTGTTCATCGGCGAGGACAGCGGCAACCACGTCAACAACTTCCTGTGGGCCTACAACGTCGACAGCGGCAAGCTGGCCCGTCTCATGTCGTGCCCGGCGGGCGCCGAGTCCACCGGCCTGCAAGCCGTCGACTCGGTCAATGGCTGGACCTACATCATGAGCAACTTCCAGCACCCCGGGGACTGGGAAAGCCCGCTGCACGACAAGGTCCGCGAGACGCTCGATCCCTACGTGCGCGCCAACTACAAGGACCGCTACGGCGCCGCGGTGGGCTATATCACCGGCATGCCCAAGCTGAGCTGAGTCGAACCCTCAGTCGCTTCACCGGGCCGCCGCCACGGCGTCCCGGCCCGCCACCCATCGCCGAGGCCTGTGCCGTTCGACCGCGCTGGCCTCGGCGGCGCGCATGACGCATCCTGTGCGCCATGCACGCTTCCCTGACCGAGTCTCTCGCTTCGCTACGCCATTGCCTGGTCGCGCGTCGCCACCGTGCCCTGCTGTGGGTCGACGGCGAGCCCGCCGAGGCCGTCGCCCGGGGGCTGGCCCTGTGGCGTGCCGGCGATTGGCGGGACCCTCTGTGGCTGGGCCCCGCGTCACCGGATGCAGGCATCGCGGCGCTGCCCGCCGCCAAGGCACGCACCCGACTGGGCGGCGAGCACGATCTGGTGGTGATCGATGGCGTCTCCGCAACAGGCGGCTTCGACCCCGACGCCTTCGGCGCCGTGTCGGGCACCGTGCGCGCCGGCGGGCTGCTGGTGCTGCTGACCCCGCGTGCCTGGCGCGAGGGCGTTCCCTGTCCCGATGCCGATTACGCGCGCCTGGCCGCCTGGCCGCATGCCCGCGAGAGCCTGCCGGCACGAACGCTCGGCCGCCTCGCCCGGCAGCTCGCCGCCTCGCCGCTGACCCTGCACTGGCCGGCCGCCGCCGCCCTGCCGACACTCGCGCTGCCCGCGGCACCGGCCTTCGCGCCGTCTCCCGTCGAGGACGCCGACTGCCTGACGGCCGATCAGGCCCAGGCCGTGAGACGCCTCGAACGCCTGCGCCGGCGTCGTCCGCTGGTCATCAGCGCCGATCGCGGCCGCGGCAAGAGTGCCGCGCTGGGCATCGCCGCGGCACGGCGACTGGCCGCCGGCGAGAGCGAGCTGTGGTTGACCGCCCCGCGATCCGCCGCCGTGGAACCGGTCTTCGCGCGCCTCGCCGCGTTGCTGCCCGAGGGGCGGCGCGAGGGCCAGGCGTTCTCGGTCGACACCTCGCGCGGTGTCTCGGTGCTGCGCTTTCTGGCGCCGGACGCCGTCGAGCCGGCGCTCGCCGGCCCCGGAGTCGATCCGCGCTCGCCGCCCACGCTGTTCGTCGACGAGGCGGCGGCGATCCCCGCGCCGCTGCTCGGACGCTGGCTGGCGGCGTTTCCGCGGCTCGCCTTCGCCACCACCGTGCACGGCTACGAGGGCACCGGGCGGGGGTTCGCGGTGCGCTTTCGCGCGCGACTCGACCGCGACACCCCCGACTGGCGCGCCTGTTCGCTCGACGCGCCGGTGCGCTGGGCCCCGAATGATCCGCTCGAAGCGCTGACCCGCAATCTGCTGCTGCTCGACGCCGAGCCCGCCACGGACGCCGACGTGGCGGCGGCGCTCGCGCGTGGCGACGGGTTGCGCTATCGCACTCTCGACCGCGCGGCCCTGGCCGGCGACGAGCGCCGCCTCGCCGAACTGTTCGGCCTGCTGGTCCAGGCTCACTACCGCACCACGCCGGGCGACCTGCGCCAGCTGCTCGATGCGCCGGACGTGCATGTGCTCACCGCCGACGTCGCGGGGCACTGCGTGGGGGTTTGTCTGGCGCAGGCCGAGGGCGGTTTCCCACGTGATCTGGCCGAGGCGGTGAGGCTCGGTCGGCGTCGCCCGCGGGGGCATCTGCTCGCCCAGTCGCTGGCCGCCCATGGCGGCTGGCGCGAGGCCGCCGAGGCGCGCTGGTGGCGCATCCAGCGCATCGCCGTGCATCCCGCCGCGCGGCGGCGCGGCATCGCCACGCGGCTGGTGGCGACGCTGGCCGCGCGGGCGCACGATGCCGGTATCGATCAACTGGGTGTCAGCTACGGTGCCGAGCCGACGCTACTCACCTTCTGGCGCGCCCAGGGCTTCGTCAGTCTGCGCCTGGGACTGAGTCGCGAAGCCGCCAGCGGCGAACACGCGCTGATGATGGGGCGTGCGCTTCACGCCGCTGCCGAGGCGCGTTTGTCGGAGTGGCGCGACGACTTCCAGCGCCTGCTGCCGAGCCTGCTGGGCACGGTGCTGGCCGCGCTGCCCCCCCGGCTGGTCACCCGCTTGCTCGACGAGGCGCCGGTGCCGGCGCTGGACGCGGCGACCCGCGAGCGCACCGCCTGGTTCGCCGCGGGGGGCGGCGAGCTGGCGCTGGTGCGGCCGTGGCTGGCGCGGGCCTTTCGAATCGTGCGTCACCAGTCGCCGCGAACTCTGAGCGATAAGGCGTGGGACGACCTGGTGGCGCCGCTCTTTCTGGGCCGCGACGCGCCGGCGGGAGACGAGGGCGGGGCGGGGCGCAAGGCCCGGCTGCAGCACCGGCGCGAGCTGGCGGCACGCCTGAGCGAGGCGCTCGAGGCGCGGCATCGTGAACCACGTTGATGCAGGTCAAGGGGTGAAGGCGCACAGCGCGTAGACTGGCCCCAAATGGACGGCGGTGCGCCGCGTCCCATAACCAGACTGACTCCCTGACTCCGGTTCCGCGATGCAAACCACAACGACCACTCCCCTCGGCTGGCTCAAGCAGGAGAGCCGCCGCGTACGCACGCCCGTCGCCTGGGCCATCGGCCTGGGGCTCGCCAGCGGCGTGCTGCTGATCGTCCAGGCGACCCTGCTCGCCCACGTCGCCGATGGCGCGATCTTCCAGCAGGCGCCGCTGGCCACGCTGTGGCCGGCCTTCGCCGCCATGCTGGCGATCCTGCTGCTGCGCGGCGGGCTGACCTACGCCGTCGAACACTTTGCCTTCACGGCGGCGAGCACCGTCAAGCTCGCGGTGCGCGAACGCCTGATGGGCCAGCTGCAGGCGCTGGGGCTGGTCTGGCAGCGCGGCGCCCAGACCGGCGACGTGGTCAACACCGTCACCGACGGCGTCGAACACCTCGAGGCCTATTACGCCCGCTACCTGCCGCAGACCGCGCTGGCGGCGCTGATCCCGCTGGCGATCCTGGCGGTGATCCTGCCCATCGACTGGGTCTCGGCGTTGATCCTGATGGTCACCGCGCCGCTGATCCCGGTGTTCATGATCTTCATCGGCAAGGGCGCAGAGAAGCTCAACCAGCGCCAGTGGCGGCGCATGGGCCAGCTTTCCGGGCACTTCCTCGACGCCCTGCAGGGGCTGACCACCCTCAAGGTCTTCAACCTGGGGCGGCGCGAGGCGCGGCTGATCGAACGGCTCTCCGACGAGTACCGCACCAGCACGCTCAAGGTGCTGCGCCTGGCCTTCGTCTCGTCGCTGGTGCTGGAGTTCCTGGCCACGGTGAGCATCGCCCTGGTCGCGGTGCTGATCGGTTTCCGGCTGCTGTGGGGCGAGCTGGACTTCGAATCGGGCTTTCTGGTGCTGCTGCTGGCACCGGAGTTCTATCTGCCGCTGCGCAACATGGGCGGGGTCTATCACGCGCGCATGGAAGCCCTCGGGGCCGCCGAGCGCATCGTCGAACTGCTCGACGCGCCGACCCTCGAGTGGACCGGCACGCGGCGCGACGGTGTCGGCCCGGGGCAGGTGCCGCGGGTCGAGCTGGCCGGGCTCGGCTACACCTATCCCGCCGACGACGTCGCCAGCGACGATGACGCCACCGCCGGCAAGGCACCGGTGCCGCGCCAGCCGGCGCTGGATGACGTCTCGCTGAGCATCGCCCCCGGCGAGACGGTCGCGGTCGTCGGTCCCTCGGGTGCCGGCAAGAGCACCCTGGCGTTGATGCTGCTAGGCCTGCTGCGCCCCGATCGCGGCGCGGTGACGGTGGATGGCGTGGCCCTCGACGAGATCGACATCGCTGCCTGGCGCGAGACCCTGGCCTGGGTGCCGCAGCAGCCGCGGCTGTTCTTCGGCACGCTGCGCGACAACCTCTGTCTGGGGCGGGACGTCGACGACGCGGCCCTGTGGCGTGCCCTCGAGCAGGCCCAGGCTCGGGACTTCGTCGCCGCCCTGCCGCAAGGGCTCGACACGCCGCTCGGCGAACGCGGCCTGCGTCTGTCCGGCGGCGAGGCGCAGCGTCTGGCGATCGCCCGGGCCCTGGTGCGCGACGCCGGCTTCGTGGTCGCCGACGAGATCAGCGCGCATCTCGATGCCGACAACGAGCGCGCCCTGGTCACGGCCCTGAAGGCGTTGGGCGAGGGGCGCAGCCTGGTGATCATCGCCCACCGTCTGGCGACCGTGCGCCACGCCGATCGCATCGTGGTGCTCGAGGCGGGACGCGTGCGCGAGCAGGGCAGCCACGATGAACTGCTCGCCGCCGGCGGGCGCTATGCCCGGCTGGTCTCGGGCACTGCCGGGGAGGCACTGTGATGAGCGATCTGCGCTGGTGGCTGACCCTGGCCCGCCCCTATCTCGGCTACTTCGTGCTGGGCATCCTGCTCAGCGTGGTGACCGTCTCCGCCAACATGGCACTGCTCGCCGTCTCGGGCTGGTTCCTGGCAAGCATGGCGGCGGCGGGGCTGGCGTCGGCGGACTTCAACTACTTCACGCCGGCGGCGTTGATCCGCGGCCTGGCGATCACCCGCACCGGCGGGCGTTATCTCGAGCGGCTGGTCAGCCACGACGCCACGCTGCGTCTGCTCACCGGTTTGCGGGTGTGGTTCTACCGCCAGGTGGAGCCGCTCTCGCCGCTGCAGTTGCAGGGCCTGCGCAGCGGCGACCTGCTGGCGCGCATCCGTGCCGACATCGACACCCTGGACAACGTCTATCTGCGGCTGTTGACCCCGGCGGTGGTGGCGCTGGTCTGCGTGACCGGCGCGGTGGCCGTGCTCGCCGTCTACAGCCCGGCGGTGGCGCTGGTCGACCTGGCCCTGCTGCTGGCGGCCGGGGCCTTGTTGCCGGCGCTGGTCGAGCGGCTCGGGCGGCGCCCCGGGGCCGAGGCGGTCGAGGTCGGCGCGGCGCTCAAGGCCGAGGTCGTCGACGCCGTCGAGGGCCTAGGCGAGCTGACGGTGTTCGGCGCCCTCGACGAACGCCGCCGCCGGGTCGACGAACTGGGGCGGCGCTGGATCGCCTGTCAGGCGCGCCTGTCGCGGCTGTCGGGGCTGTCCCAGGCCGGGGTGCTGGTTCTCACCCATCTGGCGGTGCTGGCCACCGCCTGGCTGATGGTGCCGCGGCTGCAGTCGCCGGGGGTGTCGGCAGTGGACTTCGCGCCGGTGGTGCTGCTGGCGATGGGCTGTTTCGAGGCCGTGGCCCAGTTGCCCGGCGCCTGGCAGGCACTGGGCCAGATGCGTGCGGCGACCCGTCGGCTGCGCGCCTTCGAGGCGTTGCGCCCGGCAGTGGCCGAGCCCCGGACCCCGGCCGATGCGCCCGCGGGGGATGCGCTGCGCTTCGCCGGAGTCGGCGTGCGCCACGCGGCGGAGGGCGCGGCGGCGCTGGAGGGCCTCGATCTGGCCATTGCCCCGGGCGAGCGTCTCGCCCTGGTGGGCCCCAGCGGCGCCGGCAAGAGTACCGTCGCCCAGCTGCTGTTGCGGCTGGTCGAGGCCGAGCGCGGCACCCTGCACTGGGACGACCGACCGATCGGCGACTATCGCAGCGAGGACCTGCGCGCGCGCATCGCCTACGTGCCGCAGAAGATCTACCTGTTCCACGCCACGGTGCGCGACAACCTGCTGATCGGCAACCCCGAGGCCGACGAGGACGCGATGATCGAGGCCGCACGCCGGGCCTGCCTGCACGACGAGATCCTGGCGCTCCCCGAGGGCTACGACACCCTGGTGGGCGAGGAGGGGCTCAAGCTGTCCGGTGGCCAGATCCGTCGCCTGGGCATCGCCCGGGCGCTGCTGCGCGACGCGCCCCTGGTGATCCTCGACGAGCCCTGCGAGGGGCTGGACAACACTACCGCGGCCCGCCTGTGGCGCAACCTGGACGGCTATCTGGCGGGGCGCACCCTGCTGCTGATCAGCCACCACATGGCCTGGGTGCGCGACGTCGATCGCGTGGTGATGCTCGAACGGGGTCGTCTATTGGCCGCGGGCGATCACGCCACGCTGATGCGCGACTGCGCCGATTACCGGCGTCTCGCCGGGGGCGGCCTGTCGGGTGGCGCTAGTGACGATGAA
Organism: Modicisalibacter sp. MOD 31.J; assembly: GCF_020147985.1. NCBI lineage: Bacteria > Pseudomonadati > Pseudomonadota > Gammaproteobacteria > Oceanospirillales > Halomonadaceae > Modicisalibacter > Modicisalibacter sp. MOD 31.J. The sequence continues at coordinate 344,457 of NZ_JAGXFF010000005.1, read as the reverse complement.
AGCGCCTGCGACGCCGCGTCGCGGCCTGTCGATGCCACCCCCCTGAACGGCCCTTGATGCAGGTCAAAAGGCCCGTTCGGGCGTTGGTTTACCCTGATTGGGTATCTTTCCCCGGTCTCGCTTGCGTCTCGCATCGGGCGCCGGTTTCGCAGCAGGGATCATAGAGAGCACCTCCGCCATGCAAGAACTAGACACCGTCATAGAGTTGTCGCGGCTGCAGTTCGCGGCCACGGCGCTGTACCATTATCTCTTCGTGCCGCTCACGCTGGGCCTGTCGGTCCTGCTGGCGACCATGGAGACCATCTACGTCATCACCGGGCGCGACATCTACCGGCAGATGACCCACTTCTGGTCGAAGCTGTTCGCCATCAACTTCGCCCTGGGGGTGGCCACCGGGCTGACCATGGAGTTCGAGTTCGGCACCAACTGGTCGACCTACTCGCACTTCGTCGGCGACATCTTCGGTGCGCCGCTGGCCATCGAAGGGCTGATGGCGTTCTTCCTCGAGTCGACCTTCGTCGGCCTGATGCTGTTCGGCTGGGGCAAGCTGTCCCGCGGCAAGCATCTGCTGGTGACCTACATGGTGGCGCTGGGCTCCAACCTTTCGGCGCTGTGGATCCTGGTCGCCAACGGCTACATGCAGAACCCCGTCGGCTCGGTGTTCAACCCCGACACCATGCGCATGGAGCTGACCAGCCTGCCGGATCTGATCTTCAGCCCCGAGGCCCAGGCCAAGTTCGTCCACACCAGCATCGCCGGCTACGTGACCGCGGCGATCTTCGTGGTGGGCATCAGCGCCTTCTACCTGCTGCGTCGCCGCCACATCGAGCTGGCCAAGCGTTCCTTCCGGGTCGCCGCGCTGTTCGGCGTGTTCGCCACCGTCGGCGTGATCTCGCTGGGTGACGCCCTGGGCTTCATCAACGGCAGCGCCCAGCCCACCAAGCTGGCCGCCATGGAAGGGCTGTGGGAAACCGCCGAGGCACCGGCCGGCTTCAACCTGATCGCCTGGCCCAACCAGGAGGAAAAGCGCAACGACTTCGAGGTCCAGGTGCCTTACCTGCTCACCCCGCTGGTCACCCACACCTTCGACGAGTCGATCCCCGGCGTGAACGACCTGGAAGCCGACGCAGAGACCAAGATCCGCGACGGTATCCCGGCACTGATCGCGCTGCAGACCCTGCGCGAAAACCCCGACGATGCCGAGGCACGGGCGACCTTCGACGCCCATCAGGACAACCTGGGCTACGCGCTGCTGGTCCAGCGCTACGCCGAGGACGTCTCCCAGGCCACCGATGCGCAGATCGCCAAGGCGGCGGCCGACACCATCCCGCCGGTGGCGACGGTGTTCTGGTCATTCCGCGTCATGGTGGTCACGGCCTTCTTGATGATGGCCTTCCTGATCCTCGCGGTCATCTACTCGCTGCGCGGTACCCTGCATCGGCATAACTGGTTCCTGCGCCTGGCACCGTGGATGATTCCGGTTCCGTTCATCGCCAACGAGGCCGGCTGGATCGTCGCCGAACTGGGTCGCCAGCCGTGGACGGTCTACGGCCAACTGCCGACCTGGTTGTCCGCCTCCACCCACAGCGTCGGTTACATGGTCTTCTCGCTGATTGGCTTCGTACTGCTCTACACCCTGTTCATCGTCATCGAGATGTTCCTGATGGTGAAATTCATCCGCCTGGGGCCGAGCGAGGGCAAGCACGAATCGCCTGCCGAGCCGACCTCTCAACGTCATTCATCCCAGTGGAGCGAGGCCTGAGCCATGGATCCGTACATTCTACTCAAGGTGACCTGGTGGGTACTGCTGGGCGTGCTGTTGATCGGCCTGGCAGTGATGGTCGGCATGGACATGGGCGTCGGCGCCGCGCTGCGCTACCTGGGCCGCACCGACGGTGAGCGTCGCGCGGTGATCAACATGATCGCCCCGCACTGGGACGGCAACCAGGTGTGGTTCATCCTCGGCGGCGGCGCGGTGTTCGCCGCCTGGCCGACCATCTACGCCACCGCCTTCTCGGGGCTCTATGTGGTCATGCTGGTCCTGCTGTGGTCGATGATCGTGCGTCCGCTGGGCTTCGAGTACCGCAGCAAGCTGCCCGGCGAGCGCTGGCGCGGTGCCTGGGACTGGATGCTGTTCGTCTCCGGCGCGGTACCGATGATCGTCTTCGGCGCGGCGATGGGCAACATGCTGGAAGGCGTACCCTTCCACTTCTCCTGGAACATGATCTCCTACTACACCGGCAGCTTCATCAGCCTGTTCAACCCCTTCGCCGTGCTGTGCGGGGTGATGTCGCTGGCGCTGGCGCTCTATCAGGGCGGGGCGATGGTGATGAACCGCGGTACCGGGGTGATTCGCGAGCGCGCCTGCCGGCTGGTCACCGTCGCCGGTCTGGCGGCCCTGGCGGTGTTCACCATCTGCGGCATCTGGGTGTCGATGATGCATGGCTACGAGATCACCGCGGGCGGCGATCCCGCCGGCCCGGCATTGCCGCTCAACAAGACCGTGGAAACCGCGTCCGGTGCCTGGCTCGCCAACTATGGCGCGCATCCGGCGCTGTGGCTGATCCCGGCGGCGGTCTACCTGGCCGTGCTGGGCGGCATCGCCGCGGCCCGCGCCGGCCTGTCGCACCTGGCCTGGTGGCTGGGCGCGCTGGCCTGGGCCGCCACCCTGGTGACGCTGGGCACGGCGATGTTCCCGTTCCTGATGCCGTCCTCCAGCGAACCCAGCCACAGCCTGACCGTGTGGGACGCCTCCTCGAGCCTGGGGACGCTGGGCTGGATGCTGGCCTTCACCGCGGTCTTCATCCCGATCATCGGTATCTACACCAGCTGGGCCTTCTGGGTGATGCGCGGCAAGGTGACGCCGGAATCGATCGCCCACGACGAACACGCCTACTGATTGCGGAGCGCGCACCATGAAACAGATTCTGATCTTTCTCTTCTGGCTGCTCATCGCCGCGGTGGCGATCGCCCTGACCATCGTGCTGGGCGAGCGCGGCGCCTGGTACTTCGCCTGGGTGCTGGGCACGGTGATGATCGTGCTGATCGCCGCGGCGGGCACGGCGATCATCGACGCCCGTTACGAGGAGCATCACGACGATCAGTACTGAACGCGGCTGCGTTCGCTGAGTCCCCGACGCCCCGGCCATCGCGCCGGGGCGTCGGCGTTTCTGGGCGGGGGCTTCGTTGCCGGCGTTTCATCGCTACAATGACACGCGACAGACCGATCAGGATCGATACGCCTCTATGAACGAACACTTGGAAACGTTGACGCCGGCCCCGCTGTGGCGTCACTTCCGCACCCTGTGCAACACGCCGCGGCCGTCCGGCCAGGAGGCGGGCATCGCGCGCGCCATCGTCGAGTGGGCCACGGCTCGCGGCCTCGCCCACGATGTCGACGAGGCGGGCAATCTGCGCCTGAAGAAGCCGGCGGCGCCGGGCTGCGAGCAGGCCCCGGGGGTGATCCTCCAGGGCCATCTGGACATGGTCGCCCAGGCCAACGCCGATCAGCCCCACGACTTCTCCCGCGATCCCATCGAGACCTACATCGCCGACGGCTGGCTGCACGCCCGGGGCACCACGCTGGGAGCCGACAACGGTCTGGGCGTGGCCGCGGCGCTGGCGGTGCTCGAGGACGACACGCTGCGCCACGGGCCGCTCGAGGCGCTGTTCACCGTCGAGGAGGAGTCGTCGATGGGCGGGGCGCTGCGCCTGGCCGAGAACTGGCTGGAGGGCGACCTGCTGCTCAACCTGGATTCCGAGGACCGCGGCGAGGTCTACATCGGCTGTGCCGGCGGTGCCGACGTGGTGGTCGAGGCCAGCCTGCCGCAAAGTGCCGTGCGCGACGACGAGCGCGCCTGGCAACTGTCCCTGACCGGGCTGGTCGGCGGCCACTCGGGGATCGACATCCACAAGGGGCGCGGCAACGCCAACCGCCTGCTGGTGCGCGTGCTGCGTGCGCTGGCGCCGTGTGGCGTGCGGCTGGTCGACTATCGGGGCGGCACGCTGCGCAACGCCCTGCCGCGCGAGGCCTTCGCCAGCCTGGTGATGAGCGAGGGCGAAGGCGATGCGGCCCAGGCACGGCTCGCCGAGCTGCAGGCGGAACTGGTCGCCGAGCTGGCCGGGGTCGACGACGGCCTGACGCTGGCCCTCGAGCCGCTCGAGCAGGTCCCCGGCGAGGCCCTGACCTCCACGGCCAGCGAGATGCTGCTGGCGGCGCTGCACGTTGCCCCGTGTGGCGTGGAGCGGATGAGTGCCGAGGTTCCGGGGGTGGTCGAGACCTCCAACAACCTGGGCGTGGTCAGTCTCGCGGCAGGGCGCTTTCATCTCTGCGCGCTGGTGCGTTCGCTGCGCGACAGCGCCTGCGCCGACATGGCCGACCGCTTTCGCGCGCTGTTCGGACTGATCGGCGCCGAGACCCGCGTCGAACACGCCTACCCGGGCTGGACGCCGGCCCCCGACAGCCCGTTGCTGACGCGTTTCCGCGAGATCCACCAGCGCCTGACGGGTCGCGACCCGGCGGTCAAGGTGATCCATGCCGGACTGGAGTGCGGGATTCTCGGCGGCAAGTATCCGCAGCTGGAGATGATCTCGTTCGGTCCGCAGATCCGCGGCGCCCACTCGCCCGACGAACGTGCCGAACTCGACTCGGTGGCGGAGTTCTGGCAACTGCTGCGGGCGATGATCGAGGCGCTCGCCGAGGGGCGCGCCCCCTGAGGAGCCGGCGCGGCGCTCAGGCGGCGTCGCCGTCGCGCGTGTCGGCGAGATCCGGCGAGCGGCGTACCGCTTCCAGGCCGGCGCTCGAGATCAGCCCCTGGTCGTGGGCGTGCTCGGCCATCTGCACGCTGCTGCTCGCCAGCAGCAGGCTGCAGCCATCCTCGCCGACCTCCTCGGCGAGGCGGTCGATCGCCGCAGCGCGGCTGGCGTCCTGGTTGATGTTGCGAATGTAGATGGTGTGGATCCGCCCCGGATGCTCGCGGACGATGCGCGCGTAGGTCTCGGGATCCTGCTGGCCGCTGTCGCCGATCAGCACGAACGGCAGGGTGTCATAGAGCGAGAGCATCTGCTCGATCACCCGGGCCTTGTGATCGGTGGCCTTGCGTGGCCAGGGGCGTTGCAGGCTCAGCCCCCATTCGCGCAGGAAGAGAATCGGCCCCACCGGGATACGATTGCGCTGGAAGAACGCCTCGAGGACCTCGTAGATGCTCCAGGGCCCGCGCGAGACGTAGAGCATCGGTCGGCGTCGCTGGCCGTCGGCGCCGGCGAACAATGCCTGGTAGAAGGGCGCGACACCGGGAAAGGCGGTGCGCCGGTCGGCCTTCTCGAGAAACAGTCGGTAGAACATCTTCAGCTTGTTGGCGACACCGGTGTACATCACGGTGTCGTCGATGTCGCTGATCACCACCATGTCGACCGCCGGCGGCGGCACGTAGACTTCGGCGCTGCCGCTGACCGTGTGGGCGTCGTCGACGCGCACGTCGAGTTCGGCGCGGTGCCAGCTGCGATCCTGCGGCAACGGCTCGTCGAGCGGCATCCAGGCATCGTAGTAGCCGTCACGGTCGGTGATCACGGTCAGCGTGCTGCCGTTCAGGCGCAGGGTGACCTCGGCGCCGCCGACGCCCCAGCGCACGCCGCGGCGCACCACGTCGGCCAGATCGCGGGCCAGCGTGCCCTCGGCGAGCGGCAGTCCCAGGCTGGGCTGGTGAAAGACCCGGCCCATCAGGTAGACCTGACTCGCCGAGCCGTAGCCCCGGTAGGCGTGCACCACGATGCCGCCGCGACCGCGATCCGATTTCATCGGCCGGGCGGCGAGACGCAGCAGCTTGCGCAGGGCCTGTGACGGGCGGCGGGTCATGGGGCTCTCCCGGGAAACGGTATCGGCGGTGGCCAGACGCAAAACGTCCGCCTCGTCGGGCGAGGCGGACGCAAGCGATCCGACGTGGTGTCGATCAGGCGTGTTGCTGGTTGTGACGGCCCTCGCCGATCTCCTCGATCAGCTTGCGGCAGAAGGCGTCGAGGTCGGCCGGCTTGCGGCTGGTGACCAGGCCGCTGTCGACCACGACCTCTTCGTCGACCCACTCGGCGCCGGCGTTCTTCAGGTCCTGGGCCACCGAGGGGAAGGAGGTCATCCTGCGCCCTTCGACCACGCCGGCGTTGATCAGCAACCAGGGGCCGTGGCAGATCGCCGCGACCGGCTTGCCGGCCTCGAAGAAGTGCCGGGCGAAGGTCTGGGCCTTCTCGTTGATGCGCAGGCTATCCGGATTGAACAAGCCGCCCGGCAGCACCAGGGCGTGATAGCTGGCGACGTCGGCGTCGTCGAGGGCGACGTCGACATCGTAGGTCTCGCCCCAGTCGCTCTCCGCCCAGGCGCGGATGCCCTTCTTCTCGGGGGCGACGATATGCACCGTGATGCCCTGGGCATCGAGTTCCTTGCGCGGCACCGCGAGTTCCGATTCCTCGAACCCGTCGGTGGCGAGAATGGCGACGCGCTTGCCACTCAGTTTCTGGCTCATGGCTACCTCCTTGCGGCACAGTGAGCGATGCGGCCGAATGCCGCCTTGCCCCCCTGACCTTGGGGCGACCGTCCTTACGGACAAGGGGGTCGCGTCAGCGGGGACACCCCAAGGATAGGCAATGCAGTGACTTCCACAACCGGCCGGGCATGAAAAACGCCGCTCCGGGGAGCGGCGCGTCGATCTCGGGCGGACGTCAGCGGGTCGGCGTCAGCCGAGATAGGCGTTGAGCATCCAGACGGTCTTTTCCTGCTCGCGAATATAGTCGCTGGCCAGCGAGGCGGTGCCCTCGTCGTCGGCATCCGAGGCCAGGCTGAGCAGTTCGCGCTGCAGCTCGATCAGGGTCTGGTAGCCCTGGACGATGCCGCGCACGCAGGCCTCGCCGTCGTGGACGTTCTTGTCCTCGGCGATGGCGGCGGTCTTCACGTAGTCGCTGTAGGCGTGCAGCGGCTGGTGCCCCAGGGTGAGCACGCGCTCGGCGACCTCGTCGATCTTGGTCAGCAGGTCGGTGTAGAGTTCCTCGAACTTTGTATGCAGCTCGAAGAACTGCTGGCCCTTCACGTTCCAGTGATAGCCGCGCACGTTCATGTAGAAGATCTGATAGTTGGCCAGCAGGGTATTGAGCTGCTCGGCCAGTTGATTGGCGCTGGCCTGATGCAGGCCGATGGCGTTGGTATCGGACATGATGAAGCCCTCCTTTGCAATGACTGACTCGATGATAACGACCCGTGTCGAGTGTTGACAGACATCACTCTACATCGTGGGGATAGTCCCATCCTATTGATTTGGCTCATGACATCATGACATCGGATCGGCCTGGGCGATGAACAGGCGAACCACCGACTCGGCGCGGTCGGCGAGCAGCTCGGCGCAGCGCGACAGGGCCTCGTCGAGCTCCATGGGGCCATCGGCCAGGGCGAAGGCGGCACTCACGCCCTCGGCATAGGCAGCCTGCCAGCCGTCCCCCAGGCGCCCGGCGAGAATGACCGTGGGCACCCCGCAGGCATGGGCCCGGCGGGCGATGCCGATCGGCGTCTTGCCGGCCAGGCTCTGGCCGTCGAGCTGGCCCTCGCCGGTGATCACCAGATCGGCGCCGGCGAGCTGGGTGTCGAAGCCCACCTGGGGCATTACCAGCTCGATGCCCGGGCGCAGCTCGGCGCCCAGCAACGCGCGGGCGGCGAAGCCCATGCCGCCCGCCGCGCCGGCGCCCGGATGATCGCGCTCGTCGCGGCCCAGGGCGTGGGCGACGTGATCGGCGAAGTGCCCCAGCGCGGCGTCGAGGCGTTCGACGTCCGCCTCGCTGGCACCTTTCTGCGGGCCGAACACCGCGCTCGCCCCGCGCGGCCCGGTCAAGGGGTTGTCGACGTCCACGGCGGTTTCCACCGTCAGCGAGGCCAGGCGCGGGTCGAGCCCCGAGAGGTCGAGCCGGTCGAGCCCGGCCAGCGCCGCACCGCCGGGGGCCAGCGGCCGTCCGGCGGCGTCCTCGAGCCGCGCGCCCAGCGCCACGAGCATGCCGGCACCGGCGTCGTTGGTGGCGCTGCCGCCGAGCGTCAGAATCAGCCGCTCGGCGCCGGTCTCGAGGGCGGCGAGGATCAGTTCACCGACGCCGCGGGTAGAGCTGTGCAGCGCGGTGCGCTCGTCGCGGGCGAGTGCCTGCAGGCCGCTGGCCTCGGCGAGCTCGACATAGGCGGTGCGACTCGCCGCATGCCAGCCCCAGGCGGCCTGGGCGGGGCGTTCCAGGGCGTCGTGCACGTCGGCGAGGCGGCGTTCGGCACCGGTGGCGGCGAGCAGGGCATCCAGCGTGCCTTCGCCGCCGTCGCCCATCGGGCACTCGACGAGTTCGGTGTCGGGGCGTGCCCGGCGAGCGCCGCGGGCGATCGCCGCGGCCGCCTCGCGGGCCGGCAGGGCGTCCTTGTAGCTATCGGGGGCGATCAGGATCTTCATTGGCGTCCTCTTGTCGTGGGCCACGTGAGGGACCTCGCAGCCGCCCTGGCGTCGGGGTCTCGGGAAGGCTCGGCACAGTCCGTCAGCCTAGCGCGAATCGTCCCGGCGCGGGAGATGGCAAGACGGGTGCCGTCGCGCCGCAAGGCACGCTAAGCTGGGAGTGACGAGTCGCGAACGCGGACTCGACAACGCGATGGGGCACACGCCATGACGAGACGAATCGGGACCCTGCTACCCCTTCTGGGACTGCTGCTCGGCGGTTGTCAGGCCGTCGGCCATGACCCCTTGACTCAGCCTGCCGCCGACATGCCGGCCTCGTGCACCTGGCTGCGCGACGCCGGGGTCAGCCGCGAGGCCTGGGTACGCGCCGCGATTCCCGAGCTCGAGGCGCGCGGCTTCACGGTGCGCAGCACCGACCTCGAGCTGGGCGTGGTCAGCGCCGAGCGGACCCGACGACAACCGGGGATGGGCGCCATCGACGAGCCCTGGTTCGCCGGCACCTCGCTGTGGAGCAGCTTCGGACGCCGCTCGGCGGTGGGCGTGGGCTATGGCGTGCACCTTGGCGACGACCCGGTCCAGGTCGAGCGCTTGTCGCTGGTGGTCGGCGAGGACAGCGTGAGCCTGACCCGCGATTCCAGCGTGATCGATACCGACGGCTACGTGGTCGATGCCCGCCCCTACAATCGCGATGCCTTCTGTCGCGAGGTCAGCGGCGCCATCGAATCGCGCCTGATCAACACGGGGGCTCGGCCATGAAACGCTTGCTGGCGGTACTGATGACGGCGCTGCTGCTGGCGGGGTGTGCCGGCGTCGCGTCGACGCCGGAGACCCGCAGCCTGGTGGTCCGCGCCGAGCCCCGTCCGGCGCTCGAGGCCGGGGTCGCGGTGCTGGTCGAGCACGGTTTCGTGATCCGCATGGCCGACGCCGAGCTGGGCCGGGTCGATGCGGTGCTCGCCGCGCGGTCCGGCTATGTGCTGACGCTCGAGACGCAACCGGCAGCCGACGGCACGCGGCTGACGCTCTCGGGGCGTTTCTCGGGGCGGGGCATCGAGCCGCACCGCTTCGCTACCCTGCTCGACGAGATCCGCGCGCGCCTCGGGGCGTCCTGAGTGGGGCCGATACGCCGTCGGCGCCTGCGCCGTCTGCTGATCGCCTCGGGCGCCGTCCTGATCGCCGCCGTGTTGTGGTGGGTGTGGCACTGGCAGTTCGACAATGCCCTGCGCGAGGCGCGGCGCCACGCCGAGGCGCGCCTGGCGCTCTACACCAGCAGTCTCGACGGGGCGCTGGAACGGTTCACCTATCTGCCCGACCTGCTCGCCCGCCAGCCGCTGGTGCGCGGCGCCTTGGCGGATCGCCCCGCGGTGATTCGCCGGGTCAACCGCCATCTCGAGCGGGTCGCCGAGCGTTCGGGGGCCGAGGCGATCTACCTGATGGACCGCCGGGGTCTGACCCTGGCGGCCAGCAACCATGCCACGCTGGCCAGCTTCATCGGCCATCGCTACGAGTACCGGCCCTACTTTCGCGCCGCCATCGAGGGCGGTCAGGGGGAGTTCTTCGCCGTCGGCAGCACCACCGGGCGGCCCGGCTATTTCGTCTCGGCGCCGGTGCGCACGGCCTCGGCGGAGGATGCCACGATCGGCGGCGTGCTGGCGATCAAGGTGTCGCTGGAGTCGCTGCAGGCCGACTGGCGCGAGGCCGGGGAGAAGGTGCTGCTCACCGATGCCAACGGTGTGGTGATCCTGTCCAGTCGTCCCGAGTGGCGCTTTCGTCGTCTGGGCCGGCTGGATGCGGCGGCGCTCGGTGAGGTGCGCGCCCAGCGTCAGTTTCAGGGGGCCGCGCTCGCCCCGCTCGGCGAGCGCTTGAACGACGGCTCGCTGTGGGTCGAGTCGGGGGCGCTCGGCGAGCGCTTCTTCACCACCGCCAGGGCGCTCGACACCCTGGGCTGGCGGATGCATTACCTGGTGCCGGTGCGTCCGCTCTACGTGAGTGCCCGCAACGCGGTGCTGCTCGCCGGGGCGGTGTGCCTGGCCCTGCTGCTGCTGGGCCTGTGGTTGCGCGAGCGCCAGCAGCGGCTGTGGCTGCGCGAGCGCGAGGCGCGGATCATGCGCGAGGCCAACGAGCGCCTGGAGAGCCGTGTCGCGGCGCGTACCCGCGAGCTGGAATCGGCCCAGGCCGAGCTGGTCCAGGCCGGCAAGCTGGCGGCGCTGGGCACCATGGCGGCGGGCATCGCCCACGAACTCAACCAGCCGCTGGCCGGCATCCGCACCTACGCGGCGAGCGGGGCGCGGTTGCTCGAACGGGGCCGGGATGAGGCGGCGAGCGACAATTTCCGGCGTATCCAGGGGCTCTCCGAGCGACTCGCCACCCTGATTCGCCAGCTCAAGCTGTTCGCCCGCAAGGGCGGCGCGCGCGAGCCGGTCGACCTGGCAGCGCGGCTCGATTTCGTCCTCGAGCTGCTCGAGGAGCGCCTGGCCCGTCAGGGCGTGGCGCTGGACGTGCAACTGCCCGAGCACGCCGCTGCCGGAAGCCTGCTCGTCGCCGGTGACACGGTGCGCGTCGAGCAACTGCTGACCAATCTGTTGCGCAATGCCCTCGATGCGTTGCGCGAGATCGAGGCGCCGCGCCTGACGGTGAGCGTGTCGCAAGGCGAGAGCCGGGTGACCCTGGAAATCGCCGACAACGGGCCGGGCATCGACGAGGACGTGCTCGAGCACCTGTTCGATCCCTTCTTCACCACCAAGGCGGTCGGTGACGGCCTGGGGCTGGGGCTGTTCATCGCCTTCGGCATCGTTCAGGATCTCGAGGGCCGCATCCGTGCCGAGAATCGCCCCGCGTCGCTCGGCGGCGGGGCGGCGTTCAGCGTCGAACTGCCCCGGGCTCGCCAGGTGCCGGCCCGGCGGGACCGCGAGGAATCCCTGACATGAGCGAACTGCCGATCTGGCTGATCGACGACGACCCCGGCGTGCGCGAATCGCTGGCCCAGTGGTTCGAGCTCGGCGAACTCCCGGTGCGCACCTTCGCCGACGGCGAGACGGCCCTCGCCGAGCTGGGCGAGGGCGCCGACTGCGGGGCGATGATCTCCGACGTCAAGATGCCCGGGCTCGATGGCCTGGCGCTGCTCGCCGCGGTACGCGAGCGGGATGCCGAGCTGCCGGTGCTGCTGATCACCGGCCACGGCGACGTGCCGATGGCTGTGGAGGCGATGCGTCGCGGTGCCTGGGACTTCATCGAGAAGCCGTTCGAGCCCGAGCGTCTGGAGGAACGGGTGCGCCGTGCCCGCGAGCGACGGCGGCTGGGCGAGGAGAATCGCCGTCTGCGGCAGGCACTGCGCCAGGGCGGGCTGGCCGGCCGGCTGCTCGGCGAGGCGCCGGGCATGTGTCGCCTGCGCGAGCAGGTCGCCAACCTGGCACCGACCCGCGCCAACGTGCTGGTGGCCGGCGAGACCGGAAGTGGCAAGGAGGTGGTGGCCCGCTGCCTGCATGAGTTCGGTCCGGGCGAGACGGCGCCGTTCGTGGCGCTCAACTGCGGGGCGATCGCCCCGGAGCTGGTGGAATCGGAGCTGTTCGGCCACGAGAAGGGCGCCTTCACCGGCGCCCTGGAGGCCCGGGTCGGCAAGCTCGAGCACGCCAGCGGCGGCACGCTGTTTCTCGACGAGATCGAGTCGATGCCGCTGGCGGCCCAGGTCAAGCTGTTGCGCGCGCTGCAGGAGGGCGAGATCACCCGGCTGGGCAGCAACCGGGTGATCGCCCTCGACCTGCGGGTGGTGGCGGCGACCAAGGCGGACCTGCTGGCGCTCGCCGAGCGCGGTGAGTTCCGCGAGGATCTCTACTACCGGCTGGCCATCGCCGAGCTGCGCATCCCGCCGCTGCGCGAACGCCGCGAGGACATCGCGCTGCTGTTCAACCATTTCTGCCGTCAGGCCGCGGAAGTCCATCAGCGTCCGCAGCGCGAGGCCGACGGCGAGCAACTGTCGCGCCTCGGCCATCACGCCTGGCCGGGCAATCTGCGCGAGCTGCGCAACGCCGCGACGCGCTTCACCCTGGGGCTGGACGTACCGCAACTGGCGGGCGAGGCCGGCACCACGGCGACCGGCTCGCTCGGCGATCAACTGGCGGCCTTCGAGGCGTCGCTGCTGCGCGCCGCGCTGGCACGCCATCGCGGCAACATCCAGGCGGTGCTCGAGGAACTCGACCTGCCCCGACGCACTCTCAATCAGAAGATGCACCGCCACGGCCTGCGCCGCGAGGCCTTTCTCGAGGCCGGCGCCGACCACTGAAAAACGCCGGTTTGGGGGTCCTGGCGGCGGCACCTATACTCCGGGTACCTCGCCACGACGAGGGGCGATGCCGGGCGACCAGGGATAGCTCATCGCCGATCCTCGATGGATCCTGTGCTCACACCTTGCTGGTTCCGGCATGCCGGCCCCCGCCGATGGCACTTTTCATTGGCTTCAGGGAGGAACGGCAATGACGAATGATCCCAAGACCTTGCTGCGTGAACGTGCCTTCGTCGGCGGTGACTGGATCACCGCCGACGATGACGCGCGTCAGGCGGTCGACGACCCGGCCACCGAGCAGACAATCGGCCAGGTGCCCGACCTGTCGGCGGCGAACATCGACTCGGCGATCGACGCCGCGCTGGGCGCCTTCGCCGAATGGCGCGACACCTCGGCGCTGGAACGCGCCGACAGGCTGCTCGCCTGGTATCGAGGCATGACCGAGCATCGCGAGGCGCTGGCGCGGCTGATGACCTGGGAGCAGGGCAAGCCGCTGGCCGAGGCGCGCGGTGAAGTCGACTACGCGGCCAGCTTCCTGCGCTGGTTCGCCGAGCAGGCACGCCGTGCCGACGGCGAGACGATTCCCGCCGACAAGCCCGATGTCTCGCTGGGTACCGTGCAGGAGCCGGTCGGGGTCGCCGCGGTGATCACCCCCTGGAACTTCCCCCTGGCGATGATCACCCGCAAGGTCGGTGCCGCCCTGGCGGCGGGCTGCACGACGCTGGTCAACCCCGCGACCCAGACGCCGTTCTCGGCGCTGGCGCTGGCCGTGCTCGCCGAGCGCGCCGGCTTCACACGCGGCGAATTCAACGTGGTCACCGGCAGCGGCAAGCGTTTCGCCGAGCGGGTCTGCGCCGACGACCGGGTCCGGGCGCTGTCGTTCACGGGCTCCACCCAGGTGGGGCGTTCGCTGTTGCGCCAGAGCGCCGACACGGTCAAGCGCAATGCCATGGAGCTCGGCGGCAACGCGCCGTTCATCGTCTGTGACGATGCCGACCTCGACGAGGCAGTCGAGGGCGCCATCGCCGCCAAGTTCCAGACCAGCGGCCAGGACTGCGTGGCGGCCAATCGGCTCTACGTGCACCGCTCGCTGTATGAGGACTTCGTCGAGCGCTTCACCGCGCGCATGAACGCCATGGCGGTGGGCAACGGCTTCGACGAGAACAACGCCATCGGCCCGCTGATCAACCGCGACGCCGTCGACAAGGCCCGCTCGCTGGTCGACGAGGCCCGTGACAAGGGCGCGCGAATCCTCGGTCGCGACCAGCGCGAGGCGCCGGGGCCGCGCTTCTTCATGCCCACCGTGGTCGCCGACTTCACCGCCGAGATGCGCGTGGCCGGCGAGGAGTCGTTCGCGCCGGTGGCGCCGATCTGCGCCTTCGATGACGACGATGCGGTGATCGCGGCCGCCAACGACACCCTCTTCGGCCTCGCCGCCTACGTCTATACCCATCGCGACGCGCGCATCCGCAAGTTCATGCGCCGGCTGGAGGTCGGCATGGTCGGTATCAATACCATGGACATCACCGGCCCCCAGGTGCCGTTCGGCGGCGTCAAGCAGTCGGGGCTGGGGCGCGAGGGCGCCGATGCCGGCATGCAGGAATATCTCGAGACCAAGTACTACTGCGTGGGCGGCGTTCCCGGCCGCTGAACCCCGCCTCGCGCCGGGCTCGGCACCCCGTGGCTCGTCGACTCGGGTGGTTTCGCGCGCCACATGCCACTGATCTCGACGAGGGAGTGGCGATATCGCGGAGGCCGTCGAGGCGGTGCTCGCCAAGCAGGGGTTGCCGACCGGCGCCTGATTTCCCTCAACCCGCCATCAGCGGCGCGGCGAGACGTTCGATGCGTGCCCGCCACGCCTCCACCGCCCGGGCCGGGTAGGGCTCGGGCGTGCCTACCCCCCACACCGGGCCGGGCCAGGCGGCATCGTCACGGCGCCGCACGATCACGTGGAAGTGCAGCTGTGCCACCTGGTTGCCGAGTGTCGCCAGATTGAGCTTGTCACCATCGAGTTCGGCCTTGAGCGCCGCGCCCAGCCGGGTGGCCTCGCGCCACAGCCGGTCCTGCTCGGCCTCGCTCAGGTCGTCGACTTCGACGACGGCGTCGCGACGCGGCACCAGAATCAGCCAGGCGAAACGCATGTCGTCCATCAGCCGGACCTGACACAGCGGCAGGTCGACCATCAAGTGGGTGTCGGCGGCGAGGCGCTGGTGCAGGGCGAAGTCAGTCATGGCGGTGTCTCCTGAGTGGGCCGTGGCGGCACGAGGATCGGCAAGAATTGGCCGATCGCTGGGCTCGCCATCGGCCATTTTCTGCCGATAGCGGGGGCGAGTTGCTGCGGCGAGATCGGCAAGTAATTGTCGGAAAAGCATTTTCGCCAACTGGCAAGGGCTTTGCTACGTCTTGTGGGCCTCACCACAATAACCGCCAATTCCCACAAGGAGAAACGGCATGCACAAGCGTCAGTTCCTCAAGTCGGCCATCGGCCTGGCCACCGCCGCGGCGCTGGGCGTCTCGGCCTCTTCCGCCCTGGCCCAGGACGGGTCACACCACTACATCATGGGCACCGCCACCACCGGCGGCACCTACTACCCGGTGGGGGTGGCGTTGTCGACGCTGGTCAAGGTCAAGCTCGAGCCCAAGACCGGGATCTCGGTCTCGGCGATCAGTTCCGCCGGTTCCGGCGAGAACCTCAAACTGATGGATGCCGACGAGGCGCAGTTCGGCATTCTGCAGGGGCTCTACGGCGCCTATGCCTGGAAGGGCACCGGGCCGGTACCCAAGGCCTACAAGAACCTGCGCAGCGTGTCGATGCTGTGGCAGAACGTCGAGCACTTCGTGGTCAAGGACGCCATCGTCGACTCCGGCACCATCGACGACATGACCAACCTCTACGGCAAGGCGTTCTCGATCGGCGCGCGCAACTCGGGCACCGAGGGGTCAGGCCGCTACATTCTCGGCCAACTGGGCATCGAGCCGGACAAGATGGACATCGCCTATCTGGGTTACGGGCCGAGCGCCGACGCCCTGCAGAATGGCACCATCCAGGGCATGAACATCCCCGCCGGGGTGCCGGCCTCGGCGGTGACCCGCGCCTACGCCAACGTCGGCGGCGACATCACCACGCTCGACTTCAATGCCGAGCAGCTCGCGAAGGTCAACAGCGAGTTCGAGCTGTGGACGCCCTATGACATTCCGGCGGGCACCTATCCCAATCAGGACGAGGTGATCCATACCATCGCCCAGCCCAACATCCTGGCGGTGCGCGCCGACGTCCCGGCCGACGACGTCTACGCGATCACCAAGACCATGTACGAGAACCTGCCGTTTCTGCAGAACATCCACCCGGCGACCAAGGCGATGGCCATCGAGAAGGCGATCGCCGGCCTGCCGATGCCGCTGCATCCCGGCGCGGCCCGCTACTTCGAGGAGCAGGGCATCGAGATCCCCGATCGGCTGATGCCGAAAGCGGACGGCGCCGAATAAGCACCGGTACGTCACGAGGTTACCTTCCCGGTCAACCTGGCCGGAAAGGTACCTCCGCCGAAAGGCGCCATGGCTCGTGGCGCCTTTCGCTTCCCCTGTCATGATCTGACGCACGCCGCTCTTCAGGAGATCGCCGTGAGCGACCCAACACTCGATTCGATCCGCGACGAGGATGCCCAGGAGGCCGACGAACGCCTCCAGCACCCCTGGCTGGGGCGCTTCCTGTTCGCCTTCGCCATCCTCATCGCCCTGGTGCATCTGTACTTCAATACCTTCTCGACGCTCTCCACGCTGTGGACCAGCGCCATGCACTTCGGCCTGTTCGGCGCGTTGTGCGCGCTGTCGGTGCCATTGGCCCGGCCGCGCCAGGCCGGCGCCCGCCGCGCGATCTTCGCCGTCGACGTGCTGCTGGCCGTCGCCGCGATCGGCTGCGCGCTGTACCTGATGGCCTTCGAGGATGCCCTCTACGACCGGGGCGTGACCTTCGTCACCAGCGACTGGGTGGTGTCGATTCTCGCCGTGGGGCTGATCCTCGAGTTCGCCCGGCGTACCACCGGCTGGTTCATCCCGGTGCTGTGCCTGATCGCGCTGACCTACGTGGCCTGGTGGGGCAAGTACGTCGGCGGGGTGTTCAACTTTCCCGGCCTGAGCTGGGAGACGGTGCTGTTTCGCAGCTACATCGGCGGCGAGGGCATGCTGGGCTCGATCGCCCGCATCTCCTGGTCGTACGTGTTCATGTTCATCCTCTTCGGCGCCTTCCTGGTCAAGTCCGGCGCCGGGGAGTTCATCATCGAGCTGGCCCGCTGCGCGGCCGGGCGCTTCATCGGCGGCCCGGGGTTCGTGGCGGTGTTCTCCTCGGGGCTGATGGGCTCGGTGTCGGGCTCGGCGGTGGCCAACACCGTGTCGACCGGGGTGATCACCATCCCGCTGATGCGCAAGGCCGGTTTTCCGGCGCGCTTCGCCGCGGGCGTCGAGGCGTCGGCGTCCACCGGCGGACAGTTGATGCCGCCGGTGATGGGTGCCGGGGCCTTCATCATGGCCTCCTACACCCAGGTGTCGTATCTGACCATCATCGGCGTCGCCGCGCTGCCGGCGTTGCTCTATTTCCTGTCGGTGGCGATGTTCGTGCGCATCGAGGCCAAGCGCAGCAACGCCCAGCAGCTCGACGATCCCGACGCGCCGAAGATCGGCACGGTGCTCAAGAACGGCTGGCACTATCTGCTGCCGCTGATCGTGCTGGTGTGGGCGCTGATCTACGGCTTCACGCCGACCTATGCGGCGGGCATCGCCATCGTCTCGGTGGTCGTCGCTTCCTGGCTGTCCAAGCAGCCGATGACCCCGAGGCTGATCGTCGAGGCGCTGGTCCAGGGCACCCGCAACATGATCACCACGGCGATCCTGCTGATCACCGTGGGGCTGATCGTCAACGTGGTCTCGACCACTGGCATCGGCAACACCTTCTCGCTGATGATCACCGACTGGGCGGGCGGCAGCCTGCTGGTGACCATCGTGCTGGTCGCCATCGCCTCGCTGATCCTGGGCATGGGGCTGCCGGTCACCGCCTCGTACATCGTGCTGGCGACGCTCTCGGCGCCGGCGCTCTACAACCTGATGGCGCATGCCCAACTGGTCGACCTGATCGTCGCCGGCGACCTGCCGCAGCAGGCCAAGTCGATCTTCATGCTCGCCGCCCCCGACCAACTGCAGGCGCTGTCGGCGCCGATGAGTCCGGCCGATGCCAAGGCGCTGCTCGACAAGGTGCCCGATACCTTCTCCAGCCAGCTCTACGAGCAGGCGCTGTCGCCGCACTTTTTGACCATGTCGCTGGTCGCCGCGCACATGGTGATCTTCTGGCTGTCGCAGGATTCCAACGTCACCCCGCCGGTGTGCCTGACTGCCTTCGCCGCGGCGGCGATCGCCGAGACGCCGCAGATGCGCACCGGGCTGACCGCCTGGAAGATCGCCAAGGGGCTCTACATCGTGCCGCTGCTGTTCGTCTGGTCGCCGCTGATCACCGGCACCCCCGAGGAGATGCTGCAGGTGTTCGTCCTGGCGCTGTTCGGCATCTACGCGATCATCGCCGGCCTCGAGGGCTATCTGGAGCACGAGCTGTCCTGGTGGCTGCGGCTGCTGATGTTCCCGATCGGCGCCCTGATGCTCTGGCCGCATGGTATGCTCGCCGTCGATCTGGTCGGGGTGGCGATCTTCGTCGCGGTGCTCGTATGGAGCGCACGGCGGGGGCGCGGCGTTCCGGCGTGACCATGGACGGCCTCGAAAGGAGTCGCGATGACCTGGCTGGAAGGGCTGGCGCTGGTGGCGATCGGCGGCGTCGCCGGCTTCATCAACGTGCTGGCGGCGGGGGGCTCGATGCTGACCCTGCCGCTGCTGATGTTCCTGGGCCTGCCGCCACAGGCGGCCAACGGTACCAATCGGGTGAGCATCGTCCTGCAGAGCGTCAGTGCGGTGGGCAACTTCTTCCGCGCCGGGGCCCGCGACCTGGGCATCAGTCTGCGCCTGTCGGTGCCGGCGGTGCTGGGGTCCCTGGCCGGCGCCTGGCTGGCGCTGCAGGTGCCGGACGCGGTGTTCCAGACGGTGCTGGTGGTCGCCATGGTCGCGGCCTCGGTGATGATGCTGCTGCCGCAGCCGCGGCTCGATACGCGGGCGCTGACGCCGGAGCGACTGACCCCGGCGGTCTATCTGGCGATGTTCGCGATCGGGATATACGGCGGTTTCATCCAGGTGGGGGTGGGCGTGCTGTTCATCGCCGTCCTCTACCGGATGCTCAGGATCGACCTGGCGCAGGTCAACGTCTTCAAGGTGTTCGTGGTGCTGGTCTATACGCTGCCGGCGCTGGCGGTGTTCCTCCTCGACGGCCAGGTGCGCTGGGCCTACGGTCTGCTGCTGGCGGTGGGCAGCATGAGCGGCGCCTGGCTGGCGGTGCGCGTCAACATGGGGCCGCGCGGCGCCAAATGGGTCAAGGCGCTGACGCTGGTGGTGATCGCGGCGATCATCCTGCGGCTGATCTTCTTCTAAGCGACACCGCTTGTGCGCGACGCGGCGATCGGCGATAACAAGGCGGAGTGTGTCATTCAGGAGACGAACATGCGCAAGACCCTACTGCTGGCCGCACTGGCGGCGCTGGTCTTTCTCGCGGGCTGCAACACCATGCACGGTTTCGGCCGGGACGTGCAGAAGGTGGGTTCGGAAATCGAGGAGGCCGCCGGTCAGTGAACGCCCGGTGTGCGAAATCGCCCACGGCCTGTTAGGCTGCAGGTGTGACGTCTTGTCACCCGCACCGTCAGGGGGAGCCGGAGCGCTCTGCCGAGTGGCACGACCGATGCCTCTACTGGCGGTGACTTCATTGGCTAGTTAGGGAGGACTCAATATGAAGAAACTGACGGCACTGATGTTCCTGGCACTGGTGAGTGTCAGCGTACTGAGCGGTTGCAACACCATGCACGGCGCTGGTGAAGACATCGAACAAGGCGGCGAAGAAATTCAGGAATCCGCCAGCTGAGTCTCGGTACCGACGCCCGGCGGGCTACCGCCGGGTTGTCAAGCAACGACCCGCCTGTCGGCACTGCGCCGCACCACTAGCTACCGAAGCGATAACGGCGCTCCAGCCGTTCGAAGAGCAGATCGCTGACGATCGCCAGCAGCCCCACCAGAACCGCCCCCTGAATCACGTAGGCGATGTTGTCGCCGACCAGCCCGGCGATGATCGGCGTGCCCAGGCTCTGGGCGCCGACCGTCGAGCCGATGGTCGCGGTACCGATATTGATGATCACCGAAACGCGCACGCCGGCGATGATCACCCGCATCGCCAGCGGCAGTTCCACCCGCCAGAGGATCTGCGTGGCGCTCATGCCGGTGCCGCGGGCCGCCTCCAGGGTGTCGGTCGGCACCGTGCCCAGCCCGGCGATGGTGTTCTGGACCACCGGCAGCAGGCCGTAGAGCGTCAGCGCGACGATGGTCGGCACGAAGCCGAAACCGGCCAGCGGGACGACGATCGCCAGTACCGCCGCGGGCGGGAAGGTCTGGCCGATCGCCGCCAGCGCCGAGACCAGTGGTTCGAATTCGCGCCCGGCGCGGCGGGTGACGAACAGCCCGGCGGCGACGCCCACGCTCACCGAGATCAGCGACGACACCAGCACCAGGGCCAGGTGGTCGAGGGTGAGCTTGAGGAAGCTCTCGCGGGCGTAGACGGCGGTGTCGAGCTGCGGAAAGGCCGCGCGGAACAGCGGCGCTAGCGCGTCCATGAACAGCACCAGCAGGATCAGCGCCACGCCGAGGACGAGCAGCAGGGCATCGCGCCCGTGGGGAAGGTTCCGCTTCATGGCTGGCGGCCCATCACGCCGTCCATGCTCACCTCGCCGATCAGCCGACCGCTCTCGTCGATGACCGGCAGCACCATCACCCGATACCAGACCATTCGCGAGAGGGCTTCCTTCATGGGCATCCCCGGGGTGGCGATCCACTCGTCGTTGACCGCGGTGCGCGCCTCGGGATCGCCGTCGCTGAGCCGGCCGCCATGCAGACAGGTGGGGCGGCCCGTGGCGTCGGTCTCCCAGTAGTGGGAAGGCCGCCCGGAGGCTGCGTCGGGCGTGGTGCGGGCACGATCCTGGTACTGGTTCACCCAGCGCCGCGAGAGCAGCTTGAGGCCCAGGTCGGCCTTGCCGATGAAGTCGCTGACGAAGGCGTCGGCCGGCTGGGTCAGCAGCTCGATGGGGCGGTCGTACTGGACCAGGCGGCCGGCGTTGAGAATCGCGATACGCGAGGCCAGCTTGAGCGCCTCGTCCATGTCGTGGGTGACGAAGACGATGGTCTTGCGGGTCCGCTCGTGGACGCGGCGCATCTCGTTCTGCAGCACCTCGCGGGTCAGCGGGTCGACGGCGCCGAACGGCTCGTCCATCAGCAGGACCTCGGGATCGGCGGCGAGCGCCCGTGCCACGCCGACGCGCTGTGCCTGGCCGCCGGAGAGCTGGTGCGGGTACTTGTCGCGGAACTCGCCGGCCGCGAGGTGAAACAGATCCAGCAACTCGTCGATGCGCGCATCGATGCGCGATCTGGGCCACTTGAGCAGCCGGGGGACCACGGCGATGTTGTCGGCCACCGTCCAGTGCGGAAACAGGCCGATCGACTGGATGGCATAGCCGATACGCCGGCGCAGCGTCTCCGGCTTGAGATGGCTGATGTCCTCGTCGCCCAGCAGGATGCGCCCGCGGGTCAGCGGGATCAGCCGGTTGATCATGCGCAGCGTGGTCGACTTGCCGCAGCCGGAGGGGCCGATCAGCACGCCGAACTCGCCGCTCTCGATACGCAGCGAGATGTCCTGGACGACGTCCTTGTCGTCTTAGGTCTTGGTCAAGCCCTGTAGTTCGATCATTCCTCGTCTCTCGGTGGGGCGGCTCAGCGGGCCCCGGCGGGGCGGCTGACGGTGACCAGGATCTGCAGCAGGAAGTCGGCGACCACCGCCAGGGCGATGGTCGGCACCGCGCCGAGCAGCACCAGGTCGATGGCGTACTGACCGAGGCCCTGGAAGATGAAGGCGCCGAGCCCCCCGGCGCCGATCAGTGCGGCGACCACGGTCAGGCCGATCGCCTGGACGGTGACGATGCGCAACCCCGAGAGGATCACCGGCAGGGCCAGGGGAATCTCGACTCGCCACAGCACCTGAGTGGCGGTCATGCCCATGCCGCGCGCCGCCTCGAGGGTCGCCGGCGCGACCCCGGCGAACCCGGCGTGGGTGTTGCGCACGATCGGCAGCAGCGAGTACATGATCAGCGCGATGATCGCCGGTGCCGCGCCGATCCCCGACACGCCCCACTCGCGCAGCCACGGCAGCGCGTCGCCGAGCCGCGAGAGCGGGGTGACCAGCAGCGCGAACAGCGCGATCGAGGGAATCGTCTGAAAGAAGTTGAGTACCCCGAACAGCGGCCCGCGCGCGCCGGGCCGACGGTGGGCCAGCAGCCCCAGCGGCAGGCCGACGACCAGCGCCGGCCCCAGCGCCAGGCCCACCAGCACCAGATGGGTGACGAACTGGGCGGCGAAGGCGTCCTCGATGTTGAAGTATTCCTGCATGATCGCCAGGGCATCGAAGGTGCCGGCGGCGAACAGCGCCACGATACCGCCGAGCACCACCAGGGCGTAGACGCTGCACAGCCACAACGGCGTGCGCAGGCGCTGGAAGGCATCGACCATCATCAAGGCACAGCAGAATACCGCCACCCAGAAGGCCGCGCCCTGCGAGACCCGCGCCGCGGGCGAGGCGTCGGCCAGGGCGCGAGTGGCGTAATCGCCGAGGCCGTAGAGCACCACCAGCAGCGCCAGTGGCGCGGCGATCAGCGCCGTTCGTGCGCCGCGGTGCTCGCCCAGCGGGCGGGCCAGGCAGGCCATGCCCAGTACCAGGGCCAGGCCGAGCAGCACCAGCGTCTGCCAGGGGCTCAGAGCGGCGACGAGCGCCACCGATTCGCCCGAGACCAGCCGGTTGGGTGCCATGGCGGCGAAGGGCAGCAGGAGACAGCCGGCGACCGCCGCCACCAGCAGGGTCGCCAGGACCCGGTTGGCGACGAGGCGCCGGTCGGCGTGTCGGAAAACGGCCGGCACGCGACGCTACTGCTCGAGGAAGTCGTGATCTTCGAGATAGCGCCGGGCCACCTGCTTGGCCGGCAGGCCCTGGACCTGAATCTGGCTATTGAGGTGCTGCAGGGTCTCGCGGTCCAGGCTGTCGAACACCGGTCCGAACAGCTCGGGCAGCTCGGGGTGCGACTCGAGCACCGACTCGCGCAGTACCGCGGCCGGTTCGTAGACCATCTGCACCCCCTGGGTATCGTCCATCACCTTGAGTCCGGCCGGCTGGATGGCGCCGTCGGTACCGTAGACCATCGCCGCATTGGTGCCGCTGGTGCCCTCCGCGGCGGCGCGGATGGTGGCGGCGGTGTTGCCGCCCGAGAGCACCAGCAACTGATCCTGGGAGAGTGTGAAGTCGTAGGCCTTCTGGAAGCTGGGCAGGGCGGCATCGCTCTCGACGAATTCGGCCGAGGCGGCCAGCTTGACGTCGCCGCCGTCGCGCACCCAGCGGCCGAAATCGGCCATGGTGTCGAGGCCGTTCTCCTCGGCCAGCGACTGCTTCACGGCGATGGCCCAGGTGTTGTTGGCCGGCGCCGGCTCGAGCCAGACGATGCCGTGGTTCTCGCGGTCCCAGTCGCGCACCTTCTCATAGCCCTGCTCGGCGTTCTTCCAGGCCGGGTCGTCGGTGGTGCTGCTGAAGAAGGCGCCGTTGCCGGTGTACTCGGGATAGAGGTCGATCTCACCCTCGAGCAGGGCCTTGCGCACGATGTTGGTGGGGCCGAGCTGCAGCTTGTTCTCGACCGGGTAGCCGGCGTTCTCGAGCAGGGCGATCATCATGTTGCCGAGCAGGGCGCCCTCGGTATCGATCTTCGAGGCCACGCGCAGCGGCTCGGCCGCCACGGCCTGACCGGCCGCCAGCAGCGTGCCGGCCACGAGACCCAAGACATTGCCAATCCTGACCATGAGCTTCCATCCTCTTGTCGGTGACGGGGTACGATGAGCGGTATCGTGCGTCGTTCCATTGAGCCTAGCCATCGACATTGGATGGCTCCACATTTCAGGACCTTATCGAGGGTGCCTCGCGGCGTCCATAACACCGTCCGACGCAGGATCAACGAGTGGTCGCCTCGGTGAGTCCCTTGTGCAAGGAGAGAAAGATGATTCGACGCGTCATGGCCGGGATGGTCGCTGCCGTTGTGCTGGGCGGGTGCGGCGGTTCGCCGCTGCGCGAGCCGGCCCCGGCGCCACCGCCGCCGCCGATGAGCCAGACCGGCGAGGATGCCTGCGGGGCGTCGGCGCTGGCCGACTGGCAGGGGCGGGAATATCGCGAGACGCTGCAGGCGCGCGCCGCCGCGCTCAGCGGCGCTTCCGAGGTGCGCGTGATGCGCCCGGGCCAGGGTTACACCATGGATTACCGGCCGCAGCGGCTGGATCTGCACCTCGATGCGAGTGGGCGGATTACCCGGGTTGACTGTGGTTGAGGGCAGCGTTGCCCGCTCAGCGTTGGGCGCCTACCGCCTCGAAGGCCCGCCGTTGGGCCCGGGACAGTGCGTTGGGCGTCAGGCCGAGCCGCGTCAGGCCCGTCCAGTCCAGGGCGTCGAGTTCGCCGCACTCGAGTGACTTGGCCGTCGCCAGGATCTGCCCCAGCGGGCCCTCATGATGCAGGATGGCACGGCGCAGGCTGTCGTGTAGCGGCAGTTCGTCGAGGACCTGATCGAGCGGACGATCGAAGAAGGCATCCAGGCAGGAGAACAGGCCCACCGTGAATCCCGGGCCGCCGTTGTCGAGCAACTGATCGGCGAGTGCCTGGCAGAGTTCGCCTCGCGCCAGCGCCAGTTGTCGCAGGGCGTGGGGCTTGTCGTCCAGCCGGGTCAGCGCGATCAGGTTGGCCAGGCTGAGGATGCGCCGCTTGCCGAGCAGGGTGACGGCCATCTGCACCGAGGTGATCTCGCGGGAGCGGCTGAAGTAGGCGCTGCCGGCCATCTTCAGCAGACGTACGCTGATGAAGGGGTCGCGACGAATGATCGCGCTCAGTTCGTTGAAGCCGATATCCGGACGGTTGAGCTCGGCGAGCAGGTGCAGAACCGAGAGTCGGTCGCTGGGCAGGTGCTGGCCGTGGACCGGCGCGGGCCGCGCCAGGAAGTAGCCCTGGAACAGGTCGCAGCCGGCCGCGAGACAACGCTCGAAGTCCTCGTGCGTCTCGACCTTCTCGGCGAGCAGCCGGACGCGCGGGTAATCGCGGCGCAGGGCGGCTATGACCCGCGCGAGACCGTCGGTGCTGTATTCGGGGTAATCGAGTTTGACGATATCGGCGAAACACAGCAGTGGATGGCCGCTGTCCTCGAGCCGGTAGTCGTCGAGGGCGATCCGGTAACCATTGAGACGGTGCTGGTTGAGCGCCGCGATCACCGGGGCGCTGGCCGGAACGGTCTCGAGCACCTCGATGACCATCTCGCCGGGCGGGAACGGCAATGTCTCGGTCAGGGTGGCGGTGCCGAAGTTGATGAACGCCGGGGTATTCTCGCAGACATCGCGCAGGCTGGTCTCGGTGAAGGCACTGAGCAGCACCTGGCGGGTGGCGAAGTCACCGTCGAACGGTGCTGAAGTGGCCCCCGGGGCGGGACGGAACAGCAGCTCGCAGCCGGCCAGTTCGCGGCGGCGATCGTAGATCGGTTGGCGAGCGAAGAGGACCGCCGGGGTTTCATGCATTGCCGTAACATCCCGTGACGTTGCGTAATAGTTCATATCGTCACGAGCGAGCTAAACTTAAGCGATTGCCAAGAATTGCCACGGCGGCCGGCCTTCAGCCCAGGATGAAGATCACGCAGCCCGCCGTCATCGCCCCCATCGTCACGTTGAAGATCCGCCAGGCGCGCGGCGTTTTCAGCGTGCGCCCCACGGCGATGCCGAAACCCGCCCACAGCGAGATGCAGGGCAGCGCGACCAGTTCGGCGAACCCGGCCAGCAGCAGCGCAGCCAGCCAGGGGGTACCGCCCTCCGGCAGAAAACCCGCCATCAGCGCCAGGCCCATCACCCAGGCCTTGGGATTGGCGAACTGAAAGGCCGCAGCCTGCCAGAAAGTCAGCGGCCGACCGCTGCCGCGCAGACTCAGGTCGGGGGGTGGTGCGCTGGCGATCTTCCAGGCCAGGTACAGCAGATAGCCGCTGCCGACGATCTTGAGCAGCGACTGGAACAGCGGATAGCGCTCGAACAGCAGGCCCAGGCCCAGGGCGATGGCCGAAAACAGCACGAAGCAGCCGGCCAGGATGCCGAGAATGTGTGGCAACGTCCGCCAGTAGCCGTAGTTGGCCCCCGAGGCGGTGAGCATCAGGTTGTTGGGACCGGGTGTCAGGGTCATCGAGATCATGTAGAGGGCCGCAGGGCCGAGGGTGGCGAACGCTTCCATATTGTATGCCTACAATTTTTCCGGATTCTTTGAATTGTGCGCGTAAAGGAAGGATAATTGGCGCAGGTAGGGCGTCAACGGATTTATTGTCACCATGACATTATGGGTTCCCGAACTGCCGCCAGACGGCACCCGCTATCGTGCACTGGCCGATGCCATCGCCGCGGCGATCGCCGACGGGGAACTGACTCCCGGTCAGCGGTTGCCGCCGCAACGCCGGCTTGCCGATGCTCTCGGTGTCACCGTGGGCACCGTGACCCGCGCCTATGCCGAGGCCGAGCGTCGCGATCTGGTCGAGGCGCGGGTCGGCAGTGGCACCTATGTGCGCGAGCGCGCCGCGCCCGACAGCGGCTTTCGCCACGTCGCCGCCGAGGCGCCGCCCGGGCTGATCGATCTCAGCCTCAGTCTGCCCCCGCCGCACCCCGACCGGCCCGCCGGCCTCGCCGAGGCATTGACGTCGATCGCCGCCGACCCCGAGGCGCTGGCAGAGGCGGTGGGGTATCAGGGCGAGTGCGGCACGACCCGGCATCGCGCCGTTCTGGCGCGCTGGCTGACCGCGCTGGGCCTGCCCATGGACGCCGACGAGCTGACCATCACCCTGGGCGGCCAGCACGGGATCTTTCTCGCCCTGCACGCCCTGACCCAACCCGGCGAGCGTATCGCCTGTGCGGCGCTGACCTATCCCGGGTTGATCAACGCCGCCCAGCAGTGCCACCGCAAGCCGTTGCGGGTGCCGCTCGACGATGACGGGATCGATGTCGACGCCCTGGCGCGGCTTTGCGCCCAGCAGCCACCGCGGCTGGTCTATGTGACCCCCGAACAGAACAACCCCACCGGCGCGCGACTCGCTGAAGCCCGCCGCCACCAACTGGTCGAGCTGGCTAGGCGGCACGACATCTGGCTGGTCGAGGATGGCGTTCAGTACATGCCGCCCCAGGCGCGCGATACCCCGCTCTATCGCCTGGCGCCGGAGCGCACGCTGTACCTGTTCAGTACCTCGAAGGTGATCGCCGGCGGGCTGCGGGTCGGCGTGATGCGGGCGCCGGCGGTGCTTCACGAGCGGCTGGCCAATCTGCTGCTGGCGCAGAGCTGGATGGTACCGCCGCTGATGGTCGAGGCGGTGTGTCGCTGGATCGACAGCGGGGCGGCCGACCGTCTGCTGGCCTGGCAGATCGAGGAAACCGTCGAGCGCCAGCGGCTGGCGATGGCGCGGCTGGCGGCGTACTCGCCGCGCGGTCAGGTCCATGGCTCGCATCTCTGGCTGAACCTGCCCGAGGGCTGGCGGGCCGGCGCGCTGCTCGGTCAGCTCGAGCGGCACGGCGTGCGGGTGACCGGCGGCGAGCCGTTCTGCGTGGGCAGCGAGCCGGTGCCCCAGGCGATCCGGCTGTGCCCCAGCGCGGCACCCGACCGGCCGGCCCTGGAGCGGGCGTTGACGGCGATCGCCACCACCCTCGAGGCACCCGCGGGTCACCCCTGGCGTACCCTGTAGCGCCCCGCGGCCGGTTGCATTCGCCGGCGACGAGCGCCATGCCAGCGAGGCGCCCTACACGCTGCTGGCCATCGAGTGATCAGTCGTACTTGGTCTGCCAGCGCTTGGTGGCGACCTGCTCCTTGAGCAGCTCGAGGACCTCGATCAGCACCTGTTCGGTGATCCGCTCGCTGCGCCGGTCGCTGACCAGCAGCACGTCCATGCCACTGTCGGCGGCGCGCCGCAGCAGTTGCGAGAACTCCGGCGAACGCAGGCCGCCGACCGCTTCGTGGATCAGCCGGCTGGCCAGGTCGCTGAGTGCCTGGTCCATGGCGCCGGTGAACTGCCGACCCATCGGCAGCCGGTGCAGGCGCTGGATTTCCGGGCTCTCCTGCAGGGTCCGGCCCACCAGGGCGCTGACGTAGCGGGCGATCAGGGCCCGGTTGTCGGCATAGATCCCCTCGAGTCCCGTTTCCAGCCGCTCGGCGATCTCCTCCACCAGCTGTTCCTTGCGCGGCGCCACCACCTCGTCGGCGAGCCGCCGCGACAGGGTGTTGCTGTGGCGGACCTCCTCCTGGATGCTGCCGATCAGGCGAACCGCGACACGGTCGGAGATCTCCTCGAGCAGGATCTCGTAGTACTTGTGGGCCCCCTGGAACAGGGCCCAGCGGCGTACGTCGATCAGTCCCAGGCGCTGCAGGCGGTGGAGCAGGGCGAACACGCGCAGCACGCGCAGCCAGCGAAAGCCGACCAGCGGAATGCAGCCGAGCACGTCGTACCAGTGCACGAAGGGGTAGAAGAACCAGCGATGATAGCGGCGCTCGATGATCGCCACCGCCCAGCCGAACAGCACGTCGAGCACATAGACGCTGACGAACGCCAGGTCGATCGCGAAGAAGTGGGCGTGGATGTGATCGGCGTAGGCCGCCTCCAGCCCCGGCGCGACGGCCGCGAAGCCCTCGCGCAACGGGGGCAGCAGATAGAGGCTGTCGAACAGCAGCAGGCCGAGATTGACGATCACCAGCGCGATGATCAGCAGGTCCCAGGCCAGACCCAGGCGTTCGCTGAGCGGCGACGATTTCATTCGGCCTCCTGGCGGGCGGTGACGGTCAAGCCGCTCAACGCGGTTGATGCGTGTACTGGGCGTCGTGCTCGCGAGAGGCCTGCTCGGCCTGCTTGCGCAGTTCCTTGCGCAGCGTGGCCTTCTCGAAGCGCAGCTGCTGCAGCGGCGTTTCCAGCCTGAGCGGCGGCACCTCGACCGGATGGCCCTGGGAGTCGACCGCGACCATCGTCAGGTAGCAGCTGTTGGTATGGCGAATGACTTTCTCCTGAATCGATTCGGCCACCACCTTGACGCCGATCTCCATCGACGAGCGGCCGACGTGATTGACCGAGGCCAGGAACGTCACCAGTTCGCCGACGTGGATCGGCTGCTTGAACAGCACCTGATCGACCGACAGCGTCACCACATAGCTGCCGGAGTAGCGGCTGGCACAGGCGTAGGCCACCTCGTCGAGTTTCTTGAGGATCGCGCCGCCGTGTACCTTGCCGCTGAAGTTGGCCATGTCGGGCGTCATCAGCACGGTCATGGTCAGTTCGTGCTGACGGGGCATGTCGTCGGGATTCATCGTGTGTCCTGCCGGTGGTTTTGCCGTTAGGTGTAACACGTTTTGCCCCGCCATGATGAGTGCCGGCCGGGAGTCAGGGCACGAAAGTCAGCCCCAGGGCGATGATCGCGCCGGTGACGAACAGCTGGATCAGGCAGAAGCCCATGATGTCCTTGGCCTTGAGCCCGGCGATTGCCAGTACCGGCAGGGCCCAGAAGGGCTGCAGCAGGTTGGTCCAGGCGTCGCCCCAGGCCACCGCCATGGCGATGCGCGGGATGTCCGCACCCAGCGCCTGCGCCGCCGGCAGCATCACCGGTGCTTGGACCGCCCACTGGCCGCCGCCGGAGGGCACGAAGAGGTTGACCACGCCGGCGCTGATGAACGACCAGAACGGCAGAGTCTGGGCGTTGGCGATCGACACGAAGCCCTGCGACAGGGTCTCGGCGAGCCCGGACTGGACCATGATCGCCATGATCCCGGCGTAGAAGGGGAACTGGATGACGATGCCGGCGCCGCCCTTGATCGCCTCGTGCAGGCTGTCGAGCAGTCGGCGTGGCGTGCGGTGCAGCACGATGGCCAGGAACAGGAACAGGAAGTTGATGATGTTCAGGTTGAGCCCGCCGCCGCGCAGCAGGAAGTGATCGAGCAGGAACAGCAGGCCCGGAATGCCCACCAGCCAGGCCAGGGTCTTGCTGTTCTCGAGGTGTTCGGCCGGACGTTCGATGAGTGGGCGGGCCTCGGCCGAGGCCGGCTTGCCCAGCTTGTCGGCATCGACGTAGACGCTGTCCGACTCGTCGGGCAGCATCAGCCGGTTGATCAGCGGTACCACCGCGAACAGCACCACCAGGATGGCCAGATTGAAAAACGAGAAGATCGTCTCGCTGGTGGGAATCACGCCGATCCGGTCCGCGGCGAAGTGACCCGGCGTGGCGATCACCAGCGGGATCGAGCCGGCCAGCCCGCCGTGCCAGACGACGAAGCCCGAATAGGCGCTGGCGATCAGCAGGCGGTAGTCGACCCGAATCTGGCGGGCCAGTTCCTTGGCGAACAGCGCCCCGACCACCAGGCCGAACCCCCAGTTGAGCCAGCTCGCCGCCAGCGAGACCAGCGTCACCAGCACGATCGCCCGCGCCGGTGTGCCCGCCTGGGCGGCCAGCCGGGCGAGGATGCGCTGGACCGGCGGCGAACTGGCGAGCATGAAGCCGGCGACCAGCACCAGCAGCATCTGCATCGAGAAGGTCAGCAGGTTCCAGAAGCCGTCGCCCCAGAAGCGCAGCACCGCCAGCGGCGTCTGGCGCTCGACGCCGATCGCCGCCGCGGCGGCGACCAGCGTCAGCAGCAGCACGAAGATATAGGGATCGGGCAGGTAGCGTTCGACCAGTTTTACCGCCGGTCGCGACAGAGTCTTGAGCATGACGAGTCTCGTTTGTTGTCGAGGTTTTTTCCAACCGTAGCGCACCCCTCGGGGCGGCGCCGCAACCGGCTTCAACGCTCGCCGGGCAGTGCCGCGGATGCCTGGCCGCTCCAGCGCGTGCGCCGGTAATACAGATAGTAGCCGCCCAGCGTTGCCGAGCGCACCGCCGTGAACAGCACGAAGGCCAGCCACAGGCCATGGTTGCCCAGCCCCAGCGGCCCGGTGGCGAGCCACCAGGCCGGCAGGTAGACCGCCAGTCCGGCAAGGATGCTGTTGCGCATCTCGCGGGTGGCCGTGGCGCCGATGAATACCCCGTCGAGCAGATAGCTCCAGACCGCCAGTGCCGGCATCAGCACCATCCAGGGCAGGTAGTCGGCGGCGACGTCGCGCACCTTGGGCAGATCGGTGAGCAGCGCTATCAGGAGGTGGCCGGCCACGGCGAAGACCAGCATGGCCGCGCCGGTGGTGAGCAGCGAGAAGCGCGTCGCCGCCGCTACCGCACTGACGAATTCCCGCCAGTCGCGTCGGCCGATGGCGCGCCCGGTCAGGGCCTCCGCGGCATGGGCGAAGCCATCCAGCCCGTAGGAGGTGAGCATCACGAACTGCAGCAGCACGGCATTGGCGGCGAGGATCACGTCGCCCTGGCTGGCGCTCTGGCGGGTGAAGAAGGCCGTGGCGAAGAGCAGCCCCAGGGTACGCAGGAACAGCTGCCCGTTGACCTGGAACAGCTCGGTGTAGGCCGCGAGCCGCCACAGTCGTTCGCCGAGAAAGCGTCCGCCGAGCGCACGCAACTGGCGTCGCACCAGCCACAGCCCCAGCGCCAGCGCCGTGTAATCGGCGATCACCGTCGCCCAGGCCACGCCGTCGCTGGTCATCCCCAGGCCGGCCACGAAGATCAGGTCGAGGACGATGTTGACGCTGTTGGTGGTGACCATGATCGCCAACGTCACGCGGCTGTTCTGCTGGCCGAGAAACCAGCCGAGGATCGCATAGTTGGCGAGCACCGCCGGCGCCGAGAGAAAGCGGATGGCGGCGTACTCCCGGGCCAGTGCGGTGGCCTCGTGGCTGCCGTCGAGCAGCCACAGGCCGAGCGCGGTGAGCGGCTGCGACAACGCGATCAGCAGCGTGCCGATCAGCGCCGCGAGCAGCAGCGACTGGCCGAGCAGGTTGCGCACCGCGGTGTCGTCCTCGCGGCCCACCGCCTGCGAGGTGAGCCCCGTGGTACCCATGCGCAGGAAGCCGAAGCCCCAGTAGAGAAAGCTGAACAGCGTCGCCCCCAGCGTCACCCCGGCCAGGAAGCGCGATTCCGGCAGATGGCCGACCACGGCGGTGTCCACCAGGCCGAGCAGCGGTACCGTGACGTTGGAGAGAATGATCGGCCAGGCCAGGGTCCAGACCCGGCGATTGGGGGCGTTGGCGGCGGGCAAACGGTCGTCCTCGTGGGGTGGCGCGTGCGGATGCGGTGCTGGCATCGGCGAAAGGCGCTCAGGATACGCGCGCCAGCGGCACGGTGCGAATCGACGGTTTGCGCACTAGCGCGAGACCGCCCCCGAGAGGGGAGGGCAGGGGCACTCGTGCCCGCGTTGCGCGGCGGGCGCGCGGCTCAGGCCGCGCTGATCAGCTCATACTTTTTCAGCAACTGCTCGCGGCTCTCGCGGTGCTCGGGGTCGAGCGGGATGCAGTCCACCGGGCAGACCTGCTGACACTGCGGTTCGTCGAAGTGGCCGACGCACTCGGTGCACCGGTTGGGGTCGATGACGTAGATCGCCTCCCCGGCCGAAATGGCATCGTTGGGGCACTCCGGTTCGCAGACATCGCAGTTGATGCATTCGTCGGTAATCATCAGGGCCATGGGGTCATGTCCTCGCAGCGGATCATCAGTGGCCTGGCTGACGCTCGGTATCGAAATGGGCGCGCAGCGCTTCAGCGACTCGCGGGTGGACGAGACGGCTGACGTCGCCCCCCAGGCGCGCGATCTCTCGCACGATGGTGGCGGAAATATAGGAGTTCTCGACCGCGGGGGTCAGAAACAGGCTTTCGACATGCGGTGCCTGGGCCCGGTTCATGTTGGCCAGCTGCAGTTCGTACTCGAAGTCCGACACCGCGCGCAGGCCGCGCAGGATGATCCGCGCCCCCTGCTGGTCGAGCAGTTCGGTGAGCAGGCCGCTGAAGCCGGTAACGGTCACGTTGTCGAGCCCGTCGACGACGTCCCGGGCCAGTTCGACCCGGACATCGAGGTCCATCACCGGGCGCTTGCCGGGACTCGCCGCGATGGCCACCACGACCTTGTCGAAGATGCGCGCGGCACGCTCGATGAGATCGAAATGGCCGTTGGTGATGGGGTCGAAGGTGCCGGGGTAGACGACGATGTTCATGGGCAAATCCTGTCTCGAAACGGGCTGCGGCCGACGCCTTGCGCTGTCGTCCGGGCCTGACGTGCCGCCGGGGTCGGGCCCTCAGCGTAGCCGAGGGCCGGTACCGCGACAATCGCCCGCGCGGCGGCGCGGCATCAATCGTCGAGCCGGCCGAAGGGGTTGTCCACCGCCAGCGAGACCGGGCGGGCGTAACCGGGAATCCGGATACCGTCGGCGTCGACACCCAGCTCGGGGCCTTCGAGCACGCCCTCGCCGAAGCGATAGATCACCGCGAAGTCGGCGGCATCGGCGCGTGCCAGGTAGGCTTCGCCGCGCGCCCGGACATCGGCGGCGCGCTCGCGCCAGGCGTCGACGGCCGCCTGGCCGTGGCGCTTGACCAGCAGACGCTCGGTCGCCGCCGGCGAGAGCAGCAGGCCGGTGGCGTTGTTGCCGCCGAAGCCCTTGGCGTTGATGAAGGCGGCGTCGGCCTCGAAGGCCAGCGGCTCGCGGAACAGCCGCAGCCGCTCGCCGTGGACGTCGTCGGCGACCGCGTCGAGGGTGGGGATGCCCGGCACCAGCCCATGGGCGAAGCTGCCCAGGGCACTGACCAGCTGATCGCCGGCGGCGCTGCCCTGGGAGTGACCGACGAAGGCCTTGACCGCGGCGACCGGCCAGTCGGTGATGTCATGGGCGCGCGCCACGGCATCGAGCACGTGGGATTCGGTGACCCGGTTCTTGGGCGTGCTGGTGGCATGGGCGTGAATGAAGGTGCGCTCGCGCAGGCCCCGTTCGCCGAGAATCTCGCGGGCCAGCGTCGCCGCCTTGCCCAGGGTGATGTAGTTGCCGATGCCCGGGGCGGAGATCGAGCGCTTCCAGCCGTCGGCGTTGACGAATACGCCGGGCACCGAGGCGAGAATCTGCGCGCCGGTCTCCAGGGCCAGGGTGTCGTCCATCAGCAGCACGAACTGGCTCGCCTCGGCGATGGTGAAGCCGCAGTTGCGGGCGAAGGGCCGGCAGGCGCGCTGGTAGTCGGCGTCGGTGAGCAGGCTCAGGGCGTCGAGCGCCTTGAGGCTGTCGTCGTCGGCCAGTGCCCCCATGCTGCGGAAGCCCTCGACGACTTCCGGGGTGATCGGGGCGTCGCTGGTCCCGACCATCACTACCCGGCGGGTGCCGCTGCGGATGTCCTCGATGCCCAGGCGCAGGTTGTAGAGAAAGCTCGCGCAGGCGCCCAGCATGGCCCCGGTCGCGCCGACGCTGCCCAGCACGTAGGCGTTGATGAAGTCGGCGGGCATCTGGCCGTAGCCCAGCGGCATCTGCTTGGAGGTGGCGCGGTTGCCCGAGACGAAGCTCTTGAGCAGGCCGCCCCAGCCCGGATCGTCGAGCTGGCCGATGGAGTTGCCGGCATAGACGGCGATCTGGTCGGGGTCCAGGCCGTCGCGCAGCGACTCCCAGTCGAGTCCGCTCTGGCCCAGGCAGTCGCTGGCGCCGAATACCGCCATCGACAGCCCGCGCGGGTGGTGCACGCTGCGGTAGAGACGGTCGGGGGCGAAGCCGCTGGGCAGCTGGCCGGCGGCGCGCACCAGCGCCTGACGGCGCTCCGGCAGCAGCACATCGAGCACGCCGGCGGGCACGCTGACCTCGACCTGACGGCCGTCGAGATCGCGCACCTGCCAGGTTTCCGGCAGCGGGTCGGGGAGCTGGCGGCGGCGCACCTTGAAGACCAGCGGCGCGTCGAGGCGCAACTGGGCCTGACGGTTGGCGGGGATGCCGTCGGCGTTGAAGGCCTCGTCCTCGATGCGTCGGATCAGGGTGTGATCGATCACCTGCTGGCGGAAGCGCGCGGCGATCTCGGCGTCGTCGAGGCGATTACCGTGAATGTCCTGCCAGTGGCCGTCGGCCTGGCGGGTCACCAGTTGCATCATGGCGGCGAGGCCGACCACGGTGCGCTGCTGTTCCTCGGCGGGCAGGGCGTCGAGCACCGTACGTCTGAACGCCTGGTGGCCCGAGGTTCTGCCGGCGGCATTGACACCGCCCATGCCGACAATCACGGGTAACTGTGACAAGCCACATCCCTCGTTGTGCTGTTGAGTCTACGAGTCCTGACAGCGCAGCACCGTCAGGGTTGCATCGGTGTGCGAGACAGCCGGGCCGCAGCGTGCGCCATGCCGGGCCCGGAGCGCGATGATAGCACCTGGCCCGTAGTGGCGTCATGCCACGGGCACGACGCAGCGACCCCGAGAGGAGGAGATCGATCGATCCGTTCGTCAAACGATTGTTTGAATGCGCTCATGAATCGGGCTATGATGAAACGGCTGTTTGAGTCATACGAGTTGGTGTCGGCGCGTTCTCTCCGGATGCGCCGTTTTTTTGCCGCCGCGGGCTGGTAGAGTGGGATTTGTACGAAAAGTCGGCGAGCGAAGGAAAGACAAGGCAAAAGTCGGCGAGAAAGCGGAGTTTACGGGGTGTAAATGAGCATTTTGAGCCGATTTTTAACGCTGTATTGCCAAGCGCAGGCAGTTTTCGTACAAAGCCTAGGCGCCGTCCACGTCAGTCGAGTCTCATGCACGCCATTTCCCGCTCCGTCACCAGTAATCAGCGCGGCCCCCACGACGCTCTCCCGCGTCGCGTTGCCCGCGCCCTGAGCCACCCCTGGCGCAAGCCGATCGCCGATCACACCCGCGACGCCTTCGCCCGCGCCAGGGACTGGTTCGCCGTGCAGGACCGGCCGCTGATTCTCGATGCCGGGTGCGGGGTGGGCCTGTCGAGCCGCGAGCTGGCCCGGCGTCATCCCGGCCACGCGGTGATCGGCATCGATCGCAGCGCCGATCGCCTGGCGCGCGACCACGGCGAGCTGCCCGACAACGCGCTGCTGGTGCGGGCCGACCTGGTGGACTTCTGGCGCCTGGCGCTGGCCGAGGGCTGGTGGCCCAGCCATCACTATCTGCTCTATCCCAACCCCTATCCCAAGGCCTCCCAGCTCAAGCTGCGCTGGCACGGTCATGCGGTCTTTCCGACGCTGCTGGCGCTGGGCGGGCGTCTCGAATTGCGCTCCAACTGGCGCGTCTATGTCGAGGAGTTCGCGCTGGCCACGACCGAGGCCGGCCTCGCCGCGCCGGCGGTGGGTGCCTTCGCGCCGGCGGGGAGCTACCTCACGCCCTTCGAGCGCAAGTACGCCGAAAGCGGCCAGGCCCTGTGGCGGCTGTGTCTCGATCTGCCCCACGATCCGGGGCTCGTGCCCGGGCCTTGAGGATTCGACATCCCCGGGATCACGGCTAGAATCCTCGGCCATCGAACCAGGCTGAGATTCTTTCGGGAGGGAGCCGGATGGCCTACGTCTACCTGTTCATGGCGATCGTCG
This sequence comes from Modicisalibacter sp. MOD 31.J, assembly GCF_020147985.1. Classification (NCBI taxonomy): domain Bacteria; kingdom Pseudomonadati; phylum Pseudomonadota; class Gammaproteobacteria; order Oceanospirillales; family Halomonadaceae; genus Modicisalibacter; species Modicisalibacter sp. MOD 31.J. The sequence continues at coordinate 308,062 of NZ_JAGXFF010000005.1, read as the reverse complement.
CCGAAGTGATCGGTACCAGCGCACTCAAGGCCTCGCAGCAGTTCACCCGGCTGTGGCCGAGCGTGGGCGTGGTGGTCGGCTATGCCCTGGCGTTCTATCTGCTGACCCTGGTACTGCGCACCCTGCCGGTGGGCATCGCCTACGCCATCTGGGCGGGGCTGGGGATCGTGCTGGTCACGCTGATCGGTGTGGTGTGGTTCGGCGAGTCGCTCGATCTGCCGGCGGTACTGGGCATTGCGATGATCATCGGCGGGGTGGTGGTGATTCAGGTTTTCTCGGACGTCTCGGCCCACTAGGCTAGTGTCTTCGGTTCGGGCCACTCATCCCCTACGTCGAGGAAACATCATGCCGCGTGCGTTCATCACCGTCCTGTGCCTGCTCCTCATGGGCGGGGCGTCGTCCGTCCTGGCCGCGGGCTTCGATCACGTGGCGAGACTCGCCGACCAGGGCTACCGGATCGGCGCCCAGGCGCGGCTGCTCGACAGCGGCGAGGTGCTCGCCGAGATCGACCCGCAGCGGTCGCTGGCGCCGGCCTCGGTGTCCAAGCTCTACATGGCCGCCGCGGCGCTGGATCGCTGGGGGCCGCAGCATCGCTTCACCAGCCGGCTGGTGTCGACCGGGGCGGTCGATTCGCGTGGCGTCCTGCATGGCGATCTGGTGTTCGAGGGCGGTGGCGATCCGGCGCTGGTCTCCGAGGACCTGTGGCGGCTGATCCAGCGCCTGCGTCAGCAGGGCGTCGAGTCGGTCAAGGGCCAGCTGGTGGTCAGCCAGTGGCGCTTCGGCCCGGTCGAGTGCGTGACCACCGACCGTTGCCGGGCCGAATCCCGCGCCGACAACGCCTACAGCGCGCTGCTTTCCGCGGCGGCGGTCAACTACGGCAGCTGGTGTCTCAATGTATTGCCCGGGCACACGGTGGGCGGCGAGGCGCGCATCCTCAGCTGCGATACCGTCAAACCCACCACGCGCATCGACAACCACGTGACCACCGTCGCCGAGGGCGGGGATACCCGGCTCGATGCCGAGCGGGTCACCGACGCCCAGGGCGACGTGCTGGTGGTGCGCGGCAAGATCGCCCAGGGGACCTACCCCCGGGCCATCTATCGTGCCAGCTCCGACCCCGCCGAACAGACCGCCCAGACCCTGCTGGCGATGCTCGGTCGCGCCGGGATCGAGGTCTCCGGTGGGGCGGCGGTGAGCAGGACCCAACCCCCCGTGGCGGCGACCCGGTTGGCCGCGGTCGACGGCAAGCCGCTGCAGGAGCTGTTGTTGCGCACGCTCAACTACTCCAACAATTTCATGGCCGACACCCTGAGCCTGGATCTGGTCGACACCCCCCGCGCCTCGCTGCCCGAGGGCGGCGCGGCGGTCGCGGCGTTCGCCGAGTCGCTGCCCGGTCACGGCCCGTTGACGTTGAAGAGCGGCAGCGGCCTGACCACCGAGAACCGCACCACCGCCCAGGGCGTCAACACGCTGCTCGCGGCCATGTACCAGCGCCCGGCGCTGTTTCCCACCTTCGTCGCCGGCCTGCAGTTGCCGGTCAACGGCCCGATGCGCTTCATCCGCCGCGGCGACCCGCTGTTCCAGGACCACGTGATGCTCAAGACCGGCACGCTCAACCAGCCCTTCGCGGTGCGCGCCCTGGGCGGCTACTTCCGCACCCGGAGCGGGCGCTGGGGCTCGTTCAGTGTGCTGGTCAACGGCACCGCCAGCACGCCCTATCTCTCCTGGTCGAAGGTCCTCGATCCGGTCGCTGAGGACCTGGCGGCGATGATTCGCGCTTATTGAGAGATCCGCCGCATCTGCGAGGGGCATGGGTAAGACATTGCTTACAAGAATTGCCTTGAAAGTCGCACGCCGGATTGCGCACCCGTTGACAGGATGGCCGACGAGCGAGTGATAGACTGCCGGTCGTTTCCGAGTGCGTTTCGTTCTGTCCTGAGACTTTGCCCCTCTCGACTGATGGTGGTGTGCGCATGCCCTGGCGACGGGACAAGTGATTGCTCAAGGCTCTTTAGGGTTTGTACGAAAAGTCGGCGAGGGAAGGCAAGACAAGGCAAAAATCGGCGAAAAGCGGACCGGGCTGGCGTACCAGTTTACGGGGTGTAAATGAGCATTTTGACGGGGGCGCCGAGCTCGGGCTGGCGCTCCAGCCGATTTTTAACGCTGTATTGCCGAGCGCAGACAGTTCTCGTACACAGCCTAGCAGCCTGTCCATCAGTCTTGCATGCCATCCTTTGCCTATCCCTGATCGGGCGTTTCACCAAGGCGAATGAGTGTCTCTGCGCTCCGGACTGTTCATGATTCGAGGAGTCGAGATGTTCGGTCTCACAGTTTTTCCGCGGTTCCCATACTTCCTGGTACTAGCCCTTATTCCACTCTTTGCCATGGCAGAGGAAGGAAGTGCGCCAGAGACAGATGATTGGCAGGCTGCCAATTGCCCTGGGGCCTTGCCAGTCGAGGGTGTTTCTTCACCTTACGCGAGTAGAATTGAACACTACGCAAAAACTGAAAATCAGGATAAGTATGTCGAGATGGCGGCGAAACATGGCAGGTATTTAAGATGTAATATTGCTGTGGTCTCTGGTTTGGCGATACCTGTAGGACATTATCGTTCTTATCAGATGTACATGAAAGCTGGAGCGGTCGAGACGGCGGAAAGGATGTCGCTGGAATCCATCCTGGAAAAAGCAAAAGATCAATATGACCCCAATGGGCCAATCTATCCGATTTTGGAAAAAGAGTATCGAGAAGCCTATTCTGAAAAAATGGCCAGCATGGCAGAGTCGTCACCCGACAAGGCAAAAGAATTGATGCTTAAAAAATACTTCTGCGAGTGCCTTTCCGTGCCATGGCGGCGTTTTGAGAAAGACTAGCATGGCCTTAAATATAAGGTCGTGCATGGTGCGTGTGGGTGGCAGGGGGCAATGAGAAAGAGGGGGCATCCGGTAAGCCATGCTTCTGGGGTTTGTGCAGCCTTGACGACTGGGCTTTCAATGTAAAGCCAATTGTTTGTAGCTGAGTGGCGGATTGTCTAATGATTCATACTCTTCCAGTTGTCATGGGATGGCGATATCTCTCGCCCGGAAAATTCGGCAGGGAATCCCCTTGAAGCGCATCAAAAGCTGCTGCCATTCGAACCAAAGTTAAGGAGCCTTTCATGCGATTGACAATGTGGTTGTGTGCGGCATTGCTGTCGATGCTGACTCTACCGGCCTGTGCGGGATACTCCAAGCAACCCTCGTATTATTTCAAGGATGAAGCCCAGTTGGCATTAGTCCAAGCAGTTGGTGACGGTGATGTCCAAGCGGTGCAACGGGCGCTGGATCATGGGGCAGATCCTAATGCCGTGGGTAAGAGAGGGATGACGCCGCTTTTCTGGGCTGTGACTATGCAGCCTGATATTGAGATATTCCGATATTTGCTCGACAATGGTGGCGACCCCAATTTAACGACTATCGATAAAAAGTCTAGTGGTATCAAAAAGGTGGGTCTTTTATACCAGGCGTATAGAAATCCGGATCCTACATTTATAGAAGCGGTTTTAGAAGCGGGTGGAGATCCAAATTATCTTTACAATGGAGCTCAAACATTGCTTTATCATCACATGAGTGATGAGCGTATTGAGCATATTAAAGCGCTGGTTAACCATGGCGCTGAAGTTGACTTTAAAGTAAGGTTTGATGAAACGCCGCTGTTTAATGCTGTTATGGGCCAGGAGTATGAGACAGCCTTGGTGCTTTTGAATGCTGGGGCGGATCCAAATATGATTGAGTCGGGGGGAGGGTATTCAATTTTTGACATATTGAAAGAGTTTAAAGATAGAGAGGCTGGTGGAGATTATAAGAGGTTCGTGGATGCGCTTAAGCAAAGAGGCTATCTTGATCCTTCGTTTTGAATGAAGGCGTGTTTGCGCGATAGGTTTTCATTTCTCTGTTCCGCGTAGCATGGGCTTCATTTTTTTTGTTTCCTGATTTCTACAAGGAGGCTGGGTTCATGAAACTCAAGATTGCAGCAGTAATGATGGGCAGCCTGCTGACACTGGGGCAGGCGCAGGCCGCCAATAACCCGGCTCAGCACGAGGCGGATTGCATGATACAAGCCTCGGTGGCGGAAGACATCATGCAAAAACGCTTGGATGGAGTCTCTAAGAGTCAGGTCATGAGAGGCCTGGAGGCCAATGATATGGGCAAGGCGAGCCGTTGGTGGCGTTCGCTGTCGGAGAAGGCCTACGCCTACGATATCAGCGGCAGCAACCCGGTAGAGTCTTTCCAGGAAAAGGTGCATCGCGACTGCATGGCCGAAGGCTGACCGAAGGCTGCCTTTCCGACCGCAGCCCCGGCGGCGCCACCTTCAGGCGCCGGGGCTCGTTCAGTGTGCTGGTCAGCGGCACCGCCGGCACGCCCTATCTCTCCTGGTCGAAGGTCCTCGATCCGGTCGCCGAGGATCTGGCGGCGATGATTCGCGCCTACTGACGGGGCAAGCGTCGATTGTCGCTTCGTCGGTCGTCTGTCGCGCTCGCGTCGCGGGCGGCCGTGTCCTGGGCGAGAGTGGCGCGAGTCCTGCCCGGGCCATGCGCTTGGCGCATGGCCCCATACCGATTGTTCGTTTGTCACCGCGGCGCTGAGCCTGGGTAGAGTGTCGTTGCATGATCTCGACGCATGGGACGAGTGACAACGACAATCGGAGATACCTGATGCAGACTGCCTTGCGGCCGCTGGTGTTCTGGCCGACCTTCCTGATCCTGATGGCGGCGGTGGTCGCCAGCTATGTCGATCTCGATGCGTTCCTGGCGACCGCCAGCGCGCTCAACGACGCGATTCTCGATCGCTTCTCGTGGCTGTTCAGCCTGGGGAGCCTCTATCTGTTGCTGCTCGCGGTGGTGGTCTATTTCTCGCCGCTGGGCACGATCCGCATCGGTGGCGACGACGCCACGCCACTGCTGTCGCGCTGGCGCTGGTTCTCGATCACCCTGTGCACCACCCTGGCGGTGGGCGTGCTGTTCTGGACCACCGCCGAGCCGCTCTATCACTACATGGGTCCGCCCGAGTCGCTGGGCATCGAGGCCGGCTCCAGCGATGCCATGCTGTTCGCCATGTCGACCATGTTCCTGCACTGGTCGTTCACGCCCTACGCCATCTATGCGGTGCCGGCGCTGATCTTCGCCCTGGCGTTCTACAACCGGCGGCTGCGCTTTTCCATCTCGAGCATGCTCGAGCCGCTGTTCGGGCCGCGGGTACGCCGCTTCGGCGGGATGATCGACGCCGTGGCGCTGTATGCGCTGGTCGCCGGCATGGCCTCGACGCTGGGCACCGGCGCGCTGACCCTGGCCGGCGGCGTCGGTCAGTACCTGGGCGGCGAGACCAATCCGCTGCGCCTGGGCGTGATCGTGGCGATCGTCGTGGTGACCTTCGTGATCTCGGCGGCCAGCGGGCTGAAGAAGGGGATCGCCCGGCTGTCGTCGCTGAATGCCTGGCTGTTGCTGGCACTGGGCCTGTTCATGTTCGTGGTCGGCCCGACGGTGTTCATGCTCAAGCTGGGCGTCGAGTCGTTCGGGGTCTATCTGGACAACTTCTTCACCAGGAGCCTGTTCACCGGCGCCGCCGGCGACGACCAGTGGCCCTACTGGTGGTCGATCTTCTACTGGGCGATCTGGTTCGCCTGGGCGCCGGTATCGGCGCTGTTCCTGGGCAAGATCTCGCGCGGCTACACGGTGCGCGAGTTCCTGCGCGTCAACCTGCTGTATCCGGCATTGTTCGCCAGTGTGTGGATCACCATCTTCTCCAGCGCCGCGCTCTACTTCCAGGCGCATGCCGGCGTCGACCTGCACGCCATCCTCACCGACAAGGGCGTGGAAAACGTGCTCTACGAGCTGTTCCGCCAGTTGCCGCTGTCGGGGGTGTGGATCCCGCTGCTGCTGTTCATCGCCTACATCTCCTACGTCACCGCCGCGGACTCCAACACCGATGCCATCGGCAACCTGTGCACCCGGGGGCTGACCGCCGACTCGGATCTCAATGCCGGCCTGCCGATGAAGGTCATCTGGGGATCGGTCGTCGGTGTGGTGTCCTGGGTGATGGTGAGTTTCGTGGGCATCGACGGGGTCAAGATGCTCTCCAACCTGGGCGGGTTGCCGGCGATGCTGATCATCCTGCTGGCGAGCAGCTCGCTGTGGATCTGGCTGAAGCACCCCGAGCAATTGCGGACCCCCGCCAGGGGCGCGGCTAGCGCCGTTGCGCCGGGCGACGCCAGCTCCTCTTACGTTCCCGCCGTCGACAAGGACTGACGATGACGATCAAGCACGACTTCCCGCACGCGATCCGCGAGATCGAGCACCTCGAGATCCCGCTGGCCGACGGTACCCGGCTGGCGGCGCGCATCTGGCTGCCGGAAGACGCCGAGACGCGGCCGGTACCGGCGATCCTCGAGTACCTGCCGTATCGCAAGCGCGACGGCACGGCGGTACGCGACGAACTCACGCACCCCTACTTCGCCGGCCACGGCTATGCCGGCGTGCGCGTCGACATGCGCGGCAACGGCGAATCCGACGGACTGATGGAAGACGAGTACGCGGTGCAGGAACAGCGCGACGCGCTGGAGGTGATCGGCTGGATCGCCGCGCAGCCCTGGTGCGACGGCACGCTGGGGATGATGGGCATCTCCTGGGGCGGCTTCAACAGCCTGCAGCTCGCCGCCCTGCGTCCCGGCCCGCTCAAGGCGATCATCACGCTGTGTTCCACCGACGACCGTTACGCCGACGACATCCACTACAAGGGCGGCAACATGCTGCTCGAGAACCTCGGCTGGGCGGCGACCATGCTGAGCTTCTCCGCGGCGGTGCCGGACCCCGCGCTGGTGGGGGAGCGCTGGCGCGAGATGTGGCAGCACCGCCTCGACAACATGCCGCTGCTGGCCGAGACCTGGATGAGGCACCAGCACCGCGATGCCTACTGGCGCCACGGCTCGATCGGCGAAAACTATGGGGATATCGAGGCCGCCGTCTACATGATCAGCGGCTGGGCGGATTCCTACATCGACACCATCCCGCGGATGATGGAGCACCTCCAGTGCCCCCGGAAGGCGCTGATCGGGCCCTGGATGCACAAGTACCCGCACTTCGCGATTCCCGAGCCGGCCATCGGCTTCCTGCAGGAAGCGCTGCGCTGGTGGGACTACTGGCTCAAGGGCGTCGACACCGGGATCATGGACGAGCCGTCGTGCACCTTCTACCTGCAGGACGGCGTGCCGCCGGCGCCCAAGTATCTCGAGCGCCCGGGTCGCTGGCTGCGCACCCACGGCTGGCCGGCCCCGCAAGACGAGGTCGAGACCACCCGGCTGTATCTCGGCGACCATGGCCTCGCGGCCGACGCGCGCTTGAGCCGCGACCGGGCGATCGCCTCGCCGCTGACCGCCGGGTCGCTGCAGGGCGAGTACATCCCGCTGTGGTTCGGCGCCGACTTTCCGCCCGATCAGCGGCGCGACGACGGCCTGTCGCTGACCTTCGATTCCGCGCCCTACGACGACGGGCTCGACATCCTCGGTCAGCCGAGCGTCGCCGTGAATATCGCCAGCACCGAGGCCTGCGGCCAGCTCCACGTGCGCTTGTGCGACGTGGCCCCCAGCGGCGAGAGCGCCTTGATCACCTACGGCACGCTCAACCTCAACCTGCGCGACGATCCCGGCACGATCACCCCGCCGGTGCCGGGCGAACCGATGGCGGTGTGTCTGGCGCTGGACATGATCGGCTATCGCCTGCCGCCGGGTCACCGGCTGCGCGTCGCGCTTTCCAGTGCCAATTTCCCGCTGGTCTGGTCGCCGCGCAAGCGCGCCGATTTAACCCTCAAGGCCGGTACGCCGTCGCTGGATCTGCCGCTGGCGAAGGCGCCGTTCATCCCGATGCCGTTCGAGCCACCGGAGAGCGCGCGGCCCTGCCGTCAGGAGACGCTGCGTCCCGGCGCGCCGAAGCGCACCATCAGCGAGGACGTCGGCAGCGGCGAGGTGACCGTCATCGTCGAGGACGACATGGGCGACGTGCGCTTTCTCGATCATGGCCTGCGCGTCGAGCAAAAGGCCCGGGAGGTCTATACCAGTCATCCCCACGACGCCACGCGCACCCGTGCCGACATCGAGTGGGTCTATCGCGCCAGTCGCGCCGAGGGCGAGGGGCGCTTCGCGGTCGAGGTGGTCAGCCGCTATCGGTTGCGCTGCGACGAAGCCACCTTCTATCTGGAGGCCGAGCAGATCGCCCACGAGGGCGAGACCCTGGTGAGTCGGCGGACGTGGCAGCGCGAGATTCCGCGCACGGCGATCTAGGCCGGTGGGCGGCGGGGGCGGCCGGCCGGGGGACACGAACCGTGGAACGGCATCGGTCGCCGGGCATGATAGGCTGCGGGATCAGGATGTCTCGGGGCCGAATGCCGCCATGTCGAGTCACGATGCGCTACCGCCGCTGGCCTGCCTGCGTGCCTTCGAGGTCGCCGGCCGGCACTTGAGCTTCACCCAGGCCGGGGCCGAGCTGAATCTGACCCAGAGCGCCGTCAGTCGTCAGATCAAGCGGCTCGAGGCCGATCTCGGCCGGCCGCTGTTCGAGCGCGGTCACGACGGCCTGCGCCTGACCCCCGCCGGGGAGCAGTACTATCGTGTGGTCCGGCAACTGCTGCGCGATCTGGGTGACGTCTCGGCGCGCCTGCGCCGGCGTGGCGGCGAGCGCCAGTTGACGCTCGCCGCCAGCCCGACCATCGCCTCGCTCTGGCTGGCCCGGCGTCTGCCCGACTTCCAGCGTGCCTATCCCGATATCGCCCTGCGCATCCTCACGGTCGAGGATCCGCATCGCCTGGACCTGGCCGAGTTCGATCTCGGGCTCTATTACCATGTGCCCGGCGAGGTGGAACCGGACGGACTCACGGCCGAACCGATCTTCGTCGACGAGGACGTGATCGCGGTGTGCAGCCCGCTGTACCGTCAGCATCATGGCGAGGTGCGCGATGCCGAGGATCTGCTCGACCGCCACACCCTGCTGGTGGTCGAGGACCACTACCACGACTGGCTGACCTGGGAGGCCTGGTTCGCCGGCGTCGGGCTCTCCTGGCGACGACCCGAACGCACCTTGCGCGCCAACAGTTATCAACTGCTGATGAACGCCACGCTGGCGGGGCAGGGCGTGACTCTGGGCTGGTCGCGACTGCTGGAGCGCGACCTGGCCGGGGGCGAGCTGATCCGGGCCCTGCCGCAGGCCCTGCCCAGCCGGGGGCGTCTGGCCCTGCTGTCGCCCCAGCACCGCCACCGCACCGAGGCGATGCAGACCTTTCGGCGCTGGCTGCTGGGCTGAGTGTTCGCGATGCCGCTGCCGGCGGCCCGGTCGCAACGACACGGACCGCCATGGCGGATGAATTGACGTAGAATGCGACAATGTCCGCCACCGATGCCTGCCGACCAAGGATGCCTCATGACGTCGATGAACTGGGACCGCCTGCTCGACCCACAGCGCCTCAACGACAAGCCGCGCGGCTCGCGTGACGAGGTCGGTCGCAGCCCGTTCCACAAGGACCACGACCGCATCGTCTTCGCCGGCTCGTTCCGGCGCCTGGGGCGCAAGACCCAGGTTCATCCGCTCACCGACAACGACCATATCCATACCCGCCTGACCCATTCGCTGGAGGTCGGCTGCGTGGGCCGCTCGCTGGGCATGAGCGTCGGCGAGAAGCTGCGCGAGCGGCTGCCGGCCTGGATCACCCCGGCCGATCTGGGGGTGATCGTCCAGGCGGCCTGTCTGGGCCACGACATCGGCAATCCGCCGTTCGGCCACGCCGGCGAGTACGCCATCCGCGACTGGTTCAAGCGTGCCGAGTCCGACGGCAGCGGCCTGCTCGACGGCCTCACCGACACCCAGCGTGCCGATCTGTTGACCTACGAGGGTAACGCCCAGGGTTTTCGTATCGTCACCCAGATCGAATACAACCAGTTTCGCGGCGGCATGCGCCTGACCGCGGCGACGCTGGGCACCATGCTCAAGTACCCCTGGACGGTGGAGCACGGCGGCCGGGCCGGCAAGTTCGGCAGCTACCAGTCCGAACGCGAACGGCTCGCCGAGGTCGCCGGACGCCTGGGGCTCAAGCCGCGCGACGACTGGGCCTGGTGCCGCCACCCGCTGGCCTATCTGGTCGAGGCCGCCGACGATATCTGCTATGCACTGCTCGATCTCGAGGACGGTCTGGAGATGGGCATCCTGCGCTTTCCCGAGGTCGCCGAGGTGCTCACCCAGATCGCCGGCGGCGAACCGCCCGAGTATGCGCGCATGGAGCAGGCCGGCGTCTCCCAGCGCCGGCGTATCGCGGCGCTGCGCGGGGCGGCCATGGAGCGCGCGGTGACCGATGTCGGCGAGGTGTTCGTCCAGCAAGAGACCGCGTTGCTCAACGGCGGGCTCACCGAGGACCTGCTCGAACTCTGTCATCCCGACCTCGACTGGGGCGTCAAGGCGGCCAAGCAGCTCGCCCGCGAGCGGATCTTCCAGAACGAGCGCAAGGCCAAGCTGGAGATCGGCGCCTACACCACCCTGGGCATCCTGCTCGAGGCCTTCATCGGCGCGGCCCACGAACTGCACCACCACGGCCGCTCGACCTTCAAGCACCAGCGCGTGCTGGCGCTGATCGGCGAGAACACGCCCAAACCCAACTGGTCGCTCTACGACAGCTACCGGCGCATGCTCGACTTCATCGGCGGCATGACCGACCACTACGCGGTCGATCTGGCCCAGGAGATGGGCGGCCGGCTCAAGGGCGAGTGAGCCGCCGCCGGACCTCGTTCAGGCGGCCACGTCGGCGGGTGGCGTGCGGGCGGTGATATGGCTCAGGATCGCCCGGCCCAGGGTGCGCGCGCTGTCGGCGATACCCTGGGTGCCGAACAGACGGTTGAACTCGAAGACGAACGGGTGGCCCTCGACCATGGCGATGTCGAAGCCGGCATGGTCGATGTCCAGGGTCCGGGCCAGACGCTCGACCAGGGCGATGGCGGCCTCGGGTACGTCGGCGTGGTCGATGCGCCCGCCCTGGCTGACGTTGGAGCGGAAGCCACCCAGCGGGGTCACTCGCCAGTAGGCGGCGAGAATCGCATCGCCGACCCGCACGATGCGCAGATCACGGTCGATGGGCAGAGGCTCCTGGATGTAGAGTACATTCTCGCGCTCGGCGTGGGCGGTGAGCTGTTCTCGGTTCTCGATCAGCGACACGCCCTGGCCCATCGAGCTCTTGATGCGCTTGGCGATCAACGGGTAGCCGAAGCGGCGGTCGATCGCCTCGACACTGGCGGCGCTGCTGCCGCGGATCTCGGTGGGCGGCAGGTGCTCGGGGCACACCGCCTGGAAGGCACGGGTTTGCTCGACCTTGTCGTGGCCCAGATGGTAGCTGGCCGCACTGGGGAAGATGCGCTTGCCGAGGCCGTAGATCAGGGTGTTGACCTGCCAGTACTCGGGAAACAGCAACCAGTCGGCTTGGCGGATCTCGTCGAGGTGGGCGTACATCCGCTCGGGCTTGATATACCGGACCCCGGGGATGCCGAGGGTGCGAAATGCGTCGAACGTGATCAGTTTCATCGACAACGACGGCGAAAGGGCCTCTCCTGTGGCGCAGTGACGGCGCGGATTATCGGCCCGTCGGCGGTCTTCGGCAAGCGATTGCGACGACCGGCTGGAAGTGTGTGTTGCACAAGGGTTTATGCTGACGGGTTGCGAGAACGGTTTTCGAGGATCAATCGAAAGGAGGCGATATGATCGGTGAACTGGTGACCTCCTGGACCGGCATGGTCTGGGAAATATTCTGGGGGCTGGCGCTGGGCTTTCTGCTCTCGGGGGTGATTCGCGCCTGGGTACCGGCCGAGCTGGTCGGCGACAAGCTGGGGCGGACCTCGCCGCGGTCGCTGTCGCTGGCCACCGGCGTGGGCGCGCTGTCGTCGAGCTGTTCCTACGCCGCGGCGAGCATGGCGCGCACCCTGATCATGAAGGGCGCGGCCTGGGCCAATGCCATGGCCTTCATGGTCGCCAGTACCAACCTGGTCTTCGAGATCCTGATCGTGCTGTTCTCGCTGCTGGGCATGGCCTTCGTGCTCGGTGAGCTGGTCGGCGGGCTGATCTTCATCGTGGTGATGGCGGTGCTGGTGCGCCTGCTGGTGCCCAGCGCGGTGATCGACGCGGCCCGCGAGAACGCCGGCCACGACAGCGGCGGTGGCGGGCACGAGCATCACCACGATCATGGTGGCCACGACCACGACCACGACCACGACCACGACCACGACCACGACCACGACCATCATTCGGGGCATTCGGGCCATGGCGAGAGCGCCATGCTCGCCAAGTTGCGCACCGCCGCGTCGCACTTCCACATGGACGTGACCATGGTCGGCAAGGACATCCTGATCGGCGTGACCGTGGCGGCGATTCTCTCGGTGATCGTGCCCGACGAGGCCTGGCGGGCGATCTTCCTCACCGAGGGCGACAACCCCGGCTTCGGCGTGTTGCTGTGGAACGCCGTCGCCGGCAGCATCATCGCCGTGCTGGCCTTCGTCTGCTCGGTGGGCAATATCGTGCTCGCCGCGGTGCTGTGGAAGGGTGGGATCTCCTTCGGCGGGGTGATCGCCTTCATTCTCTCCGATCTGATCACCCTGCCGATGCTGTCGGTCTACCGGCGTTACTACGGCTGGAAGGCGGCGGCCTGGATGGCGCTGATCTTCTTTCTGGGCGCGATCGTCACCGCGTTGTGCCTGGACTACGGCTTCGCCGCGCTGGGCTGGCTGCCCGAGGGCGAGCGTCAGGTCAGCCTGGGCCGCGACGTCTTCGGCTGGAACTACGTGACGCTGCTCAACCTGGTGCTGCTGCCGGTGGCGGTGGCGGCGTTCTTCTGGGGCCGCCGGCAGGGCGGCGGGCACTGCCATTGATCGATCTGTTTCGTCGGGCGCTGGTCGCCGGGCTGTGTGGCGTCGCGCTGCTTTTCGCGGTCGCGGCGCCGGCGACGGCGCTCGACACCCCGGCGCGCTTCGATCACTACACCCTGGCGTTGACCTGGCATGCCGGGTTCTGCGAGACCCGCCGCTCACCGCCGCGGGAGTGCCGCGAACCGCGCCTGCGCGAGGCGGCCGATACGGGCTTCGTCCTGCACGGCCTGTGGCCGTCGCGGCCCGAGCGGGCCGCCGAGGCCGGCGTGAGCCGTCGGCAATGGCGGTCCGAGGGGTGCTTTCGCGACTCGCCCCGACCCGACGGCGGCTTCTGTCGCGCGCATGCGCCCTTCGACCTGCCGCCGCCGCTCGATCGGCGGCTCGATGTCGCGATGCCCGGACGGGCGAGCTGTCTCGATCGCTACGAGTACGCCAAGCATGCGGCTTGCCTGGGCATCGCTCCCGATGACTACTTCGCCACCGGCGTCGCCTTGACGGCGGCGGTCAATGCCTCGGCCTTCACCGATTTCGTGGTCCTCCATCGGGGCGGTGACGTGGCCCGCAATGCGTTGATTGCGGCCTTCGAGGCCGCCTTCGGCAAAGGCAACGGTCGCGCCCTGCAACTGGTCTGTGGCGGCCGCGGCAACCGGCGGCTGACCGAGGTGCGTATCGGCATCGACGCCGCGGCGCTGGACGCCTTCCCCGCGGCGTCGAGCCTGGTGGCGTTGCGCCGGGGTCGCTGTGCCGAGCGGGTGCGCATCGCCCGCTTCGCGGCCGAGTAAACCGGCAATTCGGGGAAACCCTGCTAATTTAGAGACAATGGTGTCTGTAAACGGGGACAGGGTCGTGAGCGAATTCACCTGGTTGGATAGTGCGGTGCTGGTGGTCTACATCCTGGCCATCGCCTTCATCGGTGCGCGCTTCGGGCGCAACCAGCACGATACCCGGGATTATTTCCTCGGCGGGCGCAAGATCCCCGGCTGGGCGATCGGCCTGTCGGTGATGGCCACCCAGGCCAGTGCCATCACCTTCATCGGTGCGCCGGGGTGGGGCTTCGAGGGCGGTCTCGAGCGGCTGGTCACCTTCATCAACGTGCCGCTGGCCATGGCGGTGCTGATCCTGCTGCTGGTGCCGGTTTTCCACCGCGCCGGCATCTACAGCATCTACGAACTGCTCGAAAGGCGCTTCGGCCCGGTGACCCGTAGCCTGAGCGCGGCCTTGTTCCTGATCGCCCGGGGCCTGGCCACCGGGGTGGTGCTGTATGCGCCGGCGCTGGTGCTGTCGGTGGTGACCGGCTGGAGCGTCAATCTGACCATCGTGGTGATGGCGCTGCTGGCGGTCAGCTACACGGTGCTGGGCGGCATCAGTGCGGTGATCTGGACCGACGTGATCCAGATGTTCGTGCTCTGGCTGGGGGCGATCGTCAGCATGGGGCTGATGGTCGCCAGCCTGCCGGGCGGCTGGGGCGACGTCTTCGCCTTCGGCGCCGCCCACGACATGTTCGATGCCATCGATCTGTCGTTCGATCCCACGGTGACCTATTCGCTGTGGGCGGGGCTGATCGGTGGTGTGTTCCTGCACATCGCCTATTTCGGCACCGACCAGAGCCAGATCCAGCGCGTGCTGACCAGCCCCTCCATCGCCGAGGGCCAGCGCTCGCTGCTGATCGGCGGCTACCTGCTGGTGCCGCAGATGCTGCTGTTCCTGTTCATCGGCGTGATGCTCGCCACCTACTACGACCAGCACGGCCTGACGGCCCCGGACAACTTGAACGAGCTGTTTCCGCGCTACGTGGTCAGTGCCTTCCCGCCGGGGCTGGCGGGGCTGGTGATCGCCGGCGTCTTCGCCGCGGCGATGTCGAGCCTCGATTCGGCGCTCAACTCGCTGTCGGCGGTGACCGTGCGCGATTTCTACGGCCGCTTCGTGCGCCCCGACGCCAGCGACCGGCACTACCTCAAGGCGTCGCGCTGGGCCACGGTGTTCTGGGGGCTCTATGCCACGCTGTTCGCCTTCTTCGCCGGCAACCTGGGGCCGGTCATCGAGGCCGTCAATCGCATCGGCTCGTGGTTCTACGGCGCCCTGCTGGGGGTCTTCCTGCTCGCCATCCTCAGTCATCGCAGCAATGCGCGGGGTGCGGTGGCCGGCCTGGTGGCCGGCATGGGCGCGGTCTGGTGGGTGTCGAGCAGCCTGTCGATCTCCTGGCTGTACAACAATGCCATCGGCGTGGCGGTGTCGCTGGGCGTGGGCTATCTGGTGAGCCTCGCCACCCCGGCGCCGAGTCGCGAGCAACTGGCCGACGTGGTGATCGACGAGAGCGCGCCGGACATGCAGGCGCTGCTCTCGACACGTGCTGCGGCGGCCCACGAGATCACCCCGGAAGCGCGCCTGACGCGGCGGCGGTGCTTCGGCCTGTTGCTCTGGTTCGTGCTGCTGGTGGCGGGCCTGGCGCTGTTGCAGGCGGTGGCGCATGGCTGAGCGGGCGCTGCCGCGGCGCTGTGACGCGCAGTCCGCCATGACCCGACTGCGACGCCTGGGCGCCGAGCGCTTCGAGGCGGCGCGGCTCGCCATGTGGGCGTTCACCGTGGCCCTGCCCGGGGCCGACCCCGTCTGGCTGCTGTGTCATCGGCGCCTCGAGCGGGGCCTGCTGTGGCCCGACAGCCTGGCGACGTCGGCCGATGACGACGCTGACGAGCGCCTCGTGCTGGCGGCGGAAGCGCCGCCCGACCGGCAGCGGGTCGCGCGGCTGTGGTTCTGGGAGCGTCTGGCCCGGCGCGGGCTGTGGCGGGCCCGGTTGAGCGAGGCGTCGCCGCTGGCGGTATCGCTGCCGTTGTGGCTGGGCTACGCCGGCGAGCGTCGCGGCCGCCGCCGGCTGCTGGTGATCAGCGGGATCTCGGGCGAGCCTCTGGCGGCGCTCAAGCCGGCGGTGCTGGCCGGGTTGCGAGAGGACGCTCAACGCGCCTAGATGGACGGCTTCTCCCGACGGCGACCGTCGAGCAACGCGCCGCGCCGCTCCAGCGCGTGGGCGATGCGGTCGTGGCTGGCGTCGTCGAGCGCGCCGAGCTGCGTCTCGGCGAGGCGCTGTGCCAGGCCTTCGCCGCTGACCACCTCGAGGTCGTTCGGGGCATGTTCGACCGTGACCTGCCAGCCCGGAAGCACCAGCACGCCACGCACCGGCACGTCGATGCCGTATTCGCGGGCCAGCCAGTGACGCACCCACACCGCGGCCTGGCGTGTCTTGTGCAGCGGCTGGCGCTCGCTCCAGCCGGGGAAGCGCAGGCGCTGGCTCTCCACCGTCACCTCGCGCTGGGGCGCTCCGGTGGCATCCAGCGGATGGCTGCGCGCCCGGGTCTCGATCACGAACACGCCGTGGGGCGTGAGCACCACGTGATCGATGGTGAAGGTCTCGCTGGGGATGTCGTGGAAGACGAAGAAGGGGTGCTCTTCGGGGCGGATCAGCCGCTCGAGTTCCTGACCCACCGCCAGTTCGCAGGCCAGGCCCAGCTTGAGCCGGCGGATACGCTGGAAATCCCGGATCAGCAGGAAGCAGAACAGCAGCACCAGGGCCGAGCAGAGCAGGCCGTAGACCGCCCATTCCAGCCACAGTTGCTCGTCGGCGATGATCATTCGCCCCATGCCGTAGGTCAGCGGGGCGAGGATCACGATCGGTCCCAGCGCGCCGTTGAGGAACAGGCTGGAGAAGGCGCGGTCGAGCCGGTCGCGCAGTGCCTGGCCGGGCTCGCGCAACGGCTGCGCGTCGAACGGCGAGCGCACCCGGGCGTCGTGCAGGCCGCGCAGCGCCGTGACGATCCCGGCGGTCGCGCCCAGCGGCGCCAGGAAGATCAGGGGGATCAGGTATTCCAGCCAGGCCATCTCAGCCATCCTTGCCGTGAAGGGGGACGAAACGCCCATTCTACGTCATGTCCGGCAAATGTCTGCGCCCGGCCATCGTCGGCCGCGCGTGCCGGCGTTCAGGTCGAGCGGGTGGTGTCGGTATAGGCGACCACGCAATTGCGTCCCTGGCGCCTGGCGTCGTGCAGCGCCAGTTCGGCCTGCTGCAGCCATTCGGCGTGGCTGGGCAGGGTCGCGTCGCGCTCGGCCAGGCCGATGCTGAAGGTACAGGGCAGCAGCGTCTCGCCCTGGGACTCGGGGAGCGGAAAGCGCTCGCGCAGGTCGTCGAGTCGCGTCAGCGCGTCCTCGCGCGCCATGCCGGGCAACAGCAGGCCGAACTCCTCGCCGGCATAGCGGCCGATCAGCGCGTGCTCGCCGAGCGACTCGCGCAGGAAGGCGGCGGCGCGGCGCAGCGTGCGATCGCCCATGGCGTGGCCGAAGGTGTCGTTGATGCGCTTGAAGTGATCGAGATCGACCAGCGCCAGGGTCGCCGGCCGGCGCTCGTCGGCGAAGTGCGTCTCGACCAGGCGTTCCCAGTACTGGCGGTTGTAGAGGCCGGTGAGCCCGTCGGTACGGTCGAGGCGGGTCATGCGGCGTTGTTGCTCGACCAGCCGGCAGGCCTGGCGGTAGGTCATGTGGCCGAGCAGCAGCGGGTAGACGAGCAGCAGCGGCAGGCAGCCCAGCAGCACGGCGGGCGAGGGCACGAGTCGCCACTCGGGCGTGGGTGTCGCCAGCCAGCCGAGGGCGGCGCCGAGGCCCAGCGCGCCGAGTCCCATCGCCAGCAGGCGCAGGCCGCCCACGGCGATGTTGCCGAGGTTGAGCAGGGCGATCAGCAGCAGGCAGGGCAGCAGGTCGAAGCCCAGTACCGCGCACCAGGCGCCGGTGAACAGGCTGTCGAGCAGCAGGAAGCCCCGTTCGGCGCGATGCGGATTCTGGCTGCGCGCGGCGAGCAGGCGGGCAAGATGCGGCCAGATCAGGCCGTTGAGCGCCAGCAGGCCCCAAAGCGGCCAGGCGGCCCGGGCTTCCCACAGGCCCGGTGCGATGCACACGAGCCCCAGGCCCAGACCGACGATACGCGGCAGGTAGAGGCGCCGGGCGAGCGCCAGGCGAGGATCCCTGGAGGCGGTCGCTGGATGAAGCATCGCGAATATCCGTTGTCGACGCGGGCGGTGTGTGAGACGTTTTCACTGTGACGAAAAATCCTGCCTCTCGCCAGCAAAAACTCCCCATGCCGAACGATACGCTCGCGCTTTCCCGGCCTGCTGCCCGGCCGTCGCCGTCCGCTGGGGGCACGCCCGATGCCACCACGCTGGCGGCCTTCATCGCGGCGCATCCGCGGCTGCTGGTGCTGACCGGCGCCGGGGTGAGCACGACCTGCGGCATTCCCGACTATCGCGACGCCAGCGGGGCCTGGAAGCGCTCGCCGCCGGTTCAGCATCAGGCGTTCATGACCAGCCCGGCGACCCGGCAGCGCTACTGGGCGCGCAGCCTGATCGGTTTCAAGGCCATCGAGCATGCCCGGCCCGGGCCTGCGCATCGCGCCCTGGCGGCGCTCGAGGCGCGCGGTCACGTCACCGCCCTGGTCACCCAGAACGTCGATGGTCTGCACCAGCGTGCCGGGTCGCGCCGGGTCATCGACCTGCACGGGCGTGCCGAGATCGTGCGCTGCATGAGCTGCGGGGCGACTCGCATGCGTTATGCCCTGCACGAGGAGCTGGCGGCCTGCAATCCTCAGTGGCAGTCGCTGGACGCCGCCGTGGGACCGGACGGCGATGCCGACCTCGATGGCCTGGATTTCTCGACCTTCCGGGTGCTGGACTGTTCGCGCTGCGGCGAGGGCATCTGGAAGCCCGACGTGGTGTTCTTCGGCGACAGCGTGCCCCGTGACCGGGTCGATGCCGCCTTCGACGCGCTCGACGCCGCCGATGCCCTGCTGGTGGTGGGCTCGTCGCTGATGGTCTATTCGGGCTTTCGTTTCGCCCGCCAGGCCGCGCGTGCCGGCAAACCGATCGCCTGCGTCAATCGCGGGCATACCCGCGCCGATGACCTCTACACCCTGAAGGTCGACGCGCCGGTGGACGACATACTGGGCGAGCTGCTCGCGCATCTGTGACATTTTTGTGAAAATATCCTCAAGCCTCGGCGTTGCCTGCCGTTATCTCCCCTGATCGACTTTCATTCCATGACAAAATCAGGGGATCCCCATGCTCACCCTTCGTCACTCGCTGTTCGCTGTCGCCCTGCTCGGCGTCTCGCTGCCCGCCGGGGCGGCCAACTGGTCGCTGGGCGCCGAGGCCGGTACCACCGGTTTCGGCGGCAGCCTTAGCTACCGCTTCAACGACAACCTCGCGCTCACCGGCAGTTACGGCGGTTTCAGCTACGACGGCATCGACCATGAGACCGACGATGCCGACTACGAGGGCGACGCCGATGTCGACGTCTACGGCCTGACCCTGGACTACTTCCCGTTTGCCGGGCGCTTCTTCGTGTCATTGGGCGCGGTGCGTCCGGACATCGCCGTGCAGGTGGTGGGGCGGCCCAAGGCGGGGGGCAGCTACGAGTTCAATGGCCGGACCTACACCGCGGCCGAGGTCGGTACCCTCGAGGGCAAGGCCAGCCTGGGCGACTCCGTGCAGCCCTATCTGGGCATCGGCTGGCGCGGCAGCCATGCCGCCGGCCTCGGCATGTTCGGCCGGCTCGGTGCCTTCCTGACCGACGCCGAGGTCGACCTGCACGCCACGGGGGCGGCGAGCGATCCGCGCCTGGCCGGCGACGTCCAGCGCGAGGAGGACGACCTTCAGGACGACCTCGACGACTACGGCTTCTACCCGGTCGCCGTGGTGGGGCTCGAGTACACCTTCTGAACCACAGGCCCGCAGGATTGCTCGAGGCGAAACACAAGGCGCCCGTGCCAATGGCACGGGCGCCTTTCGTGGTGGCGTGAGTCAGGTTCAGCGGCTCGGCGGTGCCATGAACTCGGGGCCCACCGGGTCGGTGACATGCTCGTCGAGAATACGGTCGATCTCGGCCAGGTCGTCCCGGCTCAGCGTCCAGCCGTCGATGTCGTCGAGCGGGTCCATCTGATCGGGACGACGCCCGCCCCACAGGGCAATGCCGTTGGCGTGACTGTCGAGCAACCAGCGCACGGCGAGTTCGAGCACGCGCTTGTCATGGCGCGCGCGGGCCAGGTCGTCGAGCGCGGCGACCGCCGCGAGGTACTGGTCGAAGCGCGGCTGCTGGAACTTGGGATCGGACTGCCGCAGGTCGTCGCCCTGAAAGCGCGAGTCGCGGGACATCTTGCCGCTCAACAGGCCCCGGCACAGCGCGCCGTAGGTGAGCATGGCGAGATTCTCGCGCTCGGCGTAGGGGATGATGTCGTCCTCGGCCTCGCGTTCGAAGAGGTTGAGCGGCGGCTGCACGGTGTGCAGCGGCGCGACCTCGCGAAACGCCCGGCACTGCTCGGACGAGAAGTTGCTGACGCCGATGGCGCGGATCTTGCCCGCCTGGTGGAGCCGCTGCAGGGCGCCGGCGGTCTCTTCGATGGGCGTCTTGGGATCCGGCCAGTGCACCTGGTAGATATCGATGCGGTCGGTGCGCAGACGGCGCAGCGAGTCCTCGACCTCCTGCTCGATGCGCCGTGCCGTGGCGTTGCGCACCACGCCCTCGATGCCGTCGCCCCATTCCAGTGCGACCTTGGTGGCGAGCACCACGTCGTCACGGCGCCCGCCGTCGGCGAGGGCCTTGCCGACGACCTCCTCGGCGTGGCCGAAGCCATAGGCCGGGGCGGTGTCGATCAGCGTGACGCCCTTGTCGAGAGCGGCGTGAATGGTGCGAACCGCCTGGTCGTCGTCGGTGCCGCCCCATTGCTTGCCGCCCATCGCCCAGGTGCCCAGGCCGATGCGCGTCGGGTTGAGGTCGGTGCCGGGAATGCGGAGGGTTTCCATGGGTGTCTCCCTGTGACGGTTTTTCCCTGAACTCTCTGCAAGGCTGGCTCGATTTCCGGCGGTTTGGCAAGCGCCGCGCCCGCCTCGCACGGTTCTCGTGATGGTCAGGGCCGAGCGACGGGCGTTACCGGGACCTCGACGCGGCCCTGCGAGGCGGCATCGCCGGTGAGTACCGGAACCGGTTTGGGGGAGGTGTAGAGCAGGCGGCCATCGGTGCGGATCGCCGCCGTCAGCACATAGCGCCGGCCGCCCTCGATGGCGTTGTCGTCGTAGCGCAGCACCACCGGGATCGGTCCGCTGCCGAGTCGCGTGTAGGTGGCTTCGGCCACCGTGGCCGAGTTGGCATCGGCATCGCGCAGGGTGACCGTGAGTTCGGCATTGCGGGGCAGCTCCAGGGGCTTGTCGCTGACGATGCGCGCTTCGAGGTTGGCGAAATCGGGGGTCAGGGCACAGGCGCCCAGGGCAAGCAGCAGGATGGCGGCGACGAGCCACGAGCCGATAGGGCGAGCCAGTGAGCCGAACGAACGGGGCATGAGAATCTCCGTGAACAATGGGGCGAGAAGCGTGAGAAGCGCTGCGGCTAGCCGCCGGCCAGCTTGACCCGATACCCCTGGGCCTCGAGTTCCGCCTTGAGCGTCTGGCGATGATCGCCCTGAATCTCGATCACCCCCTCCTTGACCGCGCCGCCGGTGCCGCAGCGCTTCTTGAGCGACTTGGCCAGGGTCTTCAGCTCGCCCTCGGCGAGCGGCACGCCGGTCACGGTGGTCACGCCCTTGCCCTTGCGGCCGCTGGTCTCGCGGCGGATGCGCACGATGCCGTCGAGCGCGGCGATGCGCTCGGCCTCCGCCTGGTCGGCGCAGCGGCAGTCGGCGATGGGCTGACGACACTCGGGGCAGGTCTCGCCGTGCTCGGTGGAGTAGACGAGACCGCGGAGCTGATCCTGAAGGGAGGCCATGCGGCGGCTCCTGTCGAGACGATGGATGAGCCCCGATGATAGCGCAGCCGTCAGGACGCGACGAGGCACCCGTGCGGCGCCCGGCGCGACATCACTTGGCCATCGCCATCGGCGCCTGGCGTGACTCGGCCAGGCGGGCGAGCACGCCCGGCAGCTCGTCCATGTCGTGAATCGCGATGGCCCCGCTCGGCGTGGCCTCGGCCTCGGGGAAGCGGTTGATGTGGACCACCTGCATGCCGGCACGCAGGCCGGCGGTCACGCCGACGGCGGCGTCGTCGATGACCACGCACTGCGACGGCGCAAAGCCCATGCCCCGGGCGGCGTGCTGGAACAATCCGGGATCGGGCTTCCAGCAGTTGAGGGTATAACCGCTGTAGAGGCGATCGTCGAAGTAGGGGCGCAGGCGGGTACTGTCGAGCGCGTTGCGAATCTTCTGTTCGGGACCGTTGGACGCCACGCAGCGCGGGTGACGGCTCAGCGCGTCGAGGGTTTCGCGGACATGGGGGATCGGCTTGAGTTCGCGCGACATGCGCAGCGCCAGGGTCTTGCGCATCTCGGATTCCGCGGCGGCGCGGACCGTGTCGTCGAGTCTGCCGTGACGGCGTTCCAGTTCGGCGACGATCGACATGAAGCGCACGCCCCGGAACTCCTCCATGTACTGTCGGGCGGCGAAGGGCAGGCCGACATGACTCAGGGCGTCGGCCATGACCTCGGCCAGTAGCGGTTCGCTGTCCACCAACGTGCCATCGCAGTCGAAAAGCAGGCAGAGTGGTTGCGGCATGATCTCGTGTCTCTTGCGGCCAGCCCCGGCGTGGGCTCTCTCTTCCCGTTATCGGCAGGGCCGGCGCGCGGTTGAGGATGAATGTGTCCACTTTTAGAACACTGTTTCCTAAACACTAGCGCATCTGTGACGATTTGTCGCCCGGGATTTCCGGGCGCGATGCGCTCTGACAATAGGACTTACGTCTCATGGTGCGCGACCGGGGCCGCCCAAATCAACGCCTGGCAATCGTGAGCGACCTCACACGAAATCCGGGGTCAGCCAGCGTGGTATCGCCAGGACCAGGTCCGGATAGAGGATCAGCAGCACGATCACCGCCAGCATTACCGCCAGGTAGACCAGGGTGGTGCCCAGCGCCTTGAGAAGCGGGATGCCGCCGATCTTCGCCGAGATCATCAGGCACAGGCCGTAGGGTGGCGTGATCAGCCCCAGGCCCAGTGCCATGACGCCGACCACGCCGAACTGCACCGGGTGCACGCCGGCCTGCATCGCCAGCGGCTGGAAGATCGGCGCGAGGATCGCCATCGCCGGTAGCGAGTCCATGAAGGTGCCGATCAGCAGCATCACCGCGGCCATGATGAGCAGCAGCGTGGTGGGGT
Organism: Modicisalibacter sp. MOD 31.J; assembly: GCF_020147985.1. NCBI lineage: Bacteria > Pseudomonadati > Pseudomonadota > Gammaproteobacteria > Oceanospirillales > Halomonadaceae > Modicisalibacter > Modicisalibacter sp. MOD 31.J. The sequence continues at coordinate 284,977 of NZ_JAGXFF010000005.1, read as the reverse complement.
CGGTGATGTTGACGCCGGCCATCAGCTTGGGCGGGATCTGATAGAAACTGATCAGGTAACCGAAGATCGCCGCGCCGACCAGGCTGAACAGCGACAGCGAGCACAGCCGTACGGTGGCGGTCGAGGCCTCGAGCACGTGTCGCACGCTGAGCTCGCGGTAGACGCAGAACCCCAGCGCCATGGCATAGAGCACGGCGATCACCGCGGCCTCGGTGGGCGTGACCAGCCCCAGGGTGATGCCACCGATGATCACGATCGGGATGCCGGCGGCGAGCAGGCCGTCGCGGCCCGAGTGCAGCAGCTCGCGGGCGCTGGCGCGCCGGCGCACCGGCACGTCGTAGCGCCGTACGTAGATCAGATTGAGCAGCAGTTGAGCGACGCCGATCAGAATCCCGGGGAGGATGCCGCCCAGGAACAGCCCGGCGATCGAGGTGTTGGTCAGTGCGCCCCAGACGATCATGTTGATCGACGGCGGGATGATGATGCCCATCACCGAGGAGGCGGCGGTCACCGCCACCGCGAAGCGCACCGGGTAGCCCTCGCGCTTCATGGCCGGGATCAGCACCGTGCCGACCCCGGCGCTGTCGGCGGTGGAGGAGCCCGAGACGCCGGCGAACAGCATGCTCACCAGCACGTTGACATGAGCCAGGGCACCCTTGACGTGGCCCACCAGATGCATGCACAGGGCGATCAGACGGTCGGTGATGCGCGCCGCGTTCATCAGGTTGCCGGCGAGCAGGAACAGCGGCACGGCGAGCAGCACGAAGGAGTCCATGCCGTTGTACATGCGCTGGAACATCACCCAGACGGTTAGCCGCGGGTCGAGCAGGATCACGCCGAAGGCGGTGAGCACCAGCGACATGGCGATGGGCACCCCGGCGACGATCAACACCGCGAGCAGGGCGAACAGCAGCCAGGGCAGCAGGAAGACCCAGTCCATCGGCATCATGATGCGTCTCCTCGTTCGATCGCGGCGAGCTGGGCGTCGTCCGTGTCGGCGATCTCGTCCAGCTCGTTGGGAGTGTCGAGGGCGCGCTCCATGGCGTCGAGGCCGAAGAGCGCGGTGTGCAGCAGGCGTTCGAGGGCGTAGAGCGTGACGAACACCCCGCAGGCGGTGAAGACCGAATAGACATAGATCATCGGCAACTGCGAGGCGGTGGCGTGACGGCGCAGGCCGGAGAGCGCGAAGTCCTTGCCGTAGGCGATGAAGATCACCCCCACGGCGAGGCAGGCCAGGTCGCGGATCAGCCGTGTGGCGCGGTCGGCCCGGGTGCCCCGCGGAAACGCCTCGAGCACGAAGTGGTCGGCATGATAGACGCCGATCGCGGTGCCCAGCATGACCATCCACTGGAAGGCGAAGCGGCTGAATTCCTCGGTCCAGTACAGGCGCGGCAGCAGCGGCAGGTTGCGGCTGACGATCTGGTAGACGATCAGCGCGATGAAGCCCATCAACAGCGCCAGCAGCACCCAGTGAAGCAGACGTTCCAGAGCACGATTGAGTCGGGACAGCCCGGTCAGCAGGAAAGTCATGGCGTCGTCCTCGAGATGGCGGAGGAACGGGGCGTTGGCACGCCCCGGATGCGGATCAGGACTTGCCGACGTTGACGATCTTGTCGTGCAGCTCGGTCAGGCCCATCTCGTCGATGACCTCGTCGAGCGGCTCGGCGACGATCTCCTTCATGCGCGCGCGATCCATCGGGTAGAGCGTGGCGCCCTCCTCCTGCAGGGTCTGGAGTGCCTCGGCATCCTGCTCGAGCTGGACGTCGCGGGCGTAGCTCGCGGCTTCCTGGGCCGCCGCCATCACCGCTCGGCGCTGGTCGTCGTCGAGCCGATCCCAGGTCATCTGCGACAGGGTCAGCAGGCGCACGGTGATGTCGTGCTCGGACAGCCCGATGTTCGGCGCGACCTCATGAAAGCCCATGCGCTCGATCCATTCGGCCTCGTTGAGCAGGCCGTCGATGGCGCCCAGTTGCAGGCCGGTGTAGATCTCCTTCCAGGCCATCACCGTGGGCTCGGTGCCCAGCGCCTTCCAGGCGGCGATCAGCGGCTTGGTGGGGTTGGTGCGCAGCTTCATGCCCTCCAGGTCGTCGAGGCTCTCGAGCGGTCGGGTGCTGACGATCTGGCGCTTGCCGCCACCGAAGAAGGCCAGCACCTTGACGCCGGTCTCGTCCTCGATCCGGTCGGCGATCTCGCGACCCACCGGGCCGTCGAGCACCGCCTGCCAGTGCTCGACATCGCGATACATGAAGGGGATCGAGAAGACGTTGGCGGTATGCGAGAAGTCGGTGATCAGGCCGGGATTGATGATCGACAGGTCCAGCGCGCCGGCCATCTGCTGTTCGAACATCTCGGTCTCGTGGCCGAGCACCGAGTTGCCCAGAATGGTCACACCGATGTCGCCGTCGCTCTGCTCGGCGACGAGCTCCTTGAACTTCTCGGCGCCCAGTTGATAGGCGGTGTCCTCGGTGCCGCCGTGGCCGAAGCGCAGGTCGATGGCCTGGGCGGCGCTCGACAGGCCCAGAGCCAGTGCGAGGGTAGTCCCGGCGAGCAGGCCTCGGGCCAGCCTGGTGGCGCTTTTTGGATCGATCCATTCGTGAGTCATGTCGGGGTACCTCTTGTTGTTGCCTGCAGCCAGCGGCAGGTCAGGGGGTTAGCGAGCGGGCGTGATACGGCGCGGGGTAGCGCGTCTCGGCGCCACAGGATTCGCGCACGCGGAGCTGGGGCGTGAGCACGACTTGCTCCCGCGCCCCGTCGGGGTCGGCGATGCGGCGCAGGGCCAGACGGGCGGCCTCCTCGCCGATCGCGAAGGGATGGGTGGCGACGCTGGTCAGTGCCGGGTCGCTGAGCGCGGCTTCCTCGACATCGTCGGTGCCGATCACCGCGCAGTCGACGCCGGGAACGAGCCCCAGGCGCTTGAGACCCAGCATGGCGCCGAAGGCCATCATGTCGTTGTGACAGATCACCGCGCTGGGCGGCTGGGGCTCGGCCATCAGCGCCTGGATCGCGGCGAAGCCGGCACGTCGTGTGAGCCCGGTGCGCAGGCAGCGGGTCCGTGTCAGGCCGTGATCGGCCATGGCGGCGAAGTAGCCCTGCCAGCGGGCCCGGGTCGCCGAATGCTCGGCCTCGCCGCCGATGAAGGCGATCCGGGTGTGCCCCATCGCGGCGAGATGGTCCACCGCCAGGCGCACGCCCTGTTCGAAGTCGGTGCCGGCGTAGTCGAACGGCGGCTCGCCGATGTGACGCAGGACCTGCACGCAGGGCATGTTCCAGCGTTGCAGGGTGTCGATCAGGCCGGGATCGGTGCCCTCGGCCGGGCAAAGCAGCAGGCCGTCGACGCGGTGTTCGCGCATGCGTTCGAGAAAGCGCTGCTGACGGGTCGACGAATCCTCGCTGTTGGCCAGGAAGGACACGTAGTTCTCGCGGTTCAGCGCGGCGTCGATACCGGCGACCATGGCGCCAAAAAAAGGATTGGCGATATCGTAGACCACCACGCCGAGGGTCTGGGTACGGCTGCTGCGCAGTGCCGCCGCGCCCCGGTTGTAGACATAGCCCAGCGTCTTGATCGAGGCGCGTACCCGTTCGCGGGTGCGTTCGGCGACCAGCGGGCTCTCGCGCAGCACCAGCGAGACCGTCGAACGCGACACGCCGGCATGCGCGGCGATGTCCTGCAGCGTGACGCTGCCCTGACGGGGCGGTGAGGTCGAGTGGCGGGGCTGCCGGGTCATGGAGAAGTCGGGTCCTGATGTTTTTGGATTGATCCAAATCGTAGAAGAGGCTGGCACGCTCACCAATTACCCATTAGTGGCAGAGCCACCCGGGACTCGGGGCTGCGACAACGATCGCGTCAAGCGGCGGGCGGGCAAGGCACGGTGCTCGACACCGCCGGGTCATGCGCGGGCGACGCGATTGCGGCCACGGCGCTTGGCGGCATAGACGGCCTGGTCGGCGTCATGGATCAGGACATCGATATCCGGTGGTACCTCGCTGCGGGGGTCGTACCCGGCCACGCCGATGCTGATGGTCAGAGCGAGAGCGGGGACGCCGCCATCTGCAACGGCCAGCGAGGTGGCCACCACGCCCTGGCGAATGCGCTCGGCGATCTGCTCGGCCTGCTCCGGGTCGGTGTCGGGCAAAAGCATCAGGAATTCCTCGCCGCCGTAGCGGGCGATCAGGTCGCCTTCACGGGCCTGGCGGCGCAGCTGTTCGGCCATGTGATCGATGGCGATATCGCCGATGCGATGGCCGTAGGTGTCGTTGATCGCCTTGAAGTGGTCGATGTCGATGAACAGCAGGCTCGCCGGGCGTTGCTGGCGGCGCTGATGGGCCAGCAGGCGCATGCCCTCGCCGAGGAAGTGACGGCGGTTGGCCAGGTGGGTCATGCCGTCGGTCAGCGCCTGCTGCTCGATCTGGCACCGGTAGCGGTAGAGGTTCCAGTAGAGGTATTCGCAGAACAGGCGCAATGCCACCACCGGGGGGAAACTGATCAGCATGTAGGCCAGGTAGATCCCATGGTCGAGATCGGCCGATATCCCCAGCAGGGGCGCCACCAGCGGGAAGCTGGTGATGGCCGTCAGGACCAGGACCGACAGGCGCAGCGACTGCACGAGCAGCAGGAACGGCACGAAGATGAAGAAGTAGAGAAAGCCGCCGATGCCGTAGGCATTGCCGCCATCGAGTCGCGCCAGGATAGTGATGAAGCCGGCCTCGACCAGCAGTGGCACCGCGATGGTGGCCAGGCGTGCCGGCCAGCCGTGGGCACGATGTCTGATGATCAGGGCCCATAGCAACACTGAGGCACCCAGCAGTAAGCGCAGGCCGATCACCTGCGGCGCATGGGTGGCGTCGATGGCATGGTCCCAGAGGCTGCTGAACAGCACGAACGCTGCCGTGATCACCAGTGACAGGACGGTGAAGGTAGTAAAGTCCTCGGCCTTGGCGGCGCGATACTCGGACGTATGCTGGGCCTGAAGGAACTCGGCCCATCGTCCGGCGTGAGCGCCATACCCCTTTCCCGGCTTGGCGTCGCCTCGTCGTCTGCTCATGGCAGGCCCTGCGTATGGGTGCGTGAAAGCGTTGACCGCTTTTCTTGGTCTTATCGTGCTGCTGGCTTCCAACATACGAAAAACCCGCCGGGCGCGATAGCGTTCGACGGGTTTTTTTGCGGGCCTGTCGGCTGGAACGCAGCGAAATGCCCGGCGGCCCTCGGATGGGCCTTCACCCCTGACGGCGGGTCCAGGCTTCGTCGTTGACCAGGCTGATCGGACGTTCGCCGGACAGTGCCCGGATGATGTTGTCGACCGCGCGCTGCGCCATGGCGTCGCGGGTTTCCACGGTCGCCGAGCCGATGTGCGGCAGTGCGACCACGTTGGCCATGCGCGGTAGCGGCGAGTCGGCCGGCAGCGGTTCCTTCGCGAAGACGTCCAGCCCCGCGGCGCGGATCTCGCCGGTCTCGAGGGCGTCGATCAGGGCCGGCTCGTCGACCACCTGGCCGCGGGCGATGTTGACGAAGATCGCGCTCGACTTCATGCGGGCGAACTGCTCGGCGCCGAACAGGTGAGTGGTTTCGGCGGTCAGCGGCACGGTGACGCAGACGAAATCGGCCTCGGCGAGCAGTTCGTCGAGTTCGCGGCGCTGCGCCCCCAGTTCGCGCTCCAGGTCCGGCTTGGGCGAGGCATTGGAATACAGCACCTTCATGCCGAAACCCAGTGCGCCGCGGCGAGCCACCGCGGCGCCGATGCGCCCGAAGCCGACCATGCCCAGCGTCTTGCCGTGGACGTCGCTGCCGAACTGCGCCGGGCCGACGCTCTCCGTCCAGTCGCCGCGCCTGACGAAGTCGGCCAGCTCGACGACGCGTCGGGCGCTGGCCATGATCAGCGCGAACCCGGTGTCGGCGGTGGTCTCGGTGAGCACGTCGGGCGTGTTGCAGAGCAGGATGTCGCGGCGGGTCAGCTCGTCGATCGGGTAGTTGTCGACGCCCACCGAGATGCTGGCGATGGCTTCCAGGTTCGGTGCGTCGTCGAGCAGCTCGGGGGTGATGCGCAGGCTGGCGCCGATCAGGCCGTGGGCCTCGCGCAGGGCTTCGCGGAAGGCCGGGTCGTCGGCCGAGTCGAGCTCGGGGAAGTAGTCGACGTGGAAATGCTCGCTGAGCTGTTCCAGGTGATGCTGCCCGAGGCGGCGAAAGGCGGTGATGCGTTTTTGCATGCTCGCTCCGTTGGCGTTGGCGTTGGGGGTGAAGGGGGATCAGCTCGACGGTGGCAGGTCGGCCTCGAGCGTGGCGAGTCGCGTGCGATGGGGCAGCCCCTCCATGTCGCCGCGCACCTGGACCGCCTGGGCGCCGATCAGGTTGCCGCGACGCACCGCGGCGCGCGGCGAGAGGCCGTCGAGCAGGGCGCTGACCACGCCCACCGCGAAGCCGTCGCCGGCGCCCACGGTGTCGACGACCTCGGCGACCGGAAAGCCTGCCACCGTGAAGGCCTCGTCGTGGCTGCGGTAATAGCCGCCCTCGGGCCCCAGCTTGATGATCACCGCCCTGGCGCCGCGGTCGAGGTAGAAACCGGCGATGTCGTGGGCGCTCTCGAGGCCGGTCAGCCGGCGCCCCTCGGCGAGGCCGGGCAGCACCCAGTCGGCGCGGCCCGCCAGGTCGTTGAGCGTGGCGCACATCTCGGCGTCGCTCTTCCACAGGCTGGGCCGCAGGTTGGGGTCGAACGAGATGCCGGCTCCGGCCGCGCGGGCCTGATCGAGCATGTGAAAGGAGAGTTCACGCGCCGTGGCGGACAGCGCCGGCGGGATGCCGGTGGCGTGCAGGTGGCGAGCGGCGGCAAAGTCCACCCCATGGGCGTCCGCGGGCGAGAGGAAGCTGGCGGCGCTGCCGCGGCGCACGTACTCGACGTGGGGGTCGGAGCCGTCCTCGACGCGGGCCTTGAAGACCAGCCCGGTGGCGTGGTCGGGGTCGCGCGTCAGGTGGCGGCAATCCAGGCCTTCGGCTTCCAGGGTCCGGCGGATATAGGTACCGAAGTTGTCATCGCCGACCCGGCTCAACCAGCCGACGTGAAAGCCCAGCCGCGCGAGGCCGATGGCGACATTGGTATCGGCGCCGGCGATGCCGCGCTGGAAGCGGTCGGCATCGGCCAGTTCGCCCGGCGTCTCGGCGACGAACAGCGTCATCGCCTCGCCGAAGGTGAGAATCTCGGGAGCGGTCAAACGAGTCATGCAAGGTCTCCTGGGTCGGGGCGCGTCGGTTCATGGCGGTTATTGGGTGGCAAGACACCACCCTGACGCTGCGTGGAGCCGCGCTGGATCAGCCGGCCCATGTAGTCGGTGCGCCGCGGCGGCGTGGCGGCGGTATCGGCATCGAGTCGCCGCATCAGGCTGGCCACCGCGGCCCGGCCGATGGCCTCGGTGGGCTGGGCCAGGGTGGTGATGCCGGGGCCGGCCAGCGCACACCAGTCCAGCTCGTCGATGCCCAGCAGGCCGACCTCGCCGAGGGTGACGTCCAGTTCGCGCAGGGCGTGGGCCACCGCCAGGGTGACGTTGCCGTTGGCGCAGAGCAGGGCGTTGGCGTCGTCCGGCGCCTCGGCGAGCCAGGCGGCCAGGGCTCGTGCCAGGCTCGGGTCCTGGGGCGGCATGGCGAGCTCGATGACGTCGCCGGTGAAGCCGCCGGCGGCGAGGCGTTGCCGGAAGCGCTCTCGGCGACGCTGGCGCGAGCTCGCCGCCTCGGGCGGTTCGCCGAGATAGAGCAGTCGCGTGTAGCCCTGGGCGAGCAAATGGTCGAGTGCGGTATCCACGGCACGGCCGTTGTCGAGCCCCACCACGTCGGCCTCGAAATCGGCCAGCGTCCGGTCGAGCAGCACCACCGGGGTGCCCTGGCCGGCGAGCGTGCGCAGCTCGGCGCTGGGGCGGCCGGCGGCGTTGACCACCAGCCCCTCGACGCGATAGGCGGCCAGCAGCGCCAGATGCTCGCGCTCCTGGGCGGGATCGTTGTCGGTATTGCAGACCAGCAGCGAGAAGCCCTGCTCGCGGCAGGCCTGCTCGACGCCGTGCAGGACATCGACGGTGAACGGGTTGCGGATGTCGGCGACGACCATGCCCAGCAGACGCGAGCGCCCGCCCTTGAGCCCTCGCGCCATCTGGTTGGGGCGATATCCCAGGCGGGTGATCGAGGCGGCGATGCGGCGTTGTAGCGTCGCCGACAGGCGATGGCGTTCGCCGCCCAGGTAGCGCGACACGCTGGTCTTGGAGACGCCGGCGTCGCGGGCGACCTCGAGGATGGTGGAACGGCTGGTGGCTGGCATGAGGCATCGCCTGTTGTCGCATCGCCCGGCATGGAACGTGACGATGCTTTGCGAAAATGGAACCGTTCCCATCGTAGGTGAAGCCCGAGTGCCGGGCAATCCGCAGCGTCATGGACATTGGTCGGAGCATGGCGCGAATACCGAGTGGGTGGCCAAGCCAAACGGTCGCGGCTGTTCGTGAATCGAACCAATCCGGTGGCTGCACCGATCGTCTAACGGCAAGACGACGGGAGGTTTGCTAGGGTGCTAATCATTTTTCCGACGACCGGCAGCTGTTTGTCATCGACCACGCACCGCCATCGGCCTGCCGCCCGATCAGCCACCAGCCACGAGGATCGCCATGAACGCCATCTGGATCGCCCTGTTCGGTGCCGTGTGCTTCACGATGGGCTATCGCTTCTATTCGAAGTTCATCGCCGAGCGCATCTATCGCCTCGATGCCGATTTCCGTACCCCCGCGCATACCTATCGCGATGGGGTCGACTACGTGCCCACCAACAAGTGGATACTCTGGGGGCACCATTTCACCTCGGTGGCGGGGGCCGCGCCGATCGTCGGTCCCGCCATCGCGATCTACTGGGGGTGGCTGCCGGCGATCTTGTGGGTGGTGCTGGGCACGGTCTTCGCCGCCGGCGTGCATGACTTCGGTGCGGTCGTGCTGTCGAGTCGCCACAAGGGGCACTCCATCGGCACGCTGGCCAACAGGCTCATCGGCCAGCGGGCGAAGCTGTTGTTTCTGTTCATCATTCTGATCCTGGTGCTGATGATCAACGCGGTCTTTGCGTGGGTCATCGCCAAGCTATTCATCACCTTCCCGTCTAGCGTGCTGTCGGTGTTCATCCAGATACCGCTGGCGGTATGGATCGGCTATCGGGTCTACCGGCATTCGGGCTCGATGCTGCTGCCATCCGTGGTGGCGCTTGCCGTGATGTACGGCGCGGCGCTGCTGGCCAGCGAGATTCCCATGCTGCAGATCGATCTGGTCGACTGGTTCGGTGGCGCGGATGCGTCGGTGATCGGCGGCTTCAACGGTACCTCGATGGCATTTTTGGTATGGATCGTGGTGCTGATGGTCTACGTCTACGTCGCCTCGACCCTGCCGGTCTGGAAGCTGCTTCAGCCGCGTGACTACATCAACTCCCACCAGCTCGTCGTCGGCCTGGCGCTGCTCTATCTCGGCCTGCTGTTCGGGGCGCCGGCGATGACCGCGCCGGCCGTCAACGGCGAGGCCGACATCAGCTGGTATCCGTTGCTGTTCATCACCATCGCCTGCGGGGCGATCTCCGGTTTCCACGGTCTCGTGGGCTCCGGCACCACCTCCAAGCAGCTCGACAAGGAAACCGATGCCCGTCTGATCGGCTACGGCGGCGCGATCGGCGAGGGCATGCTGGCCATGGTGGCGGTCATCGCCGTGGGTACGCTGTTCGCCAGCAGCGCCGACTTCACCGCCACCTATTCCAGCTTCTCGGCCGCCGGTTCCAGCGGCCTGGGATCGTTCGTCAAGGGCGCCGGGCAACTGGCGGGCAACCTGGGCATCCCCACCCAAATGGGCTCGACGCTGGTCGCGGTCATCGTGGTTAGCTTCGCGGCGACCACGCTGGATACCGCGGTCCGCCTGATGCGTTACATCATTGCCGAACTGGGCACCGAGTACGGCATGCCGATACTGGCGCGCAAGCACGTGGCGACCAGCATCGCCGTCGTCTCCAGCGCCGCGCTGGTGATCCTGCCCGAGGGGCCCAACGGCTTCGGTTCCGGCGGTTACCTGCTGTGGCCGCTGTTCGGTACCAGCAACCAACTGCTGGCGGGCATCACGCTGATGCTGGTCTCGGTGTGGCTCAAGCGGCAGGGGCGGCCGGTGGTCTTCACCCTGGCGCCGATGCTGTTCCTGCTGGTCATGACCCTGTGGGCGATGGGGCAACAGGTGATCTTCACCTGGTCCGGTATCGGCGATGCCGACCGCAATTGGCTGTTGTTCACCTTCGGCAGCCTGATCATGGTCTTCACGCTGTGGATCCTGCTGGAAGCGTCGCGCAGCTTCCGCCAGGATGCCGGCGCGCGCCTGGAGGCGATGAGCGATGAGTCGCGCTGAGTCCGACGACACCGCACCCGCCAGCTGGCGGGACCGGCTGCGCCGTGCCATCGCGGGCTACGATGCGGTGCTGAGCCTCCAGCACCGCCGCGAGATCGCCCGCGAGCTTCAGGACGAGGAGGATCTGTTCATGTTGCTGTGCTTCTGCGACATGATGGGGATTCCCAACCCCGTCGGCGACATGACGCTCGAGCTCTATCCCTACATGCTCGAGCGCTTCCACGAATGGCACCAGCGCCAGGGCATGCCGCGTTCGCCCCTGGACGGCTTTCGCTGCTGCTGACCCTCACGGTTGCGACGAGGACCTTTCATGGCCAGGAGCCTGTTCTTCGGCGGCAAGGGCGGCGTCGGCAAGACCAGTTGTGCGGCCGCCTATGCACTGAGCTGCGCGGCGGCCGGTCAGCGGACCCTGCTGGTCTCGACCGATCCCGCGCACAATCTCGCCGACCTGTTCGGTCGAGCGCCGGGGCCGACACCGGCACGCCTGCGCCCCGATCTCGACGTCGTCGAGCTCGATCCCGAGCGCGAGACGCGACGTTATCTCGATGAGGTCAAGGCCACATTACGGCCACTGGTCAGCGGTGAGCGCAGTTCGACGGTGTTCCGTCAGCTGGATCTGGCGCGACATGCGCCGGGCACCGAGGAGGCGGCGTTGTTCGATGCCCTGGTGGGGTTGCTGCTGGAGGCCGGCCGGGACTACGACCGTCTGGTCTTCGATACCGCGCCCGGGGGGCACACCGTGCGTCTGCTCGCCCTGCCCGAGATCATGGGCGCCTGGGTGGATGGCCTGATGCAGCGGCGTCGCAAGGTGCGCAGTGACTACAAGGCATGGCTGGGCGATGGCGAGGTGGTCGACGACCCGATCCAGGAGGCACTGATGCGGCGTCGAGGACGTCTGGCCGCGGCCCGCGAGCACCTGACCTGCGCCGCGCACTCGGCGGTGGTGCTGGTCGCCAACCCCGAACGTCTGCCGACCCTGGAAACCGTCCGTACCCGCGAGTTGCTCGAGGCGCACGGCCTGCATGTCGGGGCGCTGGCGATCAACAAGTGTCTGCCGGCGCACGTCGACGGCGACTGGCTGGCCAACTGGCGCGACGAGCAGCGACCCTGGATCGAACGGCTCGACGAGACCTTCGCCGACCGGCCGGTGAGACGCATCGACCATCAGCCCCGGGCCCCGGCCTCGTGCGACGATCTGGCCCCGATGATCGACGCACTGGGCGACTTGGCGCCGTGGCGGGCACACGACACCTAGTCGCCCGGGAATCGGGGGCTGGACTACTCCGCCGAGTGGTTGTCGTGGAGCACCCGGTCGGCGGGGCCGAAGCGGTTGGCCGCGGTGTTGTGCTGGTGCCAGTAGGGGTAGAGCAGCGCCGGGCGGCTGACCCGCTCGATGGCGGCGATCTCGTCGGGCTTGAGGGTGAGCTCGGCGCCGGCGAGGTTGTCCTTGAGCTGGTCCTCCTTGCGGGCACCGATCACCGCGGTGGTCACCCCGGGGCGGGTCAGCGTCCAGGCCAGTGCCACCTGGGCGGCGGAGACGCCATGGCCGTCGCCGATCTCGACCAGGGTCTCGATCAGGTCGAAGAGCCGTTCCTCGTCGTGGATCGGCGGCTCGGTCCAGCCCTGGCTGAAGCGGGTGCCGTCCGGATTCTGCTGGCCGCGCCGGTACTTGCCGGAGAGCAGGCCGCCGGCCAGCGGGCTCCAGACCATGGTGCCCAGCCCCTGGTCGGCGGCGGCGGGCATCAGCTCGAACTCGGCATCGCGGGCCTGGGCGGTGTAGTGGATCTGCTGGCAGACCGGCTTGATCAGGTTGTGGCGTTCGCAGATCTTGAGCGCCTTCATGACGTGCCAGGCCGACCAGTTGGAGACGCCGTAGTAGCGGATCTTGCCGTCGCGGACCAGCTGATCCATGGTCGACAGCGTTTCCTCCAGCGGCGTCAGGCCGTCCCACTGGTGCATCAGGTAGAGATCGAGCCGATCGGTCTGCAGCCGCTTCAGGCTGGCCTCGCACTCGCGCAGGATGTGATAGCGCGACAGGCCGTCGTCGTTGGGGCCGTCGCCCATCGGGAAGCGCACCTTGCTGGCGATCAGCAGGGCGTCGCGCTTGTCCTTGATCGCCTCGCCGAGAATTTCCTCCGAACGCCCCTCGGAGTACATGTTGGCGGTGTCGAAGAAGTTGACGCCGCGCTCGATGGCCATGTCGATCTGGCGGCGGGCGTCGCCGAGACCGGTATCGCCGACGCTGGCCATCTTGCCGACGCCGCCGAAGGTCATGGTGCCCAGCGTCAGCGGTGAAACGCGCAGGCCGGATTGGCCGAGGTTGCGGTATTCCATGGTGACTCCTGATAGCTGACGAAGACGGCCCCGCGTCGGCGAGGCCGTACATGAAGCGGGCTCACTCAGCGACGAACACGGTGCGCACGTTGAGGAACTCGCCGAAGCCGTACTCGCTCTGCTCGCGGCCGTAGCCACTGAGCTTGACGCCGCCGAAGGGCAGCTCGGCGAACGGCGTGGTGGGGCGGTTGACGAAGCTCATGCCGACATCGAGGCGCCGGGCGACCTGTTCGGCGCGCTTGACGTCCTGGCCGACCACGGTGCCGCCCAGGCCGTAGGGGCTGCGGTTGGCCAGTTCGATGGCATGCTCGGCGTTGTCGGCGGTGATCACCGAGGCCACCGGGCCGAACAGCTCCTCGTCGAAGGCCGGATTGCCCGGGGCGACGTTGGTCAGCACGGTGGGCGCGTACCAGGCGCCGGGCCGGTCGAGGATCTGGCCGCCGGTCTCGATCTGGGCGCCATTCTGTACCGCGCGCTTGACCTGATCGTGGAGGTCGTCGCGCAGGTCCTTGCGCGACATCGGGCCGATGTCGGTGTCCTCGTCGAGGGGGTTGCCGATGCGCAGTTTCTGGACCTGATCGACCAGGCGCTCGGTGAAGCGCTCGACCATCGACTCGACGACGATCAGCCGCTTGGAGGCCGCGCAGCTCTGGCCGGTGTTGTCGAAGCGGCCTTCGATGGCGATCTCCACCGCCTTGTCGACGTCGGCATCGTCGAGCACGATCAGCGGATCGATACCACCGAGTTCGAGCACGCTGGGCTTGACCAGTTCGCCGGCCTGCTTGGCGACGGCACGGCCGGCTTCCTCGCTGCCGGTGAGCGTGACCCCGCAGACGATCGGGTCGCGCAGGATGCCCTCGATCTCGCTGGAGGAGACCGGCAGCCAGGTGAAGGTGCCCTCGTCGAAGCCGGCGTCGTGGAACAGCTGGGTGATCAGCTTGGCACTGCCGGGAACGTTGGAGGCGTGCTTGAGCAGGCAGGCGTTGCCGCCGGCGAGGTTGGGCGCGGCGAAACGCACCACCTGATAGAGCGGGTAGTTCCAGGGCATGATGCCCAGCACCGCGCCCATCGGATCGCGCACCACCTCGGCCTTCTGGGCGCCGGGGATCTGCTTGGGCTTGGGCGCCATGAACTCTTCGGCGTGATCGGCGTAGAAGCGCACGATCGCCGCCGAGATCCGTGTTTCGGCGATCACGCCGCCGAACTTCTTGCCCATCTCGCGGCAGATCACTTCACCGATGTCGGCCTGACGCTCTTCGATCAGATCGGCGACGGCGTGCAGTTTCTTGGCGCGCTCGGCGACGGTCAGGCGGCGCAGTTCGTCGTAGCCGCGGCGCGTGGCGTCGAGCTTGTCGCGAATGCCCTGGGCATCGAGCATCGCGTGCTCGCCGATGACTTCGTCGGTGGCGGGGTTGACCGCGGTCAGCGTTTGACGGCTCATCGATTCCTCCTTGGCGATGTTGCTGGGGCGTCCTTTCACGCGTCTCAGTGTAGGACAGTGATGATGAACGCAAGCCCCTTCAAGGGGGTACGGCGATGGCGACGAGCGCGCGTTTGCGGCAAAGTACGGCGACACCGCGATCATTCGGCGACAGGGAGATCCCGATGCAAGTGTGGAAAGTGATGAACCCCGTGGTGAGCGTGATGGCCGGGCTGGCCCTGCTCTGGCTGGGTGCCGGGTCGGCGTCGGCCGCTCCCGGCAGCGACTGCGATCGGCTGGTGCGGCCGGGCGAGAATCTGCGTCTCGTCGTCGACGGCCTGCCCGACAACGGCAAGCATCAGACGGTGTGTCTCGGCGAGGGCACGTTCGTCCTCCAGGACATGCTCACGCTGGAGCGCGATGATCTGACCCTGCGCGGCCAGGGGCGCGAGGCCACGGTGCTGCAGCTGGCCGATGGCACGTCCAGCCCGGTACTGGTCCTGGGTGATGCCCGCCACCAGGTGCCGCAGCGGCCGATTCGTCAGGTCACGGTGACCGATCTGGCGATTCGTGGCGGGGGTGCCGGCGGCAGCGAGTTCCGTCCCGATCTGCCCTATCTCAGCAACAGCGGCCTGGTGGTGCGGCGTGGCGAGCAGATCACCCTGCGCAATCTGGACGTGCGGCACTGTCGCAGCGCCTGCCTGCTCACCGAGCACCACAGCCGGGACGTGACGATCGCCGACAATTACGTCAGCGATGCCCAGTGGGACGGCATTTCACTCAATCGCGCCGGGCCCACGACGATCGTCGGCAATACCATCGAGCACAACGTCGCGGCGGGGATCACCGTCGAATACCTCCAGGACAGCGAGGTGCGCGACAACGTCATCACCGACAACGGCACGCACGGGATCTACCTGGCGGATGCCGAGCACAATACCTTCAGCAACAACGCGATCAGCGACAATCGCCAGGCCGGGGTGTTCCTGACCTGCTCGATTCGCGAGCGCGACCCGGTGCAGTGCTGGGACGACAGCTTCAGCCGTGACAACGTCTTTCACCATAACCGCTTCGTGAACAACCGCTTCGGCTATCAGGTCGCGGTGGACGATGCGGCGAATTGCCTGAACCGTGAATCGCCGCCCAACATCTCGCGCGGCGACACCTTCCGCGACAGCCCCAACCACGAGCCATCCTGGGAGCGTTACGGGCGGTGCATCGCCTACGACGGCAGTCGTCTCCTCGACAACGCGAAACAGGCAGCGTCACCCTGATCGCCGGTTCAACCGCGGCGAGAGCTCCGGCGCGACGAGAGGCGGCGCGAGTTGGCGGTGGTGCGGCGGTGCAGGGGCGTCAGGGTGCGATGGCCGGTCTCCCACCACGGCGAGAACCGCCCGCTGGCCATGTTCAGCATGGCCTTCTGCCACTCGGCGGCGACCTCCAGGCTGGCATCGAGCTTCTCGGTGACCATGCGCTGGTTCTCGCGCATCATCGAGCGACTGGTGGGCGACTTGGTGTACCAGAGGTTGTGGCGCATGGCGATCGTCGTCAGCGACGTCGTCCACAGTTCGTAGGCCATCAGGCCGACCTTCCAGGCCTCGAGGGCCGCGGTCGGCGTCATCGGAAGCAGCGGGGGCAGTGCGGGAGTTTGACGCATGTTCGTTTACCGTGCTGATCTGGAAGTCAGCGGCCGCTTTGCGAAGCGACCGCGCCCATTGGATAGTGGCATTCTACGCCGAATGTTGCGGCGCAGCATAGTCCGACGTCATGTCAGTCGCGTGGCGTCGCGTTTCCGGCCCCTGACGCCGGGCTGGGCTAGTCTGAATCCAGCAAGGCGCGTCACGCGCGGGATGCCGTCCGGCCCCGGCGCGGATCGATCATCACGGAAGAAGAGGAGGCAGCATGAGGGAAACCACACTCTGGTCGCTGATCAGTGCCGGTGCCGCGATCGCCAGCGGCATCGCGGTGCGCAACGGTGCGCGCAAGGCTTATGAACGCAAGGTCGGCAAGCCACCGATCGACCCCTACGATCGTGATGTCCGCTGGCGCGATGCCCTGGTATGGGGCGCGGCCTCCGGGGTGATGGTCGGCGTGGCCCGCGTGGTAGGGCGGCGCGCCGGCAGCGAGGCGATGCATCGCGCCCGGCGGCGCCGCGAGCGTCGTCAGCGCCGGCTCGATTATGACCGGCGCCCGCTGGGCTGACGGTCGTTCGATGCGCAGCCCGGCGGTGGGTGAAAACGCCGGGCTAGGTTCTGTCTGAAAAGTCTGCACGCAAACAACGGTCTATGCAGGCCAGGCATACTATCGCCCGGAAGCTGCTGGCCAATTTGTCGTAACGGGTGCAAACCCGGCGTAGCTCTTTGATCCAACCGAAGCAGCGCTCAATGATGTTTCGCTCTCGATACCGGGGCTTGTCAAAGCCCCTTGGAGCGCCGGGGCGCGGTTTTCGCTTCATCTTGCGCCGGGCAATGATCGGCTTCATGCGATGCCGGTCGCAGTAGCGGCGAAGCGGTTCGCTATCGTAGCCCTTGTCCGCCACGATGAAACGGCAACGCTTGCGAGGTCTGCCTTTGGTTCCAGGCAGTTGCACATCCTCCAGGGTGGGAATGAAGTGCCGTGTATCCGAATCCTGCCCCGGCGACAGCGTGAAGGCCAGCGGCCAACCATGCCGGTCACAGAGCATATGGATCTTGGTCGTCAGACCGCCCCGACTCCGTCCCAGGGCATGGTCTACGGGCTCTACCTGTCCCCCTTTTTGCCGCCTCCTGAGGCGGCCCGAGTGGCGCGGATCGATGTCGAATCGATCATCCAGGTGTCCAGGTCCATCAGACCATCCTCTCGCAGGCGAAGTTGGAGGCGCGCCAGAATGGCCTCGAAGGTGCCATCATCGCGCCACTGACGGAAACGGTCATAAACGGTCTTCCAAGGGCCGTAGCGCTCTGGCAGATCGCGCCACTTGGCACCCGAGCAGAGGATCCAGAAGATGCCGTTCAATACCTGGCGGTCATCGCGACGGGGACGGCCTGACCTCTGCGGCGGCGAGACGATGTCTTCGATGAGGGCCCAGCCGTGGTCGGAGATCTCGTAGCGTCCTGCCATGGGTCACCTATGCAGTTGCAGCATGGGGCACATTAGCAAATCCGACTTTTCGGACAAAGCCTAGGCGTCAGATCCAGCCCAGCCACTGCCACCACAGGTAATCCAGCGGCCACTGGATCAGCACGCTGAGCACCGCCATGATCAGCAGCACCCGCATCGAGTCGCGCAGGCGCAGCCCGGCGCTCAGCAGGCCCACCACCAGCGGTGGTGCCTGATAGGGCAGTATCACCGTCGAGAAGCCCACCACCTGGGTCATGGTCACCGCTTCCGGGGACCAGCCGGTGATCGAGGCGATCTGCGGCGCCAGGGGCGTGAGGATGGCGGGGATGCCGGGCAGGGTGACCACGGTGCCGAGTGCCATCGACAGGGCGCTCAGCAGGCCGAAGGTGACGGCGTCGCCGGCCTCGCCCAGCGGCAGGGCATCGAGCAGATAGTGGGCGAGGCGATCGCCCAGGCCGCTACGGTTGGCCAGGGCGCCGAGGCTGACGATCCCGGCGACGTAGAACAGCGACTCGACGTTGAGCGACTTGAGCGGCTTGTCCGTCATCAGGCCGCTACCGGGAAACAGGCAGACCAGTGCCGCCAGCATGCCGATCCAGGCCGGCGAGATGCCGTGCCAGGCATCGCTGACCCACAAGGCCACCGCCAGACACAGCACCAGGGCGAGCCGCCGCTGTGGCGCACTGAGTGACGCGCTGCCGGCAAGATCGCCGGGCTGCGGGTCGCGGTCGGGGTAGAGCTTGAGCATCACCCCGAACAGGGTCAGCGCCTTGATGATGCCGAGCACCGGGAAGTGCAGCAGCAGATAGGCGCTGTAGGTGGGCGGCTCACCGAGCACCGCTTCGGCCGCGCCCATCAGCACGTTGTTGGGCACGTTGGCCGGCAGGATCGCGTAGGTGGGCAGCACGGTGCTCAGCATGCCGCCGAGGATCAGCCCGGTGTGCCCCGCGCGTCCCTTCGCGTAGCCGAGGTGGTCGGCCAGGGTGACCAGCAGCGGCGCCAGCAGCACGATGCGCCCCATCGCCGAGGGCATGACGAAGGCCATCGCCACCCCCAGGGCGATCACCCCGGCCATGGCACCGCGATAGGAGCCGGTCAGCCAGGCGCCCACGCGGCTGGCGACGTTCTCGCCGAGGCCGGTGTACTGAATCGCCGCGCCGATCACCAGACCGGCGAACACCAGCCAGGTCGCTGCCGAGGCAAAACCGGCGAACACCGTGTCCGGCGGCGCCACGTCGGCCACGGTGCACAGGGTGAAGAACACCAGCGCGGTCAGCCACTGGGGCAGCCAGCCGGTCGCCCACAGGGCGATCGACAGCACGACGACGCTGGCCGCCCGGGCCACCGTGGGGGCGCCGGGTGCCAGCAGCAGGAAGGCGCCCACGGCGACGATGCCGGTCAGGCAGACGAGGTGACGGCGCGACGAGCGCAGCGCAGCGGCGGACATGGCGGCTCCGGTGGCGGGGACGGGTCGCAGAGTTTAGCAGGCGAACCGGTAGCGCTCACCCGGGGCGGCGCGATCGTCCTGATCGGCGATTTCATCGCAGTGACCCGAGACACGAAGCGTCGCCAGGGGCGCCCGGCGATTGCCCATCACGGCCCGCGTTTGGGTATGCTAAGGAACGACCGATAGCCTGCTCATCGTCGCCACGACACCGAGGCACTCACGAGGTTTCGCCATGACTCACGCCACCGTTTCTCCCTCACCTTCCCTGCCACCGCGGCCCTCAAAGGCCGCGCTCGAGGCGCTGATCGACGAGCTCGCGCCGCGACTCGGCGAGCGGATCACCACCGCCCGCGGCGTCCGCGATCAGCATGGTCATGACGAATCCTGGCATCACCCGGGTGCGCCGGATGCGGTCTGTTTCCCTCACTCCACCGAAGAGGTGGCCGCGGTGGTCACTGCCTGCGCCCGCCACCGGGTACCGGTGATTCCCTACGGGGTCGGCACCTCGATCGAAGGCCAGGTGATCGCCGAGCACGGCGGGCTGTGCATTGATCTCTCGGCGATGAATGCGATTCTCGCCGTGCGCCCCGAAGACATGGACGCCACCGTCCAGCCCGGCGTGACCCGAACCCAGCTCAACACGCACCTGCGCGCCAGTGGCCTGTTCTTCTCCGTCGACCCCGGCGCGGATGCCAGCATGGGCGGCATGGCCTCGACCCGCGCCAGCGGCACCAACACCGTGCGCTACGGCACCATCCGCGAGAACGTGCTGGCGATGACGGTGGTGATGCCGGACGGGCGCATCGTCAAGACCGGCAGCCGGGCGCGCAAGTCCGCGGCCGGCTACGACCTGACCCATCTGATGATCGGTGCCGAAGGCACGCTCGGCATCATCACCGAGCTGACCGTCAGGCTGCACGGCCTGCCGGAGGCGGTCTCCAGCGCCACCGTGGCGTTCGAGAATGTCACCGGGGCGGTCGATACCGTGATCGCCTCGATCCAGTACGGCATCCCCATGGCACGCATCGAACTGATGGACGCGCTCGCCATGCGTGCGGTCAACCGCTTCTCGCACCTCGACTACGCCGAGAAACCGACCCTGTTCCTCGAATTCCACGGGACCCATGCCGGCGTGAAGGAGCAGGCGGAGAACATGGCGGCGTTGTGCCAGGAGTTCGGCGGCAGCGATTTCGTCTGGGCGACCAAAGAGGAGGAGCGCAGCGCGCTATGGCAGGCACGCCACGACGCGGCCTATGCGGCCAAGGCGCTGCGCCCGGGGGCGGAGTTCCTGGCCACCGATATCTGCGTGCCGATCTCCGAGCTTGCCGCCTGTATCGAAGCGACCCAGGCAGACGTGGCCGCCAGCGGCCTGATTGCGCCGCTGCTCGGCCATGTCGGTGACGGCAACTTCCATCTGGTGGTGGCGGTGGATCGCGAGAGTCCCGAAGAACTCGAGACGCTGGCGGCCTTCAACCGGCGTCTGATCGAACGCGCGCTCGCCGCCGGCGGCACCTGTACCGGCGAACATGGCATCGGCAGCGGCAAACGCGCCTATATGGAGGCCGAGCATGGCGAGGGCTGGGCGGTGATGCGCAGTCTCAAGGCGGCACTCGATCCGTTGGGCATCATGAATCCCGGCAAGCTGGTGTAGCGTGCGGTGAAAGGGCCCCGCGCAGGCGGGGCCGTGATCGAGGGAGCTCAGTCGCGGGCGGTGGTCGGGGTATTGCCCAGGGTGCGGTGGGCGCGTTCGAGATCTTCCGGCTCCAGCTCCCACGCCTGCGGGTCCAGGTCCAGTTCCGGATGGTCCTTGGCGTTGAAGATCGGGCGTTCGATGCCCTGGCGCTGCTGGTCGTCGAAATCGCGCAGGATGCGCAGGCCCGGCTTGAACAGCAGGATCAGCGCGACCAGGTTGGCGACCGCCAGCAGACCCATGGTGACGTCGGCGAAGCCGAAGACCGTGCCCAGATCGGTGGTCGCGCCCCAGCACACCAGCAGCACGATGGCCACGCGGAAGGCGTTGAACAGGGTCTGGTTGTCGCGGCTGAAGTAGTTGAGGCTGTTCTCGCCCAGATAGTAGTTGTAGAGGATGGTGCTGAAGGCGAACAGCAGCAGCGCCAGGCTGACGAAGGTGCGCCCCCACTCGCCGACATGGTCGGCCATCGATGCCTGGGTCAGCGCAATGCCCGCCACGTCGCTGGCCGAGGCCGGGTCGTAGACGCCGCTGAGCAGGATCATGAACGCGGTGGCCGAGCAGATGACCACGGTGTCGATGAACACCGAGAACGCCTGCACGATGCCCTGGTTGGCCGGGTGCGGCACATAGGCCACGGCGGCCACGTTGGGGGCGCTGCCCAGGCCGGCTTCGTTGGAGAACAGGCCGCGCTTGACGCCCATCATGATCGCCGCGCCGATGCCGCCGCCGATCGCCGGTTCGAGGCCGAAGGCGCTCTTCACGATCAGCACGACCACGTCGGGGATCTTCTCGATGTTGAGGCCCAGCACCAGCAGCGCGATCAGCAGGTAGCCGCCGGCCATGAACGGCACCAGCACCTCGGAGATGCGCGCGATGCGCTTGATGCCGCCGAAGATGATCAGGCCCACGAGCATGGCCAGGCCCAGGCCGCTGTAGAGCACCGGCACGCCGAAGGCGTCGCCGAACGAGGTCGCCACGGCGTAGGACTGCAGCGCGGTGAAGGCGAAACCGAAGGTCGCCAGCAGCAGCACCGAATAGACCAGCGCCAGCCAGTGCCAGCGCCGCCCCAGCCCGCGCGAGATGTAGTAGGCCGGGCCGCCGCGGTAGGTGCCGTCGGCCTCGGCTTCCTTGTAGGTCTGGGCCAGGGTGCACTCCAGAAAGCTGGTGGCCATGCCCATCAGGCCGACCACCCACATCCAGAACACCGCCCCCGGCCCGCCCAGGGTGATCGCCACCGCGACGCCGGCGATGTTGCCGCCGCCGACCCGCCCGGCCACCGACAGCACCAGCGCCTGGAAGGAGCTCAGATGGCCGTGCTTGTCGCGGCGGAAGGCCTGGCTGGCGCCGAGGATGCGAAACATCTGGGCGAAGTAGCGAAACTGCACGAAGCGCGAGGCGAGGGTGAAGCCGATGCCCACGGCGATCAGCAGCACCAGCAGGACCTTGCCCCACAGCAGGTCGTTGAGGAAATCCAGCATGCGTTGTCTCCACTCTTGTGTTGTTGTGGACCGTGTCGATGTGTCGGCCCGATTTAAGCACTCCACGAGCGGGCTGGAATTTGACGCCCCGTTGCAGCCTGGCGCATTCTCTTGCGCACTCTGTGCACCAGAGTGCACCAGTCTCCATTGAGCACTGCCCATGCATGACGATTTCGCGGCCAACCTGCGGCTGCTGTGCAGCTACTACCGCTCGATTGCCGAGGTGTGTCGGCGGCTCGAGATCAATCGCGCGCAGTTCAATCGCTACCTCAGCGGGCGCTATCGGCCCGCCGGTCATACCATGCGTCGGATATGCGACTTCTTCGGTGTCGAGGTCCACGAGATTCTGCTGCCCCACGCCGAGTTCCAGCCGCTGGTCCGCCTGCGCCCCGGCCTGCAGAGCCGGTCGGCACCCGAGCGGCCGGATGCCTCCCCGGGCATGCCGGCGGCGCTGCTGGAGGCGGGACGCCAGGGGATGTCGCGCTATCTGGGCTGCTACCACGAGTACTACCTGGCGATGTCGCGGCCCGGACAGGTGCTGTGTACCCTGGTGTGCCTCGAGCGCCACGGCGACGATGTGGTCTATCAGCGCACCGAGCGCATGCCGACGGGCGGCGGGCGGGTCTTCCACAACCGCTACCGGGGCGTGGCCATGCTGCTGAGCGATCGTCTGTTCCTGGTCGACCACGAGTCGCTCAACGGCCACGAGATCACCCAGACGATCCTGTTTCCCAGCTTCAAGAGTCAGGTCTTCCGGCTCTCCGGTCTCAAGCTCGGGGTGGCGGACAGCAGCGAGCGCATGCCCTGCGGCGTGCGGGTGGTCTACGAGCGCCTCGGCGGGGCGCTCGGGGTGCGCCAGGCGCTGGCGGGATGCGGCCTCTATGCGCTGGACGATCCGCGCCTCGACCCGGCGGTGGTGGCGGCGATCCGCAACGACGTGGCGCCCGGCGAGTGGCAGTTCCGGGCACGCTACGTCTGATTTGTCGCGACGAGTGCGACCGTGACGTGCCGCCGGCTCAGTGGCGAGCGGGGCGCCGGACCGGCCACAGCTCCAGCATCGCCGCCATGATCACCAGCAGCCCGCCGAGGCCTTCCCGCAGGCCCAGCGCTTCGCCGACGAACAGCGCCGCCGAGACCACCCCCACCAGCACCTCGCTCATCAGCAGAATGCCCAGGCGGGCGGGCTCCAGGCGCGACGTCGCCCACAGCAGCGCGGCCAGCGACAGCGCCCACCAGAGTGCCGCGGCGGCCAGCGTCCAGCCCGCCACGTCCGGCCAGGCCCCCGGCGGGGGCAGGTCCGGCCAGGGGGCGAGCAGCGGGGCGAGCACGGCGGCGGCGATCACCGCGCCGAGCACGAAGACGAAGTTGCCCTCGACCGGGCCGGGGCTGTCGCTGCGGGTGCGGATCAATGTCGACGACAGGGCCCACAACAGGCCCGAGGCGAGCCCCAGCCAGTCGCCGAGGCTGCGCGGCAGCGGCACACCGCCATCGGCGCCCAGCACCAGCAGCAGCCCGCCGAGGCCCACGCCGATCGCCAGATAGCGCAGTCGGGGCGTCGGCCAGCGCAGCCAGAAACGGCCGATGAGCGTGCTCCATACCGGGGTCAGGTAGAACAGCAGGATGACGATCGCCACCCGGCCGTAGACCAGGCCGATCGAGTACATGACGAAGGCCGCGCCGCCCAGGGCGATGGCCATCAGGGTCAGCGGTCGTGTGGCGGCCAGACGTCGCCGCTGGCGCAGGGCGAACGGCGCGAGCAGCAGCGCCGCGGTCGCGACGATGGCCAGCGAGCCCCAGGCGCCGGGCAGCGCCTCGGCCAGGCGCCGTACCGGCAGCCAATAGAGGCCCCACAGGGCGCCGGTGACGACGACGATCAGGCTGGCGAGTTGTCGTTGGCGAGGGTCCATCATCGAGTCTTCCCTGACCACGGGGCGGGCGCGTGGCCCGCCGGTTCACGAACGGCACAGGGCATCCGGCGCATCACGGATCGAGACAATTGACCCGATAGCGGTTCGAGTCGCCGTCCAGCGCCAGGTGCTCGTTGACCTTGTTGAAGAAGAACGGCGTCTTGGCCCCCGAGCCCCGCCGGTAGTGCCCGCAGATGCCGTAGCCGTTGTTGACCTCGCGCATGTCGGTCACTTCGACCTCGCCGCGGGTGTCGAGTCGCGTGGCGATGGCCTGTGCGATGCGCTCGTCGAGGTGGCTCTCGGTGAGGGCCTGACCGCCGAATATCAGGGCGGCGGCGAGCAGGATGGTGAGGGCGGGGATGGTCAGGTTGTGCATGAGGGCTCTCGATGACGCGGATATCGACGGCGCCCGCCGGGACCCGGCCGCGGCGGATCGTACCTGAGTGCCGCAGCGGCCGGGGGACCTGTGGCGGTTAGCAGGGCGTCGGCTCAGTGGACCCCAGGGTCGAGTTCGCCGCGCGCGTAGCGCTCGAACATCGCCTCCAGGCCGATCGGCTTGATCCGGCTGGCGTTGCCGGCGGTGCCGAAGGCCTCGAAGCGGTCGATGCACACGTCGCGCATGGCGGTGACGGTTTCCTTGAGGAACTTGCGCGGGTCGAATTCGGCCGGATTGTTGGCCAGAAAGCGCCGCACGGCCCCGGTGGAGGCCAGGCGCAGGTCGGTATCGATGTTGACCTTGCGCACGCCGTGGCGGATGCCCTCGACGATCTCCGCGACCGGCACGCCGTAGGTCTCGGGGATGGCGCCGCCGAACTCGTTGATGATCGCCAGCCACTCCTGGGGCACCGAGCTGGAGCCGTGCATCACCAGGTGGGTGTTGGGGATGCGCTCGTGGATCTGGCGGATGCGCGCGATCGACAGGGTGTCGCCGGTGGGCGGCCGGGTGAACTTGTAGGCGCCGTGGCTGGTGCCGATGGCGATCGCCAGGGCGTCGACGTGAGTGGCCGCGACGAAGGCGGCGGCCTCTTCCGGGTCGGTGAGCAGTTGCTCACGGGAGAGCGTTCCCTCGGCGCCGATGCCGTCCTCCTCGCCGGCCTGGCCGGTTTCCAGGCTGCCCAGGCAGCCCAGCTCGCCCTCGACGGAGACGCCGCAGGCGTGGGCCATCTCGACGGTGCGCCGGGTGACGTCGACGTTGTAGGCGTAGTCGGTCGGCGTCTTGCCGTCCTCGCCCAGCGAGCCGTCCATCATCACCGAGGAAAAGCCCAACTGGATCGAGCGCTGGCACACCGCGGGGCTGGTGCCGTGGTCCTGGTGCATGACCACCGGAATGTGCGGGAACTCCTCGACCGCGGCCAGGATCAGGTGGCGCAGGAAGGGCGCCCCGGCGTACTTGCGGGCGCCGGCGGAGGCCTGCACGATCACCGGCGAATCGGTGCGGTCGGCGGCTTCCATGATGGCGCGCATCTGTTCCAGATTATTGACGTTGAAGGCCGGCACGCCGTAATCGTGTTCGGCGGCGTGGTCGAGGAGCTGGCGCAGGCTGATCAGGGCCATGGGCGGTGAATTTCCTTGCTGACGGTCGAAGGGCGGCCGTTGGGCCGCCCCGGAGATGGTGATGGTGAGGATTTGCGCTAGCCGGCCGCGGCCTCGAGCGCGGTCACCGCGGGCAGCGGCTTGCCCTCAACGTACTCGAGGAAGGCGCCGCCGCCGGTGGAGATGTACGAGACCTGGTCCTCGATGCCGTACTTGTCGATGGCCGCCAGGGTGTCGCCGCCGCCGGCGATGGAGAAGCCGTTGCTCTCGGCGATGGCCCTCGACAGCGCTTCGGTGCCCATGCCGAACTGGTCGATCTCGAACACGCCGACGGGGCCGTTCCAGAGGATGGTGCCGGCGCTCTCGAGCAGGCCGCCGAAGCGCGAGGCGGTCTCGGGGCCGATGTCGAGGATCATCTCGTCGTCGCCCACCTGGTCGACCGGGCGGACCACGGCCTCGGCGGACTCCGAGAACTCGGTGGCGACCACCACGTCGGTGGGCAGGGGGATCTCGACCCTGGCCATCAGTGCCTTGGCCTGGTCGATCAGGTCGGCCTCGTGCAGCGACTTGCCGACGTTGTAACCGGCCGCGGCGATGAAGGTGTTGGCGATGCCGCCGCCGACGATCAGCTGGTCGCACTTCTCGGAGAGGGCGTTGAGCACCTCGAGCTTGGTCGAGACCTTGGAGCCGCCGACGATCGCCACCATGGGCCGAGCGGGCGTCGCCAGGGCCTTTTCCAGCGCCTCGAGCTCCTGGGCGAGCAGCGGGCCGGCACAGGCGGCCGGGGCGAAGCGGGCCACGCCGTGGGTCGAGGCCTGGGCGCGGTGGGCGGTGCCGAAGGCGTCCATGACGTAGACGTCGCACAGGCTGGCGTAGGCCCGCGACAGCGCTTCGTCGTCCTTCTTCTCGCCGCTGTTGAAGCGCACGTTCTCGAGCAGCACCACTTCGCCGTCGGCGATGTCGAACGGGCCGTCCAGGTAGTCGGTGACCAGGCGCACCGGCTGGCCGAGCAACTGACCGAGGTGAGCGGCGACCGGGGCCAGCGAGAACTCCTCGGCGGGCTCGCCCTCGGTGGGGCGGCCCAGGTGGCTCATCAGCATCACCTTGGCGCCGGCGTCGCGGGCGGCCTTGATGGTCGGCAGGCAGGCGCGGATGCGCGCGTCCGAGGTGACGCTGCCCTGCTTGACCGGCACGTTGAGGTCTTCACGGATCAGCACTCGCTTGCCGGCGAGAGCGAGGTCGGTCATCTTGCGCACGTTCATGTGGCGAGTCCCCTTTCTTGGTCATTCCCGAACTGGGTGAATCTGGAACGTTCAGCGTCCGCCGAGCGTGGCGCGGCCGGCGAACGGGCACGGCGTTCAGCGCCGCGCGTCGAATTCGGCCAGGCGCGCGGCGACGTCGAGCATGCGATTGGCGAAGCCCCATTCGTTGTCGAACCAGCTGAGCATCTTGATCAGGTGGCCACCGGCGACCCGGGTCTGGGTGGCGTCCA
This sequence comes from Modicisalibacter sp. MOD 31.J, assembly GCF_020147985.1. NCBI lineage: Bacteria > Pseudomonadati > Pseudomonadota > Gammaproteobacteria > Oceanospirillales > Halomonadaceae > Modicisalibacter > Modicisalibacter sp. MOD 31.J. The sequence continues at coordinate 258,191 of NZ_JAGXFF010000005.1, read as the reverse complement.
CGATACCCGAGCGCGGATCGTGGTTGAAGTCGACCGAGGCCATGGGCTCCTCAGTGTAGCCGAGCCGACCGGCCAGGCGCGTGCGGCTGGCCTCGGCGAGCAGGGCGTTGACCTCGGCGGCCCGGGTGGCATGGCGCACCGAGATCGCCATGTCCATCGCCGAGACGTTGATCGTTGGCACCCGCACGTGCAGGCATTCGAAACGCCCGGCGAGATGCGGCATCAGCCGCTCGATGCCGCGCGCCAGCCCGGTATCCACCGGAATGATCGACTGCATCGCCGAGCGGGTCAGGCGCAGGTCGGACTTGTGATAGGCGTCGATCACCGGCTGGTCGTTCATCGCCGAGTGGATGGTGGTGGTGACGCCGTGCTCGATGCCCAGTGCCTCGTCGAGCACGGTGAGAATCGGGATCAGGCAGTTGGTGGTGCAGGAGGCGGCCGAGACGATGCGCATCGCCGGGTCGAGGGCGGCCTCGTTGATGCCGCCGACCACGGTCAGGTCGACATCGGACTCGGCGGGCTGCGAGAACAGCAGGCGCCGAGCGCCGGCGGCGAGGTGGCGCTCGGCGGTGGTGCGGTCCTTGAAGCTGCCCGAACACTCCAGCACCAGGTCGATGCCGAGTTCCGACCAGGGCAGGTCGGCGGGCTCGGGCTCGCACAGCAGGGCGATCGGCCGGCCATCGACCACCAGTCGCTCGCCGGCGGTCTCGACGCGGCCGGGAAAGCGGCCGTGGGTGGTGTCGTAACGTGTCAGGTAGGCGACCGTCGCCAGGTCCGAGAGCTCGTTGATCGCCACCACCTCGAGGTCGAGTTCGGGCCGTTCGACGAGCGCGCGCAATACGCACTGGCCGATGCGGCCGTAACCGTTGATGGCGATGCGGTGGGGCATGGGCAGGCTCGACGGCAACCGTTGGGGCGTGACGAAGGCAGAGATTCTAGCGCAAAGCGTGCAACGCCCCAACTGCCGTTCGTGGGTGGGGGCGACGCGAGGCAGGCCTGCCGGAGGCGCCTTGAACCCTTCCCTGGGCGCTACCTGCGCCATCCCTGGCGCAGGACCTCCTTCGGCCTGCCTCGACGCCGTGCCCTCGGAGGGGAAAAAGGCAGGACGCTTCCAGGCGGCTCAGTCGATGTGCGGGTCGACCAGCAGCCGCCCATGAATGTCGGCGTTGATCATCGCCTCGGCGCGCTCGGCGATCAGCTCCATGCCGATCTCCTCGACGTGCATGGACTCGCGCATCGCCGCCGGCAGCTCGGCGATGCGCTGCCACACCTCGCGGCGCTTGGCGAGCGGGGTTCGGGCGCTCTCGACGCCCAGCAGCGAGACGCCGCGGAGGATGAACGGCATCACCGAGGTGGGCAGATCGCTGCCGCCGGCCAGGCCGACCGCGGCGACCCGGCCGTGCTCTTCCATCTGGGCGATCACGTTGGCCAGGGGGTTGTCGCCGACGGTGTCGATGGCGCCCGCCCAGCGGGCCTTCTCGAGCGGGCGCGGCTCGCCCTTGAACTCGACGCGGTCGAGCACCTCGGTGGCGCCGAGTTCCTTGAGCCACTGATCCTGGTCGGGCTTGCCGGTGACCGCGTACACCTCGTAGTGGTAATGGGCGAGCATCTGTACCGCCCAACTGCCCACGCCGCCGGTGGCGCCGGTGACCAGCACGCGCGCGCCGCGCTCCAGGCCGGCTTCCTCGAGGCGCAGGATGGCGAGCATGGCGGACAGCCCGGCGGTGCCGAAGAGCATCGCCTCGCGGGTGGTCAGGTCCTCGGGGCAGGGCACCAGCCAGTCGGCATCGACGCGCATGCGCTCGGCGAAACCGCCCCAGTAGCGCTCGCCGACGCCCCAGCCGGTGAGAATCACCCTGTCGCCCGGCGCGTAGCGGTCGCTCTCGCTGTCGCGCACCGTGCCGGCGAAGTCGATGCCCGGCACGAAGGGGTATTCGCGGACGATCTTGCCCTTGCCGGTGACCGCCAGGGCGTCCTTGTAGTTGAGGTCCGAATAGTCGATGTCGACGGTCACGGCGCGCTCGGGCAGGCGCTCGTCGTCGATGGTCTCGACCCGGGCGCGAGGATCTTCGTCCTTGAGCATCAGCACGCGGGGCATGGGTCCCTCCAGCAGGTAATCAGGTCGGTCGCGATCACCCCAGACTAGTCCGCCCGCCGTGGTCGGGCAATCGTGGGAGTCTTGCCTGCCCCCGGGCCTCTGCTACCATCGGCCCCTTGATTCGACCGGCCCGCCATCGTCTGCGCGGCGCGGGCGGCGTAGGCGACGAGGCAGCGGCATGAAACCGAGCGAGACCGGCTGGCGACACCTGATCCATTCGACCCGATATTCCCTCAAGGGCTTCAAGGCGGCCTTCCGCCACGAGTCGGCGTTCCGCCAGGAATTGCTGCTGTGCGTGCTGCTGGTGCCGCTGGCCTGGTGGATCGCCCGTACGCCGGTGGAATGGCTGCTGCTGGTGGGCAGCTGTGTCCTGGTGCTGGTGGTGGAGCTGCTCAACAGCGCCGTCGAGACCGTGGTCGATCGCATCGGCCCCGAGCATCACGTGCTCTCGGGCCGCGCCAAGGACATCGGCTCGGCGGCGGTGATGCTGTCGCTGATCATGGCCGGGCTGACCTGGGGCGTGATGATCTGGCAGCGTCTGGTCTGACGCGCCCGGTGGGGCCGCGTTGACGGGCCGGCTGGGCAAGCGCCGCGGCGACTTCTACGCTTCCTTACAGTGGGCCCGTAGTCGGGATGCGACATCATGACGCGCATCACCGTTCGTCGGCTTGTCTGGCCCCGGCGCCCCCGGTATCGTCTCTGATCTTTCGAATCGTCACGGACGGCGCCGCCTCCGACACCCACGACTGCAACGTCAATAACAATTGACTCGCCACAGCTTCAAGGAGCAGCACAGATGCGTTTGATCCTCTTGGGCGCCCCCGGTGCCGGCAAGGGCACGCAGGCCCAGTTCATCTGCGAACGGTACGGCATTCCGCAGATTTCCACCGGCGACATGCTGCGTGCCGCCGTCAAGGAAGGCAGTGACCTGGGCCTCAAGGTCAAGGAGATCATGACCAGTGGCGGCTTGGTGTCCGACGACATCATCATCGCCCTGGTCAAGGAGCGCATCAGCCAGCCCGACTGCGCCAACGGCTTCCTGTTCGACGGTTTCCCGCGCACCATTCCGCAGGCCGATGCCATGAAGGACGCCGGCGTCAAGCTCGACCACGTCCTCGAGATCGCCGTCGACGACGAGGAGATCGTCAAGCGTCTGGCCGGCCGCCGCGTGCATCCCGACTCCGGTCGCGTCTATCACGTCGAATACAACCCGCCCCGGGAAGAGGGCAAGGACGACGTCACCGGCGAGGCGCTGATCCAGCGTGACGACGATCGCGAGACCACCGTGCGCAACCGGCTGTCGGTCTACCACGAGCAGACCGAGCCGCTGGTCGACTACTACCGCCAGTGGGCCGAGCAGGATCCCGTCAATGCTCCCGCCTACCATCGCGTCGAGGGGATCGGCACGGTCGACGATATCCGCAACCAGGTGGTCAAGGCCCTGGAAGGCTGAACCCAGGTCCGCGAGCCCGACCCGCAGCCCGGCGCCTGTCGCCGGGCTGTTGCGTTGGGTGGCGGCGTCGGGCGCGGCTTTTGCCGGGGCCGCCCCGGTCGTATAATGCCCGCGCCATTCACGACGCTGCGAATCCCATGTCGACACTGCTGGCCCTGGATGCCTCCTCGACCGCCTGTTCCTGTGCCCTGTGGCGCGACGGCGAGGTGCTGTCGCGCTTCGCCCTGGCCCCGCGCGAACACACCCGCCGCCTGATGCCGATGATCGACGAGGTGCTCGCCGAGGCCGGGCTCGCCATCGCCGATCTCGACGCGCTGGCCTATGGCCGCGGGCCCGGCTCGTTCACCGGCCTGCGCATCGCCGCCGGGGTCGCCCAGGGGCTTGCCTTCGGTCTCGACCGCCCGCTGATCGGCGTGTCGACCCTCGAGGCGCTGGCGCTGGCCGCCCACCGCGAGCTGCATGTGCGTTACGTGATCGCCGCGCTCGATGCGCGGATGAACGAGATCTACGTCGCCGCCTACCATTGCCGGGACGGCGCGGTGACGCCGCTGCTCGACGAGGCGGTGCTGCCGCCCGAACGCCTGGCCTTGCCCGAGACGCTTCGCGACGCCGACTGGTGCGGCGTGGGTTCCGGCTGGACGCTGTGGGAGGCGATGCCGGTGTGGGTCAAGGATGCGCTCAGCCAGCGTCTGCCCGACGCCCAGCCGAGTGCCGAGGCGATGGTGCGCCTCGCCGCCGATGCCCTGGCGCGCGGGGAGGGGCAGGCCCCCCACGAGGCCGTGCCGGTCTATCTGCGCAATCAGGTCGCCTGGAAGAAGCCCGCGTCGTCCTGAACGCCAGCCCGGGCGCGTCCTGCGACGCACTCCGTTCCCGTCATGGCGGCCGCTCCGGCCGCTTGGGAAGTGCTGAATAAATCGGCGAGCGGTGTCAAGCACGAGGCGTACGGCGCACAGGAACCGGAGCCTATGGGGTATAGGTGAGGATTCCGCGCACCGCACAACGACGTGATTGGCCCGCGCAGCCATTTATGTAGTGTTTCCCTTGTACAAGGAAGACTCCGATGGATTGGTTTCAACTGGTCTCGCTGTCGCTGATTCAGGGGCTCACCGAATTTCTGCCGATCTCCTCCTCGGCGCATCTGATCCTGCCCTCGCAGGTGCTCGGCTGGCCCGACCAGGGGCTGGCCTTCGATGTCTCCGTGCACGTCGGCACGCTGCTGGCGGTGCTGCTGGCCTTTCGCCACGAGGTGGTGGCGATTCTGGGTGGCTGGTTCGGCCAGTTCGCCGGGGCGGGCTCGCTGGTCTCGCGCCAGACCCCGGAGAGCCGGCTGGGCTGGATGGTGATCCTGGCCACTCTCCCCGCGGTGATCGCCGGCGGCCTGTTCAGCGATCTGATCGAGACCTCGCTGCGCTCGTCGCTGGTGATCGCCCTGGCGACGCTGCTGTTCGGCCTGCTGCTGTGGTGGGCGGACGCCCGCGGCAGCCGTAGCCGCGACCTGGCGAGTCTGACCTTCAGGGCGGCGCTGATCGTCGGGCTGTTCCAGGTGCTGGCACTGATTCCCGGCACGTCGCGCTCGGGGATCACCATCACCGCGGCGCTGCTGCTGGGCTTCGACCGTCAGAGTTCGGCGCGTTTCTCGTTTCTGCTGTCGATTCCGCTGATCGTCGCCGCGGGGGCGCTCAAGGGCCTCGAGCTGGCCGAGACCGGCAGTGACGCCGCGATCCACGACGTGCTGATCGGCGCCGGGCTGTCGTTCGTCGCCGCCCTGGTGTGCATCAAGCTGTTCCTGGCGGCGCTGGATCGCATCGGCATGTGGCCGTTCGTCGTCTACCGTCTGGTGCTGGGCGTCGTGCTGCTCGGGCTATGGGCGGCGTGACGATGCCGGTGGCGGTGGGCGAGGGGCTGCGCGAGCTCGCCGAGCGGCTGGGCTTGCGCTGGTCGGCGACGCCCCCCGCCACGGGGCTGGCGCTGGTCGAAACGCCCGACGGTCTGGCGATCGCCGGCGATCCGCAACGTTACGGCAAGCCGTTGCTGGCGGACTTCGTCGCCGGCAAGGCGGGCCACCGGCGGCGCTTCGGCGGTGGGCGCGGGCAGTTGGTGGCCCGGGCCTGCGGGCTGGTCAAGGGTGTCACGCCGCATGTCGTCGACGCCACCGCCGGGCTGGGGCGCGATGCCTTCGTGCTCGCCACGCTGGGCGCCGAGGTGCTGATGCTCGAGCGGGTGACGGCGATCGCCGCGCTGCTCGAGGACGCCCTGCTTCGCGCCGGTCGTGACGCCGAGGTGGCGCCGATCGCCGCGCGCCTGCGGCTGCGTCGCGCGGATGCCGCCGAGGCCCTGGCGGCGACGGTCGCGGCGGCCGACTTTCCCGCCCAGGTGATCCATCTCGACCCGATGTTCCCGCATCGTGACAAGTCGGCGCTGGTCAAGAAGGAGATGCGCGTGTTCCGCGAGCTGGCCGGCGACGACGACGATGCCCCGCGGCTGCTCGAGGCGGCGCTCGACGTCGCCACCCACCGCGTGGCGGTCAAGCGCCCGCGCAAGGCCCCTCCGATCGACGGACCGCGTCCGGCCCACAGCCTCGAGGCCAAGACCAGTCGCTACGATCTGTACGTGCATCGCTCCCTGCGCGCTTAGTCCGTTGCCTGATGTGCCGCGGCGCGGCTCGGTGCCTCATCATCGCTCGCCGCCGGCCCGGCGGGGCGGGCGATCTGCAGCAGGCGGTGGCGCAGTTCCGGGTCGAACAGGCTGCGGCTGCGCTTGAGGGCCTCGCCGAGCAGGTCGTCGAAGGCCAGCCGGCCGTCGCTTTCCCAGACCCAGCCTTCGGCTTCCAGGCTGTCGAGCAGCGAGCTGAACAGGCGCCGGTCGAAGAATTCCGGGGCGTTGAGCCCCGAGAGCAGGGTCAGGCGTTCGGCGAGCTGGCGGCTGCGCTCCTCGAGGGCGTCGCGGGTCAGGCTCGCGCTGGGCTGGCGCAAGAGCGCGGCCAGCAGCAGGTAGCCGCGCTCCAGAGTGGGCTGGACCAGACGGCCCAGCAATTGCAGTTGCTGGTTGGCGAGGCTGTGCCCCGGCGGGCGCTGCCAGCCCTGCGCGGTGCGCTCGAGCAGGCCGTGATCGACCAGGGTCGCCAGCGTGGCCTGCAGGGCCTGGCGAAAGTCCGCGCCCGGCAGGCGAACGTACTGCTCCTGGGCGATCAGCGGCCAGGCCGGGGCGAGGCGCTGATCCAGGGTCTCCAGGTCATTCTGGGCGTTGTTGCGAAAGGCGAAGGCGACCAGCGCGGGCAGTGCGAACAGGTGCTGGACGTTGTTGCGATACCAGGTGAGCAGGGTGGCGCGTTCGCCGTCGATGAGTACCAGCTCGCCCAGCGCCTGCGACCGGCGCTCGACGAAGCCCAGCCATTGCGCTTCGGCCAGCCACTCCCGCGGCGAGCCCTCGGGCAGGCTCACCCGGCTGCCGCCCGGCTGGCTGCGCTGCAACGCCACCAGCAACGTCATCTGGTGCTCGAGCAGGTCGGCCTCGATGGCCCGGTGCGGCGTCGCCAGCAGCACCAGGGCGGTGAGGTTGACCGGGTTCAGCGCCGCGGCGGCGTTGATCCGCTGGCCCAGCTCGCGACCCAGCAACGGCACCGTACGGCTCAGCCAGGCGGGGCGTGTCTCGTGGCGGCTGTCGCGCCAGTGGGGCGCGGCAGCGTCGAGGAAGTCGTCGAGCTCGAGAGGCTCGCCGACGTTGACCTGGACCCGGCCGAAGGGCTGGCGCAGCTGGCCGAGCACCCGGAACAGGTCCAGCGGCGACTCCTTCTTCTTGCGCCCGCCGCGCAGCTCGCGCAGATAGCTGGCGCTTTCCAGCACCTTCTCGTAGCCGATGTAGACCGGCACGAAGGCCACGCCGCGCTGGGTGCCGCGCAGGTAGGAGCGCAGGGTCATCGCCAGCATGCCGGGACGCGGCGCCAGCAGGCGGCCGCTGCGCGAGCGCCCGCCCTCGATGAAGTACTCCACCGGATGGCCGCGCGCCAGCAGACGGTGCAGGTATTCGTTGAAGACTGCCCCGTAGAGCCGGTTGTCCTTGAAGCTGCGACGCAGGAAGAAGGCTCCACCGCGGCGCAGCAGCGCGCCGACCACCGGCATGTCGAGATTGCGTCCGGCGGCGATGTGCGGTGGCATCAGCCCCTCGCGGTAGAGCACGTAGGAGAGCAGCAGGTAGTCGATATGGCTGCGATGGCAGGGCACATAGACCAGGGTGTGGTCGCCGGCCAGGCGCTTGACCTGTTCCAGCCCGTTGATCCGCACCCCGGCATAGAGCCGGTTCCACAGCCGGTGCAGCAACTGATCGAGGAAGCGCAGCACCGGATAGCTGGTATTGGAGGCGATCTCGCGGGCGTAGCGACGTGCGCGGCGCTCGACCCGCGCATGCGACAGCCCCTGGGCGGTGGCCGTCTCGTCGATCACCCGCTGGATCTCGCGATCGGCGATCAGCCCTGCGATCAGCGTGCGTCGATGCGACAGATCGGGCCCCAGCACCCGCGTGCGCACGCGCCGGAAGTGCACACGCAGGACCCGCGAGACCTTGCGCCGGGTCAGCGCGGCGGGGCGTTCGTCGAGCAGCTCGCGCAGTGACAGTGGCTCGCCCCAGTAGAGTTCGACGTTGCGTGCGTTGACCAGCATCGACAGTGCCCGGCGCAAGCGACCGGTAAGCTGCCAGCTGTCGGCGGCGAGCAGCTTCCAGAAGCCGAAGGTCTTGCCCGGGGCGCGGCCCCAGAACACGCTGACCGGCACCAACTGGACGTCGGTGTCGGGATGCTCGGCCAGGGCGTCGATCAGTTCGCCGAACGGCGCGTCCGGTGAACGGCGACGCCACAGCCGTCGCTTGTGACTGGGTAGCGCCAGGCAGCCGCGTCGGGTCACGTTGCCCACCCGCCAGCGTGCCTCGGGGGCGGGCAGGCCGTGGCGGCGGCAGATGATTTCCAGCAGCAGGCGGTCGGACAGCGCCGGGTGCGGCAGCACGTAGAGAGTGGGGCGTGTGGGGTCGAGCCCCAGTCGCTCGGGGGCGGGCTCGATCAGGCGCAACTCGACCCAGGCGGCCAGAAGACGGCGCAGCACGACGCGTAGCGGGTGGAGCAGCGAGTTGAGTAATGCCATCCGGGTGCCGATCCGATAAGTGTTGGGGCAGTATAGTGATTTTGCGTCGTCGCGGCGTGGTGCTGTCGGGCGCTGTGAGCATGACGACCGTTGATACGGGGAAAGACGATGCGTGGAGTCTGGCGGGATGGCAACCGCTTTGCGTTATTGCCGGAGAGCCGTTGCTTTCTGCCGGCGATGACCGAGGCCATCGCCGGGGCGCGGCAGTCGATCGTGCTCGAACTCTATCTGATGGAGTCGGGGACGCTGGCCTCGCAGTTGATCGATGCGCTGGGCGCCGCGGCGGCACGCGGCGTCCAGGTGCTGGTGCTGCTCGACGGTTACGGCTCGATGAAGCTCGCCGCGGCGGATCGCCGGCGACTGGTCGATGCCGGGGTGGCGCTGCGTGTGTTCAACCCGCTGGTCTGGTATCGGCTGGGCAAGAACTTCACCCGTGACCATCGCAAGCTGCTGATCATCGATGGCCGGGTGGCGTTCACCGGGGGCTTCGGCGCCAGCGACGAGTTCCTCGACACCTGGTTCGACGTCGCGGTGCGCATCGAGGGGCCGGTGGTCGCCGACTGGGTACGCCTGTTCTCGCGCCTCTGGGATTCGCCGCTGACCCGCGGCGAGGGCGACCCGCGACTGGTCCAGCGCCTGGGGCTGGATGTCGCCGCGCTCGACGATTACCAGGGCATGCGCGGGCGGGTGGTCTGGGGGCAGGGCTATCGCTATCAGGCGATTCGCCTGTCACTGCACCAGCAGCTCCGCCAGGCCCAGCGGCGGATCTGGTTCTGCACGCCCTATTTCGTGCCCACCCTGAGCCTGCGCCGGCGACTGGCCCGTGCCGCCCGGCGCGGGATCGACGTGCGTCTGCTGCTGCCCGGCGAGGCCCACGATCATCCCGGCATCCGTTATGCCGGTCAGCGCTTCTACGGGCGCTTGCTGCGCGCGGGAGTGCGCATCTTCGAGTTCCAGCCGCGCTTCATCCATGCCAAGTTCTCGCTGGCCGACGATTGGGCGACGGTCGGCTCGTGCAACTTCGACCACTGGAGCCTGCAATGGAACCTGGAGGCCAATCAGGAAGTGCACGACGCGCGTTTCGCCAAGGAGATCGCGGCGCTGTTCGAGCGCAACTTCGCCCAGAGCGTGGAGATCCTGCCCGAGGACTGGGCACGCCGCTCGCGCTGGCAGCGGCTGCGCGAGTGGCTGTACGGCACGCTGGACGCCTGGGTCACTCGACTGCGTTGAACCGGGCTTCGCCCGGGAGCGGGAAGAACGCCCACTTCCCTCTTCCCTCTTATGACTTACGGTTGCGCTTGCCGCGCCCGGCCGGCGACTTGCCGCGCGGCTTGGGCTTGGGCGTCTCCGGCGGCACGCGGTAGTGCAGGTAGAGATCGAGGACCAGTTCCGGCAGTTGCGTCACCAGGCGTTCGGCGTCCGCCGGGCGGCGAATGAACTCGGCCATGTCGGGCTCGTCGTCGAACAGCCCCGACAGCGCCATGAACGGCAGCAGCAGGGTCGCGGCGGCTTCCTCGTCCTGTTCGAACCAGGCGCTCTCGTCGAGGAACACGCTTTCCATGAAGCCGGCGCACCAGTCGCCGATCGGCGTCTCCTCGGGGGCCAGGCCGTCGAGGGTCAGCTCGAAGGGCAGCTCCGGCAACTGGCCCTGCTCGAGCGCGGCGATGGCATTGCCGCGCAACTGCTCGAGCAGGCCGAGCACGGCGTCGCGCTCGGCATCGTCGGCGAAGGCCGGTTCGCCGTGGAAGAGCTCGCCGACCCAAGCGCTCGCCGGAACCTCGCGTGGGGCCACCGCCAGGGCGACGAGAAAGCCGTGGGCGCCGATCAGGTCGAGGGCGTCCTCGCCGGCGCGATCGGAGTCGAGAAAGTCGTCGAGGCGATCGAGTTCCTCGTCATCGAGCAGGGGCTGGGGCGGGAGCGCTTCGGGCATCGGCGTCGTATCCTCTGGCAAGACGGACGCGCTGGACGCGCGCCGGGTTCGTCGGCATTCTAGCATCCCCATGCAAGCGCCGACTCTCCCCACCCCGGATACCGACTGGCTCGCCGCGCTCTCCCGCGAGGCGTTGCACGACGCCGCCCGTGCGCGCTGCGCGGCGGCCTGGCGCCTGGCCTGCGAGGTCTTCCCCGGCCTGCCGCAGCCGGCGGTGTGGCTCGATCTGCGCGGCAAGTGCGCCGGCCAGGCCCACTTCGGCCGCGGCGGGCTGCGCCTCAACCCGGTGCTGCTGGCCGAGAATCGTCTGGCCTTCTTCGTCGAGGTGATCCCCCACGAGATGGCTCACTGGCTGGTCCATCATCTCGAGGGCGGCGAGCGGGTGCGCCCCCACGGGCACGAGTGGCGCAGCGTGATGCGTCGTCTCTACGGGCTCGAGCCGAGCGCCACCCACCGTTTCGATACCCGCCGGGCCAGCCCGGCCCCGCATCGCTATCGCTGCGCGTGTCGCGATCATCATTTCAGTCAGCGACGGCACGCCCGCGCGCTCGGCGGTCAGCGGTATTATTGTCGACACTGTCGACAACAGCTGCGGCATGCGGATTCGGCGACCTCTTGATGTAATCGTAAGTCAATGAAATATCTGTAAAAAATCTTCCTACCAAGGTCTAATTGGGACCTTGCCCCGCTGTGGGTATATGCTGGTTGGAGATTCAGCGTGAATTTCGGGTCGGTATCGACCGTTCGACGGGGCGCCGGGACCGAACTTCGACAATCGATCTTTCCAGGACGGGGGCGATATGACCGAACAGCAGAAGGTCCATCCGGTCAGCGAGACGATGGCGGCCAATGCATGGGCCGACAAGGACACCTATCTGTCGATGTACCAGCAGTCCGTCGACGACCCGGAAGGTTTCTGGGCCGAGCAGGCCAAGCGCCTCGACTGGAGCCGGGCGCCGACCAGGGTCAAGCACACCTCCTTCGACCCCCACAACGTGGATATCCGCTGGTTCGAGGACGGCGAGCTCAACGCCTGTCACAACTGCGTGGACCGGCATCTCGAGAGCCGCGGCGACCAGCCGGCGATCATCTGGGAGGGGGACGAGCCCGGCGACAGCAAGACCTACACCTTCCGCGACCTGCATGCCCGCACCAGCCAGCTCGCCAATGCCTTCAAGGCGCTCGGCGTCGGCAAGGGCGACACCGTCACCCTCTACATGCCGATGATCCCCGAGGCGGCGATGGCGATGCTCGCCTGTGCCCGCATCGGGGCCATCCACTCGGTGGTGTTCGGCGGCTTCTCGCCGGACGCGCTGGCCCAGCGCGTGGTCGATGCCCAGTCGAAGCTGGTGATCACCGCCGATGAATCGGTGCGCGGCGGCAAGCGCGTCCCGCTCAAGGACAACGTCGACGCCGCCCTGACCCGCGACGGCACCGATGTCGTCGACAACGTGCTGGTGGTCCAGCGCACCGGCGGCGACATCGAGTGGCACGACGGTCGCGACGTCTGGTTCCACGAGGTCGTCGACAAGCAGTCCAGTGACTGCCCGGTCGAGCCCATGAACGCCGAGGATGCCCTGTTCATCCTCTACACCTCGGGGTCCACCGGCAAGCCCAAGGGGCTCAAGCACACCACCGGCGGCTACCTGCTGCATGCCTCGCTGACCCATCAGTACGTCTTCGACTATCACGACGGCGAGGTCTACTGGTGCGCCGCCGATGTCGGCTGGATTACCGGTCACAGCTACATCGTCTATGGCCCGCTGGCCAATGGCGCGACCACGCTGATGTTCGAGGGCGTGCCCAGCTATCCCACCTCCGGGCGCATGGGCGAGGTGATCGACAAGCACGGGGTGTCGATCCTGTATACCTCGCCCACCGCGATCCGCGCGCTGATGGCCCACGGCGAGAACGTCATGGACTCCAGCAAGCGCGACAGCCTGCGCGTGCTGGGCTCGGTGGGCGAGCCGATCAACCCCGAGGCCTGGGAATGGTTCTATCGGGTGATCGGCAACTCGAAGTGCCCGATCGTCGATACCTGGTGGCAGACCGAGACCGGCGGCATCATGATCGCGCCGCTCCCCGGTGCCATCGACCTCAAGCCGGGGTCGGCGACGCGGCCGTTCTTCGGCGTGCAGCCGGCGCTGGTCGACAGCGAGGGCAACATTCTCGAGGGCGCCACCAACGGCAACCTGGTGATCCTGGATTCCTGGCCGGGCCAGGCGCGCACCATCTGGAAGAACCACGAGCGCTTCGTCGACACCTACTTCTCCGCCTACAAGGGGATGTACTTCACCGGCGACGGCTGCCGCCGCGACGAGGACGGCTACTACTGGATCACCGGACGCGTCGACGACGTGATCAATGTCTCCGGCCATCGCATGGGTACCGCCGAGATCGAGTCGTCGCTGGTCGCCCACGAGGCGGTGGCCGAGGCCGCGGTGGTCGGCTACCCCCACGACATCAAGGGGCAGGGGATCTACATCTACGTCACCCTGGGCGACGAGTACGAGCCCAGCGACGAGCTCAAGAAGGAGCTCACCCAGTGGGTGCGCAAGGACATCGGGCCGATCGCCTCGCCGGATGTGATCCAGTGGGCGCCGAGCCTGCCCAAGACCCGGTCGGGCAAGATCATGCGCCGCATCCTGCGCAAGATCGCCGCCAACGAGACCGACGGGCTGGGCGATACCAGCACCCTGGCCGACCCGAGCGTGGTCGAGGATCTGATCGCCAACCGCGCCAATCGCTGACGTCTGTCTCGCCGATGCCGCCGCGGCGCCGGTCACGCCCCATGGTCGAGGCGTGCCCCGGCGGAAAGCACGCCACTTAGTCGGTGGCATTCGGCCTTTCATGCCGGCCTTTCGGGGCCGGTTTTTTCATGGGTCCGCCGAGTATCGACGGGGCGCTTGACGGCGCTTGGGAATCGGGTAGGGCATGGGGTAACATGCCAGACACGAGAGGCGACAAGCTTGGCGTCGTCGGGGTTCCCCGAGGCGCGGCGGCTCGCTGCAGGAGGATCCGGAGGAGACTCAATGGCCTTTGCCCAGAAATTCATCGTCGCCGATGATCACCCGCTGTTTCGAGCAGCCTTGACCCAGGCGCTGCGTCAGGTCGCACCGCAGGCCGAAATCGTCGAATCCGACACCATGGATGCCACGACCGAGGTGGTCACCCGCCACCCCGATGCCGATCTGATCCTGCTCGATCTGCACATGCCAGGGGCGCACGGCTTCTCGGGGCTGATCCAGTTGCGCGGTCAGACGCCGGAGATCCCGGTGGCGGTGATCTCCGGCAGCGACGAACCCCACGTGGTACGCCGCGCCATCGACTACGGGGCGTCCGGGTTCATTCCCAAGTCGGCATCGCTGACGGTGATCGCCGAGGCGGTGGGCGAGATTCTCGACGGCGAGATCTGGCTGCCCGAGGAGATCGCCGAAGCGATCGGCGAGTCCGACGAGGAGGATGCCCGGTTCGCCGAGGCGATCGCGTCGCTGACGCCCCAGCAGTTCCGGGTGCTCAACATGCTCACCGAGGGGCTGCTCAACAAGCAGATCGCCTTCGAGCTCAATGTCAGCGAGGCGACCATCAAGGCGCACGTCACGGCGATCCTGCGCAAGCTCGGGGTGCATTCGCGGACCCAGGCGGTGATCGCCGCCCAGAAGCTCGAGGTGGAGCCGCCCAAGGTGGAGTCCTGAGCCCGACGCGACGCGAGTCGACTCGTCCGGCATCGACGAAAAAGCCGCCCCGCACGCTGTGCGGGGCGGCTTTTTTCGGGTGCATCGCATGTTGCCGGGAAATGCAGCGCGAATCCTCAAGAACAAGCTACCTTCCACAGCCCCTGCGATTGGCTTGTCCTTGTGGGAAATGGAATGGACCCGTCCCCCCTTGTGCCAAGATGAGCCTGTAACGCCATCTATCGGTGCATGGGGCACCCACGGCATCCCGAGAGGAGGGTCCATTCATGAACAAGATTAGCATTGTGGGTATCGATCTCGCCAAGCACGTCTTCCAACTGCACGCCATCGATGCACACGGCCGCAAGGTCTTCGGCAAGTCGGTGAGCCGCCAGCAACTGCGCCTGACACTGAGCCAGATGCCGCCGTGCCGGGTCGCGATGGAAGCCTGTGGTTCGGCCCATTATTGGGCGCGTGAGATCCGCGCGATGGGGCATGACGCGCTCCTGTTGCCGCCCCAGGCCGTGAAGCCCTTCGTCCAGGGCCACAAGAACGACGCCCGCGATGCGGCGGGGATCGCCGAGGCGGCGGCGCGTCCCGCCACGCCCCACGTGGCCATCAAGACCGAGGCGCAACAGGCGCTTCAGGCCATACATCGGGTACGCACACGTCTGGTTCGCGAGCGCACGGCGATCGGCAATGAGTTGCGCGGTCTGATGGGCGAGTTCGGACTCGTGGTGGCCCAGGGCCACGCGGTGCTTCGCCAGGGCGTCGCCCGAGAGTTGATCGAGCGACACCGCGAGCGACTGGGTAGCGCCCTGTGCCTGCTGCTGGAAGACCTGATCGCCCAATGGCGTGACGTGGACGAGCGGCTCAAGGGTTATGACAAGCAGCTGATGGCACTGGCCAAGGCCTCGTCGGATGCCGAACGGCTGATGAGCGTGCCCGGCATCGGTCCGGTCAATGCCACGCTGTTGCTGAGCCATCTGGGCGATCCCCGGCGTTTCCCCAACGGCCGCCAGTTCAGTGCCTCGATCGGTCTGGTACCGCGGCAGTTCTCCAGTGGTGGCAAGGCGCGGTTGAGGGGCATCACCAAACGGGGCAACGGCGAGGTGCGACGCCAGTTGGTGCATGGGGCCCGGGCGGCCTTACGCCAGTTCCAGCGCCAGGCGGCTCCCGACCGGCTGGCCCGTTGGGTCTGTGAGCTGGCGGCACGCGTGGGCCAACGCAAGGCGATCGTGGCGCTGGCCAACAAGCTGGCCCGTATCTGTTGGTCCGTGCTGGCTCATAGCCGGCCTTATCAGCCTCAGGGCCAGGTGATCTGAGGGCCGGACGGGAAGAAAGGCAAGAAGCGCAAGCGGATACAGAAAAGCGTTTTCCGAGGTTGCGCGGGCAAGTTGCCTCGATGACATGGTCGGCAAGACCGGCTCTCTGGCACACTGATAATTCGCTAGGCCCGTTGGAGGCCGTGTGGGAGATAAGAGGCCAGAGAGCGCGCATTCCATCAGGGCCCGGCGCCGCAGGCGCCACAAGAGGCCGGATATAAGCGTGCAGTCTCACCTCATGTCTCGTTGCTGCTGGCTTGCACAACGGGACGGGTCCATATAAGCGAATTTATTCGCGATGGCGGCGGGCACTGCCCCCCGGCCATGCCGGGCGCCTGCGGCGCCAATCGGGAACGAGTTCCCTCCCACAGAAACTTTCATGCGCCAGTGGCGCCATCCAGGTTGGTTTCCACGGGAGGAATTCATGCCCCATAGCGGGCCCTTAACGTTTTACGCCAATTCGCGAAGAACGTTTTTCGGGTGTCGCGTCAGTGGTGTTGCGTGTGCTTCAAGAGCGCTCGAGGAAACGGCGCATCGCGGCGACGGTCTCGTCGCTGCAGTGGTGTTCGATGCCTTCCGAGTCGGCACGGGCGATGTCCTCGGGAACGCCCAGCTTGCGCAGCGTGTCGAGGACCACGACGTGGCGGTTGGCGACGCGTTCGGCCAGCGATTCGCCGAGTTCGGTGAGGAAGATGCCCCGGTAGGGGCGGGCGATGACCAGGCCGTCGCGCTTGAGTCGCGCGACCATCTTGGAGACCGCCGCGGTGCTCACGCCGAAGCATTCGGCCAGGTCGCTGGCGCGTGCCTCGCCGTGTCGATTGTGGAGATGAGCGATCTCCTCGACATAGTCCTCGACCAGTTCGGTCTGGTGATCCTGCCGGACGCGCTTGAAGAATTCGTGTTTGGGCAGAGAGTTCATTCGAGGCCTGTCAGTTACCCGTGAGGGTGAAAAATAACACGTAGCCGTTCAGGGCAATGATCAGGGCACAGATGAGGCCGCCGATCCCGGTGACGATTCTGGTGTTGACCAGATTGCCCATGATCCGGCGATTGGCCGTAAAGAATAGCAGAGGCACCAGGGCAAAGGGGATACCGAAGCTCAGGATCACCTGACTGGCGACCAGAGCCTTCTGCTCGGAGATGCCCAGCATGATCACCGCCAGCGCCGGTGCCATGGTGATCAGGCGGCGCAGCCAGACGGGGATGGTGAAGCGCACGAAGCCCTGCATGATCACCTGACCCGAGAGCGTGCCGACGATCGATGACGACAACCCGGCGAGCAGCAGGGCCACGCCGAAGATGATGCTGGCGGTCTCCTG
Organism: Modicisalibacter sp. MOD 31.J; assembly: GCF_020147985.1. NCBI lineage: Bacteria > Pseudomonadati > Pseudomonadota > Gammaproteobacteria > Oceanospirillales > Halomonadaceae > Modicisalibacter > Modicisalibacter sp. MOD 31.J. Next base: position 241,263 of record NZ_JAGXFF010000005.1, on the reverse strand, counting down.
ACCCATCATCGGCGCCAGCAGTTGATAGCTGTCGCTGATGGTGGCGACGTCGTCGCGCCCCTGGGCGTGGAAGACCGCGGCGGCCATTGCCAGCATGCTCAGATTGACCAGCCCGGCGATCGCCATGCCGACGATCACGTCGATGCGGTAATAGCGCATCAGGCGCTTGCGCTCGTGGTCGTCGGTGGGGCGGATGCGGTTCTGCGACAGCGCCGAGTGCAGGTAGATGACATGCGGCATCACCGTGGCGCCGAGGATGCCGGCCGCCAGGTACAGCGCGTAGCCGTCGGGGAAGCCGGGTATCAGCAGCCCCGCGAGCAGCGGTTGCGGGTCCGGACGGCTGAGCAGCATCTCGAGCAGGAACCCCGTGGCGACCGCCAGGATCATCGCGCCGATGACGATCTCCATCAGCCGGAAGCCCTGACGGTGCATCAACAGCGCCAGATAGGTGATCAGCCCGGTGAGCAGGGCGCCTTCCATCAGGCTCAGGCCGAACAGCAGGTTGAAGGCCAGCGCCGCGCCGAGGAACTCGGCGAGGTCGGTGGCGATGGCGACGATCTCGGCCTGGACCCAGTAGAACCAGACGACCGGGCGCGGGTAGCGCTCGCGGATCACCTCCGGCAGGTTCTTGCCGGTCGCCAGGCCCAGGCGTGCCGACAGGGACTGGATCAGCATCGCCATCAGGTTGGCACCGAGTACCACCCAGAGCAGGGCATAGCCGTAGCGCGAGCCGGCCTCGATGTTGGTGGCGAAGTTGCCGGGATCGATATAGGCCACGGCGGCGATCAGTGCCGGCCCGAGGAACGGGGCCCAGCCCCAGCGGCTGCGTTGACCGCGCAGCGTGGCGGTGGCCTTGTCGCGAATCGTCTGGTCGGAGAATGCGGAGAACATCGTGGGCGACCTGTTAACCATGGTTAATCACTAGTCTTGATGTTAACTAGTCGTCGGCACGTTGGCCAATAGGGTTTTGCCGATGTCCTCGATTGGCGGCGATTATCGCGCGCTATGGGCGGGGCCCGCCCGCTCAGGGGGCCTGGCGGGCGGCGCGGTTGGCCTGCAGGGTCCGCGTCAACAGCGCGCGCAGCGCGGCCGGGCGTACCGGCTTGAGCAGCAACTGGTAGCCGCCGCGCTTGATCGCATCGGCGACCTCCTCGGTGCGATCGGCGGTGATCACGATGCCCGGTACCGGGCCGTTGCAACGCTCGAGCAGGGCGTCCAGCGCCATCAGCCCGGTGACCTCGTTGTCGAGATGATAGTCGGCGAGGATCGCGTCGGGATCGGCGTCGAGATGGCGCAGGATCGACTTGGCGCCGCCGATCGAGGTGGCGGTGAACACCTCGCAGCCCCAGCCGCTGAGCATCGCTTTCATGCCCTCGAGGATCAGCGTCTCGTTGTCGATGCACACTACCCGGGTCCCGGCGAGCTTGTTGCCGGCGCGCCGGGACGGTGGCTCGTCGCCGGTCTTGGCCGCCTCCCGGGCGCTGACCGTGGGGACGTCGACGGAGAACACCGTGCCCACGCCCTCCCACGAACGCACCCGGATGGGGTGATCGAGCACGCGGCTCATGCGGTCGGCGATCGACAGGCCCAGTCCCAGACCCTTTTCGCTCTCCTTGTGGCGCGAGGCCTGATCGAGACGGCGGAACTCCTGGAAGATCTCGGCCTGCTTGGCGTCGGGAATGCCCGGCCCGGTGTCCCAGACCTCGATGCGCAGTCGTCCGCCGCGCCGCCGGCAACCCAGCAGCACCCGCCCGTGCTGGGTGTAGCGCAGCGCGTTGGACAGGAAGTTCTGCACGATGCGGCGCAGCATCTGGGCGTCGCTGTCGACCCACTGGGCGGTGGGCACCACGTCCAGATCGAGCCCGCGCTCCTCGGCCATCACCTCGAACTCGGCACGCAGCGGGCGGAAGATGTCGGCCAGCGCGAACTGACTGCGCCGCGGCGTCAGCGCCCCGGCGTCGAGCTTGGAGATGTCGAGCAGGGTGCCGAGCAGTTCCTCGGCGGCCTGCAGGGAATTGTCGATGTGGCCGATGGTGCGCTGGTGGTCGTCGGCGAGCGTCTCCTGGGACAGCGCCGAGGTGAAGAGCCGCGCGGCGTTGAGCGGCTGCAACAGGTCGTGGCTGGCCGCGGCGAGGAAGCGGGTCTTCGAGGCGTTGGCGTCCTCGGCGACCTGCTTGGCCTGGCGCAGCGCCTGCTCGGCCTCGGCGCGCACGCGGTTCTCCTGGCGCAGCGCGGCGTTGGCCTCCGACAGCGCCTGGGTGCGTTCACGGACGCGCTCCTCGAGGTTCTCGTTGGTCTCCTTCAGCGCGATCTCGGCCAGGCGGCGCTCGGTGATGTCCTGATAGAGCGCGAAGAAGCCCAGGATCGAGCCGCCGTCGCCGAAGTGGGGCGTGTAGGTGACCAGCAGGTAGCGGGTGCCGCCCTCGCCGTCGTCCAGCGAGATCTCGAAGCTCACCCGCTCGCCGGCCAGGGCGCGGTCCATCCACGGCGAGCGCTCGCGGGCCACCGCCGGCGACATCACGCTCTGCACGCGCTTGCCGATCACCTCGTTGCGGTCGATGTCGAAGACCTGCTCGTAGGCCCGGTTGGTGAAGAGGTAGCGGCACTCCTTGTCGAAGTAGGCGATCAGCGCCGGCACGTTGTCGGTATAGATGCGGATGTTGTTCTCGGAGCGGATCAGCGCTTCCTCGGTGCGCTTCTGCTGGGTGATGTCCTGGTAGGTGTAGACGAAACCGCCGCCGGGCATGGGGTTGCCCTGGACCTCGAGCACGGTGCCGTCCTGGCGGTAGCGCACATAGCGATGCGGATGGCCCTGACGGATGTTGTCCATCAGCAGCTCGACGTGTTCCTCGGGGTCGCCGGGGCCGTACTCGCCGTTGTGGGCGTTGTAGCGCAGCACCTTGTCGAAGGCCGCACCCACGCGGATCAAATGATCGGGAAAGCGGAACAGTTCCAGGTAACGCTGGTTCCACACCACCAGATTGAGGTTCTGGTCGACCACGCTGATGCCCTGATTGATGTTCTCGATGGTCGCCTGCAGCAGGGCGCGGTTGAACTCGAGGACCTGCGAGGCCTCGTCGACGATCGAGATCACGTCCGAGATGCCGATGCCGCGCCCCTGCAGCGCCGAGTTGACCACGATGCGCGCCGACGAGGCGCCGAGTACCGAGGCCAGGAAGCGCTCGGTGAACTGGATGACGTCGATCGAGGCGCGGGTATTGTGATCGAGTGTCTGGCCGTTGCGCAGCGCGAAGTCGTCGAAGGCGCGATCGACCTGCTCGGCCCCCAGGAAGCGTTCGCACAGCACCTTGAGATCGCCCACCGTGGTGGCGCCGGTCCAGGGCCGGTTGACCGAGGTCTGGCGGGTTTCGACGCTGTCGACGAACAGCGAGGCCTGGATGCGCTCGACCACCCGCTGCGGGGTGATCTGCGAGATGAAGATGTAGCCGAACAGATTGACCCCCAGCGAGAGCATCACGCCGTGGGTGAAGGGGCTGCCGATGCCCAGGCCGAACAGCTGATAGGGCGACAGCCAGTCGAGGCCGAAGGGCCCGCCGAGCAGCCATTCGCCGGGTACCACGCCGGCCTTGATCAGCGCCGGCAGGAGCAGGGTATAGGCCCAGATGGCGAAGCCCAGGTTCATGCCCACGATCACGCCCAGGCGGTTGCCGCGCTTCCAGTAGAGCCCGCCGAGCAGGGCCGGGGCGAACTGGGCGGCGGCGGCGAAGGAGAGCATCCCGGTGGAGGCCAGCGAGCTGAATTCGGCGATCAACTGATAGAAGACGTAGGCCAGCGCCAGGATCACCACGATGGTCACGCGGCGGGCGCGCAGCACCAGCCGTCCGTAGTCGCGGGCCTTGGTATCGAACCAGCGCAGGCGGAACAGCAGCGGAATGACGATCTCGTTGGAGATCATGATCGACACCGCCACGGTGGCGACGATCACCATCCCGGTGGCCGCCGAGAAGCCGCCGATGAAGGTGGCCAGCGACAGCCAGTCGTTGTCGAGGGCGATCGGCAACGCCAGCACGAAAGTGTCCGGCTCGACGGTGCCGTCGGGAAACAGCGTCAGGCCGGCGGCGGCCAGCGGCAGCACGAAGAACCCGAAGGCCACCAGATAGAGCGGAAACAGCCAGCGCGCCCGGGCGGCGTCGTCGCGGTGGGTGTTCTCGACCACGGCGACGTGGAACTGGCGCGGCAGACAGAACACCGCCAGCATCGCCAGCAGGGTCTGGGCCCAGAAACTCTGCCCGAAGTCCTGTTCGGTGAGCTGACGTTCGAGCTGCAGGAAGTCGTCGGCCCGCGTGAGCACGTCGCCGAGGCCGTCGAATACCCCCCAGGTGACATAGGCGCCCAGCGCCAGGAAGGCGCCCAGCTTGATCACCGATTCGAAGGCGATGGCATGGATCAGCCCTTCGTGGTGTTCGGTGGCATCGGTATGGCGGGTGCCGAAGAGGATCGCGAAAAGCGCCATCACCGCCGCGACGTAGAAGGCGGTATCACCGAGCAGCGGCGCGCGGGTGACGTCGGAGGAATCGGTGAGCACCGTGAAGGCCGACGACACGGCCTTCAGCTGCAGGGCGATATAGGGCAGGGTGCCGATCAGCGCCACCAGGCTGGCGAACGCCGCCAGCGACTGGGTCTTGCCGTAGCGCGAGGCGATGAAGTCGGCGATCGAGGTGACGTTCTGGCGCTTGGCGATACGGATCATCTTGGCCAGTACCGGCCAGAACAGCCCGAAGGTCAGCAGCGGACCGATGAAGATGCTGGCGAACGACCAGCCGGACGTGGCGGCCTGGCCCACCGCACCGTAGTAGGTCCACGAGGTACAGTAGATGGCCAGCGCCAGGCTGTAGATCACCGGGCGGCGCTGCGCCGGCCCGTGACGCCTGGCGTGACGGTCGCCGCGCCAGGCGATCAGGAACAGGATGGCGACGTAGCAAAGCGAGACGGCGATCAGCAGCCAGCCAGCGAACATGCGAGCTCCCCCTTGGTTTGTCGCCATTCTAGGGGAATGGCGGGCACGAGGGCAGTCATGTCGCCCCTTGCCCGGGCAGCGAAATCCGCCCCGGCCTTCGCGTGTCGCGGTCGGCGATCCGCCGCCGGGGGATCAGGCGCCGGCGCAGACCGCCTGGAACAGCGGTGCCGAGGATTCGACGCGGCGCAGTTCCGGGTAGCGAGGCCGGCCGTCCTGCTCGGCCAGCGGGACGATCTCCCGGGCGTCGCAGTTCAGCAGATAGGGGTGGTGAGACACGCGGTCGGCCGGCTGGCGTTCGAAATGGTAGAGGATGAACTCGACCACCCTATCCTCGCCGGCGCTCCGGGTGACCAGGTTGCCGCGGTCGACGACGTCGAAGGCAGTGGTCAGCGGAGCGATGTAGGTCCAGGGGCGCCAGGGCATGCGCTCGGTGTGTCTATCCACCACGGTGGCCGAGGCCGGCAACTGGGCCTGCTTGTGGTCGAACCAGGTGTACTCGTAGTGAATCTGGTAGCCGAGTATCCCCAGCCCGCCCAGCGCCGGCAAGATCCAGCGCGGCAGGCGCCTGCCGCTGAGCTGTCGCAGAATCAGGCCGATGCCGGCGGCCCCCAGGCCGGCGAAGATCGCCGCGATCAATTGCCAAACCATGCCGTCCCCTTCTCATGACATCGGGCTTCCCGACGGGAAGCCCGATGAAGTGTGGTCCCGCGGCCCGGGCCTGCGCCGAGCCGGGGGCATTATCGCCTAGTGGTCGACGGCACCACCAGCGCCCTTGGGATAACGCACGCTCTGCACCAGATCCTGGATCTCCTGCGGCGGCTCCTCGGTGGCGTTGGAGACGAGATAGGCCACGGCGAAGTTGATCACCGCACCCACGGCACCGATGGAGAGCGGGGAGATTCCCAGCACCCAGTGATCCACCGTGTCGGGCAGGTTGTTGGTGCCGGGAATGAAGAACCAGCCCTTGTAGACGAAGATGTAGACGAGGGTGAAGATCAGACCGGCGAGCATACCGGCGATGGCGCCCTTGTTGTTCACCCGGGTGGAGAAGATCCCCATCATCAGCACCGGGAACAGCGAGGCGGCGGCGATGCCGAAGGCCAGGGCCACGACCTGGGCGGCGAACCCCGGCGGGTTGGCACCCAGGTAAGTGGCCACGACGATCGCCACCGACATCGAGATGCGCGCCGCCATCAGCTCCCCGCGTTCGGTGATTCGCGGGTTGATCGCGCCCTTGATCAGGTCGTGACTGATCGCCGAGGAGATCGCCAGCAGCAGACCGGCCGCGGTGGACAGCGCCGCCGCCAGACCGCCGGCGGCGATCAGCCCCACCACCCAGCCGGGCAGATTGGCGATCTCCGGGTTGGCGAGTACCAGGATGTCGTTGTTGACCTGCAGTTCGTTGCCGGCCCAGCCGCGGTCGGAGAAGTCGGCGGCGGGGTTGTAGAACTCGATCTTGCCGTCGTCGTTCTTGTCCTGGAAGGTGATCAGGCCGGTCTCTTCCCAGGTGCGGATCCAGTTGGGCCGGTCGGCGTAGGCGATGGAGTTCTCGGCGGCCGCGTCGTAATTCTCGACCTGACCCGCCATGTCCGGATAGATGGTGGTCACCAGGTTGAGGCGTGCCATCGAGGCCACGGCCGGTGCCGTGAGGTAGAGCAGGCCGATGAACACCAGCGCCCAGCCGGCGGACCAGCGGGCGTCGGCCACCTTGGGCACGGTGAAGAAGCGCATGATGACGTGCGGCAGGCCCGCGGTCCCGATCATCAGCGACAGCGTGAACAGCACCATGTTGAGCTTGTTGTCGACCATCGCCGTATAGGCATTGAAGCCCAGCGCCGTCACCACCTCATTGAGCTTGGCGAGCAGCGGCTCGCCCGACGCGCTGTGGTCGGAGAACAGGCCCAGCGGCGGCACCGGATTGCCGGTCAGCTCCAGCGAGATGAACACGGCCGGGATGGTATAGGCGATGATCAGCACGATGTACTGGGCCACCTGGGTATAGGTAATGCCCTTCATGCCCCCCAGCACCGAATAGAAGAACACCACCACGGCGGCGATGATCAGGCCGGTGGTCGCGTCGACCTCCAGAAAGCGCGAGAAGGCCACGCCGGCCCCGGCCATCTGGCCGATGACGTAGGTCACCGAGGCCACGATCAAGCAGACCACGGCGACCATGCGTGCCGTCTTGCTGTAGAAGCGGTCGCCGATGAACTCCGGGACCGTGAACTTGCCGAATTTGCGCAGATAGGGCGCCAGCAGCATGGCCAACAGCACGTAGCCGCCCGTCCACCCCATCAGGAAGGTCGAGTTGGCGTAGCCGCCGGCGGCGATGAGGCCGGCCATGGAGATGAACGACGCCGCCGACATCCAGTCGGCGCCGATGGCCATGCCGTTGGTGACCGGATGGACGCCGCCCCCGGCGACGTAGAAGTCCTTGGTCGACCCGGCCTTGGCCCAGATGGCAATCCCGATGTACAGCGCAAAGGAAGCGCCGACAAAGAGGACGTTGATCGCAAATTGACTCATGCCGGTTTACTCCCCGAGTTCGAATTGCTTGTCCAGCCGGTTCATCTTCCAGGCGTAGAAGAAGATCAACCCGATGAACACCAGGATGGAGCCCTGTTGGGCGAACCAGAAGCCCAGGTCGGTGCCCCCCACGGGGATGCCTGCCAGCAGGGGGCGTAGCAGGATGGCAAAGCCGTAGGACACCAGTGCCCAGACGATCAGGCAGCCCGTGATCAATCTCAGGTTGGCCTTCCAGTAAGCTTCGGCATTGGCTTTTTCTTGTGACATGACGTCGCTCTCCGCTTGTGGGTAAGAAGGAAGTGTTGGGGCCTTACGCCGCTCAGGCGGTCGACTTCCCGTTGTCGTTGGTGATCGAGCGTTTAGTTGACGAACTAACGCCCTTGCCAGAAAAGGGCGATATAAACACTGTCTTTTCCGTTATTGCGAAAGTCGGTGATGTCGTTATTGTCCGCTGGGTTACCTTGAGTCGTTACGCTGCATTTCGTGGCGAATCGCCACATGATTCGTGGGTAATATTGGTCAGTAATCCTGGAAAATAAAATCCCCATACTTTGGTCTCATAAGCCGAAACCGATAAAGCGGCTGTTTTTAAAAATCTTTAAAAACAATCGCTTATTGGTTTTCTTTGTCTTTCCTTCGAGACGAGCGGTTGCCGTATAGGACGATGGTATAGCCAGGAGGGGATAGGACAATGGTCTAACGGTTGGCGCCCTAGAACCTTGGTCTATGTTCAATTGAAAGAAGAGGATCGGATATTCTAGGTTTGTGCTGACGGCAGGTCGGTCAGTGTCATATGAAGACGCGTGAGGATTTACCAACCCCGCTGCGGATTGGTGCCATGGCCAGCGGATGTCCGGGGGCCGTTCGTGGTGGTCGGGCTGGAAGCCGTCCTCGAGGTGGCCCGGGTGGTGCCGAGAGGGCCATCCGCTTGCGTGGGACCTCGCTATCGGTGAAGGCCAGCGTGGCAAGATCAATGGCTCGCCTGCTCATGATCGGCAGCGAGGTGAGGCCGTCATGACGAGGGCGATTACGAATGGTCGACATCGATCTTTCACAACCCCCGTTCTCGCTGCTCGACGAGGCAGGGCGGGCGCGGGTCAGAAGCGGGGTCGACCTGGCTTACTACGATACCGGCGAGGTGATTCTCGAGGCCGGCCAGGCCGGCGATCATGTCTTCGTCATTCACAAGGGCGAAGTCGCCGAACTGGATACCGGCCAGCCCGGCGAGCAGGCGCGCATCGGCCACTACACGACGGGCGACCTGTTCGGCGCGATCAGCATTCTCAACGGGCAAAGCCGTTACCGCTTCATCGCCGAGCAGGAAAGCCTCTGCTACCTGCTGCCGCGCCAGCTCTTCGAGCAGCTCTGCGAGGCCCATCCGGCCTTCGCCGACTATTTCCGCCAGAGTCTCGCCGCCAAGACACGCCTGCTGGCCGAACGGCGATCCGCGGGCGGCGCCACGCTCGCCGGGTTCATGCTCGCCAGGGTCGCCGACTGCCAGCGTTCGCCGCGGGTGGTCGCCGGCGAGACATCGATCGGCGAGGCTGCGGCGCGACTGCGCGACACCCGTGCCGACAGTCTGCTGGTGGCCGTCGACGACCGCTTCGGCATGCTCACCAAGACCGATCTGCTCGATGCCCTGGTGGCCCGTGGCCTGCCCCGCGAACACCCGGTGGCCGAGCTCGCGCACGTCGAGCTGGTCACCGCCCGGGCCGACGACTACCTGTTCCAGGCGCTGGTCAGCATGACCCGTCATGGCATCGAGCGGGTGGTGGTGATCGGCGACGACGGCCAGCCGGCGGGCGTCGTCGAGATGACCGACGTGCTGAGCTTCTTCTCGAGCCGTTCGCACATGGTCAGCCTGGAGCTGGAGCAGGCCGAGGACCTCGAGGCGTTGGCCCAGGCCAGCGCGCGCCTGCCTTCGCTGGTCCAGACCCTGATGGCCCAGGGGGTCAAGCTGCGCTTCGCGATGGAGCTGCTGGCCGCCCTCAACGGCCGGATCATCGACAAGGCCTTCGAGTTCCTGGTGGCGCCGGCGCAGCGTGAGGCCTGCTGCCTGCTGGTACTGGGTAGCGAAGGGCGCGGCGAGCAGATCCTCAAGACCGACCAGGACAACGCCCTGATCCTCGCCGACGACGGCGACTGGGCCGAGCGCGGCGAGCAGATGACGCGCTTCACCGAGACCCTGCTCGAACTGGGTTACCCACGTTGCCCGGGCAACATCATGGTCAGCAATCCGCAGTGGGTGAACACCGTCAGCGGCTGGTGTCAGCGCATCCACCACTGGGCCGACGAGGGCGACGGTCCGGCGCTGATGAACCTGGCGATCCTGCTCGATGCTCATGCCGTGGCTGGCGACCCGCGATTGCTGGAGCCCGTGCGCGAGACGCTGTTCGCGCGCTGCTCGCACGACCAGATGCTGCTGGCGCATTTCGCCCGGGCGGCGCTGAGCTTCTCCACGCCGTTGACCCTGTTCGGCTCGCTCAAGCGCCCCCAGCACGGCATCGACATCAAGAAGGGCGGGATCTTTCCGATCGTCCACGGCGCGCGTGCCCTGGCCCTCGAACACCGCCTGCGGCCGACCTCGACGCTGGCCCGGCTCGAGGCGCTGGCCGACGAGGGTCATCTGGAGGCGCGCTTCGCCGAGGACCTGGGTGAAGCGTTGACGCTGTTCGCCGAATTGCGGCTCACCCAGCAACTGGCGCGCCTCGACGAACCGCCGGGCGCGCTCGACAGCGCCAACCGGGTGGTGGTGCAGCGCCTGTCGTCGCTGGAGCGCGACCTGCTGCGCGAGGCGCTGCACCTGGTCAAGGAGTTCAAGCAGCGCCTGACCCAACGTTTTCATCTCGAGTACTGAACAGGCCCGTCGAACCGGATGTCGACGTGGCTCGCTAAGGGAGTGTCGTGATGCTTCGATCCCTGCGTCGCGCGGCCGACCGCCGCCGACAGGTCAACGGCCGCTACGGCTGGCTCTTCAACCCCTACACCGGCGACGAACTGGTGGCGATCGACTGCGAGACCACCGGGCTCGACCCGCGCACGGCGGATCTGGTGTCGGTGGCCGCGGTGAGGATCAAGGACGGCCGCGTGCTCACCAGCGATGCCCTCGACCTGCGCCTGGAACGCCCCGCGAGCCTCACTGGGGAGTCGATCAAGGTCCACGGGCTGCGCGGTATCGACCTCCACGGTGGCGTCTCGCTCGGCGATGCCCTGGAACGCCTGCTCGACTTCATCGGCAATCGCCCGCTGCTGGGCTGGTGCGTCGACTACGACGTGGCGGTGATCAATCGTCAGTTGCGGCCGCTGTTCGGGTTCGATCTGCCCAACGCCACCGTCGATCTGGCCCAGGCGTACCGTCGCTGGATGCGCCGTACCCATCCCCAGGTCGAGCCGCACCTGGGGTTCGAAAGCGTCGCCCGGGCCCTGCGGGTGCCGTTGATGCAGCGCCACACCGCGCTGGGCGACGCCGTGACCACCGCCCTGATGTACGTGCGCTTGAAGCAGGGGGCCCTGGAAGCCTGCTGAATGAACGACAACCCGGATAGCGAGGACGTGAACGAATGGAATGGCTGCAGAATGGCCTGCTGGTGGCCGGGTTCGGGCTCCTGATGCTCGCCAACCTGTGCTACGTGAGACGCACCCAGGACCTGCACGGCGTGCTGCTGTTCTGGCGCCGGCGCCTGGGACTCAACCGCGGCGAGTTCCATTGCCAGCGCATCGGCATCGTGCTGATCCTGCCGGGCGTGGTGCTGCGCTACCTGATGCTGCTGAACGTCCTCTGACGGCACCGCCACGGCGGGACATCGCAAGTCGCGGGAGTGGGTGGTAGCATAGGCGCGCCTTCCACTTCTCCCTGCGTGTCGCACGACCCATGCAAGCATTTACCGGTAATCAGAAACGCGAGTTCAACAAGCTGCAGAAGCGCCTGCGTCGCCAGGTCGGCAACGCGATCATCGATTACGGGATGATCGGCGACGGCGACAAGGTCATGGTGTGTCTGTCCGGCGGCAAGGACTCCTACACCATGCTCGAGATCCTGCGTAATCTGCAGCGCAACGCGCCGGTGGACTTCTCGCTGGTGGCGGTCAACCTCGATCAGAAGCAGCCTGGTTTCCCCGAACACGTGCTGCCCGAATACCTCGACGGCATCGGCGTCGACTATCACATCCTCGAGCGCGACACCTATTCGGTGGTCAAGGAGAAGACCCCGGAGGGCAAGACCACCTGCGCGTTGTGCTCGCGACTGCGGCGTGGCTCGCTGTACGGTTTCGCCGAGGAGATCGGCGCCACCAAGGTGGCGCTCGGCCATCACCGCGAGGACATCCTCGAGACGCTGTTCCTCAACATGTTCTACGGCGGAACCCTCAAGTCGATGCCGCCCAAGCTGCTCTCCGACGACGGCAAGAACATCGTCATCCGCCCGCTGGCCTACTGCCGCGAGGCGGACATCGCCGAGTTCGCGCGGCTGATGGAATTCCCGATCATCCCCTGCAACCTGTGCGGCTCGCAGCCCAACCTGCAGCGTCAGGTGGTCAAGGAGATGCTCGCCGACTGGGAAAAGACTCACCCCGGCCGGCTGGAGACGATGTTCAAGGCGGTCACCAACGTCGCCCCGTCACAGCTCGCCGATCGCGACCTGTTCGATTTCCAGGGGCTCGAGGACAAGCAGCAGCGTCTCAACGCCTCGCGGATCGAGGCCTTCGATCTGCTGGCACGCGAAGCCTGAGCGAAACAACCCCCGACCGAAAACACCACGGCCCGCCGATGCTCGGCGGGCCGTGGTGTTTTCGCGAATGCCAAGTGGGCTGTCACTGACAGCCGGAGCCCTCCGCCATTTCCTCCAGGGCCTCGAGGTCGAGGATGTTGACTTCGCGCCCCTGGACGTCGACCAGCTTCTGCTGCTGGAAGCGACCGATGATCCGGCTGACGGTCTCCACGGCGAGCCCCAGGTAGTTGCCGATGTCGGCGCGGGCCATCGACAGGCGAAAACTGTAGGGGGAGTAGCCGCGCCGCCGGAAGCGCGTCGACAGGTTGACCAGAAAGCTGGCCAGGCGCTCGTCGGCGGTCTTGCGTGACAGCAGGCGCAGCATGCGCCGGTCGTCGCGCAGCTCCTTGCTCATGTTGCGATAGAGCTGGGTACGCAACTCGGGCAGGGCCTCGGAAAGCTGGTCGAGACGCTCGAAGGGGATCTCGCAGACCGTGGTGGTCTCCAGGGCGATGATGCTGCCGGGGTAGTGCTGCTCGTCGATGCCGTCGAGGCCGACCAGTTCGCTGGGCAGGTAGAAATTGGTCAACTGGTCGTCGCCATCGCCCTCGTGACTGACCTGCTTGAGACTGCCCGAGCGCACCGCGAACACGCTGGTGAAGGGATCGCCCTGGCGCAGCAGCGTGTCGCCCTTCTTGAGCGGCGCGCGGCGCTGGATGATCGCGTCGAAGCTGTCCAGTTCCTGGGTCCCCAGCGCCAGGGGGAGGCACAGGGAACTCAAGCTGCAGGTCTGGCAACGCGCTTCCTGAAGTCGCGGCCGGCGCACGTGGAGGGCGGAATTCGCCATGGTTGTCTCCCAGTCTTTCGAAGCACTCTCGCTATGGTAGTTGCATTATGGGTGATATAGCGAGGGTATGATCGTGAAAGTTTTTCTCAATAGTTGTTCTCAGAGAATCCGGGAGTAGCGGTCGCCCTTGGCGTCCAGGCGGGCATCGAAGGCCATCGCCAGGTGGCGCACCAGCAGTTGGCCCAGTGGCGTGACTGTCAGGCGATTGCCGTGACGCCTCACCAGGCCGTCGCGTTCGGCGCTCTCGAGCCGTTTCAGGGCCTCGCCGAAATAGGCCGTGGCATCGAGGCCGAAGCGTTCGCCGACCGCGTCGAGATCGAGGCTGAGGTCGCACATCAGGCGCAGGATGACAAATTGTCGCAGGCGGTCGTCGGCGGTCAGGCGCAGTCCGCGGCAAGTGGCCAGATGGCCGGCATCGAGCGCCGCCTCGTAGTCGGCGAGCCGCGTCGGGTTCTGGGCGTAGCTGTCGTCGATCTGACTGATCGCCGAGACGCCGAGCCCTACCAGATCGCAGTCACCGTGGGTGGTGTAACCCTGGAAGTTGCGGTGCAGCCGCCCCTCGCGCTGGGCCACGGCGAGACTGTCCGTGGGCCGCGCGAAATGGTCCAGGCCGATGTGCACGTAGCCGGCCTCGTCGAGCAGCGCGCGGGTGACCTCGAGGATCGACAGTTTCTCCTCGGGCGAGGGCAGCGTGGCCGGGTCGATGCGACGCTGGGCCTTGAAGCGCGCCGGCAGGTGGGCGTAGTTGAACACCGACAGCCGGGCCGGTGCCAGGCTGATCACCTGCTGCAGGGTGTCGGCGAAACTGTCGCGGGTCTGGTGCGGCAGCCCCACGATCAGATCCAGGTTGAGCGACGAGAAGCCCAGCCGGTGGGCCTCCTCGACCAGGTTCTCGGTCAACTGGCGCGGCTGCACACGGTTGATGGCACGCTGCACCTCGATGTCGAAGTCCTGCACGCCGAGGCTGATGCGGTTGAAGCCCAGCGACTGAAGATGGCGCAGGGTCAGGACATTGGCCTCGCGGGGGTCGATCTCGATGGCGTAGTCGCGATCCGGCGCGGACGACAGCCCGAAGCGGGCGTGCAGCCGGTCGATCAGATCGCTCATCTGGTCGAGCGTCAGGAAGGTCGGCGTACCGCCACCCCAGTGCAGTTGCCGGACCTCGCGGCGGGTGTCGAGGTGTTGGCCGACCAGCACCATCTCGCGATCCAGGCGGCTCAGGTAGGCATCGGCCCGCCGCGAGTCCTGCGCGCCGATCTTGTTGCAGGCGCAGTAGAAGCAGATCCGCCGGCAGAAGGGGATGTGCACGTAGAGCGACAGCGATCGCTGCGAGCGATTGCTGTTCTCGAGGGCCTCAGCATAGGCCTCGGCGCCGAAGCCCGGAGCGAAGTCCAGGGCGGTCGGGTAGGAGGTGTAACGCGGCCCGGTGTGGGCATAGCGTCGGATCAGGGCCGCTTCCCGTTCGGCAGGCGTGGCCGTGACGGCGGGGAGATCGGCGACGGTGGCTGGCATGACTGCTCTCTCGAACCGGGGGCGATGCGTTCATCGTACGTGGCCGGTCGGGGAGGCGGCGTGACCTGGATCAAGCGCCGTGAGGATGGCCGCCGGCGAGCATCGTGGCGAGTTGCCAGCCCTGCCAGAGGGCGAAGGCGAGGATCGTCAGCGCGGCGACGGTACGGGTCGCCGGATGCCGGACCAGCATCGCCAGTCGATGGGCGGCGGCGCCGGTGGCCAGCAGCGCGGGCAGGGTGCCCAGGCCGAACGCCCCCATCAGCGCCGCGCCCCGCCAGGCGTCGCCGCCGGTGAGGCTCCAGGCGAGCATCGAATAGACCAGCCCGCAGGGCAACCAGCCCCACACCGCGCCCAGCGCCATCGCCTGGGGCACGCGGACCACCGGCATCAGGCGCCGGCCGAACGGTTCCAGCCGGCGCCACAGCCGCCGCCCCAGCGCCTCGACACGGCTCAGGCCGCGCCACCAGCCGCCCAGATAGAGCGCCATGAGCATCAGCATCGCGGCGGCGAGCCCCTGCAGCAGCAGACGCAGTACGCGGTGGACGTCGCCGGCCAGCATGCCCAGCGTGGCGACCAGCGCCCCGGCGAGCATGTAGCTGGCGATGCGCCCCAGGTTGTAGCCGAGCAGCAGCCCGGCCAGACGTTGCGGGCTGCGCTGGCTGGGCGGCACGGCGAAACTCAGCGCACTCATGATCCCCCCGCACATGCCGATGCAGTGGGCGCCGCCGAGCAGGCCGACGATGAAGGCCGCGGCGAGCGGCGGCAGATCGAGCGCGCCGGGGGCCATCATTCGCGCGGCCTCCGCGCCTTCTGGGGAGCATTGCCGGATGCCCTCGGGCGAGGGTTGGAATCGCCTCGACGCGCCGCCGGCAGGTCGCCCTCGTCGTCGTCGAAGAGGATGCGATGGGCCGGGCCCTCCAGGTCGTCGAATTGCCCCGACCTCACCGCCCAGAAGAACGCCCAGACGGCGAAGCCGAGCAGCATCAGCGACAGCGGGATCAACAGATAGAGGATGCTCATGGCGACGCCTCCGCCTCCGCCGGCGGGACAGCCTGCGGGGCGCTGCGCCCCAGGCGCAGGGCGTTGCCGACCACCAGCAGCGAGCTGGCCGACATGCCCAGCGCGGCGGCCCAGGGCGGCACCCAGCCGAGCGCGGCGAGCGGTAGCGCGCAGAGGTTGTAGCCCAGCGCCCAGGCGAGGTTCTGGCGGATCACTCGGCGCGTGGCGCGGGCCAGGTCCACGGCGTCGACCAGCCGCCACAGCCGTGACGACAGCAGCACGCCGTCGGCGCGGGTGCGGGCGAGATCGGTGGCGCTGTTCATCGCCAGCGAGACGTCGGCGGCGGCGAGTACCGGCACGTCGTTGATGCCGTCGCCGACCATGAGTATCCGCTCGCCGCGGGCCTGGAGCGCGCGAAGATGGGCGAGCTTGCCCTCGGGGGTGGCGCCGGCGGTCCAGGCCTCGATGCCGACCCGCTCGGCCAGCGCGGCGACCGTCTGCCGGGCATCGCCCGAGAGCAGTTCGACGTCGAGCCCCGCGCGTTTCAGCGCGGCCACGGTCGCGGCGGCATCCTCGCGCAGGCGGTCGTCGAGGCGGAACCAGGCCAGTGCGGTGCCGGCCCCGGCGAGCAGCAGCCATTGGCCGTCGGGCGAGGGCGGCGAGGGTGGCGCGTCCAGCACGAAATCGGCGCGACCCAGGCGGTAGTGGCGATCGCCGATCCACCCTTCGAGCCCGCAACCGGGGTGGTTGATCACCTCGGTGGCGGCCAGTGACGCATCGCGCCAGGCGGCGAAGGCGCCGGCGATGGGATGCTCGGAGTGGGCCTCCAGTGCCGCGGCCAGGGCGCGTGAGCGCTCGCCGTCGACGGCGGCGCCGAGCGCCACGGTCTCGCAGAGCCGCAGGCGACCTTCGGTGAGGGTGCCGGTCTTGTCGAACACCACGCGGCTGATGCGGGCCAGGTCGTCGATCGCCGGCGCGCGGGTGATCAGCACGCCCCGCCGCTTGAGTCGCCCGTGACAGGCGGTGAGCGCGGCGGGCATGGCCAGCGCCAGGGCACAGGGACAGGTCACCACCAGCACCGATAGCGTCACCCACAGCGCGCGCCCGGGGTCGACCAGGCTCCAGGTCCCGGCCACGACACCGGCGATCAGCAGCACGCCGAGCACGACGCCTCGGGCCAGCCGGGCGCTGCGCTCGGCGACGGGCGAGCGTTCGGCGAAGGCCCGGTCGGCCAGGGCGATGATCCCGGCGGCGCGGGAATCGCGCCCCCGGCGCACGACCTCGATGGTCAGCGGGCTGTCGACGTTGAGGCTGCCGCCGGTCGCCGACTCGCCGGGGCCGCGCCGGACGGGCTGCGACTCGCCGGTGAGCATCGCCTCGTCGAGCCGCGAGGTGCCGGTGACGATCACCCCGTCGGCGGGGATGCCTGCGCCCGGCGTGACGCGTACCCGATCGCCGGGTTCGAGCCGGTCGGCGGGCACGATGCGCTCGCCGCCGTCGGCGTCGAGCCTCAGCGCACTGCTCGGCAGCACGCCGGCCAGGGCATTGCCGCTGCGCCCGTGACGCTGCCGGGCGCGTCTCTCGAGATAGCGGCTGAAGAGCAGGAAGAAGGTGAACATGCTCAGTGAGTCGAAGTAGACCTCGCCGCCGCCGGTGACCACCGCCCAGGCGCTGGCCAGGTAGGCGCCGAGAATCGCCAGCGATACCGGCACGTCCATGCCCGGGTGGCGGCTTCGCAGGTCACGCCACGCGCCACGCAGGAAGGGCTGCGCGCAATAGCCCACCACCACGGTGGCCAGCATCAGCGACAGGGCGTGGAAGAGCCCCTGGAAGGACGCGCCGATGCCACCCTCGCCGGCGACATAGAAGGGGATCGAGAACATCGCCACCTGCATCATGGCGACGGCGGCGACGATCAGCCGGCGGATCAGTCGGCGCTCGTCGCGCTGCAGCCGGCGTTGGGCCTCGTCGGGCGCATAGGGTTGCGACGGGTAACCGATCGCCGCCAGCTCGGCGAGGATGCGCGAGAGCGGCAATTGCCGGCGGTCCCACTGCAGATGCAGGCGGTGATGGCTGAGATCGACCGCGCTGCGCTCGAGCCCGTCCAGGGCGTCGAGGCGATGTTCGATCAGCCAGGCACAGGCCGCGCAGGTGATGCCGTCCACCGCCAAGGTTGCCGAGACGCGCGCGCCGGTCTCGTCCAGCGGATGCACGAAATCGGCCTGCAGTTGCGGGTCGTCGAAGACCTGCCAGGTCTCGGCACGGGCGGCGGGTCCCGCATCGGGGCGCTCGGGCAGCCGATCGCGGAAGCGGTAATAGCTCGCCAGACCACCGTCGACGATGGCCCGGGCCACGGCCTCGCAGCCGGGGCAGCACAGCGGATGGCGCGCGTCGTCGAGCACGAGGTGCCACGCGGCACCAACCGGCACGGCGCCACCACAGTGGTAGCAGGTCGCGGCGGTCACGTGCCGCTCCCGCGGGGGGCGAGCCACAGCGCGTCGTGGCGGGGCAGGGTGATTTCGCCGGTCAGGCGCCACACCGGCTCGGTCGCCTCGGGGTGGAGCTGCACGTACCAGCGATACGCCAGGCGTTCGCCCAACTGGCCGTGGTAGCGCCTGCCGTGGACGTGATCGAGGGTCACGCGCTGGTCACGGTCCTGGGTGGGGAACACCAGTTCCAGCAGCAGGCGCTCGGGACGCGCGTCGCCGACGAGATCGACGGTCACGTCACCGGTGAGGTCGTCGATGCGCAGGCGCGCGCGCATGCCCAGCTCGCGGGCGGCGGCGTCCTGCTCGAGCACCTTGTTGATCGCCAGTCCCTGCTTGTAGTAGTTGTCCGCGACCATGCCGTCGAAGCTGGTGATCGACAGCACCAGCGTGGTGGTGCCCATGACCACGGCCAGGCCGAGCACGGCCAGCAGGAACCAGGGCCAGAACTCCTTGTACCAGGGGCGAACCGGCTGTTGCATGGTCATCTCCTCGCGGGGCCCAGGAAACGGGCCTCCTTGGTCAGGGCGATAGCGGGGGCATCGACGGCGCTCACCGCGATGCTGATCGTGCGTCCGGGCCCATCGAGTGCCGCGGGCGGCGCCGTCAGTTGCAGGGGCAGGCGCCGGCTGGCGCCGCCGGCGAGATGCAGCTCGGCGTCGCTGGTCAGGCGCAGACCGTCGATGCCGCGCACGGCGATGCGGAAGTCATGGGCGTGCCGGTCGAGGTTGCGGACCTGCAGGGTATAGACGTTGCGGATGTCGCCCTCGGCGGTCAGGTCGTAGAGCTGGTTGCGATCGCGCTGGACATCGATGTCGAGTGCCACGCGGGTGCTCAGGGCCCAGACCAGCAGGCCGGTCATCACCAGCAGCGCCGCCAGGTAGCCGAGCAGGCGCGGTCGCCACAGGCGCGTGCGCCTGCCCTCCAGGGCGTGTTCGGTGGTGTAGCGGATCAGCCCGCGGGGGGCGTCCAGGCGATCCATCACGCCGTCGCAGGCGTCGATGCACGCCGCGCAGCCGATGCAGGCGTATTGCAGGCCGTCGCGGATGTCGATGCCGGTGGGGCAGGCCTGCACGCACAGGCCGCAGTCGATGCAGTCGCCCTTGCCGGCGGCGCGATGATCGAGATCCCGGCGTCGCGCGCCGCGGGGGTCGCCACGGGCGGCGTCGTAGGAGACCACCAGGGTGTCCTTGTCGAACATCACCGACTGGAAGCGCGCATAGGGGCACATGTACAGGCAGACCTGCTCGCGCAGCCAGCCGGCGTTGAGGTAGGTGAACAGCGTGAAAAAGCCGATCCAGAACCACGCCCAGCCGCTCGCCGAGAGTGTCGCCAGGTCGACCGTCAGGCCGCGGATCGGCGTGAAGTAACCGACGAAGGTCACCCCGGTGGCGACGGCGATCATTAGCCAGAGCCCGTGCTTGAGGCTCTTGCGGGCCAGCTTGGCGGCATTCATCGGCTGGCTGTCGCGCCTGATGCGGCGGTGGCGCGGCCCTTCGGCGAGTGTTTCCACCCACAGGTAGAGCCAGGTCCAGACGCTCTGCGGGCAGGCGTAGCCGCACCAGACCCGGCCGGCGAACACGGTGATGAGGAACAGCCCGAAGGCGCAGAGGATCAGCAGCCACGCCAGCAACGCGAAATCCTGCGGGTAGAAGGTGGCGGCGAAGACGTGAAATTCCCGTCCGGGCAGGTCGAACCACACCATCGGGCGGCCCTGCCAGGTCAGCCAGGGCAGGCCGAGGTAGAGAGCCATCAGGATCCAGTTGGCGTTGCGCCGCAGGCGCTGGAAGCGGCCGTGCACGGCGCGCACGTAGACGTGCCGGCGTTTGGCGTAGAGCGCCGCCGTGGCGTCCGCTGGCGCGGCAGGGTCGTGAAGCGGGATGTGTTCGCGCATGTTGCCACCATCGCGTCGGGCTCGGACCGGGGCCGACGGGCCATCATAGTCGAGTGGGCGGCCGTGCAGGCGGGGTGCGACGGCGGGTCGCGCCCCGCGCCGTCAGTGCGACAGGCCGTAGATGTAGGCCGCCACCAGATGCACCTTGTTCTCGCCGATGTACGCGGCCTGGGCCGGCATGGTGCCGTTGCGGCCCTGGCGCAGCGTCTCCAGCACGGCATCCAGCGTCGCCTGGCCCGGGCGCCGGTAGAGCCAGGTGTCGTCGGTCAGGTCGGGGGCGCCGAGGGCCGTGTTGCCCTTGGCGTCGCTGCCGTGGCAGGCCACGCAGGTCGCGGCGAACAGCGCCTTGCCCTGGGCGGCACGCGCCGTGTCGTGCTCGCCACCGGACAGGCCGACCACGTAGTTGGCGATGTTGCGCAGGTTGTCCTCGCCGAGCTGTTGCCAGGCCGGCATCACGCCGCTGCGCCCCTGGGCGATGCTCCGGGTGATCGCCTCGGGAGAGCCGCCGTAGAGCCAGTCGCCGTCGCTGAGATCGGGAAAGCCGTAGCCGCCCCGGGCGTCGGAGCCGTGGCACACCGCGCAGTTGTTGAGATACAGCCGCTCGGCGACGCGCATCGCCTCGGCATCCCCAGCCAGTTCGGGGATCGGTACCTGCTGGTAGCGGGCGAAGATCGGCGCGTACGTCTCGTGGGCCCGCTGCATCTCGGCCTGCCACTGCGTTTCCTGGGTCCAGCCCAGCAGGCCGCGATAGTTGCCCAGCCCCGGGTAGAGCGCCAGGTAGCCGAGAGCGAAGACCAGGGTGGCGATGAACAGCAGGAACCACCAGCGCGGTAGCGGGTTGTCGTATTCGTCGATGCCGTCGGCGCTATGGCCGGTGGTCTCGACCTCGCCGTGGGCGTCGGGCGACTTGTCGGTGCGGCGGTTGCCGAACAGTATCCAGGCGCAGAAGACGATGGTGCCCAGGGTGATGACGATGACCCAGGCGCTCCAGAAGCCGGGGAGGCCATGCCCCCATAGATCCTTCATGTGTCGTTGCCTCCCTTCTTCTGGCGGGCGGGGGGAGCGTCGCGGCCCGGTGGCGTGGCGTCCTCGTCCTCGTCGTCGGCGAAGGGCAGGCGGCTGGCCTCGTCGAAGTCGGACTTGCGGCGTGTCGAGTAGGCCCAGGCGACCACGCCGAGGAAGGCGATCAGGATCAGCAGGGTCATGAGGCCGCGAAAGGTGCCGATATCCATTGGGCTCACCGAGTGTCCTTGATGACGGTGCCGAGCTGCTGGAGATAGGCCACCAGCGCGGTGATTTCCTGTCTGCCCTGCACGGCGTCCCGGGCGCCGTCGATCTGCGCCTGGGTGTAGGGCACGCCGAGGCGCTTCAGGGCGCGCAGCTTGTCGGCGGTATGCGCGCCGTCGAGGGTGTTGTCGAACAGCCAGGGGTAGGCCGGCATGATCGACTCGGGGACTACGTCGCGGGGATTGTAGAGGTGAGCGCGGTGCCAGGCGTCGCTGTAGCGCCCGCCGACGCGGGCGAGATCCGGGCCGGTGCGCTTGGAGCCCCACAGGAAGGGATGGTCATAGACGAATTCGCCGGCCACGCTGTAGTGGCCGTAGCGCTCGGTCTCGGCGCGGAACGGGCGGATCATCTGCGAGTGGCAGTTGTTGCAGCCCTCGCGGATGTAGATGTCCCGGCCCTCGAGCTCGAGGGCCGAGAGCGGCTCGAGGCCCTCCACCGGCTCGGTGGTCTCCTGCTGGAAGAACAGCGGCACGATCTCGGCCAGCCCCCCGAAGCTGATCACCACCAGCACCAGCACGGCGAGCAGACCCACGTTCTTTTCGACGATCTCGTGTCTCATGCGTGTCGATTTCCCCGGTGATCAGGCGGTCTGGGCGGACGACGGGCGCAGCGTCTCGCCGCGCCGGACGGTCATCGCCACGTTGTAGGCGAGCAGCAGCATGCCGGCGAGGAAGAATCCGCCGCCGGCCCAGCGCACCACGTAGCCGGCGTGACTGGCCTCGAGCGTCTCGACGAAGGTGTACATCAGGGTGCCGTCGTCGTTGACCGCCCGCTGCATGAGCCCCTGCAGGATACCGTTGACCCACATCGCGGTGATGTAGAGCACGGTGCCGATGGTCGCCAGCCAGAAGTGCACGGCGATCAGCTTCACCGAGTACATCTCGCGCTGGCCGTAGAGACGGGGGAAGAGATGATACAGCGCGCCGAAGGTGATCATCGCCACCCAGCCCAGCGCCCCCGAGTGAACGTGACCGATGGTCCAGTCGGTGTAGTGGGAGAGCGCGTTGACGGTCTTGATCGCCATCATCGGCCCCTCGAAGGTCGACATGCCGTAGAACGACAGCGCCACCACCAGAAAGCGCAGCGTCGGGTCGGTGCGCAACTTATGCCAGGCGCCGGAGAGCGTCATCATGCCGTTGATCATGCCGCCCCAGGAGGGCGCGAGCAGGATGATCGACATCACCATGCCCAGCGACTGGGCCCAGTCGGGCAGCGCGGTGTAGTGCAGGTGGTGGGCGCCCGCCCACATGTAGGTGGTGATCAGCGCCCAGAAGTGGACGATCGACAGCCGATAGGAGTAGATGGGGCGTCCGGCCTGCTTGGGCACGAAGTAGTACATCATGCCCAGAAAGCCCGCGGTGAGCAGAAAGCCCACGGCGTTGTGGCCGTACCACCACTGGGCCATGGCGTCGATGGCGCCGGCGTAGGCGGAATAGGACTGGGTCAGCGAAACCGGGATTTCGGCGGAGTTGACGACGTGCAGCACGCCCATGGTGATGATGAAGGCCGCGTAGAACCAGTTGGCGACGTAGATGTGCGAGGTTTGGCGCCGCTTGATGGTTCCCAGGAAGACCACGCCATAGGCGACCCAGACCACGGCGATCAGGACGTCGATCGGCCACTCGAGTTCGGCGTACTCCTTCGAGGTGTTGTAACCCATCGGCAGGCTGATCAGGGCCAGCACGATCACCGCCTGCCAGCCCCAGAAGGTGAACGCCGCCAGGCCGTCGGAGAACAGCCGCGCCTGGCAGGTGCGCTGCACCACGTAGTAGGAGGTGGCGAACAGCGCCGAGCCGGCGAAGGCGAAGATCACCAGGTTGGTGTGCAGCGGGCGCAGGCGACCGAAACTGGTCCAGGGCAGGTCGAGATTGAGTGCCGGCCAGGCGAGCTGGGCGGCAATGAAGACGCCCAGGCCCATGCCCACGACCCCCCATACCACGGTCATGATCGCGAACTGTCGGACGACGCGGTAGTTGTAGGTGGGGTGTTCCAGAGCTGTGTTCATGTCAGGTTCCCGTCGAACTCAGGGCGTGGCCGTGTCGCGACCCGGTCTGCCCGCCGATGGCCACTCGCCTGCTGATGCAGGTCAACGCCGTCGAAGGATTCCCGGCGCGCCTTCGGGTAATCTGTATTCGTCGAAGCGCGGCGTCTCGCGGCAGTATAGAGAGGTGTCGACAGAAAGTGTATACAACGATTGGATACAGTAAGGTGGCCAAGCACGACTGGGCCGACAGGCTACGCGAGTCGGGCGATGCGCGACTCTACCTCGAGGGCCTGGGGCCACTGGAGATCGCCGGAGAGGCGCGCCTGGGGCGATTGCTGCTGGCGCACGGTGCCGGCGCCGGCCAGGATGCGCTGTTCATGCAGCGCCTGCGTCAGGCGCTGGCTGGGCACGGGGTGCAGACCCTGGCCTTCGAGTTCGCCTACATGCAGCGCATGCGCGAGGAGCGGCGTCGCCGCCCGCCGCCGCGTGCCGAGCGGCTGGTGGAGGAGTTTCAGGCCTGGTGCGAGGCGGTGTCGGTGGCGGGGCTCGCCGACCCCTGGCTGGGCGGCAAGTCGCTGGGTGGGCGAGTGGCGAGCCTGCTCGCCGCCGAGGCGGGCGCCCCTGGTCTGATCCTGTGCAGCTATCCGTTCCACCCGCCCGGCAAGCCGGCGCGTACCCGGCTGGCGCACTGGCCGCGACTCGCCTGCCCGACTCTGGTGCTGCAGGGCAGCCGCGATCCGTTCGGTACCCGCGAGGAGGTCGCGAGCTATACGCTGCCGGCCTGCGCCGAGGTCCATTTCCTCGCCGACGGCGAACACGACTGGCGTCCGCGCAAGGCCTCGGGGCGTACCCAGCAGTCGCTGATCGACGAAGCGGCGGAGCAGGTGGCGCGGATGATGGCGACGCATCGCAGCGCCCCAGCGCGTCGATCCGGGGTGGAAGGGACTGAAAGGCGTTGACATTGCTCGGATGGCCTGTAGAATGCAGCGCCACGTGACCGGGTGGTTAGCTCAGTCGGGAGAGCACCAGCCTTACAAGCTGGGGGTCACTGGTTCGAACCCAGTACCACCCACCATCACGTCGGAAAAGTAATGCGGACCGGTAGTTCAGTCGGTTAGAATGCCGGCCTGTCACGCCGGAGGTCGCGGGTTCGAGTCCCGTCCGGTCCGCCACGCTTTCCCGGACAGCGTTCGCGTTGTCGAATCAGTCAGGTGGTTTGCGCTCTCGGCGGTGACAGCCAGGCGCCACGTGGACCGGTAGTTCAGTCGGTTAGAATGCCGGCCTGTCACGCCGGAGGTCGCGGGTTCGAGTCCCGTCCGGTCCGCCATCGACGCCAGCAGTTGCAGTACGACCCCGGGTGGTTAGCTCAGCCGGTTAGAGCACCAGCCTCACATGCTGGGGGTCACAGGTTCGAGTCCTGTACCACCCACCAAAATGCGGACCGGTAGTTCAGTCGGTTAGAATGCCGGCCTGTCACGCCGGAGGTCGCGGGTTCGAGTCCCGTCCGGTCCGCCATTTTCTCTCCCCGTCGTACTTTCCCGTTTTCCCGATAGTCTCTAGCGCTTTTCGTTCGTGCCGGTCCCGGCTATTCAGTCCCGGTTCCCGTGTCAGTCCCGACTTTCGTGATGCCGTAGCCTTGCCATGTAGGGTAGCTCTTCGTCACAACCGCCGATCATGCGCCCATAGCGTGCTTCGCTTCTGCTCGTCGGGCATGCCGGATTGGAGTCGTGAACGGACTGGCGGCTCCCCGTGGCGATCGGGCCCCGCTCCTCGTTACGTTCGTGCCATCAACAGGCGCATCACCTGTACCCCTGTATCTTGGATAGGCTCTGGTCGAGGACCGCCGTCCTCGCCCACCTCCGCCACGAATCGCATCGTCTTACCGGACCCGGCAAGCGGTCGATCTCATAGTGACTTCGCCTCGCGCAGGCGACGTTGTCGTCCAGACCGCGCCCTCGTCGGGTTGCGTTGACGATCTGTTGTTCGGCATCCGGCGCTCGACAAAAGGACGGGGAGCCGGGCCGGAAAGCATCCGGCCCGCGATGGGAAGGGGCGGTGGGGGCGTCAACAGCCCCCTGATCGGCGCTACTGGTGCGAGTGTTGCGACGGTGGCGTCGAGTCGCCAGCGCCCTTCTTGCCCCTGGTGATGTCGTCGGCCAGCCGATCCACCAGAGACACCACGGAACTGCGCAGCGTTCGGATCTCGTCGGGGGCGAGCTCCAGCCGTCGAGCCAGCTCCTCGGGGATCTTGGCGGCCTGCGCGCGAAGTGCCTTGCCATGGGGCGTCGGGGCGATCAGTACGCGGCGCTCGTCGCGCGGGTCGCGGCGGCGGGTGATGAAGCCGCCGCGCTCCATGCGCTTCAAAAGAGGCGTCAGCGTGCCGTTGTCGAGGTGGAGGCAGGCGCCGATATCGCCGACCGTCACCGGCTCGCGCTCCCATAACATCAGCATCACCAGGTACTGCGAATAGGTGAGTCCAAGCGGCTCCAGCAGCGGCCGGTAGAGCCGCTGCAGGAGGTTGGTCGCCGCATAGAGCGGAAAACAGACCTGGTTGGCCAGTCGCAGGCGGTCGTCGTGCCACTCAGCCATCGGTGGCCTTCACGGACAGTGCCACGTCGATGTTGCCCTTGACGGCGTTGGAATACGGGCAGGTCTCGTGGGCATCGGCGACGATCTCCTCGGCGCTGGCCTGATCGACGCCCGCGATGGTGACATCGAGTGCCACCGACAGGCCGAACCCGCCGTTGCCGTTGGACACCATGCCGACCGTGGCGACCACGGTGACATCCTCGTCCTTGATCCTGCTTTCCCGATTGCGCGTGACGTGGATGACGGCGTTGCCGAAGCAGGCCGCGTAGCCGGCCGCGAAGAGCTGTTCGGGGTTGGTGGCGTCTTCCTTGCCGCCAAGTTTCTTGGGAAGGCCGAGACTCAGCTCGAGCAGCCCGTCATCGCTCTTGACGGTGCCGGCGCGTCCGCCGACGGCGGTGACAGTGGTGGAATAGATCGTGCTCATTGGGAGGCTCTCTCGTTGGTGGTTTATGTTGGATACTATTATATGGCTAGCCATATGCATAGAAAATTTCCGCGGTGGGGCGAGAGATGGCTCGGGTGGCCGAGGCAGGGTCGGCAATGGCGTGTCGGCAGGCGGTCAGTAAGAGCGGGTGAGGCCCGTTCGGCGTCTCGGAGGGGGAGTACCGTTCGAGTGCCGATGCCGATGCCGATGCCGGTGCGGCCGGGCACACGCGGCGGGGGCATGGCGCCTTTTGTCGGGTTGCGTGCCGGCCCTGACCGGGTACACTCTTTCATACGATTGTTTGAATCGCTCGTCGACAGAGTTCTCCCGGGAGGAACCGCTCGTGACCGCTGCCTATCCGCACCTCTTCCAGCCGCTCGACGTGGGCCCGCTGACCCTGCGCAATCGCGTTCTGATGGGTTCCATGCACACCAACCTGGAAGAGGCGCCGGAGGGCTTCGCGCGTCTGGCGGCGTTCTATGCCGAACGGGCCCGGGCCGGGGTGTCGCTGATCGTCACCGGGGGCATCGCGCCCAACGCCGAGGGGGCGGTCTTCCAGGGGGCGGCCAAGCTGACCGACGCCACCGAGGCCGAGCGGCATCGGGCGGTGACCCGGGCCGTCCACGCCGAGGGTGGTCACATCTGTCTGCAGATTCTGCATGCCGGGCGCTATGCCTATTCGCCGGCACTGGTCGCGCCCTCGGCGATCCAGGCGCCGATCAACCCTTATCCGCCCCGGGCGCTCGGCGCCGACGAGGTCGAGCGGACCATCGACGATTACGTGAACTGTGCGCGCCTGGCCCGCGAGGCCGGCTACGACGGCGTCGAGGTGATGGGCTCCGAGGGTTACCTGATCAACCAGTTCGTGTGTCGGCGCACCAACCGGCGAGACGATGAATGGGGCGGCGACTTCGCCAACCGCATCCGCTTCCCGGTGGCGATCGTCGAGCGCATCCGCGAGACGCTGGGGGCGGATTTCCTGATCATCTTCCGCCTGTCGATGATCGATCTGGTCGAGGAGGGCAGCACCTGGCAGGAGGTGGTGGCGCTGGGCCGCGCCATCGAGGCGGCGGGGGCGAACCTGATCAATACCGGCATCGGCTGGCATGAAGCGCGGGTACCGACCATCGTCACCAGCGTGCCGCGCGCCGTGTTCAGCGAGGTCACCCGGCGCATGAAGGCCGAAGTGACGATTCCCCTGATCACCACCAACCGTATCAACATGCCCGACGTCGCCGAGCGTCTGCTCGCCGAGGGCGTCGCCGACATGGTGTCGATGGCGCGGCCCTTCCTGGCCGACCCCGAGTGGCTGGCCAAGGCCGAACGCGACGACGCGGCGGCGATCAATACCTGCATTGCCTGCAACCAGGCGTGCCTCGACCACACCTTCCAGGGCAAGCTGACCAGTTGTCTGGTCAACCCGAGCGCCTGCCACGAGACGGAACTGGCCCTGGCGCCGGTGGCCACGCCACGCGCGGTGGCCGTGGTCGGGGCGGGACCGGCGGGGCTGGCCTGCGCGGTGAGTGCCGCCCAGCGCGGCCATCGCGTGACGCTCTTCGAGCGCGAGGCCGAGATCGGCGGCCAGTTCAATTTCGCCCGGCGCATTCCCGGCAAGGAGGAGTTCGCCGAGACGCTGCGCTACTATCGGGTGATGCTCGAACGACTCGGTGTCGCGCTGCGCCTGAACACCGCGGCCCAGGCGGAACAGCTGGTGGGTTTCGATGCCGTGGTGCTGGCCTCCGGCGTGCGCCCGCGTGCCCTCGACCTGCCGGGCATCGATCATGCCTCGGTGCTCGACTACCCGACCGCGATCCGCCATCCCGACCGCGTCGGCCGACGCGTGGCGATCGTCGGCGCCGGCGGGATCGGCTTCGACGTCGCCGAGCTGTTGACCCATGCCGGCCATCCGGCGCTCGATGGCGAGGCGTGGTGCGCGGAGTGGGGCGTGGATCTCGCCGTCGCCGAACCGGGCGGGCTGGCGCCGATGGCGGCGCCGGCCGTGCCGCGCCAGGTGTATCTGCTGCAGCGCAAGACCTCGAAGCCCGGCAAGGGGCTGGGGACCACCACCGGCTGGGTGCACCGGGCGGCGCTGCGGCACCGTGGCGTGCAGATGTTGCCCGGTTGCGAGTACCTGGGGGTCGAGGACGGCGGCCTGCGTCTGCGTGTCGACGGCGAGGAACGCCTGCTCGCGGTGGACAGCGTGGTGGTCTGTGCCGGTCAGGAGTCGGTGATCGAGTTGCTCGCGCCGCTGCGCGAGCGCGGCGCGGATGTCCACGTGATCGGCGGCGCCGAGAAGGCCGCCGAACTGGATGCCAAGCGCGCCATCGATCAGGGGACGCGCCTCGCCGCCGTGCTTTGAGGCGGGCGGCCCGCGGGGCCACCTTCCTCCCTTCGGGCAGGGTGTTAGACTGGAGTCTGTCGAGATGCCCGATGCGCCTCGCACGAGACGTCTCGACAGGCCCACGGCGTGCGATCCACGCCGACGCTCGGATGCGATGGCACCCTGTCGCGTCCGTCAACAACAACAGTCTCGCGAAAGGAACCCCCATGCCCTCCGATTGCTCGCCACGCTTTCTGGCCAGTGACAACACCTCAGGCATCTGCCCGGAAGCGCTGGAATATCTGATCGCCGCCAACCAGAGCGATGATCTCGCCTATGGCAACGACGCCTGGACGCAGCGCGCCAGCGATCGCTTTCGCACCCTCTTCGACTACGACTGTGACGTCTTCTTCGTTTTCAACGGTACCGCGGCCAATTCGCTGTCGCTGGCCTCCCTGAGCCAGAGCTATCACAGCGTGATCTGTCACGAGCTGGCGCACATCGAGACCGACGAGTGCGGCGGTCCCGAGTTCTTCTCCAACGGCTCCAAGCTGCTCACCGCCAGCGGCGAGCACGGCAAGCTGACCCCCGACGGCATCGAGCGCCTGGTGACCAAGCGCAGCGACATCCACTACCCCAAGCCGCGGGTGGTGTCGATCACCCAGGCCACCGAAGTGGGCACGCTCTACACCCGGGAAGAACTGCTGGGCATTCGCGCCATGGCCGACAAGTACGACCTGCGCCTGCACATGGACGGCGCGCGCTTTGCCAACGCCTGTGCGGCGCTCGAGGCGTCGCCGGCCGAGCTCACCTGGCAGGCCGGTGTCGACGTGCTGTGCTTTTCGGGCACCAAGAACGGCCTGCCGATGGGCGAGGCGGTGGTGTTCTTCAACCGCGACATGGCCGAGGACTTCGACTACCGCTGCAAGCAGGCCGGTCAGCTTGCCTCCAAGATGCGTTTCATCGCCGCCCCCTGGCTGGGGCTTCTGGAGACCGGCGCCTGGCTCGACAACGCCCGGCATGCCAACGCCATGGCCCGTTACCTGGCCGAGGGGCTGACCACGCTGCCCGGCGCCCGGCTGATGTTTCCGCCCCAGGCCAACAGCGTGTTCGTCGAACTGCCGCCCGACGTGCTGGCGCGTTTGCGCGAACTCGGCTGGACCTTCTATACCTTCATCGGTGCTGGCGGGGCGCGCTTCGTGTGTGCCTGGAACACCTCGACCGAACTGCTCGACGAGTTGTTGACCGACATCCGGACGGCGCTCGAGGCCGCTTAGGCTTTGTACGAAAACTGCCTGCGCTTGGCAATACAGCGTTAAAATCGGCTCAAAATGCTCATTTACACCCCGTAAACTCCGCTTTTTCGCCGATTTTGCCTTGTCTTGCCTTCACTCGCCGACTTTTCGTACAAACCCTGGGCGTTTTCCGAAAACTGCCTGCGCTCGTCACTGTCGTACAGGCGTCAAGCCGGCCCCGGCTTGACGAATTTCCTTATTTCGCGATCGAACCTTCGCGGGGCCCGGGGCTCTTAGCTTGAAAGAGGGGCACCGCGCGGTTGCGTTGAATGACCTCATGGCCAGCTCTCCATCGTCAGTCGTTTATCCGTCTACGCTGATCAATACGCCAGCCCGGAAATCACAGACTGTTGTCAGCGACCGGGTGTCGCGATCTAAGGAGGCCTCAATGAGCATCTTCGACCATGTGCAGAACCGCTACGAGCAGGTTCAGCAGGAAGAGATGAGTCTTCAGGAATACCTGGAACTGTGCCGAACGGACCCCGGGGCATATGCCAGCGCCGCGGAGCGCATGTTGAAAGCCATCGGCGAGCCGGAAGTGATCGACACGTCGAAGGACTCTCGCCTGTCGCGTATCTTCACCAACAAGGTCATCCGGCGTTACCCGGCCTTTTCCGAGTTCTACGGCATGGAGGAGGCGATCGAGCAGATCGTCGCCTATTTCCGCCATGCGGCGCAGGGCCTCGAGGAGCGCAAGCAGATTCTCTACCTGCTGGGCCCGGTGGGGGGCGGCAAGTCGTCGCTGGCCGAACGGCTCAAGCTCTTGATGGAGCGGGTGCCCTTCTACGCCATCAAGGGGTCTCCGGTCTTCGAGTCGCCGCTGGGGCTGTTCTCCCCCGAGGAGGATGGCGAGCTGCTCGAGAAGGAGTACGGCATTCCCCAGCGCTACCTGAAGAGCGTGATGTCGCCCTGGGCGGCCAAGCGGCTCAAGGAGTACGGCGGCGACATCTCGCAGTTCCGCGTGGTGCGCCTGCACCCGTCGCGGCTCAACCAGATCGCGGTCTCCAAGACCGAACCCGGCGACGAGAACAACCAGGACATCTCCTCGCTGGTGGGCAAGGTCGATATCCGCCAGCTCGAGCTCTATTCCCAGGACGACCCCGACGCTTACAGCTTCTCCGGGGGCCTGTGCAAGGCCAACCAGGGGCTGATGGAGTTCGTCGAGATGTTCAAGGCACCGATCAAGGTGCTGCACCCCCTGCTGACCGCGACCCAGGAGGGCAACTACAACCCCACCGAGGGCATGGGCGCGATCCCCTTCGAGGGCGTCATCCTCGCCCACTCCAACGAGAGCGAGTGGCAGCAGTTCCGCAACAACCGCAACAACGAGGCCTTCCTCGACCGCGTGTTCATCGTCAAGGTGCCCTACTGCCTGCGCGTCTCCGAAGAGATCAAGATCTACCAGAAGCTGCTCGAGCACTCCTCGCTCAACGAGGCGCCCTGCGCACCCGACACCCTGCGCCTGCTGGCCCAGTTCTCGGTGCTCTCGCGGCTCAAGGAGCCGGAGAATTCGAGCATCTACTCGAAGATGCGCGTCTATGACGGCGAGAATCTCAAGGACACCGACCCCAAGGCCAAGTCGATTCAGGAGTATCGCGACGCCGCCGGGGTCGACGAGGGCATGGACGGGCTGTCGACGCGCTTCGCCTTCAAGATCCTCTCCAAGGTGTTCAACTTCGACAGTCACGAGGTCGCCGCCAACCCGGTGCATCTGCTCTACGTGCTCGAGCAGCGACTCGAGCAGGAGCAACTGCCCAAGGAGACCCACGAGCGCTACCTGCGCTTCATCAAGGAGTTCCTGGCGCCGCGTTACGTCGACTTCATCGGCAAGGAGATCCAGACCGCCTATCTCGAGTCCTACAGCGAGTACGGCCAGAACATCTTCGATCGCTACGTGACCTACGCCGACTTCTGGATCCAGGATCAGGAATACCGCGATCCCGAGACCGGCCACATGTTCGACCGTCAGGCCCTCAACGAGGAGCTGGAAAAGATCGAGAAGCCGGCGGGCATCTCCAACCCCAAGGACTTCCGTCACGAGGTGGTCAACTTCGTGCTGCGGGCGCGTGCCCAGAACAACGGCATGAATCCCAGCTGGCAGTCCTACGAGAAACTCAAGGGCGTGATCGAGCAGAAGATGTTCGCCAACACCGAGGAACTGCTGCCGGTCATCTCCTTCAACGCCAAGGCCTCGGAGGCCGACAAGCGCAAGCACGAGGATTTCGTGGCCAGGATGGTCGAGCGGGGGTATACCGAAAAGCAGGTGCGCCTGCTTTCCGAATGGTATCTGCGCGTCCGCAAGTCGCACTGACCGTCGCTATCGGCCGGGGGCGGGGCGTCGATGGCGTCCCGCGCTCCCCGTCGCGACCCAACGCGAGAGCGCCGAATGGTGCGGCGAGAGCCGACAGGCATCCCGTGCGCTCCCTGGGGAGGCATGCATGAGCTATTTCATCGATCGACGGCTCAACGACCGTCACAAGAGCGAGGTCAACCGGCAGCGGTTCCTGGACCGCTACCGGACCCACATCAAGCGCTCGGTGGAGGAGGCCGTCAACAAGCGCTCGATCACCGACATGGAACGCGGCGAGAAGATCTCGATTCCTGCCCGCGACATCTCCGAGCCGGTCTTCCAGCACGGGCCGGGCGGCAAGCGTACCGTGGTCAGTCCCGGCAACAAGGAGTTCGTCGCGGGTGACCGGCTGCGTCGCCCCGGCGGTGGCGGGGGTGGCGGGGGCGCCGGCGAGGGCAGCGCCTCCAACCAGGGCGAGGGCATGGACGAGTTCGCCTTCTCACTGACCCGCGAGGAGTTTCTCGACTTCGTCTTCGACGGCCTCGAGCTGCCGCACCTCGAGCGCAAGCAACTGCTCGATCTCGACGAGGTGCGGCCGGTGCGCGCGGGTATCGCCCGCGACGGGGTGCCGGCACGCATCAACATCGTGCGCTCGATGCGTCAGGCCCAGGCCCGGCGCATCGCCATGCGCGCCCCGATCCGGCGCGCCCTGCGCGAGGCCGTGGCGGCCCTCGAGGAGGAGGAGCGCAAGGATCCGGTGCTGCGCAATCCGGCGCGGATCGCCGAACTCAAGGCCGAGATCGAACGTCTCGAGAAGCGTCTCGAGTCGGTGCCGTTCATCGATACCTACGACCTGCGCTACAACAACCTGATCAACCAGCCGCAGCCGTCGAACAAGGCGGTGATGTTCTGCGTGATGGACGTCTCGGGGTCGATGACCCAGGCGCACAAGGACATCGCCAAGCGCTTCTTCCTGCTGCTCTACCTGTTCCTCGAGCGCAACTACGAAAAGGTCGAGCTGGTCTTCGTGCGTCATCACACCGCCGCCAAGGAGGTCGACGAGGAGGAGTTCTTCTACTCCCGGGAGACCGGCGGGACCATCGTCTCCAGTGCCCTGACGCTGGTCGACGAGATCGTTCGCGACCGCTATCCGGCGAGTCAGTGGAATCTCTACGTGGCCCAGGCCTCGGATGGCGACAACTGGGACGACGATTCCACGACCTGCCGGGAGCTGCTGGTCAAGTCGCTGATGCCGCGCCTGCAGTACTTCACCTACGTCGAGATCACGCCCCACGCCCACCAGGCGCTGTGGGAGGAGTACGAGAGCGTGCAGGCCGAGTTTCCGCAGCGCTTCGCCATGCGGCAGATCGTCGAGGCCGGGGACATCTATCCGGTGTTCCGTGAACTCTTCCGGCGCCGCGCCGAGCAGTGAATTCGGCCCAGGAGGCAGCATCATGACCCGACGCACCCCGATCGCCACCGGTTCGGACTGGAACTTCGAGACGCTCACGGCCTACGAGCGGGAGATCGCCCGCCTGGCCGACGAGTATCGCCTGGATACCTATCCCAACCAGATCGAGATCATCACCTCGGAACAGATGATGGACGCCTATGCCAGCGTGGGCATGCCGATCGGCTATCACCACTGGTCGTTCGGCAAGCAGTTCCTGGCAGTGGAGCAGGCCTACCGGCGCGGTCAGATGGGGCTCGCCTACGAGCTGGTGATCAACTCCGATCCCTGCATCGCCTATCTCATGGAAGAGAACACCCTGATGATGCAGATATTGGTCATGGCGCACGCCTGCTATGGCCACAACTCCTTCTTCAAGGGCAACTACCTGTTCCGTACCTGGACCGACGCCTCGGCGATCGTCGACTACCTGGTGTTCGCCCGCAAGTACGTCTCCGAATGCGAGGAACGTCACGGCGTCACCGCCGTGGAGCAACTGCTCGACGCCTGTCACGCGCTGCAGAACTATGGGGTCGACCGCTACAAGCGCCCGTCGCCGATCTCCGCCGAGGAGGAGGCGCGGCGTCAGGCGGAACGTGCCGAGTACCTGCAGTCGCAGGTCAACCTGCTGTGGCGCACGATTCCCGATACCGCCTCCGCCCTCGGCCCCGAGCACGACGACGGGGACGACCCGCTGGGTCTGCACCGCCACGGGCGCTACCCGGCGGAGCCGCAGGAGAACCTGCTCTACTTCATCGAGAAGAACGCGCCGCTGCTCGAACCCTGGCAGCGCGAGATCGTGCGCATCGTCAGAAAGCTTGCCCAGTATTTCTATCCCCAGCGCCAGACCCAGGTGATGAACGAGGGCTGGGCGACCTTCTGGCACTACACCATCATGAATCGGCTGTTCGACGAAGGGCTGGTGGACGAGGGGGTGATTCTCGAGTTCCTGCAGTCGCATACCGCCGTGGTCAGCCAGCAGGGCTTCGACAGTCCCTACTTCAACGGCATCAATCCCTATGCGCTGGGCTTCGCGATGTTCACCGACATCAAGCGCATCTGCCAGGAACCCACCGCCGAGGACCGCGAGTGGTTTCCCGACATGGCTGGCAGCGACTGGCTGGAGACGCTGCATTTCGCGATGCGCAACTTCAAGGACGAGTCGTTCATCCAGCAGTTCCTGTCGCCCAAGGTGATCCGCGATCTCAAGCTGTTCTCGCTGGTCGACGACGATCAGGACGAGATGCTGACCATCGAGGCGATCCACGACGAAGACGGCTACCGGCGCATTCGCGAGGCGCTGTCCACGCAGTATGCGCTGTCGGTGCGCGAGCCCAACATCCAGGTCTGGGAGGCCGACATTCGCGGCGATCGTTCGCTGACGCTGCATCACGTGCAGGACCGTCGGCGGCCGCTGGCCAAGAGCGTCTATCCGGTGCTGCGTCACCTGCACCAGTTGTGGGGGTTCCCGATCAAGCTGCTGTCGATGGAGGGCGAGGAGGTCGTGCGGCGCTATCAGTGGCCACTGCCGGCGGATCTCGAGACGCGCGCCTGACGCCCGCGCTCCGCGTCAAATGGGGCGGGCAGGGCGGCGGATGGGCGAGACAACGGCAGAAGAGGGATAGTCAGTGGGGAGAGAGGACGGCACGTCGTACTGAAGTGGCGTGCCGTCCCGTGTGCTCAGCCTTTCTTGGTCCAGGACTGGCACCAGCCTTCCGGGGCGACGCTGTTCTGCGGGAACAACTGGCAACCGTTGTTGGCGTCCTTGAAGAACATGCAGTTGGCGCACGTCTCGCCCTTCGAGTAGGCCGGGTTGTCACTGGCCTGGCTGGCCTCGGTCACGTAGTGCAGGGCCTTGGCCTGCGGGTTGTTCGGGTCCAGCGGCGGCAGGTCCTGGGCGAAGGCGCGCTGCGAGAGGATGCCGGCTCCCAGGGGCAGGGCGGCGAGTCCCAGCAGGCTATGGCGCATGAAGTCGCGACGACTCTGATTGGCCATGGTGTCTCCTCGTTTCTGGCTGTCGATCAGGCCGCCTCGGCGTTGTCACGCCTCGGTGGCGTTGTCAGGTTTTGTCACGGTCGGGCGATGCCCCGTCGATGGTCGGTCGCCGGGGCTCGACGACATCGAGCGTAAAACATCGTCCTTCATTAGCCTAGTAGAAAGTGTATACAGAAAACCAGGATAAAATGTATACAGTCGCGACAAGGGATATCGATCGCGACTCGCCATCGAGGAGGGCGCATGCGTTTCACCACCTTCACCACGCCATTCGGCGAATGGTTGCTGGCCGGCGATGCCCAGGGCCTGCGGCACCTGCGCTTCGATGCTACCCATCGGGACGCGGAATGGTCGCGCGACGATGCGTCGCTGGCGCCGGCACGCGATGAGATTCTCGCCTATCTCGACGGGCGTCGGCGCCATTTCGACATCGATGTCGCCCCGCAGGGCAGCGAGGCCCAGCGCGAGGTCTGGGCGGCCGTGATGCGCATTCCCTACGCGGCGACCCGCACCTATGGCGATCTGACCCGGCGGCTGGGCGACGACAAGGCGGTGATCGCCGTGACCGGCGCCGTCGCCGCCAATCCCTTGCCGGTGCTGGTGCCCTGTCATCGCGTGGTCACGGCCAGTGGCCCGGGGAGCTATCAGGGCGGCGAGGCGCTCAAGCGTCGTCTCCTCGAACTGGAAGCGGCGCCCGGCGCGTGACGCCACTGCCTCGCGAACCTCGGCGCTGATATACTCCCGGCAGTCGTGAGCCCCGGCTCACCGAGCGCACGCTGGTAGCGAGGAGAACCCGATGCAGAACGCCGTGATTCTGATCAACGCCGAAAAGGGCCGGATCAAGGCCGTCGCCGAGAAACTGGCCGAGGTCGATGGCATCAGCGAAGTCTATTCCACCTGCGGTCGCTACGATCTGGTGGCCATCGCCCGGACCCGGGATTTCGAGAGCCTCGCCACGCTGGTCACCGAGCGTCTGATCAAGGTCGAGGGGATCCGCGAGACCGAGACGCTCAACGCCCTGCAGGTCCACTCCCGGCACGACCTGGAGACGATGTTCAGCGTCGGGCTCTGAGCGCATGATGCGAATCCTTGTCGACCCATTGTCACCCCGCCGATGCCACGTCGCCGGGGGGATCTCGTGATCGACGCCGTCATGGACGTCCTCGGTCGCGGGGCCCGCAAGCTGGGTATCTCGCTGGCCTTCGTGGTGGTCGCCAGCGGGCTCTGGTACTGGCAGGAGCGCGATGTCCGCGAGCGGCTGGTGTGGATGGGACTGCCCGACTGGGACATTTCGCAGCCGCTCGGCCTGTCCCGGGTGCTGCGCAACGACGGCGTGTTGATCGGCTGGTCGGATCTGCGCGTGGGGGCGCTATGGGTCGGCTATCAGTTGCGCCCGGTGAGGGACGACGCTTCCATCGGCGAGCGCCCCGGCTTCCGCCGCGACTGGCGCGCCTTGTGGCCGGTCGCCCCGGACGACTACCTGGGCAGCGGCTACGATCGCGGCCACTTGGCCCCCAACTACGCCATCGCCGCCAACTACGGGCGCCAGGCCCAGCGCGACACCTTCCTGATGTCGAACATCGCGCCGCAACGGCCGAACCTCAACCGGCGGCTCTGGCAACGCCTGGAAGAGGTGGTGATCGACGACTTCGCGCCGCGCTTCGGCACCCTGCAGGTGATCGACGGGCCGATCTACGCCGAGCCCTGGTACCGCGGGGCGCTGCGCCGGGTGGGCTTCGTCGAGATTCCGCAGGCCTTCTACAAGATCGTCGTCGTGCCGGGACCGCACCCGCGGGCGCTGGCCTTCGTCATGCCGCAAGAGGTGCGCGGCAACGAGCCTCTCGACCGCTATTTGGTGAGCATCGATCAGATCGAGGCGCGCACCGGGCTGGATTTTTTCCCCCAACTGCCGGGGCCCGTCGAACACTCTCTGGAGTCGACGGTCGATACCCGGGGCTGGCACCTCGACAGCGTGGCACGGCAGCCGGCGCGCTTCTGAGGCTGACGCGCTCCACCGCCCACGACCCCTGGGTGGACGGTCGAGTGCAGGCGTCAGAACGGGTAGGGCGGTGGGGCGTCCTTGATCGTCACCCATTGCCAGTGAGTGTACTGCTCCCAGTCGGCGGGGCCGCCGACGCTGGTGCCGTTCCCCGAGGCGCCGGTGCCGCCGAAGGGGTTGATCACCTCGTCGGCCACGGTCTGGTCATTGATGTGCAACAGCCCGGTGTGCAGGCGTTCGCCCAGCGCCATGGCGCGCCCCACCGAGGCCGAGATGATCCCGGCCGACAGGCCGTAATCGGTGTCGTTGACCCGGTCCACGGCCTCGTCGTCATCGTCGAAGGCAATGATGTTGGCGACCGGGCCGAACACTTCCTCCTCGAAGGCGCGCATGCCCGGGGTGACGTTGGAGAGTACCGTAGCCGCGTAGAACAGGCCGTCATGGGTGCCGCCGGCTTCGAGCGCCGCGCCGGCGGCGACCGAGTCGTCGACGATCGACTTGACGTGCTGCAACTGCGTGTCATCGATGATCGGGCCCAGCGCGACCTCGCCGGCGGCCGGGTCGCCCACCGGCAACTGGCGGGCCTTGTCGGCCAGGCGTCGTGTCAGTTCGTCGGCGATGCTGCGATGGACCAGGACGCGCCCGGTGGCCATGCAGATCTGCCCCTGGTGGAAATAGGCGCCGAAGGCGATCGCCGAGACCGCCAGGTCGAGATCGGCATCCTCGCACACGATCAGGGCGTTCTTGCCGCCCAGTTCCAGCGAGACTTTCTTCAAGTGCTTGCCGGCCAGCTCGCCGATGCGCCGCCCGGCGGGCGTGGAGCCGGTGAAGGCGATCATCGGTACGCCGGGCGCCTCGACCAGTGCCTGTCCGGCATCGGCACCGCCGGGCAAGACATGCAGCAGGCCCTTGGGCAGGCCGGCGGCGTGCAGGACCTCGGCAATGGCGAAGCCGCCGGCGAAGGGTGTGCGCGGGTCCGGCTTGAGCACCACCGCGTTACCCACCGCCAGGGCCGGCGCCACCGAGCGTAGCGAGAGCACCAGTGGGAAGTTGAACGGCGAAATCACGCCGATCACGCCCAAGGGCAGGCGGCGTGCCAGACTCAGGCGTCCCGGGGCGCTGGGCAGCACCTGGCCGCAGGCCTCGAGCGGCATCGCCGCGGCGCGTTGCAGCAGCACGACCGCTTCGTTGACCTCGTGACGACCCTTGGCGAGGATGCCGCCCGTCTCGCGGGCGATCAGGCTCGCCACCGTATCCGCCTGTTCCTGAAGGAGGGCGGCGGCGCGATGGAACACCGCTGCCCGCTCGCGGGGCGGGGTTGCCGCCCAGTCGCGCTGAGCGTCACGGGCACGGGTCACGGCGCGGGTCACCGCCTCGGGGCCGGCCTTGCCGACACGATGTAGCGGCTGGCCGGAGGCCGGCTCGATCACCTCGAGGGAGTCGGGGGCGTCTATCCAGTCGCCGTCGAAGAGCCTGTCTCGCCAGGTCTCGGCCTGGGCCAGGGGAGTCGAAAGGGGCATGTCTTGTCCTCGACAATGGAAAAAGCGTGTCAGATGGCCGTGGCCGCCAGGCCACCATCCACCGGCAGGTTGACGCCATTGATCCAGCGTGCCGCGTCGCTGGCCAGGAACACGATGGCTTCGGCGACCTCGTCGGCATAGGCCGGGCGTTTCATCTTGGCCGCATCGGCTTGCACCCGCTCTTCGCCCAGCATGGTCACGAAGTCATCCAGGATGGGAGTGAAGACTGGGCCCGGCGCGACGCTGTTGACCCGCACGTCGTGCTCGGCGAACCAGTCCTGCGAGCGGCGCGCGCTCCACACGATCAAGGCTTCCTTGAAGTACTGATAACAGGTCTCCCGGGCGACGGGATGGTCGTCGAGCCAACGCTCGCCGGCCGCGAAATCCGGAGTCTCCGCCAGCTCGCGGTGCAGGGCCAGGCGGTCGGGCCATTCGGCGCCAAGGATGGAGGCGACGTTGACGATGCTTCCACCGGACGCGATGCGCGGCAGCAGCGCCTGGCTGAGATGCCTCACCCCCAGGTAATTGACCCGCGCGACCGTTGCCGCCGGCGCCGTGCCGGGGACGCCGGCGATGTTGGCCAGGGCATCGATGCGCTCGGGCAAGCGTGCCACCAGGGCGTCGATCGCCTCGGGGTCGCCGAGATCGGCCTGATGGAACGCATCCAGGGACTGGGCGGCCGGGTTGCGATCCACGCCGATGACGCGGGCGCCGTGGAACCGTGCCAGACGCGCGACCTCTCCACCGATGCCGGAGGCGACGCCGGTCACCACCAGGGTCTTGCCGAACAGGTTCATGAGAGGGTCTCCTTGTCGGGTAAGTTCGGGACGGCTCGGAAGGCGAGGATGCCGGTGCCCCTGGCTAGCTGCCGGGCGAGAGCCGGTCCTCGAGACGCTGCAGGACATCGAGCAGCGTCTGGCCCTCGTCGCCGAGGCGTTCCATGAGCCGCGCTTCCAGCCGCTGCACGGCCTGTTCGGCCTGGGCGATCAGGGCATGGCCCGACGGGGTCAGATGCAGGTGCTGCCGGCGTCGATCCCGGCGGCCGCGTACCTGCTGCAAGAGCTCCCGGCTGGCCAGGCGCGCCGTCACGGGCGTCAGGTTGGGCGGGTAGACATCGAGCAGCTCGGCCAGTTGGCGTTGCGTGATACCGGGGTTGGCGTCGGCCAGTAACAGTATCGAAAACTCCACCGGCTTGAGCTCGAAGGCGTTCAGGCATGCCTGGGTCTGGCGCCGAACCAGCAGTTCGCTGCGTGTCAGGCGATAGCCGACCAAGCGGGTCAGGCGTCGTTGATCGATCGGGGGTTCCGGTTCTCGTGTGTCGTGGATAACGGGTGTCTCCGTGTACCGCTCGCCACGCGTGACGGCGTTGCGCGGGGCCGTGAGGTCGGTGTGGCATGGCGTGAACTCGTCTCTTGTCTTGTTATTGCCCTCGAGGAGGGGAGTTGCTTGATGGGTTCGACATTCAAGTTAGCAGGCAGGTAATTACTCTCAATAATCATTATGTCTAATAACTATTATGGCGAATCGGTAAGTCGCCGGCCGGGTAGGTCGTGTCGAGAGAGGGCAAATGAGAGGGGGCAAATGGCGGCCATGAAAAAGCCCCCAAGCAAGGCTTGGGGGCTTTCCGGAATCTGGTGCCCAGGAGAGGACTTGAACCTCCACGTCCGTAAGGACACTAGCACCTGAAGCTAGCGCGTCTACCAATTCCGCCACCTGGGCGCATCATGTTCGGCCGTATTCGCGTGGTGCCCAGGAGAGGACTTGAACCTCCACGTCCGTAAGGACACTAGCACCTGAAGCTAGCGCGTCTACCAATTCCGCCACCTGGGCGAATACGCAACCGAGTCTTGCATCAAGGGACTTTCACCCCCATGTCTGTGGCGATCGAGGGATACATCGTCACACGACATCGTCGTTGGTGCCCAGGAGAGGACTTGAACCTCCACGTCCGTAAGGACACTAGCACCTGAAGCTAGCGCGTCTACCAATTCCGCCACCTGGGCAAGTGGCCACGAATCATACCGATTCACGGCCCGAATGCAAGCCCCGTCGGGCAATTTCTGGTGTCGGATCCCGCACCGTCGCAGCGGAGCGATGGTTGGGTCGGCTTGTGCGCAACGCTATACTGCGCGCATGACACGACTTTCATACGCCATGCCGCGTCCGCTGCCGCCCGAACGACCATCAAGGAAGCAACAATCATGAATCACTGGACGTTAGACGACGATCCGTACGCAGCGCGCGAAGCGGACAAATACGACAAGCCGATCCCCAGTCGCGAATTCCTGCTGGCGCGACTCGAGGAGTACGGCAAGCCGATCACCGACGAGAACATGAGCCGCATGCTCGGCCTGACCGACGAGGATCAGGCCGAGGCGGTGCGCCGCCGGCTGGCGGCCATGGAGCGCGACGGCCAGATCCTGCGCAACCGCCGCGGCGCCTATGCGCTGATCGACAAGCTCGACCTGATCAAGGGCAAGGTGCTGGGCCATCGCGACGGCATCGGCTTCCTGCTCCGCGATGACGGCAAGAAGCCCGACCTGGTACTGCCGCCGCGCCAGATGCGCCGGGTGTTCCACGGCGACCACGTGCTGGTGCGCATCAGCGGTCGCGATCGTCGCGGCCGCGACGAGGCGACCATCGTCGAGGTGCTCTCCCGCAATACCCAGACCCTGGTCGGGGTGTATCGCGAGCGCTCGAGCGAGTTCGGCGTGCTGATCCCCGAGAACACGCGTATCACCCAGGAGGTGATCGTTCCCAACAGCGCCACCGGCGGGGCGCGCGACGGCCAGGTGGTGTCGGTGCGCATCACCCAGCAGCCGGAAACCCGCGTGCAGCCGGTCGGTGAAGTGGTCGAGGTGCTCGGCGAACGCATGGACCCGGGGATGGAGATCGACATCGCCATCCGCAGCTACGAGATCCCCGATCACTTCCCGCCGGAAGTCGAGGAGCAGATCGCCGGCATGTCCGCCGAGGTCGCCGAGGCCGACAAGCGCAATCGCATCGACCTGCGCGACTACCCACTGGTGACCATCGACGGCGAGGACGCCAAGGATTTCGACGACGCGGTCTGCGCCTGGAAGACCAAGTCGGGCAGCTGGAAGCTGATCGTGGCGATCGCCGACGTCTCGCACTACGTGCGTCCCGGCACGGCGCTCGATCAGGAAGCGCACATCCGCGGCAACTCGGTGTACTTCCCCGGGCAGGTGGTGCCCATGCTGCCCGAGCTGCTCTCCAACGGGCTGTGCTCGCTCAACCCCGAGGTCGACCGCCTGACGCTGGTCTGCGAGATGAACATCTCCAAGACCGGGGCGATCAGCCGCTACCGCTTCTACGAGGCGGTGATCCGCTCGCACGCCCGGCTGACCTACAACCAGGTCGGCGAGATGCTCGAATCCCCCGACACACCACTCGGCCAGGAGCTCTGCCAGCGCTACAGCGAGCTGCTGCCGGCGCTGACCAACCTGCACTCGCTCTACAAGTTGCTGCGCCAGTCCCGGGAGCAGCGCGGCGCGATCGATTTCGAGACCACCGAGACCGAGATCCTGTTCAACGCCGATCGCAAGATCGAGGCCATCGTGCCGCGCTCGCGCAACGACGCCCACAAGCTGATCGAGGAGTGCATGCTGGCGGCCAACGTGGCCACCGCGAGATTCCTCGACAAGCACGATCTGCCGGCGCTGTACCGCATCCACCAGCCGCCCTCGGCGGAACGCCTCGACAAGCTGCGGCTGTTCCTCAACGAACTGGGCCTGACCCTGCCGGGCGGCGACGAGCCCACGCCGCAGGACTTCCAGCAGCTGCGCGAGACGATCAAGGATCGCCCCGACGCCGACATCATCCAGACGGTGATGCTGCGCTCGATGAGCCAGGCGGTCTATTCGCCGCACAACGAGGGGCACTTCGGCCTGGCCTACCAGGCCTACGCGCACTTCACCTCGCCGATCCGGCGCTACCCGGACCTGCTGGTGCACCGCGCGATCCGCTCGGTGATCCGCGGGCCGCGGCAGACCAACACGGTGCTGCGTGCCGAGGGCGCGCCGGTGGAGAAGCCGTCCACCTGGTGCCCCTACACCTTCGAGCAGATGATCGAGCTCGGCGAGCACTGTTCGATGACCGAGCGCCGCGCCGACGACGCCACCCGCGACGTCGCCGACTGGCTGAAGTGCGAATTCATGTCCGACAAGGTCGGCGAGGTGTTCGAGGGCACCATCGCCTCGGTGATCCAGTTCGGC
This sequence comes from Modicisalibacter sp. MOD 31.J, assembly GCF_020147985.1. Lineage (NCBI taxonomy): Bacteria > Pseudomonadati > Pseudomonadota > Gammaproteobacteria > Oceanospirillales > Halomonadaceae > Modicisalibacter > Modicisalibacter sp. MOD 31.J. The sequence goes on along the minus strand of NZ_JAGXFF010000005.1, from coordinate 197,928 downwards.
CTCTTCGTGCGCCTCAACGACGTCTACGTGGAAGGCCTGGTGCACGTCACCTCGCTGCCCTCCGACTACTACCACTACGAGCCCGAGAAGCATCGCCTCAAGGGCGAGCGCGGCGGCCTCGCCTACCGGCTCGGCGACGGAGTCACCGTGCAGGTCGCGCGGGTCGATCTCGACGAGCGCAAGATCGACTTCGAGCTGTTCGACGAGCGTCCGCGCCGCCAGCGGAGCGCGCCCAAGGCCAACGTGGCCGGCGGCTCGGGCGAGGACAAGTCCGGCCGCAAGAAGCCGCGCCGGCGCAAGCAGCGTCCCGGCAAGGGCGAACGCACGCGGCGCGGCCCGTCGGGGGACCGCTCGTGAGTCGTGGCGACAAGAGCGGCAAGCCGCGGCGGCGCGGCAAGTCGCACGGCGCCGCGGTCACGGCGCCTGCCGGCCTGGACGGGGTGTTCGGCGTGCATGCCGTCGACGCCCTGCTGGCGCGTGGCGAGCGCCCCCGGGAGGTGTGGTATCAGGACGGCGAGGCCCGCGCGCGCCTCGGCGAGCTGCTCGAGCGGGCCGGCGCCGCCGGCGCCCGGCTGGTGGCGCAGCCCCGCGAGACCCTGGACGCGCTCTCCCAGGGCGCCAGTCATCAGGGGGTCGTCGCCTTCTGCCCGCCGCTCGCGCCGCACAGCGAGGAAGAACTCTGGCATCGGCTGGGCGGCTGGCCGCATGCCGCGCCGCCGCTGCTGCTGGTGCTCGACGGCGTCACCGACGTCCACAACTTCGGCGCCTGCCTGCGCAGCGCCGACGCCGCCGGCGCGCACGGTGTGGTGGTCCCCAAGGACAAGGCGGCGCCGCTCAACGCCACGGTGCGCAAGGTGGCCTGCGGGGCCGCCGAGAGCGTGCCGGTGTACCGCGTCACCAACCTGGCGCGAGCCATCGGGCGGCTCAAGGAGGCGGGCGTGTGGGTCATCGGCACCGCCGGCGAGGCCGACATCGAGCTCTTCGAGGCCGATTTCGCCGGCCCCTCGGCACTGGTGATGGGTGCCGAGGGCAAAGGGCTGCGGCGCCTGACCCGCGAGGCCTGTGACGTGCTCGCCCGGTTGCCGATGGCCGGCAGCGTCTCCAGTCTCAACGTATCGGTGGCCACCGGCATCGGGCTGTTCGAGGCGGTGCGCCAGCGGCGTGGTGCATCGGCGCGCTGATTCTCGTTGAGATAGAGCCTCGCCGAGGGCGCCGTCGACAGGTCGAAGGGGAGGTCTTTTGCCACGGATGGCATAAGTAGCGTCCAGGGAAGGATCGACAGCGCCTCCCTGCAGATCTGTCGATGGTTCAGCCCCGAGTTGCAAGAGCGTCGCGATTCTCGATGTGGCGGCTTGCATGGGCGGGGCGGCGTCACTACAATTGTGCGGTTCTTCGAACACCCTCACCCAGTATCCACGACTCCTTGCTTCCGTCTGGCCAGTTCGTCTGTTGCCACGGGGAAGCTGTCAAACCGAAAGGAGACACCATGCGTCATTACGAAATCGTGTTCATGGTCCATCCGGATCAGAGCGAGCAGGTTCCGGCGATGGTCGAGCGCTACACCAGCCTCGTCACCGAAAACGGCGGTACCGTGCATCGTCTCGAGGATTGGGGGCGCCGTCATCTGGCCTACCCGATCAACAAGATTCACAAGGCTCACTACGTGCTGATGAACATCGAGTGCCGCGGCGAGACTCTCGAGGAGATCGAGAACATCTTCCGCTTCAACGATGCGATCATCCGCAGCCTGGTCGTGCGCTGCAAGGAAGCCGTGACCGAGGCCTCGCCGATGATGAAGGCCGCCGAGGACAAGGGCCGTCGTCGCGACGAGAAGTCCGACAAGCCGCGTACCGAGCGCGCCGAAGCCGCCGCCAGCTAAGCACGCACGCGTCGGCCGGCGAGCGCGTCGCGCTCGGCGGACGGCGAATCCGTGTTCCCGTGAATCTTTGCTCGTCCAGGAGGACAATCCATGGCACGCTTTTTCCGTCGCCGCAAGTTCTGCCGCTTCACTGCCGAAGGCGTGAAGTATATCGATTACAAGGATATCGATACCCTCAAGGCCTACATCACCGAGACCGGCAAGATCGTCCCCAGCCGCATCACCGGGACGCGTGCGCGTTACCAGCGTCAGCTGTCGACCGCCATCAAGCGGGCTCGCTATCTGGCGCTGCTGCCGTACACCGATAGCCACCAGTAAGCCGATATCGCGCAATGTTGCCCCTGGCTCGCTGGGTCATGCGCGGCACCCCGCACGCCACGGGGGCCGCTGCCGCTGCCGCCCTGGTTCCCTGGCTGTTCTGGCTGAGTGCCGCGATCGCCGCCCTGGTGACGTTGCGGCGCGGCCTGGCGCCGGCCCTGCCGGTGATCATCGCCGCGGCACTGCCCACCGGCTGGTGGTGGATGCGCGGCGACGCCATCCCGCTGGCCAGCCTGCTGCTGGTGACGCTGATGGCGGTGGTGCTGCGCGCGCGGATGCGCTGGAGCGAGACGCTGATCGTCGCCACGCTGGTCGCGGCGGTGATGATCCAGATCGGCGTGTTCCTGCCGCCGGGGGGCGCCGGGCCGCTGCTCGACACCCTGCGTCAGAGTTCGCCGGAGGTCGGGCGCATGCTCGACGATCTGGCCGCTCGGGGGGTGGACACCCAGCGGATGGCCGCGCTGCTGATCGGCGGCGCCACCGGACTGATCGTCACGCTGGCCAGCGTGGCCTGTCTGGCGCTGGCGCGCAGCTGGCAGGCGGGGCTCTACAACCCGGGCGGGTTTCGCAGCGAGTTCCACGCCCTGCGTCTGGGCAGTCGCGAGCTGCTGATGCTGCTCGCCATCGCCGTGGTCGGCGGTCTGCTGACCTGGCCGGCCCTGGCGATCATGAGCTGGGTACCGCTGCTGGTGAGCGGCGTTGCGCTGATACACGGACTGATTGGTCTCAAGGGGATGAACGGGCTCTGGCTGGTGGCATTCTATGCATTGCTGCTGACCACCTGGCCCATGATTCTGATTGTGCTGCTGCTGGGTCTCATCGACACCTTCGCGGACTTCCGCGGCCGGCTGGCCCGCAGCCAATGACAAGAGGTTAACGAGATGGAAGTCATTCTGCTCGACAAGATCGGCAAGCTGGGTGCCCTGGGTGACAAGGTCACCGTCAAGCCCGGTTACGGCCGTAACTATCTGGTGCCCTACGGCCTGGCCGTACCGGCAACCAAGGAAAACGTCTCCGCCTTCGAGGCGCAGCGTGCGGAACTGGAAGCTCAGGCCGCCGATCGCCAGCGCGAAGCCGAAGCGCGTGCCGAACAGCTCAACGACATCGAGCTGTCGCTGGTCGCCAAGGCCGGCGACGAAGGCAAGCTGTTCGGTTCCATCGGTCCGCGTGACCTGGCCGACGCCCTGAGCCAGGCCGGCATCGACGTCGCCAAGAGCGAAGTGCGCATGCCCGAAGGCCCGATCCGCGCCACCGGCGAATACGACATCCAGCTGCACCTGCACGCGGAAGTCGACGCCACCGTGCGTATCGTGGTGGTGGCCGAGTAAGCCACGCCGCGTGGCCGGCCGAGCCGGCAGACGACAAAGCGCGACCGCCTTCGGGCGTCGCGCTTTCTTTTTGAGGCCGTGGCGACCATGGGGTCGCCGCGGCAGCTGGGGTAGAATGGGCGCGGCCGCCTCGACGGGGCGCCGTGAGTCCCGGCTCGCGCGGCCTGCACCGGCGCGAGCCTGCAATCTCGGATGAACCTCCCATGACTGACTCCCTGGAACTGGATCAGGAAACGGCCGCCCTCAAGGTGCCGCCCCATTCGCTCGAGGCCGAGCAGTCGGTGCTCGGCGGGCTGATGCTCGACAACACCGCCTGGGATACCGTTTCCGAGCGTCTGGTGGCGGACGACTTCTACCGCTACGAGCACCGTCTGGTGTTCAACGTGATGATCCAGCTCGCCGAGGGCGCCCATCCGCTCGACGTGGTGACGCTCTCCGAGGCGCTGGAATCGCGCGATCAACTCGAGACCGTGGGCGGGCTGGCGTATCTCGCCGAGCTGGCGCGCAACACGCCCTCGGCGAGCAACATCCGCGCCTACGCCGACATCGTTCGCGAGCGCGCCACCCTGCGCAAGCTGATCCAGGCTGCCAACCAGATCGCCGAAGGGGCCTTCGCCCCGCAGGGCCGCCCCTCCGACGAACTGGTCAACGAGGCCGAGCGACTGGTCTTCCAGATCAGCGAGTCGCGCCCCAAGATGGGCGGGCCGATCGGCATGAGCGATCTGCTCGCCAAGGCGGTGGACCGCATCGACGAGCTGTTCAACATGCAGGGGCAGATGACCGGGCTGTCGTCGGGCTTTCGCGATCTCGACGACATGACCTCGGGGCTGCAGCCCTCGGATCTGGTGATCATTGCCGGGCGCCCGTCGATGGGCAAGACCACCTTCGCCATGAACCTGGTCGAGCACGCGGTGATCTCCAGCGACAAGCCGGTGATGGTGTTCTCGATGGAGATGCCCGCCGAGTCGCTGATGCTGCGCATGCTCTCCTCGCTGGGGCGCATCGACCAGACCCGGGTGCGGACCGGTCAGCTCGAGGACGAGGACTGGCCGCGGCTCACCTCGGCGGTCAATCTGCTCAAGGACAAGCAGTTGTTCATCGACGATACCGCGGCGCTGTCGCCCAACGAGATGCGCTCGCGGATCCGGCGGATCGTGCGCGAGCACGGCAACCTCGGCCTGATCATGATCGACTACCTGCAGTTGATGCAGATCCCTGGCTTCGCCGAGAACCGCACCGGCGAGATCTCGGAGATCTCGCGCTCGCTCAAGGGGCTGGCCAAGGAGTTCGGCTGCCCGGTGATCGCCCTGTCGCAGCTCAACCGCTCGCTCGAGCAGCGGCCCAACAAGCGCCCGGTGATGTCGGACCTGCGCGAGTCGGGTGCCATCGAGCAGGATGCCGACCTGATCGCCTTCGTCTATCGTGATGAGGTCTACAATCCGGACAACCCCGACAACAAGGGGCTGGCCGAGCTGATCATCGGCAAGCAGCGTAACGGCCCCATCGGCACCGTGCACCTGGCGTTCATCGGCAAGTACACGCGTTTCGAGGATCTCGCCCCGGACAGTTACGGGCAGCATTTCGGCGAGTAGCGGCGTCGCACGACGTTCGGGGTTGAGCCTGTGGTGGGGGGTCGTATAATGCCGCCCCTCCATCGACGCGCCGGGCGTCCCGGTCAGCTCGATCGGTCGGCGGCGATCACGCAGTGAATTGAAAGGAGAGACCCATGGCGGGCGGATTCCGACGCGGTTATCGCAAGCGCGCTCCCAAGCTGGAAATGCGAGGCACCCTCGAGAGCGTCGAGCGCGAGGGCCCCTTCAAGGAGTGGCTGGGGATGCCGGACCTGTATCGCTACACGCTGGTGGTCGACGGCGTGACCTACAGCTACCAGACCGAGGACGCCGAGCTGCCGGTCGGCGAGGGCGACTACGTGGTGTTCCGCTACAAGGAGACCAAGGCCGGCAACTGGGTGGATCGCAATTCGCTGGGTACCGCCATCGACCCCTCGACCTACCGGCCCGACGCCTGATCGATGGCGCCCGCGGGCGCCATTGTCATCTTCCTGTCATTCCGGTGTCGCTCAATGGCAGCATGAGCCACGACACCCTGACTTCCGCATCTGCCCCGACGCTGTCCTCGATCATCGACGACGCCCGCATCGATGTGCACTATCAGCCCATCGTGGCGGTGCACGCCGGGCGCGTCTTCGCCTACGAGGCGCTGTCCCGCGGCCCGTCGGGAACGCCCTTCGCCAGGCCGGTGCCGCTGTTCCAGGCGGCCCGCGAGGCGGGGCTGCTGGCGTCGCTGGAGTCGGTGTGCCGCGAGCGGGCGGTGCGCGATTTCGTGGCCGAAGGACTGGGCGAGCGACTGTTCGTCAATGTCTCGCCGGAAGTGCTTCTCGACCCGCTGCATCGCAGCGGCGAGACGCGCCGCCTGCTGGATGCCCTGGGGATGGCACCGCACCGGCTGGTGATCGAACTCACCGAGCAGTCGCCGGGGATCGATCCCACGCTGATGGCCGAGGCGGTGCGCCATTACCAGGCGATGGGCTTCTCGATCGCTCTCGATGATCTCGGCGAGGGCTATGCCGGGTTGCGGTTGTGGTCCCAGATCGCCCCGGATTACGTCAAGCTGGACCGGCACTTCGTCAGCGGCCTCGATGCGGACCGCATCAAGCGTCGCTTCGTGCGCGCAATCATCGACATCGCCCATGGCATGGGCTCGCAGGTGATCGCCGAAGGCGTCGAGCGTGAGGCAGAGCTCGAGTGCCTGCTGGAGCTGGGCGCCGACTACTACCAGGGCTGGCTGTTCGCCCATCCCGAGCCGCATCCCGCCAGTTGTCGGCCGGTGCTCGACGCCACGCTGCGCGACGTCGCCGCCCGTCATCGGCGCTCGCTGGAAACGGTGGCCGTCGAGCGGTTGTGTACGCCACTGGCGCCGTTGCCGATGAGCCTCAGCGTGGCCGAGGCCAGCGAGCGTTTCGGCGCCGAGCCCCACGCCAACTCGCTGGCGGTGGTCGACGGGCGTGGCATGCCGGTCGGCGTGCTGAGTCGCCAGCGGATTCTCGCGCTGGTCGGCAAGCGCTTCGGTTTCGACCTCTACGGGCGCGAGCCGGTGGCCAAGGTGATGCATCCCTCGCCCTTGTGCGTGGAGGCGAGCACGCCGCTGGAGCGGGTCTCGCGCAAGGTCACCAGCCGCGAACGCGAGCTGCGCGACGAGGATTTCGTGGTCACCGAGGGCGGCCGCTATCGGGGCATGGGGCAGGTGGTCAATCTGCTCCAGTTGATCACCGAGCAGCGCATCGAGATCGCCCGTCAGGCCAACCCGCTGACCCAGCTGCCCGGCAATGCGCCGATCCGGGCCGCCCTGGATCGCTTCAGTCGCGTCGGGCAGGGCTTCGTCGCCTGCTACCTGGATCTCGATCACTTCAAGCCGTTCAACGATCGCTTCGGCTACGCGCTGGGCGACCGGCTGCTGCTGGCCCTGGCGCAACTGCTCGGTGAGACCCAGCAGCCCCGCGACTTTCTCGGCCACCTCGGCGGCGACGACTTCGTGTTGCTGCTCGCCGACGCCGAGAACCTGCATGCCCGCCTGGCCGGACTGCAGCGTCGCTTCCATGAGGCCTGTTGTGACCTGCTGCCGGACGAGGTCGTTGCCAGCGCCGGCTTCGAAGGGCAGGACCGTTTCGGGCAGCCGCGCTTCTTCCCCCTGCCGCGTGTGTCGATCGCCGCGCTGGTGCTGCCCGCGGGGCGCGTGCCGAAGAGCTTCGGCGACTGCTGGAGCCGACTCAAGCCGATCGCCAAGCGCGAGCCCTTGGGGCGCGTGGTGGTGCGCTACCCCGTGCAGTCGGACGAGACCGGGGACGACGCTGAACTTCGCGATCGGGAGCCTGTCTGATCGATGATCGACCCGCGCAACGTCGCTGTCATGTGTCACGGATAGCCTGGCAGGACGCCTTATCCGCCCACCGGGGTCGAAAACAGGAGGGAGCCATGGAACTTCATGCCTTCAAGCATTACGTGCAAGAGCACGACAATTTCGAAGTCCGCGTCATCAGTCACGCCGGCAGTCGCTTCTATCAGGTCGAACTCGAGGACATCGAGGGCGAGCGGCACCTGCTGACCCAGCGTGGCAAGCCGATGCTCTTCCGGGCGCTCGACGATGTCTATCTGGAGCTCAAGCGTGCCGGTATCCACCGCGCCTATCTGGTCCAGTTCGTCGCCCACGACGAGATGGTCGGCCACGAGGCGCATTATCACGAGCCGCTGGCCTCGCGCATGCCGCTGGTCTTCTAGTCGGTAGTAAGCAATAGGACCGAACCTCATCGCCGATCCGGCAACAGGCGGCCCAGCGTGAAACGGTGCCGCGCCACCCACAGATATCCCCGATCGAGAATCCCCTTCAGCCCCGGCCGGTGTGACAGCCATACCAGCCGGCGATAACCCAGCAGGGCGAGCATCGCCCGCACCGCATCCATCCCCGCGAACCACTCGCCCCGACCATCCCGGGCGAACATGCGTCCCAGCAGCTCTTCCCAGTCGCGCCCCCAGGCCGCCGACGAGAAATCCGCCGCGCGGATATCCACGCAGCGGATACGCGCGCGATGACGGCGTCGCTGGATCCAGGCGACCTGGCGTTGGCAGATCGGGCAGTCGCCGTCGTAGAGCATCTCGAGCGGCGTTTGGGCATTGGCCGGTGACGTCATGAGGTCTCCGTCGTGGGGCGATAGCCGGTGAGCGGTTCGCCGCGAGCATCGGTGGCTTTTCCCATTCAGGGTAGCGAGGAACGTCTCGGCCTGCTCGCGCATCATCGCCCGGCGCTGTCGAGGGACAACTGGTCGCCGAGAGCAGGATCAGCGTCTTGGACATGGCCTATCCAGAAGTTGTACAAATGAGCAGAATAGGCGTTATCGATTGCCGCCGCGAACGGCCGGCTTGTTACACTCCCGGCCAGCGCACTGCGTTCGCCCGTTCAACCGCTCAAGGAGAAAGGCATGACCCAGGCCCGTTTCGGCGTATTGCTCGCCAACCTCGGTACGCCGGATGCGCCCACCCCCGCTGCCGTGCGCCGCTATCTGGCCGAGTTCCTGTGGGACGAGCGGGTGATCGACGTCTCGCGGCCACTGTGGTGGCTGATCCTCAACGGGGTGATCCTGCGCTTCCGTCCGGCCAAGGTGGCCAAGGGCTACGCCGCGGTCTGGCAGGATGAAGGTTCGCCGCTGCTGGCCATCGGCCGCCGCCAGCAGCGGGCGCTGGCCGAGCGTCTCGCCGAACGCTTCGGCGAGACGATTCCGGTGGAACTGGCGATGACCTACGGCAATCCGAGCATGGAGGAGGCCGGCAAGGCGCTGCGCGACGCCGGGGCGTCCCGCATCCTGGTGCTGCCGCTGTACCCGCAGTATTCGCGCTCGACCACCGCGGCGGTCTTCGACCGTCTGGCGCGGGCGCTCAAGCCCTGCCCGCACCTGCCCGAACTGCGCTTCGTGCGCGATTACCACGATCACCCGGGATACATCGAGGCGCTGGCCGCCAGCGTGCGGGAACACTGGGCGCGTCACGGGGGCGAGCGCGGGCGCCTGCTGATGTCCTATCACGGTATCCCCAAGCGCTACGCCGAGGCGGGCGACCCCTATCCCGAGCAGTGCGCGGCCACCAGCCGGGCGCTGGCGACATCCCTGGAACTGGGTGACGACGACTGGCTGATGAGCTATCAGTCGCGCTTTGGCCGCGAGGAGTGGCTCAAGCCCTACACCGACGAGAGGTTGAAGACCTGGGGGCACGAGGGCGTCGAGCACGTCGACGTGATCAGCCCGGCCTTCGCCGCCGACTGCCTGGAGACCCTCGAGGAACTCGAGGTGGAGAACCGCGGCTACTTCCTCGAGGCCGGCGGCAAGACCTATCGCTACATTGCGGCGCTCAACGACCGGCCCGAGCACATCGCCCTGTTCGAACGGCTCGTCGAGCAGCACACCCAGGGCTGGTGAGTTTCGATCGTCGTCAGGAGCGGCGTTCGCCGCTCGTCTCTTCCTCGTCGTCGTCCTCGCGCAGCTCCTCGATATCGTCCTCGGTGCGCGGGTCGCGGGGGAGCTTCTGATGCAGGGCGCTCTTGGCCAGCAGGTGCGCCGAGACCGGGGCGGTGATGAACAGGAAGATGGTGATCAGCATCTCCTGAAAGCTCACCCCGCCGTGGAGCAGCGAGAAGTAGCTCATTGCCGCGATCAGCACGCAGCCCACCCCCAGGGTGGTGGTCTTGGTGGGGCCGTGCAGGCGCATGTAGAAATCGCGCAGGTGGGTCAGGCCCAGCGCGCCGATGAAGGCGAAGGCGCCCCCGGCGATCAGGAAGAAGGCGATCACGCCCTCCATCACGGTATAGAAGCCGATCATTCGATGATGTCCCCGCGCAGCAGGTACTTGCAGACCGCGACGGTGCTGATGAAGCCGAGCATGGCGATCAGCAGGGCGGCCTCGAAATAGGTCTTGTCGTCGAGCCACAGCCCGAACAGCACGATCAGCGCGATCGAGTTGACGTAGAGGGTGTCCAGCGCCAGCAGGCGATCGGGCAGGTCGGGGCCGATCGCCGCGCGATACAGGCACAGGAGCATCGCGGCGGTGAACAGCGCCAGGCTGATCCAGAAGGCGATGTCTAGCATCCGAAGATCTCCTTGAGCGGCCGCTCGTAACGTTCCCGGATGGTGTCGATGGTCGCCGGGATGTCGTCGGTGTTCAGGGCGTGGATCAACAGCGTGCGCCGGTCCTGGCGGAGGTTGGCGGAGACCGTGCCCGGCGTCAGGGTGATGGTGCTGGCGAGGATGGTGATCGGGAACAGCTCCTCGAGCTCCAGCGGATACTCGATGAATGCCGGCTTCATGCGCCCGCGCGGGTCGAGGATCAGCTTGGAGACCTCCAGGTTGGCGACGATGATGTCACCGAGCACGCGCAAGACGTAGCGCACCAGCAGCCAGGGCCGCTTGATGGTCGGCTGTGGTTCCCAGAAGTGTCGCGTGACCAGAGGGATGACGATCGCCAGCAAGGTGCCGAGCAGGAGCTGCCCCAGGGCCACGCTCTGCTGGAGCATCAGCCACACGGCGAGCAACAGCACCGAGAGCAGCGGCATGGGCAGCCAGGGTTGTACGGGTATCATGAGCCGCCTCCCGTCTTGTCGCGTTCGATGATCGCCTGAATATAGGCCTCGTGATCGGCCAGCTGATCGGCCGTGGCGTCGGTGTACTCGCTCAACGGTCCGGCGAAGGCCACCAGCAGTGGCGAGGCGCCGAGCAGCAGCATCAGGCCCGCGGTGCGCAGGGGGCCCGCCTCGTGGATGTCCTTGTCGCTGCGCTCGCGATTGCCGCCGCCCGAGACGCGCCAGAACAGCGTCGAGCCGGTGCGGGACAGGGCGACGATCGCCGCCAGGCTGCTGAGCAACAGTATCGGCCATAGCCAGACCTGCTGTCCCGGCGTGGCCGACTGCAGGATCAACGCCTTGCCCACCGCGCCCGAGAAGGGGGGCACCCCGGCCACGGTCAGTGCGCCGACGAAGAACAGCGTACCCAGCAGGGCGACCTGTTCCACGGCCCGGCCGCGCACGATGCGCGCCCCGGCCTTGCCGCGCTGATGGGCGATGGTATCGGCGAGCAGAAAGAGCCCGCCGGTGACCAGGGTGGTATGGACCATGTAGAACAGCAGTGCACTGTGAGAGCCGAGGCTGTTCATGCCGATGCCGGCGAGCAGCGTGCCCACCGAGATGATGATCAGGTAGGCGACCTGGGTGCGCAGGTCGCGCGCCGCCAGCACGCCGATACCGCCCAGCGCCAGGGTCGCCAGCGACAGCCACCACACCCAGGGCTGGGCGATGTTGGCCAGCGATCCGGCCTGGGGGCCGAAGATCAGCGTGAATACCCGCAGGATGGCGTAGATGCCGACCTTGGTGAGAATCGCGAACAGCGCCGCGACCGGCGCCGGCGCCGAGGCATAGGCGCGGGGCAGCCAGAAGTACAGCGGCAGGATCGCCGACTTGAGACCGAACACCACCAGCAGCAGCATGGCGCCGGCTTCGGCGAGCACCAGGCGGCTGCTGTCCAGCCCGGGCACCTTGGCGGCCATGTCGGCCATGTTGAGGGTGCCGAGCGTGCCGTAGAGCACCCCCAGGCCGATCAGGAACAGCGCCGAACCGGCAAGGTTGAGCACCACGTAGTGAAAGCCCGAGTGGATGCGCGCCTTGCCCCCGCCGTGCATCAGCAGCGAGTAGGAGGCGATCAGCAACACCTCGAAGAACACGAACAGGTTGAACAGATCGCCGGTGAGGAAGGCGCCGTTGATGCCCATCAACTGCAGCTGGAACAGGCCGTGGAAGTTCGAGCCCTCGACGTCGACGCCGGCGCTGGCATAGCACAGGCTGCCCAGTGCGAGCAGGGCGGTCAGCGTGACCATCAGCGCCGACAGGCGATCGAGCACCAGGATGATGCCGAACGGGGGTTGCCAGTCACCGAGCGCGTAGTACTGGATGGTGCCGCTGCTGCTCTGGATCATCAGCAGCGCACACACCACCAGCAAGGCCGCGGTGGCGGTCAGGCCCACGACCCGTCGCGGGACGGCAGCGCCATCGCGATTGAGCAGCAGCCCGAGCCCGGTGACCAGCGGCAGCAGGATGGGCAGCGCGATCAGGTGGTTCATCAAGTGCGCTCCTCCCGCGGCTCGTCGAGGCGGTTGCCGTTGACGTGGTCGCTGCCCAGGTCGCCGCGGGCGCGCATGGCGAGAATCACCGAGAAGGCGGTCATGGCGAAGCCGATCACGATCGCCGTGAGCACCAAAGCCTGGGGCAACGGATCGGCATAGGCGCCACCCTTGTCGCCGATCACCGCCGCACCGCCGGTGGTCAGCCCGCCCATCGAGAAGAGGAACAGATTGACGGCGTAGGAGAGCAGCGTCAGGCCCACCACCACCGGAAAGGTCCGTCCGCGCAGGGCGAGGAACAGGCCGCAGGCGGCGAGCACGCCGGTGGTTATCGAGAAGAGCGCTTCCATCAGGCTTTCTCCTTCTGCTTGGTGGGGCGGTGCGGCGTGGTCAGCTTGCCCAGGTTGGCGAGGATCATCAGCGTGGCGCCGACCACGGTCAGATACACGCCGAGATCGAACAGCAGCGCCGTGGCCAGTTCGACGTCACCGATATAGGGGATATGGAAGTGGCCGTAGGCGGAGGTCAGGAAGGGGTAGCCGAACAGCCAGCTGCCCAGGCCGGTGAGCGCGGCGACCCCGACCCCGGCCACGGCGATCGGCTGGTACTGGAAGGTCAGCCGCCGCTGGCACCAGTCCACCCCGCGGGCAATGTAGAACAGCAGCAGGGCGACGGCGGTGACCAGCCCGGCGATGAAGCCGCCGCCCGGCGCGTTGTGGCCGCGCAGGAAGATGAACACCGAGACCAGCAGTGCCAGCGGCAGGATGGTCTGGGTGACGCTGACCAGAATCATCGGATGGCGGTCCTTCGACCACGGGCGGCCGTCGGCATCGCTCGACGGCATGAACAGACGCAGGCGGTTGAGCAGCTTGTAGATGCCCACGGCGGCGATGCACAGCACGGTGATCTCGCCCAGGGTGTCGAAGCCACGGAAGTCGACCAGGATCACGTTGACCACGTTGTGGCCGCCGCCGCCCGGCACGCTGTTGTCGATGAAGAACTGCGAGATCGATTCCAGCGGGCGGGTGAGCACGGCGAAGTTGAGGCTGGCGACGATGCCGCCGAAGCCCGCGGCCAGCAGGGCATCGCGCAGGATGCGCGGGCCGCCGGACTCCTTGGGGGTCTTCTGCGGCAGGAAGAACAGCGCCAGCATCAGCAGGATCATGGTCACCACTTCCACCGCCAGCTGGGTCAGCGCCAGGTCGGGGGCCGAGAAGCGGGCGAAGGCCAGCGAGGTCACCAGCCCGACGATCGACAGCATCAGCAGCGACACCAGTCGCCGGCGGTGGAGGACGGCGGTCGCCAGGCCGGCGAACATCGCTATCCCCGCGCCGGCCACGAGCAGCCCGTCGAGCGGCTGCAGCGGCAGCGGCCCGCGCAACTGCACGGCATGGGTCAGCGCGCCGCCCACCAGGCAGAGGATGGTGATCACCAGCCACAGCATGTAGCGCTGCAGCGAGCCGTTCTCCAGCGAGTCGACGAGGTGCTGGGTGGCGCGCACCAGCGTCTGGACCGACGCTTCGAAGATCGTCCGCGCGTTGCGGGAACGGAACTGGCGCTGGAAGGCGAACACGTGGCGGCGCTTAAAGTAGAGGATCACGCCGCCGACCAGGGCGACGGCGCTCATCAGCAACGGCAGGTTGAAGCCGTGCCAGATGGCCAGGTGCAACTCGGGGGCCTCGCCGACGAGCACGGCCCGGGCGGCGGTCTCGAGCAGCGTGGTGGCGGCGAAGGCCGGGACCACGCCGACCACGATGCAGATCGCCGCCAGCAGGATGCCGGGGGCGATCATCAGCCGTGGCGGCTCGTGGGGTGTCTTGGGCAGTTCGGGCAGCGGGCCGTTGAAGAACACGTTGTGCACCAGGCGTACCGAGTAGGCCACCGAAAGCAGGCTGCCCAGCGTCGCCAGCGCCGGGATCAGCCAGCCCAGCCCACCGAGCAACGAGGTCTCGAGCGTCTCGGTGAGCATCATCTCCTTGGAGAGAAAGCCATTGAACAGCGGCACCCCGGCCATCGCCATCCCGGCGACCACCGCCACGCCGGCGGTCAACGGCATGACCCGCCACAGCCCCTGCAGCTTGCGGATGTCGCGGGTGCCGGTCTCGTGGTCGATGATGCCGGCGGTCATGAACAGCGCCGCCTTGAAGGTGGCGTGGTTGAGGATGTGGAACAGCGCGGCGACCACTGCCATGCGGACGTCGAGCCCCAGCAGCAGGGTGATCAGCCCCAGGTGGCTGATCGTGGAGTTGGCCAGGATGCCCTTGAGATCGTACTTGAGCAGGGCGAAGTAGGCGCCGTAGAGCAGCGTCATCAGGCCGGTCAGGCTGACCAGGTAGAGCCAGGCCTCGCTGCCCGCCAGCGCCGGGTGCAGGCGCGCCAGCAGGAAGACCCCGGCCTTGACCATGGTCGCCGAATGCAGGAACGCCGACACCGGCGTGGGCGCGGCCATGGCGTGGGGCAGCCAGAACTGGAAGGGGAATTGCGCCGACTTGGTGAAGGCGCCCAGCAGCACCAGTACCAGCACCGCCAGGTAGCGCGGGTCGGCCTGGATCATGTCGCGGCTGTCGAGCACCGTCTGCAGGTCGTAGGTGCCGACGATGTGGCCCAGCAGCAGGAAACCGGCGAGCAGGCACAGGCCGCCGCCGCCGGTCACGGTCAGGGCCATGCGCGCGCCCTTGCGAGCGTCGCTCTGATGATACCAGTAGCCGATCAGCAGGAACGACGAGAGGCTGGTCAGTTCCCAGAAGAACCACAGCAGGAGCAGGTTGTCGGCCATCACGATGCCCAGCATCGCCGCCATGAACAGCATCAGGAAGGCGTAGAAACGCGGCAGGCTGTCGCCCGGCGCCAGGTAGTAGCGGGCGTAGAGGATGATCAGCAGACCGATCCCCAGGATCAGCAGCACGAACAGCAGCGACAGCCCGTCGAGGCGTACGGCGAGATCCAGTCCCAGCGCGGGAATCCAGTCGAGCGCGACGCGCGGAACCGACCCGGCGATGGTTTCCCGAGCATGGTGGAGCGCCACGCCCAGGGCGATAACCGTGGGCAGGGCCGTGACGAGGGCGCAGGTGTTGCGCCGCTCGTTCGAGCCGAAGGCAGGCAGCAGACTGCCGACCAGGGGCAGCAGCACGATCAATAGCAGGGACATGAACGACTCGCTCTTGTCGTTGGCGTTCTGGCGGACCTGGCGCTGGGGAGCGCCGTAGCGTAGATCACAGTTCAGCCGTTACGGAAACGACCATCAAGCGCCAATGCAGGGCGGGTCGGTCAGGAAGGGGCGCCGCACGGCGCGGGGCGTGAGCATCCAGGCTGGGGTGCGGTCGACAGGCCGCTGGGTCGTCAGAGTGTCGGCACCGGAATGGCGGCGCGCGCGGTGCGGTCCGCGCGGGTCATGGCCCGTCATGGTGTCTTCCTCCCATCGTGGCTTCCCGGCGTGTCAGGTGCTGCTAATTGACTGACTTTGTTGTGGAAATCGTCAAAGGCGACAGCGCCGACGCGAAGTCGGCCTTCGACTCTATCACGCCCCCGGGGGGTTATCTAGCGACCCCGGTGGTTCGGCGTCGCATCCGGGACGGCAACCGGTTCGCCCCGGGCGGCGCGGTTCGTCGCTCGCCGGGATGTTGCGCATCGGTTACGGACGCGCCGGCGGCTCGCGGCGAGGCGGCGTACTGCCGGTTTTCGGGGCCACGCCTGACGGAACCGCATTGTTACTAGCCAGTAAACGCCAGGACGTCTAGGCTGTAGCGTCACTCGAACGCTCACCGGCTGCAAGGATGCTGCCATGATTTCCGAGACGTCTTCGTCCATGAGGCGGTTACCCGTCTGCCTGGGGGTTGCGGGTCTGACCCCCTTCGTCATCACCACCGTCGCGGTGTTCATCGCTCCCGTCCTCTGGCAGGCCGTGGCGATCAAGGCCTTTCTCTTCTATAGCGCGGTCATCCTTTCCTTTCTGGGCGGCATCCACTGGGGCGTGGCAATGAGCCTGGATCGCGACACGAGTCCGGCCTTCAACGTCCGTCTGGCGGTCAGCATCGCACCCGGCCTGCTGGGCTGGGCGGCGCTGATGATCGACTATCGTCTTGGTGCGCTGACACTGATGATCGGTTTCTGGCTGATGCGCCTCTACGAGCGTCAGCCCGAGAGTCTCGAGCGACTCCCCGGCTGGTATCAGGGCCTGCGTAGCCTGCTCACGGCGGTGGTGGTCGCCTGTCACCTGGCGGTCGTGGCGCGGCTGAGCCTGATCGGCTGACAGGCGGTGCGCCTACGGCCGAGTTACCGAAAATCACTAGGCGCCGGCAGGCGCTTGCGCCAAGATGGGCGCGTTTTCACGCCGCATCAAGGAAGCTCCATGCCTCGCCGTGCCCGTTACGTGCCCCTTGCGCTCATTGCCCTGCTGCCGATGTCCGGTTGTCAGGTCGCCGCCCAACCCGCCGCCGCCGATGGGGGCACCGCGTCGCCGGCATCGACGGTGGCAAGCGCCGCCAGCGAGACGGCGAGCGCCCCGCGCGAGGGGCAGGCGTCGCCGGGTGACACGCGACCGGCCTTCAGCGACTGGGTGAGCGACTTCCGTGGCGTGGCGCGGGAGCAGGGCATCGATGCCGCGACCCTCGACGCGGCCTTCGACGACATCGAATACCTGCCGTCGGTCATCCGCCACGACCGCGCTCAGCCCGAGTTCACCCGCCAGGTCTGGGATTACCTCGACACCGCCGTTTCGGCGGCGCGCGTGCGCCAGGGCCGCTCGGCCTGGGAGGCACACCGCCAGGCCATCGCCGCCGCCGGTCAGCGCTACGGCGTGCCGCCCGAGGTGCTGGTGGCCATCTGGGGGATCGAGAGCAACTACGGCGGCAATTTCGGCAACTACGAGACCATCGACGCCCTGGCGACCCTGGGCTACGACGGTCGGCGCCCCGACTTCGCGCGCAGCGAACTGCTCAGCGCCCTGCGTATCCTCCAGCGCGGTGACATCGATCGCGAGCACATGCGCGGCTCCTGGGCCGGGGCCATGGGCCACACCCAGTTCCTGCCGTCGAGCTTCGAGCAGTACGCCAGGGACGCCGATGGCGACGGGCGCCGCGACATCTGGGGCAGCGTCGCCGACGTCATGGCCTCCACCGCCTACTATCTCTCCCGGGTCGGCTGGCGCCAGGGCGAGCCCTGGGGCATCGAGGTGCGCCTGCCGGACGACTTCGACTATGCCCGGACCGAGCTCGACGTGCGCCAGGACAGCCGGGCCTGGGCGGCGCAGGGGGTGACGGCGAGGCACGCTGGCGCGCTGCCGACATTCTCGGATGCCTCGGTGATCGCCCCCGCCGGCGACCAGGGGCCGGCCTTCCTGGTCGGCGGCAATTTCCGGGTGATCATGCGCTACAACGCCTCGACCAGCTACGCGCTGGCCGTGGGGCTGCTCGCCGACCGCCTGGCCGGGCGTCCGGGGCTGGTCGCGGACTGGCCCCGCGACGAGCCGGCGCTGTCGCGCCGTCAGGTCGAGCTGCTGCAGCGGCGCCTCAACGCCGCCGGCTTCGACGTCGGCGCGCCGGACGGGGTGATCGGTCCCAACACCCGGGGGGGCGTGCGGGCCTATCAGCGCAGCCTCGGCGAGACCCCCGACGGCTTCGCCACGCTCGAGCTGCTCGAGCGGCTCGGCGATGGCTGAGATTGGCCGAGGATTGGTGGCGCCGCGTTAGAAGAGGCGAGCCAGCAACGCGGTAACCGCGGTCTCGACGCGCAGGATGCGCTCGCCGAGGTGGATGCCCTCGCAGCCGGCCTCGAGCAGGCGCTCCACCTCGTAGGGGATGAAGCCGCCTTCGGGGCCGATCAGCAGGACGCAGGGGGTGTCGATGCCGCGCGGGCAGGGCGACGGCATGCCGGGGTGGGCGAGCAGGCCGCGGCGTCCGGCGAGCAGCGCCGGCAAGCTATCCTCGACGAACGGCTTGAAGCGGCGTTCCAGCGTGACTTCCGGCAGCAGGGTGTCGCCGGCCTGCTCCAGACCCAGCACCAGGTGCTCGTGGATCTTCGCCGGGTCCAGTTCGGGGGACTGCCAGTAGCTCTTCTCGACGCGGCGGGTGTGCAGCAGGGTAAGCCGTTTGACGCCCAGCGCCGTGGCATGTTCCAGGGTACGGGCGAGCATGCGCGGTCGCGGCAGCGCCAGTACCAGGTGCACCGGCAGCGCCGCCGGCGGCGGCTGGTCGAGGCCCAGCAGCGTGAAATGGGCGGCCCGCGAGTCGAGCGTCTCGAGTCGCGCCCGACCGCGCAGGCCATCGCGCAACCCCACGCTCAGGCAGTCGCCGGGTTCGGCGCGATGCACCTCGCGCAGGTGGCGCAGGCGGCGGGGGTCGGTCACCCGGATATCGCCGGCGGGACCGAGGTCGGCGGGCTCGAGCAGGATCAGGTTCATGGGGCCTCCTGGCGACAGGCGGCCATGATAGCCGAGCCGGGCAGCGATGACAGTGGTTTGCAAGCTCACGGGGGCAATGCACAATGCAGGCATATCGACCATCGAGAGGAACCGCGCCGTGCGAGTGATACGCAAATATGCCAATCGCCGACTCTACGACACCCAGCAGAGTCGTTACGTGACGCTCGAGGACCTGCGGCGCCTGGTGCTCGAGGACGAGCCGTTCCGGGTCGAGGATGCCAAGAGCGGCGAGGATCTCACCCGTACCATCCTGCTGTCGATCATCATCGAGCAGGAGCAGGCCGACGGCGACGCCGAGGTATTCTCCAACGACCTGCTGGCCCAGTTGATCCGCGTCTACGCCATGTCGCAGCCGCTGCCGCTGGCCCACTACCTGGAGCAGGGCACCCAACTGATGCTCGAGCAGCAGAAGCGCTTCCAGGACCAGTGGCAGCAGGCGATGCGCAACTCGCCGATGGAGATGATGCGCGAGATGGCCGAGGAGAACATGCGCTTCTGGCAGCAGGCGATGACCCGCCAGTCCCGCGACAAGGACGACGACGCCTGAGCGGTGCCCGCGAGTGCCGCGTGACTGGTCGGGTGACTGCCGGTACCCCGTTGCATGCGGGGGGCGAGGTGGCCGGCTTTCTGACATAATGCCGGGCAATCGATCTCCATTTTCGAGCAAGGTTTGCCCATGAAGGTTCTGATCATCGGCGGCGGTGGCCGCGAACACGCGTTGGCCTGGAAGGCGGCGCAGTCGCCCTATGTGGAGTCCGTCTTCGTCGCCCCCGGCAATGCCGGCACCGCCCGCGAATCCAAGCTCACCAACGTCGACATCGCCGCCGACGACCTGGACGGCCTGGAAGCCTTCGCCCGCGAGCAGGGCGTGGGGCTGACCATCGTCGGCCCCGAAGCGCCGCTGGTCGCCGGCGTGGTCGACCGCTTCCAGGCCGCGGGGCTGGCGATCTTCGGTCCCACCCGGGCGGCGGCCCAGCTCGAGGGGTCGAAGTCCTTCACCAAGGACTTTCTCGCCCGGCACCACATACCCACCGCGGAATACGCCACCTTCCGCGAGGTCGATGCCGCCCTGGCCTATCTCGGCGAGAAGGGCACGCCGATCGTCATCAAGGCCGACGGCCTGGCGGCGGGCAAGGGGGTGATCGTCGCCATGACCGATGCCGAGGCCGAAGCCGCGGTACGCGACATGCTCGAGGCCAACGCCTTCGGCGACGCCGGGGCCCAGGTGGTGATCGAGGAGTATCTCGACGGCGAGGAAGCGAGCTTCATCGTCATGGTCGACGGCGAGCACGTGCTGCCGATGGCCACCAGCCAGGACCACAAGCGCGTCGGCGACGGCGACACCGGCCCCAACACCGGTGGCATGGGCGCCTACTCCCCGGCACCGGTGGTCACCGAGGCGGTCTACCAGCGCATCCTCGACACGGTGATCCTGCCCACGGTGCGCGGCATGGCCGCCGAGGGCACGCCCTATACCGGCTTCCTCTATGCCGGGCTGATGATCGATGCCCATGGCGCTCCCAAGGTGATCGAATACAACTGCCGTTTCGGCGATCCCGAGACCCAGCCGATCCTGTTGCGCCTGAAGAGCGATCTGGTCGAGCTGTGCCTGGCCGGGGCCGAGGGGCGGCTCGACGGTGAGCGTTGCGACTGGGACACCCGCGCCGCGGTCGGCGTGGTGATGGCCGCCGGCGGCTACCCGGACCGGTATCGCAAGGGCGATCCGATCGAGGGGCTGGAGGCCGCCGAGGCGGCCGGCTGCAAGGTCTTTCATGCCGGTACCGCGGAGGACGATCAGGGGCGCATCGTCACCAGCGGCGGGCGCGTGCTGTGCGTGACCGCGCTCGGCGAGCGGGTCTCGCGGGCCCGCGATCGCGCCTACGACGGGGTGGCGGCGATCCACTGGGAAGATGCCCTCTTCCGGCGCGACATCGCCTACCGCGCCATCGCCCGCGAGTCCTGAGCGCCGCGGCCAAGGAGTCAACATGGAACGGGTCAGGCTCGAGTTTCCCGCCGCCGATGGCGTGCACCGCGACACCTTCCGGGTGCGTATCGGCGATATCAACTACGGCCGCCATCTGGGCCACGATGCGATCGTCACCCTGCTGCACGAGGCGCGTGCCCGGGCGCTTGCCGCGCTCGGCGTCGACGAGGCCGATACCGACGGCTCGCCGAGCGTGGTCGCGGATCTCACCGTGCAGTACCGCGGCGAGGCCCGCTGGGGGGACGAGCTGCTCGCCGAGACCGCCGTGCCCGAGGCCGACGGCAAGGGCCTGCCGGTCTATCATCGCCTGACCCGGGTCGGCGATTCGCGCCTCGTCGCCGTGGCTCGGGTCACGCTGATCTGGCTGGCCCCCGACGACGGTCGGCCGGTGGCCATTCCATCGTCGTTGCAGGCGGCGCTGGCCCGGGTTCGTTCGCAGGGAGTCGACTGACATGTCGCGTGAATACCCGATCGTCGCGGTGACCGGTTCCTCGGGGGCCGGCACCACCACCGTGCGGCGCACCTTCGAGCGCATGTTCACGCGGGAGGACATCCACGCCGCCTATGTCGATGGCGATGCCTTCCATCGCTATACCAAGGACGAGCTGACGCGGATCTTCCGCGAGGAGCCCGAACGCACCGACGAACTCTCTCACTTCGCCGTCGAGGCCAACCTGCTCGATCGCCTCGAGACGCTGTTTCAGGAGTACGGCGAACACGGCAGCGGCACGTCCCGGCACTACATCCATGCCGAGGACAAGCGGATGATCGAGGCCGGCTACAAGGTCGGCACCTTCACCGAGTGGCAGTCGCTGCCGATGGGCACCGACCTGCTGTTCTACGAGGGCCTGCACGGCGGGCTGGTCACCGCCGACTGCGACATCGCCCGCCACGTGGACCTGCTGGTGGGCGTCGCGCCGACCATGAACCTGGAGTGGATCCAGAAGATCGACCGCGACACCAAGCTGCGCGGCTACTCCCAGGAAGCGGTGATCGACACCATCCTCGGCCGCATGCACGACTACGTGCGCTACATCCAGCCCCAGTTCTCGCGGACCCACATCAATTTCCAGCGCGTGCCCACGGTGGATACCTCCAACCCCTTCGAGATCCAGGACATCCCCACCGACGCCGAGTCGTTCGTGGTGATCCGCTTTCGCGATCCCTCGACGGTGGACTTTCCCTACCTGCTGGCGATGATCCAGGATGCCTTCATGAGCCGGCCGCACACCCTGGTGGTGCCCGGCTCGCGGCTGTCGCTGGCCATGGAGCTGATCCTGGCGCCGCTGGTGCGCCACCTGCTGGCCCAGCGCCGGTTCCGCTGACGGCGACTCGCGGCTTGCTCGGCGCTACCCGGCAACCGCCATTTCCGCGTGTCGATCGACTCCCGTTCTGATCTTCCCGCGTCGCGCTCCGACCACGCTGTGGCCAGCGCTTCTTGATGCACGCCGTCGGCGGCGCGGTCGGGGCGCAGAGACGCTCGGGTCAGGCATGCCGCGCGTCGTCGGCAACGGTCAGCGCTGCGCTGCTCGCTGCCAGGTCGATCGCCAGTCCCTGCAGACAGATCATGGCCATCACCTGGTGGCGCTCGCCGCTGCCAAGGGCGATCAGCCGCTTGGCGCGCTCGACCGCCGGGGCCGCGGGGTCGATGTCGCCGCGCCAGCGCACCACCAGGCTCTCCTCGGCTGCCTCGATGTAGTCGATGCGCTGCACCGCGTCGGTGAGAAAACCGATCAGCCCCTGGCCACTGTCGGCGATCAGCACGTGCTGGGGCGGACGCGAGGCGTCGCGGCCCAGCAGACGACGCAGGTCGACCAGGGCCACGCTGCGCCCATGACGGCGCCACACGCCGACGAAGCGCGGGTCGCCGCCGCTGGCGAGATAGTCGGTGGGGGCGGCATCGACGGCATCGAGCTGATCGAGCAGTGTGGTGTAGTCGCCGGCACAGCTGAAGCGCACCAGCGCGAAGCGCCGCCGGGGCCGATGCTCGGCGGCTGCGCTGCCCGCCTGTGCGCCGTCGAGCCGCGCATGCAGGCGCGCCAGGGCACTTAGATTGAGCGCCGACAGCAACACCCGGTGATCGAGCGCCAGTGCGTCGCGCCCCGAGGGGCCGACGACCAGCCCGGCCACCGCCGCCGCCTGGCCCGGGCCGGCCGGTGACAGGGTGCCGCTGGCGCTGAGCGCGGTGACGTGCTCCAGGGCCAGCGCCAGACGCCCCTCAGGGCCATCGAGCACCACCATGTAACTGGGTCGCGTCCGTTGGGGCGCGCGGCCGATCAACGCGCCGGGGTCGAACAGCGGCAGCCGCGCACCGCGCAGCGTGACATTGCCGAGGTAGGCGTCGAGCTCGATCGGCGGCGGTTCGATCTCGGGGCAGTTGGCGACCTCGCCGACGATGGCGGTATCCAGTGCCAGCGCCTGGCCGCCGCTCTCCACGATCAGCCAGCGCCGGGCGGTGAGCTGCGTCGGCGTGGCGTCACTGGTGACTGTCGGCGACGTCGAGGCCCCGGGCGACTGGTGCCCGGGCTGCGTGGCCGCCGGTGTCACCGCGACCATCTCTTCCAGCGCGAACAGCGCATCCAGGTCGAGCACATAAGCCGGGTGGGCCAGGTTCGGGTGATCGATCAGCGAAGGCGTCAGCGCCAGCGGGCTGCCGTCGCCCTGGTTCACTGCATGGCGCTGCTGCGGCCGCACCTCGATCACATCGACGATCTGGGTCACACACAGCCCGAACCGCGCCCCGCGATGCGCCACCACGGCGACGAAGCTGGCCTGGGGCTCGACGGGCGGATCGCGATCGAGCTGCAGCAGCCCCGCCAGGTCGACCAGCGGCAATGGCTGGCCGCGCAGTGACAGCGTGCCCCGCGACCAGGCCGGCGCTCGCGGGCGCGGTGGCGGCAGGCGTTCCAGGCGCACCACCTCTTGCAGATCGTGAGCATCGAGCGCGACATCGCCGGTCCCGACGCGCAGGATGCCGAAGACGCGCGTGCTCATGATCTGGCCCGCTCCTCGCCGCGGGTCGCCCGGGCCAGTTCATGGATCGCGCTGTCGACCCGGTTGGCGGTCTCGAGCTGGGCGCTGGCAGTGGTGGCGATCTCCTCGATCGAGTCGGTGGTCCGGGCCACGCCCTCGACGATGCGCGCGAAGGAGTCGGTGGCGCGCTGGGTCACGGCATTGCCGCTGTCGATGCGCTTGAGCGACTCGCCCAGCAGACGGTTGATCTGGCGGGTGGCATCGGCGGACTTCTCGGCCAGCTTGCGCACCTCGTCGGCGACCACCGAGAAGCCCAGGCCGTGCTCACCGGCGCGGGCGGCCTCGATGGCGGCGTTGAACGCCAGCAGGTTGGTCTGGGAGGCGATCTCGCCGATCACCTTGACGATGGCGTCGATATCCTCGGACGACTTCTGGATCGCCGCCATCGCCTCGCGCGAGTCGTTCAGCGCCTGGGTGCCGCGGTTGGCCTCCTGCTGGGTCTCGCGGGCCAGCGAACGGGTCAGATGAGTATTCTCGGCGATCGAGGCGATGGAGGCGTTGAGCGCATGGATCGACTGGCTCATGGCCTCGGTCTGGGCCTGGATGTGTTCCTCCAGCTCGACCTCGGCGGTGATGTCGGTGGCGAACTTGATCACCTTGTAGGGCTTGCCGTCGGCATCGAAGATCGGGTTGTAGGTCGCCTGGATCCAGACCCGGCGGCCATGCTTGCCCAGGCGCATGAAGCGGCCGTCGAACAGCTCGCCGCGGCTCAGCGCCAGCCAGAAGTCGCGATACTCGCGGCTGACCACATGCTCGGGCGTACAGAACATGCGGTGATGCTGGCCCTCGATCTCGTCGGCGTGATAGCCCAGCGTGTCGAGGAAGTTCTGGTTGGCGGCGAGAATGTTGCCCTTGAGATCGAACTCGATCACCGCCTGGGCGCGGTCGATGGCGTTGATCCGGCCCTTGAACTCGGCGTTGCGCTGGCGCTCGGCGGTGACGTCGTGGGCGAACTTGACCACCTTGTAGGGGCGCCCGCCGGCGTCGAGGATCGGGTTGTAGGTGGCCTGTAGCCAGATGTCACGGCCGTGCTTGTCGAGACGGCGGAACTCGCCGCTGTAGAACTCGCCCTGGCGCAGGCGCGCCCAGAACTGCCGGTAGTCGTCGCTCTTGGCGTACTCCGGCTGACAGAACAGCGCGTGGTGACGGCCCTCGATCTCCTCCAGGGTGTAGCCCACGGTGTCGAGAAAGTGCTGGTTGGCGGTGAGCACATGACCGTCGAGATCGAACTCGATCACCGCCTGGGCGCGATCCATCGCCTTGACCTTGCCCTCGTACTCGGCGACGGCACGCTTCTGCAGGGTGATGTCCATGGCCAGCTTGATCACCTTGTGCGGCTTGCCCTCGTCATCGAGCACCGGGTTGTAGGTCGCCTGCAGCCAGACCTCTTCGCCCTGGCGGGTGACGCGCTTGAACTCGCCGCTGACGAACTCGCCGCGTCCCAGGCGCCCCCAGAACTCCTGATAGGCGCGGCTCTGGGCATGGCGCTCGTCGCAGAACAGGCGGTGGTGCTGGCCGATGACCTCGTCGCGGCGATAGCCCATGGCCTCGAGAAAGCGCGCATTGGCGTCGAGTACGTGGCCGTCGAGATCGAATTCGATCACGGCCTGGGAGCGGTTGACCGCCTGCCAAAGTGCCTCAAGGGGCGGGTTGGCAAGGGTCTCGGCGTCGGCAGTGGGAGTATCCAAGGGCATGGCGCGCCTCCGGCAGGCAGAAAGGGGATCCGAGCCAGCCTGGGACCAGCGGCTCTCGCGGACACTGCTCAACATCGGCGGGGCCGAAGCGAAGTTTAATAGGGCCCGGCTATTGCGAAGATCGGCATTGCCCGAACGGGCGATGTCGCCCCGAGGGGCATCGAAGTCGCTATCGAAGCATCGAGTCTTCAGGCCGTCATTGGCCGCTGCCCTTGATCGCCGGCTATCGTTACGCAACCCCGACGAGCGCATGCGGTTTTCGTGCCGAGACCGCTGACCCACGGGTCAGCGCGTTACGGACTGACAACCTCGTCGTGAGGGGGTAACCTCATGGCAGACGCCTATCCCCAGTCACTGATCCAACCGGAGCGACGCATGGATTGCCTGTTCTGCAAGATGGTCAATCGCGACATCGAGCCCGACGTGGTCTACGAGGACGACCACGTGCTGGCCTTCAACGACATCGACCCCAAGGCGCCGCGTCACGTGCTGATCATTCCCAAGAAGCACATCGCGACGCTGAACGACATCGCGGAGGACGACCTCGCGCTCGTCGGACGGCTGCAGTACACCGCCGCCCGGCTGGCCAAGGAGTTCGGTTTCGCCGACGACGGCTATCGGGTGGTGATGAACTGCAATGAACACGGTGGCCAGTCGGTCTATCATATTCACATGCACCTGATGGGCGGCCGCCACTTCACCTGGCCGGCGGGGTAGCCGGCAAACGCCGAACCGGGCGCTCTTCGCAAGCGCGGTGCCATCGGGGCATGGCGGGCCGCTCGCGATCCCGTGTCACGCGCGGTCCTTCTCGTCCGTGGCCGGCTTGCCGGCCCGCTCGGCCCCGCTTCTCATCAAGGACGACCACAGGGAACCCCCATGCTCCGCAAGCTGACGCGTACCGACCAGTTGATCCACCAGTTCGATACCGTGCTGCGCACGCTGGTGCCACATGCCGCCCAGCCGTCGCGCCCCTCACCGGCCGGCGACACCCGCGACGAGACGCTCGACCCGGACGCGCGCCGGCACGCCGCCGGGCTGATGCGCATCAACCACACCGGCGAGGTATGCGCCCAGGCCCTCTACCAGGGGCAGGGGATGACCGCTCAGCTCGCCGATGTCCGCACACAGATGGAACAGGCCG
Source organism: Modicisalibacter sp. MOD 31.J (assembly GCF_020147985.1). Taxonomy (NCBI): domain Bacteria; kingdom Pseudomonadati; phylum Pseudomonadota; class Gammaproteobacteria; order Oceanospirillales; family Halomonadaceae; genus Modicisalibacter; species Modicisalibacter sp. MOD 31.J. Next base: position 171,464 of record NZ_JAGXFF010000005.1, on the reverse strand, counting down.
CTCAGGAAGAGATCGACCATCTGGCCTGGTGCGATGCGCGGCTCGTCGAGCTCGACGGCCGCACCAGCTATCTCAATCCGCTGTTCTACGCCGCCTCCTTCGGTATCGGCGCCGTGGCCGGCGCGGTCGGCGACCGGGTCAGCCTGGGCTTCGTCAACGCCACCGAGGAGCAGGTCGGCAAGCATCTCGACGACCATCTGGAAAAGCTGCCCATGGGTGACCGGCGTTCGCGGGCGATCCTCGAGCAGATGCGCGAGGACGAGGCCCATCATGCCCGCTGGGCGCTGGAAGCCGGCGGCAAGCGCTTTCCGGCGCCGGTCAAGTTCGGCATGTCGTTGATGTCGAAGGTGATGACCCAGAGCGTCTACCGGCTCTGAATCGGCATGTCGCAGGTCGTCCATGAACGCTTCGTGGCGATCGCCGAGACGCTGAGTCCGGCGCTCGCCGAGGCCTTCGCCCGCGGCGGGCCGGTGAACTTCCGGCCCGACGACTCGCAGCCGCTCGCCGAGCGGCTGTGTCGTTCCGTGGCCGGGCAGCAGTTGTCGGTCAAGGCGGCGGGGACGATCTGGCGGCGCGTCGTCGAAGCGGCGGGCGACGTCCCCTTGACCGACTTCCTGGCCGAGACCGATGTCGAGGCGTTACGCGCCTGCGGCCTGTCGGCGGCCAAGGCTCGCGCGATCGGTGCCATCGCCGGAGAGGCACGCCTGGGCGGGCTCGAGACCGAGACGCTGCGCGGGCTCGATCACGCCGAGCGCTCGCGCCGGCTCACCGCGCTGTGGGGCGTGGGGCAATGGACCGCGGACATGATCTCGATCTTCCACTTCGGCGACGAGGACGTCTGGCCCGACGGCGACGTCGCCGCCCGCAAGACCCTGATTCGCTTGACCAGCCCGCGGCGCAAGACGACGCGTACCGCCGCGCGTTTCGCGCCGCACCGTTCGTGGCTGGCGCTGTATCTGTGGCGGCACGTCGACGCGCCGCCACTATAGATGGTCTTTCCCTGGAGGGCGTTCACAAAACCGACGAGCGACGGCCGGGCCGGGGCGCGCCGCGCGCCGCTTACGATTCGACGATCTCGTAGGAATGGGACATCTCGACGCCGCCCTGGGCGAGCATGATCGAGGCGCTGCAGTACTTGTCGGCGGAGAGTTCGACGGCGCGCTTGACCTGCTTGTCCTTGAGCCCCGTGCCGGTGACCGTGAAGTGCACGTGAATCTTCGTGAACACGCTGGGCACGGCGTCGGCGCGCTCGGCCTCGACCGCGGCCACGCAGTCGCTGACCGGGGCGCGGGATTTCTCGAGGATCTCCAGCACGTCGAACGAGGTGCAGGCGCCGAGTCCCATCAGTAGCATTTCCATGGGTCTGGGGCCGGTGTTGCGACCGCCGTGGTCCGGCGGCCCATCGATGACCACGCTGTGGCCGCTGCCGGATTCGGCGACGAACTGGCGACCATCGGTCCATTTGACGCTGGCTTTCATGAGCGGACGATCCTCTGACAGGAGTGGACGAAAGAGCCGGGCAGCATAGCAGGTGTGCGACGCCGGCTCAGCCCGGCGATGGCGCGCGCAGCCGGGCGTCGAGTTCGGCGAGGCGCTGTGGGGTGCCGACGTCGACCCAATGACCCCGGTGATGCACGCCGGCGACGCGATCGGTGTCCATCGCCTCGCGCAGCAGCGGGGCGAGCTTGAAGGCTGCCTCGTCATGGCCGGCGACCAGCGCCGGATCGATCAGGCCGATGCCGGCGTAGGTCAGACGCGGCTCGCCCTCGACGTGGACGCGGCCCGCCGGGTCGAGATGGAAGTCGCCCCCGGGGTGATGCACGGGGTTGTCGACCAGCACCAGGCGGGCGAGATCGCCGTCGAGCGGTGCCAGCCAGTGCCGGTTCAGCTCGCACCAGACGTCGCCGTTGACCAGGAGAAAGGGTGCCTCGCCGAGCAGTCCCAGGGCGTGGCGGATGCCCCCGCCGGTCTCCAGAGGAACCGTCTCGTGGCTCCAGCGGATCGTCACGCCGTAGGCCGTGCCATCGCCGAGTGCCGCGACGATCTGATCGGCGCGGTAGCTGACGTTGATCACCACCTCGCGGATGCCCAGCGCCGCCAGCCGTTCGAGGTGATGGCCGATCAGCGGCTTGCCGCCGGCCTTGAGCAGCGGCTTGGGGCAGTGATCGGTGAGCGGGCGCATCCGCGTGCCGAGCCCGGCGGCGAGCAGCATGGCCTTCATGAGCTGGCCTCCCCGCGGGCGGCGAGCTCGCGCTCGAGCGCCGGAGCGAAGTCGCTTTCCAGCCAGCCGGTGAAAGCGGCGAACGCCGGCCAGGGTGCCAGGCTGTCGCGCAGGTGATCGAGGAAATGCGGCAGGCGGGCCAGATAGCCGGCCCTGGCATCGCGCAGGGTCAGCCGGCAGAAGATGCCCAGTACCTTGAGCGAACGCTGGGCGGCCATGGCATCGGCCTGATGCAGGAACGCCTCGGCGTCGAGCTGGCCGCTGAGGCGGCCGTCGAGCACGGCGGTCCGGCGGAAGGCCTCGACGCGCGCGCGGAAGGCCTCGCGGGGCAAGCGCCGGTAGCGCCCACGCAGCAGCGAGATCAGATCGTAGCTCAGCGGCCCGTGGACGGCGTCCTGGAAGTCGATCAGCCACAGCCGGTCGCGATGGCACATCAGGTTCATGGCGTCGTAGTCGCGGTGCACGGTGACGCGCGGCTGCGTCAGCGCCGTGTCGATCAGCCGGGCGCGCAGCCCCGGCCAGGCGGCGGGCACCGGCAGCGCCAGGAGCTGCCCCAGGCACCATTCGGGGAAGAGGTCGAGTTCGCGGCCCAGCAGGGCGGCATCGTAGTCAGGCAGCGCCCCAGCGGGGGCGACGTTCTGCAGTTCGGCGAGCAGGGCCAGGGCGTCGTCGTAGTGTGCATCATCGGCCGCCGTATCGGCCCCCAGGCAGGTATGCAGGGGCGTGTCGCCGAGATCCTCGAGTTCGATGAAGCCGGCCTCCAGGTCGACGGCGTGGAGCGCCGGCACCGCCAGCCCGGCCCGCCGCCACGCCTCGGCGATGGCGACGAAAGGGCGGCTGTTCTCCTTGTCGGGCGGGGCGTCCATGACGATGCGGGTCTCGCCCGAGTCGAGCCATAGCCGGTAGTAGCGCCGGAAGCTGGCGTCGCCGGCGGCGAGTTCGAGCCGTAGGCGCTGCGGCGGCAACTGGTGGCGCCCGCCGGCCCAGTCGCGCAGGGCCTCAAGGCGGGTGGTTTGTCGCGCGTCGGACATGCGTTCTCCTTCGGTTGACGGGGTCGGTCGGCCGCCGCATGCTGAGGGCCCTGCTCTGTTCCGCATCTCCGCGTCCACGCCTGCGCTCGGGGAGGACGTGCGGCACGGGGACTGTATAATACCGATTCCAACCGCCAAGGACACGAGGACCCATGGGCAAGCGATTGTTATGGACTGCCCTGGCCGGCCTGGTTACCCACAGTGCCCAGGCCGCCCCGCCCGAGCCGTTGCCGGCGGACCAACTCGACTTTCAGCCCTGGGGCGAGGACGCGCCGGCCGATGCCCTGTGTCGCGGGCGCTACGTGATGCCCGCGTATCGCCTGGCGCCGGGCGACACGCCTCGCGAGGTGCTCTCGACCTCCGATGAGGCCGAATACGGCGAGACGGGCGAGACGCTCCTGCGTGGCGAGGTGATCCTGCGTCGCGACAGCAGCCAGCTCGAGGCGCCGCGGGTGCGGGTCAACGCCGCCCGCGACACGGCGTTCGCCGAGGGCCCGCTCACCCTGCGCGATCGCAACGTCCTGGTGCGCGGCGGTGACGGGCAGGTGTCGCTCGACAGCGATGCCGCCCAGATCGATACGGCGCACTACGTGCTCCACGGTCAGCACCTGCGCGGCGACGCCGTGCAACTCGCCCGTCTCGAGGATGGTCGCTATCGGCTGCGTGAGGCCAGCTTCACCACCTGCGATCCCGGCAGCCGCTTGTGGCGCGTGGTGGGCAACGACGTGCTCCTCGACCGCGAGGCCGGGTACGGCACGGCCCGGAACGCCCGGCTGGAAGTGGGTCGGGTGCCGGTCTTCTACTGGCCCTGGGTCCGCTTCCCCCTCGACGATCGCCGTCAGTCGGGCTTTCTATGGCCGACGTTGGGGTTCTCGAACGACGGGGTCGATTACGCGCAACCCTACTACTTCAACCTGGCGCCCAACTACGACGCCACCCTGACGCCGCGCTGGATCGGCAATCACGGCGAGATGCTCGGCGGCGAGTTCCGCTACCTGTTCGGCAGCGACGCCGGCCGGGTCGAGGGCGCCTACCTGGCCAACGACAAGGGCGGGGCGAGTTCCAACCCCAACGACCCCGACGACGCCTTCGAGGGCGAGGATCGCTGGTACCTCGACTATCGCCACGCCGGCACCTTCTCGCCGCGTACCCGTTATGCGCTGCGTTACGGGGCGGCCAGCGACGGCCGCTACTTCGACGATTTCGGGCGCAGCTTCGCCGAGCAGGAAACCGATTACATGGAGCGGCTCGCCCAGCTCGATTACAGCGGCGATACCTGGCAGCTCCAGGCCAAGGCGCAGGGCTACCAGAAGCTCGACTATCCGCTGCTCGATCGCGACAAGCCCTTCTACCGGCTGCCCAGCCTGACCGCCAATGCCCGCTGGTCACAGGGCGGCTTCTACGAGCAGTGGCTGTCGAACGTCACCTACTTCTGGCGCGACGTCGACGAGACCCAGGTGCCGAGCCGCGAGGCGGCGACCGGCACCCGGCTGCACCTGGCGCCGGCCTTCGGCTGGCGCGGCGAGCCGAGCTGGGGCTTTCTCGAGCCCCGCCTGCAGCTCTGGCACAGCCAGTACCAGCTGGATTACGGCAATCGCGACACCGATCGTGACACCCGGTTGAGCCTCACGGTGCCGGTCTACTCGCTCGACTCGGGGCTGGTCTTCGAGCGCGACACCCAGCTGTTCGGCGACGCCTGGCGCCAGACCCTGGAGCCGCGGCTCTACTACGCCTATGTGCCCGAGCGCGACCAGAGCGAATTCCCGGACTTCGACACCGACGAGCAGGCGATCTCCTACGGCCAGCTGTGGTCGCCTTTCCGTTTTTCGGGCAGCGATCGCATCGGCGATACCAACAAGCTCTCCTACGGGGCAGCGACGCGCTTTCTCGAGGACGACAGCGGCCGCCAGCGCTTCTCGCTGGCCGTCGGTCAGAGCGCCTACTTCTCCGATCGCAACATCGACATGGGCGGCGATCCTGACACCCTGCCCAGCCGGGAGAACGACTACCAGGCCTGGTACAACGCCACCCGCGACCATTCGCCGGTGATCACCCAGCTCGACTGGCAGCTCAGCGATCACTGGAGCACCCGCTACGAGTGGTTCTACGATCCGCATCGCTCGCTCACCGAGCGCACCGCCGCCTACCTGCGCTATCGGCATCCCGAGGGCCACGTGCTCAACCTGGGCTATGTCTGGCAGCTCGAAGGCTTCGACCCCTCGGCGGAGGACGAGGACCGCCTCGGTTACGATCGCGAGGATTTCGACGTCTCGTTCGCCTACCGCTTCGGCGCCAAGCTCGACCTGATCGGCCGCTACACCTACGACAACACCAACAGCCGGTCGCTCGACCAACTGGTCGGCGTGCAGTGGAACGACTGCTGTTACGGGGTCCAGGTCGCCTGGCGCGAATGGGTCGAGGACAACGACACCGCCAACACCATCGCCGACGACTACACCGATCGCGGGCTGTTCCTGCGATTCGTCTTCAAGGGCCTGGGGGGTGTCGGACAGGGAACCGACGCATTCTTCGAGCAGTCCATTCCCGGATACCAACCGGCCCCACTCTGATCTACGAGGTTATTCATGCGCAGAGGTCTGTTAGCTTCATTGAGTCTGGCGCTTTTGCTGGTCCTGCCCGGCGTGGCGGCGGCCGTCGAGCAGCCGCTCGACCGTATCGTCGCGGTGGTCAACGACGACGCCATCATGGCCAGCGAACTCGCCGATCGCGTCGCCCAGGCGCGTAGCCAGCTGGCGCAGCGCAATATCTCGATGCCCTCCGACGCGGTGCTGCGCAAGCAGGTGCTCGATCGCATGGTGGTCGAGCAGATCCAGCTGCAGATGGCCAGGAAGGCCAACCTGACCGTCGACGACACCCAGCTCAATCGCGCCGTGCGCTCGATCGCCCAGAACAACGGCATGACGCTCGATCAGTTCGCCGACGCCCTGGAGCGCGACGGCCTGTCGCTGGCCGACGTGCGTGAGCAGGTGCGCCGCGAGATGCTGATCCGCCAGGTCCAGCAGCGCCGTGTGGCCAGTCAGGTCAAGATCTCCGACCAGGAGGTCGATCGTTATCTGACCCAGCAGGGTGGCGATCGCAACGTCCGCTACGAGCTCGGCCATATCCTGGTGGCCCTGCCGCAGTCGCCGTCGCCGGATGCGGTCAAGCAGGCCCAGCAGCGTGCCCGGGCACTCTATCGCCAGTTGCAGGATGGGGCCGGCTTCGCCGATCTGGCAGCGGCCGAGTCCGACGGCGCCAACGCCCTGCAGGGCGGCAACCTGGGCTGGCGCAGCGGCGCCGAGCTGCCCACGGTGTTCGCCGACGTGGTGCCGCAGCTTGATGTCGGTCAGGTCAGCGAGCCGATCCGCAGCCCCAGCGGCTTCCATCTGGTCAAGCTGCTCGACCGCAAGGGTGGCGATGCACAGCAGAAGGCGGTGGTTCAGGAGCAGAAGATCCGCCACATCCTGATCCAGACCAACCCCAACCGCGACGACGACGAGGCACGGCGCCTCGCCGAACAGGCACGAGCGCGGATCGTCAACGGCGAGGACTTCGCCAGCGTCGCCCAGCAGGTCAGCGACGATCGCGGCAGTGCGCTCAACGGCGGCGAGCTGGGCTGGGTGCGTCCGGGTCAGATGGTCCCGGCCTTCGAGGACGCCGCCAACGATCTGGCGGTCGGCGAGGTCAGTCAGCCGGTGCGCTCGCGCTACGGCTACCACATCATCCAGGTCGAGGACCGCCGCCAGCGCGACGTCAGCGGCGAGACCCAGCGCGACGAGGTCCGCCAGACGCTGTTCCAGCGCAAGGTCAACGACGAGCTCGAGGCCTGGCTGCAGCAGATTCGCGCCGAGGCCTACGTCGACGAACGCCTCGACGATCAGGGCGCGTGATGCCAGGCCCCGTTCTGGCCCTGACCACCGGCGAGCCGGCCGGCATCGGTCCCGACCTGGCGGTCATGCTGGCCGCGGACGGCCAGGCGCTTCCCGGCCGGGTCGTCGCCATCGGCGACCCCGGGCTGCTCGCCGACCGCGCCCGGCGGTTGGGTCTGACGCTCACGCTCGAGCCCTGCGACCCGGCTGCGGCGCTGCCCGCACCGCGACCCGGGGTTCTGCCGGTGTGGCCGGTGGCGCTGGCGGCGCCGGTCGCGCCCGGCGTGCTCGAGGCGGCCAACGCGGGGTACGTGCTCGAGACGCTCGACGTGGCCATCGCCGCCTGTCGCGACGGCCGGGCCGGGGCGATGGTCACCGCGCCGTTGCACAAGGGCGTGATCATCGACGGCGGCCACCCCGGCTTCACCGGTCACACCGAGTACCTGCGCGATGCCTGCGGCATCGACGAGGTGGTGATGATGCTGGCCACGCGGCTCGATCACGGCGACGGCGCCCGGGCGCTGCGTGTCGCCCTGGCCACCACCCACCTGCCGCTGCGCGAGGTGGCCGAGACCATCGACGCGGACGGCCTGACACGCGTGCTGACGATCCTCGCGGCGGATCTCGAGCGCCACTTCGGTATCGGGCGACCGCGCATCGCCGTCTGCGGTCTCAATCCCCATGCCGGCGAGGGCGGGCATCTGGGGCGCGAGGAGATCGAGGTCATCGAGCCGACCCTGGCCCGGCTGCGCGAGACCGGGCTCGACCTGCGCGGACCGCTGCCGGCGGACACCCTGTTCACGCCGACGCGCCTGGCGGATATCGATGCGGTACTGGCGATGTATCATGACCAGGGCCTGCCGGTACTCAAGTACGCCGGTTTCGGCCGGGCCGCCAACATCACCCTGGGGCTGCCGATCATTCGCACCTCGGTGGATCACGGCACGGCGCTGGACCTGGCCGGCAGCGGTCGCATCGACGACGGCAGCCTGCGCGTGGCGCTGGCGATGGCCGCCGACATGGCCACGGCCGCCGGCGCCGGCTGACACCCGGGCATTCGTTCGTTCACAAGGACTCCATTGAGTATGTCCCCAAGCTCTTCCGAGCCACGGCTTTCGCATCGCGCCCGCAAGCGCTTCGGCCAGAACTTCCTGCGCGATCCGGGGGTGATCTCGCGCATCGTCCGTGCCATTGCCCCGCGACCGGGGCAGCGGCTGGTCGAGATCGGCCCGGGACAGGGCGCCTTGACCGAGCCGTTGATCGACGCCGCCGGCGGCGTGCTCGAGGTGGTCGAGCTCGACCGCGACCTGATCCCCGGGCTGCGGGTGCAGTTCTTCAACTACCCGCACTTCGTGATCCACGAGGGCGATGCGCTGAGCCTGGACTTCGCCGCGCTGCGCGGCGAGGGCGAGCCGTTGCGGGTGGTCGGCAATCTGCCCTACAACATCTCCACGCCGCTGATCTTTCATCTGCTGACGGCGCGCGAATCGATCGCCGACATGCACTTCATGCTGCAGAAGGAGGTCGTCGATCGCCTCGCCGCCACGCCGGGCAGTGCCGACTGGGGGCGGTTGTCGATCATGACCCAGTATCACTGCCGCGTGGACGCGCTGTTCGTGGTGCCGCCGGAGGCCTTCGTGCCGCGCCCCAAGGTCGACTCGGCGATCGTGCGCCTGGTGCCGCATGCCGAGCTGCCGTCGCCGGCCCGTGACGAGGCGCTGTTCGCCGATGTGGTGCGCGAGGCCTTCGGCCAGCGGCGCAAGACGCTGCGCAACAACCTCAAGGGGCGGCTGTCCGGCGAGGCGCTGGAGGCGCTGGGTATCGATCCGTCACGCCGCCCGCAGACCCTGAGCGTGGCCGAACTGGTCACGATCGCCAATCATCTGGCCGGAGAGACGCCTTGAGCGAGGAGTTGAGCGACGCCATCCACGTCGACGTGGAGCCGAGCTACCGGGCCGACGAGTCGTCGCCCGCCGAGCAGCGTTACGTGTTCAGTTACACCATCACCGTGCACAATCATTCGTCGCGGGCGGTCCAGTTGCTGGCGCGCCACTGGACGATCACCCAGGGCAGCGGCAAGGTCCAGGAGGTGCGCGGCAAGGGGGTGGTCGGCAAGCAGCCGCTGATCGCCCCGGGCCAGACCTTCCGCTACACCAGCCGCGCGGTGCTGGATGGCCCAGTCGGGGTGATGGAGGGCGATTACACCTGCGTCGACACCGCCAGCCAGCGGCCCTTCGAGGTGCCCATCGCGCCGTTTCGCCTGGCCGGGCCCAATCAGGTGCACTGACCCACCAGGCTTTCTACCATCGGCAACGCGAGGACCCCATGCCCACCTACGCCATCGGAGACCTGCAGGGCTGTCACGCCGAGTTCGTGGCCCTGCTCGACCGGCTCAGCTTCGACCCGCGCCGCGACCGCCTGTGGATCGCCGGTGACCTGGTCAACCGCGGGCCGGCGTCACTGGCCTGCCTGCGCGAGGTCGAGCAACTCGGCGACTCGGCCCGGGTGGTGCTCGGCAATCATGATCTGCATCTGCTGGCGGTGGCGCGCGGCGGCATGACCGAAAAGCGCAAGGATACCCTGTCGGGGATCCTCGCGGCCGCCGATCGCGAGCGGCTGCTCGACTGGTTGCAGAGCCGGCCGCTGTGGGTCGACGACGGCAGCGATTCCCCCCGCCGGACGCTGATGACCCACGCCGGGCTGTTGCCCCGGTGGCGTCTCGATCAGGCCCGCGACCTGGCCGGCGAGGTCGAGGCCAGGCTGGGCGGCGAACGTGCCGGCGAATTCCTCGAGCGCCTGTACGGCAACGAGCCGGCGTGCTGGCGCGACGATCTTGCCGGTATCGACCGCCTGCGGGCGATCGTCAACGTCTTCACGCGCATGCGCTTCATCGCCGCCGACGGCACCCTGGACTTCGCCGCCAAGGAGGGGCTGGACTCGGCGCCGGCCGGCTTCGCGCCCTGGTTCACCTATGCGCGCGACGACGATCCCCGTATCCTGTTCGGCCACTGGGCGGCCCTGGAAGGACGCACGCCCGGCGCCGCGGTTCGTGTCGAGGCGCTGGATACCGGGTGCGTCTGGGGCGGCAGCCTCACCGCCCTCGACCTGGACAGCGGCGCGCGGATCAGCGAGCCGAGCCATCTCGAGTAAGTGGCGCCACCGCCCGACTACCGCCCATGCCTCAGGAGGCACCATGCCGCAATCCGCCTTCGAACACCTCGATCACCTCACCCTGGAAAGCTGGCTGGACGGCGACGCCTCGTCGGGCGACGCCGCGCCGATCGTGATCGACATCCGCGACCCGTTGAGCTTCTCGCGCGGGCACATCCCCGGTAGTCGTCACGTCGACAACGCCACCGTCGGCGAATTGATCGACGAGACCGCCCTCGACACGCCGCTGGTGGTGGTCTGCTATCACGGTCACTCCAGCCAGCAGGCCGCCGCCTGGCTCGCCGGCCAGGGCTTCGAGCGGGTCTACAGCCTGGATGGCGGCTTCACCGAATGGGAGCACCGCCACCCGCATCGGGTCGAGCGATGAGTCGCGACCGGCGCCTCGCGGGGCTCGAGGTCTACCGGGTCGGCGGCGCCGTGCGCGATGCCCGGCTCGGCTGGCCGGTGGTCGACCAGGACTGGGTGGTGGTCGGCGCCACGCCCGAGGCGATGACGCGGCGCGGCTTCAAGCCGGTGGGGCGCGACTTCCCGGTGTTCCTGCACCCCGAGACCCACGAGGAGTACGCCCTGGCGCGCACCGAGCGCAAGCAGGGCCATGGCTACACCGGCTTCGTGGTGCATGCCGATCCCTCGGTGACCCTCGAGGAGGATCTCGAGCGGCGCGACCTGACCATCAATGCCATGGCCGAGTCGCGGGAGGGGGCGCTGATCGACCCCTTCCACGGCCGCGACGATCTCGAGGCACGGCGGCTGCGTCACGTTTCACCGGCCTTCGTCGAGGACCCGCTGCGCGTGCTGCGCACGGCGCGCTTCCTGGCGCGCTACCGGGGGCTGGGGTTCCAGGTCGCCGACGAGACCCAGGCGCTGATGCGCCGGCTGGCCGAGAGCGGCGAGCTCGCCCACCTGGTCGCCGAGCGAGTCTGGACCGAGACCGAGAAGGCCCTCGGCGAACCCTGCCCGCAGGCCTATTTCGCATGTCTCGACGCGTGCGGCGCGCTGATGGTGCTGATGCCCGAGCTGTGCGCCGATCTCGAGACGGCGCTGGCGCGGCTCGACCGTCTGCCGGACACCGAGGCCGGCATGCCGGCGCAGTGGCGCTGGGCGCGGCTCTGCGAGCACCTCGACGACGGCGAGCGGGAAGCGTTGCAGGCGCGGCTCAAGGTACCCAATGCCTACACCGACCTGGCCCGTCAGGTGGCGCTGACCCGACGGCTGTGGGGGGCGGCGGCGACGCCCTCGGCACTGACGGCCGAGCGGCTGCGCAGCTGGTTCGACGGCATCGACGCCTGGCGGCGCAGCGAGCGGGTCGCGCCGCTGCTGGCGCTGCTCGAGCGCGAGAACGCCACGCTGGCCGCGTGCGCCGAACGGGCCTGGCGGGCGGCGGCGGCGGTGTCGCCGCGGGCACTGCTCGACGAGGGCTTGCGGGGCGGCGAACTGGGCGCGGAGCTTGCCCGGCGGCGCCAGGGCGCGATCGCCGGGGCGCTGGAAGCGAGCGAAGGTTAACCGCCACCGGCCTCCAATTCGGCGAGCCGCTCGACCAGGGCGTCGAAGCGCGTCTCGTCGAAGACCTCGATGCCGGCCTGGCGGCACAGGCTGGCAAAGACGCCGTCACCGGCGCGCTTCCCGCCCGAGAATTGCCCATCGTGAATCGTCCCGCTGCCACAACTGGGGCTGTTCGCCTTGAGCAGGGCGAGTCTCACGCCGGCCTGTTGTGCCTGCTGCAACGCCTTGTGGGCACCATCGACGAAGGCCGTGTCGTAGCGCCTTCCCCGGTCGTCGACCACCTGGGCATCGCCGGTCAGCACGTCGCGGCCATCGCCGCCGACGATCTCGGCGGCGGGGCGCGGTACCGGCAGGCCGCCCAGGCATTCGGGGCAGACGACCAGGCAGCGTCCCTCGCGTCGCCAGGTCTCGAGGCGCTCGCGGGCCAGTCGCTTGTGGCCGCCGTCGAAGCGAACCGGCTCGCCGAGCAGGCAGGCGCTGACCAGTAGGCGTTGCATCGTCGGGCTCCTCTCGCTCGTCGGCTCAATCCGGCGCGGAAATGCGTTGGCCCCGCCAGGTGAATGTCACCGGCCAGAGCCGCTGGTCGTCCACCGTGAAGCGTGCCCAGAGGTCGGCATAGCGTTCGCCGCTGGACGGATGGCGCGCGTCCGGCAGCAGTTCGGCGAGCGGCTGGAGGACGAAGGCGTTGGCGGTGATCTCGGCGCGTGGCAGTTCGACCCCGTCGATGAGACCGCGCTGCTCGCCGACCGTCAGCAGGTCGACGTCGAGCCGCCGGGGGCTGAACTTGGGGCTGTCCGGGCGTCGCCCGTGGGCGAACTCGAGACGCTTGCACCAGGCCTGCAGCTCGCCCACCGAGGCGTCGCTGGAGAAGGCCGCGACCAGGTTGTAGAAGTTGCGACCGTCCTCGAAACCCACCGGCTCGCTCTCGAACACGCGTGACACGCGCAGGTCGGTGAAATCGGCGGCCAGGGCGTCCAGGCAGCGACGCACGTGATGGGTACGCTCGATGTTGCTGCCGATGCTGACGACCACGCGAACCATCTAGACCGCTCCTCGCTCGATGCTCACGCCCACCGCGCGTGCCTGGGCCACGGCGCCGGGCTTGCGAACCGTGAGGCGCAGCCAGGCGATGGCGAACTCCTCGCGCAGCAGTGTCGCCAGGCGTTCGGCGAAGGTCTCGACCAGCGCGAAGTCGCTGGCCGCGGCGAACGCCAGGATGCGCTCGCTGATGGCCGCGTAATCGAGCGTCCGGTCAAGCTCGTCGCCGGCCGCGGCGGGGCGAATGTCGGTGGCCAGTTCCAGGTCGAGTTCGAGCGTCTGACGGATGGTGCGCTCCCAGGCGTAGGCGCCGATCACCGTCTCCACCGTCAGTCCTTCGATCAGCACGCGATCCACGATGTCTCCTTCAGCGGTGTGCAAACCTTCGATTGTAATGCAGCAAACTGGCAGAATCCCGGGTTGCCCCTGCGTTTTTGCGGATGTCGCCATGCCTGAATCCTTCGTCCCCGCTACCGCCGTGCTGATGGCGTTCGGCTATCTGTGCGGCGGGCTGCTGGGCGCGGTATGGGTGTGCCGCGCCGCCGGGGCCGAGGATCCGCGCCGCCACGGCTCGCGCAATCCCGGCTTCTCCAACGTGCTGCGCCTTCACGGGACGCGTCTGGCGCTGGCGACGCTGTGCGTGGATGCCACCAAGGGCATGCCCGTGCTGTGGCTGGCCAAGGCCATCGAGCTGCCGCCCTGGGGCCAGGGGCTGGTGGGGCTGGGGGTGCTGCTGGGTCACAGTTATCCGCTCTGGCACGGCTTTCGTGGCGGCAAGGCGGTGGCCAGCGCCTTCGGCGTGTTGCTGGTGCTGACCCCGTGGGTGGCCTTGCTGTGTGCCTGCTGCTGGGCGCTGCTCGCCTGGCGGGTGCGTACCGCCGCGGTGGCCTCGCTGTCCAGCGCCCTTGCGGCCCCGCTGGCGAGTCTCTGGCTGGCCCCGGACTATGCCGTGGTGGTCAGCGTCTTCGCGGTGCTGGTGCTGGTGCGTCATGCCTGGAACATCCGTCGCCTGCGCGGCGGTGGCGAGCCGGGGTTATAAACCGGAAACGGGAAGCCCGTCCGAGGTCCAGCAGTTTTACCCTGATTTCGGGCTTCGGTTTTCAGCCGGCGGGCGGTGCCAGCTCGGCCAGTGGCCAGCGGGGCGTGGCGAGCATGGCGTCGGCGTCGCGCTCGCCGGCCAGCAGACGCTGGGCCCCTACGTAAGCGATCATCGCCCCGTTGTCGGTGCAGAAGCGTCCCCGGGGGTAGTAGGCCCGGGCGCGGCGCTTGGCCAGTTCGCCGTCGAGACGCTCGCGCAGGCGCACGTTGGCGCTCACGCCACCGGCCACCACCAGCCGCTCGAGCCCCGTCTCGTCCAGTGCCCGGCGGCACTTGATCGCCAGGGTGTCGATCACCGCGTCCTCGAAGGCGCGAGCGATGTCGGCGCGCCCGGCGTCGTCGAGGGTCCCGGCCTCGCGCAGGGCGTTGACGGTGGTCAGGGTGTGGGTCTTGAGACCCGAGAAGCTGAAGTCGAGCCCCGGGCGGTCGGTCATCGGCCGGGGGAAGCGAAAGCGTGTCGGGTCGCCGGACTCGGCCAGCCTGGCGACCTGGGGTCCGCCGGGGTAGGGTAGCCCGAGCAGCTTGGCGGTCTTGTCGAAGGCCTCGCCGGCGGCGTCGTCGACCGATTCGCCGAGCAGGCGGTAGTCGCCCAGCCCGCCGACCGCCACCAACTGGGTGTGCCCGCCGGAGACCAGCAGCGCGACGAAGGGAAAGGCCGGCGGCGCGTCCTCGAGCATCGGCGCCAGCAGATGGCCTTCCATGTGGTGCACGCCGAGCACCGGGATGCCCAGCGCCCGGGCCATGCCGTGGGCCGTCGCGGCACCGACCATCAGCGCCCCGACCAGGCCGGGGCCGGCGGTGTAGGCGATAGCGTCGAGATCGGCGCGGCCGAGGCCGGCGTCGTCGAGCACCTCCTGGATCAGCGGCAACAGCTTGCGGGTGTGATCGCGGGAGGCCAGTTCGGGGACCACGCCGCCGAAGTCGGCATGCATGGCGACCTGGCTATACAGGGCATCGGCCAGCAGGCCGTGTTCGGTGTCGTAGAGGGCGACACCGGTTTCGTCGCAGGAGGTTTCGATCCCCAATACGCGCATGGTTCGGCTCGTCGGTGCTGGGTGAGGGCGCCATTCTACGCGTTTCGCGGCGTATCCGGCAGAGCGTGCGGCGATGGTTTGCAAAGCTCGTCATCCGGCACTAGAATACCTGACTCTGCAAGACTGGGTCGTGCGCCCGATACCCGAATCAGTTCCCCCTTCAGCCGTCTTGGGCCCGCTTCTCGAGAAGCGCGGGGAGTGATCTCATCGGGGTCGCATCGGGGCGTGCGTTCAAACCGAACTCATGATTCCAAGGTAGGTGAGTGCTTAATGCCTTCTGTCAAAGTACGTGATAACGAGCCGTTCGACGTAGCCCTGCGTCGCTTCAAGCGTTCCTGCGAAAAAGCCGGCGTTCTGTCCGAAGTGCGTCGTCGCGAGAGCTATGAAAAGCCGACCGCAGTACGCAAGCGCAAGGCAGCCGCGGCCGTGAAGCGTCACGCCAAGAAACTGCAGCGTGAGCGCAAGCGCTTCGAACGGTTGTATTGATCCGTACTTGGGGCAGTTTCTGCCTCAGAGGGACGCCAAGCGGCCGCCACTCCGGTGGCCGTTTGTTTTTGTGGCCGGCGGGCCGGGCGTCAGGCGTCCGGGCCGTCGCCGTTGGCTGCTTTCGAGAGTGCGTGCATGGCCGGGCAGATCCCCCAGCGCTTCATCGATGACCTGCTCTCGCGCGTCGACGTGGTCGACGTGGTCGGCGAGCGGGTGCAGCTGAAGAAGGCCGGGCGCAATCACGCCGGGCTCTGCCCCTTTCATCAGGAGAAGTCGCCCTCGTTCACCGTCAGTCAGGACAAGCAGTTCTATCACTGCTTCGGGTGTGGTGCCCACGGCAATGCGCTGCGCTTTCTGATGGAGTACGACAACCTGCGCTTCCCCGAGGCGGTCGAGCAGCTCGCCTCGCGGCTGGGCATGGAGGTGCCGCGCGAAGGCGCCGACGACCCGCAGGCCCAGGCCCGCGAGCGCAAGCGCCGCGAGGCGGACAACCTGCTCGAGCTGTCGACGCGCTTCTTTCGCGAGCGCCTGTCGATGGGCGAAGGTCGCGCCGGCCGCGAGTATCTCGAGCGCCGCGGCTTGTCGCCGGAGGTGATCCGCGACTTCGCGATCGGCTATGCGCCGGATGCCTGGGAGGCGCTCAAGCGCCACCTCAACGAGCAGGGCGTGAGCGACGCGGTGCAGGTCGAGTACGGGCTGCTGGTGAGTCGCGAGGACAGCGGGCGCGTCTACGATCGCTTCCGCGACCGGGTGATGTTTCCGATCCGCGACTGGAAGGGGCGCACCCTGGGCTTCGGCGGTCGCGTGCTGGGCGATGCCAAGCCCAAGTACCTCAATTCGCCCGAAACGCCGGTATTCCACAAGGGGCGCGAGCTCTACGGGCTCCACGAGGCGCGCCAGGCCGACCGCCGGCTCGAGCGGCTGGTGGTGGTCGAAGGCTACATGGACGTGGTGGCGCTGGCGCAGTTCGGGATCCGCAATGCGGTGGCGACCCTCGGCACCTCGGTGACCGAGGAGCACGTCAATCGGCTGTTCCGGCTGGTCGGCGAGGTGGTGTTCTGCTTCGACGGCGACAATGCCGGGCGGCAGGCCGCGCGTCGGGCCCTGGAAGCGGTGCTGCCGCAGATGATCGACGGTCGTCAGGTGCGGTTCCTGTTCCTGCCCGAGGGCGAGGACCCCGACAGCCTGGTTCGGCGCGAGGGCACCGAGGCGTTCCGCGACCGGGTGACCTGCGCCAGCCCGCTGTCCGAGTTTCTCTTCGAGCAGGCTGCCGAGGGGCGGGATCTGCGGCGCGTCGAGGACCGGGAACGCTTTGCCAGCAGCGTGCTCCAAGCCTTGAAGCGCCTGCCGGAAGGGGTGCTCAAGTCGCTGCTGCTCGGCGAGCTGGCGACGCGTACCGGCATCGATCAGGGCCGGTTTGCGGCGCTGCTGGATGATGGCAGTCGGGACGAAACCGCGGCGCCGGCCGGCGACGAGATGCCGCCGATCGATGCCGGGGGCGTGTCGGGCGAGACCGCGCCGCGGCGCTCCCGAGGGGCGCTGTCGCTGATGGCGCGTGCCCTGCAACTGCTGGTGCACGAGCCGGGGCTCGCCGAGCGGCTACCTGAAGATTTCGACTGGTGTGCCGATAGTGAGGATGGCGATGCGGGGTTGTGTCGCGATGTGGTCCGGCTGTTGCGCGCCGGGCGCTACCGCAGCCCGCAGGTATTGCTGGCGCATTTCCACGGCACTCCGGAGGGGCAGCGTCTCGAGGCCTTGGCACGGCGCGAACTGCTGATCCCGCGTTCGGCGCGAGCCGCCGAGCTGGATGGTCTGATCGAGCACTTTCGCCGCCAGCGGCAGTCGCCCCAGGAGGAGATCGACGCCCTGCTGGCCAGGCAGGCGAGTGGCGAGCGGCTTTCGCAGGAGGAGCGTCAGCGGCTGACGGCGCTGTTCCTCGCGGACAAGCGCTAGACCCGCTGCCAGCATCCCGAGCCGGCGGGAATTTGGGCAAAGGGTTGAATTATCGCCTAACCTCCCCATCTAAGGGATAAGCAAACGAAAGCGTAACCCAACAAGCTAACACACCTGGATGGCGGCGCAAATACAACGAGTGGCGGGTTGTCGACCAAATCCGCTATACTAGTGGGCTTAGTCAGATTCTCACCGCCTTTTCGTTCAGGTGCTTCATTCTTCTTCGTCGATATAGGGTTTCTATGGCTGGAAATGCACAGCAGTCACGTCTGAAGGAGTTGATCGCGCGCGGCAAGGAACAGGGCTTCCTGACCTATGCCGAGGTCAACGACCATCTCCCTGAGGATATCGCCGACCCGGATCAAGTGGAAGACATCATTGGCATGATCAACGACATGGGTATCAATGTCGTTGAGGAAGCCCCTGATGAAGACACCTTGATGATGTCGGATCAGTCCGCCGACGAGTCGGCCGCCGAAGAGGCGGTGGCTGCGCTGGCGGCGGTGGAAAGCGACGTCGGTCGTACCACCGACCCGGTGCGCATGTACATGCGCGAGATGGGGAGCGTCGAACTGCTGACCCGCGAGGGCGAGATCGAGATCGCCAAGCGTATCGAGGAAGGCACCCGCGAGGTGATGTCCGCGCTGGCCTATCTGCCCGGCGCCGTGGACTCGATCCTCGAGGCCTACGATACCGCCCAGGACGAGGAGGCGCCCGGCCGCCTGTCCGATCTGTTCTCCGGTTTCATCGACCCCGACGAGGGGATTCCCGGCGTGGCCGAGGCCGAGGTTCCCGAGGAGGAGCCGGCGGCCGAGCTCGACGATGGTGACGAGGCGTCCGACGACGACAGCGACGACGACGAGGAAGACGACAGCTCCTCCAACGAGGGTGGCCCGGATCCCGAGGAGGCGCGGGCGCGCTTCGAGCAGATCCGCGAGCAGAACGAGCTGGTCAAGGCGTTGATCGCCAAGCATGGCCTGGGCTCGGCCGAGGCGAATGCCGAGCAGGCGCGTCTGGCCGAGTTGTTCTCGCCGATCAAGCTGGTTCCCAAGCACTTCGAGCGCCTGGTCGGTCAGGTGCGGATCAGCGTCGAGCAGGTCCGCGACCAGGAGAAGTCGATCCTTCAGGTGTTCGTCAAGCGTGGCAAGGTGCCGCGCAAGACCTTCATCAAGACGTTCCCGGGCAGCGAGTCCGATCCCGAATGGATGGATCGCTTCCTGGCCGACAACCCCAAGTACGCCGATCGCCTCGAGCCGTTCCGCGGCGACGTCCAGCGTGCCCAGCGCAAGATCGCCTTCGAGGAGGAGCTGATCCAGCTGCCGGTGGGCGAGATCAAGGAGGTCAACCGCCGGCTGTCGATCGGCGAGGCCAAGGCGCGGCGGGCCAAGAAGGAGATGGTCGAGGCCAACCTGCGCCTGGTGATCTCGATCGCCAAGAAGTACACCAACCGCGGCCTGCAGTTCCTGGATTTGATCCAGGAGGGCAACATCGGCCTGATGAAGGCGGTGGACAAGTTCGAGTACCGGCGCGGCTACAAGTTCTCGACCTACGCCACCTGGTGGATCCGCCAGGCGATCACCCGCTCGATCGCCGACCAGGCGCGGACCATCCGCATTCCGGTGCACATGATCGAGACCATCAACAAGCTCAACCGTGTCTCGCGGCAGATGCTCCAGGAGATGGGCCGCGAGCCGACGCCGGAAGAGCTCGGCGAGCGTCTCGAGATGCCCGAGGACAAGGTGCGCAAGGTGCTCAAGATCGCCAAGGAGCCGATCTCCATGGAGACGCCCATCGGCGATGACGACGACTCGCACCTCGGCGACTTCATCGAGGACGGCACCATGCTGCTGCCGATCGACTCGGCCACCGGCGAGGGCCTGATCGAGGCCACCCGCAACGTGCTCGGCGGGCTCACCGCGCGCGAGGCCAAGGTGCTGCGCATGCGCTTCGGCATCGACATGAACACCGACCACACCCTCGAGGAGGTCGGCAAGCAGTTCGACGTTACCCGTGAGCGCATTCGTCAGATCGAAGCCAAGGCATTGCGCAAGCTGCGCCACCCGAGTCGCTCGGAGCCGCTGCGCTCGTTCCTCGACGAGTAAGCCGCTGCCCGCCGACGCCGCCAGGCGCGTCGCTCAAAGGCGCCCGCGAGGTTTTTCTCGCGGGCGCTTTTTCATGGGCGTTCGTCGGCTCGCCGTCGTCTCAGGCGGCGGGCCAGCAGCAGCAGTTCGACGACGGCGAACAGGATCAGCGTATAGCCGAACGTCTCGGTGACTTCCTCGGCCGCCGTCTTGAACAGCCGCAGATAGTGATCCTGCAGCACCGCCTGCCAGAAGCGCTCGCTGCCGAACAGGCGCGAAAAGACATAGGTACACAGGAAGCCGCCGGCAAACAGCCCGAAGGCGAAGCTGTCGGCGTAGCCCTGGAATTCGGCGAGAAAGCGCCGCCGGTGGCGCCAGGTATCGCCGAGCGCGGCAATCACCACCAGTGCCACCATCACTTGCCAGGCACCGTCGGCGACGTGGGTGTCAAGAAAGGCATCCTGTTCGCGGATCGACGAGGCGAGCAGAAAGCCCAGCAGCAGTCTGGCCACGTGACAGTAGGGGCGGCCCCCGGGCGCCTGGGTGGCCAGCAGGAGGACGCCGGCCGCCAGCAGCAGCGACTGCAGGTGCTCGGTCAGGCCGTCTTCGCTGAGCGCGATGCCGTGATGCGTCGCGCTGTACCACTGGACGGCCAGCAGCTGCGCGGCGGTGGCCAGTGAGTAGAGCAGGGCGCGCAGGCAGGCGGCTTGGAAATCCATGCGCCGCGTCGGTGCTTGGGAGGGTGCAGTCATTGCGATGAGTCCCGCTGGAAGTTGGCAAACGGCGTTTCTTAAGGTTTTATTATACTCAAATGTTAGCCTGCCAACTATTGGTGCGTGCTCAATCCTGCCCGGGCTGGCGCCGGGCCTCCTCGACCAGCCAGTCGTGCACGGCACGGATGCGGCGGTCGTCGAGCGCCCCGGGGGCGTGCACGATGCCGTAGTGCTTGTCGGTGGCCACCCGCTGCGCGAAGGGCGCGACCAGTCGCCCGGTCTGCAACTCGGTGGTGATCAGGGTGCGGCGGGCGATGGCCACGCCCATGCCGTCGATGGCCGCCTCCATGGTCAACTGGTTGCGGTTGAAGGTGTAGCCGCGTCGCACGTTGACGTGCGGGGCGTCGATGGCGGTGAGGTAGTGCTCCCATTCGGCATAGTCGTGGCTGCCGCGCCAGGCGGTGACGTCGTGCAGCAGCGGATACCAGGCGAGGTCCTCGGGGCGTCTCAGGGGCGGGCGGCCGCGCATCAGGCCGGGGGCGCAGACCGGGAAGATCACCTCGTCCATCAACGGCGTGATCGCCAGCCCCGGGTAATGGCCGTCGTTGAGGTCGAGGGCCAGGTCGAAGTCGCCGTCGCGCAGCGACAGGTTGCTGTCCTCGGCTGTGACGTGCAGTTCGATGTCGGGAAAGCGTGCCTGCAGCCGCGGCAGTCGCGGCATCAGCCACTTGGCGAGGAACGACGGTACGCTGCGCAGGCGCAGCACGCCGCTCATCACCCCCGAGCGCAGGCGGCGCACCTCCTGGCCTACCGACTGATAGGCCTCGTCGACCACGCCGGCCAGGCGCCGCCCTTCGTCGGTGAGTTCGAGTCGCCGCGGCAGGCGGCGGAACAGCTTGAAGCCCAGGCGCTCCTCGAGCTGCTTGATCTGCTGACTGACGGCGCCGGTGGTCACGTGCAGCTCCTCCGCAGCGCGGGTGAACGAGAGGTGGCGGGCGCTGACGGCGAAGACCTTCAGCCAGGCGTGGGTCTGGGCGTTGAGTGTTCGGCTCATGGTTTAGCTATTCTAAAGGGAAAGCCAGTTATTCTGGGTTGTTCCTCGTATAAAGGGCGCGCAGTCTAGAGTCAATCCCGCCTGGTGACTGGCGGGTTTAGTGATTCTCATACAAGAAGACGTCGAGACGACGGAGGAGGCAGCGTGGCCATCAGTGTGTTCGACCTGTTCAAGATCGGTGTCGGCCCGTCGAGTTCGCACACCGTCGGCCCGATGCGGGCGGCCTGCACCTTCATCGAGTCGCTGCGCGAACAGGACCTGCTCGAACGGGTCGCGCGGATCGAGGTTCAACTGTTCGGCTCGCTGTCGGCCACCGGCATCGGTCATGGCACCGACCGCGCGGTGATCATGGGGCTGATGGGCGAGCGGCCGGACGCCATCGATCCGGCGATCATCGCGCCATGCATCGAAGAGCTGCTGGAGGCCCAGACCCTGCTGCTGGACGGCCGGCTGGCGATCCCCTTCGTCTGGGCCCGCGACATGCAGTTGCTCGACGACAACCTGCCGCACCATCCCAACGCCATGCGCCTGATCGCCCACGGCCACAGCGACGAACTCTATCGCAACACCTACTATTCGGTGGGCGGCGGTTTCGTCATCGACGAACGCCAGGCCCAGGCCGGCGAACTGGACGTCGATCACACCGCGTTGCCCTACGATTTCAACAGTGCCGGTGAATTGCTGGCGCTGTGCCGCCTGCACGGCCTGCGCATCAGCGAACTGATGCTGGCCAACGAAAAGGCCTGGCGCGACGAGGCCGAGATCCGTGCCGGTCTGTGGCGGATCTGGGAAGCGATGCAGGAGTGTGTCGACAACGGCCTGCACCACGAGGGCGTGCTGCCCGGCGGGCTCGACGTCAAGCGCCGGGCCAAGCGGCTGCACGAGCGGCTGCTGGCCGCCGAGGACGATCCGGGGCTGATCGTCTCGACCTTCTCGGCGATGGACTGGGTCAACGTCTTCGCCCTGGCGGTCAATGAAGAGAACGCCGCCGGCGGCCGCATGGTGACCGCGCCCACCAATGGTGCGGCGGGGATCATCCCGGCGGTGCTCCACTACTACATGAAGTTCAAGGCCGGCGCCTGCGAGCGCGACGTGGTCGATTTCCTGCTCGCCGCCGGCGCGGTGGGCATCCTGTGCAAGAAGAACGCCTCGATCTCCGGCGCCGAGGTGGGCTGTCAGGGCGAGGTCGGCTCGGCCTGCGCGATGGCCGCCGCCGGGCTCGCCGAGGTCATGGGCGGCACGCCCGCCCAGGTCGAGAACGCCGCCGAGATCGGCCTCGAACACAACCTGGGGCTGACCTGCGACCCGATCGGCGGCCTGGTTCAGGTGCCGTGCATCGAGCGTAACGCCATCGCCTCGGTCAAGGCGATCAACGCCGCCCAGATGGCGCTGCGCGGTGACGGCGATCATTTCGTGTCGCTGGACAAGGCGATCCGCACCATGCGCGACACCGGGGCCGACATGCAGGACAAGTACAAGGAGACCTCGCGCGGCGGCCTGGCGGTCAACGCCATCGAGTGCTGACGTTTCCGGCGTCCGGCGCGCCCGAGCCGGACGCTCTTCTCTTCCCCCTCCCGCTTTCCGGTCCGCTTGCGTATCCTGCCCGTGTGCTGCTAGTAAAGAGTGATCAATGCACCGACGCGAGGCCCTTCTTCGAGCAGAGGGTGGCGCTGTATTAACTTGAGTTATCGGCGTTTTTGCTGGGACGGGCCACCATAAGGCGTTTTCGTGTTGCGGCGAAAAACGTTGTCCGTCATGGAACCAACGAAGAAGAAGACGCTGCATGCGCTGGATAACCGGGAGAGCGTACCGACGTGAACCGTAACGATAGCTGTATCATTCGCCATTTCAGCCACTACTGCGCCCTGTCCGACGACGACAAGGCATTGCTCTGCGAACTCGAGGACAGCCCCCAGGACGTCAAGTCGGGGGATGTCCTGTGGAAGGAGAACGACCTCGCCAGCGAATTCTGCACGGTGAGCCGTGGCTGGGCCTATTCCTATCGCAATCTGGGCGACGGCAGCCGCCAGATCCTCGAGGTCTTCCTGCCCGGGGACATCATCGGCCTGCGTGAATTCGCCTTTTCCCAGCGCCTGGCGGGCGTGTCGATGATCGACGACGGGGTGATCTGTCAGTTCCCCCATCGCCGTCTGCTCGACATCTTTCGCCAATCGACCACCCTGACCGCCGTGCTGTTCGCGATCTCGAGTCGTCAGCAGTCGCTGCTCACCGAGCGGCTGGTCAACCTGGCGCGGCGCACCGCTCATCAGAAACTCGCTCACTTTCTCTACGAGATGTACGTACGCCTCGATCAGACCGGTGCCGCCGGCGAGGGCAAGTTCCGCCTGCCACTGTCGCAGGAGCAGCTGGCCGACACCCTGGGGCTGAGCGCCGTGCATGTCAGCCGGACCTTTTCGGCCTTCCGCGAGGAGGGGCTGGTGCTGCGCGAGCGCCACAAGGTCACGCTGCCCGACCCGCAGGCCCTGGCCCAGGTCGCCGAGTTCGACGCCTGCTATCTCAACGACAGCGTGCGGCCGATCTTCCTGGAGAACGACAATGCGGCGATGCGCCCGCCCAACGGGGTGAGTGCCTCGGCCGTGAAATCGTGAGGCGTCAGAGCGCGGCCGGCAGGTGTGCCACCAGGTGATCGACGAACTGGCGGACCTTGGCGGACAACTGGCGGTGGCGGGGATAGACGGCCCATACCGCGGTCTCGGTGAACTGGTAATGGTCGAGCACCGAGATCAGCTCGCCCGCGGCCAGGTGGGGGGTCACGTAGTAGTCGGGCAACTGGGCCAGCCCCAGTCCCTTGAGGGCGGCGTCGAGCAGTGCCGGGCCGGAATTGGCCTGCCAGCGCCCGCTGACCCGTACCTCCCGGCGCTGGCCGTCGACGGCGAACAGCCAGCTGTCCCGCGAGCCGAGCAGGCACTCGTGACTGGCCAGCTCGGCCAGGCTATGGGGGCGCGAGACCTGCTGGAAGTAGTCGCGGGAGCCCACCACGTACTCGCGGCGCTCGCACAGGCGCCGGGCGATCAGGCTGGAATCCTTGAGCACGCCCATGCGGATCGCCAGGTCGAAGCCTTCGTCGACGAGATCCACCTGACGGTTGGTGAAGTGCATGTGCACCGCGAGTTGCGGGTGGCGGCACCGGAAGTCGTTGACCAGCGGGGCGATGTAGCGCTCGCCGAAGGTCGTCGCACAGGTCAGTCGCAGGGTGCCCTTGGGTCGCGCCTGGAAGTCGTTGAGGGCGGTTTCGGCCTCGCGGAAGCCGTCGAGGAGATGGCGACAATGCTCGTAGTAGAGCGCCCCGGCGTCGGTCAGGCTCGAGCGCCGGGTGGTGCGATAGAGCAAAGGTGTGCCCAACTGGTTCTCGAGCTGGCCGACCAGGCGACTGACGTGGGAGGTGGAGACCCTGAGCTGGCGGGCGGCGGCTGAGAAGCCGCCCTGACGGACCACTTCGACGAAGGCTTCGACACGATCCCAGCGCTGCATTGTTGCTCCCTGGCAATAATCTTGTGACGGCGACGGCATTTATCGTGCCCCGCCGAGGGCCTAGACTGGTGACACAGGTTCATGATGCCACGCCCGCCACGCTGAGGGGCCGGCGTCCACCGTTCACGAGGAGAATGATCGATGAAATCACGCGCCGCCATCGCCTGGGAAGCCGGCAAGCCGCTGGAGCTGGCCGAGATCGACGTCCAGGGTCCCAAGGCCGGCGAAGTGCTGGTCCAGATTGCTGCGACCAGCGTGTGCCACACCGATGCCTACACCCTGTCGGGCAAGGACCCCGAGGGGCTGTTCCCGTCGGTTCTGGGTCACGAAGGGGCGGGGATCGTCCAGGAAGTCGGCGAGGGTGTCACCAGTCTCCAGCCCGGCGATCACGTGATCCCGCTGTATACCGCCGAGTGCGGCCAGTGCAAGTTCTGCCTGTCCGGCAAGACCAACCTTTGCAGCGCGGTGCGCGCGACCCAGGGCAAGGGGTTGATGCCCGACGGTACCTCGCGTTTCTCGCTGGACGGCAAGCCGATCCACCATTACATGGGGTGCTCGACGTTCTCCGAGTACACCGTGCTGCCCGAGGTCTCGCTGGCCAAGGTCTCCAAGGAGGCGCCGCTCGACAAGATCTGCCTGCTCGGCTGCGGGGTGACCACGGGCATCGGCGCGGTGCTCAACACCGCCAGCGTCGAGCCGGGCTCGACCGTCGCGGTGTTCGGCCTGGGGGCGATCGGTCTGGCAGTCATTCAGGGCGCGCAGATGGCCAAGGCCTCGCGGATCATCGCCATCGACGTCAATCCGGACAAGTTCGAGCTGGCCCGTCAGTTCGGCGCCACCGAGTTCGTCAATCCCAAGGACTACAGCGACCCCATCCAGCAGGTGATCGTCGATCTGACCGACGGCGGGGTCGACTACTCCTTCGAGTGCATCGGCAACGTCAACGTCATGCGCTCGGCGCTGGAGTGCTGCCACAAGGGTTGGGGCGAATCGATCATCATCGGCGTCGCCGGCGCCGGCGAGGAGATCTCGACGCGGCCCTTCCAGCTGGTCACCGGGCGCGTCTGGAAAGGCTCGGCGTTCGGCGGGGTCAAGGGCCGCACGCAGTTGCCGGGCTATGTCGAGGACTACATGAACGGCAAGATCAAGATCGACGAGTTCGTCACCCACGACATGCCGTTCGAGCAGATCAACGAGGCCTTCGAGCTGCTGCATCAGGGCAAGAGCATTCGTACCGTCCTGCATTACTGATGGCCATGGCGGGCGCTTGAGCCCGCCACTCACGACACGAGGAGAACGCATGAGCATGTCCGAAACGCTGGAGCTGGTTTCCGCCACCAAGTCGTTCGGCGGCTGGCTCAAGCGTTACAAGCATCACGCCCGCTCGCTGGATTGCGAAATGGTCTTTGCCATCTACCTGCCGCCGCAGGCGGAGGAGGGCAAGGTGCCGCTGCTGTGGTGGCTGTCGGGGCTGACCTGCACCGACGAGAACTTCATGCAGAAGGCCGGCGCCCAGCGCCTGGCTGCCGAGCTGGGCATGGCCATCGTCTGCCCCGACACCAGCCCGCGCGGGCTGGACCTGCCCGGCGAGCACGACAGCTACGACTTCGGCTCCGGGGCCGGTTTCTACGTCAACGCCAAGCGCGAACCGTGGTCCCGGCACTACCGGATGTACGACTACGTCAACGACGAGCTGCCGTCGGTGGTGCGCCAGCACTTCCCGGTCAACGGCCGCGAGGCGATCAGCGGGCACTCGATGGGCGGTCACGGGGCGCTGGTACTGGCACTGCGCCAGCCGGGTCGCTTCGCCTCGGTATCGGCCTTCGCCCCGGTGGTCAATCCCAGCGTGGTGCCGTGGGGGCAGAAGGCCTTCACCAACTATCTGGGCGACGACCACGGCCTGTGGACCCAGTACGATGCCTGCGAGCTGGTCGCCAAGGGCGTGTCGCGCCAGCCGCTGTTCATCGACCAGGGCGAGGCCGACAACTTCCTCGAAGAGCAGTTGCGGCCCGAACGGCTCGAGGCGGTGTGCGAGAAGCACGATCACCCGCTGACCCTGCGTCGTCAGCCGGGCTATGACCACAGCTACTTCTTCATCGCCACCTTCATCGATGACCACCTGCGCTATCACGCCAAGCATCTCAAGCTGCTCTGAGACGCGGCGACCGCGCCTTGCGAGAACCCGAACCCCCGCCACCCGGCGGGGGTTCGTCGTTCCCGGGTCGGTACGACAAGTCGGCGAGTTAAGGCGGTTCTCGTACAAGGCCCGGGGTCAGCGCGAGAGCCGGAATGCCTTGGGCGATTGCCCGCTCAGGCGCTTGAAGAAGCGCGTGAAATAGGCCGGTTCGGAGAAGCCCAGCATGTCGGCGATCTGACCCACGGTCATGTTGGTGTAGGTGAGCTGGCGCTTGGCCTCGAGCAGCAGTCGCTCGTGCAGCAGCTGCAGGGCGCTGCGACCGGCCAGGCGCCGGCACAGGGTATTGAGATGGGCGCTGGTCACGCCGATCCGGGCGGCGAGGGACTCGATGCTGGGCTGTTCGGTGTAGTGGTCGTCGATCAGCGCCAGGAAGTGTTCGAGGTGAGCCTGACCGCGATCGTGGCTCGGTGCGCGGCGTGGCCGGCGACGTTCGGCACGCCGCGCGATCTGCACCGCCAGGGCCTGGACCAGCGCGTGCAGCAACGGTTCGCGGCCGGGCGCGGGGCGGTGATACTCGCGCTCGACCTGCCCCACCAGGGTGTCGATCGTCACTGCCTCGGGCTGCTCGGCGAGCGGGTAGTGTGCCGGCCGGTTCAACACCTCGCCGAGTGCCGCGAGACGCTCGTGGAGGTGGCTGGCGAGCGGCTTGGCGAGGCTGATGATGTGCCCGTCGATGTCGGTCGAGAAGTGGAATCCATGGATCGTCACCGCCGGGACGACGATCACCAGCGGCCCTTCGAGATGGCGCTCGTTACCCTCCAGGCTCAGGTGGACCCGGCCGCTGCGGATGTGCAGCAGATGCAGCAGGTCGGCATGGCGGTGGGGCTTGATATGCCAGTCGTGCAGGCGGCTGCGGGCGGCGATCGACTCGCAGTGCAGCAGGTCCGGTGTCGGCCAGTGGCCGGTTTCGCCATAGAGCTGGAAGACCGGGATGCGGTCCTGGCGACGTTCTGGCATGCGCGTCCCCGGCGTGGGTTTGGAAGGTCGACCAAAGTCAGGGGTGGTTCTTGAAAATGTCCAACCCTGTCTATCGATTTTGCCTTAAATGGCGTCTGGAATCGATGAAAAATACAACTCATCGATTCCCGTGACGACGGGTGGCTTGCTGCCCGGACCCAAGAGGCAATAACCATGAAGACACAAGTGGCGATCATCGGGGCCGGCCCCTCCGGCCTGCTGCTGGGCCAACTGCTGCACCGGCAGGGCATCGACAACGTGATTCTCGAACGACGCAGCGGCGAGTACGTGCTCAGCCGCATCCGTGCCGGGGTGCTCGAGCAGGGGATGGTCGACCTGCTGCGCGAAGCCGGCGTCGATGAACGCATGGACGCCGAAGGGCTGCCCCACGACGGCTTCGAGCTGGCCTTCGACAACCGCCGCGTGCGTGTCGACCTCGCCGAACTCACCGGCGGCAAGCGCGTCATGGTCTACGGCCAGACCGAGGTCACCCGCGATCTGATGGCGGCGCGTCGCGAGGCCGGCGCGACGACCCTCTACGAAGTCGACGACGTCCAGCCCCACGACCTGGAGACCGACCACCCCTACGTCACCTTCGAGAAGAACGGTGAGACGCTGCGCCTCGACTGCGACTACGTGGCCGGCTGCGACGGCTATCACGGGGTCTCGCGTCGCTCGATCCCCGAGGATCGTCTCAAGACCTTCGAACGGGTCTATCCGTTCGGCTGGCTGGGGCTGCTCGCCGACACCCCGCCGGTTTCCGACGAACTGATCTATGCCAGTCATGCCCGTGGTTTCGCGCTGTGCAGCATGCGTTCGAAGACCCGCAGCCGCTATTACGTGCAGGTCGGGGCCGACGAGAAGGTCGAGGACTGGTCGGATGCGCGTTTCTGGGAGGAACTCGCGGCGCGCTTGCCGGAGGACGTCGCCGCGAAGCTGGTGACCGGCGAGTCGCTGGAGAAGAGCATCGCGCCGCTGAGAAGCTTCGTCGCCGAGCCGATGCAGCATGGTCGCTTGTTCCTGGTCGGCGACGCCGCGCACATCGTGCCGCCCACCGGCGCCAAGGGCCTCAATCTGGCCGCCAGCGACGTCAACACGCTCTATCGCTTGCTGGTCGGGGTCTATCGTGACGGCCGGGACGATCTGATCGCCCGCTACTCCGAGGTCTGCCTGCGGCGTATCTGGAAGGCCGAACGCTTTTCCTGGTGGATGACCTCCAACCTGCACAAGTTCTCCGACGACGAAGACTTCACGCGGCGCATCCAGCAGGCCGAGCTCGACTACTACACCAGTTCCCGGGCCGGGCTCACCACCATCGCCGAGAACTACGTGGGCCTGCCCTACGAAGCCCTCGAGTAATCCCCCCGGGCCTGCCCGTCCATGCCCGGCTGCGGCGGGGCTGGCGAGCGCCCCGCGGCGCGGCGTCACGCCCTCGCGGGGCCTCGGGCTCGCCAGAGCGTCTTCCCGCGCGTATCCTGACACGCTTCGACCCGCCCCCAGCCGGAGACGCGTACCGCGCCGCATCGTGCCATGGAAGACCGCATCACCCCCTTTCAGCTTTTCATCCTGGTACTGTCCTTCTACGTGCTCGGTGCCTTGATCGCCGACACCTTCTTCGCGCTGTCGCCGGAAGTGTCGCGGCTGCTGCAATACATCGACCTGATGGTCTGCGTGTGCTTCTTCATCGACTTCTGCCTGCGTTTTCGGGCGGCGAAGAACAAGTGGCACTACATGCGCTGGGGCTGGATCGATCTGCTGGCCAGCATCCCCGCGGGCTGGCTGATGGGGGCCAAGGCCTTCCGCGTGGTGCAGTTGATTCGTCTGTTGCGGGCGCTCAAGTCCCTGGAGCTGATCTGGCGGCTGATCTTCCGCAACAAGGCCAAGGGTGTACTGGCCTCGGCGGCCACCCTGACGGTGTTGCTGGTGGCCTTCAGCGCACTGGTCATGCTGCTGGTGGAAAGTCCCGATCCCGACAGCCCGATCGATACCGCCGAGGAGGCGCTGTGGTGGGCGGTCGTCACGGTGACCACCGTGGGCTACGGCGACTACTACCCGGTGACGACGCCGGGGCGCGTGGTGGCGGTGCTGCTGATGGTCTGCGGGGTGGGGCTGTTCGGTAGCTTCGCGGCCTACATCAGCTCGCTGTTCGTCGCCGATCAGGGCGAGCGCGAATCCCGCCAGCACCGCGCCGACCGCGAGATGGTCCGTCATCTCAATCAGCAGATGGCCGCCCTCAGCGAGGAAGTGCAGGCGTTGCGCGAGGTGCTGGCCCGCCACTATCCGGAACTCGATGCCGACGCGGCGTCCGGTAACGAAACGCCGCCGGCAAGCCGGGAAGAGGGCGGCACGCGCCCCGAGCCCGGACCCGACGACGCGCCGCGCGGCGGTTAAGCGCCACGCGGCCGGGGGGCTCAGCCCTTGTCCAGATAGTCGCCCTCGAGTACCTCGTGGCGCGCGTCCGGTCCCGAGCGGGGCGACGCGGCGTGCGCTCCGCCGGCATTGCCGCCGACGTCCTGGGCGCGCTCGGCGCGCAGCGCGTCGATGCGCTTCTTCATGCGATGGCGCAGCAGGGGCATCATCAGCCAGCCGACCAGCAGGAAGAACAGCCCCAGCACGGTGCCCACGAGCATCAGGGTGCCGAACAGCAGCCAGGTGAAGAAGAGTTTCACGCCGCCCCCCGACGTGGAGGGGCGCGCCTGGCGGGCACGCTGCTGCCAGTCGCGTGCCGCCTGCCAGGCGGCGTTCTCACGGCGGGCGCGGGCATGCAGGGTGTCGTGATGATCAGTCATGGTTCACTCCGGTGACCGGTAAAGTCGTCGAACGGGTCAGATGACGTGAGTGGCGGCGTCATCGATGTCGACATGGCCTGTGTCATCGACAGCGAGGGACGCGAATCGTTGCACGTCGTCGTGTTGCGCGTCGTTCAGCGCCCGGGTGACCTCGGCGCCGGACAGTCGCCAGTGCAGGCCATCGGCGGCCGCGTCGTTCGGGGAGGCGAGCGAGCCGTCGCGCAGCAGCCGGTCGACATCGACCTGCCAGCCCGCGTCGCGCCAGCCTTCGCCCTCGCGCCGGTCACGATCGTCGACGGCGATCTGGCGATAGGCGGCGATGCCGTGGCGATCGGCCTGGGCGAGCAGCGAATCCAGCTCGCCGGGCGCGAAACTGCCTTCGTCGGCGAATGCCAGGCTGGACAGGCTGCCGGAAAAGGCGACGGGGACCATCATCAGACGCAGTGATTTCATGGCGCTTCTCCTTGGTCGACGGACGCGCGGTCCGGGTTCTCGACATCCGTTTTACGCCGTGCCACCTTGCTGCGACCTGAAGAAGTCGTTCATGGTGCGTTCATCCGGGGCGCGTCCCGCCGAAAGCCAGCACGCCAGTTCATGGTGCATTCATGCAGCCTTTGGCAGGCTGGCGCCATGAACGCACACTATCGCTTTCCTTGCTGTCGGGCCGTCCTGCTGGCCATGGTGCTGGTCACGGCCTCGGCGTCCGTGGCGGCCGACGACGACTGGCGGCAGCTCCACGAGGCGGTCCGCCAGGGGCGTCTGGTAGCGTTGCCCAGTGTGCTCGACTGGCTGCAGCAGCGCTACACGGGACAGATTCTCGAGGTCGAGCTCGAGAGTGACGACCAGGGGGCGCCTCGCTACGATGTCGAGATGATCGGCCCTCAGGGGCAGGTGGTGCGGTTCGAATTCGATGCCGCGACCGGTGAACTGCTCGACAGCCAAGGCAGCCATATCGAGGCGATGAAGCGACGATGACGCGATCATGAAGATACTGCTGGTAGAAGACGACCGGGCCCTGGCCGAGGCACTCGGCGAGGCGCTGCGCGACGCGGGGCTGCTGGTCGAAACCGCCGAGAGCGGCGGTGAGGCCGACTTTCTGGTGCGTACCGAGCGTTACGATGCCGTGGTGCTCGACCTGGGGCTGCCGGACGGCGACGGCACCCGCTGGCTGGCGCAGTGGCGCGACGACGCCATCGACCTGCCGGTACTGGTGCTCACCGCCCGCGAGCGCTGGTCGGACAAGGCGGCGGGGTTCTCCGCCGGGGCCGACGACTATGTCACCAAACCGTTCGAGACCGCCGAGGTGCTGTTCCGCCTGCGTGCCCTGGTACGCCGCAGCCACGGCCACGCCCATCCGGTGCTGACCCTCGGCGAACTCACCTACGACACCCATGCCGGCAGCATCAGCGTGGCCGGTCGGCCGGTGACCCTGACCGCCCAGGAATCGCGGCTGCTGGCCTACCTGATGCACGCCGCCCCGCGTATCGTCAGCCGTGGCGAACTCGCCGAGCACGTCTACGACCGCGACCACGAACCCGATTCCAACGTCATCGACGTCCAGATCAGCCGCCTGCGGCGCAAGCTGGGCAGCGAGCGCATCGAGACCCTGCGCGGGCAGGGCTATCGGGTGGTCGCGCCCGAGGATGGTGCGTGACGGCAACCGCCGGCTCGCGCCTGCGCGCCCTGGCGTCGCGCCCCGCCGGCTGGTCGCTGGGCCAGCGACTGCTCGCCGCCGCGCTGGGCCTGGTGGTGGTGATCCTGCCACTGGCCGGACTGGGCCTGGCCTACAATTTCCGCGAATCGGTCACCGCCTCGTTCGACCAGCGACTCTCCTCGCTGTTGCAGGTGGTGCTGGCCGATCTCGACTACGACCCCGCCGAGCAGCGCCTGCAGGTCTCGCACTCGCTGGGCGACGCGCGCTTCCAGCGGGTGTTCTCGGGCTGGTACTGGCAGATCACCGACCGGCAGGGCACCTCGCTGGTCTCGCGTTCGCTGTGGGATCAGCGGCTGCCGGTGTCGATGGCCGACGGCATCAGCGTGCGCAACATCAGCGGTCCGCGCGGCGAACCGTTGCGGGTGATCGAACGCGACGTCCACCTGCCCGGGCACCCGCAGCGGCTGCACGTCAGCGTCGCCGCCTCCCGCGAGGAACTCGACGCCGAGGTGGCGCGCTTCGAATGGCTGCTGGGACTGTCGCTGTTGACCCTCGGCGGGCTGCTGATCGGCGGCCTGGCGTTGCAGATCCGCTGGGGGCTGGCGCCGCTGCGACGCCTGCACGCCGACCTGGAGCGGGTCGAGTCGGGGGCCGGGGAGCGGCTCGACACGCGCCTGCCCGGCGAACTCAGCGAGCTCGCCGAGGCGATGAACGAGGTCCTCGAGCGTGACCGCGGCCTGATCGAACGCGGCCGCAGCGCCGCCGGCAACCTGGCCCACGCGCTCAAGACGCCGGTCAGCGTGCTCAAGACCGTCGCCGACCGGCTGCCCGAGGCCCAGCGTCGCCAGGTACGCGACGAGCTCGGACGCATCGACGAGGCCGTGCGTCACCATCTCGCCCGGGCGTCGGCGGCGGGCGGCTCGACGCTCACCGGGCGGGTGCGGATCGGCGAGGCGATCGCCCCGGTGGTCGACGGTCTGGCACGGCTGGCGGGGCGTCGCGGCATCGCCCTCGAGCGCGAACTCGATCCCGAGCTGACCGTGCGCATGGACCCCCAGGACCTGCAGGAGCTGGTCGGCAACCTGCTCGACAACGCCATGCGCTGGGCCGAGCGGCGGGTACGGCTGAGGGTGCACGCCGAGGACGACGGCGTTTGCCTGCTGATCGAGGACGACGGGCCGGGAATGAGCGCCGCGCAGCGCGAGGCGGCACTCGCCCGCGGCGCCCGGCTCGATGAACATCGCTCCGGTTCGGGGCTGGGCCTGGCGATCGTCGAGGACCTGATGACCCTCTACGGCGGTTCGCTGAACCTCGAGACCGCCGCGCTCGGTGGGCTCGCGGCACGCGTGCGTCTGCCCGGCGGCACGCCGGCCTCGCCCCGCCACCGCTGAGCCCGCGTATTGTGCCCGCTCTTGCCGGCTGCGATGATCGGCCCCTTGGCAAGTGACGAGAATACCCCGCCATGGATAAGTACGACCTCAAGCTCGATCAGGCGGCCCGGGCCGCCTGGCTCTCCTATGTGGGCGGACGTACCCAGGACGAGATCGCCGGTCAGCTCGGCGTGTCGCGCCCCGGGGTCCAGCGCCTGCTGGCCCTGGCGCGCCAGGAGGGACTGGTCAAGGTCCACATCGATCATCCGCTCGCCGGCTGCATGGCCATGGGGGAAGCCCTGGTGTCGCGTTTCGATCTGAGCTTCTGCGACGTGGTGCCCTCCGATCCGGCGCCGCAGGACAACGGCTCGGCCTTTCTCGCCCTGGCCGGCGCCGAGCGGCTGTCGCGCTACATCGACCGCAGTGAGCCCTTGACGCTGTCGCTGGGGACCGGCCGCGTGGTGCGTGCCACGGTCGAGGCGTTGAGCCGCACGGAGCGCCCCCAGCATCGCTTCGTCTCGCTGGTGGGCAACGTCGCCCGCGACGGCTCGGCCAACCGCTACGACGGGGTCATGGTGCTCGCCGACAAGACCGGCGCCGAGCGCTTCCTGCTGCCGGCGCCGGTGGTCGCCGCCTCGGTGGCCGAGAAGGACGCGCTGCTCGCCCAGCATCTGGTCCAGGCGGTCAGTGCCGTGGCCATGGAAGCCGAGGCGGGGTTCATCGGTATCGGCCGTATCGACCCCCAGGCGACGCTGTTTCAGGATCACTTCATCAGCGAGGCCGAGCTCCGGGAACTGCTCGATGCCGGGGCGGTGGGCGAACTGCTGGGCTGGCCGCTGAACGCCGCCGGCGAACTCGTCGAATGCCCGCTCACCCGGCGGATCACCAGTCTGCCGTTGCGCCGCCTCGCCGGACAGACGCTGGTCGGTCTGGCCGGCGGGCGCGACAAGGGGCCGGCGATTCTCGCCGCCTTGCGTGGCGGCTGGCTCAAGGGGCTGGTGACCGACGAGGCGGCGGCGCGCTATATCGTCGAGCAGGCGGAGGCATCCTCTTAGGCCAAAGTCTAAGCGCCGCGGTTTGCTTTTTTTGGGGCCCTAAATGATCATTTGAATGGTCATTGAGTAGATTGATCAAAACAAACCCAACAATCTCCTCCAAGGAGCTCGACATGCGGTTACAGCACGCCATCCCGCTGGCCGGGGCCCTGGCTCTCGCCTCCGTCTCTGCCAGCGCCGAGACCCTCACCGTGGCGACGGTGAACAACAACGACATGATCATCATGCAGGGTTTGACCGACGAATTCGAGAAGGCCCATCCCGACATCAAGCTCGATTGGGTGGTCCTCGAGGAGAACGTGCTGCGTCAGCGCCTGACCACCGATATCGCCACCAACGGCGGGCAGTTCGACGTGATGACCATCGGCACCTACGAGGTACCCATCTGGGCCAAGCAGGGCTGGCTGACCTCGCTCGACGACCTGCCCGAGGATTACGACGAGAACGATCTGCTCAAGCCGATCCGCGACGGCCTGAGCCACGACGGGTCGCTCTACGCGCTGCCGTTCTACGGCGAAAGCTCGATGATGTACTACCGCAAGGATCTGTTCGACAAGGCCGGCATCACCATGCCCGAGCAGCCGACCTGGAAGGAGGTCCGCGACTGGGCGAGCAAGGTCAACGATCCCGACAACGGCGTCTACGGCATCTGCCTGCGCGGCAAGCCCGGCTGGGGCGAGAACATGGCCTTCCTGTCGACCCTGGTGAACACCTACGGCGGACGCTGGTTCGACGAGGACTGGCATCCCGAGATCGACTCACCGGCCTGGCACCAGGCGATCGACTTCTACGTCGACCTGATGAACAAGTACGGTCCGCCGGGGGCGACCTCCAACGGCTTCAACGAGAACCAGGCGCTGTTCTCCAGCGGCAAGTGCGGCATGTGGGTCGACGCCACCTCCGCCGCCGGGCGCATCTACAATCCCGACGAGTCCCAGGTCGCCGACGAGCTGGGCTTCGCCCCGGCGCCGGTCGCCGAGACGCCCAAGGGCTCGCACTGGCTGTGGTCCTGGGCACTGGCGATTCCCCAGTCGTCCAACGCCAAGGATGCCGCGCAGACCTTCATCACCTGGGCGACCTCCAAGGACTACGTGAAACTGGTCGGCGAGAAGAAAGGCTGGACCAGCGTTCCCCCGGGTACCCGCGAGTCCACCTATCAGAACGCCAACTACCAGGAAGCCGCGCCGTTCGCCGACTTCGTGCTCAAGGCGATCCAGACCGCCGACCCCACCGACCCGAGCGCCAAGCCGGTGCCCTATACCGGGGTGCAGTACGCCGACATCCCCGAATTCCAGGCCATCGGTACCCAGGTGGGGCAGATGATCGCCGCCGCCCTGGCCGGGCAGCGCAGCGTCGATGACGCCCTGAGCGCCGCCCAGCGTGCCGCCGACCGCACCATGCGCCAGGCCGGTTACTACTGATCAGGCAATCGCACGGCCAGCGTGCCGTGCTCTTGGCCGGGGCCCCGACCCCGGCCGCTTTCCCCAGTCACGACTTTCCAGGTGGGCTCAGCCATGCGCGATAGAGCTTCCGGCCGCACCGTCGGAGGGATGCGTACGTTCTTCCTCCAGGCGCCCGCGGTTTCCATGCTGCTGCTGTGGATGCTGGTGCCGTTGGGCATGACCCTGTGGTTCTCCTTCCAGCGTTACAACCTGCTCAATCCGATGATCTCCGGCTTCGCCGGGGTCGACAACTACACCTACCTGCTCACCGATCCGGCCCTGTGGACGGCGATGGGCAATACCCTGCTGCTGGTCGGCTGGGTGCTGGCGATCACCGTGGTCGGCGGCACGCTGCTGGCGGTGCTCTTCCAGCAGGAGTTCTTCGGCCGCGGCATCGCCCGGCTGCTGGTGATCGCGCCGTTCTTCGTCATGCCCACGGTCAGTGCGCTGATCTGGAAGAACATGATGATGCACCCGGTCAACGGGGTGCTGGCGTGGCTGTTCAATCTGTTCGGTTTCCAGGCGGTGGACTGGTTCTCGTCGCTGCCGCTGACCTCGATCGTGATCATCGTCTCGTGGGAGTGGCTGCCCTTCGCGCTGCTGATCCTGCTCACCGCCATCCAGTCCCTCGACGATGACCAGGTCGAGGCGGCGCGCATGGATGGCGCGGGGCCCATCGCGATCTTCTGGTTCATCACCCTGCCGCACCTGAAACGGGCGATCAGCGTGGTGATCATGATCGAGATGATCTTCCTGCTGACGATCTTCGCCGAGATCTTCGTCACCACCTCGGGCGGCCCGGGGCTGGCCTCGACCAACCTGGCCTACCTGATCTACATCCGTGCGCTGCTCGACTTCGATGTCGGTGGGGCGTCCGCCGGCGGGGTGATCGCCATCGTCCTGGCCAACATCGTGGCGATCTTCCTGGTCCGCACCGTGGCCAAGAATCTCGAGACCTGAGGTGGACCATGAATCAGACGCTCTCCAAGAAACTCATCCTCACGCTGCTGGCCTGGTTCATCGCCTTGGTGGTGTTCTTCCCGATCTTCTGGATGATCCTCACCGGCTTCAAGACCGAGGGCGAGGCGGTGGCCACGCCGCCCAGCCTGTTCTTCGATCCGACGCTGGTCGGCTATCACGAGGTCATGGCGCGGGCCGACTACGTCAAGTTCGCCATCAACAGCGTGATCGTGTCGGTCGGCTCGACGCTGCTGGCGCTGCTGGTGGCGGTGCCGGCGGCCTACTCGATGGCGTTTCTGCCCACGCCGCGCACCCGCGGCACGCTGCTGTGGATGCTCTCCACCAAGATGCTGCCGCCGGTGGGCGTGCTGATGCCGATCTATCTGATCTTCCGCGATCTGGGGCTGCTCGACAGCCTGACCGGGCTGACCATCGTCTACATGCTGATGAACCTGCCGATCGTGGTGTGGATGCTCTACACCTTCTTCAAGGACGTGCCCAAGGACATCCTCGAGGCGGGCCGCATGGACGGCGCCGGCACCCTGCAGGAGGTGCTCTACCTGCTGGTGCCGCTGACCCTGCCGGGGATCGCCTCCACCGGGTTGCTGTCGGTGATCCTGAGCTGGAACGAGGCGTTCTGGAGTCTCAACCTCACCACCTCCGACGCGGCCCCGCTGACCGCCTTCATCGCCTCGTTCTCGAGCCCCGAAGGGCTGTTCTGGGCCAAGCTCTCCGCCGCCTCGACGATGGCCATCGCGCCGATCCTGATCCTGGGTTGGATGACCCAGAAACAGATGGTTCGCGGCCTGACCTTCGGCGCCGTCAAATAAGGAATTCACCATGGCAACGCTCGAACTCAACAACATCGTCAAGGAATTCGGTGACACCCAGGTGATCAAGGGGGTCGACCTGGAGGTCAAGGACCGCGAATTCGTGGTCTTCGTCGGCCCCTCCGGCTGCGGCAAGTCGACCCTGCTGCGCATGATCGCCGGGCTGGAGAGCGCCTCCAGCGGCGACATCAAGGTCGACGGCCAGCGCATCAACGAGGTCGGCCCGGCCGAGCGCGGCCTGGCGATGGTCTTCCAGAGCTATGCGCTCTACCCGCACATGACCGTCGAGGACAACATGGGCTTCAGCCTGCGCCTGGCCGGCGTGGCCAAGGAGCAACGCCGCCAGAAGGTGCTCGAGGCGGCGCGCATCCTGCAGCTCGAGCCCCTGCTCGACCGCAAGCCCAAGGCGCTCTCCGGCGGCCAGCGTCAGCGCGTGGCGATCGGCCGGGCGATCGTGCGCAACCCCAGCATCTTCCTGTTCGACGAACCGCTGTCGAACCTCGACGCCGCGCTGCGCGTGCAGATGCGCATCGAGCTGGCGCGTCTGCACGACGAGCTCGACGCCACCATGATCTACGTCACCCACGACCAGATCGAGGCGATGACCATGGCCGACAAGATCGTGGTGCTGCAGGGGGGCATCGTCGAACAGGTCGGCTCGCCGATGGAGCTCTACCACCATCCGCGCAACCGCTTCGTCGCCGGCTTCATCGGCTCGCCGAAGATGAACTTCACCGACGTCGAGGTGCTCGACGCCAACGCCGACGGCGTCGCGGTGCGCCTGCCCGGTGGCGGCGAGTGCCGGGTGCCGGTGGACGGCAGCAATGCCCGGCCCGGTGCGACCCTGACCCTGGGCATTCGCCCCGAACACCTGATGCTCGACGACGACGGCCCGCTGGGCGGCGAGATCGTGGTCATCGAGCGTCTCGGCGGGGTGACCTCGCTCTATGTGCAGTGTCACGGCGACGAGTGGATCCTGGTCACCGACGGTGATGTGCGCCATCGCGTTCATGACGCGATTCGCTTCGGCTTCGAGCCCGGCCGCGCGCACCTGTTCGCGGAAGACGGCCTGGCCCTGGCCAGTCTCGAGCGCCATCCGCTGGTCAACGTCGAGCGCAAGGAGAACCGCGCCTCGACCGCCAGTGACGACCGCTGAGGAGGCGCGCGTGGCTCTGCTGATCTTCGATTGCGACGGCGTGCTGGTCGACAGCGAGTCGATCGCCGAGGGGGTGCTGCTCGAACGGCTTTCCGCCTGGTTGCCCGATCTCTCCGCCGAGGACGAGGTACGCCACGCGCTGGGCATGACCACCGCGGCGATTCTCGATCACCTGCAGGGACTCAGTGCCCACCGCCTGCCCGATGATGCCCTGGCGCGCATCGATGCGGCGATCGAGGCCCGCCTGGCCGAAGAGCTCGAGGCCATGGCCGGGGTTGCCGAGGCGATCGATGGCCTCGACCTGCCGCTGGCGATCGTTTCCAACAGCAGCCGGCGGCGAGTGCTGGCCTCGCTCGCCAATACCGGGCTCGATGCCCGGTTGAATCAGGCGCCGCTGTTCACCGCCGAACAGGTGACGAAGCCCAAGCCGGCGCCGGATGTCTACCTGCTGGCGGCGCGCAGCCTCGACGTCGCGCCCGACGACTGCCTGGTGGTGGAGGACAGCGTCTCCGGCACGCGCGCCGCCTGCGCCGCGGGCATGACGGTGATCGGCTTCACCGGGGCCAGCCATATCGAGGACGGCCACGCCACGCGGCTGCGCGAGGCCGGCGCCTGGGTCGTGCTCGAGCACATGACGCAACTCGGCGACTGCGTCGCGCGCTGGCGGCAACGCCGCGGCGCGTGACGACGCCACCATCGACAAGGAACTCCCATGAAACTCGACAAGCGTACGGCAGTGGTGACGGGCGGGGCGCGAGGCATCGGTCTGGCCATCGCGACCCGGTATCTGGAAGAGGGCGCGCGGGTGGCGATCGCCGACATCGACCTGGCCGCCGCCGAGCGGGCGGTGGCCGATCTGCGCGCCGCCCGCGGCGGCGAGGCGGCGGTGATGGCGGTGGCGCTCGACGTCTGTGACGGCGCCTCGCGTACTGCGATGATCGACGCCGTCGAAGCGACGCTGGGGCCCATCGACATCCTGGTCAACAATGCCGCGGTGTTCGGCATGGCGCCGGTGCTGGAGGTCAGCGAGGCCAGCTACGACAAGCAGTTCGGGGTCAACGTCAAGGGCACCTTCTTCACCCTGCAGGCCGTGGCGGCGCGCATGGTCGAGCGCGGCGAGGGCGGCAAGATCATCAACATGGCCTCCCAGGCCGGCCGGCGCGGCGAGGCGCTGGTGAGCATGTACTGCGCCTCCAAGGCGGCGGTGATCAGCCTCACCCAGTCCTGCGGGCTCGACCTGATCAAGCATCGCATCAACGTCAACGGTATCGCCCCCGGGGTGGTCGACACGCCGATGTGGGAGGAGGTCGACGCGCTGTTCGCCCGCTACGAGGGACG
This sequence comes from Modicisalibacter sp. MOD 31.J, assembly GCF_020147985.1. Taxonomy (NCBI): domain Bacteria; kingdom Pseudomonadati; phylum Pseudomonadota; class Gammaproteobacteria; order Oceanospirillales; family Halomonadaceae; genus Modicisalibacter; species Modicisalibacter sp. MOD 31.J. Next base: position 130,972 of record NZ_JAGXFF010000005.1, on the reverse strand, counting down.
CCCGCTGGGCGAGAAGAAGCGTCTGGTCGGCGAGGCGGTGCCCTACGGCCGCATGGGGCGCCCGGAGGATCACGTGGGGGCCGCGGTGTTCCTGGCCAGCGCCGACAGCGACTATGTGGTGGCGCAGACCCTCAATGTCGACGGTGGCAACTGGATGAGCTGACATGCCCGACACCACGTCCACTGGCGACATCGCCGCCGGAGAGCGGCTCGCCGAATTCGTCGCCGAGCCGCGGGCGCCGGCCCACGATCGCCTCGACGCGGCGCTGCGCGATGACGCGCGGGCCTGCCGTCCCGACACCCACCCCCGGGGATGACGTCATGAGCCAGGTGCAATTCGACTTTCACGACAGCGTGGTGCTGATCACCGGCGCCGCCAACGGCATCGGTCGCGAACTGGCCGAGCGCTTCGCCGCCGCCGGTGCGAAGCTGGTGCTCGTCGACAAGAGCGACACCGTCGATACCGTGGCCGCGGGGCTGGGCGGCGAGACACTGACGGCGGTGCTCGACATCACCGACGAGGCCGGCGTCGAGGCGCTGGTCGAACGCGGCGTCGCGCGCTTCGGGCGTATCGACGTGCTGGTCAACAACGCCGGCATCGGCCCGCTGGCGCCGGCCGAAGCGATGGACACCGCGCTGTGGGACGCCACCCAGGCGGTCAACCTGCGCGGCGTGTTCTTCGGCTGCCGCGCGGTGGGGCGGCGGATGCTGGCGGCGGGCTACGGGCGCATCGTCAATCTTGCCTCCCAGGCCGCCAGCGTGGGGCTCGAGGGGCACCTGGCCTACTGCACCAGCAAGTCCGGGGTGCTGGGCCTGACCCGCACCCTGGCACTGGAATGGGGACCGCGTGGGCTCACCGTCAATGCCGTCTCGCCGACCGTGGTCGACACCGAGCTGGGGCGCTACGGCTGGGCCGGCGAGAAGGGCGAACGCATGAAGGCCCTGATCCCCACCCGGCGCTTCGCCACGCCGGCCGAGATCGCTCACGGGGTGATGTTCCTGGCCTCGCGGGAGGCGGCGATGATCAATGGCGCCGATCTGCGGATCGACGGCGGCTACACGGCCTGTTGACGGTGAGGTGACACCCGATGCGAACGACGACGCCCGATGCGCTCGATGACCTGCCCATGACGCCGACGCTGGCGGCCATGGCCGAGCAGGTACTGGGAGCGGTGACCCCCGGCCGGCGGACCCTGGTGGCCATCGCCGGGCCGCCGGCGGCCGGCAAGTCGACCCTCTCCGAGCGATTGTGCGAGCGTATCGACGCCCTGAGCCCGGGCATCGTCGCGCTGGTGCCGATGGATGGCTACCACTTCGACAACGCGGTGCTGGTTCCGCAGGGCAAGCTCGACATCAAGGGCGCCCCGGAGACCTTCGACGTCGCCGGGCTGGCCCGCGACCTGGAACGGCTTCGGCGCGACGATGGCCCGGTGGCGGTGCCGGTGTTCGACCGTCCGCTCGATCTGGCCCGGGCCGGGGCCCGGCTGATCGCCCCCGAACATCGCCTGGTGCTCGTCGAGGGCAATTATCTGCTGCTCGACGAATCGCCCTGGCGCGAACTGCGCCCCTTCTTCGACCGCACGCTGTTCATCGACGTCCCCGACGCGGTGCTGGTCGACCGGCTGATCCGCCGCTGGCGCGGCATGGGCCAGGATGCCGACGGCGCGCTGATCCGCACCCACGACAAGGACATGCTCAACGCCCGGCTGGTCAAGGACCGGTCGGCGGCGCCCGACTGGCGCTGGAGATTTCAGGAAGCGCTGAACAAATAGGCGAGCGGGATGAAGCGGGCGTCGCCACGCCGCAAGGCGCCCGGCGCACAGGAACCGCAGCATATGGGGTATATGTGAGGATTCCGACCGGGCTGGCGTTCCAGCACCGCGCAACGCAGCGATTCGCCCGTGCAGGCATTTGTGCAGTGTTTCCTTTACGTCTGACAACCCGGTTGCGGCCGGCTCGAGGAGACTGCGATGACAGCACTGACCAACGACACCCTGACCGGGCTCGACGCCGCCGTGGCCACGCCGCGCTACGATCGTCGGCAGGTGACGCCGGGCATCGTCCACTTCGGCGTGGGCGGCTTCCATCGCGCCCACCAGGCGATGTATCTGGACGAACTGATGAATCGCGGCGAGGCGCTCGACTGGGGCATCGTCGGCGTCGGCGTGATGCCCGGCGACAGGCGCATGCAGGCCGCCCTGGCGGCGCAGGACCACCTCTATACCCTGGTGGTCAAGCACCCCGACGGCCACTACGAACCGCGGGTGATCGGCTCGATCGTCGATTATCTCTACGCCCCCGACGATCGCGAGGCGGTGATCGAGCGCATGGCCGACCCGGCGACGCGGATCGTCTCGCTGACCGTCACCGAGGGCGGCTACAACTTTCATCATGTCACCGGCGACTACGACCTGAGCCAGCCCGACGTCGCCCACGATCTGGCCGAGCCCGACACCCCGCGCACCACCTTCGGGCTGGTGGTCGCCGCCCTGCGGCGGCGGCGCGAACGTGGCATCGCGCCGTTCACGGTGATGTCCTGCGACAACATCCAGGGCAACGGCGATGTCGCCCGCAAGATGTTCACCGCCCATGCCCGGGCGCTCGACGCCGAGCTGGGGGCGTGGATCGACGCCGAGGTGAGCTTTCCCAATGCCATGGTCGACCGCATCACCCCGGTGACCACGGCCGACGACATCGCCGCGCTCGCCGAACGCTTCGGCGTCGACGACCGCTGGCCGGTGGTCTGCGAACCCTTCACCCAGTGGGTGCTCGAGGATCACTTCCCCCAGGGCCGCCCGCCGTTCGAGCGGGTCGGCGTGCAGATGGTCGACGACGTGATCCCCTATGAGCTGATGAAGCTGCGCCTGCTCAACGCCAGCCACCAGGCGCTGACCTACTTCGGCTATCTGGCCGGCTACCGTTACGCCCACGAGGTCTGTCAGGATCCGCTGTTCGTCCGGTTCCTGCTCGACTACATGACCCTCGAGGCCACGCCGACGCTGGCGCCGGTGCCCGGCGTCGATCTCGCCGACTACCGGCAGACGTTGATCGAGCGCTTCGCCAACCCCGAGATCCGCGACACCCTGGCGCGGCTGTGCGCCGAGAGTTCCGACCGGATCCCCAAGTGGCTGCTGCCGGTGATCCGCGAGCAGCTCGAGCGCGGTGGCGAGATCCGCCGCAGCACCGCGGTGGTGGCCAGCTGGGCGCGCTATGCCGAGGGCGTCGACGAGCAGGGCGAGCCCATCGAGGTGGTCGACCGGCTCAAGGACGAACTGATGGCGCTGGCCGGGCGCAACCGCGAGACACCCACGGCGTTCATCGAGAACCGCCAGTTGTTCGGCGACCTGGCCGACGAGGCGCGCTTTCGCGAGGCCTATCTCGAGGTCCTGACGCGGCTCCACGACAAGGGCGCGCGAGCCACCCTCGAGGCGCTGGTCGATGCGCGCTGAGCATGACCGGGCGGGCGGCTTGCAATCGCTGGCGTCTACCCTTGTACTGAAAGGCTCGCGAACGGGACGCGGGTGGATAAGGAGTCGGGCATGTATCTAGGGGTCGATTGCGGCACCCAGAGCACCAAGGTGGTAATCGTCGATGCCGAGCGCGCGACGATCGTCGGCGAGGGCAGCCGGCCTCATCGGCTGGTCGAGGGCGACGGCGGGCGTCGCGAGCAATCGGTCGACGACTGGCTCGACGCCCTGCGCGGGGCCTTCGCCGAGGCGGTTGCCGCGGCGGGCATCGATCCCGGCTCGATCCGCGCCATCGGTGTCTCCGGCCAGCAGCACGGCATGGTCGCGCTGGATGCCGAGGGCGAGCCGGTGTACCCGGCCAAGCTGTGGTGCGATACCGAGACGGCACTGCACAACGAGTCGCTGATCGAGACGCTGGGCGGGCCGCAGGGCTGCATCGACAAGCTGGGGCTGCTGCTGCAGACCGGCTACACCGCGTCGAAGGTAGCCTGGCTGCGCGAGCGGCATCCCGAGGCCTATCGGCGCATCGACACCCTGCTGCTGCCCCACGACTATCTCAACTTCTGGCTCACCGGCCAACGGGTCACCGAGTGTGGCGACGCCTCGGGCACCGGCTACTTCGACACCCGGGCGCGTCGCTGGCATCACGAGGTGTTCGCGGCCGTCGCCCCCGAGCTCGATCCGCACCATGTGCTGCCGCGGCTGATCGACTCCCGGGAGCCGGTGGGCCGGGTGCGTCCCGCCGTGGCCCGTGAGCTGGGGCTCGCCGACGACGTGCTGGTCGCCAGCGGCGGTGGCGACAACATGATGGCGGCGATCGGCACCGGCAACATCGCCCCGGGGCTGGTGACCCTGAGTCTGGGCACCTCCGGGACGGTGTGCGCCTACGCCGAGGCGCCGGTGATCGATGTCGACGGCATGGTCGCCAACTTCTGTGCCAGCAGCGGCGGCTGGCTGCCGCTGGTCTGCACCATGAACGTGACCTCGGCGACCACCCGGGTGCGCGAGCTGTTCGGGCTCGACGTGGCCACCTTCGGCGAGCGGGTGGCGGCGGCCCCGGTAGGCGCCGACGGGGTGATGGTGATGCCGTTCTTCAACGGCGAACGGGTGCCCGCCCTGCCACATGCCACCGCCAGCTTCGTCGGCCTGACCAGTCTCAACACCAGCGTCGACAACCTGTGCCGGGCGGTGGTCGAGGGCGCCACCTTCGGCATGCGCTACGGGCTCGAGCTGCTCGGCCCGCTGGCCGCCGACGCCAGTCAGGTGCGGCTGGTCGGTGGCGGTGCCAAGAGCCCGGTATGGCGGCAGATCGTCGCCGACGTGCTGGACGTGGAGGTGGTCTGCCCGACGATCACCGAGGCCGCCGCGCTGGGGGCGGCGATCCAGGCGGCCTGGTGCGAATCCGCCGAGCGCGGCGACCAGGCGTCGCTGGCGGCACTCTGCGAACGGCTGGTGAGTCTCGACGAACAGACCCGGACCCGGCCCCGCAGCGAGCCCCGAACGCGTTATGATGCCCTCTATCGACGCTACCGGCAGGCGCTGGCCGAGCGCTACGCCATCGCGCCGTGACCGCCGGCGAATTCGACAGGTGCCGATGCCCCTGCGTGGGGCCCCGATCGGGACCGTCTCCATTGATCGACATGCAGGACGATACGTCATGACCCAACTCGACGCGCTGAAACGCCTCTCCATGGTGGTCGCCGACACCGGCGACCTCGACGCCATCCGTCGCTATCAGCCGCACGACGCCACCACCAACCCGTCGCTGATCCTCAAGGCCTTCGATCTCGACGGCTATCAGGCCCTGATCGACGAGACCCTGGCCGCGGTGAAGGCCGAGGTGGCCGACCCCGACGCGCGCATCGAAGAGGCGGTGGACCGGCTGTCGGTGGCGATGGGCAGCGAGATCACCAAGCTCGTGCCGGGGCGCGTTTCCACCGAAGTCGCGGCCAAGCTCTCCTTCGACGAAGCGGCCAGCATCGACAAGGCCCACCACCTCATCTCGCTTTACGAGAAGCAGGGCGTCTCCCGGGATCGCGTGCTGATCAAGCTCGCCTCGACCTGGGAAGGCATCCGCGCCGCCGAGAAGCTCGAGAAGGAGGGCATCAACTGCAACCTGACGCTGCTGTTCTCCGATGCCCAGGCCCGCGCCTGCTTCGAAGCCGGCGTCTACCTGATCTCGCCCTTCGTGGGCCGCGTCACCGACTGGTACAAGAAGGCCACCGGCACCGAATCCTACGCGCCGGACGAAGACCCGGGGGTCAAGTTCGTGCGCGGCGTGTGCGACTACGCCAGCCGCTACGGCTACCAGACCGTGGTGATGGGCGCCAGCTTCCGCAACACCGACCAGATCCTGGCGCTGGCCGGCTGCAACCGCCTGACCATCTCGCCGGCCCTGCTGGAAGAGCTCTCCTCCACCGAGGGCGATGTGACGCGCAAGGTCACCGACCAGAGCGATCGCGCCGAGCACCCGGGCCGGATCGAGGAAGCCCGGTTCCGCTGGGAGCACAACGAGGATGCCATGGCGACCGAAAAGCTCGCCGAAGGCATTCGTACCTTCGCCGCCGACCAGAAGAAGCTGGAAGGGCTGCTGGCCAAGCGCCTCGGCTGATACGCCTTTCCGCTATCAAGACCCACGACACCCGGCCATGTGCCGGGTGTCGTCGTTTCCGGAGGAGCGAGACTCAGGCGCTCTGCCATACCTCGGCCAGGATCTCGAAGGAACGCCGCCGGTCCCGGTGGTCGTAGACGTCGGTGACGACCATCAGTTCGTCGGCCTGGGTTTCTTCCAGGAAACGCTCCAGCCCCGCCTTGACGGTCTGCGGACCGCCGACCACCGCGGCGCCCAGGTTCTGCGCCACCGCCGCGCGCTCCTGCGGCGTCCAGTCGAGCGCCTCGACCGGCGGCAGCGCCACGGTGCGTCGACCGCGAATCAGATTGAGAAACTTCTGTTGCGAGGTCGTCGCCAGGTAATCGGCGTGGTCGTCGTTGTCGGCGGCGATCAGCGGCATGCCGACCATGGCGTAGGGCGCATCGAGCACCGCGGAGGGCTGGAACTGGGTGCGGTAGAGATGCAGCGCCTCGAACAGATAGCCGGGTGCGAACTGCGCGGCGAAGGCGAACGGCAGCCCCAGGCGCGCGGCGAGCTGGGCGCTGAACCCGCTCGAGCCGAGCAGCCAGAGGGGCACGTGGGTGCCCTGGCCGGGGACCGCCTTGACGCGCTGGTCCGGCGTGGCATCGCCGAGATAGCGGCGCAGTTCGTCGAGACGGTCGGGGAAGTCGTTGACCCCGGCGTAGGGATCGCGACGCATCGCCGCCATGGTCGCGCCGTCGGAGCCCGGCGCACGACCCAGTCCCAGGTCGATGCGTCCGGGATAGAGGGTTTCCAGGGTGCCGAACTGTTCGGCGATCATCAGCGGCGGATGGTTGGGCAGCATGATGCCTCCGGAACCCACCCGAATGCGCGAGGTGGCGCCGGCGACATGGCCGATCAGCACGCTGGTCGCGGCGCTGGCGATGCCGTCGATGTTGTGATGCTCCGCCAGCCAGTAGCGCGTGAAGCCCAGGTCGTCGACCTGGCGGGCCAGGTCGACGCTGTTGTCGAAGGTCTCGCGGATGCTGCCGCCCTGGCGGATCGGCGCCAGGTCGAGCACGGAGAGCGGTGTTTGGGCGAGTCGGGACATGGGCACCTCGGTGAAGACGGGAGAGTCGTTAGTCGGCTCAATATTTCTTCACTCTGGGGGCGTATGCCCGACAACGCAAGGTCTGCCGTCGGCCGCTCAGTCCAGTGCCTCGAGCAGTTCGTGGATCTGCGCGCGACGTCCCTGGTCGGCCACCTCGCGGCCCGGGCGTGGCGCTGCCTGCAGAGCCTTCTGCAGTGCCCGGCGGGCCTCGGCGTCGTGGCCCTGGTCGTGCTGGTAGTCGCCCCAGAAGTAGAGCGGGTCGATGCCGTCGGGGTTGAGCGTCAGCCCCTTCTGCAGCATCACCTTGGCCTTGTCGTCGTCGCCGAAGCCGATCGGCCAGCCGGGCACCTGATAGTAGAGGGCGCCGAGGCTGGTATAGGCCGAGCCGTCGAGGGCATTGGCGTCGAGCGACAGGGCCTTCTCCAGATCGCCCTTGGCTTCCTTGACCAGTGACAGGGCGCCCAGGCCGCCCTTGGCACCGGCCTCGCTGCTGCGAATGATGCCCGCCCAGATGTAGAGTTCGGCGGCGCCGGGGTGGGCGTCGATCAGTGCCCGGGCTCGCTGGTAGAGCTGATCGAAGCCGTCGACACGCCGCTCTTCGGGGGTCTTGTACTGGATCTGCGCCCAGCGGCTCTGCAGCTCGTGGACGCCGCCGGCGACGGTATCGCTGATTGCCGAGGCGGCGTTCGATAGACCGAGTGTCAGGCCGACGAGGGCGGCGATGGCCACGCCGCGGCGGGCGTGACGATGGATTCGGGATGTGGCGGACATGAGCATTCTCCGGCGTTCTCGTTGCGTGTCAGGGGCGGCTGGCAAAGCGCTGGATGGTGGCGAGCTGACGGCGCAGCGCCCGGTCGACGAGGCCGGGCACCACGGCGTTGAGGCGCACGAAGAGCCGTTCCGGCCAGCCCAGGTGGCGGTCGGCGGCACGCTGGTCGACCGCGCGGACGATCGCCTCGGCGACCCGCTCGGGGTTGTCCATGGCGTTGCCCAGTTCGGCGTTGAGGGCATCGACCGTGGCATCGTTCATCGCCGTGCGGGTGGCCCGCGGGGCGACGTAGTGAACGTGAATCGCGGTGTCGGCGAGCTCACGGCGCAGGGCCTGCGAGAAACCGCGCAGTGCGGCCTTGCTGGCGCAGTAGCTGGCGTAGCCGGGATAGCCGATGGCGCCGAAGGTCGAACCCAGGTTGACGACCCAGGCCTCGTCGGCGGCCTTGAACAGCGGCAGCATCGCCTGGGTGAGCTGCAGCGTGGCGGTGACGTTGAGCGAGATCAGCTCACTCACGCTCTCCGGCGACTGATGGGCGAACAGTCCGAAGCGGTTGACGCCGGCGGCGTTGATCAGCATGTCGATGTCGAGTTCGCGGGCGGTCTCGACCAGACCCCGGCGGGCCTCGGCGTCGCACAGGTCGACGGCCCGCCAGTCGGCGTCTGTCGGCAGTTCGTCGACCAGTGCCTGCAGCGCCGCCGGGTTGCGGCCCACCAGCAGCAGTCGCGCGCCGCGGCGTGCCAGTTCGCCGGCCAGGGCGCGACCGATACCGCCGCTGGCGCCGGTGAGAAGAATGCGTCGATCAGACCAGTGCATGGCCGAGTGCCTCCGTGGGATCGCCGCCGGCGTCGAGCCCGCGGAACATCGCCCCGTAGAGGCGATAGACCATGTTGGCGGTGTCGATCACCGCCTGCAGATCGGCCGCGTCGTCGAGGCGGTCGATCAGGCCCTCGAAGAACGCCAGATGGCCGACGTCGAGATCGCCATGGGACTCGAGGTAGTGAAACGCGCCCTCGGGCAGCCCCAGGCCGTCGCGGATCGCGCCGGCGGCGCGGGTGGCCAGCGCGGTACTGGTGCCCTCGAGGACGAAGACCATGCCGAAGAAGCCCACCGGATTGTCGTGGGCGATGACGTCGCGCACGTGGCGCACCATCAGCTCGGTGGCCGGTGCCGGCCGGCTGGCGGCCGCGTGGTCCGGGTCGCCGCCCGCGTTGCGGATGTCGTCGAGGATCCAGCGCTGGTGGCCGTACTCCTCCGCGATGTACTCGACCAGCGCGCCACGCAGCCACTCGAGGCGCTCGGGGAGGCGTGCGCCGCAGGCCATCATCAGTGGCACGGTGTACTTGACGTGGTGGTAGGCCTGGCCGAGGAAGGCGAGGTATTCGTCGCGGCTGATGCGCCCCTCCAGAGCACGTTGAAGGATCGGGGCGGCGAGCAGCCAGGCGCGCGAGTCGGCGGTGGCCTGCTGAAGGCGTTGATAGGGGCTCATGGGGTCTCCTCCGGGGAGTGATGGGCCGGAATGGGGAACAGCGGCAGCGTCGAGCGGGGCCTCGAGCCAGTCGCGATGGCGCGCGGCCAGCACCTCGCGGCGCAGCCGGCCGTTGGCGGTGATCAGGCCTTCGGCGGCGCTGAAGGGCACGGTGCGGCGCCAGTGGGTGATTCGCGCATAGTCCGGTAGCCGGGCATTGGCCACGGCGACGGCCGCCGCGAGGCGCGTCTCGTCGAGATCGGCGCGTGCCGGCACCAGCAGGGCGCGATTGGCGGGCAGGGCCTCGCCGTACACCCAGGCCTGGGCGATGGCCGGCTCGGCGGTGAGTTCGGCCTCGACCCAGGCCGGGTCGACGTTGCGCCCGTAGGCGGTGATGAACAACTGTCGGCGCCGCCCCTCGAGGATTAGGTGCCCGTCTTCCCAGCGTGCCAGGTCGCCGGTGGGCCAGGCCGTGGGCATCGGCGATGCGTCGCCCAGATAGCCGAGCATCAGGTTGCCGGCGACGTGTATCTCGCCGTCGTCGGCGAGGGTCAGGCGGGCGTGGGGCAGCGGGCGCCCCAGGCTGCCGGGACGATTGTCGCCGGGGCGGTTGAGGGTCACTACCGAGGCACACTCGGAAAGACCATAACCTTCGAAGACCGGCCAGCCGGCGGCGTGGGCCGCTTCGAGCAAGCTCGGCGCCACCCGGGCGCCGCCCACGGCGATGAAGCGTGCCTCACGGTTCGTCGATTGCCGTGACGTGGCGAGCAGCGCCTCGAGCAGTTGCGGTACCAGGATCAGACTGTGGGGGCGGTGTGTCTCGAGCTGGCGATGGGCGAGGGTGACGTCGAAGCCGCTGGCGCCCTGCCAGCCGAGCGTCGCCAGGCCGGGCAGCACGCTCGTGGCACCCAGCCACAGGGGCGCGTAGAGCCCGCCGATGTTCTCCAGCAAGGTGGCCAGCGGCAGCATGGCCAGGTGGCGCTGCACGCCGCACTCGCCGGCCACCTCGGCCAGGCTCTCGGCGACGCGCAACGGGGCCTCGGCGTCCAGGCACACGCCCTTGGGCGCGCCGCTGGTGCCGGAGGTGAAGGTGATCTTGACGGTCCCGGTCGGCAACGGGGGCGGCGCATCGACCCCGCGTTCCCAAAGCGCTGCGTCTGCCCCGGGGCTGAAGCCCAGCGCCTCGCCGAGTGCGGACGGGCCGATCAGGGTGTCGAGCCCGGCCTGGTCGGCAACGTGCGTCAGTTGTGTGGCCGAGAAGAAGCCCGGCAGGGGCACGTTGACGATACCGGCGAACAGCAGCGCCAGGTCCCAGAGCGCCCAGTCGACGCCGTTGTCCAGCGCCAGTCCGACGCGGCTGGCGCCGGCGGCACGCAGGCGGGCGATGCGGGCCTCGATCTCGGCGATCAGCGAGGCGTAGTCCACCCGCCGTTCGGCATCCTCGAGCGCGAGGTGCTGCGGGCGCGATCGCGCCAGATCCGCGAGGCGGCGATGAAAGCGCTCAGACATGACCGACCCCCCGCCGCGGTGCGTCGCCATGCCCGGACGCGGCGGCCGGGAGCGTCACGATGGGGGCGACGTTCAGGCTGGTCAGGGCCCCGGCGCGTGCCTGCAGGTGTCGCCAGGCGGTGAGCATGTCGCCGCCCATCACCAGCGGGGCGTTGGCATAGTAGCGGCCCCAGTCGGTGCGTTCCGCGCCCAGCCGCGCCGGGTCGGCGTCGGCCAGTGGCCAGGCTTCCAGGCCCAGGCGGCGAAAGGCATTGCGTACCTGGCGGGTGGCGGTGAAGGTGAGCCACTGCATCTCCTCGGCGACCAGCGTCTCGATCAGCGTGACGATCAACGGGCGCAGCAGGCCCCGGCGCAGGGTGGCGAGGTTGCCGACCTCGACGATGCGCGCGCGGTCGACCGTGACGCCGAGCGCCTCGCCGAGGCGCTGTTCGATCGGCTCGTCCAGGTAGCGCTCGAGAAACAGCGCATCATCTGCGGCGTGACGCACACCGAGGGCGGCCTGCAGATGGTGTTCCTGCCACAGGCCGAACAGGCGCGGCTGGAAGTGGCTGAGGGCGGCGCCGTGTTCACGGGCGTAACCCTGGGCGATGAAGCGTTCGAGCTCGGCACGCTCGGCGTCGGCGGCCTCGCGCCAGGCCAGGGGCCCGAGCGCGGGAGTGGAACGGGGACTGCGCGGTTCGTGCATCACGACACCCTCGGCGAAGGAACTCGAGGGTAGAGTGGCGAAGCGGGCTTAACGAATGCTTAACGCGGCGTGGCCATGTCAGCGGGTCGGTCGATGTGGCTCACTGGGTCGTGCCTACTGGGCTATCTGCCAGTAGCCCCACACGGCGAACGCCACCAGGCCGAACGCCCCCACCGGCCGGGCGTGCCGTTTCCAGAGGCGCGTGGCGTGCTCGCCGGCCACGGCGACCAGTACCGCCAGGCCGAAGTAGCGCACGCCGCGGGCCAGCAGGGCGGCGAGCAGGAAGAGGGGCAGCGGGTAGTCGCTGGCGCCGGCGACCAGCATGGCGATCTGGAAGGGGACCGGGGTGATGCCCACGGCGACGATCGCCTGGAAGCCATCCTCCGAGACACGCTGTGCAAAGGCGTCGTAGGCCGCCTGCCCACCGAACAGCGGGATCAGGGTGTCGCCCCATTGCGCGATGGCCAGGCCACCCAGGGCATAACCCAGCAGCGCCGCGCTCAGGTTGCCGGCCAGCGCCACCGCGGCGAGTCGCCACTTGGCAGCCGGGTGGGTCATCATCCAGGGTATCAGGATCAGCTCGATGGGGATCGGCACCAGCAGCGTCTCGAGCATCGAGGCGACGAACAGTACGACCAATGCATGACGCGACGCTGCCAACCGATCGAGCCAAGCGGTGGCGGAAGCCAGCGATCTGAGCGACCTTGGTAGGGGCATGTCGTGAAATTCCAGCGATGTCGGGGCGAGTCGGCACGCCCGCGGTGGAGTGAGAAGCGACTGCAGGCAGCGTAAGCGTAAGCCCAGGAAAACGCGAATACTCAGGAAGAGGACATTCCATGGCCAAATTCGGACGGCAACGCGTCTTTTTCAGCTCTGCGCTGATCATCTTCGCCCTGGTGGCGGTGGGCGCGGCATTTCCCAATCAGTTCGGTGCGGTGGCGGATACGGCACTGAAGACGATCGGCCGCTACTTCGGCTGGTTCTATCTGTTCTCGGTGTTCGGCTTCGTGATCTTCTTGATCGCGCTGGCCCTGAGCAAGTACGGCAAGATCCGCCTGGGGCCACAGGACTCCAAGCCGTCTTACAGCTTCTTCTCGTGGGTCGCCATGCTGCTGGCGGCCGGTTTCGGCGTGGGGCTGGTGTTCTACGGCATGGCCGAGCCGATGACCCACTACCTGCACCCGCCGTTCGGCGATCGCGAGCCGGAGACCGCGGAAGCGGCACGCTACGCGATCCAGTACAGCTTCTTCGACTGGGGTATCCACCAGTGGGCGGCGTTCTCGATCGTCGGCCTGATCATCGCCTACTTCCAGTTCCGCAAGGGCCAGCCCGGGCTGGTCTCCTCGGTACTGTCGTCGGTGACCGCCAAGCGGCCCAAGCTGCGCAAGCTGGGCCCGGCCCTCGATGTCTTCGCGGTGGTGGCGACGATCATGGGGGTGGCGACCTCCATCGGCCTGGCCGTGCTGCAGATCAACGGCGGGCTCAAGTCGGTGTTCGGTGTCGAGGAGAACGCCTTCTGGAAGTTCAGCATCATGGGCGCGATGTTCGTCTGCTACATGGCCTCGGCCTGGGGCGGGCTGGACAAGGGCATCAAGCGGTTGTCCAACATCAACCTGGTGCTGTGCTTCGCGCTGATGGTCTACGTACTGGTCACCGGGCCGACCCTGGCGATCCTCAAGACCATCACCCTGGGCATCGGCGACTACCTGCAGCACTTCATCGGCATGAGCCTGCGCACCTCGCCCTACGAACACAGCGAGTGGGCCAACAACTGGACAGTCTTCTACTGGGCCTGGGTGATCGCCTGGTCGCCGTTCGTGGGGACCTTCGTGGCACGTATCTCGCGGGGGCGCACCATCAAGGAGTATGTGTTCGGCGTGCTGATCATGCCGCCGCTGCTGGCCTGCCTGTGGATCGGCGTGTTCGGCGGGGCGGCGCTCAACATGGAGCTGACCGGTGACGTCGGCCTGGCCGCCGCCACCGACGACAACATCACCTCGGCGCTGTTCCAGATGTTCGACCTGATGCCGTTCACCGCCGGCCTGTCGATCGTCGCGCTGCTGCTGATCTTCATCTTCCTGGTGACGTCGGCGGATTCGGCGACCTACATCGTCTCCCAGATGACCGACGGCGGTTCGATCAACCCGCCGCTGTTCAAGCGCATCAGCTGGGGGCTGCTGATCGCCGCGATCTGCCTGACGCTGTTGATCGCCGGTGGCCTCAAGGGGCTGCAGTCGGCCGCGGTGCTCTCGGCGTTGCCGTTCACCTTCATCATCTACGGCATGATATTCGTGCTGATCAAGGAGTTGCGCAGCGATCGCAAGGCGATGCTCACCGCGCTCTACCGCCGTCACGGCGAAACCCCGGTGGGGGCGGACGTCTTCGAGGCCGACGAACTCGCCGAGGCGGATCGCTACCGGCGTGCGCCCGGGGTGGTCAATCGCCGGATCAATCCCCGCGAAGGGTTCTGATGGAGATGCCGGCGTGCCCGGCCTTGGCCGGGCCGCTGGCGTCGCCCTACCTACGGCGCCGGTCTCCTCGATGACGGGGGGACAGTCGGTACTGTGCCAGGCTCTCTTTTTTATTCAGAAGACAGCAACGGGGCTGCTAATTGCTGCACGAGGTCGAACGGCGCTTTCTCATCAATGATGGTCATGGTTTCACCCAGGCCATCAAAGCGACGATTCACTGATTGGTGGCCTGGGCGACGGAAGGCGTGGCTTTGGAATCAGCGTCTACCTGAGTGACTTTGTTGATCCAGATGCTGATCGTATCCAAGGCACGCGGTGCGTAGGCATGATGCCCCATTAAAATAAACAACCCCTTGCGCCAGAGAGACCACTCTGCGGGAAGCTGGTAGTTGAACCATTGTGCTTTCAATAGGCCATGAGTGGCATGATTGATAATCGCCGTTACTTGTTCTTGATCAGGGTGCAGTTTCTGATGGTAGATGGCCTGATTATAGCGAGGGTCGACATTCTTGTCGACCGCGCCCCATAGAGCCAATATGGGCCCCTGCATTGAGCCGAGGTATGGCGTGGCGTCACTATCGTAATTACGGGCGACAAAGTCAAAACGGTCCCGAGACATGTCCGGGCGCAGGCTAGGGTTGGCAGTATCTGGACTGGCAAATGCTGCGTCATTCACTTTTAGGTTATCGGTCACTTTTTGGGTGACTTGCTCTGGGCTCAGTCCCGCTGTTTCTAATTGGCGTTTGGTGTAATAGGCGCCCTGGTGACGCCAGCTGACAGCAGCGCCTACGAGTACGGTAAAAGCGGGTTTTATCTCGTTATCGGTAATTGGCAAGACCCAGCCTGCTTGAGAGAAACCCAGAAAGCCAATCGGGCTGTTCTTTAGATGAGGTAAGGACTTGATCTCTGCATAAGCCGCTCGAGCTTCATTGCTGCGATCTTGCATGGATTGTCGTAACCAATCTCCCGTGCTTTTCCCGATTCCTGGTTTGTCCCAGGTGAATACGCCGATGCCATGAGATAATAGGCTGTTTATCAAGGGTAAGTAGCCGGAGTTGGAAAAGCGATCCTGCGGGCCGTCGCCATGGATGATGAGCGCAATAGGCGGTGATTGTGCTTGTTTGGGTAAGACTAAAGAGCCGAAAAGTGTGTCGTTGCCTGAGCTGAAGGAGATGTTGGTCACATTGTGTTGGCTCAAGTCAAAGTCTTTGAGGCCAGAGAATTGCAAGAGCGTCGCGCTAACGGTAATGATGACCAGGAGCGCGGAAAAGAGCCATTTCGTGCTACGTTTCACCTTGTTAGATTCCAATCAAAAAGGCCGGCGTTCATTATGGATAATAGTGTCAATGGACCAAAGGGGTGGATGTAAGTTCCACACGGGCTCTTTAGGCGTTGCGGTGGTGTCACGGGTGAAGTCAGCTGATCGCCGGCGGCCTCAAGGGGCTTATGACGACGCGTACTTGGCCCCGGGCGGGCACGCCGGCGTTGATCCGCCCGCTGGTGTCACGATCGGCTAGCGCTTATGGTTAGCGGACGAAGCCCAATGATAAAGGCCTCCCATGTCCCCGGCCGGTCGCACCTCCCGTCACCCCCGTCATGGCGCCACCCGGCGGCGTCAACCGCGTCGCCCGGCCCAGGGCCGTTCGTTGGGCAGTGCTGACCGCTGGCTCGATGTGCTGGTGACGCTCAGCGTCGTCACGGCATTGGTGACCGGCCTGGTGGCACTGGCCGTCACCTTGCTGAAGTGACGCGGCCTCGCCGGTGGCGTCACAGGTAGAGCCGCCCTTCACCGACACGCACGGCGTCACCGGCAATGTGTACCGTCAGGCCGCCGCCCGCGGTGCGGCGTGCGCGAGCGTGAATCCGGCTGGGTCGGCCCATCTCCACGCCCTGATCGATCTGCCAGGACCACTCGCCGTGGCCCTCCCGCTGGCCGGCCAGATGACTGGCGAGTGCCGCCGCGGCACTGCCGGTGGCCGGGTCCTCGCGCAGGCTGTCTTCCATCGAGATCATCCGGCTGCGCACCCGGCCGCCCTCGGTGTCGGTCTCCTCGATGACGTGGCAATAGATCGCCTGCTCGCCGCTGGGGGTGATCGCGCGCGACCATTCCTCGGGTGAGGGGCAGGCCCTTGCCAGCGACTGCCGCGAATCGAGCTCGATGAGATGGAAGGGCAGCCCGCACGAGGCCAGCACCGGCTCGCCGATCACCTGGTGCGGCGCCAGCCCGAGCAGCCTGGCGGCATCGCGTCGCGAGAGCCGACCGCTGGCGGGAGACATCGGCGGCGGGGTGGTGACGCTCGGTCGCCCCTCGACGACCGCGATGGCCAGGGCCCCGGCGGGGACGTCGAGATGCAGCGAGCCATCCACCGCCAGGCCGAGCGCGTCGAGCAGGAAGGCGGCGCCGACCGTCGGGTGGCCGGCGAACGGCAGTTCCATGGTCGGTGTGAAGATGCGCAAGGCAAAGCGCCCGGGCCGGTCGCCGCGCGACACGAAGACCGTCTCCGAGAGATTCAACTCGTTGGCGATCGACGCCATTTCCTCCTCCGTGACGTCGGCATCGACGAATACCGCCAGCGGGTTGCCGGCGTAACGCCGTGTGGTGAAGACATCCAGCAGGACATAGTCGGCGTGACGTCGAGACATGGTGGTTCCTCATGGGTGAGTTATTGCCAGAATCGTTTGGTCCCCTCGCGGCGGGCCTCGTCACGGGTAAGTCCGATATCGCGGAGTTGGCGGTCGTCGAGATCGAGCAAGCCGTGGCGCGAATGGTGACGGCGGGACTGACGCAGGAGACGGGCGAAGAGGCGCGACAATGGGCGTGACATGGTGCTGTTCCCCCGATGGATGGTGTCCTGTCAGGGTATGTCGCTCCCTTCTGTCCATACAGATTCAGATTTGATAGCTTCATGGATACAGATAAGCGAGAAGGCGCGCTGTATCGTTGGATCCTGCCGGATCTGTATGGTGGAGTCTCTGGCCTGGAGTGTCCCATGACCCGTTATGAACAGGTGGCGGAAGAACTGCGTCGGCGTATCGAACACGGCCTTTACCGGGTCGGCGATCGGCTGCCCTCGATCCGTGCGCTGTGTCAGGAATTCGGGGTCAGTGTCTCCACCGTCCAGGAGGCCTACCGGCGCCTGGAAGACGTGGCGCTGGTCGAATCGCGGCCCAAGTCGGGCTTCTTCGTGCTGCCGCGCCAGGTGCCGACGCAATTGCCCACCATGACGCGCCCCGCCCAGCGGCCGCTGGACGTTTCGCAGTGGGATCAGGTCCTGGCGATGGTCGGCTCGCCCGGCGACGAGACGGTGCTGATGCTGGGCGGGGGCATCCCCGACCTGGAGAGTCCCACGCTCAAGCCGCTCCAGCGCCTGCTCGGCGGCCTGCACCGGGGCAGCGGCGCCCAGGGCTACAACTACGACCCGCTGGCCGGCAGTCTCGAACTGCGCCGTCAGGTCGCCCGGCTGACCACCGCGTCGGGCTGCCTGCTGCACCCCGACGACATCCTGACCACCACCGGCTGTCAGGAAGCGCTGGCGATCGCCATTCGCGCCCTGGCCGGCCCCGGCGACGTGGTGGCGGTGGATTCGCCGAGCTTCTACGGCACCCTGCAGATTCTCAAGGCCAACGGCCTCAAGGCGCTGGAGATCCCCACCGATCCGCAGACCGGCATCAGTCTCGAGGCGCTGGAACTGGCCCTCGAACAGTGGCCGATTCGCGCCATTCAGGTCACGCCGACCTGCAACAATCCGCTGGGCTACACCATGCCGGAGGCCAAGAAGCGCGAGCTGGTCCGCCTCGCCCAGCGCTTCGACGTGGCGATCATCGAGGACGACGTCTACGGTGACCTGGCCTATGGGCTGCCGCGGCCGCGTACCCTCAAGTCCTTCGACGACGACGGCCGGGTGCTGCTGTGCAGTTCGTTCTCCAAGACCCTGATGCCGGGGCTGCGGGTCGGCTGGATCGCCCCGGGCCGCTATCGCGACCGGGTCGCCCACATGAAGTACGTCTCCACCGGCGCCTCGGCGACCCTGCCGCAACTGGCAGTGGCGGCCTTCGTCGAACGCGGCCACTACGAACGTCACCTGCGCGAGATCACCCGCCAGTATCAGCGCCATCGCGATATCCTGCTGGGCTGGATCGAACGCTGGTTCCCCACGGGCACCGCAGTGAGCTACCCCCAGGGCAGTTTCCTGCTGTGGCTGGAGATGCCGGCGGGCATCGACTGCGTGGACCTCAACGCGCGGCTGGCCGCGTCGCGGATTCGTATCGCTCCCGGCTCGCTGTTCTCGGCCTCCGGCAAGTATCGCGACTGTCTGCGGCTCAACTACGCCCCGCTACCGACCGCCGATACTGCCCGGGCGGTGCGCACAGTGGGCGAGACGCTCTCCGCGATGCTCGACGAGGAACGTGCCTGGCAGGCCTCGTCGTGATACTCGTTCGCCGCGCTACGGGTGTGGCGCGCCTTGCCGGGCGATGAAGCAGCGGGTGAAGACCCACATGCCCAGCCCCCAGGCGCCGTTGACGACGAAGCCGATGGGAAACACCGCGGGGTTGAAGCCGCGCCCCTTGAGCGGGAACACCACCAGCAGGGCGACCAGGGTCAGCACGACGCCGCCGAACAGCCCGCTCTTCCACCACAGGCCCCGGTCGACGCCAAGCCGGGCGAACAGGCCGAGCATGACCACGCCCCAGACGCCGCCCCAGAAGCTCGCCGAAAACCACTGCGGCACGCCCAGCGGGGCCACCGGCGCGGTGGCGTAGGGCGCGAAGGGGATCACGCCGTAGGCGTGCAGCAGGCCGACGGCGGGCTGGTGGAAGCAGAGCACGGCGAGAAAGCCGGCGACGAAGGCGAGTAGCACGAAGCGAGGCATCACGGGGCTCCCGATGAGGATACCCCCGCAGTATGGCTCACGCCCGGGCGGGCGTGGCCTCGACAATGCCCTCGTCTTGGGTCTCGACCTCATTGAAGCGATCGACCCGGCGCAGCACGGGGAAGCCCTTCATCCACAGCCCGACCACCGCCAGGGTGCCGAGACCGCCGATCACCGCCGCCGGTACCGCCCCCAGCCAGGCCGCCACGGTACCGGCGCGGAACTCACCCAGCTCGTTGGAGGAGCCGATGAACAGCATGTTGACGGCATTGACGCGCCCGCGCATGGCATCGGGTGTGGCCAGTTGCAGCAGCGTCAGGCGGATGTTGATGCTGATCATGTCGGCGGCCCCGGCGATCACCAGCGCGGCGAATGACAGCCAGAAGGTCTCGGACAGCGCGAATACCAGGTTGGCCACCCCGAATACCGCCACCGCGGCGAACATCACCCGACCGACGTGACGACGGATCGAGCGCACCCCGAGATACAGCCCCATCAGCAGCGCGCCGACGGCGATCGCGCTGCGCAGCGCGCCGAGCCCGGTGGGGCCGACGTGGAGGATGTCCTGGGTATAGATCGGCAGCAGGGCGATCACCCCGCCGAGCAGGACCGCGAACAGGTCCAGCGAGATCACCCCGAGGATGATCGGCTGGGCGCGAACGTAGGTAATGCCGGCGGTGAAGCGCTGCCAGGCGCTCCCCGTCTGCGGCGCGATCGGGCCGGCGTAGCGCACCGGTACGGGCACCAGCAGTGCCAGCGCGAGCAGGAAGCAGCCCAGGCACACCGCGTAGGCGACGCTGCCACCGAATGCATAGAGCAGGCCGCCGAGCAGCGGGCCGCCGATCACCGCGATCTTCATGATCGCGCTGTTCAGGGCGATCGCCTGGGCGAGCTGGTCGCGCGGCACGATCTGTGGCAGCAGGCTCTGCAGGGTGGGGCCGGTGAAGGCGCGGGCGCAGCCGAACAGCGCCAGCACCGCGTAGAAGGGCGTCACGTCGTGGGTCGAGCGCGAGGCCAGCCACAGCAGCAGCGCGCTGCACACGGCCTGCAGCGCCCAACTGGCGATCAGGATGGGCTTGCGCGGCAGGCGATCGACCAGGTCGCCGGCGGGCAGCAGCAGCGCCACCATGGGCAGGAATTGGGCCAGCCCCACGTAGGCCAGCGACAGCGGTTCATGGGTGATGTCGTAGACCTGCCAGGCGACCACCACCGCCTGGATCTGCATGGCGAAGACCGCCGCCAGCCGCGAGACGAGAAAGGCCAGAAAGCCGGACTGGCGGTAGACGCGCGATGCGTCACCAACGGGGGCAGGGGCGGGGGACATGCGGCGTTCCGGTCGGCGGCGATGGCGCCTATTCTACGCCGCCGGCGGGGAAAGATCATTGCGGCTAATTGCTAACCGGCTAAGCATGTCAGGCAGGAACCGGGGCGTACGGGGCCGGCCCGATACGCCCTGGGCCAAGGTCAGTGCGTGGGCATGTTGAAGTGATTGGTTTCTTCACGAATGCCGCTCGGCCAGCGCTGGGTCACGGTCTTCATGCGGGTGTAGAAGCGCACCCCGTCGCTGCCGTGCATGTGTAGCGGGCCGAACAGCGAGCGCTTCCAGCCACCGAAGCTGTGGAAGGCCATGGGTACCGGGATCGGCACGTTGACGCCGACCATGCCCACCTGGATCCGCTCGCAGTACTGGCGTGCGGCGTCGCCGTCGCGGGTGAAGATCGCCGTGCCGTTGCCGAACTCGTGGGCATTGATCATCGCCACCGCCTCGTCGAAGCTCGCCGCGCGGGCGATCGCCAGCACCGGGCCGAAGATCTCTTCGCGGTGGATACGCATGCCCGGCTTGACGTGGTCGAACAGGGTGCCGCCGATGAAGAAGCCGTTGCCGGCATTGGCGATGGTGGTCTCGCGGCCATCGACGACCAGTTCCGCGCCTTCCTCGACCCCGGTGGCGATGTAGCCCTTGACCTTCTCCAGATGGTCTTTCGTGACCAAGGGGCCCATGTCGTTGTCGGGACCGTCGACCAGACCGGGGCCGACGCTGAGCGTGGCGAGCTTTTCGACGAGTTTCTCGCGCAGGCGGCTGGCGGTCTGCTCGCCGACCGGCACGGCCACCGAGATCGCCATGCAGCGCTCGCCGGCACTGCCGTAGGCGGCGCCCATCAGGGCGTCGACGGCCTGATCGAGATCGGCGTCGGGCATGATCACCATGTGGTTCTTGGCGCCGCCCAGTGCCTGGACCCGTTTGCCGTGGGTGGAGCCGGTGGCGTAGATGGCCTCGGCGATCGGCGTGGAGCCGACGAAACTGACCGCCTCGACACGCTCGTCGGTGAGCAGCACGTCGACGGCTTCCTTGTCGCCGTTGATCACGTTGAACACGCCGTCGGGCAGGCCGGCCTCGGAGAGCAGTTCGGCCAGGCGCAGCGGCGTCGACGGATCCTTCTCGGAAGGCTTCATGACGAAGGTGTTGCCGCAGGCGAGGGCGATGGGGAACATCCACATCGGCACCATTGCCGGGAAGTTGAACGGGGAGATACCCGCGCACACACCCAGCGGCTGCATCATGGAGTAGCTGTCGACGCCGGTGCCGACGTTCATCGAATGCTCGCCCTTCTGCAGGTGGGGAATGCCGCAGGCGAACTCGACCACCTCGAGGCCGCGGGTCAGCTCGCCCTTGGCATCCGAGAATACCTTGCCATGCTCCTGCGAGATCAGCGTGGCCAGCTCGTCGGCGTGCTGCTCGACCAGCGTCTTGAACGTGAACAGGATACGCGCGCGCTTGAGCGGTGAGATCGTCGACCATTTGGCGAATGCCTGGTCTGCGCTGGCGATGGCCTCGCGGGTCTCGTCGGCGCAAGCCAGCGCGACCTGGGCACTCTGCTCGCCGGTGGCGGGATCGTAGACCGGGGCGAAGCGCTCGCTGCGGCCGGTCACGGTGGTGCCGTCGAGATAATGGGGAATCGTGTTCATGGGGTTGCCTTTCGAGTCATGGGTAAGGGGGCGTCATCGAGGGGCAGCGCTGCCCGGCCCCGTTCGATCGTCGACGCTGAAGCCCGCCCGTTCGGCCAGTCGGCGCAGGTTGCGATAGCCCAGGCGCGCGTAGGTCAGCGGATGGGCGACTTCCGGGTCCTGTTCGGCCTCGACCACCAGCCAGCCCTGATAGCCGGATGCCCGCAAATGCTCGAGCGTGGGGAGGAATTCGACATTGCCATCGCCCGGGACGGTGAACAGGCCGTCGAGGACCCCGTCGAGGAAGCTCTTGTCACGATTGTGCAGATCATCGAGCACCGGGAAGCGGATGTCCTTGCAGTGGACATGCCTGATACGCGACGCATGGCGCTGGGCGATCGTCAGCGGATCGCCGCCGGCGCCCACCAGGTGCCCCAGGTCGAGCAGCAGGCCCACCGAATCGCGGGTCGATGTCATCAGCCGCTCGACGTCGGCCTGGCTCTCGATAACGGTGCCCAGGTGATGGTGGTAGGCCATCCGTATGCCGCGTGCCTCGAGGTGATCGGCGACCACGTTCAGGCCGTCGGTAAGTCGCGCCCAGTCGGCCTCGTCGAGGTGCGGACGCTGGGAGAGCGGGTGCGATTGGTCGCCGTGCACGCAACGGCTGACCTCGCAGAACACCATCACGTCGGCACCGCAGGCCTTGAGCAGGTCGAGGTGCGACTCGAGTGCCTCGATCTCTTCCTCGGGGCTGCGTTCGAGTAACCGGGCGGAGTACCAACCGGAAACCAGCGCCAGATCGTGGCGGGCCAGCACCTCGGACAATGCCTGCGGGGTACGCGGGAACTTCTGTCCCAGCTCGAAGCCGGAGAAGCCGGCCTGGCGACCCTCTGTCAGGCACGTTTCGAGCGGGGTGTCGCCACCCAGGCTGGGCAGATCGTCGTTGGTCCAGGTCAGCGGGTTGATGCCGAGACGTACGCTCATGGTCATGCTCCCTGCCGGCCGATGTCGTCGGCCGAGCGCTAGTGAATGGTCGCCATCAACGATGCTGGCGCTGCTTGGCGTCCAGGTAGCGGCGGTAGGCCTGCTGCACCTGAGGACGCCGGGAAACCTCCGGTACCGCCACATCCCACCAGGCGCCACCTTGCTCGGTGCTGGGCAGCGGGTCGGTGTCGATGGCGATGACGTAGGTCGAATCGGCGGCGCGAGCACGTCCCAGGGCGGCCTCCAGCGCTGCGATGCCGGTCACCGACTCGGCCCGGCAGCCCAGCGAACGGGCATGCGCGGCGAAATCGATCTTGGGTGCCCCCGCGGGCAGGGTGCGGCAATCCTCGAGCAGATTGTTGAAGCCGGCACCGCCGGTGGCCTGCTGCAAGCGGTTGATGCAGCCGAAACCCCGGTTGTCGAGCACCACCACGATCAGCTTGTGCCCGAGCATGACCGATGTGGCGAGTTCCGAGTTGTGCATCAGATAGCTGCCATCGCCGACCATCACGAACACCTCGCGCTCGGGACGAGCCATCTTCACGCCCAAGCCGCCGGCGATTTCGTAGCCCATGCACGAGAAACCATATTCGACGTGGTAACTGCCGGGCCCGGCGCAGCGCCACAGCTTGTGCAATTCGCCGGGGAGCCCGCCGGCGGCACAGACCACGGTACCGTCATCGCCGGCCTGGCGGTTGACCGCGCCGATGACCTCGGCGTCACTGGGCAAACGCGTTCCATGGTCGGCCGTCACGGTGTCGACGACCTGCTGCCATTCGCGCTTGAGACGCCCGGCGAGTTCGCGCCAGTCCTCGGCGGCGTGCCAGGCATCGAGTCCGTCGTCGAGGCGCTCGAGCCCGACGCGGGCATCGCAGGTCAGCGGCAGTGCACCGTGTTTGTGGCTGTCGAAGCGGGCGACATTGAGTGCGACGAGTGTCAGGTCGGCGCGTTCGAACAGGGCCCGCGAGCCGGTGGTGAAATCCTGCAAGCGGGTGCCGACGGCGAGGATCAGGTCGGCGTTCTCGGCCAGCCGGTTGGCGGCCTCGCTGCCGGTGACGCCGATGGCGCCGACGTTGCAGGGATGGTCATCGGGCAGCGCGCCCTTGCCGGCCTGGGTCTCGGCGACCGGGACGCCGTGCCGGCGGGCAAAATGCGCCAGGGTGTCGCAGGCGTCGGCGTAAGGCACGCCGCCGCCACTGATGATCAGGGGGCGGTTCGCGCGTTGCAGGGCGTCCAGCGCCGCGGCCATTTCGTCGAGATCGGGCTGCGGTCGGCGGATGCGGTGCACACGCGTGGCGAAGAAGGTCTGGGGGTAGTCATGGCTGTAGGTCTGCACGTCCTGCGGCAGCGACAGCGTCACCGGGCCGCAGTCCACCGGGTCGAGCAGGGTGGCGATGGCCTGGGGCAGGCTGGAAAGCAGTTGTTCGGGGCGCGTCAGGCGATCGAAGTAGCGCGACACCGGTCGGAAGCAGTCATTGACGGTCACGGTGGGGTCGGCGAAATTCTCGAGTTGCTGCAATACCGGGTCGGGCGCGCGCGAGGCGAAGGTATCACCGGGCAGCAATAGCAGTGGCAAGCGATTGGCATGGGCCAGGGCGGCGGCGGTAACCATGTTGGCGGCGCCGGGCCCGATCGAGGAGGTCGCGGCCATCAGACGGCGCCGTCCATGGGCCTTGGCGAAGGCGATCGCGGCATGCGCCATGGTCTGTTCGTTGTGCGCGCGCCAGGTCGGCAGTTCCTCGCGGGCGTGGTAGAGCGCTTCGCCGAGCCCGGCGACGTTGCCGTGGCCGAAGATCGCGAACACCCCCTCGAACAGCGGATACTGTTGCCCCTCGATCTCGATGCGCTGGGCGGCGAGGTAGCGGACCAGCGCCTGCGCCATGGTCAGTCTGACGGTGGTCATGACAGGTCTCCTTCGACATGTGCGGGGGTGGCACGCAGGCGCTGCCATTCCCCGATCAACTCGGCGTAGTTGCTCGCCACCCTGTCGATCAGTTGGGTATCGTCGAGAACGCCGGCCAGCCACTCGCGGCTGGGGCCGGCAAATAGCGTGCGACCCACGGTGAACCCCTTGCACCGGCGGTGGGTGGCGGCGGCGGCAAAACCCCGCTTCATCGCTTCCATGGGGGCATCCAGGCCCAGCAGTACCACGCCGCGACAGTGGGGGTCCTGCGCGTCGATGACGCGGCTGACGGCCGCCCAGGCGGCATCCGGCATGGCCGGCAGCTTCCACCAGTCGGGCCGGATGCCCAGGTTGTAGAGCCGGGTCAGCGACCGGGCCAGGGTCCGATCGTCGATGTCCGACGGGTCGGGGGGAATCACTTCGATCAGCAGTTCCAGGCCGGAGGCGCAGGCCGCCTGGTAGAGCTGGCGCAGTCGCGCTTCCTGTTCGAGACGCAGACTCAACGGGTCGTCAGGGTGGTAGAACACCAGGCACTTGATGATGTGCTCGCGTGGCCAGTGGCGCAGTTGGCTGCCCAGGTCGTCACCATGCTGGAAGCGCAGTGGCCGTGAACCGGGCAGCTCGACCGGCCGACCGATCCACCACTGCTTGCCGGTGGCATCGTTGAGGGCGTCCTGGCCGAAGATGTCGTCGACCAGAATCGCCGGTGTCGCGAGTCCCGTACGGCGGGCGCCCTCCTCGGCGGCCTTGACCAGCAACTGCTTGAGAAGGGAGAGGCGAGCCGGATCGGCCTTGACCTCACGGGCCATGTCGGTGAGCTGGCGGCGGTGATCGAAGGCCAGCCCGCAGACCTGCGGCCATTCGATGGGCACGCGGGTGGTGACGCGGTGCAGATGGTTGAGACGCGCGTCGCGGTCGGGGCGCTCGAGGGTCTCGCGTCGACTCAGATAGTCGAACAGTTCTTCTTCGGTGGGCATCGCCGGCGCACAGCCGTGGCGCGACACCACCAGCGCGCCGCAGGCATTGGCATAGCTGGCGCTGGTCGCCCAGCTTTCCCCCCTCAACCAACCACGGAGCAAGCCGCTCATGAAGGCGTCGCCGGCACCCAGCACGTTGAGTACCTCGACCTCGACGCCCTCGATCAGGATGCCGTCTGCGAGTTGATCGGGAATCGCGCCCTCGATGATCACGCACCCCAGGGCGCCCAGCTTGCACACCAGGGTGGCGTCGCTGAACTCGCGGACCCTGCGCAGCGAGGCCAGGGTATCGGTGCTGCCACCGGCGATGTGAAACTCCTCTTCGGTGCCCACGATCAGGTCGAAGTCGGCCAGCCAGCGCTGCAGGTGACGGGTGACCTGTTCGTCGGCGACGAAGCGGGTTTCGCCGTCGCCGGGAGGGGTCAGCCCCCAGAGTACCGGCCGATAGTCGATGTCCAGAATGCGCTTGACGCCGTGTTCGGCGGCGGCGTCGAGTGCCTTGCGGCAGGCGCGCTGGGTGGTCTCGGTGGACAGGTGGGTGCCGGTGATCGCCAGCGCCTTGGTGCGGGCGATGAAGGCCGGGTCGATCGCCTCGGCATCGACGGCCATGTCGGCGCAGTCGCGACGATAGAACAGCAGCGGAAAGGTGTCGCGATCCTTGATGGCGAGGATCGCCAGCGCAGTGTGACGGTCGGGGTCGGTCTGCAGGGCGCTGACATCGACCCCGGCGCGACCCAGTTCCTCGCGCACGAAGTTGCCCAGCTGCTCGTTGCCGACCCGCGAGAGCATGGCCGATCTGAGGCCGAGCCGCGCGGTACCGTAGGCCATGTTGCCGGAACTGCCGCCCAGGTACTTGGCGAAGCTCGAGACATCCTCCAGACGGCTGCCGATCTGTTGCGAATAGAGATCCACCGCGACACGACCGAGGCAGATCAGGTCCAGAGCGTGTGGATCCTTGGATGATTCGAGCATGGGGGCTCTCCCTGTCGCTTGTCGTTGGTCTGGCATCCGATCCGGGCAGGTCGGGTGCGTCATGACGTGTTGTGGCAACGAATCGAGTGGTTGCAGGCGTCTCGAATCGTCGGGTCAGTGCAGTGCCACCCAGCCGGCTTGGTGATGGGAGGCTTCTATCGCCTCGATCAGCCGGTTGACCCGCCAGGCCTCGCGGAAATCGGGGTAGAGCGGCCGGTCGGCGGCGATGCCCTCGACGAGATCGCGGATCTCGATGACCTTCTGGTCGTTGTAACCGAGGCCATGACCGGGAGCGGGGCTGAAGGCGCCGTAATCCCCGTGCTCGGGACTCGACAACAGGGTGGTGAAGCCGCGTCTGCCAGGCGGGCCGTCGTGGCGGTAGAGGTGCAGTTCGTTCATGCGCTCCTGATCGAAGATCAGCGAGCCCTGGGTTCCGGTCACGGTGTAGGCGAGCCCCATCTTGCGGCCGCAGGCGATGCGCGAGGTCTCGATATTGCCCATCAGGTCGCCCTCGAAGCGCAGCAGGGCCTGAGCCTGATCGTCGTTCTCGACACGTGCCGTGTCCGTGCCTTGCGGCGAGGGGCGTTGCACGATCAGGGTCTGCAAGTCACCGCAGACGGCGACGATGCGTCGCCCGGTGAGATATTCGGCGAGGTTGAGGATGTGAGCGCCGAGATCGCCCAGCGCTCCGGCGCCCGCGGTGGCGCGGCGTGTGCGCCAGCCGTGGGGCAGTTCGGGGTCGGCCAGGTAGTCTTCATCGTGGCGGCCCCGGAAGTGAACGAGTTCCCCGATCTCGCCGCTGGCGATGATCTCCCGGGCCAGGCAGGTCGCCGGGTTGCGGATATAGTTGAAACCCACCAGGGTCTTGACCCCCCGGCGTTCGGCGGCCTCGGCCATCTCCCGTGCCCCGGCGGCGCTCAGGGCCAACGGTTTTTCCGCGTAGACGTGCTTGCCGTGAGCGATCGCGGCAAGTGCCATCTCCTGGTGCAGGAAGTTGGGGGCGCAGATGTCCACCACGTCGATGGCCGGGTCGGCGACCAGGGCCTGCCAGTCCCCGGTGGCTCGGGCGAAGCCCAGTTCGCGTGCCTTGCGGCTCGCCAGTTCGGGGTCGACGTCGGCGAGCAGATCGCAGACCGGGTGCGCCGACAGGGCGAAGACGCGCGGTGCCGCATGCAGGGCGACGGCATGGGCCTTGCCCATGTAGCCGGTACCGATCAGGCCGATGTTGAGTGACTGCATGGGGCGTTCCTCAGCCGCTGGTCAGAGGCGTTCCGTTGCCCGGATGGGCAGCGGATGAGGCCGACGAATCCGAGGCGGCTTCCTGGTCACGCTGGAATTCGGCCAGCTCGGCGTCGAGGCTTTCCAGTTCGGCGCCACCGGCCATCATGTTGAGGACCTCCTCGCGGCTGATCGCGTCCTTGCGGAAGGTGCCCAGACTGGAGCCGCGCTTGAGCAGGGTGAAGGCGTCCGCCACCGGGTAGGCGTGGTGTACGTTATGGGTGATGAATATCACCGCCAGGCCGTCGGCGCGGGCCTTGGCGATGTAGCGCAACACCACCGAGGCCTGCTTGACGCCCAGTGCCGAGGTCGGCTCGTCGAGGATCAGCACCTTGGCCCCGAAGTAGACGGCCCGGGCGATCGCCACGCACTGGCGCTCGCCACCGGAGAGCGTACCCACCGGCTGGCTGGGGTCTCGCACGTCGATGCCGATCTTGGCCATCTCGGCCATGGCGATCCGGTCGGCGTAGTGCCAGTCGATACGCTTGAAAGGCCCCCAGCCGACGGTCGGTTCTCGGCCCATGAAGAAGTTGCGGGTGATCGACATCAGGGGAATCATCGCCAGATCCTGGAAGACGGTGGCGATACCGGCATCCAGCGCGTAGGCGGGCGACTTGAAGCGGATCTCCCGGCCTTCGACGAACATCTGGCCATGGCTTGGCTTGTGCACGCCCGATAGGGTCTTGATCAACGTGGACTTGCCGGCGCCGTTGTCGCCCAGCAGACACATGACTTCGCCGGCGTGCACCTTCAACGAGATGTCGTTCAGGGCGATGACGTTGCCGAAATGCTTGCTGACGTTGCGCATCTCGATCATGGGAAGGGATTCGCTCATCATTTGGACTCCATCGCCTTCTTGCGCACGAAGTTGTTGAAGAGCACGGCCACCAGCAGCATCACGCCGAGGAATACCTTGAACCAGTCGGTATTGACGCCGGTGTAGAAAATGCCCATCTGCACCATGCCGAAGATCAACGCGCCCAGGGCCGCGCCGATCGCCGAGCCGTAACCGCCGGTCAGCAGGGCGCCGCCGATGACCACGGCGATGATCGCCTCGAGCTCCTTGAGCAGACCACGAATGGTGTCCGCCGAGCCCGTGTCCATGACCTGGAGGCTGGCGAAGACCGTCGCCGACAGGGCCGTGAATATGAACAGCGATATCTTCACCCGGCGAACCGGAACGCCCGAGTTGCGCGCCGCGTTGGCGTCGCCGCCGCTGGCGAAGATCCAGTTGCCGTAGGGGGTGCACAGCAGCACCCAGGTGGCGATGGCGGTGAGCGCCAGCCACCAGACGATCGAAACCGGGATACCGGTCACCACCGGGTTGCCGGCGAAGTTGGTGCCGATCCAGCCGTGCGTCGCCAGCCAGGCGAACAGGCCGCTGCCGACTTCGCCGGAGAACAGCGCCGCGAACCAGTCGCCGGGGATGCGCTCGGCGATGCCGCCGATCTGTGTACGACCGGTGAGCAGCCGGCTGAGGCCGATGGCCAGGCCACGCAGGATGAACAGGAAGGCCAGTGTGACGATGAAGGACGGCAATCCCGTGCGGTTGACCAGGTAGCCGTTGATCCAGCCGACCAACACGGCGCAGGCAAAGGCCAGCAACAGGGCGGCCCACAGCGGCCAGCCGTATTCCATGGTGGGAATGGCGATGACGATGCCGGCCAGGCCGACCATCGAGCCGATCGACAGGTCGAATTCACCGCCGATCATGAGCAGTGCGGCGGCGGTGGCGAGGATACCGAGCTGGGCCGATACCTCGAGGAAGTTCATGATCCCCGCCGGGGTGAACATGCCGGTGCCGCTGGCCGCGACCAGGAAGAAGGCGATGACCAGGATGGTGCCGGCCACGGCGCCCAGCTCGGGTCGTCTCAGCGCCTTCTTCCAGAAAGGAATGGCGGTGATGCGCTCATCGTCCCCGTTCGGCGAGCGGGTCTGCGTCATGGTGTTCATGGAAGTCTCTCCCGGGCCCGGCTTGCCGCCGGGCCCCGATAGGGTTCAGCGGATGCCCTGCTTGCTCAACTCGATGACCTGGGCGGCGTTTTCCTGGGTGACGAAGGCCGGGCCGGTGGCGACATCGCCGGCGGGCATCAGTCCGTGTTCGGCGTATTGCTCGAGGAAGATCACCGGCAGGTAGCCCTGCAGGTATTGCTGCTGGTCGATGGCAAAGTCCAGTTCGCCGGCGTCGACGGCCTCGAGAATGATCGGGGAGAGATCGAAGGTTCCGAGCACGAACTGATCGGTGGCGCCCTGGTCCTGCATGGCCTGGATCATGGGGTCGGCGGTTAGCGAGCCGAGGGTGAGGATGCCATCGATGTCACGATGTTGGTTGAGGTAGGCGACGATGGCGTTGCGGATCTCGGTGGGGTCGTGGGAAGTCGCCAGTTGATCGGCGTTGCCGTCGAAGCTGCTGATGAAGCCTTCACAGCGCTGATCGAGGCCCTGGTTGCCCTGCTCGTGGTTGACGCAGAGGCCTTTCTCGACGCCCATCTCCTGCATTTTCTCGGCGGCGCGTTGGCCCGCCTCGTATTCACTCTGGCCGACGTGCAACAGCGCCCCGTACTGTTTCGACAGGTCGCCGCCGGAGTTGATGGTGATGACCGGGATACCGTTGTCGGTCGCCTCGCGTACCACCTTGCCGAGGGCGTCCTCGTCGGTGAAGGAGAGGATCAAACCATCGGGATCCGAGGCCACTGCGGCCTCGGCGAGCTGCTGCATCTTGGCCATGTCGAAGGTCGATGGCGCGCGGTATTCGAGCTCGGCGCCGACCTCGTCGGCCGCCGCTTCGGCGCCGTTCTTGACGACCGTCCAGAAGGGATCGGAGGGAACCCCGTGAGTCACCATGACGAAGCGATGAGGGGAGTCCTGGGCCAGGGCCGGCAGCGCCGGTAGCGAGAGCAGCAGCGTGGTGGCGAGCGAGCCGGCGATACGTCGGGTGAGAGTTGGCATGGCGCAATCCTCTTTGTCGTTGTCGTTGAGTGGGCGAGAGGCATGTCCCGCACGCTGAAATGAAATCTAGATTCCAGAATCGCTGATAACAAACTTTTTATTCTATACTTTGGTATATGTGGAATTTTTATTCCATGGCGCCTAGCCTCATCCCATCATCCACGCATCGCGACCCGGTGGACCCCGCGGTCGTCCGAGGACGCTCAATGACTCCCCAGAACTTCGCCGAACTCGAAGCGCGCATCACCGAGGGCTATGGCTCCTTGAGCCGTCGTCTTCAGCAGACGGCCCGGTTCCTGCTCGACCATCCCCAGGAAGTGGCTTTCGCCACCGTGGCCAAGCTGGCCGATCAGGCCGGGGTGACACCGTCGACGCTGATCCGTTTCGCCAACAGCTTCGGCTTCAAGGGCTTCTCGGAAATGCAGGAGCTGTTCCGCGCACGCCTGGTCAACGAGCTGCCCAATTACGCCGAGCGCATCCGCGCGGTGCGCTCGGCGACCGGCGAGACCCCCGACAGCACACAGTTGTTGTGGGAGTTCGCCGAAGCCAATCGCGACGCGCTCGAGGCCCTGCCGAGTCGTATCGACCCGCGTGATCTGGAGCGCGCGCTGGATATTCTCGACGGCGCGGAGATCGTGCATGTGCTGGGCGCGCGACGCAGCTTCGTGGTGGCCAGTTACATCACCTATGCGTTGCACCACATCGACAAGCGCGCCGTGCTCGTCGATGGCCTGGGTGGCATGCACGGCGAGCAGATGAAAGCGGTGGGGCCCCGCGATGCGCTGCTGGCGGTGAGTTTATCCCCTTATGCGGAGGAAACCCGGCAGGCCGCCGCCGAGGCACGCCAGCGCGGGGTTCCGGTGGTGGCGATCACCGATTCGAATCTCAGTCCACTGGCGCGGTCGGCCGACGTGGCGCTGGTGGTGCTGGAGGCGGAGGTGAAGAGCTTTCGCGGTCTGACCGCCTCGTTGTGCCTGACCCAGAGTCTGGCGATCGCCCTCGGCGTCCGGCGGGACAAGGCCGCCGACCGCGATGACCGCGATCGATCCGACCGCGCATGAATTCCACGACCAAGGAGCCCGCATGAAACTCGCTCTGATCGGCGCCGGACGCATCGGCAAGGTGCACGCGGCCGCCATCGACGCCCACCCTCAGGTCTCTCTGGCCGCCGTCGCCGACGCGCAGTCGGCTGCGGCAGAGGCGCTGGCCGACCAGTTCGGCAGTCGCGCCTTGCCGGTAGACGCGGTGTTCGCAGACGCCGGTATCGACGCCGTGCTGATCGCCTCGAGTACGCCGACCCACGCCGACTACCTGGAGCGCGCCGCGCGTGCCGGCAAGGCGATTCTCTGCGAGAAACCGATCGCCCTCGACCTGGAGCGCACGCGTGCGGCACTGGCCGTGCTGGCCGCGCACCCGGTGACTTGCGCGCTGGGCTTCAATCGCCGTCACGATCCGCAGTTCGCGGCCCTTCAGCGGGCGGTGGCCGGCGGGCGTATCGGCACCCTCGAGACATTGAGCATCACCAGCCGTGACCCGGCGCCACCGCCGGCCGAGTATGTCGCCGCGTCCGGCGGGTTGTTCCGGGACATGACCATTCATGACTTCGACATGGCGCGCTGGTTGCTCGGCGAGGCGATCACCCACGTCGACGCCGCCGGCAGTTGCCTGATCGATCCGGCGATCGGTGCAGCGGGCGACATCGACACGGCGATGGTCACGCTGACTACCGCCAGCGGCCGGCTGTGTCATATCGGCAACTCGCGGCGTGCCTGCTATGGCTACGATCAGCGCATCGAGGCATTCGGCAGTGCCGGCATGCTCCAGGCGCAGAACGAAACCGACACCCGGCTGCGCTTCACCGGCGAGGCCGGTCAGGTCGAGGAAACGCCGCACTGGTTCTTCCTCGAGCGCTATGCGACTGCCTACCGCAACGAGATCGCCGATTTCGTCGCCGCCTGGCGGGAGAAGCGCGACGCCCTGACCACGGCCGAAGACGGCCTGCAGGCGCTGCGTCTCGCGGAGGCCGCCGAGCGGTCGTTGCGCCAGGGCCGCCGCGTCGCGTTGGACGAGATCGATTGATACACCGAACGTCAGTCAGGAGGGCATGATGACTTCGCTTCTGGTTCGCCCCCAACAACCCGACGAGCAGGGCAAAGTGCTCGAAGTGACCCCCGAATCCGCCGGCTGGGACCATGTCGGCTTCCGCGTCCACGATCTGAAGGCGGGACAGCGTATCGAGGGTGACACCGGCGATCGCGAACACTGCCTGGTGCTGCTGTCCGGCCGTGCCACCGTGACCGGTGGTGAGGCGCGCTGGGAGGATATCGGCGAGCGCATGGACATCTTCGAAAAGATTCCGCCCTATGCCGTCTACCTGCCCAACGGGGTGGGCTTCAGCGTCGAGGCAACCACCGACATGCAACTGGCGGTCTGTAGCGCACCCGGTCACGGTAACCATGGCGCGCGGTTGATCACTCCGGATCGGATCAAGCGCAGCACTCGGGGCAGCGGCACCAACACACGACATATTCAGGACGTGCTGCCCGAGACCGAGCCGGCCGACAGCCTGCTGGTGGTCGAGGTCTACACGCCGGACGGCAACTGGTCGAGCTATCCACCGCACAAGCATGACGTCGACAACCTCCCCGAAGAGTCGATACTCGAGGAGACCTACTACCATCGCCTCAATCCTTGCCAGGGGTTTGCCTTCCAGCGGGTCTACAC
This sequence comes from Modicisalibacter sp. MOD 31.J, assembly GCF_020147985.1. Taxonomy (NCBI): domain Bacteria; kingdom Pseudomonadati; phylum Pseudomonadota; class Gammaproteobacteria; order Oceanospirillales; family Halomonadaceae; genus Modicisalibacter; species Modicisalibacter sp. MOD 31.J. The sequence goes on along the minus strand of NZ_JAGXFF010000005.1, from coordinate 97,316 downwards.
CGATGACCGCTCGCTGGACGAGACCATGGCAGTGGAGGATGGCTGCGTGGTGATGGTGCCCCGCGGCTACCATCCGGTGGGAGCGGCGCACGGCTACGAGCTCTACTACCTCAACGTGATGGCCGGCCCCAAGCGGGAATGGAAGTTCCAGAACGATCCAGCCCACGCGTGGATCGTCAAACAGTAAGACGCGTGTCCGGGCCGTCAGCGTATCGGGCGCCGATGCGGGGGTGTCTCGTGCCCCGCATCGCGGAGGTTTCCCGTTCGTTACTCAGCCGACTACGCTGAACCAAGCGACCGGTGACAGGCAGGGAGGCCATGCGACTATTGCCGCGCGAGGTGATCGCGATCGTGTTCATCGCGGCGGGTGTCGCCGTCGACAAGGGCCTCTGGCAGGTGCCGCGCGAATGGAATCCGTTCGCCGCGTTACGCATCGAGGACCCCTTGACCCCGGTGACGCGCTGGAAGCTCGGGCGGCTGGCCGACGACAAGGACGCCTGCCGGGCGGTGCTCTCCCGGGCCTCGGCGTCGTTCGACTCACCCGGCTCACTCGACTACACGCCGCTGGCCGATTACACCCCGGTCGAAGGGTGCCCGCTGCGCAACGTGGTTCGTCTGCGCCGCAGCAGCGTGGCGTTCAACCGCAGCTTCGTGGCCAGCTGCCCGCTGGCGGTGGCCTGGCTGATGTTCGAGCGTCAGCGCCTGCAGCCCGCCGCGCAGGCGTTGTTCGGCGAGCCCGTGACCCGGGTCGAGCACTACGGCAGCTTCGCCTGTCGCAACATCTACCATCGCAAGAACGCGCGACGCAGCGCCCACGCCAGCGCCAATGCCCTGGATGTCGCCGCCTTTCGGCTGGCCGACGGCCGGCGCATCACGCTGCTCGACGACTGGGACGGTGACGCTGCCGCGGGCGAGTTCCTGAAACGTGCCCACGACGGCGCCTGCGACGTCTTCGGCACGGTGCTGGGGCCGGACTACAACGCCGCCCACGCCAATCACTTTCATCTGGCCATGCGCGGCTTCAGCGTCTGCCGTTAGGCCTCGGATCGCGGTGCGGCGGCCGGCTGCTGCTGGGTGATGCAGTGGATGTTGCCGCCGCCGAGCAGGATCTCGCGGGCGTCGATGGCGACGATCCGGCGCCCCGGAAACAGCCCCTCGAGGATCGCCCGCGCCGTGTCGTCGTGGAGCGGATCGAGCTTGGGCATCACCACCACCGAGTTGCCGATGTAGAAGTTGACATAGGAACCGGCCATGCGGTCGCCCGGCTGGCGCGGCCGCGAGCTCGACAGCCGGTCGACGCCGCTGGCTTCCGACTCGGCGATCGCCAGTGGCCCGGGCATCGGCAGCTTGTGCACCGTCAGACGGCGCCCGCGGGCGTCGGTGGCGGCCTCGAGGACCGCCAGTGCCTCGCGGGAGATGGCGTGCTGCGGGTCGTTCACGTCGTCGGTCCAGGTCAGCGCCACTTCGCCGGGGGCGACGAAACAGCACAGGTTGTCGACGTGGCCGTCGGTCTCGTCCTGGAAGCACCCCCGGGGCAGCCAGATCACCGTCTCGACGCCCAGGTAGGCGCACAGTCGCCGTTCGATCTCGGCGCGGTCGCGATCGGGATTGCGGTTGGGGTTGAGCAGGCACTCCTCGGTGGTGATCAGGGTTCCTTCGCCGTCGACGTGGAGCGCCCCGCCCTCGACCACCAGCGGGGAGATGAAGCGCTCGATGCCGAGGATCTCGGCGATCTTCTGACGGATGCGGCGATCCTTGTCCCAGGGGAAGTAGAGCCCGCCGTCGAGCCCGCCCCAGGCGTTGAACTCCCAGTCGACCATCGCCAGCCGGCCGTCCGGATGGGTCAGAAAGGTCGGGCCGACATCGCGCATCCAGGCGTCGTTGCTGGAGAGTTCGATCACCCGGATGTGACTCGGTAGCTGGTTGCGGGCATTCTCGTACTGGTCGTCGTTGACGCCGACGAACACCGTCTCGCTCTCGGCGATCGCCCGGGCCACGGCGACGAACGCGGCCTGGGCCGGCTTGGCGCCGTAGCGCCAGTTGTCGGGCCGCTGCGGCCAGAGCATCCAGCAGGCGTCATGCGGGGCGAACTCGGCGGGCATGCGAAAGCCCAGTTCGGCGGGAGTGGAGGAGTGACGCTCGATAGTCGCGATGGGCATGACGAACCTCAGAGATAGCCTGCCGCCAGGAATACCAGCGTTGCCAGGGCGGCGGCAATCAGCGCGTAGGGGAGCTGGGTCAGGGCGTGGGCCATCGGCGTGCAGCCGCTGCCCTGCGCCGAGAGTACCGTGGAATCGCCGTAGAAGCAGGCGTGGCTGCCGAAGGCGCTGGCCGAGATCAGTGCCCCCACCACGAGTGGCATGTCGGCGTCGACGCTGACGGCCAGCGGAAGCACGATGGGCATGGCCACGGCGAACAGGCCCCAGAATGATGCGGTGGCGAAGGCCAGGAAGGCCATGGTCACGAAGACCACCGCCGGCAGCAAGCCCGGCGTCATCAGCGGCTGGACCGTGGCGATGACGAAGTCGGTGAGGCCCAGGCCGTCGTTGACCTCCTTGAGCACGAAGCCGGCGATCAGCGTGCCCAGCGGCATCAGCATCGACTTGAAGCCGTCCAGCGCGGTATCGAAGGTGGCGTTGAAGCTCATCAGACGCTGGCTGAAGATCAGTACCAGGGTCACCGCCAGGGCCACGATCACTCCGCGCAGGATGTCGATGTCGAAGTACCAGGTGAAGAAGATCAGGCTGGCGATGGGCAGCAGGAAGTTGAGCAGGTGCGGTCGGCGCTGGCCCTCGTCCTCGATCTCCAGGGCATTCTCCTCGGCGCCGTCGGGCATCACCTGGCCGCCTGCGGCGCGGGCCTCGGCGGTCTTCATCGGGCCGATGGCGGGGACCCAGCCCAGTGCCACCAGGGGCACCACCGCGGCGGCGATCCAGGCGTAGAACATGTAGGGGATCGACTGGATATAGAGCCCCATGCCGTTGCCGGTGGTGCCGTTGTCCTCGAGCAGGCCGGCGAAGAACACCGCCCAGGTGGAGAAGGGCACCAGGATGCAGATCGGCGCGGCGGTCGAGTCGACGATGTAGGCGAGCATTTCCCGCGAGACCTTGAAGCGGTCGGTGATCTTCTTCATCGAGGCACTGATCGCCAGGGCGTTGAGGTAGTCGTCGACGAAGATCACCAGCCCCAGTACCCAGGTGGCCAGCAGCCCCTGGCGACGCCCGTTGATGCGCCGCGTCATCACGTCGCCGAAGGCCAGTACGCCGCCGGTGCGGACCAGCAGCGCGATCAGGCTGCCGAACAGCCCGCAGACCAGGATGATCCAGGTCACGGTGTCGTTGCCGAGCACCGTGAGCAGGGTATCGGAGGTCTGGCTGACCACGCGGGTCGGGTCGAGCATCAGCATGCCCACCAGGGCGCCGGTCATCAGCGACTCGATGGTGCGACGGGTGATGAGCGCCATGACCAGCACGATCAAGGTCGGAAACAGGCTCCAGAGTCCGTAAGTGTCCATGGTTGCCTCGTCTTGTCGTTGTTGAGAGAGCGGAGCCAGCCGGGCCCGTGGGGCCCGGCGGGGTTACAGGTAGCCGTCGGCCTGGAGAGTCTCGGTCGTCGCGGCCAGCGCCGCGTCGAGGATCGCCACCACCTCGTCGACCACCTCGCGGCTCCAGATCAGCGGCGGCGAAACGATGTTGAGATGGCCTACCGGACGAATGATCAGGCCGCGTTTCTGGGCTTCGAAGGCCACCCGGTCGCCGACCCGTGCCTCGACCGGCAGCAGCGCCTTGGTCGTCTTGTCGGCGACGTTCTCGAGACACATCATGAAATGGCTGCCGCGCACGTCGCCCACGGTGGCATGGTGTGACAGCGATTTCAGACGTTCCTCGAGATAGGGGCCCACCGCGCGGACATTCTCGCAGATCGCCTCGCGTTCGATGATCTCGATGTTCTTGAGTGCCGCCGCGCAGCTCACCGGGTGGCCGGAGTAGGTGAAGCCGGTGCTCAGCACGCCGCCCGGCCCCTGCGGGGTGGACAGCACCGCGTAGAGGTCGTCGGAGATCAGCGTCGCGCCCAGCGGCGCATAGCCCGACGACAGCCCCTTGGCGCAGTTGATGATGTCGGGCTGGGTCTCGAATACCGTCTCGGAAGCGAAGAAGTGGCCCAGGCGGCCGAAGCCGGTGACCACCTCGTCGGCGATGTAGAGGATGTCGTTGGCCCGGCACACCGCCTGCATGCGCGCATGGTAACCGCGCGGGGCGACCAGGACGCCGCCGGCGCCCATGATCGGCTCGGCGATGAAGGCGGCGATGTTGTCGGCGCCGATCTCGGCGACGGTGTCCTCGAACTCCTGGACCAGGTGATCGCAGTACTCGGCTTCACTCATCCCCGCGGGGCGGCGGTAGCAGTTGGCCTCGCTCAAGTGGGTGACCAGGTGATCGAGGGTGTCGAAGTCCCAGTTGTTGCTGGCGATGCCGGTCAGGGTGGCGGCCATGTAGGTGGTGCCATGGTAGGCGTTGTTGCGCGACAGGATGCGCTTCTTGGCCGGCTTGCCGAGGCGGTTGAAGTAGTAGTGCACCAGGCGGATGGTGGCGTCGTTGGCCGCCGAGCCGCCGCAGCTGTAGAAGACGTGGTTGAGGTGCGCGGGCGCCAGCTCGGCGAGCTTGGCGGCCAGTTCCGCCGCCGGCGCGTTGGAAAGGTTGTTGAAGGTCGAGAAGTAGGCCATGCGGGTGGCCTGTTCGGCCATCGCTTCGCCGATCTCGGCCCGGCCGTGGCCGACGTTGACGCACCATAGCCCGGCGATACCGTCGATGAAGCGATTGCCGTGGGCGTCCTGGACGTGGATGCCCTCGCTTTCGGTGATCAGGTCACACCCCTGCTCCTTGAACACGCTGAAGTCGGTGAAGGGGTGAATGAAATGGTCCTTGTCCTTCTGCCACAGCTCGCGGGCGCTGGCGCTATCGAGGGTGTTGCTCATGGCGGGGCCTCTTGTTGTCGGTGATGGGCTGATGTCACAGCCGGATCACCCGCGAGACTAGCGACTTCCATCAGGCCGGCGACATATCCCGATTGGGGTATATCGGGGATCCTCGCCCCCGCCTATCGTCGATGGACACGCCAACAACAACGCGAGGACGACATGATGCGAGTCGCCATCGATACCCAGCGACTCTGGGAGTCGCTGATGGCCATGGCCGAGATCGGCCCCACCGAGAACGGCGGCAATTGTCGGCTGGCGCTGACCGACGAAGACGCCGCCGGGCGCCGGAAACTGCTCGACTGGTGCGAGGCGCTGGGCTGCCGCTGGCGCGTCGACCGGGTCGGCAACCTGTTCATCCGCCGTGAGGGGCGCCGTGCCGATCTCGATCCCGTCGCCACCGGCAGCCATCTCGACACCCAGCCCAAGGGTGGACGCTTCGACGGCATTCTCGGCGTGCTGGCCGGGCTCGAGGTTTTCCGCGCCCTCGACGAGCGCGGCATCGTCACCCAGCGGCCACTGGAGCTGGTGGTGTGGACCAACGAGGAGGGCAGCCGCTTCGCGCCGGCGATGGTCGCCTCGGGGACCTACGCCGGCGAGTTCAGCGTCGAATCGACCCTGGCCCGTACCGACCGTGACGGCGTGACCTTCGGCGAGGCGCTGGAAGCGAGCGGCTTCGCCGGCGACATGCCGGTGGGCCAGCCGCGTCTCGATAGCTTCTTCGAGTTGCACATCGAGCAGGGCCCGGTGCTCGAGGCGGCGAACGAGAGCATCGGCGTGGTCGCCGGCGTGCAGGGCATGCGCTGGTACGATGTCACCTTCATGGGGCAGGCCGCCCACGCCGGGCCCACGCCAATGGCCCTGCGCCACGACGCCCTGGCCGCCGCCGCGCGGCTGATCGACCGTCTGCAGAGCCACGCCCTGAACGACGCCAGCGGCCACACCCGGGTGACCTGTGGCCGCCTCGAGATCCCCCAGAGTTCGCGTAACGTGATTCCCGGCGAGGTGCATCTGACCGTCGACCTGCGCCATGTCGACGAGACCGAACTCGACGCCCTCGAGCAGCGCTTCGTGCAGGAGCTGGCGGCCTGCGGCGAGAGCTTCGGCGTGACCGTCGGCCATGAGCGCCTCTGGAAGTCGCCGGTGGTCCATTTCGATGCCGACTGCGTCGAGGCCGTCGAAACGGCGACCCGCGAGCGCGGCTTCGCCTACCGGCGCATGCTCAGCGGCGCCGGCCACGACTCGGTCTACGTCTCGCGTGTCGCGCCCACGGCGATGATCTTCGTGCCCTGCCGCGACGGCATCAGTCACAACGAGGCCGAGTACGCCACTCCCGAGCACTGCGGGCAGGGTTGCCAGGTGCTGGCCGACGCCCTGCTCAGTCGCGCTGGTGTAGCGAGTTAAGGTGCCCTTTCACTAGGGCTGTCCGTCGGCAAGCCTTCGCGAGGGCGCTGTAAACCCGTCCCTGGGCGCTACTTTTGCCCTCCTTGGCAAAAGACCCTCGCTTCGGTTTGCCCCCGGCGCCCCTTATCGCTGGGTAACGGGTGAAAGCAGACCGATTACCGAGCGGGAGAAACGACCGATGAGTAACGCACTGACCCACGCCGACTGGCAGCGCCTGGCCGGCGACCTGACCTTCGAGACCCGCGCCTTCGTCGACGACGCCTTCGTCGCGGCGGTGAGCGGCGAGACCTTCGCCACCGTCAACCCGGCCACCGGTGAGACTCTCGCCGAGGTGGCCAGTTGTGACGCCGCCGACGCCGAGGTGGCGGTGGCCCATGCACGGCGTGCCTTCGCCGAGGGTGGCTGGTCGCGGCGCGCCCCGGGCGAGCGCAAGGCGGTGCTGCTGCGCCTGGCCGCGCTGATGGAGCAGCACAAGAACGAACTGGCGCTGCTCGACACCCTCGACATGGGCAAGCCGATCGCCAGCTCGCTGGGTGACATGGCCGGCGCCATCGGCTGCCTGCGCCACCACGCCGAGTCGATCGACAAGCTCTACGGCGAGGTCGCGCCCACCGGCGAGGACGCCCTCGGCCTGGTCCTGCGCGAGCCGCTCGGGGTGGTCGCCTCGATCGTGCCGTGGAACTTCCCGCTGATGATGACCGCCTGGAAGATCGCCCCGGCGCTGGCCGCCGGCAACAGCGTGATCCTCAAGCCCTCCGAGAAGTCGCCGCTCTCCGCGTTGCGCCTCGCCCAGCTGGCCAAGGAGGCCGGCCTGCCGCGGGGCGTCTTCCAGGTGTTGCCCGGCTTCGGCCACACCGTGGGCAAGGCCCTGGCGCTGTCCATGGACGTCGACTGCCTGGCCTTCACCGGCTCCACCGGGGTGGGCAAGCAACTGATGCAGTACGCCGGCCAGTCGAACCTGAAGCGGGTGTATCTCGAGTGCGGCGGCAAGAGTCCCAATCTGGTCTTCGCCGACTGCAAGGACCTCGACGCCGTGGCCCGTCACGCCGCCGAGGCGATCTTCCACAACCAGGGCGAGGTGTGCATCGCCGGCTCCCGGCTGCTGGTCGAGAATTCGATCCGCGAGGCCGTCGTCGACAAGCTGCTCGCCGCCGCCGAGAGCATGCAGCCCGGCGATCCGCTCGACCCGGCGAGCTTCATGGGCGCCATGGTCGACCGCACCCAGTATGAGCGAGTGCGCGACTACATCCGCCGTGGCGTCGAGGAGGGCGCGACCCTGCGTACCGGCAGCGACTCGGCCGCCGAGGGGCCGGGGCTGTTCATCGCGCCGACGGTGTTCGACGGCGTCACCCCGCAGATGGCGATCGGCCGCGAGGAGATCTTCGGCCCGGTGCTGGCGGTGTTCGGCTTCGACAGCGAGGAAGAGGCCGTGCGGCTGGCCAACGACAGCGAGTACGGCCTGGCGGCCGGGGTCTGGAGCCAGGACATCGACCGCATCATGCGGGTGTCGCGGCGTCTCGAGTCGGGGCAGGTGTTCGTCAACAACTGGGCGGGGATGGACCAGACGGTGCCGTTCGGCGGCGTCAAGCAGTCGGGCAACGGCCGCGACAAGTCGCATCACTCGCTGGAGGAGTATTCCGAGCTCAAGACGGTGTGGCTGTCGCTGGTGCCCTGAGTCAACACCGTATCGTCATGCCCTGCCATGTCGCTTGCCGGCCGCCGACGTCGCAACCGGGGGTCGGCTTTTCTGGGGTCAGGAGGGGGGCTCCGGGGTGTCCGCCTGCCGCCGCGAGACCAGTGCCACGTGATCGAGGAACAGCCGGAACAGCTGCGACTGGCTGGAGACGTCGAGGCGCTGGTAGAGGTGCTTGCGGTGGACCTTGACGGTGCCGTCGCTGATACCCAGTTCGCGGGCCGCCGACTTGGTCGAGTGGCCGGCCAGCAGCAGCCGGACGATCTCCTGCTCGCGGGCGGTGAGCTGGCCCTGGCCGAAGCTGGCGAAGGCGGCCTCCACCGGTGCCTGGGCGTCCAGTCGTTCCTGGAACTGGCCGGCCTGCCAGTGCCAGTACTCGCCGAGCAACGTCTCGACGACCGGGGCGATGTGGCGCAATGCCAGCAGGCCGCGCCGGGTCAGGGGCGTGGCGTCGTGGCGAAAACCCAGCGACACCACCATCACCACGTCCTCGGCGACCCGGGCGAACAGCCCCACCTCGTCGCCCAGGCCCAGCGCGCGATAATAGCGGTGGTAATAGTCGCTGGCCTCGAAACGGTCCGGGGCGAGTTCGCGCAGGCGGTGCGCGCCGCCGTCGAGGCCGCGACGCACGGCGGTGAAGATGGGATCGAGCAGGTAGGCCTCGCTCAGGTATCGCTCGATGTCCTGCTCGCGACGCTCCGGCGGGTAGTCGTCGTGGATCAGCAGTGGCCGGTGGTGCCCCTTGTAGGTGTTGATCAGGATCGAGTCGAAGCCGATGTGCTCACGCAGACTGTGTTCCAGCAGGGCGGGAAAGCCGCTGCCCGAGGCATCGCGGATCAACCGGGCCAGGCTTTGATGCCAGGCGTGGCTGGCGGTCTGGGCGAGCAGGTCTGTGACGTTCATGGCGGGTGCGCTTTCTCGGCAGCGGAACCGCGAGCGTACCACCGTCGCGGCCGGGAAACCTGGCCCGCATCCCGACGGCTACGCTAGGCTGATACGCGATTATCCATCGAGCCATGGAGGTGATGATGAAACTGACCGTCAAGGGTATCGAGAATGGACAGCCGATCCCCCGGACATTCGCCTTCGGCGTGCCCGGCGACGGGGAGCCGATGACGCTGGGGCCCAACCACAATCCGGCGCTCCACTGGACGGAGATTCCCCAGGGCACCCAGAGCTTTGCGGTGATCGTCTGCGACCCCGACGTGCCCGGCGACGCGACCGATGCCAATCAGGAGGGCAAGACCCTTCCCGAGAGCCTGTCGCGGGTGGACTTCTACCACTGGGTGCTGGTCAACGTGCCCGCCGGCACCCATCGCATCGACGAGGGCGAGGCCGCCAACGGCGTCACGCCCCGGGGCAAGCCGCCCGGCAAGAGTTCGCTGGGACTGGAAGGGGTCAACGGCTTCACCGGCTTCCTCGCCGGCGACCCGGACATGGAAGGCACCTACGGGGGCTATGATGGACCCTGCCCGCCATGGAACGACGAGTTGATCCACCGTTATCGCTTCACCGTCTATGCGCTGGACGTCGAGGCGCTGGATCTCAAGGGCGAGTTCACCGGCGACGAGGCGCTGGGCGCCATGCAGGGGCATATCCTCGGCCAGGCCACGGTCACCGGCACCTATACCCTGAACCCCGATCTGCAGCCCTGAACGAAGGCCTTTTCAGGCACCAGGCGGGCCGGCGATTGTCGCCGGCCCGCGCGCTCTGTACCATGGATGCCCATCCAGTACCCTCCGGGTGATCCATGGCCCGCCCCACGCTCGACGACCCACTCTATTACCTGCACAACTTCCGTTTCGTGCTGCGCTGGCTCGAGACGCGCTATACCGATCTGCTCGCGGACGACGAGCGCGCCTTCATCGAGGATTTCGCCGCGCTGCCCGAGGCGTCGCAGGCGCTGCTGGTGCGCATGACGATGCGCAAGGGGGCGCTGTTCCGGGCCTCCCGGTTGCGCTATGCGGAGATCGGCGACACGCCCAGCGCCGCCGCGCCGCTGATCGAGCGGGGCTTCGTCGAGGCGGGCCCGCCGTTGTCGCTCGAGGCGCTGTTCGGGCTCTTGACCAAGGCCGAGCTCGCGCGTCTGTTCGGCGAGCGGCTCACCGCGCTCGGCCTGGGTCAGGCGCGCAAGGACGCCTGGCTCACGGCACTCGGCGAGGCGTTCACCGAGCCGCGCACGCCCCCTGAGTGGGGGCTGGACGACGAACCGGTCTACGCGCTGCACGTCGAGGCCCTGGGCGAGCGGTTGCGGCTGATGTTCTTCGGCAACCTGCGCCAGGACTGGTCGGAGTTCGTGCTCGCCGATCTGGGCGTGGCCCGCTACGAGCCGGTGGACTTCTCGCCGGCCTCGCGGGCCTTCCAGCAGCGCGACGAGATCGACACCTACCTGCATCTGCAGCGCTGCCGCGAACGACTCGACGCCGAGGAAGCGCCCGTCACGATCCGCGTCGACGTACCGGACACGGCGCTGGCCAACCCCTGGCTCGAGGCGCGCCGCGCCCGGCTGCTCTATCGCCTCGCCCAACAGGCCGAGCGTCGCCATGAACTGACCGCGGCCGAGACCCTTTATGCCGAGTCCGCCCATCCCGGCGCACGCGGGCGGCGGCTGCGCATGCTCGAGCGCCTCGAGCGTTTCGAGGCGGCGCTGGCCCTGGCCCGCGAGATCCATGAGGCGCCCGAGAGCGAGGCCGAACGCCAGCAGGTGCGCCGCGTCCTGCCGCGGCTGCATCGCCGGCTGGGCCTGGCGCGGCCGTCGCCGGCAGCTACCTCGCCGGTGGTGCGGCTCGATCTGACGCTGCCGCCGGGGCCGGGCCGGGTCGAGTTCGCCGTGCGGCGTCACCTCGCCACCCCCGAGGGGCCGGTGCATTATGTCGAGAACACCCTGATCGGCGGACTGTTCGGCCTGCTCTGCTGGGATGCGATCTTCGCGCCGCTGCCCGGGGCCTTCTTCCATCCCTTCCAGAGCGGCCCCGCCGATCTCGGCCGCGCGGACTTCCGCGAGCGTCGGGCGGCACTGTTCGACGCCTGCCTGGCCCGGCTCGACGACGGCACCTATCGGCAGACGATCCGTCGTCATCATCGCGCCAAGGCGGGCCGGCTCTCGCCCTTCGTCGATTGGGCGGTACTCGATGACACCCTGCTCGAGCAGGCGCTGACCTGCCTGCCGCCGGCACACCTGCGGCTGTGCTTCGAGCGGCTGCTCGACGACGTCACCGCCAATCGCGCCGGGTTGCCGGACCTGATCCAGTTGTGGCCCGATGCGGGCCGCTATCGGATGATCGAGGTCAAGGGGCCGGGCGATCGGCTGCAGGACAACCAGCGGCGCTGGCTGGACTTCTTCCATCGCCACGGGATGCCGGTGGCGGTGTGTCACGTGCGCTGGGCCGAGGCGGGCGAGGCATGAGCTACCGTGTGGCGGTGCGGGCCTTGTGCGAGTTCACCGCCCGTGGCGGCGATCTCGACCGGCGCTTCACGCCCTCGCCGAGCGCCCAGGAGGGTATCGCCGGGCATGCCACGGTGACCTCGCGTCGCGGCGCCGGCTACGAGCGCGAGGTACCGCTCGTCGGCGTCCATGGTGCCCTCGAGGTGCGCGGTCGGGCGGACGGTTACGACCCGGCGACAAACCAGCTCGAGGAGATCAAGACCCACCGTGGCGACCTGACCCGGATGCCCGACAATCACCGCCAGTTGCACTGGGCGCAGGTCAAGGTCTACGGCGCGCTGCTGTGCCGCGAGCGGGGGCTGGAATCGCTGACCCTGGCACTGGTCTATTTCGATATCGCCACCCAGCGCGAGACGCGGCTGCGCGAGACCGTCGACGCCGAGACGCTGTGGGGCTTCTTCGAGACCCAGTGTCAGCGCTTCATGGCCTGGGCCGAGCAGGAACAGGCCCACCGCCGGCGGCGCGACGCGTTCCTCGAGGCACTCGTCTTTCCGCATGCCGACTTTCGCCCCGGCCAGCGCGACCTCGCCGAAAGCGTCTACAAGGCGGCGGGGACCGGCAGTGGCCTGCTGCTTCAGGCGCCCACCGGCATCGGCAAGACCCTGGGCACGCTGTTTCCGATGCTCAAGGCGTTGCCGCGCCAGCGCCTCGACCGGCTGTTCTTCCTCGCCGCCAAGACCCCCGGTCGGCGGCTGGCGCTGGACGCCCTGACGACACTGGGCGGTGAGGCGGACGAGGCCGACGTGACGGCACTGCGGGTGCTCGAACTCACTGCCCGCGACAAGGCCTGCGAGCACCCCGACAAGGCCTGTCACGGCGAGTCCTGCCCGTTGGCCAGCGGCTTCTACGATCGCCTGCCGGCGGCGCGCGACGCGGCGGTGGCGCGCGGCCGGCTGGATCGGGCCGCGCTGCGCGAGGTGGCCTCGACGCACGGAATCTGCCCCTATTACCTGGGCCAGGAGATGGCTCGCTGGTGCGACGTGGTCGTCGGCGACTACAACTACTTCTTCGACCTGCACGCCATGCTCTACGCGCTGACCCGCGATCAGGAGTGGCGGGTGGTGCTGCTCGTCGACGAGGCGCACAACCTGGTCGACCGCGGGCGCGGCATGTACAGCGGCGAGCTCGACCGGGGCGCACTGAAGGCGCTCAAGCGCCGGGTGCCCACCGAGTTGCGCCGACCGCTCGACGCGCTCGATCGCCAGTGGCGAACCCTGCACGAGGAGCTCGGCGACACGCCCGGCGCTGGCGACGCCGCGGACTATCGCGTGCTGGCCGAACCGCCGACGAAGTGGCTCGCCGCGCTGCAGCGCTGCACGGCGGCAATCGGCGAGTATTACGCCGAGCGTCCTCCCGAGACCCAGCCGGCGGAGAGCGACGCCGATCTGCAGCGCTTTCACCTGGATGCCCTGCACCTGTCGCGGTTGAGCGAGTCGTTCGGCGCGCATTCGCTGTTCGACCTGTCGCTGCGCGACGGGCGGCGCGGCAGTCGTCTGTCGCGGTTGTGCTGTCGCAACGTCTCGCCGGCGCCGTTTCTCGCCGAGCGCTTCGCCGCGGCACACGCCACGGTGCTGTTCTCGGCGACGTTGAGTCCGGCCGGCTACTATCGCGACCTGCTCGGCCTGCCGGCGCAGACGCCGTGGCGGGAGTCGCCGTCACCGTTCTCGGCGACCCAGCTCGCGGTGCATCGCGCGCGACACATCTCGACGCGCTACGCCGACCGGCCGGCCTCGCTGGCGCCGATCAGCGCGCTGATGGCCGAGCAGTACCGGGCGCGGCCGGGCAACTATCTGGCCTTCTTCAGCAGTTACGCCTATCTGGAGCAGGTCGCCGCGCGTTTCGCCGAGCAGCACCCCGACATCCCCGTGTGGTGCCAGCAGCGGCGCATGGACGAGGCCGCCCGCCAGGCGTTTCTCGATCGCTTCGTCGAAGACGGCCGGGGGGTCGGTTTCGCCGTGCTGGGCGGGGTGTTCGGCGAGGGCGTCGATCTGCCCGGCACGCGGCTGATCGGCGCCTTCGTCGCCACCCTGGGGCTGCCCCAGGTCAACCCGGTCACCGAACAGTTGCGCCGGCGGCTGGAGGGGCTGTTCGGCCAGGGCTACGATTACGCCTATCTCTATCCCGGCTTGCAGAAGGTGGTGCAGGCCGCCGGTCGGGTGATCCGCACGGCCGAGGACCGCGGCGTGGTGCATCTGATCGACGACCGCTTCACCCGCTCCGATGTTGCGCGGCTGTTGCCGCAGTGGTGGTCGCGCGTGGAATGACGCCCGTGGTGACGGGGTTTATCGCCAGGCCGGCCTTACTCTACAATCGGGGTTCCTTCCTTGATCGGCGGGTCCGTGTCGCATGCTGGGATTCTTGCAAGGACTGGCCTATGGGCTGTTCGTCACCTGTCTGCCCTGGTTTCTGATCGGCATGGTGAATCCGCGCCTGGCGTTGGCCGAGCCTCATCCCAACCGCCTGCAGGTGATCATTCGCTACTGGCTGCTGGTGCCGTTCGTGGCTTTCGTGCTGTGGCTGACCTCGCTGTGGGGCGGCTTCGGCCCGTCGCTGGGCGGCTGGCTGGCCGGGCTGGCGGCGATCGCCGTGGAACTGCCGCTGGAGCGGGGCTTCCGGGGCTGGCTGGCGCGGCGCCGGGCGCGGCGCCAGGCCGCCCGTCAGGCCGCGGGTCGCCGCGCCGAGCAGGCCCGCGAGGCCCGTGAGAAGGGCGCTCTGACCCTCGATCCCGCGCATCCGCCCGCCGATGCCGACGACCTGGTGCTGGCGATCGCCGATGCCAAGCGCCAGTTGATGGACGCCGCCCGGGAGGATATCGCGGTCCAGGCGGACCGTCTCTACAGTCGCTATCACCACGTGATGGCGGTGCTGGGGGCGCGATTTTCCCCGGAAGAGCTGGCCTTCCAGCGTGCCCACTCGCTGGTCGGCGAGGTCTGTCTGGGCGCGGTCGACACGCTCAATACCATGGCCACTCAGGCGCGCGGCGTCGCCGAAGTCGACAGCGATTTCGTCAAGCGCCGCCTGGCGCGCGAGGGCGAGTCGTTGTCGGTGGCCGAGCGCCTGGCGCTGAAGCGACGCCTGGAACTCGTCGAGCAGACCGAGCGCCACCTGCGTGAACTCTCGGCGCGCAACGAATCCGCGCTGACCGCCCTCGACGATGCCGCGGTGGCCCTGACGCGGGTCGAGACGCATCGTCCGCAGGCCTCGGTCGCCGCCGATCAGGCGCTGGCCGAGCTGCGCCGTTTCGTCGATGGGGCGGGGCGATACAGCCGGACTCCCTGAGCGGGGCCGACCACGGGCCCTGCACGCGCCACGACGACGTTGAAATCGCTCGGGGGAGGTCGACGTAAAAGGCGCATTGACGCTGTCGTAAACTCGAGTGCGAGTCCAGTGCGCCTTTCCGTTCAATGTCGCCCTGGCTTGCCTGCGTTCGACTGTGTTGCAAGCGCCCTCTTGGATCCGCATGGGAAGGAGCCGCCGATGACCGAAGACCGCCATTCTTCCGAGCGCCCGCTGGCGCTGCCGCCGGTGGAAGAGATCGCCGAACGGCTCGATGCCGCGCACGACGGCGACACCGCGAGCGACGACGATCTGGCCGCGCAGGCCGATGCCTTCGTCGAGGTGCTGTTCGCCGGCCGGGACGGCGCGGCAGACCCGCGTCAGACGGTCGACGAGATGGGCCTCGACCTGCAGCGTGAATCGGCGCGCCAGAGCGAGATGCTCAAGACGCCGTTGCGCCGGCTCGCCCACCAGGGCGACGAGGGCGGGCCGGTGGCCAAGTCGCTGATGCAGTTGCGCGAGCGCATGAGCGCGCTCGATCCGCAGCACCAGTCGCTGGAAAACGGCGGGCTGGATCGCATCCTGGCACGCCTGCCGGGGGTGGGTAGCCGGCTGCAGCGTTACTTCCAGAAGTTCGAGAACGCCCAGCAGGCGCTCGATGCAATCATTCACGACCTGGAGTCCGGTCGCGACATGTTGCGCCGCGACAACCTGACCCTGGCCGACGATCAGGCCTCGCTGCGCGACACCCTCGATCGGCTGGCGCGGCAGGTCGCGCTGGGACGGCTGATCGACGAACGGCTGGAACGGCGGATCGTCGGGCTCCCCGAGGCGGATGCCCAGCGCGCCTTCATCGAGGAGGAGCTGCTCTTTCCGCTGCGTCAGCGGATCGTCGATCTCCAGCAGCAGCAGGCGGTGAGCCAGCAGGGCGTGCTGGCGCTCGAGGTAGTGATCCGCAACAACCGCGAGCTGATGCGCGGGGTCGACCGGGCGATCAACGTCACCGTCGCCGCGCTCAACGTGGCGGTCACCGTGGCCATGGCGCTGGCCAACCAGCGTCTGGTGCTGGACCGGGTCGAGGCGCTCAACAGCTCGACCTCGGCGATGATCAAGGGCACCGCCAAGGCACTGCGTAGCCAGGGCGTGGAGATCCAGAGTCGCGCCGCCGAGGCGACGCTGGATCGCGAGACCCTGGAGGAAGCGTTCAGCGAGGTGATGGCCGCGCTCGACGATGTCGCCCGTTATCGTCGCGAGGCGCTGCCCCGGCTCGACGAGCAGATCGACCGTCTGGATGCCCTGGCGAGCCGTGGCGGCGAGGCCATCGAGCGTCTCGAGCGCGGCAATCGCGAACAGCCCGGTGAGAGCCTGTGATAGGGAAATGCTGAATAAATCGACGAGCGGGATGAAGCGCGAGGCGCATGGAACGTAGAAAACGAGACATAACATGAAGTTAGGCGAGTTTTCGAGTACCACGCAACGAAGCGATTCGCTCGCGCAGGCATTTATGCAGCGTTTCCATAGCGGGGCGTGATAGCGGGTGAAAAGCATCGATGAGGCTCCCGATCGGGGGCCGTTTTTTTGGCAGGACAAGGGGCGTTTCTTGTGCATTGCAGCGCGAAACGGTCGTCAAAAATCCGCTCACGATAAGCTTTGTATTATGCAAGAAGGCGCAGCCATAATGCCTTTCGAATAACTGGAAACGTTTTCAAACTGCCGGCTAAAATCCTTTTTTGACAAAGACTTGGCGCAAGTTGTGAGGCCGGATTTTTTTCTATATTCTTGCCGGAACATCCCTCACGATCGACCGGATACCGAGCATGAGCGACGCCAAGAAACAAGCGGCACTGGATTATCATTCCCAACCCATTCCCGGCAAGCTGTCCATCGAGATCACCAAGCCGACCGAGTCGGCCAAGCATCTCGCGCTGGCCTACAGTCCGGGTGTGGCGGAGCCGTGCCGCGAGATCGCCAGGGACCCCGAGAATGCCTATCTCTACACCGGCAAGGGCAACCTGGTGGCGGTGATCTCCGATGGCAGCGCGATCCTCGGCCTGGGCAATCTGGGGCCGCTGGCCAGCAAGCCGGTCATGGAAGGCAAGGGCGTGCTGTTCAAGCGTTTCGCCGGCATCAATTCGGTGGACATCGAGGTCAATGCCGAGAGCCCGCAGGCGTTCATCGACACCGTGGCGCGCATCGCCGATACCTGGGGCGGCATCAACCTCGAGGACATCAAGGCGCCGGAGTGCTTCGAGATCGAGCGCGCGCTGGTCGAGCAGTGCAACATTCCGGTCTTTCACGACGACCAGCACGGCACCGCGATCGTCACCGCAGCGGGCATGCTCAACGCGCTGGCCATCGCCGGCAAGCCGATCGAGGAAGCGCGCATCGTCTGTCTGGGCGCGGGTTCGGCGGCGATCGCCTGCATGAAGCTGCTGGTGTCCTGCGGGGCGCGGGCCGAGAACATCTTCATGCTCGACCGCAAGGGGGTGATTCACAGTGGGCGCGACGATCTCAACCAGTACAAGGCGATGTTCGCCACCGAGACGCCGTTGCGGACCCTCGACGAGGCGATCGAGGGGGCCGATGTCTTCGTGGGACTGTCCGGCCCCAATCTGCTCTCGCCGGAGCAACTGAGCCGGATGGCCGAGAGCCCGGTGGTCTTCGCCTGCTCCAATCCCGACCCGGAGATCCATCCCGACGTCGCCCGCGAGACCCGTGACGACGTGATCATGGCCACCGGGCGTTCCGACTTCCCCAACCAGGTCAACAATGTGCTGGGCTTCCCGTTCATCTTCCGCGGAGCGCTGGACGTGCGTGCGACCTGCATCAACGAGGCCATGAAAGTTGCCGCGGTCCATGCCATCAAGGACCTGGCCCGCGAACCGGTGCCGCAGGTGGTGCTCGACGCCTATGAGGTCGAGTCGCTGACGTTCGGGCGCGGTTACATCATCCCCACGCCGCTGGATCCCCGGTTGCTCGGCGAGGTCTCCTCGGCGGTGGCCCAGGCGGCGATCGATTCCGGCGTGGCGCGGCGCTCCTATCCGTCCCACTATCCGCTCACCAGCGTCGACGAGGTCTACGGCGGCTGAGCCGTTGCTGTCTTTGCGTCATGCACCCAGCCGGCCGCGTGCCGGCTGGGTGCGTTTCGGGGGCCGCTCGGCGGACTACCAGCGATAGAGCAGCGAGGCGGCGGTGGTCAGGTCGGTGTCGGACTCGGTGCCTTCCGGGGGGTTGGAGTTGTTCTTGATCTCGTGGGACAGGCGCAGCGCCAGGTGGGCATTGAGTTGGGCGGTGATCGCCGAGAACGAGCGGGTGGTGACGTTGGTGTCGGTGCCTTCGACGGAGAGCTCCTGCTCGAAACTCGATCCCTCGTTGAACTGCCACTGGTAGTCGAGCGCGCCGTAGCCCACCGCCAGATCGTCGTCGCTGCCGCTTTCCAGCTCGTCGTGACGGTAGCCGGGGCCGGCCTCGAGCGACAGGGTATGCGTCGGCCCCGCGAGGAGCTGGCGGCCGTAACCGATGATGGTGGTGAACTGGTAGTCGTAGCCGCTGAAGCGGTCCTTTTCCCAGCGCGTGAAACCGAACAGGTAGTGCGGCCCCTCGAGCTCGTAGCGCTCGCGCCCGGCGACCAGGTACTGCTCGGCACTGGCCGAGTCGTCCTCCTTGACCTGGCGGGTCTCGCCGCGCAGCGTGTGGGTCCACTTGTCGTCGGTGATCCAGGTCAGTCTTCCCTTGGCGATCAAGGTTTCGCTGTCGGTGTTGCCGGCCAGATGGGTGTACCCCAGTTCCGCCTGGCCACTGAACTCGGGGGCATCGTCACCGGGCTGGGGCGGCGCATAGAACAGCGAGTCCTGCGCCGGCGACGGCGGACTCAGCGTCAGTCCCAGCAGCGCCAGGGCGGCGCATCGGCGCGAGGCCGTACGAGGCCATGTCAGCCGCGACATGTCGGGCTCCTGTGAATGTCTGATGGCGAACGACGTCGGGCGATGCCGGGGTACGGACGGCCCCGGCGCCGGACGTCACGGACGAGCCGGGTCGGGCCCGGCTCACCCTTCAAAAGATCGCTTCGTAAGTCCCCGTGCCCTGCGAGCCGCTGCTGTTCTCCAGTTGCTGGTCGATGCGCCGCGGTTCGTAGTCGGGCAGATGGTCCTTGCGGAATATTTCCTGGATACCACCGGGCTGGTCGTCGTGCAGGCGTCGGCCGGTATCCGGGTCGATACGCGCGGTGACGATGTCGTCCGGACGCTCCGGCACGGTTTCCGGCGTGCCCTCGAGCGCCGGACGCATGAACATCTTCCAGATCGGCAGGGCAGCCTGGGCGCCATACTCGCCGGTACTCGAATTGTCGTCCTTGCCGACCCAGACGGTCGTCACCAGGTGCATGTTGAAGCCCGAGAACCAGGCGTCGCGCTGATCGTTGGTGGTGCCGGTCTTGCCGACGATGTCGCTGCGGTTGAGGTCGAGGGCGCCGCGGCCGGTGCCTCGTTCGATCACGTCGCGCATGATGTCGCGCAGGATGTAGAGCGCATCGGCGTCGACCACTCGCGGGGCGACCGGGTAGGTCTTGCCGTCGATCTGCGTCTCGCTGACGCCATCGGCGCAATCGCGGCAGGCGACCTGCGGGGTGTTCTCGAGGATCGGCTGCTCCTGATCGTTCTTGTCGACGCGCTGGATGTACCAGGGCGAGACCTTGAAACCGCCGTTGGCGAGAATCGCATAGGCGTTGGCGACCTCGAGCGGGGTCAGCGAGGCGCTGCCCAGGGCCAGCGACAGGCCCTGGGGCAGTCGGCTCTTGTCGAAGCCGAAGTTCTCGAGGAAGGTCAGGGCGTTTTCCAGACCCAGCGACTGCAGGATGCGGATGGTCACCAGGTTGCGCGACTGATACAGCCCCACGCGCAGCCGGGTCGGGCCCTTGAACTCGCCTTCGGCGTTCTCCGGGCGCCAGTCACCGCCGACGTCGGCCATGACCACCGGGGCGTCGTTGACCACCGTGGCGGCCGTCATGTCGCCCTTCTCGAGGGCGGCGAGATAGACGAAGGGCTTGAAGTTCGAGCCCACCTGGCGCTGTGCCTGCACGGCGCGGTTGAACTTGCTGGCGGCGAAGCTGAAGCCGCCCTGCAGGGCACGAATGGCGCCGGTCTGCGGGTCGAGCACGACGATCGCCGCCTCGGCGCCGGGCTGCTGCGCCAGTCGCCAGCCGTTGTCGTCGCCGTCCTTCATGATCCGCACCAGCGAGCCGCGCTGGGCGATCGCCTGGGCGTTCTTGGGCACCTCGCCGCGCCACTGGGGACTGTGGTATTCGCGGGCCCATTTCAGGCCGTCCCAGTCGAGGGTCACGACCTTGGCATCCTTGGTCAGCACGCGCATCCGGCGCCCTTCGCTGTCGATGACGATGGCCGGCTGCAGGGGCCCCAGCACCGGCGTGCGCTGCAGGACCTTGAGCCAGTTGCTGACGTCGCCATCGACGCCCTCGACCTCGGCCTGGCTGCTCTGGGCCGCCTGGCGGGCGGTCTCGATGACCTCGGGGGACTCGGACAGCTCCTCCTCGAGACCTTCCTTCTGGGTCTGGTCCTGGGCCTCGACCAGGCTCGGCGGAATTTCCGTCTGTTCGGCACCGCGCCAGCCGTGGCGACGGTCGTATTCGAGCAGGCCCTGGATCAACGCCTGACGGGCGTCGCCCTGCAATTGGCTGTCGAGGGTGGTGGTGATCCGGTAGCCGCCGGTGTAGGCGTCGTCGCCGAAGCGATTGACGGCGAACTGACGGGCCATCTCTGCCACGTAGGGCGCCTCGACCTCGGCCTGGGTGGTGTGCTGGTGGGCGCTCAGCGGCTCCTTGACGGCCTTCTGGTAGGCGGCCTGGTCGATGAAGCCCAGCTCGCGCATGCGATAGAGGATCCAGTTGCGCCGGATCAGTGAGCGCTCCGGGTTGGCCAGCGGGTTGAGCGCCGAGGGGGCCTTGGGCAGCCCGGCGATCATCGCCTTCTCGGCCAGGGTCAGTTCGTCCAGCGACTTGTCGTAGTAGGTCTCGGCGGCCGCGGCGATGCCGTAGGCGCGGTTGCCCAGATAGATCTTGTTGACGTAGAGCTCGAAGATCTGGTCCTTGGAGAGGATCTGCTCCATCTGCAGCGACAGCAGGATCTCGCGGATCTTGCGGGTGAAGGTGCGATCCAGCGTCAGCAGGTAGTTGCGTGCGACCTGCATGGTGATGGTACTGCCACCGGACTGGATGTTGCCGCCGTGGGCAACCAGCTCGATCGCGGCGCGAGCGAGGCCCTTGGGATCGACCCCGGGGTGCTCGAAGAAATGCGCGTCCTCGGCGGCCAGGAAGGCCTGCACCATGTCATGGGGAATCGCATCGTAGTCGACCGGGGTGCGGCGCTCCTCGCCGAACTCGCCGATCAGCTTGTCGTCGCGGGTGACGATGCGCAGCGGGGTCTGCAGCTCATAGCCCTGCAGCTGATGAACGTCGGGCAGGCCCGGGGCGAAGTACAGGGCGGCGCCGATCACGGCCAGCAGGGTGGCCGCGCCCAGGGACAGGATGAACCACAAGGCCGAGGTCAACAGGCGTCTGAGAAGCTTCATGAAAGGGTGATATCCATGGTGAACGGGTGGCGGTCGGGCCGCGAAGAGCGAGGCAATCCATTGAAGAGCGCATTATAAGAACCCGGCCGGGCTTGAACCAGCGTTGAAGCCCGCAACCGGCAGAGTGTGTATAAAGCCGAAGACATCAGGTAGTCTCACCCGCATGGGCGATGGGCCTGATGCGTTGGCATGACAATCATAACAATTGCCGCCTCGTCGCCGTCTCTTTACGCAGGGGTATGCCATTGTTGGGTCTGGGCCAGTCCGCCAAGGGACTGATCGGTATCGACATCACCTCGGCCACGGTCAAGTTGATCGAATTGAAGCCGACGGGGGCGCATTTTCGCGTCGACAGCTATGCGGTGCGGCCGTTGCGCGAAGGCGCGGTCGTCGAGCGTCGCGTCCGCCAGATGGGCGACGTCGTCGAGGCCATCAAGCGCGCCGTCGACCATGCCCAGCCGCATTCCCGGCGGGTCGCGGTGGCGGTGCCCGCCAGCGCCGCGATCACCAAGACCCTGACCCTGCCCGCCTCGCTGAGCGATGACGAAATCGAGGCGCGCATCCAACTCGATTCCGACAAGCATATCCCGTTTCCGTTCAACGAGGTCGCCTTCGATTTTCAGCGCCTGGGGTTGAATGCCCGCTTCGGCGATCAGCAGGACGTGCTGCTGGTCGCCTGTCGACAGCAGGACGTCAGCCAGTTGACCCAGGCGGTCATGCAGGCAGGGCTCGAGCCGGCGGCGGTGGACGTTGAAACCTTCGCCATGGAGCGTGCCTTCGGCGAACTGCGCCATCAATTGCCCTCGCTGGCCGATGACCCCGACAAGAGCGTGGCGCTGGTCGACATCGGTGCCAACATGAACGCCTTTCACGTGCTGCGCGGCGGGCGCATCGTCTACAGCCGCGATACCGTGTTCGGCGGTCGTCAGCTGACCGAGGAGATCCGCAATCGCTACGGGCTGAGCTTCGAGGAGGCCGGCCTGGCCAAGAAACGCGGCGGCCTGCCGGAGGAGTACCAGGCCGACGTGCTGACCCCGTTCATCGACACCCTGATCCAGCAGATCGGCCGCTCGCTGCAGCTGTATTACACGGCGGGGCGCAACCCTCAGGTCAGCCGGCTGATCCTCGCCGGTGGTTCGAGCGTGATCCCCGGGCTGCGCGAACGACTGGCCGAGGACAGCGGTCTGGCCATCGAAATCGCCAACCCCTTCGTGCGCATGGCAATCAGTTCACGTATCGACATCCATACCCTGGCCGGCGATGCGCCGGCGATGCTCACGGCCTGCGGCCTGGCGATGAGGGCGCGAGGATGACCATCGAGATCAACCTGCTGCCCTGGCGCGAGGCGCGCCGTGAACGGCGCCACCGGCGATTCAAGCAGGTCGTCGTGCTGGCGGCGCTGCTCGGCGTCGGCAGCGCCTGGGGGGTGGCCAGCTTCTACCAGCAGCGTCTCGATACCCAGCAGCAGCGCAACCGCTACGTGCAGACCCAGACCCAGCAACTCGACCGCGACATCGCCACGCTGCGCGACTTCCGCACCACCCGCGAGCAGATGCTGACCCAGATCCAGTTGATCCGCGAGCTGCAGTTCAGCCGGCCGCAGACGGTTCGTGTGTTCAACCAGCTGACCCACAGTCTCCAGGATGGGGTCTACTACACCAAGCTCTCCCGCGAGGGAGACGTGCTGCGCCTGACCGGCAAGGCCGAGGCCAATCGTCAGGTCTCCGACCAGATGCGTGCCCTGGCCGCGATGCCGGTGTTCGGCGTGCCGACGCTCTCGGCCGTGGAGGCCGGTGACGACGGCCAGCGGCGCTTCGATCTCACCGTGCGCGAAGTGAACACCAGCCCGCCGCCGGACGTCGGCGAAGGGGCGAAGGACAAGGGGGCGACGCCATGAATCTCAAGGCGGAATGGCGGCGCCTGCGCGACATCGACTGGCGCGAGCTGGACCTGCGCGAGGCCGGCAACTGGCCGCTGTCGCTGCAGGTCATCAGCCATCTGGTGGTGGGCGTGGCGCTGTTCTGGCTGGTCTATCACTTTGCCGCCGCGCCCAAGCTGGAACGTCTGGCCCAGGCCCGCGCCGAGGAGAAGACGCTGCTCGAACAGTATCAGAGCAAGGCCTATCAGACCGCCAACCTGCCGGCGATGCGGCGCCAGATGGATACCCTCGAGTCGCGCATGGCCACGCTGCTCGAGATGCTGCCGACCGGTGCCGAAGTGCCGTCGCTGCTCGACAATATCAGCGACACCGCACTGGCCAATCAACTGACCATCGATTTCATCCGTCTCAAGGACCCGGTGGTCAAGGCGTACTATATCGAGCAGCCCTTCGACATCCAGGTGGAGGGTGACTACCACCGGATCGCCGCCTTCCTGTCGGGGGTCGCCGGGCTGCCGCGTATCGTCACCCTGCATGACTTCACCCTGACGCCGGTGGACGATCAGGACACGCTCAAGCTGTCGATGCTCGCCAAGACCTACAATCACCGTGCGGATGCCCCGCAGGAGGCGCCATGACCCGGCGTCTCCTCGTGGGTCTGGCGGTCGTGGCGGCCTTGCTCGCCGGGTGTGGTGATCCGCACCTGGAGGCGCTCGACCAGCGGCTGGCGTCGCTGCGCGAGCGGCCCAGTGGCGAGCTGCCGAATCTCCCCGAGACCCCCGACTACCAGCCGGTGACCTATGACCAGGCCGGCTCGCGCAGCCCGTTCATGCCCGAACGGCCGCAGGCGCAGACCCAGGCGGACGAGGGCGACGATCTGGCGCCGGACCTGTCGCGCCCCCGCGAGGCGCTGGAACGCTACCCCCTGGATGCCCTGAATCTGGTCGGCACGCTGACCATCGATGGACGCCATTCGGCACTGATCCGCGACCCCCGGGGCGAGGTGCACGCCATCCGGGTCGGCGCCCATGCGGGTACCGACTTCGGCAGGATCGTGCAGATCACCAACGATGCGGTGACGCTCGTGGAGATCGTCTCCAACGGTCAGGGCGGCTGGGTGGAGCGCCGGCGTTCGCTGTCGCTGAGCGCGGGTGACAAGAGCGGGGCTGGCAACACGGCCGGCGGGCAATAGGCGCGGTTTGCGGGCGCTAAACGGGCCTTTGACGCCGTGACGACGGCGTATCGTCGAGGCAGCGGAGCGTGCGGTCTGCCGCCGGCGCGGCTGCCCGAAGACAAGACCCGAAGACAAGAGAACGACAGGGGAAGCACATGAGGGCAATCATTCGCACGCTGCTGGCGGCGTCGCTGCTGGCGCTGGCCGCGCCGGCCCTGGCGATGTCGACGCTGACCGGCCTCGACTTCGAGCAACGCAGCGATGGCCAGCTCGAGGTGTCGCTGCACTTCTCGGGCGGCCTGCCCGAGGTGCGCGGCTACCGGATCGATGCCCCGCCACGCCTGGCGATCGACCTGATGAACACCGCCAGCGGTCTCGACAAGCGGCGCTTCGAACTGGGCGTGGCCGGTGTCGATCACATTGTCGCGCTCGATGCCGGCACGCGGACCCGGCTGGTCTTCAACCTCGACCGTGCCTTGCCCTATGCCACCCGCGAGCAGGGCGACACCCTGGTGCTGAGCCTGGGCGACGGGGTCTCGAAGGCGAGTGCCGATCCACGTCAGGCGTCGGCGTCCGCCGAGGCGACCTCGCCGGCGGCCACCGGCGGGCCGACCATCGACGACATCGACTTTCGCCGGGGCGAGGATGGTGCCGGCCGCCTGGTGGTGACCTTCGACCGCGAGGGCGTTGCCGCCCGGGTCAGCGAGCGGGGCGGCAGGATCGTCGCTGAACTCGATGACGTCGGCCTGCCCGCCGAATGGAACCAGACCCTCGATGTCAGCGATTTCGGCACGCCGATGCAGCGCGTCGTGCCTCAGCCCTCTCGCCAGGGGGCGCGTCTGGCGATCACCACCCGCGGCGAGTACGCCATGCTCTCGACCCAGAGCGGGCGGCAGCTGGTGATCGAGGCCAAGCCGGTGAGCCAGGCCGAGCAGCGCGTGCAGCAGAAGGAACGGTTCCCCTACACCGGCAAGCGCATCACGCTCAATTTCCAGGACATCCAGGTCCGCGAGGTGTTGTCGATCATCGGCGAATACACCGGCCTCAACGTGGTGGCCAGCGACAGCGTGCAGGGCAGCGTGACCCTCAATCTGCAGGACGTGCCCTGGGACCAGGCGCTGGACCTGGTGCTCAAGAGCCATGGCCTGGCCAGTCGGCGTTCCGGCAACGTGCTGATCGTCGCCCCGGCCGACGAGCTGGCGGCGATGGAGCGTCAGGAACTCCAGGCCAAGCAGCAGCAGCAGGAGCTGGCGCCGCTGACCACCCAGTACATCCAGGTGCGCTACGCCAAGGCCTCGCAGCTCGCCACGCTGCTGCGTGGTGGCGACGGCCTGGGGCTGCTCTCCGAGCGGGGGCGGGTCAGCGTCGACGAACGCACCAACACCCTGATCCTCCAGGAGACGGCGGAGCAGATCGAACAGATCCGCCAGGCCATCGATCAACTCGACATTCCGGTCCGCCAGGTGCAGATCGAGGCGCGTATCGTCATCGCCCGCGACACCGCGGCCCGCGAGCTGGGCGTCAACTGGGGGCTGTCCTCGCCCGAGGGCAGTCGCTTCAATCTCAGCGGTGCCGCCGACGGCGATCCCACGACGGTGCCCACCACCAGCAACGACCCGGCGTCCTACGGCGGCGGCCTGGCGGTCGACCTGGGCAACGACACCAATCCCAGTACCGCCTTCAGCTTCGGTTACCTGTCCGGCGACATCCTGCTCGATCTGGAGCTGCGCGCGCTGGAGAGCGAAGGCAAGAGCCAGACCATTTCCCAGCCCAAGGTGATCACCGCCAACCAGCAGGCGGCGGTGATCAAGCAGGGCCAGGAGATCCCCTATCAGGAGTCGACCTCGAGCGGGGCGACCAACGTCGAGTTCAAGGAGGCGGTGCTGTCGCTGGAGGTGACGCCGCAGATCACCCCCGATGACCGCATCATCATGGATCTCAACATCAACAACGACGACGTCTCCAACACCCGCTACGACGGCGCGCCGGCGATCGATACCAACCAGATCAGGACCCAGGTGCTGGTCAACAACGGCGAGACGGTAGTGCTGGGCGGGATTCTCACCACCGAACAGCTGCGTAATCTCTACAAGACTCCCTTCCTCGGCGACCTGCCGGTTCTCGGGCACCTTTTTCGCTATACCGAACAGAGCAATGAAAAGGTAGAATTGCTGATCTTCATCACTCCGAAGATCATCGAGGACAATCTGGCGATTCGCTGATGCAGGGTTTTCCCAATCTCTATCTGGTCGGCCCGATGGGGGCCGGCAAAAGCACCATCGGCCGCCTCCTGGCGGCCGAGTTGCAGCGCGACTTCTTCGACAGCGACCATGAAATTCAGGCTCGCTGCGGCGCGGACATTCCCTGGATCTTCGACATCGAGGGCGAGGCGGGCTTTCGCGAGCGCGAAGTGCAGATGATCGACGAACTGACCGGCCTGTCGGAGATCGTGCTGGCCACCGGCGGCGGTGCGGTGATGAACGAGACCAACCGCCGCGCCCTGCGCGAGCGCGGCACGGTGATCTACCTGTACACCACGGTCGACCAGCAGTTGAAGCGCACCGCCAAGGATCGCAACCGACCGTTGCTGCGCAACAAGGACCCGCGTGCAGTGCTCACCGGGCTGTTCGAGTTGCGTGACCCGCTCTATCGCGCCACCGCCGACCTGGTCGTCAAGACCGACCGGCGTGGCCCGCGCTCGGTGGTCAATGAAGTCCTGCGGCGCATCGAGCGCCTCGTCGATCCTCTGCAAACCAAGGTGTGAAGCCATGAGCGCTGATGATGCCGTCCAGCCCCGGACCCTGACCGTCGATCTCGGCGAGCGCAGCTACCCGATCCACATCGGCCCCGGGCTGCTCGGCGCGTCGCGCTGGCTGCGCCCCTACCTGGCGGGCCGGCAGGTGATGATCGTCACCAACGAGACGGTGGCGCCACATTATCTGGCGGCCCTGAAGCGCGGTCTCGACGACGACCTGACGGTGCGCGAGGTGATCCTGCCCGACGGCGAGGCGACCAAGACCCTGGCCAGCGTGGAGCGCATCTGGGATGCGCTGCTCGCGGAAGGCTTCAATCGGCGCTGCACGCTCGTCGCCCTGGGGGGCGGCGTGATCGGTGACATGACCGGTTACGCCGCGGCCTGCTACCAGCGTGGCGTGGCCTTCGTCCAGGTGCCGACCACGCTGCTCGCCCAGGTCGACTCCTCGGTGGGCGGCAAGACCGGGGTCAATCATCCGCGCGGCAAGAACATGATCGGCGCCTTCTGGCAGCCGCGTGCGGTGCTGATTGATACCGCGACCCTGGCGAGCCTGCCCGGGCGCGAGCTGTCGGCGGGGCTCGCCGAGGTGATCAAGTACGGGCTGATCCGCGATCGTGATTTCCTCGCCTGGCTGGAGACGCACATGGCGGCGCTGCGCGGGCTCGACGACACGGCGCTGAGCGAGGCGATCCGCCGCAGTTGCGAGATCAAGGCCGAGGTGGTCGCCGAGGACGAGACCGAGCAGGGGGTGCGTGCCCACCTCAACCTGGGCCATACCTTCGGTCATGCCATCGAGGCGCATCAGGGCTACGGGGCCTGGCTGCACGGCGAGGCGGTGGGGGCCGGCATGGCCATGGCCACGGCGCTGTCTCAGCGGCTCGGCTGGCTCGATGCGCAGGCCGTCTCGCGCGTCGAAGCCGTGCTGCGTGCCGCCGGGCTGCCGGTGGCCGCACCGGCCGGCATGGATGCCGAGGCCTTCATCGCACGCATGCGCCTCGACAAGAAGAATCTCGACGAGCGCATTCGTCTGGTCCTGCTGCGTTCGCTGGGCGAGGCCTGCCTGCATGACGAGCTGCCCGCGGCCGAACTCGAGGCCTTCATCGCAGCCTTTCCCCGCCACTGATCGATCCGCCGGTCATACCGCGAAAGCCCGCTTACCGAGCGGGTTTTTTGTGCTTCGAAACGCGACGCCGCTACCAGGATTCGCATGGCTCATGCAGGATTGGCATGGGCGTGGTGTCGACAATGACGCGCCGCGACAAGCCAGGGGCGCTTTCCGGAAGGACTAGTCTAAGCCTTTGAGCAGCTTGGTTTTTTACCGAGAGGTGGCGCTAAGGGTGCGTTTTTCGGGGAGTTTTTTCGGGCGTTGAAAGGGCATGAGAATTGCGCTGGCGGGCAAGACTGGCTATTCTGGACGGCCTTTTCACGTCAGAGAGCGGCCAAAATGGCGCCGCTAAAATAATAAGCAACCGACCAATATACCGCGCTTTCTGTCTGGACACAAGTACCCTGGATTTCTGTGAGGCACGCCCATGATGAGAGGTCTCCACCAGCCTGGCGAGTTCCGCGATAACTGTGGCTTCGGCCTGATCGCCCACATGCAAGGTCAGGCCAGCCACGATCTGCTGAAAACCGCCATCGAGTCGCTGACCTGCATGACCCACCGTGGCGGCATCGCCGCCGACGGCAAGACCGGCGACGGCTGCGGCCTGCTGTTCAAGATGCCGGTCGATTTCATGCGCGTCCTGGCACGCGATTCGCTGGGTGTCGAACTCGGCGCGCGCTTCGCCGTGGGTTGTGTCTTCCTGCCCGACGACGATGCTCGCGAGGCGCGTGCCCGCGAGATTCTGGAAGGTGAGCTCGCGGCCCGTCACGTCAAGGTGCGTGGCTGGCGCGATGTGCCGGTCAACCCCGACGTCTGCGGTCCGATGGCGCTCGACTGCCTGCCGCGGATCCGCCAGATCTTCGTCGAGCCCAGCGACGACCGGCTCGACCAGGCGTTCAACGTCGATCTGTTCATGGCCCGGCGACTGGCCGAGGAGAAGCTGCGCGACGAGGAGGACTTCTACGTCTGCTCGCTGTCGTCCAGGGTGGTCTCCTACAAGGGCCTGATGATGCCCGTCGACCTGCCGACCTTCTATCATGACCTCGGCGACGAGCGCCTGGAGACGTCGATCTGCGTCTTCCACCAGCGCTTCTCCACCAATACCGCACCGCGCTGGCCGCTGGCCCAGCCGTTTCGCTTCCTCGCCCACAACGGCGAGATCAATACCATCGAGGCCAACCGCGGCTGGGCCAACTCGCGCAAGGAAAACTTCGTCAGCGAGCTGCTGCCCGACATCACCGAACTCGACGAGATCGTCAACACCGTGGGCTCCGACTCCTCGAGCATGGATAACATGCTCGAGGTGCTGATGACCGGCGGCATGGACCTCTACAACGCCATCCGCATGATGGTGCCGCCGGCCTGGCAGAACGTCGAGACCATGGACGGCGAACTGCGCGCCTTCTACGAATACAACTCCATGCACATGGAGCCCTGGGACGGCCCGGCCGGCCTGGTGATGACCGATGGCCGCCACGCGGTGTGCATGCTCGATCGCAACGGCCTGCGTCCGGCGCGCTGGGTGATCACCGACAACGGCTACATCACGCTGTCTTCCGAGATCGGCGTGCACGACTACGCCCCCGAAGACGTGGTCGCCAAGGGCCGCGTGGGTCCGGGTCAGATTCTCGGGGTCGATACCGAGACCGGCGAGGTGCTGCATACCAGCGACGTCGACGACCGTCTGAAGTCGGCCTACCCCTACAAGCGCTGGCTCAAGGACCATGCCCATTACCTGGAGTCCGCGCTCACCGAGCTGGCGCGTTTCCAGCCCTTCGATCACGATGCCCTGAACGTCTACCAGAAGATGTTCCAGGTCACCTTCGAGGAGCGCGATCAGCTGCTGCGGCCGCTCGCCGAGGGCGGCCAGGAAGCGGTCGGGTCGATGGGCGACGATACGCCGATGGCGGTGCTGTCGCGCCAGAACCGGCTGCTCACCGACTTCTTCCGCCAGAAGTTCGCCCAGGTCACCAATCCGCCGATCGACCCGCTGCGCGAGGCGATCGTGATGTCGCTGGAGACCTGCATCGGTGCCGAGCTCAACGTCTTCGAGGCGACCCCGGAGCACGCTCACCGGATCATCCTGACCACGCCGGTCCTCTCGCCGCGCAAGTTCACCGCGCTGCTCACCCAGGAGGATCCGGCGTTCCGCTGCCATACGCTGCGGTTGGCCTACGATCCCGAGCAGTCGACGCTCAAGCAGGCGCTGCTGACGCTGTGCGAGCAGGCCGAGCAGGCCGCCCGCGATGGCGCGGTGATGCTGGTGCTCTCCGACGCCGACCTGGAGAAGGGCAAGCTGCCGATCCAGGCGGTGCTCGCGGTGGGGGCGATCCACCATCATCTGGGCCGTCTGGCGCTGCGCCCCCGCGTCAACCTGGTGGTCGAGACCGGCTATGCCCGCGACGCCCACCAGATGGCGGTGCTGTTCGGGGTCGGCGCGACCGCGGTCTACCCCTACCTGGCCTATCAGGTGATGGCCGACATGCACCGCAGCGGCGAACTCACCGGCAATCCGGCGGACACCCGCGAGAACTACCGCAAGGGCCTGCAGAAGGGGCTCTACAAGATCCTCTCCAAGATGGGGATCTCGACGCTCGCCTCGTATCGCGGCTCGCAGCTGTTCGAGGCGGTGGGGCTCTCCTCGGAGATCATGGATCTGTGCTTCCCGGGCATGATGTCGCGTGTCCAGGGCACCGGTTTCGCCGAGCTGCAGCTCCAGCAGGA
Source organism: Modicisalibacter sp. MOD 31.J (assembly GCF_020147985.1). NCBI lineage: Bacteria > Pseudomonadati > Pseudomonadota > Gammaproteobacteria > Oceanospirillales > Halomonadaceae > Modicisalibacter > Modicisalibacter sp. MOD 31.J. Next base: position 66,304 of record NZ_JAGXFF010000005.1, on the reverse strand, counting down.
ACTGCTGGCCCGCGATGCCTGGATTCCGCGCAAGGGCATCCGCCAGGGCGGGCTGGTCAAGTACGTGCACAATCACGAGTACCACGCCTACAACCCGGACATCGTCAAGGCGCTGCAGGAGGCGGTTCAGCAGGGCGACTACGCCAAGTGGAAGAAATTCGCCCAGCTGGTCAACGAGCGCCCGGTGGCGACCATCCGCGACCTGCTCGCGCTCAAGGCGGCTCCCGAGCCCCTGCCGCTCGATGACGTCGAGCCGGTCGAGGAACTGCTGCCGCGTTTCGACAGCGCCGGCATGAGTCTCGGCGCGCTGTCGCCCGAGGCCCACGAGGCGCTGGCCCAGGCCATGAACGAGACCGGCGGGCGCTCCAACTCCGGCGAGGGTGGCGAGGATCCCGCGCGCTACGGCACCATCCGCTCCTCCAAGATCAAGCAGATCGCCTCCGGGCGCTTCGGCGTGACCCCGGCCTATCTGGTCAATGCCGAGGTGCTGCAGATCAAGGTCGCCCAGGGTGCCAAGCCCGGCGAGGGCGGCCAGCTGCCGGGCGGCAAGGTCAACGAGATGATCGGGCGGCTGCGCTACGCGGTGCCCGGCGTGACCCTGATCTCGCCGCCGCCCCATCACGACATCTACTCGATCGAGGACCTGGCGCAGCTGATCTTCGACCTCAAGCAGGTCAACCCGGATGCCCAGGTGTCGGTCAAGCTGGTCTCCGAGCCGGGCATCGGCACCATCGCCACCGGCGTGGCCAAGGCCTATGCCGACCTGATCACCGTCTCCGGCTATGACGGCGGCACCGCGGCCAGCCCGCTGACCTCGATCAAGCACGCCGGCTCGCCCTGGGAACTGGGGCTGCCCGAGGTCCACCAGGCGCTGCGCATCAACGGCCTGCGCGACAAGATCCGGCTGCAGACCGACGGCGGGCTCAAGACCGGTCTCGACGTGGTCAAGGCGGCGATCCTGGGGGCCGAGAGCTTCGGTTTCGGCACCGCGCCGATGGTCGCGCTGGGCTGCAAGTACCTGCGCATCTGCCATCTCAACAACTGCGCGACCGGCGTCGCCACCCAGCACCAGTACCTGCGCGACGAACACTTCCGCGGGACCGTCGACATGGTCAAGCACTACTTCCGCTTCATCGCCGAGGAAGTGCGCGAGCTGATGGCCATGCTGGGCGTGGCCAGGCTCACCGACCTGATCGGGCGTACCGATCTGCTCGAGATCCTCGAGGGCGAGACCGCCGCGCAGCGCAAGCTCGATCTGACGCCGCTGCTGACCAACGACTTCGTGCCGGCCGAGGCGCCGCAGTTCTGTCAGGTCAGCCGCAACGTGCCCCACGACCCCGGTGCCAAGAACCAGGAGGTGCTGGAGACGCTGCTTCCGGCGATCGACGCCAGGAGCGGCGGCGAGTTCGAGTTCCGCATCACCAACTGCGACCGCAGCGTCGGTGCCCGCGCCTCCGGCGAGATCGCCAAGCGCTATGGCGAGGCCGGCCTGGAGGATGCACCGATCGTCGCCCGCTTCACCGGCGTGGCGGGGCAGAGCTTCGGGGTGTGGAACGCCCGCGGCCTGCATCTCTATCTGGAAGGCGATGCCAACGACTACGTCGGCAAGGGCATGAACGGCGGCAAGGTGGTGATCGTCCCGCCCCGGGCCAGCCGCTTCAAGTCCCACGAGACGGCGATCATCGGTAACACCTGCCTGTACGGCGCCACTGGCGGCAAGCTGTTCGCCGCCGGTACCGCCGGCGAGCGCTTCGCGGTGCGCAACTCCGGCGTGCATGCCGTCGTCGAGGGCGCCGGCGATCACTGCTGCGAGTACATGACCGGCGGCCTGGTCGCCGTGCTCGGCAAGACCGGCGTCAACTTCGGCGCGGGGATGACCGGCGGTTTCGCCTACGTGATCGACGAGGACCGTACCTTCGTCGACCGCTACAACCATGAACTGGTGGAGATCCACCGTATCAACACCGAGGCCATGGAGGCCTACCGGCGCCACCTGCGCGAGGTGATCGAGGAATACGTCGCCGAGACCGGCTCCGCACGCGGCCGCGAGATTCTCGAGGACTTTTCCGAGTTCATCCGTCATTTCTGGCTGGTCAAGCCCAAGGCGGCAAGCCTCAACGGCCTGCTCGCCGAATCCCGCCGGCGGCCCGAGTAAGCAGAGGAGAGACGACCATGGCAAACCGTCTGAACAACGACTTCCAGTTCATCGATGTCGGCCGTCAGGATCCGCAGAAGAAGGATGCGCGCAAGCGGGCCAGGCAATTCGCCGAGATCTACGAGCCCTACAAGCCCGGCGAGGCGGCCAGCCAGGCGCATCGCTGCCTGCACTGCGGCAACCCGTACTGCGAGTGGAAGTGCCCGGTCCACAACTACATCCCCAACTGGCTGAAGCTGGTCAGCGAGGGCAGCATCCTCGAGGCCGCCGAGCTCTCGCACCAGACCAATACCCTGCCCGAGGTGTGCGGCCGGGTGTGCCCGCAGGACCGGCTGTGCGAGGGCGACTGCACCCTCAACGACGGCTTCGGCGCGGTGACCATCGGCTCGGTGGAGAAGTACATCACCGACACCGCCTTCGCCATGGGCTGGCGCCCGGACATGTCCAAGGTGACCTGGACCGACAAGCGCGTGGCGGTGATCGGCGCCGGCCCGGCCGGGCTGGGCTGTGCCGATATCCTGGTGCGCAACGGCGTCAAGCCGGTGGTCTACGATCGCTACCCGGAGATCGGCGGCCTGCTGACCTTCGGCATTCCCGAGTTCAAGCTCGAGAAGCACGTCATGGAGCGCCGTCGCGCGGTGTTCGAGGAGATGGGCATCGAGTTCCGCCTGAACACCGAGATCGGCAAGGACGTCGCCATCGACGACCTGCTCGAGCAGTACGATGCGGTGTTCATGGGCATGGGCACCTACAAGTACATGCAGGGCGGCTTCCCCGGCGAGGACCTGCCCGGTGTCTACAAGGCGCTCGACTACCTGGTGGCCAACGTCAATCACTGCCTGGGCTTCGAGAAGGACCCCGCCGACTACGTGTCGATGGAAGGCCGGCGCGTGGTGGTGCTGGGCGGCGGCGACACGGCCATGGACTGCAACCGCACGGCGATTCGCCAGGGCGCGACCGGCGTGACCTGCGCCTACCGTCGCGACGAGGAGAACATGCCCGGTTCCAAGCGCGAGGTGGCCAACGCCCGCGAGGAGGGGGTCGAGTTCCTGTTCAACCGCCAGCCGGTGGCGGTGGTCGGTGAGGAACGCGTCGAGGGCGTCAAGCTGGTGCGCACGCGTCTCGGCGAGCCCGACGAGAACGGTCGCCAGCGCCCCGAGGTGGTGCCCGGCTCCGAGGAAGTGCTGGCGGCGGATGCGGTGATCATCGCCTTCGGCTTCCAGCCCAGCGACATCGTCTGGTTCGACGAGCAGGGCATCCAGGTCGACGAGCGCGGCCGGGTAACTGCTCCGGAGCATGGCCAGTTCGCCTTCCAGACCAGCAACGAGAAGGTCTTCGCTGGCGGCGACATGGTGCGCGGCTCCGACCTGGTGGTCACCGCGATCCACGAAGGCCGCCAGGCCGCCGAGGGAATTCTCGACTACCTCGGGGTGTGATTCGTTGACACGTTTCACTCGGCATCCGACGCCCCGCCGTGACGGGGCGTCGTCGTCGATGATGGTTCGCTCGCAATCGATTTTGGATTTGCCGCCAGGGTGGATAGACTGACGTTATCGTTGATGACGGGACGTCGGTGCCATGGAGGATGAATTGGAAACCCCGGGGGTGGGCGCGCCCGCCGCAGAGGCGATCGCCCCCGAACGCTTTTGCTTCCAGGACGACGGGAGGATTCCCAACAGCCGCCTCGCCACCCTGGTCTTTCGCGCCCGTTCCGATGTCCGGCTCGGCGATCTCGACCGAGAACGGCTGGCGACGCTCTTCGGCGAGCGTTTCACCGCCAGCGGCTGGCGACCCAGCTGGCGCGGCGGGGTATTCGACTATCACCATTATCACTCCACCGCTCACGAGGCATTCGGCGTGCTGTCCGGCTGGGGGCGCCTGCGCCTGGGCGGCGAGGCGGGGAGCGACGTCGAGCTGCGCCTCGGCGACGTGGTGGTACTGCCCGCCGGCACCGGTCACTGCCATCTGGAATCCAGCGAGGACTTCCTGCTCCTGGCGGCCTATCCCCAGGGGCAGCCGAGCGTGGACCTGATCGGCGCCGACCCGGCCCGGCACGACGCCGCGGTGGCGCGTATCGCCGCGGTGTCGCGACCCGCGCGCGACCCCCTGGGCGGCGAGATGGCACGCTGGTGGCCCGCGCCGGCGTGACGCCCGTCGGGGGCGGCCGGTGGCAACGGGGCAAATTGAGCGCCCGGGACGAATCTGCTATTCTGGCGTCCCATCCGGGCCCGTTCCCTCCAGGCCATTATTGATCACGTTTCAACAGGTTCTCCATGACACGATATATCTTCGTGACCGGCGGCGTTGTGTCCTCTCTCGGCAAGGGCATCGCGTCGGCCTCGCTGGCGGCGATTCTCGAGGCGCGTGGCCTCAAGGTCACCATCCTCAAGCTGGACCCGTACATCAACGTCGATCCGGGCACCATGAGCCCGTTCCAGCACGGCGAGGTATTCGTCACCGAAGATGGCGCGGAGACCGATCTCGACCTGGGGCACTACGAGCGCTTCATCCGCAGCCGGATGACCCAGAGCAACAACTTCACCACCGGGCGCGTCTACGAGCACGTGCTGCGCAAGGAGCGCCGCGGCGACTACCTGGGCGGCACGGTGCAGGTGATTCCGCACATCACCGACGAGATCAAGCGCCGGGTGATCGAGGGTGGCAAGGATTACGACGTGGCACTGGTGGAGATCGGCGGCACGGTGGGCGACATCGAGTCGCTGCCGTTCCTCGAGTCGATTCGCCAGTTGCGCAGCGAGGTGGGCGCCAATCGCGCGCTGTTCATGCACCTCACGCTGGTGCCCTACATCAAGACCGCCGGCGAGACCAAGACCAAGCCCACCCAGCACAGCGTCAAGGAACTGCGCTCGATCGGCATTCAGCCCGACATCCTGATCTGCCGCAGCGAGGTCGAGCTCGAGGAGACCGAGCGGCGCAAGATCGCGCTGTTCACCAACGTCGAGGAGCGTGCCGTCGTCCCCCTGCAGGACGCCGATACCATCTATCGCATTCCGCTGATGCTCCACGAGCACGGTCTCGACGAGATCGTCTGCGACAAGTTGCGCCTCGAGGCGCCGGCCGCCGATCTGGCCGAGTGGATCCGCGTGCTCGACGCCAAGCTCAACCCGCTCAAGTCGATCAACATCGCCATGGTCGGCAAGTACATGGAACTGCTCGACGCCTACAAGTCGCTCAACGAGGCACTGGTCCACGCCGGCATCCAGACCCGCGTCAAGGTCAACATCGACTACATCGACTCCGAGGACATCGAGCGCCACGGCACCGAGCGCCTGGCCGGCAAGGACGCCATCCTGGTACCCGGCGGCTTCGGCGAGCGCGGTGTCGAGGGCAAGATCGCCACGGCGCGTTACGCCCGCGAGAACGGCATTCCGTATCTCGGCATCTGCCTGGGGATGCAGGTGGCGGTGATCGAGTTCGCGCGCAGCCAGGCCGGCTGGGGCGACGCCAACTCCACCGAGTTCACCCGCGACACCCAACACCCGGTGGTTGGCCTGATCACCGAGTGGATCAATCCCGAGGGCAAGATCGAGCTGCGCGACGAGGCCTCGGACCTGGGCGGCACCATGCGTCTGGGCGGTCAGGTCTGCCATCTCAAGCCGGGTACCCGTGCCCGCGAGGTGTACGGCATGGAGGCGATCACCGAACGTCACCGCCATCGCTTCGAGGTCAACAACCAGTTCGTCGAGCAGCTCGAGGAGGCCGGCCTGGTGGTCTCCGGCAAGAGCGTCGACAATTCGCTGGTGGAGATGATCGAGTTGTCCGACCACCCCTGGTTCGTGGCCTGTCAGTTCCACCCGGAGTTCACCTCCACGCCGCGCGATGGCCACCCGCTGTTCACCGGTTTCGTCAACGCCGCGCTGGAGCAGAAGGCGGCGCGTGCCCGTGCCCACGCGAGCGTGCAGAGCTGAACGCCACAGGAGGGGTAATGACGCAGAAGACACTCGAATTCGCCGGCCTCAGGGCCGGCAATTCATTGCCGCTGATGCTGTTCGGCGGCATGAACGTGCTCGAATCCCGCGAACTGGCTCTCGAGGTCGCCGAGACCTACGTCGAGGTGACGCGTCGCCTGGGCATCCCCTATGTCTTCAAGGCCAGCTTCGACAAGGCCAATCGCAGTTCGATCCACTCCTTCCGTGGACCCGGGCTGGAAAAGGGCCTCGAATGGCTGGCCGAGATCAAGGCGCGCTTCGACGTGCCGGTGATCACCGACGTCCACGAGCCTTGGCAGGCCGCGCCGGCCGCCGAGGTCGCCGACGTCATCCAGTTGCCGGCCTTCCTCGCCCGCCAGACCGATCTGGTGGTGGCGATGGCCGAGACCGGCGCGGTGATCAACATCAAGAAGCCGCAGTTCCTGGCCCCGCACGAGATGCGCCACATCATCAACAAGTGCCTCGAGGCGGGTAACCAGCGGCTGATCCTCTGCGAACGCGGCTCGAGCTTCGGCTACAACAACCTGGTGGTCGACATGCTGGGCTTCGGCGACATGAAGGAGACCGGCTACCCGGTGTTCTTCGACGTCACCCATTCGCTGCAGCGTCCCGGCGGACGCGCCGACAGCGCCGGCGGACGCCGTCAGCAGGTCGCCGAGCTGGCCCGGGCGGGCGTCGCCGTGGGGCTGGCGGGTCTGTTCCTCGAGGCCCATCCCGATCCCGACAATGCCAAGTGCGACGGGCCCTGTGCGCTGCCGCTCGATCGCCTCGAGCCCTTCCTGACCCAGCTCAAGTCGCTCGACGAGATGGTCAAGGGCTTCGAGCCGCTAAGGATTTCCTGAAGGGCATGCTGCCGCCGTGTCGCGATGCCGAAGCCCGGCCGGCGATGCGGCAGCATGGCCCGTCCTGCCTGCGGCGGGACCCCCATGCGGAGCCGTGAGTACGCTACTCTCAACGCTGACAAAGGACGATTCACGATGAGCAAGATTGTCGATATCCAGGCCCTCGAGGTCCTCGATTCCCGCGGCAACCCCACGGTCCAGGCCGAGGTGACCCTCGACGACGGTTCCCGCGGTACGGCCTGTGCCCCGAGCGGTGCCTCCACCGGCTCCCGCGAAGCGCTGGAGCTGCGTGACGGCGACAAGTCCCGTTACCTGGGCAAGGGCGTGCTCAAGGCGGTCGAGGCGGTCAACGGCAAGATCCGCGAGACGCTCGTCGGCCTGGAGGCCAGCGATCAGCGCGCACTGGATCAGGCCATGCTCGATCTCGACGGCACCGACAACAAGGCCAACCTCGGCGCCAACGCCATCCTCGCCGTGTCGCTGGCCGCCGCCAAGGCCGCCGCGACCAGCCGGCAGCAGCCGCTCTACGCCTACATCGCCGGGCTCTACGGTCGGCCGGGGCAGTACAGCATGCCGGTGCCGATGATGAACATCCTCAACGGCGGCGAGCATGCCGACAACAACGTCGACATCCAGGAGTTCATGATCCAGCCGGTGGGCGCGCCGAACTTCCGTGAGGCGCTGCGTATGGGCGCCGAGATCTTCCACGCCCTCAAGAAGGTGCTCGCCGGTCGCGGCCTGTCCACCTCGGTGGGCGACGAGGGCGGTTTCGCCCCCAACCTGGCGTCCAACGCCGAGGCGCTGGCGGTGATCAAGGAAGCCGTCGAGAAGGCCGGTTACACCCTGGGCAAGGACGTGACCCTGGCACTCGACTGCGCCTCCAGCGAGTTCTACGAGAACGGTCAGTACAACCTGGCGGGCGAGGGCAAGTCCTACGACGCCGCCGGCTTCACCGAGTATCTCGCTGGACTGTGCGACGACTACCCGATCGTGTCCATCGAGGACGGCATGGACGAGTCCGACTGGGACGGCTGGAAGGCGTTGACCGACAAGCTCGGTGACAAGGTGCAACTGGTCGGTGACGACCTGTTCGTCACCAATACGCGCATCCTCAAGCGTGGCATCGACGAGTCCATCGGCAACTCGATCCTGATCAAGTTCAACCAGATCGGCTCGCTCTCCGAGACGCTGGACGCCATCAAGATGGCTCAGGATGCCGGCTTCACCGCGGTGATCTCGCATCGCAGCGGCGAAACCGAGGACACCACCATCGCCGATCTGGCGGTGGCGACCTCCGCCGGCCAGATCAAGACCGGCTCGCTGTGCCGCAGCGATCGTGTCGCCAAGTACAACCGCCTGCTGGTGATCGAGCAGCAACTGGGCGATCAGGCCCGCTATCCCGGCCTCGCCGCCATCAAGGGCCAGGGCTGAGTCCCGCCACCGCCGGGCCCTGGTGCCCGGCGGCTTCCCTCTATCCACTCCACGCCCCCCTTCCCCCCTTTCTTCGGCATTCGGCACCGGCGTATCGAACGCTGCCGGCGCCTGACCGGCTGGATGATTTGTCAGCCAAAGCCTAACGGCGTGTAAGTCATTTCCTACAAAATGTGTCCGCCGCTGGTATTTCGTTACGCTGTTCGTGTCCGACATATTTTCTTAGTCAATTGATTTTTGGGTATTTTTTAGAAAATTTGTCGAAGGGTGGCGGACAGGCGAGTGACAGGGACCCATTGGGTCGTTTCCCGCACTGCGTCAAAATACAGCCTCGGAATGGGAAGCGACTTGGCTCTCTACGGCAGGATGCCACGGGATGCAGCGTGACGATCCGTCCCTCGCCGCAGGAGGCGGCGGGGGGCAGGGAAAGGGTCGAAGGAAGCGGGCAGAGGGCGTTGCCCAGCATGGAGCGATTGGAGCGGGCGGCCGACTATGGCCGCCTTTTTTCGTGGTCTGTCGACGCTGGTCTGACGTGTCCGTCGCGTCGGTGCCGAGCGGGGGTGTAGACGGCGTCCGGCCGCTCAGCGCTCGAGCAGGGCCTTCTTGCCGGACTTGCCGTCCCATTCCTCGGCGTCGGCCGGCGGGTCCTTCTTCTCGGTGATGTTGGGCCACACCTCGGCGAGTTCGGCGTTGAGTTCGAGGAACTCTTGCTGGTCGTCGGGCATCTCGTCCTCCGAGTAGATCGCCTCGGCCGGGCATTCCGGCTCGCACAATGCGCAGTCGATGCACTCGTCGGGATGGATCACCAGAAAGTTGGGGCCTTCATAGAAGCAGTCGACCGGACAGACCTCGACGCAGTCGGTGTATTTGCACTTGATGCAGTTTTCGGTGACGACGAATGTCATGGCATCTCCCTCGGAACATGGCAGGTCCGACGCGACCGATTCGCCGGGCCTTGTCGGTCATGACTGGTTATAAGTAATGAGGCCATTATGAGCCTCTATTCTAAATCGGGGCTCATTCTAGTCCCGCCCCGCGCGGAACGGCAAGCCGCCCCATCGAACGTTTGGGCATGATCTCATGCCGCCCGGGTCATAGCCGTTCCCGCCAGCGATAGAGCAGTTCCAGCGCCTGACGCGGGGTGAGTTCGTCCAGCGCCAGACCGCCGAGCTCGTCGACGAGCGGGTGAGTCGTGCTGGCGAAGAGGTCGGGCTGCTGGGGGCTGGCGGTTGCCGATGCCGTCGGCGCACGCGGGCGCGCCTGCCCCTGGTCGATCTCGTTCTGCTCGAGCCCGGCCAGCTTCTCGCGGGCGCGTGCCACCACCGCCGGCGGGACGCCGGCGAGCTGGGCGACCTGCAGGCCGTAGCTCTGACTGGCCGGGCCCTCTTCGACGCGGTGCATGAAGACGATGCCATCGCCGTGCTCGGCGGCGGTGAGATGGACGTTGGCCACGCCGTCGAACTGCTCGGTGAGGGCGGTCATCTCGAAATAGTGGGTGGCGAACAGCGTCAGGGCGCGCAGGTTGGCGAGGTGCTCGGCGCTCGCCCAGGCCAGTGACAGGCCGTCGAAGGTGCTGGTGCCGCGGCCGATCTCGTCCATCAGCACCAGGCTCTCGGCGGTGGCGTTGTTGAGGATGCTGGCGGTCTCGGTCATCTCGACCATGAACGTCGAACGACCGCCGGCCAGGTCGTCGCTGGAGCCGATACGCGTGAAGATGCGGTCCAGCGGCCCGATCTCGGCGGCGTCGGCGGGCACGAAGCTGCCGCTGTGGGCGAGCAGGGCGATCAGCGCCGCCTGGCGCATGTAGGTCGACTTGCCGCCCATGTTGGGCCCGGTGATCACCAGCATGTGGCGCGCCGGGTCGAGGTGCAGGTCGTTGGGCACGAAGGGCGCGTCGGAGACGTGCTCGACCACCGGGTGACGACCGCCGTGGATGGTCAGGCCGGGGGTCTCGGCGAGCCGCGGGCGCACCAGGTCGAGCGCCAGGGCGCGTTCGGCGAAGGCCACCAGCACGTCGAGGGCGGCCAGCGCGCGGCCGCTGGCCTGCAGCGCCTCCAGTTGCGCGCCGAGGGTATCGATCAGGCTCTCGTAGAGCAGCTTCTCGCGGGCCAGCGCCCGCGACTTGGCGGACAGTGCCTTGTCCTCGAACTCCTTGAGTTCGGGAATGATGAAGCGTTCGGCGTTCTTCAGCGTCTGGCGGCGGATGTAGTCGGCCGGCGCCTCGCGGGCCTGGGCGCGGGGGATCTCGATGTAGTAGCCGTGGACGCGGTTGTAACCGACCTTGAGCCCGGTGAGTCCGGTGCGTTCGCGCTCGCGGGTCTCCAGCTTGACCAGGAAGTCGCCGGCGTGTTCGGCCAGGCCGCGGAACTCGTCGAGTTCGTCGTCGAAGCCCTCGGCGATCACGCCGCCGTCGCGAATCACCACCGGCGGGCTCTCGACCAGGGCTCGGGTCAGGGTGTCGGCGAGTTCCGGATAGGGACGGATATGACGCTTGAGCCCGTCCAGGGCGGTACCCTCGTCGAGGCTGGCAAGGGTCGCCTGAAGGTCGGGCAGGGCGTTGAGCGCATCGCGCAGGCGGGCCAGGTCCCGCGGCCGGGCGCTGCGCAACGCGACGCGGGCGAGGATCCGCTCGACATCGCCGATCTGCTTGAGCGTTTCGTGCAGGGGCAGATAGGTGTCGCCGTCGAGCAGCAACTGCACGGCGCCCTGGCGCGCCGAGACCTGGTCGCGATCGCGCAACGGGCGGTTGAGCCAGCGCTTGAGCAGCCGCGAGCCCATTGCCGTGGCAGTGGTATCGAGCACGCTGGCCAGGGTGTTCTCGCCGCCGCCGCCGAGGTTGGTATCGATCTCCAGGTTGCGCCGGCTGGCGGCGTCGATCACCACCGAATCGTCGCGGCTCTCGACACCCAGCGAGGTGACGTGCGGCAGGCGCGAGCGCTGGGTATCGCGGGCGTAGTCGACCAGCACCCCGGCGGCGGTGATCGCGCACTCGAGATGCGCGCAGCCGAAGCCGCGCAGGTCGGCGACGCCGAACTGGTCGCACAGCAGGCGATGGGCCGACTCGGGGTCGAACAGCCAGGCGCTCTGACGCTTGAGGCCGGCCCGCTCGGCGAGCGTCGGCGGCAGGTCGGCGCCATCGGCGACCAGCAGTTCCGCCGGCGACAGGCGCTGGATCTCGGCGAGCATGTCGGCGTCGCCGTCGACTTCGAGCACGCTGAAGCGCCCGCTGGAAAGCTCCAGCCAGGCCAGCCCCCAACGCTCGCCACGGGCGTGCAGGGCCAGCAGCAGGTTGTCGCGGCGGGCGTCGAGCAGTGCCTCGTCGTGCAGGGTGCCGGGGGTGACGATGCGCACCACCTTGCGCTCCACCGGACCCTTGCTGGTCGCCGGATCGCCCATCTGCTCGCAGATCGCCACCGACTCACCGGCCTTCACCAGTCGTGCGAGATAGCCCTCGGCGCTGTGATAGGGCACCCCCGCCATGGGAATCGGCGCACCCGCCGACTGGCCGCGGGCGGTGAGGGTGATGTCGAGCAGCTGCGCGGCACGCTTGGCGTCGTCGTAGAACAGCTCGTAGAAATCACCCATACGATAGAAGAGCAGCACGTCCGGGTGGTCGCGCTTGATCTTCAGGTACTGAGCCATCATCGGCGTGTGAGTCTGCGACTTGCTGGCAACCGCATCTGACATGGCGTCTGGCATCTTCCGTCTGACTGGGGCTCCGCCGGAGCCGAGGTTGGCCGATCATTCTAGCGCAGTCCCGCGAAGGCATGACAGGGCGGGCCTCGCCTCGGCGGGTCGACGTCGGCCTTGCCCGGATCGGCTATGCGCCTGCTGGTCGTGCCATCGCCGGCGATCCTGCCCTGGGTCGGGTCGGGTCGGGTCGGGTCGGGTCGGGCCGGGGCTAGGCGATGGGGCCGGGCCCGGCTGTCGTCAGGCCGTCGAGACGTCCGACAGGCCGGCGACGCCGGGTAAACCCTCGGCGGTCGGGTCTGCTAAGCTGTCGCCGTCAACCGCCAAGGAGCCTTTCGGTGAGCCACGACGATTCCCTGAGCCGTCTCGATCTCGCGACCCTCGGCGAACGCCTCAAGCGTGCCTGCCTGGCGCGCGGCGCCACGGTCACCACCGCGGAGTCCTGCACCGGTGGTGGGGTGGCCAGTGCGATCACCGACATCGCCGGCAGTTCCGCCTGTTTCGAAACCGGCTACGTGACCTATTCCAACGCCGCCAAGACGCGCCTGCTGGGCGTGCCGGCGGCCTCGATCGAGCGTCACGGCGCGGTCAGCCGCGAGACCGTCGAGGCGATGGTCGTCGGGGCCTGCCGGGAGAGCGGCGCCACGCTGGGGGTGGCGATCAGCGGCGTCGCCGGCCCCGACGGCGGCACGCCCGACAAGCCGGTGGGCACGGTCTGGTTCGCCTGGGGCGACGCCGCCGGGGCGGACAGCGAATGCCGCCACCTCGCCGGCGATCGCCGGGCCGTCCGCGAGCAGGCGGTACGCGTGGCGCTGGCCGGGCTGATCGACCGGCTGGAAGCGGCTGTCGACGATCCGGCCTCGCGTAATTAAAGACCGGGCGAGGGATAGGCGCGCGACGATTTTTTCGCCATAATACTGTTCAACCATACAGTAAGCGAGCCAGACCAGTCGAGGCGGGCCAACGGGGCCGAATGCCGTCGCGCTGGAGCGGCTTTCACGCGTTTTCAGGAGGCCTTTCATGGCACAGGACGAGAATCGTTCCAAGGCGCTCAACGCGGCGCTGTCGCAGATCGAGCGGCAATTCGGCAAGGGCACGGTGATGCGCCTGGGCGATACCCCGCGGGTCACCATGCCCTCGGTGTCCACCGGCTCGCTGGGCCTGGACATCGCACTGGGCATCGGTGGCCTGCCGCTGGGCCGGGTGGTCGAGATCTTCGGTCCCGAGTCCTCGGGCAAGACCACGCTGACGCTGTCGGTGATCGCCCAGGCCCAGAAGCAGGGCAAGACCTGTGCCTTCATCGATGCCGAGCACGCCCTCGACCCGAGCTACGCCGAGAAGCTCGGCGTCAATCTCGACGATCTGCTGGTCTCGCAACCGGACACCGGCGAGCAGGCGCTGGAGATCTGCGACATGCTGGTGCGTTCCGGCGGGGTCGACGTGATCATCATCGACTCGGTGGCGGCACTGACGCCGCGCGCCGAGATCGAGGGCGAGATGGGCGATTCCCACGTCGGCCTCCAGGCGCGGCTGATGTCCCAGGCGCTGCGCAAGATCACCGGCAACATCAAGAACGCCAACTGCATGGTGGTGTTCATCAACCAGATCCGCATGAAGATCGGCGTGATGTTCGGCAGCCCCGAGACCACCACCGGCGGCAACGCGCTGAAGTTCTATTCCAGCGTGCGTCTGGACATTCGCCGCACCGGCTCGGTCAAGCAGGGCGACGAGGTGACCGGCAACGAGACCCGCGTCAAGGTGGTCAAGAACAAGGTCTCGCCGCCGTTCCGCCAGGCCGAGTTCCAGATCCTCTACGGCAAGGGCATCTACCACGCCGGCGAGGTGGTCGATCTGGGCGTGCAGTGCAAGCTGGTCGACAAGGCCGGCGCCTGGTACAGCTACCAGGGCAACAAGATCGGCCAGGGCAAGGCCAACGCCGCCCAGTACCTCGAGGACAACCCGGCGGTGATGGAGGAGATCGAGAGCCAGATCCGCGCCCAGCTGCTCAGCACGCCGGAGCCCAAGGCCAAGGAGGGCGAGGCCGAGCCCGCCGAGACGCCCGCCGAGGACGACAACGATCTGCTGTAAGCGTTGGCCATGACCGCTGATTCATCGTCCACGCCGCGCGACGACGCCATTCGCCTGCTGGCGCGTCGCGAATATGCCGCGGCCGAGTTGCGCAGCCGCCTGACCGCCAAGGGCCACGACCCGGCAACGGTCGAGGCGGCCATCGCCCGGCTCGCCGAGGAGGGGCTGCAGTCGGATGCGCGCTTCGTCGAGCATTTCGTGCGCAGCCGTGTCCAGCGCGGCCAGGGGCCGGTCAAGGTCCGTGCGGAACTCGGCCAGCGCGGCGTGGCTGACGAACTGATCGGCGAAGCCCTTCGCGACGCCGAGTGCGACTGGTACGCCCTGGCCTGCGAGGTGCTGGCCAAGCGCTTTGCCGGCCCCGGCGACGCGCCGCGCGAACGGGCCCGCCGGCAGCGTTTCCTGGCTCAGCGGGGCTTCGATGCCGAGCAGACCCGCCACGCCCTCGAACATGCCTGGCACGGCGCCGACGACTGAACGCCGGACGGCGTCGCCGTCGTCCGCCCACCCGTTTTTCCGACGTCCTGCGCGCCGCCTCCCGGCGTGCCTCGACGCCACCCCTTCTTTAGTCCCCCGCTGAACGCGTTATACTAGTGCGCCTTGCGACGGCTCAGGACGGCCTGTTTCCGTCATTTTCCGCCACGCTTCGCGCACGTTTCGTGCCATCGCGTCGGGCGAGCATGGCCGAGCGCAGTCCGTTTTCGGAAAAGCCTAAAGCCCATTGCCATGGACTCATTATGAAAAGCGCAGACATCCGACAGGCCTTTCTGACCTTCTTCGAGGAGCAGGGGCACACCATCGTGCCGTCGAGTTCGCTGGTCCCCGACAACGACCCGACCCTGCTGTTCACCAATGCCGGCATGGTGCCGTTCAAGGACGTCTTCCTGGGTCGCGACCCGCGCCCCTACGTGCGCGCCACCTCGGCCCAGCGCTGCGTGCGCGCCGGCGGCAAGCACAACGACCTCGACAATGTCGGCTACACCGCGCGCCACCACACCTTCTTCGAGATGCTCGGCAACTTCAGTTTCGGCGACTACTTCAAGCGCGACGCGATCCGTTTCGCCTGGACCTTCCTCACCGAGCGTCTGGGCCTGCCGGCCGACAAGCTGTGGGTCACCGTCCACGTCAGCGACGACGAGGCCGAGAAGATCTGGAAGGAGGAGATCGGTGTCGATCCCGAGCGCTTCTCCAAGCTCGACGAGGACAACTTCTGGCAGATGGGCGACACCGGGCCCTGCGGGCCGTCGTCGGAGATCTTCTTCGACCACGGTCCCGAGGTCGCCGGTGGCCCGCCGGGCAGCCCCGACGAGGACGGCGATCGTTACATCGAGATCTGGAACCTGGTGTTCATGCAGTTCGATCGCGACGCCGCGGGCAACCTGAATCCGCTGCCCAAGCCGTCGATTGACACCGGCATGGGGCTGGAGCGCGTCGCCGCGGTCCTCCAGGGCGTGCACTCCAACTACCAGATCGATCTGTTCCAGAACCTGCTCGAGGCGGCCGCCGGCATCATCGGCCACGCCGATACCGCGACGCCATCGCTGCGGGTGATCGCCGACCATATCCGTTCCTGCGCCTTCCTGATCGCCGACGGTGTGCTGCCCTCCAACGAGGGACGCGGCTACGTGCTGCGCCGGATCATCCGCCGCGCGGTGCGCCACGGCCACAAGCTGGGCGCCCGCGAGCCGTTCTTCCACAAGCTGGTGGCGGCGCTCGACGGCGAGATGGGCGAGGCCTACCCGGAGCTGCGCAAGGCGCGCGAGCAGATCGAGAAGGTCCTGCTCAAGGAAGAGGAGCAGTTCGCGCGTACCCTGGACCACGGCATGGGCCTGCTCGAGGCGGCGCTGGCCGAGCTGCACGGCGAGGTGCTCGCCGGCGAGACGGTGTTCAAGCTCTACGACACCTACGGCTTTCCGTTCGACCTGACTGCCGATATCTGTCGCGAGCGTGGCGTGATCCTCGACGAGGTGGGCTTCCAGCGCGAACTCGAGGCCCAGCGCGAGCGCGCCCGGGCGGCCAGCCAGTTCGGTGCCGACTACAGTGCGGCGGTCGACGTCGAGGGCGAGACCACCTTCACCGGCTACGAGCGCCTCGAGGACGAGTCCCGGGTCACCGCTATCGTCGACGGCGAGGGCAACGCCCTGGCGGCGCTCGAGGCCGGCCAGAGCGGGGTGGTGGTGCTCGACCGCACGCCGTTCTACGGCGAATCCGGCGGTCAGGTGGGTGACACCGGCTATCTCGAGGCCGACGGCGTGCGCTTCGAGGTCAGCGACACCCAGAAGCAGGCCGGGCACCACCTGCATCACGGCGTGGTGATCGAGGGCACGCTCGAGGTCGGTGCCACGCTGGTGCCGCGGGTCGACGCCTCGCTGCGTGCCGCGACCATGCGCAACCACTCGGCCACCCACCTGCTCCACGAGGCGCTGCGGCGGGTGCTCGGCGAGCATGTCCAGCAGAAGGGCTCGCTGGTCACCGCCGAGCGTTTGCGCTTCGATTTCAGCCATTTCGAGGCGATCGGCGCGGAACAGCTCGACGAGATCGAGGCGATCGTCAACCGCGAGATTCTCGCCAACGCCGCGACCCGCATCGAGCACATGACTCTCGACGAGGCCAAGGCCAGGGGCGCGGCGGCGCTGTTCGAAGCCAAGTACGGTGAGGACGTCCGCGTGCTGACCATCGGCGCCGACGATTTCTCGGTCGAACTGTGCGGCGGCACCCACGTGGCGCGCAGCGGCGACATCGGCGCCTTCCACATCCTCGCCGAGACCGGCGTGGCCGCCGGCGTGCGGCGTATCGAGGCGGTCACCGGCGAGGGCGCGCTGGCCTACTTCCGCGACCAGGAGGCGCGCCTCGTGCGGATCGGCGAGCGGCTCAAGGCCAAGCCCGAGCAGGTCGAATCGCGTGTCGAATCGCTGCTCGAGCGCAACCGCACGCTGGAAAGGGAGCTCGAGCGGCTCAAGGCCAAGCTGGCCAGCGCGGCGAGCAGCGACATGCTCGACGAGACCCACGAGGTCGCCGGGGTCCGGGTGCTGGCCAAGCAGCTCGAAGGCGTGTCCGGCAAGGAACTGCGCACTCTGATGGACCAGCTCAAGAACAAGCTGGGCTCCGGGATCCTGGTGCTCGGCGTGGCCGACGAGGCGGCCGGCAAGGTGAGCCTGATCGCCGGCGTCACCGACGATCTCACCGCGCGGGTCCGGGCCGGGGAGCTGGTCAACCACGTCGCCGGTCAGGTCGGCGGCAAGGGGGGCGGTCGCGCCGACATGGCGCAGGCCGGCGGCAGCCAGCCGGCGGCGCTCCCCGAGGCCCTGGCCAGCGTTCCCGGCTGGGTCGAACGACAACTGGGCTAGACTCTTCGCAAGGGCCGTGCGGCATGATGCCTGCGGCCCTTTCTCGTGACCGGCTGGTGACCGGCCGGTCGGCGGTGGACTAGCTCGACATTCATGAACCCAACACCAATAGGCAACCCATGGCGCTATACGTACAGAAATTCGGCGGCACCTCGGTGGGCTCGGTGGAGCGCATCAAGGCCGTTGCCGAGAAAGTGAAGCGGTTCCGTGACGAAGGCCATCAGATCGTGGTCGTGGTCTCGGCGATGAGCGGCGAGACCAACCGGCTGATCGAGCTGGCCGGCCAGATCAACGACGAGCCCACCCCGCGCGAGATGGACATGCTGGTCTCCACCGGCGAGCAGGTGACCATCTCGCTGCTGGCGATGGCCCTGCACAAGCTCGGTGTCCCGGCGACCTCGTATACCGGTGCCCAGGTCGGTATCCAGACCGACAGCGCCCATACCAAGGCGCGTATCCAGCGCATCGACACCGAGGACGTGCGCCAGGACCTCGACGACGGTCAGGTGGCCGTGGTGGCCGGTTTCCAGGGCGTCGACGAGGAGGGCAACATCACCACCCTCGGTCGCGGCGGTTCCGACACCACCGGGGTGGCCCTGGCGGCGGCGCTCAAGGCCGACGAATGCCAGATCTACACCGATGTCGATGGCGTCTACACCACCGATCCGCGAGTCTGCTCGCGCGCTCAGCGCCTCGAGAAGATCACCGTCGAGGAGATGCTCGAGCTGGCCAGCCTGGGCTCCAAGGTGCTGCAGATTCGTGCCGTCGAGTTCGCCGGCAAGTACAACGTCCCGCTGCGCGTGCTGTCGAGCTTCGAAGAGGGCCCGGGCACGCTGATCGTCGCAGATTCAGATGAAGAAGAGGATTCCATGGAAGAACCGCTGATTTCCGGCATCGCCTTCACGGCCAACGAAGCCAAGCTCACCCTGCTCAACACGCCCGACGTGCCGGGGGTTGCCTCGCGCATTCTGGGGCCGATCGCCGACGCCAACATCGAAGTCGACATGATCGTCCAGAACGTCGCACCGACCGGCAACTACACCGACTTCACCTTCACGGTGAACAAGAGCGACTTCAAGCAGACCCAGCGTATCCTCGAGAACGACATCATTCCGTCGCTGGGCGAAGGCGAACTGCGTGCCGACGACAACATCGCCAAGGTCTCGCTGGTGGGCGTGGGCATGCGTTCGCACGCCGGTGTGGCGTCCAAGATGTTCCGGGTGCTCGCCGACGAGAACATCAACATCCGCATGGTTTCCACCTCGGAAATCAAGATCTCCGTGGTGATCGACGAGAAACAGATGGAATTGGCGGTGCGTGCCTTGCACAAGGCGTTCGGGCTGGACAAGGATAGCGTGGAGAGCGAATGAGGCCCACGGAACCGAACAGGGGTTCTACGCTAGGGGTGTAAGGATACGCCATGGTCCATGGCAGGGCTTTCATTCAACGTGACTATGCGGTCTCATGAGTTGCGGTGAGTTGGCCTGATAGAAGCGTATGGCGCATAATCACGGCCGCGCTTCTTCTATGGACCATAGCTGTTGCGCGCACCCCGTTGGAAGAAGTCTGAAAGGAGATCAGCCATGCTCATCCTGACCCGTCGAGTCGGCGAGACCTTAATGATCGGAGACGAGATAACCGTCACCGTGCTCGGTGTGAAGGGGAATCAGGTCCGGATTGGTGTCAATGCACCGAAGGATGTCTCCGTGCATCGTGAAGAGATCTACCAGCGCATACAGCGTGAAAGGTCCGATGACAGCAGTGAATCGGGAACGTGAAGGCCGCGGGGGAATGGCGTGAATCGCGAGGATTGATCGGCGTGACCCCGCAACGTTCGTGAAGAAGCGGTACCAGGGAGCGTTTAACCGCTGAAGCGAAGCCGGCTCGACGGCAGAATTTTTTCGCCAAGGGTGGACAGGAACCAACAGAAACGGTAACCTACGCGCCGTGTTGATGAGGGAGAGATGGCCGAGTGGCTGAAGGCGCTCCCCTGCTAAGGGAGTATAGGGTTTATAGCCCTATCGAGGGTTCGAATCCCTCTCTCTCCGCCATTCAAGTGCCTTGAATCTTGAATGAAGGACATCGACGCGGTGAAGAGGCAAGTCAAGCGCCCGTAGCTCAGCTGGATAGAGTACCTGACTACGAATCAGGTGGTCGGAGGTTCGAATCCTCCCGGGCGCGCCATCTTCCCTTCGCTCGGTAGTCAGGCATGTCGCTTGCCACTGCCCGGAAACGCCAAGGCGTTTCACCCATTTGGTCGAACTCGCCCGTCATGTTAGCCGACGTCAGCGACTCTGCCGAATCATGACAAGCGCCCGTAGCTCAGCTGGATAGAGTACCTGACTACGAATCAGGTGGTCGGAGGTTCGAATCCTCCCGGGCGCGCCAGATTTACAGTCCGCCCTCCCCTTCGGGGAGGGCGGATTTCGTGGTCGTATCGTATTTTTTCCTTGACAGCTCATGGGGAGACCGGCATCGCGAGCCGGGTATCCCGTGGCGGTCGTTCGAGGCGCGTCGCCCATCGGCGCGCCTTTTTTTTGCCTGATTGTTGCCTGACGTTTGTGCGACCGGCGAAGGCGCTGTCAGCCGGCCTGCCTGGCGGCGGCGTCGAGCGACGGCGCGTCGAGCCCCTCGAGGAACGCCGTCAGCCTTGTCTCGCGGCGCAGGGTCGCGAAGCGCGAAGCCGCCTCCCCGTTCTGCCCGCGCATGATGTTGAGCCACTGCTTGAGCAGCGAGACCACTACCTTGTCCGGCAGGCCCTGGCGCTGGCGTTCGGCGTAGCGGGTGAGGATCTCGGCACGCTCGGCCCAGGGCGTCGCCGGCAGCACGGCGCCGGTGCGCTGCCAGTGGCGGATGCGCCGCGCCAGCAACGGATCGGCGAGCACCGCGCGGCCCAGCATCACGTCCTCGCAGCCGGACAGGCTGCGTGCCTTCCAGTAGTCGGCCAGGGTCCAGATGTCGCCGTTGGCGATCACCGGGATCGACAACCGGGCGCGGATGCGGGCGATCCACTCCCAGTGGGCCGGCGGGCGATAGCCTTCGTTGCGGGTCCGCGCGTGAACGACCAGGTGATGGGCACCGCCGGCCTCGGCGGCCTCGCTGCAGGCCAGCGCCAGACGCCGGTCGGCGAAGCCCAGGCGGATCTTGGCGGTCACCGGGATGGCACCCTCGACGGCGCCGGCCACCGCGGCCACGGCGCGCTCGACACGCCGAGGGTCGCGCAGCAGGCTGGCACCGCCGTCGTGACGGTTGACCGTCTTGGCCGGGCAGCCGAAGTTGAGGTCCAGGCTCGTGGCGCCCAGCGCCAGGGCCTGACGCGCGTTGGCGGCCAGCGCCTCGGGGTCGGAGCCCAGCAGTTGCAGGTGGACCGGCACGCCGCTCGGCGTGACGGCGGCGTCGCGGAGTTCGGGGCAGTGCTTGTAGAAGACCCGGGGCGGCAGGCGCGTGTCGACGACGCGCACGAACTCGGTCACCGTCCAGTCGAACCCCTCGTGGCGGGTCAGCAGCTCGCGCGTGACGGCGTCGATGACGCCCTCCATGGGGGCCAGGCCGATACGGCCCGGATAACGTAGTGACTGCACGATGCGACCTCGTCCGACGACAATGCGCCGGCATTCTAGCAGGTCGTCCCGGGCTTGCTGAGCGGTGCGGGGCGTTCAGCCCTCGACGGGGTCGGCGAGGCGCCACAGGCGCCCCTTGAGCCGCGCCTCGAGGGCGCTCAGGTCGGCATCGGCATCGCTCGGCCAGCCCACGCCGAGCACCACGCCGTCGGGGCCGTAGTCCACGCTGTCGATCGGCACGTCGCGTTCGGCCAGCCAGGCGCGCGCCTCGGCCTCGCCGGCGAAGTCGAGGGCCAGACGCAGCGTGCGCCGCGGCGTGAAGGTGAGGCACGGCAGCGTTTCCAGCGCCTTCTGCACGGCCTGGGAGTAGGCGCGCACCAGTCCGCCGGTGCCCAGCTTGGTGCCGCCGAAGTAACGCGTCACCACGCAGCCCACCTGGCCGATGCCGCTGCCGTCGAGGACCTGGAACATCGGCCGCCCGGCGGTGCCGCCGGGTTCGCCGTCGTCGGAGAAGCCGATCGCCGTCTGCTCGCCGGGCGGGCCGGCGACGAAGGCGCTGCAGTGGTGGCTGGCGTCGGGATAGCGCTGTCGCGCTGCGGCGAGCAGCGCCTCGAAGGCGGCGACGTCGGGGGCGTGTCGGACCCAGGCGATGAAGCGACTGCGTTCGATCTCGATCTCGGCGACGTGCGTCTCGCCGTCTGGCAGGTCGGGAATCGGATAGCTCATCAGGCGGCGATGTCGGTCTGGCGCATCACGCCCATGACCAGCCCCAGCACCTGGATGTCGTCGTTCTTCAAGAAGATCGGCGGCATGGTCGCGTTGGCCGGCTGCAGGCGCACCCCGTTCTTCTCGATGTAGAGCTTCTTGAGGGTGACTTCCTGGTCGTTGATCATCACCACCGCCGTTTCGCCGTTCTCGGCGCTTTCCTGACGCTCGATGATGATGATGTCGCCATCGTGGATGTTGCTGTCGATCATCGAATTGCCACGCACGCGCAGAGCATAGGTGTTGCGGCGGACCATGCGCGAGGGGATCGAGACGCTGCTCTGGTCGGGGCAGGCCTCGATCGGCAGGCCGGCGGCCACCTGCCCGAGCAGGGGCACCTCGACCAGGTCGGTGGCGTCGACCTCTTCCCAGGCGGCATCGTTGAGCGGCAGATTGGGCAGGCGTTGCAGGTAGTGCGGCAGACTGGCGTGCATGACCGTCTCCATCGGCTGCGACAGGGCGGCGGGACGCACCCGCCTCGGGCATCATAGCAAGCGCGGCGAAGCGGGCAAATGCGCGGGTATCGTGGCGGCCAACGCTCTGCCGACGGCGCCGGGGCGCGCTGGTCGCTGGGGGGCTTTGCGTGTACAGTGCCGGGCGGACGGGTGAAGGAGAGGGCGTCGTGACATTCCGCCTCGAGGGCCGCGGGCTGGCCTGTGAACGCGACGATCGCTGGCTGTTCCGGGGGCTCGACCTGAGCGTGGGCCCCGGGGAGATCGTGCGTGTCGAGGGGCCCAACGGCAGCGGCAAGACGACGCTGCTCAAGATCCTCGCCGGCCAGCTGGCGCCCCAGGCGGGCGAACTCGCCTGGGGCGAGCGCCCGCTGCGTCGGGTGCGCACCGAATACCTCGCCAACCTCCTCTATCTGGGCCACGCGCCGGGCGTCAAGACGGCGCTGACCGCGCTGGAGAACCTGGCCTGGTACCAGGCGCTGCACGGCGAGCGCGGCGACACGGCGAGTCGCCTGACGGCGCTCGGGGCGTTCGGGCTGCGCGGCTTCGAGGACATGCCGGCGGCCCAGCTCTCCGCCGGCCAGCAGCGGCGCATCGCCTTGAGCCGGCTGGAACTCACGCCGCGGCCGCTGTGGATCCTCGACGAACCCTTCACCGCCATCGATCGCGAGGGCGTGGCGGCGCTCGAGGCCCGCCTGTGGGCGCATGCCGCGGCGGGCGGCGGGGTGATCCTGACCACCCATCACGCCCTGCCCGGGCATGGCACGCTGAGGCGCGTGAGCCTCGGCGAGGCGGCCTGAGATGCGGCTCGTCGAACCCCGTGGCGGCCTGGTTGTCGCACTAGTGGCGACGGTCAGGCGCGAGCTGACGCTGTCCCTGCGCCGCCGCGGCGAGATCATCAATCCACTGGTGTTCTTCGCCCTGGTGATCACGCTCTTCCCGTTGGGCATCTCGCCCGATCCCGAACGGCTCGCGGCGATCGCCCCGGGGCTGTTGTGGGTGGCGGCGCTGCTCGCCACCCAGCTCTCGCTGGATGCGCTGTTTCGCGGCGATCACGACGACGGCAGCCTGGAGCAGCTGCTGCTGGCGCCCCAGCCGCTGCCCGCCCTGGTGCTGGCCAAGGTCGCCGTGCACTGGCTGCTCACCGGGATGCCGCTGGCACTGATGGCACCGCTGCTGGGGCTGTTCCTGTCGCTGCCGGCGGGCAGCTATGGCGTGCTGGCGATCTCGCTGGCGCTGGGCAGCGCCAGTCTGAGCCTGATCGGGGCGATCGGCGCGGCGCTCACGGTGGGGCTCGCGCGGGGCGGGGTACTGCTGTCGTTGCTGGTCCTGCCGCTGTACATTCCGGTGTTGATCTTCGGCGCCGGCGCGGTGCAGGTGGCGATCCTCGGCGGCGACGTCGCGCCCTGGCTGGCGTTGCTCGGCGCCCTGCTGGCCCTGGCGCTGATGCTCGCGCCCTGGGCGATCGCCGCGGCACTGCGGATCAGTCTCAACGGTTGAGGTAGCCGACCATGTGGTCCTTCGTTCACAAGCTGGTCTCGCCCCGCACCTTCTATGCCATCGGCGGCCGGCTGCAGCCCGCGCTGTGGGTGGCGGCGCTGACGCTGCTGGGCGTGGGCAGCGTCTGGGCGTTGCTCTTCGCGCCGGCCGACTACCAGCAGGGCGACAGCTTCCGGATTCTCTACGTGCATGTACCGGCGGCGATTCTCGCCCAGTCGTGCTTTTTGCTGATGGCCGTCGCCGGGCTGGTATTCCTGGTCTGGAAGATCAAGCTGGCCGACATGGTGGCGGCGGTGACCGCCCCCTTCGGGGCGACGATGACCTTCGTCGCACTGTTCTCCGGTTCGGTGTGGGGCGTGCCCACCTGGGGCACCTGGTGGGTGTGGGATGCGCGCCTGACCTCGATGCTGATCCAGCTGTTCCTGTATGTCGGCGTGATCGCCCTGCGCGGGGCCTTCGCCAGCCGCGACAGCGGTGCCCGCGCCGCCTCGGTACTGACCCTGGTCGGGGTGGTCAACATCCCGATCATCAAGTATTCGGTGGACTGGTGGAACACCCTGCACCAGCCGGCGACCTTCACGCTCACCGAGCGCCCGGCCATGCCCGCCGAGATGTGGCTGCCGCTGGCGGTGATGCTGCTGGGGTTCTACGCCTTCTTCGCGGCGCTGCTGGTGATGCGCACCCGCAACGAGATCCTGCGCCGAGAGTCCGCCAAGCGCTGGGTGCGCGAGCTGGCCGGCGAGGGGTGAAACGGCCAAGGGTGTATACATTTGAGCGGCATAACCTGTATACAGTTGGATAATCCAATCTTGCAGTCCGAGGTCGCCATGCCGTCGGCGACGCGGCAAGTCACGGCGTGCCCGGCGCCGGTGGAGGAACGATGGCCTTCGACTCGTTGCACGCCTTTTTGATGATGGGCGGTTACGCATCGTACGTCTGGCCGGCCTGGGGCGTGACCGCGCTGTTGCTGGTGGGCAGCGTGTGGCATGCGCGGCTCGAGCGCCGGCGAGTGCTGCGCGATCTGCGACGGCGCAATCGCCGCGAGCGCCACGCGACAGCGAGACAATCATGACCCCGAAACGCCGACAGCGTCTGCTCGCGCTGCTGAGCCTGGTGGTCCTCGCCGCACTCGCCGTGGGGCTGACCGGCTACGCGCTGCGCAGTAACATCAACCTGTTCTTCACGCCGAGTCAGATCGCCGATGGCGAGGCCCCGGTGGGCCGCCAGATCCGTGCCGGCGGCATGGTCGAGAAGGGCAGCGTGGTGCGTGATGCCGACAGCCTCGACGTGCGCTTCACGGTGACCGACTTCGACAGCACGCTCGAGATCACCTACAGCGGCATCCTCCCCGATCTGTTCCGCGAGGGGCAGGGTGTGGTGGTGGTCGGCAAGCTGGCCGACGACGGCGTGCTGCATGCCGACCAGGTACTCGCCAAGCACGACGAGAAATACATGCCGCCGGAAGTCGCCGATGCGCTCGAGGCCGCCGGCAAGCTGCCCGCCGGCGACGGTTCGGGCCAATAGCGAGTGGAGTCGCGATGTTGACCCGACTGATTCCCGAACTCGGCCACTTCGCGCTGATCCTGGCGCTGGGGATGGCACTGATCCAGGCGGTCGTGCCGCTGGCCGGCGCGGCCACCCGGCGCCCGCTGTGGATGGCCTATGCCCGGCCCATGGCGCTGGGCCAGTTCGTCTTCCTGCTGATCGCCTTCTTCACGCTGATGGCAAGCTTTCTGCTCGACGACTTCAGCGTCGCCTACGTCGCCGACAACGCCAACTCGATGCTGCCCTGGTACTACAAGGCCACCGCGGTATGGGGCAGCCACGAGGGCTCGGTGCTGCTGTGGTGCCTGATGCTCGGCGGCTGGAGCTTCGCCGTGAGCCGCTTCTCGCGCCGCCTGCCGCGGGACATGCTGGCCCGGGTGCTGGGCGTGATGGGGGCGGTCAGCAGCGGTTTCCTGTTGTTCGTGCTGCTCACCTCCAACCCCTTCTCGCGGCTGTTGCCCGACGTGCCCGGCGAGGGCGCCGATCTCAATCCGCTGCTGCAGGACGTGGGTCTGATCATCCACCCGCCGATGCTCTACATGGGCTACGTGGGCTTCTCGGTGGTCTTCGCCTTCGCCATCGCCGCGCTGCTCGAGGGGCGCATCGATGCCGCTTGGACGCGCTGGGCGCGGCCCTGGACCAATGTCGCCTGGGCGTTCCTCACCGTGGGCATCGCGCTGGGCAGTTGGTGGGCCTACTACGAGCTGGGCTGGGGCGGCTGGTGGTTCTGGGACCCGGTCGAGAACGCCTCGCTGCTGCCGTGGCTGGCCGGCACGGCGCTGATGCACTCGCTGGCGGTGACCGAGAAGCGCGGCAGCTTCAAGAACTGGACGGCGCTGCTGGCGATCTTCACCTTCTCGCTGTCGCTGCTGGGCACCTTCCTGGTGCGCTCGGGGGTGCTGACCTCGGTCCACGCCTTCGCCAACGACCCGGCCCGCGGCACCTTCATCCTCGTCCTGCTGGGGCTGACGGTGGGCGTGTCGCTATTGATCTTCGCCCTGCGCGCCCCGCGCGTCGCCCACGCCACTGCCTTCGGCTGGCCCTCGCGGGACGCGCTGCTGCTGATCAACAACATCCTGCTGGTGATCATGACCGTCACCGTGCTGCTGGGTACCGTCTACCCGCTGATCCTCGACGCCCTGAACCTCGGCAAGATCAGCGTCGGCCCGCCGTACTTCAACACCCTGTTCGTGCCGCTGACGGCCCTGTTGTGCCTGTTCATGGGGCTCGGCCCGCTGGCCCGCTGGAAGCGCATGCCGGGCCGCGAGCTGTGGCGGCGCCTGGCCGTGGCGGGGCTCGGTGCGCTGGTGCTCGGCGCGCTGGCGCCGCTGATCTATCACGGCCGCTGGGATCCGTGGGTCTCGCTGGGGCTGGTGCTGGCGCTGTGGCTGGTGCTCTCGCTGGCCCGCGACCTGCTCGACAAGCTGCGCCAGGCCCGCTCTCCCGCCACCGGGCTGCGTCGCCTGACGCCGGCCTACTGGGGCATGCTTCTCGGTCACCTGGGGCTGGCGGTGACCCTCGTCGGGGTGACCGTGGTGTCGAACTACAACGTCGAGCGCAACGTGCGCCTGGCGGTCGGCGAGCAGGTCGAAGTCGCCGGCTACACCTTCGCCATGCGCTCGCTCGGCAAGCGTCGGGGGCCCAACTTCGTCGCCGACGTGGCGACCATCGCGGTCAGCCACGCCGGCGACGCCCCGTTCATCATGCGCCCCGAGAAGCGCGTCTATCTGGCGCGGCGCATGCCGATGACCGACGTCGCGCTGAGCCCGGGGCTATGGCGCGATCTCTACGTCGCCATGGGCGAGGACCTGGGCGACGGTGCCTGGGCGCTGCGCATTCAATACAAGCCGTTCGTGCGCTGGCTGTGGCTGGGCGCGTTGCTGATGGCCGCCGGCGGGGTGCTGGCGGTGGCCGATCGCCGCTATCGGCGTGGCAAGGCGCGGGCGCGCCGGCCGGCTGGACTCGAGGAGGTCAACGCATGAGGCGTCGTCTGTTGCTGCTGATCCCGCTGGCGCTGTTCGCGGTACTGGCGGTGTTTCTCTACCGGGGGCTGGCGCTCGACCCCAGCGGCCGCGATTCGGCGCTGATCGGGCACGCGTTTCCGGCCTTCGATCTGGCGACCCTGGACGACCCCTCGGTGCGTCATGACGCCGCCTTGTTCGACGGCCGGGTCACCCTGGTCAACGTCTGGGGCGCCTGGTGCCCGACCTGTCGCGAGGAGATGCCGCAACTGCTGGAGCTCGCCCGGCGCGGCGTACACCTGGTGGGCGTGGACTACAAGGACACCCGCGACAAGGGTCGGGCCTTCCTCGACGAGTTCGGCGATCCCTTCGCGGTCAATCTCTTCGACCCCGACGGCGATCTGGGCTTCGACCTCGGCGTCTACGGCGCGCCGGAGAGTTTCCTGGTCGACCGCGACGGCGTCATCCGCTACCACCACACCGGCTACATCACGCCGGCCGACGTCGAGCAGTCGATCCTGCCCCAGGTGGAACAATGGCGCGCGCAATGATCCTGCGGCTCTGGCCGGCGCTGTTGCTGGGCGTGGCGCTGGCGGCCTCGGCGGCGATCGAGGTCCGTCACTTCGACGATCCGGCCCTGCAGCGGCGCTACGCAACGCTGACCCACGAGCTGCGCTGTCCCAAGTGCCAGAACCAGTCGATCGCCGAGTCGGATTCGCCGATCGCCGCCGATATGCGCGACAAGGTCGCCGAGCGACTCGAAGCCGGGCGCTCGGATGCCGCGATCCGCGACTTCCTGGTGCGTCGCTTCGGCGAGTACGTGCTCTACGACCCGCGGCTGACGACGCGGACCTGGCTGCTGTGGGGCCTGCCGGCCGCCCTGGTGGCGCTGGGAGCGCTGGTCGTCGCGCTGATCGTGCGCTCGCGGCGGCGTGGCGCCAACCGCGCGCTGAGTGCCGACGAGCGCGCCCGGCTCGACGAACTGACTCGCCGCGAGGAGCGCTCATGAACCTGCTCTGGCTCGCCCTGGCCCTGCTGCTGTTGCCGGCGTTGTGGCTGGTCATCCTGCCACTGCGCCGTGCCACCGCGGTGCACGCCGCCCAGCGGGCCTACGAGGCCGAAGACACCGGCAACGCCGAGAACCTGGCGGTGTATCGCCAGCGCCTGGCCGATCTCGAGGCCGCCCGCGAGCGCGGCGAGCTCGATGCCGAGCGCTTCGCCGAGAGCCGCCTGGAGCTCGACCGCAGCCTGCTCGACGACACCCGCGAGCGCTGCCATGGGGCGCTCAAGCCGGCCGCCGCGGGGCGTGCCCTGGTGCCGCTGCTGCTGATCGCCCTGGCGGGCGGCAGCCTGCTCTGGTACCAGCATCAGGGTGCCGAAGGCGATCTGGCGCTGTACGCCGCCGAGCAGTCGGTGCGCAACGATCCCGACGGCTCGCTGGCGATGCTGATCGAGCGGCTCGAGACGCAGGCCGAGCGCCAGCCCGACAACCCCAAGGTGTGGTACGAACTGTTCCCGCTCTATCGTGACAGCGGCCGGCTCGACAAGGCCGCCGACAGCCTCGAACGGCTGATCGCCCTGGAGGGCCGGCGCCCCGGACTGCTCGCCCAACTGGCCCAGGTGAAGTTCTTCGCCGCCGAGCGTACCCTCACCGACGAGGTCCAGGCGCTGGTCGACGAGACCCTGGCCAAGGACCCGCGCCAGCCCGTGGTGCTGGGCATGCTGGGCATCGAGGCCTTCGATCACGCGCGTTACCAGGAGGCCATCGACTACTGGCGGCGGGCGATCGCCGGTTACGGCGACTCGGCCTCGGTGCAGGCGCTGCGCGAGGGCATCGCCGCCGCCCGGCAGCGTCTGGGCGTGCCGGCCGAACGCTCCGGCTCCCAGCCCGCCATCGCGGAGGAGGCTTCGCTCAGCGTACGGGTGAGCCTCGCACCGGCGTTGCGCGAGCGGGTTGCGCCGGGCGACAGCGTGTTCCTCGTCGCCCGCGACGTCGCCGGCGAGCTGCCGCCGCTGGCCGTGGCGCGGGCCACGGTGGCCGATCTGCCGCTGACCGTGACCCTCGACGACGGCGACGCCATGACGCCCCAGGCGACGCTCTCCCGGGTCGACCGGGTGCGGCTGGTGGCGCGGGTCTCGAAAAGCGGCCAGGCCACACCGCAGCCCGGCGACCTGGTCGGTGAAGCCGGCCCGGTCGCGGTGACCGGCGACGGCGACGTCCAGGCGGTGCGCATCGACCGGGTCGTCGAATGAGCCGCTCGCGGAATGGCCCCGGCGGACAATCCGCGCTTGGGCGTGACCGGGCACTTCGGTAGACTCGGATCGGTTGTCGTTGGTGTCGAGGATCCCGAACTCCCGCATGCGTCTCAAATCGATCAAGCTGGCCGGCTTCAAGTCGTTCGTCGACCCCGTCACCGTGCCCTTCGACAGCAACATGACGGCGATCGTCGGCCCCAACGGCTGCGGCAAGTCCAACGTCATCGACGCGGTGCGCTGGGTGATGGGCGAGTCCTCGGCCAAGACCCTGCGCGGCGAATCGATGACCGACGTCATCTTCAACGGCTCCACCGGGCGCAAGCCGGTGGGTCAGGCTTCCATCGAGCTGTTCTTCGATAACCGCGACGGCAGCATGGGCGGGCCCTACGCCCAGTACGCCGAGATCGCCGTCAAGCGCCAGGTCAACCGCGACAGCCAGTCCAGCTACTTCTTCAATGGCCAGAAATGCCGCCGCCGCGACATCGCCGATCTGTTCCTGGGCACCGGCCTGGGGCCGCGCTCCTACGCGATCATCGGCCAGGGCATGATCTCGCGGCTGATCGAGGCGCGCCCCGAGGAACTGCGCTCGACCCTCGAGGAGGCCGCGGGCATCTCCAAGTACAAGGAGCGCCGGCGCGAGACCGAGAACCGCATGCGCCGCACCCAGGAGAACCTCGAACGTCTCGACGACATCCGCGAGGAGCTCGACAAGCAGCTCGAGCGCCTGAAGCGTCAGGCCGAGGCGGCGCGCCGCTACCAGACCCTCAAGCAGGAGGAGCATCGCCTCAAGGGCGAGCTGGCGCTGTTGCGCGGCCGGGCCCTGCGCGCCCAGCAGACCGAGCAGGAAACCCGCGTGCGCGAGCTCGAGACCCAGGTCGAGCGCGAGATTCTCGGCCAGCGTGAATGCGAGAGCCGGCTCGAGACCTCGCGGGTCGAGCACGACCGGCTCAGTGAGCAGCTCGAGGCCCACCAGGCGCGTTTCTACGAGACCGGCGCGGCGATCGCCCGCCTCGAACAGCGCCTCGAACACACCCGCCATCAGGAGCAGCAATTGGCTCGCGACCTCGAGGCGTCGCGCCGCGAGCTCGTCGAGCTCGAACGCCTCGGCGAGACCGACGCCCAGCGCCTAGAACGGCTCGACGAGCGCCTCGAGACGCTGGGGCCCGAGCAGGAGGAGGTCGCCGAGGCGCTGGCCGAGCTCGAGGCCACCCTGGAAGAGGCCGAGGCCGCCAATGACGAGGCCCAGTCGCGCTGGCAGGAGTTCCACGAGCGCGACCGGCAGGCCACCCACGAGGCCGAGCGGGCCCAGGATCGGGTGCGTCATCTGGAGCGCGAGCTGGAAACCCACGGCCGCGAGATCGAACGCCGCCGCCAGCAGCAGGCCGAACTGCCCGACGGCGGCGAACTGCGCGAGCGCCGCGAACGGCTCGCCGAGCAGCTCGCCGAGATCGATCTCGAGTTCGAGACCCTGGAAGCCCGGCGCGAGACCCACCAGCAGGAGCGCGACCAGGGCCGCGAGGCGCTGCGTCAGGCCGAGGCCGCCCGCGAGGAGGAGCGCCAGCGGCGCAGCCGGCTGCAGGGCGAGATCGCCTCGCTCGAGGCGCTGATCCGCGCCAGTCTCGACGACCAGGATGTCGCCCTCGATGCCTGGCTCAGCGAACACGGCCTCGAGGCGGCGCCGCGGCTGGCCGAGCGGCTGCGTGTCGAGGCGGGCTGGGAGCGTGCGGTGTCCTGGGTGCTGGGGTCCTGGCTGCACGCCCGCTTGCTGCCGGAGTTGCCGCGCCGGGCCCTCGACGGCGAGCTGCCCAGTGGCGAGCTGTCGCTGGTCGAGCAGAGCGAGCCGTCGGATGCCCCGGCCGGCGCGTCCCGCGGAACCCTGGCCGAACGGGTCAGCGGTGCCGGCGCGGCGGTCGTCGTGCTGTCCCGTGTGCGCTGTGCCGGGGATGCCGCCGAGGCCTGGGCGCTACACCCGCATCTCGCGCCCGGCGAGAGCGTGCTCACCGCCGACGGGCTGTGGCTGGGCGTGGGCTGGGCGCGGCGTCTGGGTCTCGCCGACGGCGACGACAGCGTGATCGCCCAGCAGCAGCGCCGCGAGGCCGCCGAGACGGCGCTCGCCGAGGTCGAGGAACGCCTGGGCACCCAGGCCGAGCGGCTCGAGACGCTCCAGGCCCGCGACGGCGAACTGGAAGCCGCGCTCGAGCACCTGCGCGTCGCCGAACGCGACCTCACGCAGCAGCGCCAGCAGGCGGCACTCGCCGAGGCCAATCTCGGCTCGCGACTCGAGCACGTCGACGGCCGTTTCGCGGAACTCGACGAGGAGATCGCCGATCTTCAGGAGCGTCGCGAGACCTGCGCGCTGGAACTGGAGTCGGCCCGCGAGGCCTGGCAGGCGGCGATGAACGATCTCGAGGCCGCCAGTCAGCAGCGCGACGCCCTGGACCGGGCGCGTCGCGAGGCCCAGGAATCGCTTGCCGCCCAGCGCGGCCGGCTGCGGCCGTTGCAGGAACGCGCCCAGCAGCTGGCGCTGGAGCATCAGCGGCTGAGTACCGAGCGCGCCGGCCTCGACGAGCAGCGCGGGCGCAGCGACGAGACGCGCGCGCGGCTCGAGGAGAAGTGTGCCGAACTCGAGGCGCAGCGCGAGACCCTGCGCGAGCCGCAGGACGAGGAGCGCGAACAATTGGAGGAACTGCTCGATCGCCGCTCGCGCGAGGAGCAGACGCTCAACGCCTGCCGCGACGAAGCGCAGCGGCTCGGCGAGACGCTGCGCGAGACCGAGCTGGCCCGTCAGCAGCACGAGCGCAATCTGGAAGGCATCCGTCACCGCCTGGAGGAAGGGCGCATGCAGGTCCAGGCGCTCAAGCTCAAGGCCGATGCCCAGGACGAGGTGCTCGCCGAGCTGGGTCACCAGGCGACCGATCTCGAGGCCGACCTGGACCCCGAGGCCACCGAATCGGCCTGGCAGAGCCGCCTCGAGGCGACGGGCGAGAAGATCCGCCGGCTGGGGGCGATCAACCTCGCGGCGATCGAGGAGTACGACCAGCAGGCCGAACGCCGCGACTACCTGGAGGCGCAGCATGCCGAGCTCAGCGAGGCGCTGGAGACGCTCGACAAGGCGATTCGCAAGATCGATCAGGAAACCCGCACGCGCTTCAAGGAGACTTTCGAGCGGGTCAACGAGGGGCTGGGGGCGCTTTTTCCCCGGGTTTTCGGTGGCGGAACCGCGTGGCTGACGCTCACCGGCGAGGATTTGCTGGAGACCGGGGTGGCCATCATGGCGCGTCCGCCGGGCAAGAAGAACAGCACCATTCATCTGCTCTCGGGGGGCGAAAAGGCGCTGACGGCACTGTCGCTGGTCTTTGCCATCTTCCAGCTCAATCCGGCACCATTCTGCATGCTCGACGAAGTCGATGCGCCCCTCGATGACGCCAACGTGGGACGCTATGCCAAGTTGGTAAAGGACATGTCCGACACCGTCCAATTCATTTACATTACCCACAACAAGATCGCCATGGAGTCCGCCGATCGATTGATGGGCGTGACCATGCAGGAACCCGGGGTCTCACGCCTGGTATCGGTGGGTGTCGAGGAAGCCGCGGAGCTTGCCGAGGCATGAAGGGCTTGCAGTCGAATCGCGAACGGGTTAACAACGCATATTGCGCAGTAGCGACAGGGAAAAATGAAGGGCGATTGCACTGGGCTTAGGAAAGGCTTGACTTTCTAAATTAAGTAGCCTTTTTTTTGTCAATCGCGCTATGCTAGTGACGAATCGATTATCAGGCATGGCGCCTTAGCAAACAGGCAAGACGACCCATGGAACTAAGAGAGTGGTTGATTATCCTGGGGCTGGTATTGGTGGCGATCATCGTCGTCGACGGCGTGCGCCGTCTCCAGCGTCAGCGTAAGGTGCCCCGCCTCGACGAGGTCGAGGGCAAGGAAGGCGATGCGGTAGACCCCGACGAGGCTGCCCGCCAGGCCGAGATCAACTGGGAGTTGCCCAATGGAGGGGCAAGGGTCGTCAGGCCGGCGTCGCAGACGACCGTCGAGCCCAAGCCCAATCTTGAGCGTCAGGATCACCCCGGGCCGTCCACGGTCTTCGCGCGGCGGAATCGCGAAGCGCCCGGGCGGGCCGAGCCGGCTGCCTCTGCCGAGCCTCGCGTGAGCGAGCGGCGCGGGGAGGCTGCGGCTCGGCCTGAACGGCGATCGGCGGCGGCCCCGGATGACGCGACGGCACGGTCCGCCGAGCGTCAACCCGAACCCCAGCAGCCGCCGGGCGTGGCCCGACGCGAGCAGGACGCCCCGGCTCCGGGCGACGATCTGCCGTTGCGCGCCGAACGCGAGGACATGGCCTATCACGAGGCCGAGGAGGATGCCGCGAAGAGCCGTTTCGGCAGCATGGCCTCGGCACTGCGCGCCGGTAGTCAGCGTGTTTCTCAATCGATGCAGCGGGTTTCCTCGCACTTCCAGCGTCACGACGAGGTAGAGGACGCGCACGAGCCGGCGCGGTCGATGCACCACCACGAACCGACGCTGGGCGACGAGGCGCCGGCCGCCGACGAGGCTCGCGAAGCCCGCCGAGCCCCGCGCTTCGACGAGGCCCCGCTCGAGCCGCTGGACGCGACCCCGGCGGACGCCTCGTCGCGCCGCGCCGAGGACGACGCCCACGATGCCCCGCGTGACGACGTGGTCACCCCGCATCCGGTGGTCGAGAAGGCCCGCCGCCACCACGTCAGCGCCCAGCGGGCCCGCGAGACGCTGGCCCACGCCGAAGAGGTGATCGTGATCAGCGTGCTGTCCCGGGACGAAGAGGGTTTCTCGGGCACCCACCTGCTCAATCTGATGCTGGCCTGCGGGCTGCGTTACAGCGAAATGGGCATCTTCCTGCGCTACGAGACCGAGGACGGCGACAGCGACCTGCAGTTCGCCATGGTCGACGTGATTAAGCCGGGCACCTTCGATCTCGAAGCGATGGACGACTACCGTACCCCCGGCATCACCTTCCTGATGCCGTTGCCCGGCGCCCAGGACTCCGCCGCCGCCTTCGAGGCGATGTTCGAGACGGCGATGGTCGTGGTGCGCAACCTGGGCGGCGAGCTGAAGGACGAGAACCGCAGCGTGATGACCGCGCAGACCGTGGAGTTCGCCCGTCAGCGCGTCCAGGAGTTCGAGCGTCGGCATCGCCTGCATCGTTCGCAAGCCAACTGACGTCCCGCCGCCCGGGCACGCCCTGCGACGACCCCGTGATCGCTCACGGGGTCGTCGCGTTGCAGGGCGGCGCTTACCTGTCATTACCGGCCCGAGTCGGCCCGTCAACGAATCACCGGGATCACTGATCGCATGGCCCAGCCCGACAAGTCCACGCTCGACGAGGTGACGCGCCTGCGCACCGAACTCGACGATGCCAACTACCGCTATTACGTCCTCGACGATCCGGAACTCACCGATGCCGATTACGATCGCAAGCTGCGCCGTCTGCAGGAGATCGAGGCGCAGTATCCGGATCTGGTGACGCCGGACTCGCCCACCCAGCGCGTCGGTGCCGCGCCGGCCGACGGCTTTCCCGAAGTCGAGCACGCGGTGCCCATGCTGTCGCTGGACAACGCCTTCGACGAGGACGAGATCGTCGCCTTCGTCGAGCGCGTCAACGATCGCCTGGAGCGCGGCGACGACGATCTGGGGTTCTGCTGCGAACCCAAGCTCGACGGCCTGGCGGTGTCGCTGGTCTACGATCAGGGCCGGCTGGTGAGCGGCGCGACCCGCGGCGACGGCCGTACCGGCGAGGGCATCACCGCGAACCTGCGCACCCTGCGTTCGATCCCGCTCAAGCTGCGTGGCAGCGAGTATCCCGATCGACTCGAGGTGCGCGGCGAGGTCTACATGAGCCACTCCGGCTTCGCGGCGCTCAACGAACGCGCCCGCGAGGAGGGCAGCAAGGTCTTCGCCAACCCCCGCAACGCGGCCGCCGGCAGCCTGCGCCAGCTCGACCCGAAGATCACCGCGCGGCGGCCGCTGGAATTCTGTGCCTACCAACTGGTCGATCGGCACAACGCCGGCCTCGCCGATACCGGGGTAGTCTCGCACAGCGGGCGAATGCGCCAGTTGCGCGACTGGGGCTTTCGCACCAGCCCCGAACTCGCCGTGGTCACCGGCAGCCGGGGCGTCATCGATTATTGCCGGCGCATCGAGGAGAAGCGCGAACGGCTCGACTACGACATCGACGGCGTGGTGATCAAGGTCGACGATCTGCGCTCCCAGCGCGAGTTGGGGTTCGTCTCGCGTGCGCCGCGCTGGGCCACCGCCTACAAGTTTCCGGCCCAGGAGCAGTCCACCCGGCTCAACGACGTCGAATTCCAGGTCGGCCGTACCGGCACCATCACCCCGGTGGCACGGCTCGAACCGGTCAGCGTGGCGGGGGTCACGGTGTCCAACGCCTCGCTGCACAACGCCGACGAGATCGCCCGACTGGGGGTGATGATCGGCGATACGGTGGTGATCCGCCGGGCCGGCGACGTGATTCCCCAGGTGGTGCGGGTGATCGAGCGCGAGCGTCCCGACGATGCCCGCGAGATCGTCTTCCCGGAGCGCTGCCCGGTCTGCGAGTCCGAGGTCGAGCGCATCGAGGGCGAGGTGGCGATTCGCTGCCCGGCCGGGCTGTTCTGCGCGGCCCAGCGCAAGGAGGCACTCAAGCACTTCGCCAGTCGCCGGGCGCTGGACATCGACGGCCTCGGCGAGAAGCTGATCGATCAACTGGTCGAGCACGGCTGGGTCGAGACGCCGGCCGACCTGTTCGATCTCGAGGCCGACCGGCTGGTCGAACTGCCGCGCATGGCCGAGAAGTCCGCCAACAACCTGATCAATGCCCTCGACAAGGCCCGGCACACCACGCTGCCGCGCTTCGTCTACGCCCTGGGGATCCGCGAGGTGGGCGAGGCCACCGCCAACAACCTGGCGCGTCATTTCGGCACCCTGCAGGCACTGATCGACGCCGATCTCGAGGCCCTCGAGGCAGTCGAGGATATCGGCCCGGTGGTCGCCGCGCACATCCACGCCTTCTTTCGCGAGGCGCACAATCGCGACACCGTCACCAAGCTGATCGACGCCGGCGTCACCTGGCGCGAGGAGGCCGTCGCCGAGCGCCCGCAGCCGCTGGCCGGTCAGACCTGGGTGCTCACCGGCAGCCTGGAGAGCATGACCCGCGACGAGGGCAAGGCGCGGCTGCAGGCGCTGGGTGCCAAGGTTGCCGGCAGCGTGTCGAAGAAGACCGCCGCGGTGGTCGCCGGCGAGGCCGCCGGCAGCAAGCTGACCAAGGCCCAGGAGCTGGGGGTCGAGACGCTCGACGAGGCGACCTTTCTCGAACGCCTGGCGGCCTGGGAGAACGGAGAGGAAGCATGAGCGAGCGTTTCATCGAGGTCCCCTATCGCATGCTGCCGGGCGAGACGCTGGATGCCCTGCTCGAGACCTTCGTCACCCGCCAGGGCTATGACACCACCGACACCGGCGAGGGCATGCGCGGCTGGGTGACCGAACTCAAGCGCCAGCTCGAACGCGGCGAGCTGCTCATCGCCCACGACCTGCGCACCGAAACCACCGAGGTAATGACGTTGGCCCAGTGGCGCGGCTTCGGCCGCGATCTGGCCGATGACGAGGAGGGGTGAACGCGGCTGCGTGACCCGTTCTCCATCGAGGGCGTACTGACTGCCAGTCACGAAGCCGGCATCGCCGTTTGACAGAAACAGCCCGATAACCCCCCACTGCCTGCGCTCACCCTCTGAGCGTAGGCTCATTTCCTCAGCGTATCGTCGCCCGTCACGCCGGGATGCGGTGACGCGCAGCGGGTTTCATGTTGCAGTGCAATACACAACTTCCTAGAGTGGGATGAAGAAACCGTCGTCGGGACGGAACGCATCGCGCGTCGCGGGGTCGACCCGATAGCGCCTCGTGAACGGTCGCAGGGGGATGAAATGGCACGACCCATGAATATTCTGGTCCTCCAGGGCGGCGGCGCTTTAGGGGCCTATCAGGCGGGCGTCTATCAGGCGCTCCATGAAGCCGACATCGAGCCCGACTGGGTGGTGGGGACCTCCATCGGCGCCATCAACGGGGCCTTGATCGCCGGCAATCACCGCCGCGACGTGCTCGCCCGGCTGGAGGATTTCTGGACCCGCGTCGCCCAGCCGTCGTCGAGCAGCGGCGCGGCACTGGAACACTACGAGACCGAAATGGCCAAGTTCCTGGCCTTGTCCACCGGGGTGCCGGGGTTCTTCCGCCCGCGGCCGGTGTGGGAGATCCCCCTGACCCGCAACTGGCACGGCTCGCCGCCGAGCTTCTACGACGTCACGCCCCTCGAGCGCACCCTGGAGGCGCTGGTCGACTTCGACCTGCTGGGGACCCGCGATCGGCACGACGGCAAGCGCCTGAGCGTCGGCGCGGTCAACATCGGCCGCGGCGCGATGCGCTATTTCGACAGTCAGGACGAGACCCTCTCGGTCCACCACGTGATGGCCAGCGGTGCGCTGCCGCCGGCTTTCCCGCCGGTCTGGGTCGACGGCGAGGCCTACTGGGACGGCGGGCTGTGTTCCAACACGCCGATCGACTACGTGCTCGAGAGCGAACGCCCGGGCAGCGACATGGCGGTCAACTGCTACGTGATCGACCTGTGGAGCCCGCGCGGCCCGGTGCCCAAGACCATCACCGAGGCCATGCATCGCGAGAAGGACATCCAGTACGCCACCCGGGCCGGACACAATCTGCACTTCCTCAAGGAGATCCATCGGCTGCGTCATGCATTACGCAAGCTGGGCAAGCACCTGCCCGCCGATGTCCGCGACGACCACGAGGTCGCCGCGCTGCTGGGGCTTGCCCGCCAGGCGCCGGTCAACATCGTGCGGCTGTTGGCGCCGGCCCGCGAGGCGGAGACCGCGCAGAAGGATATCGACTTCTCCTATTCGACGATCATGGAACGCTGGCGCGCCGGCTATCGGGACATGCTGGGGGCGCTGGAGACCTGTCCCTGCCAGCGCGACCCGGTCAGCGACGAGATCGGCGCCAACGTCTGCAGCTATCGCAGCAATCTGGACGGCCACCTCGAGGACATGACCGATGTGCCGTTCGAGTGACGCGGTCGGCCGCGTCCGGTGTGTTAACCAAGGAGGAATACCCGCATGTCACAACATCCCGCGCAGGACCGTATCAAGGACAAGGTGGCGCTGATCACCGGCGCCGCCAGCGGCATCGGCAAGCAGATCGCCACGCTGTTCGCCCAGCAGGGCGCCCGGGTGGTGATCCTCGATCTCGACCTCGAGGCGGCGCAGTCGGCCGCCCGGGAGTTGACCGAGCAGGGCGGCACCGCGATGGGCGTGGGCGCCGACGTCACCGACGAGCAGCAGGTCGAGGACGCCTTCAAGGCGGCGGTCGACGCCTACGGCCGGCTCGACGTGATGGTCGCCAACGCCGGCTCGCAGCACGTCGAGCCGATCCACAAGCTGTCCTACGACAACTGGAAGAAGGTCACCAACATCCAGCTCGACGGCAGCTTCCTGTCGACCCGCGCGGCCTTCCGCCAGATGATGACCCAGGACGGCGGCGGCTGCCTGCTCTACATGGGCTCGGTGCACTCCCACGAGGCCTCGGCGATGAAGTCGCCCTACGTCACCGCCAAGCACGGCCTGCTGGGGCTGTGCCGGACCATGGCCAAGGAGGGCGCCGAGTACGGCATCCGCGCCAACGTGATCTGCCCGGGCTACGTGAAGACCCCGCTGGTGGAGAAGCAGATTCCCGACCAGGCCCGCGAGCACGGCATGAGCGAGGACGAGGTGGTCGAGAAGGTGTTCCTCAAGGACACCGTCGACAAGACGTTCACCACCGTCGAGGACGTCGCCGAGACGGCGCTCTACCTGGCGACCTTTCCCTCCAACGCGCTCACCGGCCAGTCGATCGTGGTCAGCCACGGCTGGTTCATGCAGTAGGCGCGAATCACCGGGTCGTGCCGCGAATCAACTCGGCGATCAGCCGCCGGCCCGGATGCAGGTGATCGACCAGCTCGCGGGGCAGCGGCAACGGCTCGTCGCAGACCCGCGAGGCGATCAGTTCGGCGCACAGCGGTGCGCTGGCCAGCCCCCGGGAGCCGTGAGCGGCGCTGATCCACAGCCCCGGATGATGGCGCCCCGGCGTGTCCGGTACGCGCCGTCGGGCATCCTTGGCCAGCGCGGCATAGTCGCGCTTCCAGGCCGCGGCGTCGGGCAGCGGTCCGGCGTAGGGGGTCTTGTCGGGGCTGGCGGCGCGCACCGCCGTGCGGCCGTCCAGGCGTGCCGGGTCCAGGTCGACGCCGGCGTCGCGCAGCGCGGCGAGGTAACCCGGCAGGGTGCGCTCCAGCTCGGTCAGGTTGGCGGCG
Source organism: Modicisalibacter sp. MOD 31.J (assembly GCF_020147985.1). NCBI lineage: Bacteria > Pseudomonadati > Pseudomonadota > Gammaproteobacteria > Oceanospirillales > Halomonadaceae > Modicisalibacter > Modicisalibacter sp. MOD 31.J. The sequence continues at coordinate 26,378 of NZ_JAGXFF010000005.1, read as the reverse complement.
TGATCGGCCTCGCTGGGCGTGATGTCGGTGACGTTGGGGTGGAAGGTGGCACCGAAGGTCAGAATGCCGTCCCGTGGCGGCGACACGTAGCCGCCGGCACAGACCACCCGCCGTGGGCGCGGCGCCGCGTCGGTCAGGGCGAGGTGGCTGACCTGACCGCGAATCGCCTGCAGCGGCAGCCAGGCACTCTGGGCGAAGCGGTTGGCCAGGGACGCGGCGGCGATCACCACCTGATCGGCGACGAGGCTGTCGCCGTCGCTGAACCGCAGCGACCAGCCGCCGTCGACCGCGTCGAGTGACGTCACCTCGCCACCCCGGAGGTGGATGCCCGGGGTGTCCGCCAGCCGGCGGCACAGCGCCGCCGGGTCGACCCAGCCCGCCCGGGGATAATCCAGCCCACCCGTCTCCAGCGGCCATCCGGCCAGCCCCCCGGCCGCGTCGTTATCGACGCCCCTCACCACGCTCGCGGGCAGCGGATGACCGTCCAGGAAGCGTCGCTGACGCCGGGCCTCGCGCTCGCCGGCGGCGCGTTGCAGCACGCCGCACTCCCGCCACAGGGTCTGCTCGGGATCGAGCGTCTCGAGCCAGCGGCGACTGTGCAGCAGCCCCGCCAGGTAACAACGGCTCTGGGCGTTGGTCTCGGCGGCCAGCTTGACGTAGAGCGCGCCCTGGCGATTGCCCGAGGCGCCGGCGGCGGGGCCGTCGCGGTCGATCAGCGTCACCGCCACGCCGCGTCGCGCCAGGGCGTGGGCGACGCTGGTGCCGGCCAGCCCGGCACCGATCACCGCGACGTGCCCGGCCGGGCGCGGCGCCGGGGGCACGAACCAGGGACTGTGACGCCGTGATTCGTCCACCGGCGGCTCGGTCAGTTCGGCGACCAGCATCTCGCGCTTGCGGCCGAAGCCGGGCACCTTGCGCCACGCAAACCCCGCCGCTTTCAGGCCGCGCTTGACCACGCCGGCGCAGGTGAAGGTCGCCGCGCTGGCGCCGGGGCGGCTGGCCGCGGCCATCGCCGCGAACAGCTCGGGTTGCCACATGTCGGGGTTCTTGCCGGGCGCGAAACCGTCGAGGAACCAGGCATCGACCCGGCCGTCGAGCTGATTCAGCATCTGCGTGCTGTCGCCGAAGTGCAGGTCGAGGATGACCCGCGCGTCCAGCCACAGCCGGTGCACGCCGGCCACCGCTTCCGGCCACTGGTCCAGCAGGCGTCGCGCCGGCGCGGCGAAGGCCGGCCAGGAGGCGAGGGCCCTGGCCAGATCGTCGCGGGCCAGCGGGAAACGCTCGGTGGAGACGATGTGCAGCCGCGCCCCGGGGGGCGCGTGCTCCATGAAGCAGGCCCAGGCGCAGAGCACGTTGAGCCCGGTACCGAAGCCGGTCTCGCCGATCACGAAGGGGCGCGTTGCGGGCCAGCTGGCGAACCGCTCGGGCAGGCGGTTGGCCTGGATGAACACGTGCTCGGTCTCGGCACGACCGTCGTGGCGCGAGAAGTAGACGTCGTCGAAGGCGACTGAATGCGGCGCGAGCCGGTCGGTCTCGTCCTGGCGCCAGTCGAGATCGGGCGTGTCGAGACCGGCCAGCGGCGGCAACGTCGAGTCGGCGGGAGAAGGCAACGGCTTGGGCTCCGGTGGCATCGGGGTTGATCAAATTTTACCCGATCGTGGCCAGGCAGCGAACGTCTTGGCCTGGCGACAGGCGTCCGCGGGGTTTTCACAGAGTTTTCCACAACTCCTGTGCATGAACGCCGGCTGTGGACGAACCGCCGTCACGTTCCGTCCGAGTCGCCGTGAGTGCCGTTGGGGCGACGCGAGCGCCGGGCGTCGCGGTAACCGTTGGCGATGCGCCGCCGGATCGCGGCCGGGGAGAAGTCGGCCGGACCGCTGTCGTCGGCGTCTCGATTGCCGATCACCCACAGCCGGTCGATGTGCCGGTAGCCGAGCAGGCGCCGATAGGCGGGACGCCGGCGAATCGGGCTGTCTTCGGGCAGGGCGCTCTCCATCGCCTCGACGAGTTCGATCAGGTCGTTGATCCGGCGAAGCAGCTTCAGGTCGAGCTTGAGCTTGCTGGCGAAGTTGATCTCGAAGGCCCGCTCGACGACGTCGAGAAACTGCCGGGGCGCTGGCGCGTGCTGGCGAAAGGCATCGATGACGATCAGTTCTCGCTGCACCTCGCCGTCGCCGGGTGCCAGGGACTCGAGGGCATCGATCGCCGAGCGCAGCGGGGTGTTGGAGACCAGGCCACCGTCCCAGTAGTGGTGACCGTCGAGCGTCGTCGCCGGAAAGCCGGGGGGCAGGCTGGCGCTGGCCAGGATGTGTTCGAGGGTCAGCCCCCGGTGGTTGTCGAACTCGACGAGCTCGCCGCTTTCCACGTCCACGGCGGTGACCGTCACCCGCACGGGGCTGGCGTTGAGACGCTCGACGTCGACCCAGCGCTCCAGCGACTCGCGCAGCGGCGTCGTGTCGTAGACATGGGTGGTAAGCCAGGGCGAGACCAGCCAGGCGGGGTCGAGCCGATACATGGCGGGGTTGGCGAACAGCCCCTGGTTGGCCTGGAAGGCCTCGGGCACCAGCGGCGAGGGGGACAGGGCCAACTGGTCCCACATCGCCGCCAGCGTGGCGATCGGTTCGCCCCGGGCGCCGATCAGCACCGCGGCGGTGACGGCGCCGATCGACACCCCCGAGACGGCGTCCAGCCGCCAGTCGTCGCGTTCGTGCAGCGCCTTGAGCACGCCGAACTCGTAGGCGCCCAGCGCGCCGCCGCCCTGCAGGGCGAGCGCCGTCAGACAGCGACTCACGCGGCGCCTCCGGCGGCGATCCAGCGGGCGATGGACGGCCAGTACTCGGCGAGTGTGTGCCGCCCCATGAACAGGCCGATATGACCGCCCGGGGCGAGCGTGCTGATCACCCGGTCGGCGGGGCTGCCGAGCAGCGTGGCGGCGGCGAAGACCTGCTCGCGGGTGGTGATGTCGTCGTTCTCGCCGGCCAGCAGGTAGGCGGGGCAGGTGACGTCTCCCAGCGCCAGGCGCCGGCCCAGGCCGACGAAGCGGCCGCGGGCCAGCCGATTCTCCTTGAACAGCTCGCCGATCGCCTGCAGGTACCAGCGCCCGGGCAGATCGAGCGGGTTCTCGTACCAGCGCGAGAAGGTCTCCTGCTTGGCCAGGTAGGCGGGGTCCTCGATGTGCTCGTAGAGCTCCAGGTACTTGTCGACGTACTGCTTGTCGGGGTGCATGTTCTTCCAGCCCTGGAGCATGAAGTCGCCGCGCATCAGGCCGTCGCCGAGGGCCACCAGGTGCTCGTAGAAGGCGATCGGCAACTGTTCGACCATGCGCTTGATGGGGCCGTCGCCGGCGGCGGTGTCGATCGGCGAACCGGCCAGCACCAGGGTCGTCACGCGGGCGGGGTAGCGGGCGGCGTACATCGCCGCCATCCAGCCGCCCTGGCATAGCCCGACCAGATTGATCTGCCCGCCCAGGTCGTCGATGCAGACGTTGAGTTCGGCCAGGTAGTTGTCGATGTCGTAGTCCTTCATCGCCGGCGTGGCGCTGTGCCAGTCGGTAACCAGCACTCGCGACAGGCCGTTGGCCAGCAGCGTCTCGACCAGGCTCTGACCGGGGTGATAGTCGGCGATGGTGGCGTGGTGTCCGGCGTAGGGAGCGATGACCAGGGTGGGTGTCTCGTCCGCGTCGGCGTCATCCGGCGAGAAGTCGCGCAGCGTCAGGGTGTGCAGCACCAGGCGTTCACGGTGGGGCGTGACGAATTCCGGCGGCGGGCCGTGATCGATCACCGCGGTCTCGGCGAGGAACTTGAGATTGTCGTTGAACAGCCGCCACTCCTGCTCGGCCAGCGTCGCCGCGGCGGTGAACGGCCAGAAGAGCGGAACGCTGTTCTCGGTGAGGGCGTGGTGGCTGGTCTTGTCGGCTGTCGGCTGGTGCATGGTGGCTTCCCTGGGTCAGGCCTGGCGGACGTAACAGCCCGGGGCCTCGGCCAGTGGCGGATGAGCGTCGCCGCCCGGGTTCGGCGGGGCGACGTCGGCGGTGGAACGTTCGGTGAGCCAGGCCTGCCAGGCCGGCCACCAGGAGCCTTCCCGAGTGGGCACGGTCTGCTGCCAGGTGTCGGGATCGATGTAGGGCGCGTCGTCGCGGTGGGTGTGGATCTGGTAGCGGCGATGCGGATGGCCGGGCTCGCTGACGATGCCGGCGTTGTGGCCGCCGCTGGTGAGCAGGAAGGTCACCTCGCTGGCGTCGCCGAGCAGATGAATCTTGTACACCGACTGCCAGGGCGCGACGTGGTCCTTGAGGGTACCCACCGCGAAGATCGGCACGTGGATGTCGCTGAGGGCCACCGGCCGGCCGTCCACCGTGTAACGACCGGCGGCCAGTTCATTGTCGAGGAACAGCCGGCGCAGGTACTCCGAGTGCATGCGGTAGGGCATGCGGGTCAGATCGGCGTTCCAGGCCATCAGATCGTTCATCGGCTGGCGCTCGCCGAGCAGGTAGTCGCGCACCACCCGCGACCAGATCAGGTCGTTGGAGCGCAGCAGTTGAAAGGCCCCGGCCATCTGCGAGCCGTCCAGGTAGCCCTGGTCCCACATCATGTTCTCGAGGTAGGCGACTTCGCTGTCGCTGATGAACAGCATCAGCTCGCCGGCCTCGGTGAAGTCAACCTGGGTGGCCAGGGTGGTGAGCGAGGCGAGCCGCTCGTCGCCGTCGCGGGCCATCGCCGCCGCGGCGATCGACAGCAGGGTGCCGCCCAGGCAATAGCCCACGCCGTGCACGCGCTGCCCCGGAACGATCGCGCCGATCGCGTCCAGCGCCGCCATCGGCCCCAGGCGCCGGTAGTCGTCCATGCCCAGGTCGCGGTCCGCCGAGGAGGGGTTGCGCCAGGAGATCATGAACACCGTGTGGCCCTGGTCGACCAGGTAGCGCACCAGCGAGTTCTCCGGCGACAGGTCGAGGATGTAGTACTTCATGATCCACGCCGGCACGAACAGCACCGGCTCGGCCTTCACAGTCGCCGTGGTGGGGGTGTACTGGATCAGTTCGATCAGGTGGTTGCGATAGACCACCTTGCCCGGGGTGACCGCCAGGTTCTCGCCGACCCGGAAGGCCTCGCTGCCCACCGGCGGGCGCCCGCTGATCCGGCGTTCGACATCCTCGACGAGATTCTGCCAGCCGCGCAGCAGGTTGGTGCCGCCCTGTTCCAGGGTCGCCCGGGTCACCTCGGGGTTCAGCCAGGGGAGGTTCGAGGGCGACCAGCGGTCGAGCAGCTGGCGGGCGATGAACGAGACCACGCGCTCGGTCGCCGGCGAGAGGCCGTCGATGTCGGTGGTGGCGTTGTGCCAGAACTGCTGGTTGAGCAGAAACCCCTGGTAGATCAGGTTGTAGGGCCATTGCGACCAGGCCGGGTCGGCGAAGCGCTTGTCCTGGGGCAACGGCTCGATGCAGGGCGCGGCGTCCCGCTGGGTGCCCAGCTGGCCGGCGTGGGTGGCGAGGCGGGTGAGCTTGCGCAGCGCCTTTTCCTGCAGTTCGAGCTGCTTGCCCGGCGACAGGGCCAGATGGCCGAGCCATTCGAAGTAGCTGCTCGCCAGGCCCGCCGGGCTGATGCCGAAGGTCAGGCGTGCCAGATTGGCCTTGAAGGCCCGGTCCAGCGCCCGAGCCGTGTAGTAGCCGGGGCCGGGCGGCATCGCCAGCGGCGAGAACGTGGCGGTCGGCCGGTGCGGGGCATCGAGTCGCGGGGGCTCGGTGGCGACGAAGGGGCGTGCGTCATCGTTCATGGCAGCCTCCCAGCCTCGGGGTGAGACGCTCAGCATAGAGAGCCCGTTCGCCCGGGCACAATGGCCGACACCGTCATCCGACGGTTTGTCTGATCTGGGTCAGTACGACGAGGGGCGGCGGGGCATGAAGAGGCCGGTTTGCCGGCGACCGTGGCCGCCGGTGAGGGGAGGGGTCAGGGCAGGACCTTCTTGAACGGCTTGACGCTGACCCGGGCATAGACGCCGGCGATCACGTAGGGGTCGGCATCGGCCCAGGCCTGGGCCTCGTCGAGGCTGGCGAATTCGGCGACCACCAGGCTGCCCGACATGCCGGCCTCGCCCGGGTCGTCGGCGTCGATCGCCGGATGCGGACCGGCGAGGACCAGGCGACCCTCGTCGCGCAGCGTCTCGAGCCGGGCCACATGGTCGGGACGCGCCGACTTGCGCTTTTCCAGGCTGTCCTTGATGTCCTCGCTGAGAATGGCGTAGAGCATGGGCGTGAAACCTCCGTGCAGGTTGGGGATGCCTCAGCGGTCGGAACCGCCGGGTGTCGCGGTCAGGTGGCGGCTCAGGTAGACCCCCTGGGCGAGCATGAACGCCAGGGTCAGGCCGAGCATGCCGAACAGCTTGAAGTCGACCCAGGTGGCCTCGTCGAAGGTCTTGAAGACGTAGACGTTGAGTGCCGCCATGGCGAGGAAGAATACCACCCAGGCCAGGTTCAGGCGGGTCCAGATCGCCCCGGGCAGGCTGATCGCCTGACCCATCATGCGCTGGATCAGCGGCTTGCCGCCGAACAGCGGCGAGACCAGGAAGGCCACCGCGAACAGGGCGTTGACTACCGTCGGCTTCCACTGGATGAAGGTGGCGTCGTGGAAGACCACGGTGGCGCCGCCGAGCAGCAGGATCAGCGCCAGGGTGACGAGTTGCATGGTCTCGACGCGCCGCGTGCGCCACCAGGTGATTCCCACCTGGACGAGCGTCGCCGGAATCAGCACCAGCGTGGCCAGCACGATGTCGCCGCTGAGCTTGTAGACCGCGAAGAAGAGCGCGATGGGCAGGAAGTCGAAGAGCAGTTTCATGGCAGGGTCCTGTGTGAACGGCGTTGACCCGCCCGTGCGGGGCGCGCAACATGACCGACCCCCATTCTGACAAAGACGCCCCGCGGCGTCATGCCAATGATTGCACTCCCCGAGACCTTCGCCGACGCCACCACCATCGACCTGCACATGCACTCCACCGCCTCCGACGGCGCGCTGGCGCCCGGCGAGCTGATGCAGCTGTGTCAGTCGCGAGGGCTCAGCCATGTGGCGCTCACCGACCACGATACCGTGGCCGGCGTCGACGAGGCACGCAGCGAAGCGGAACGGCTGGGGATCGCGCTGCTCGCCGGCACCGAGCTTTCGGTGCAGTGGCGCGGGATGACGATTCACGTGCTCGGCTACCTGCCCGATGGCGTGCGCGGCACCCTGGTCGACGGCCTCGTCGCGCAGGCCGCGGCCCGCGAGGCGCGCAACCTCGAGATCGCCCGGCGGCTCGAGGCGATCGGCCTCGACGATGCCCTGGAACGGGCCCGCGCCACTGTCGAGGGCGACCGGCCGCTGGGCCGGCCCGATTTCGCCCGGGCGCTGGTCGCCGCGGAACTGGTGCCCGACATGGCCGCGGCCTTCAAGCGCTACCTGGGCGCCGGCAAGCGCGGCGACGTCAAGATGCACTGGCCCTACCTCGGCGAGGCGGTGGGCTGGGTGCGCGATGCCGGCGGCGTGGCGGTGCTGGCGCATCCGCTGCGCTACAAGCTGACCCGGCGCAAGCGCGGCCTGCTGCTCGACGATTTCGCCGACGCCGGCGGGGCGGGGGCCGAGCTGATCAGCGGCTTCCAGAATCCCGACGAGACCCGCGATCTGGCCCGTCAACTCAACGAGCGCGAACTGCTGGCCTCGAAGGGCAGCGACTTTCACTTTCCCGGGGGCTATCTCGCCCCGGGCAGCATGAGCGAGGCGCCGCGCACCGCGGTGGCGCCGTTGTGGCAGCACCCCGCACTGGGCGGATTCGCCGTCGGCTGATGTAAGCTCTAGGCTAGCTGGTAGGCTGGAGCGGGCGAAATCGCCGCTCATGACCATCGCAAGGCAAGGAGGGGCCATGACCCAATTCTTCCAGGTTCACCCGGAAACCCCGCAGAAACGCCTGATCGACCAGGCGGTGAAGATCATCCGTGACGGCGGCGTCGTCGCCTACCCCACGGATTCCGGTTACGCCCTGGGCTGCCACCTGGGCGACAAGAAGGCGATCGAGAAGATCAAGTGGCTGCGCTCGCTGGACGACAAGCACAACTTCACCCTGGTGTGTTCGGATCTCTCGGAGATCGGCACCTACGCCAAGGTCGACAACGCGGTGTTCCGGCTGCTCAAGAGCCACACGCCCGGCCCCTATACCTTCATCCTCAACGCCACCAGCGAGGTGCCCCGGCTGCTGCTGCATCCCAAGCGGCGCTCGATCGGCGTGCGGGTGCCCGACCACCGCATCACCCACGACCTGCTCAAGACCCTCGGCGAGCCACTGATGAGCGTGACCCTGATCCCGGTCGACGCCGAACTGCCGATGACCGATCCCGAGGAGATCCGCGAGCGCTTCGGGGCGCATCTCGAGCTGATCATCGACGGCGGTGCCTGCTCGCTGGAGCCCACCACCGTGGTCGACCTGCGCGAACTGCCAGCGACCATCGTCCGCGAAGGGCGTGGCGATACCGCGCCGTTCACCGAATAAGCGTTCCTTTCAGAGCCGGTGTCGGGGATGGGCTTTCCCGGCGCCCATCGTTCACGGCGTTTGCCAATGAACTCCAAGCCCGTTTCGTCACTGACAGAGGGCCGGCCCGTCAGCCGGGGCCGGTCTCTCCGTTAGCGTCGCGTTGCCGGCGCGGGTCCTGGGTCTCCTCGTCGAGCCAGGTGCCGCAGCGCCGGCAATAGCGCGCGTCGCGCTCGTGCCCCTCCTGGCCGCAGCCCGGGCAGGCCTCGTCGGAATAGCGCTCCTCGCGGATCGAACGCATCATCTCCGCCGAGAACACGCCGGTGGGCACGGCGAGGATCGCATAGCCCATCACCATCACCAGCGCCGAGATGAACTGGCCGAAGGGCGTGATCGGCGTGATGTCGCCGTAGCCTACCGTGGTCAGGGTGACGATCGCCCAGTAGAGCGCCTTGGGAATGCTGGTGAAGCCGGCCTCGGGGGGCTCGATCAGATAGATCAGCGAGCCGAAGATGGTCACCAGCATCAGCACCGTGGCCAGGAACAGCAGGATCTTGCGGGCGCTGCGCCTGAGCGACTGCAGCAGGATGTTGCCCTCGCCGAGGAACTCCACCAGCCGCAGCACCCGGAACAGCCGCAGTACGCGCAGGATGCGCACCACCAGCAGCGACTGGGCGCCGGGAATCAGCAGGCTCAGCCAGGTGGGCAGGATCGACAGCACGTCGATCATCCCGTAGAAGCTCTTCAGGTAGCGCAGCGGCCGGTCGAGACAGTACAGCCGCACGGCCAGTTCCACGCTGAAGAGCAGCGTGAAGCCCCATTCGAGGGCGTAAAACCAGCCACCGTAGTGCTGGCGCAGGCTGGCCACGCTGTCGAGCATCACCACCGCGACGCTGAGCAGGATCAGCGTGATCAGCAGGATGTCGAAACCCTTGGCGAGGCGGGTGTCCGATTCGAAGACGATCTGAAAGAGACGGGTACGCAGGTCGAGTCTGTCCGGGGGTAGCGAAGACAAGCAGTGATTCTCCCAAGGGCTCAAGCGCGGTGCAGGGCGGCCAGCAGCGCCAGGCTGTGGCGGCCGAAGTCGCGGTCGAGCCAGTCCGGTTCGCCCAGGGCAGCGGCCAGCGAGACGGCCGGCTCGCGGATCGCGGCGTCGAGCGCATCGTCGTCGGCCAGCATCTGCAGGGCATCGCGGGCCCGGGCGAGAAATGCGGCATCGCCGCTGTCGGCGAGGGCGTCGAGGGCGGCGATCGCGGCGTCGAAGCGGCCCGCCGGCGTGGCGTCGTGCAGGGTCGCGGGGGGCGGCAGCGGCCAGTGGGCGTCACGCAGTGCCGCGCCGCGGGCGGCCTTGCTCAGGTTGGCCGGACGCAGCGGCACTTCGGCCGCGAAGGTCTCGGCGAGCGTCCAGAGCGCCTCGGGCGTGCCGCGCTTGAGCTCGAGTTCCAGCTCGTCGATCGCCGCCCGGCGTTCCCCGGCGAGGATCTCGCCGCGATCCAGCGCCACCTCGACGCTCGCTTCGCCGCTCTCTAGCAGCCAGCTCGTGCGTTCGAAGTCGGTGGTGAAGCGTGGCTCGAGGGCCGTGAGCACGTCGCGGCCCAGCGTCTGCATCGGCGCCAGTGTCTCGAGGCCGGCAAGATCCAGCGTGGGCCCGGTGATCGTCCATTCCCATTCGCCGCGTGCCGACAGCCCGCCCGAGCCCTGACCGGCGGTCTTCAGCGTCTGCAGCCAGCGTTCGGGCGTGCGCCGGATGCGCAGCGCGACCCGCGCGGCCTCCAGATCGCCCGTCGGCGTGTCATAATAGGTATTGGTCAGCGTCTCGCGGCGGGCAGGCTGGCCGGCCAGCCGGGGATGCTCGGCCAGCGCCCGCGCGCCGTCGGCGCCGAGGGCGAGTTTGAGTTCGATTTCCTCAGCCATAAGCAGGGCTCCGTTAATGACGGTTCGATGAATTCCTCATGACGCTGGGGCCCCCAATCACTATACTGACGCCGCCATTCACAACCGACGAATGATGCCGACATGGTGACCACCAACCCCTTTTCCGCGCTGTTCGGGCGTTCGCCGTTCAAGCCGCTGCTGGCCCACATCGTCAAGACCAGCGAGTGCGTCGATCAGTTGCTGCCGTTCTTCGACGCCACCCAGGCCGGCGATTGGGACGAGGCGGCCAAGTACCGCGAGGCGGTGACCAATCTCGAACATGAGGCCGATGTTCTCAAGACCCAGTTGCGCTTAAACCTGCCCAACACCATGTTCCTGCCGGTGTCGCGTTCCGACCTGCTCGAGCTGATCAGCGTACAGGACAAGATCGCCAACCGCGCCCGGGACATCACCGGCATCATGCTCGGCCGGCGCATGCAGATTCCCGACAGCCTCGCCCAGCCCATGCGCGAGTACCTCACTACCGCGGTGGCGGCCGTTTCCCAGGCGCGCAAGGCGCTGGAGGAACTCGAGGACCTGCTCGAGTCCGGCTTCGGACGCAACGTCTCTGATCTGATGCAGAATCTGATCCGCGAGCTGCACGAGCTCGAGCATCAGGCCGACGACCAGGAAGTCATCATCCGCCGTCAGCTCTTCGATCTGGAAGCCCAGCTTCCGCCGGTCGACGTGATGTTCCTCTACAACATCATCGACTGGATCGGCGATCTGGCCGACCGCGCCGAGCGCGTCGGCAGCCGTCTGCAGATCCTGACCGCACGCTGAGCCGGCACGCCGTCACGGCTGCCGGTTCGACGACTCACGCCACTCAGAAGAACATCTGCCTATGTCCATCATTGCGCAATACGGCGACGTATTCATCATCCTCGCCTGTGTCTTTGGCTTTTTCATGGCCTGGGGGGTCGGGGCCAACGACGTGGCCAACGCCATGGGTACCTCGGTCGGTTCCAAGGCCATCACCATCCGTCAGGCGATCCTCATCGCGGTGATCTTCGAGTTCCTCGGCGCCTGGTTGGCCGGCGGACAGGTCACCGAGACCATCCGCAAGGGAATCATCGACCCGGCGCTGCTCACCAATAGTCCCGAACTGCTGGTCTACGGCATGCTCGCCTCGCTGCTGGCCGCCGGGCTGTGGCTGCTGATCGCCTCGGCGCGCGGCTGGCCGGTCTCCACCACTCACTCGATCGTCGGCGCGATCGTCGGTTTCGCCGTCGCCGGGCTGGGCGTGGACGCGGTGGGCTGGCCCAAGGTGGGGCAGATCGTCGCCAGCTGGGTGGTGTCGCCGCTGCTCGCCGGGACCATCGGCTATGTGCTGTTCCGGTCGGTCCAGATCCTGATCTTCGAGAACAGCGACCCGTTCGCCGCCGCCAAGCGCTACGTGCCGGGCTACATCTTCCTGGTCGGCTTCATCATCGCCATGGTCACCTTGGTCAAGGGGCTGTCCCATGTCGGGCTGCACCTGAACTTCGGCCAGAGCGTGCTGATCGCCATCGCCATCGGCGTGGTGATCATGGTGCTGGGCATCCTGCTCGAGAATCGCGTCAACCGCGAGAAGAAGCGCAGCGGCGACAGCTTCGGTTTCTCCAGCGTCGAGCGGGTCTTCGCGGTGCTGATGATGTTCACCGCCTGCGCCATGGCCTTCGCCCACGGCTCCAACGACGTCGCCAACGCCGTCGGGCCGCTGGCCGCGGTGATCAGCGTGGTCGCCTCGCACGGCAACGTCTCCGGATCGGCGGCCCTGCCGTGGTGGATCCTGGTACTGGGCGGCGGCGGCATCGTCGTCGGCCTGGTGACCTACGGCCACCGGGTGATCGCCACGGTGGGCACCGGCATCACCGAGCTCACCCCCAGCCGCGGCTTCGCCGCCACCCTGGCCGCGGCGACCACGGTGGTGCTGGCCTCGGGGACCGGGCTGCCGATCTCCACCACCCACACCCTGGTGGGGGCGGTGCTCGGCGTGGGGCTGGCCCGCGGCATGGCGGCGCTCAACCTGCGGGTGATCGGCACCATCGTGCTGTCGTGGCTGATCACGCTGCCGGCCGGGGCGCTGCTGGCGATCGTGTTCTTCTTCATGTTCAAGGGCATGTTCGGCTTCTGAAGCCCGTTCAGGCGGTGCTGGCACGACGGCGGGACGTCCCTCGGGGAGTCCCGCCTTTTCGTGGGCTCTGATATAGTCGTTCCTTCGAGGGCCGCGTCAGCACGCGGCATCGTCCCTTCTGCCATTCACCGCTGCCGGAGCTCCCCAGGCCGTGCCCACGCGCTTACCCTTCGTCGACTGGTTCCGTAATTCCTCGCCCTACATCAACGCCCATCGCGGCCGAACCTTCGTCATCCTCATCGAGGGCGAGGCGATAGCCAACGGGCGTGGCGAGCAGTTGATCCAGGATCTGGCGCTGCTGCACACCCTGGGCGTGCGGCTGGTGGTGGTCTACGGCATTCGCCCGCAGGTCGGCACGGCGCTGGACGAAGCAGGCATCGAGCCGGTGCGCCATGACGGCCGCTGGATCGCCGACGGCGAGATCATGCGCCGTGTGGAACGTGTCGCCGCCGAACAGCGCCTGTGGCTCGAGGCACGGCTGTCGCTGGGCCTGCCCAACACCCCGCTGCACGGTGTCGAACTCACCGCCGTGTCCGGCAATCTGGTCATGGCCAAGCCGCTCGGCGTGCGCCAGGGCATCGATTTCGACCATACCGGCGAGGTGCGCCGGGTACGCGCCACGGCCATCGGCTCGCTGCTAGATCGTGGCACCCTGGTGATCCTGCCGCCGCTGGGCTTCTCGAGTACCGGCGAGGTGTTCGATCTCGATGCCGCCGAAGTCGCCCAGCAGACCGCCGTGGCGCTCAAGGCCGACAAGCTGATCCTGCTCGGCGAGGCCGATGGGCTGCACGACGAGAGCGGCCAGTTGCAGCGTCAACTGACCCCCGACCAGGCCTCGCCGCTGCAGCGTGCCGCCACCCCGGGCAGCGAGCTGGCCCGCCATCTGGCGGCGGCCTGCGAGGCGGCGCGGCACGGCGTGGCGCGCACCCACCTGCTGTCGTGGCACGATCACGATGCCCTGCTCGGCGAGCTGTTCACCCGCGACGGCGTGGGCACCATGATCACCCAGCACCGCTACGAGCAGCTGCGCCCGGCGGAACTCGGCGACGTGGCCGGGCTGCTCGAGCTGCTGCGCCCCCTGGAAGAGCGGGGCATGCTGGTGGCACGCTCCCGCGAACGCCTCGAGCATCAGATCGACGACTATCTGGTCATCGAGCGCGACGGCATGATCATCGGTTGTGCGGCACTGCACCCGTTCACCGACGCCGCCATGGCCGAGCTGGCCTGCGTCGCGGTCCACGACGACTATCGCGGGGGCGCCCGCGGCGCGCTGCTGCTCGCCGAGGTCGAGCGTCGCGCCAAGCGCACGGGGGTCAGGGCGCTGTTCGCGCTCACCACGCATACCGCGCACTGGTTCTTCGAGCATGGCTTCCGGCTGGCCGATCTCGAGGCGCTGCCGCCGCTCAAGCGTGAGACCTACAATCACGCCCGCCAGTCGAAGGTCCTGCTCAAGGCGTTAAACTAACGCCGTTTTCGACCCGTCCAATCCGCTTCGGCGAGGCTCGTGTGTCGCATTTTTCCCGACAAATCTGATCGGGTGTTTCCAAAATGCGACACAGTAAATACCTGATTTTATTGGTTTTTATCGGGTCTGCCGATTTAGCGTTGCAAAATGGCGACGCTTTTTGCCGAGCAAGCCGCCAGAAACCCCGTTTTTCCGCTCACCTGGTCGAACTGGCACGCAAGTGAGTTACATAAATATTTGAAATAAAAGAAAAATAGGAAAAAGTGGCACACCCTTCGCAATGTATAGGGCGAGCAACGGGAAGCGGTTCAAACGGCTCGTATCACTTCCCGGCTGGGTGCAAGGCGATCTTCCCACGACCCTGTGTAGATCCCGTGACCGCCCAGCAGCGTCTGCTCCACGCGATGTGTGACTTAGGTTGCGATGAGACGGTACCGCTGATCAGCAAGGATTGGTACCTAGAGGGCAAGGATGCCCCGGCAAGGATGCCACTCCCCCCTCAAGGGGGACCCAATTGGGATGCGCCGCCCCGGCGACGCATCGATCGGACGAAGCCAGGCGGTTCGCCGCCACAGTGAGATCATGTCCCTGGCAGACACACGGATGATTTCACGGTTTCGGGGCTCCTCGGGAGTCCAACTCCGAGTCCTCGCGGACGTCTGGCCAGGCAGACTCTTGTGAGTACTCACTTGACCCTTCAGTTCCCTGCGTACCTTGGGCCGGCCATGCCGGCCCTCTTTTTTTGCGCCTCGGGAACGTCGTCGGCTGATCGGGGCGGTAACTCTGTTATGCTGTGCGGAGAGAACGAATGAATCTGGCCCTCTTTCTGCATAGAACGATTTCCATGACCTCCCAGGTGTCGCGCCGCTGGCGCCCCCGGTCCCTCCTGCAGCTGGTTCTGCTGGCCTTCGTGGTCGTGATGCTGCCCATCGCCGTCCTGATGTTTCAGGCCGGCCAGGCCTTGTCGGAGCTTTCGCAACTGGCCAACGTCAGTGCGCGCGAAGCGGTCGACCAGACGCGCCGTGCCCGCACGCTGTCCAATCTCGCCGTGGAAATGGAGCGCAGTGCCCGCCAGTATGCGGTGGTCGAGCAGCCCGGCCTGATGGAGATCTACGCCGACAAGGCCCAGGAGTTCGCCCGCCTGCTCGCCGCCCAGCGGCGTCTGCTCCCCGACAACCCCAATATCGCCGCGCTCGGCGACCAGATCCAGGCGCTGGCCCTGCTGCCCAGCCTCACCCCGGAGGAGCTGCAGGCGCATCTCGACGAATTCGCCAGCTTCTCGGCGCGCACCGATGCCGTCCGCGAGGCCACCAACCGCCAGATCGACGCGCGCATCGACGCGATCAGCGACCAGGCCGGCGAGGTCCAGCGCCGCTTGTGGCTGCAGACCGCGGCGCTGGTCTCGGCGAGCCTGGCGTTGATGCTGCTGTTCACCTGGCTGATCATCCGCCCGATCCGTCAGCTCGAGCGGCGCATTCTCAGCCTGGGCAGCGGCCTGGAGCCGCCCAAGGCGCCGCTCATCCAGGGGCCTGCCGAGCTGGTACGCCTGGGCGATCGACTCGATTGGCTGTCCAACCGCCTCAACGAGCTCGAGGCGCAGAAGCAGCAGTTCCTGCGCCACATGTCCCACGAGCTCAAGACCCCGCTGGCCAGCGTGCGCGAGGGCACCGGGCTGCTCGGCGACGGCGTCGCCGGCGAGCTCAACCCGCGGCAGCGCGAGATCGTCGAACTGATCGATGCCAGCGGCGAGGAACTCCAGAAGCTGATCGAGCAACTGCTCGACTACAACCTGCTGCAGCACAACCAGGGCACCCAGATCGAGCGCTTCGACGTGTCAACGGTGATCAAGGAGGTGCTCGCCAAGCACCAGCTGGCCCTCGAGAAGAAGGGCATGCGGGTGAGTGCCTTCCAGGAGCCGCTCGACTGG
Source organism: Modicisalibacter sp. MOD 31.J (assembly GCF_020147985.1). Lineage (NCBI taxonomy): Bacteria > Pseudomonadati > Pseudomonadota > Gammaproteobacteria > Oceanospirillales > Halomonadaceae > Modicisalibacter > Modicisalibacter sp. MOD 31.J. The sequence continues at coordinate 10,469 of NZ_JAGXFF010000005.1, read as the reverse complement.
TGTGCCGATCGCGAGCGAACCCAGCGCATCCTCGACAACCTGGTCTCCAACGCCATCGCCTACGGCGAGGACGGCGGCGAGCTGGAACTGCGCGCCTTCCGCGACGGCCGGACGCTGGTGATCGACGTGGCCAACAGCGGCGAGCCGATCGCCGACGAGGACCGTGCGCGGCTGTTCGACGCCTTCTACCAGGGGCGGGCGCGTCGCAAGGGCGCGCTCAAGGGCTCGGGCATCGGCCTGTCGGTCGCCCAGGACTGCGCCCGCGCCCAGCACGGCCGGCTGACACTGGCCGATGCCGACCCCCTCGACGTCTGCTTTCGCCTGATCCTGCCCTGGAATGCCGACACGGGGGGCGACCACGATAAACAGCAGCGGCCCATGATTGCCGCTGCCGACGATGCAAGGAACTGACGCGATGAAGCATCTCGCTCTGGGGGCCAGCCTGCTGGCCATCGCCCTCGTTGCCTCCGGCTGCCAGTGGGTCCCTCGGCACGCCGAACAAGATATCGCCGAGCAGGACCAGTGCCTGACGGAAATCCCGACGCTCGAGGAAAATGCCTGCATGCTTGCCGCCTGGGTCGATTTCGGCCTGGCCGCCCAGCGTGGCGACAGCGAATGGCGTCAGCGCATTCTCGAGGAGGCCGACGGCCTGGCGCCCCGCCAGCGGCTGGCGCGGGCGGTGGTGCTCTCCTGGGCCGGCCGCGACCACTGGAAGGACGCCTCCGAACTCTACAAGGCCGACCTGGCCCTGGCGCCCAGCAGCCTGCAGCCGCTGTTGCGGCAGTGGCTCAACGGGCTGGAGGCGCGCCGCGCCCTGGCCGGCGAACTCGCCGACAGCGAGAGGTCGCGCCGTCAGGTGAGCCGCGAGCGCGACTCGCTGGCCAAGAAACTCGATGCCCTCACCGCGATCGAAGAAAGTATCAATTCGCGCCAGCAGTGAACGTCGCGGGCCGCGTCAAGGCCTGACGCAGGCCCCCGGCTGGCGCCGAGACTGTCTAGGAGTGATGACGTGAAGCACGCTGCCCATGTCCTGCTGGTCGATGACGACGCCAGCCTACTGAAGCTGCTGGGGATGCGGCTGGAAAGCCGTGGCTATCGGGTCACCACCGCGGAGAGCGGCAGGCAGGCGCTGGATTGCCTGGAAAAGGCGCGTCCCGACCTGGTGCTCTCCGACCTGCGAATGGACGAAATGGACGGCATGGCGCTCTTCCAGCAGCTCCAGAAGCGCATGCCCGGGCTGCCGGTGATCATCCTCACCGCCCATGGCTCGATTCCCGATGCGGTCAGCGCCACCCGCCAGGGGGTGTTCAGTTTCCTCACCAAGCCGGTCGACCGCGACGAACTGTTCGCGGCGATCGACGACGCCCTGACCCAGACCCCCGGGCCGGCCGCCGAGGGCGACGACGCCTGGCGTTCGGCGATCATCACCCGCAGCCCGCAGATGGAGACGGTACTCGAGCAGGCGCGCATGGTCGCCGGCTCCGACGTCAGCGTGCTGGTCACCGGGCCCAGCGGTTCGGGCAAGGAGCTGCTCGCCAACGCCATCCACCAGGCCAGCTCCCGGGCCGGCAAGCCGTTCGTCGCCATCAACTGCGGGGCGCTGCCCGAGCAGTTGCTCGAAAGCGAGCTGTTCGGTCACGCCAAGGGCGCCTTCACCGGCGCGGTCAGTCAGCACGAGGGGCTGTTCCAGTCGGCCGACGGCGGCACGCTGTTCCTCGACGAGATCGGCGACATGCCGCTGCCGCTGCAGGTCAAGCTGCTGCGCGCCCTGCAGGAGCGCCAGATCCGTCCTCTGGGCTCGACCACCTCGGTGCCCATCGACGTGCGCATCATCTCGGCGACCCACCGCGACCTGGACCGGGCGATGGCCGAGGGCGACTTCCGCGAGGATCTCTACTACCGCCTCAACGTCGTCAACCTGCGCCTGCCGCCGCTCAAGGAGCGCGCCGAGGACGTGCCGCTGCTCGCCAAGCACCTGGTCACCCAGGCTGCCGAGCGTCACAAGCCGTTCGTCAAGGGCTTCTCTTCCGAGGCCTTGAACCTGCTGGCCTCCAGCGCCTGGCCGGGCAACGTGCGCCAACTGGTCAACGTGGTCGAGCAGTGCGTGGCGCTGACCAGCGCGCCGATCATCCCCGAGGCGCTGGTCGCCCAGGCGCTGGCCGCCGAGGAAAACGCGCTGCCGTCGTTCAACGAGGCGCGCGCCGGCTTCGAGCGCAGCTACCTGATCAAGGTGCTCAAGATCACCGAGGGCAACGTCACCCAGGCGGCACGCATCGCCGGGCGCAACCGCACCGACTTCTACAAGCTGCTCGGGCGCCACTCGCTGGAGCCCGGCACCTTCAAGCCCGGCGCCGACGCCGAGACGCTCAACCAGGCATGATTGGGCCCCGTTTCGGGGCCCCTCTGAACTACCCGCTTGGTAAATAGCGCCGGCCTTCCGCTTGCTATTCTTTCATCGTTGCAATCGATGCTTGATGGTGTAGTACGTTTCGGTGCGTGGTTAACCAAATACAATAATGCTCGTGAAATGAACCTCACGGCTTCTATGCGGTTCGGGTCGTCGAATCGACATGGCACTGGGTTTCGTTGAGCCGATTTCCTTGAAAAAGGGGCGGTCGAAACTCGGTGCGATATCGCTCTGCGCCAGGTGCTCGGTCATGTCGCGGTGATGGCGACAGTTAATCTATCCTGGCAGCGCTTCGTTCTATTGCCTGTATTCCTATGGACTCGCCTTTCTGCCTGTCGGCGATAGCATCTTCGCGTTATATTTTTCGTCGATAATTCGCGAGCCGGTTTGGCATAATGATTTACAAGTATCAGTCATCGAGGTTTATCATGAAATCCTTGGTCATTCTGACGATTCTATCGAGTCTGGCGTTGAGCGCCTGTGACGACAGCAGTGCGGAAGGGGGCGACCCCGGAAAAAGCGATAACGAGGCGAAGGCGAATAACCAGGCCGCCATTGATGCCCTGCTCGAAAGGACCGAGAAGCATCTGGTCTATGTGGAAGGTGGAAGCTTCAAGATGGGCGATGTTGGTCTGATCAGTCCCAAGGACAATTATGCCCGTTGGAGTGTCAACAAGGATGACAAGAACATTCATAAAGTGACACTGGATGGCTTTTATATCAGTGATCGTCAGGTGACCTACGCGGATTACGACGTCTACACCCAGGCCACGGGCCAACCCAAAATCAATACCGATAACAGTAGCAGCGAAACTCGGGCACCGGACGTGCCGGCGGGGGTGGACTGGTATCAGGCGCGGGATTACTGCCAGTGGCTGGCCGAGCAAAGCGGCCGGCCGTATGCGCTGCCGACCGAGGCGCAATGGGAATATGCCGCGCGTAGCCGTGGGAAAATGCTGCCCTATGCCACGGATACCGGCCTGCTAAGGCCCGGGGAGAATTATCCCACTCGTGAAGAGCGGCAGAAGGCGAGCCCGGCGAATGATCGCTATGCCCCGTATCCGGTGGCGAAAAAATACCCGCCCAATCCGTTGGGGATCTACCAGATGGGGCTCAATGGGTATGAGTGGGTCAGTGACTGGTACGGTGAGGATTATTACGAACACTCGCCGACGCATAACCCCACCGGCCCGCAGTCGGGTACGCTCAAGGTGCGCCGGGGGGGGAACGGCCGGTAGTTACCTGGGTTTGGTCACGGTCATCCGCTCGCCTTATAACCCCGACCTGGCATTAATGCCCCCGGAAGGCGTTACGGAAGATCTTGACATGTATGCCAATAGAAAGCAGCCGGCTCTGTTAAATACGGTTCGATGTGTAGTCAATCAAACGCAATGATTGTCGTGAAATGAACCTCACGGCTTCTATGCGGTTCGGGTCGTCAAATCAATATAGCACTGGGTTTTGTTGAGCCGATTCCCTTGAAAAGGGGCGGTCGAAACTCGGTGCGATATCGCTCTGCGCCAGGTGCTCGGTCATGTCGCGATGATGGCGACAGTTAACCTATCCTGGCAGCGCTTCGTTCTATTGCCTGTATTCCTAAGGACTCGCCTTTCTGCCTGTCGGCGATAGCATCTTCGCGTTATATTTTTCGTCGATAATTCGCGAGCCGGTCTGGCATAATGATTTACAAGGTATCAATCATCGAGGTTTATCATGAAACCCTTGGTCATTCTGACGATACTGTCGAGTCTGGTGTTGACCGCCTGTGGCGACAGCAGTGCGGAAGGGGACGACCCCGCCAACGGCGATAACGGTGCCAAGGCGGATCATCAAGCCGCCATCGATGCCCTGCTTGACAGGACCGAGAAACACCTGGTCCATGTGGAAGGCGGCAGTTTTCAGATGGGGGACTTCGGCCCTAAGGATCCCAAGAGCGATCATTTGCCTTGGAGCTTCAAGCAGGATGACAAGCATCTCCACAAGGTGACACTGGATGGCTTTTATATCAGTGATCGTCAGGTGACCTACGCAGATTACGACGTCTACACCCAGGCCACGGGCCAACCCAAGATCAATACCGATAACAGTAGCAGCGAGACTCGGGCGCCGGACGTGCCGGCGGGGGTGGACTGGTACCAGGCGCGGGATTACTGCCAGTGGCTGGCCGAGCAAAGTGGCCAGCCATATGCGCTGCCGACCGAGGCGCAATGGGAGTATGCTGCGCGCAGCCGTGGGAAAATGCTGCCCTATGCGACGGATACGGGCTTGCTAAAACTCGGAGAAAATTATCCCACTCGAGAAGAACGTCGGCAAGCAAGCCCGGCGGATGACCCTGCGGCACCGCTTCCGGTGATGAAAAAGTATCCGCCCAACCCGCTGGGGGTCTATCAGATGGGGCTCAATGGTTATGAATGGGTCAGCGACTGGTACGGTGAGGATTACTATGAGCACTCGCCTGTGCATAACCCCACCGGCCCGGAGTCGGGCACGCTCAAGGTGCGCCGTGGTGGCGAGACGAGTGGAGGCGGTTACGTGGGACTAGTTACGGTCATCCGGTCGCCTTACAACCCTGACTTGGCATTAATGCCTCCGGAAGGCGTCACTGATGGCCTGGAAATGTATGCCAATAGAAAGCAGCCGGCTTTGATGAGTACGTTTCGGTGCGTGGTTAATCAAATACAATAATGCTCGTGAAATGAAGTTCTCGGGTTCATGCGGTTCGGGTCGTCGAATCGACATGGCACTGGGTTTCGTTGAAGCAAGGGCGGTCGAAGCTCGGTGCGATATCGCTCTGCGACAGGTATTCGGTCATGTCATTGGCGACGATGGGCGTACCCTTGGAGGCCGTGGGGCGCAGGTGCTCGTAAAAGCGCTGCAGGTTGCCATCGAAGTCCGTGTAGAAGAAGGAAACGACGGGCCAGTCGACTTCGCCCATGTCCAGGAAGGCCTGAACGCGGCGCTTGCCTTCTTCGGTGCCGATGGTGGGCCCGCCGATCGTCGGTATGACCCGCTGCATGATGTTGTCGAATTCCGCTTGTGATTGCACCCAGGTGAATATCCGGATGATCGCCTCTTTGCGGGTGGTCAAGACCCCCGCCTTCCAGAAGGCGGAATCCAGCGGGTTCCATTCCTGCCCCCTCGGGTCAACGATGTCCGCCGCATTGGTCTGTATCAACTGATGGATCAGTTGCCCCTTGGTATCGGGCGAGGTGTATTTCAGCAGGTCGGGGTCGGCGTTGATTCGTCCTGCCAACCGGGCGCGCCTATCTGCAGCCTCCACACCGGACTCAATTTGGTACCAAGTATCTTGGGCATAGTTTTCTATGGCCCTCGTTGAGTCCAACATGAACTTTTTTAACTCTTTGCCGGATTCCAACGCCAAGGCCACGATATTGGATAGTGCCTCGAAAGCTTGTTCGTCAATGAATTCCAGCCGGCTGTAGTCGATGTTCTTGAGCTGATAGGCCACCCATAGTACGAATTCGACGATCAGGTCGCCATCGACTTCCAGGGCCAGGCTGCCCTTGGCGCCCACGCCGTAGCAGAATGCGGCCTTGGCTTTTATTTGGAACTTGCCCCCTTGATAAGAAATAATGAGAGTCGCCTCCGCGCCGGCTCCGATCTGGGCGCCCAACGCGGGGACAATCTTAGCGAAGGGGGCGAATTCATCGACCTCCGGGTTTTTCCACTCGATCTGCCCGCCGACGGTGACTTCCAGCTCGCCACCCGCGAAGGCTTTCAGTTCCGTGCCTTGTTCCGCCTCCGGGGTGGCCATGTCGATGACCTTTCCCCCGGGCAGGCCGTTGTCGCTGGTCGAGCCTTCGATGCCCCTCGCCCTGGCTCCGTCGCCGTTGAATTGCACGTCGAGATTCAGCTCGGCGGCGACGCTGGCGCCGACGCCGCCGGCCACGTTCAGGAAAGTGTGAGAACGCAGCATGCCCAGGTTCATGCCGGCGAAGGCCATCATGTAGCCGCCCGGTGGCTCGTAACATTCGATGCTGCCCTTGGCCTGGGCCAGTGTCAGCGCGGCATGGCCGCTCGCCTTGATATTGCCCTCGCGGGCGAGCGGGTCGGCGTCGCCAGCGAGACCGCTGGCGCCATACGACCAGCGCATCAGTTGCGCCTCCCCACTCAGGTCCACCTTGACGCTACCGGCTTCGTGATCGCCGCCGCTCTGATGGGAGGAGGTGGCGTCCAGGTCCTCGTTGAGCCGCGCACTCCATTGGAAAAGCTCCTTGTCCTGGTCTTCCAACTTCAGCCAGTCCTCGAACCAGGGCACGTCCTGTTTGATTCGGGTGTCGCTGTTGATAGCGTCGAGCTGGCGTTTCAGGGTGTCCCAGTCGATGCGCCCGCCGCTGAGCAGTCCGTCGGCGTTGTCCGTCGGTGCGGATGCCGGGCGGTAGCGCGGCCAGGCGTCGTCGAGCGCCTGCGAGCGGGCGTACGCCAGTCGGAACCCGACCTGAGAGCATGGCGCGCCCCGGCGCTGGAGCGGGATCATTTCCTGGATGTGGTTGGTGTCGTCGTTCAATGGCGTCAGCGGATTGATCGTCTCACGCAGCGCCTTGTTCGCCTTGTCCAGGGCCACTTGGGCGAGGCGCACCTGCCTGGCTAGTTCCTCGGGGCTGTCGGCGGTCTCGCGCCTGGCGCGGGCCTCCGGGTCGATGCCGTCGCCCTGCATGACATGGATGTATTCTTCCTGGGCGGCTTTCAGGTCGGCGACGGCGATTTGCTGGGCCTCGACGACGCCTTCGAGGTGTCGCATTTCTGTCAGCAGGTTCTGCATGGCCGCTTTCGGCACGGCCAGCAGGGTGCTCTTGTCCACCAGATAGAACAACTGATCCGCCGGCTCATGGGTGGCGTCCTGGCCCACGGCGCACAACCGGGTCGTCGTCTGGCCATCGGGTGACGTCTCGCTCATGACAAGTCTCCGTCCATCGCGTCGTCGAAGCGGTCGAGAATCGTGACCCGCATGTTCTGGGGTTGCGCCGTGAATACCTTCTGCGTCTTGCCGTCGCCGTCGCTACGGCCTTCGAAGACCTTGCCGTCGCCGGTTTCGACCCGGTATCGGGCATACGGCAACGGCTGACCGGACTGCTTGTCCTTGAGGGTGAAGAACTCCTCGTATAGCCGGGATTCCGGCAGGTCGGGCATTTGTCGCGTCAGGTTGGTGGGGCCCGAGAAGTTGTGCTGTGCCCCCTTGACGTCCACGGCGCCGGGGCAGTGGATGTCCACGTTGCCGTTCTCGACACGGATATAGCTGCCGCCACTGGTCAACAAGATGCCGTTTTCGGCCGTGATCTCGACCCGGCCCTCGGTCGAGGTGATCTTGACGTCCTTCTTGGCGGTCAGTTCCATGGCGTCGCTCTGGGCCTGGATCTCCACCTTGCCCCGCGCCGCGAACAGCTTCATGCCGGCCTTCTGCACGAACAGCGAGAGTTTGTCGGCGACCGCCGCCACCAGGCGGCGCCCGGCGGCGAGGTTGATGTCCTCGCCGCTGGAAACGCTCAGCGACTTGCCCTGGGCCAGGTGGGTGGATTCCGGCGTGCTCAGGGCGATCCCCGCCGGGGAGGCGAGGTGCAGCCAGGGCGCCTTCAGGCGTGCCGCTTCGCCGCGGCCGCCGCTGTCGGTGGCGTCGTCGAACAGCAGCTCATTGTACTGGCTGCCGCGATAGGTCTTGCTCTTGAACCCGGAGAACAGCCCGTGGCTGTGCCACTCGGGGCGCTGCTCGCCGTTGTAGACCCGGCCGGTGATCAGCGGCCGGTCGGGGTCGCCCTCGAGGAAGTCGACCAGCACTTCCTGGCCGATGCGCGGCACGAACACCCCGCCCCAGCCGGCGCCGGCGTTGGGCTGGGCGACCCGCAGCCAGACCCCGGCGCGCTCGTCGTGGCGGCCCTGGCGGTCCCAGTGGAACTGCACCCGTACCCGGTCGAGAGGATCGGTGTGGATCTCCTCGCCCTCGGGGCCGACCACGGTGGCGGTCTGTGGGCCGCCGACCACCGGCCGGGGGTGGCTCAGCGGGTGGCGGTAGGGCTGGCTGCGGCGCTGGGCCTCGAGGTCGACGAGGAAGTGGCCGGTGCCGATGCGCGCGTAGTCGCTGTCGCGGGCGTCGTCGCGGGCCTGGGGGTCGAGGTCGTCGAGGCCGTGGGCGCGCTTGGCGGCGTCGAGCCGGGGCTGCAGGCTGCCGGGCAGGGTCTTGAGCTGCGCCGAGACCGGCAGCACGTTCTCGGCATGCACCGTGACGCCGAGCAGCAGGAACTGGCGTTCGGCCTCGCCGCCGCTGGACCTGGAGGAATGAGGTCCGAAGCGACGCTGTTCATTCATTCATAACTGTTGGGTCCCGGATGGTCGAGTCGCCCACATAAGTTATCGTCTTCTTGCCGCCGGTAGAGCGCCGAGCTATCCGGGAAGAGCTGTTGAGGAAAAACGTCGAACAGCAGGGCATCGTCCATTTAATTACTCCCTGTTCGATTGCGGTTCATGGCCCGGGCTAAAGCGTGCCAGCCAACGTTGGTAAGCCTCGTCATCCAGGGAGGGCTCGTTCGCCATGCTTGGTGAGTACATGCCATGAATTCCCTGATGGTCCTTGATGCGTACCGGCTCGATGATCGCCGCCACGCGGCGGTAGTCCTGCAGGGCGGCCAGGGTCTCGGGGTTGTCGTTGTCGCCCAGCTGCGGCATGGGGCCGGCGCGCAGGATGGCGCCGTCGGCATAGTCCAGCATCGGCAGCGCGCCCATCTGCTGGCGCACCGCCTCGCGGCCGCCGAGCTTTTCCAGCCAGCTATCGCTCAGCACCGTCAGCCAGTCCACCCCCTTGGGGCCACGGGAGAGGTTCAGCCGGTGTGTCGAAAAACCGTTGATCTGCAGGCCGGGAAAACGCTGGGCGTAGCGGTACTCGAGCAGCTGTGACTGATCGCTGCGATCGTAACCATAGGATTTGGAGAGCGAGAGCCCGGCATAGCCGTGCTCCGGCGCCAGCGCCTCGCACCAGCGCTGCAGCAGCGCGGGCAGCTTCTCCTCACGGTCGATAAAGAAGTCGATGGGAAAATAGCACTGCATGGATGATAGTCGCGGGTGGATCTCATCGTAATGCGAGCCCAAGACGCTGAAGCCGTAGAAGGAGGCGTCGGTGCGCCGTTTGCCGCCGTGATAGGTGAACTCCCACTGGCCACGGCCGTAACTGGGCAGCCAGTCGAAGGGGGTGATGTAGCTATCCCAGCCCTGGAGCTTTTTCCAGCGCCCGGTCTGGGGGTTGGTGGTCCAGGTGAGCTGGTCGCCGACGAGCTCGAGATAGTCGCGGAAGATCGACAGGATCGCCTCGCGCTTGGTCTGACGCTGGGAGCCGGTGAAGTAGAGCGCGACACCGATATCGATGGCGAACAGCACACCATCGTCCGTCTCGACGGTGAGCGCGGTGTCGTTGGCGGCGCTCAGTTGCTGAGGTTGCATGGAGCCTTCCCATGAGTTGTCTATCGAGGCGTCGGGCATCGCTTACTCGATCAGCGTTGCGACAATGCCAATTCGCCTGGCTGCCATTCAATGCCATTGACCGGTATGCCGATCACGAAGCGCTGTGACGCATCGGCTAGGCGGCAGTGAAAATACCACGCCGTCTCGTCGCGCTCGATCAGCAGGAGACTCTCTATCGCGGGGAGCGTGAGGTCGCCCGGATCGACCGGCGACAACGCCGGGGGTTGCCCCAGGTCATGACGGCCGACGCGGGCCTGCCCCTGATAGAAAAACACCATGGTGCCGGCACCGGAGACCAGCGGGATATCCGACTGCAGTGCCCATTCGCTCTCCGTGCAGACCACACGCAGGGCCTCGTCGTCGAGTCTCAGCGCCGCGAGTTCGATATCCGGGAAGAGCTGTTGAGGAAAAACGTCGAACAGCAGGGCATCGTCCATTGTAATTACTCCCTGTTCGATTGCGGTTCATGGCCCGGGCTAAAGCGTGCCAGCCATGCTCTGTAGTTTTCTTTATCCAGACGAGGTTCGTGCGCCATGCTGGGTGTATAACGTCGGTGAATCCCCTGATGATCCTTGATGCGCACCGGCTCGATGAT
>NZ_JAGXFF010000004.1:621464-621698 GCF_020147985.1 Modicisalibacter sp. MOD 31.J | reverse complement strand
CTCGGCACCGCTCACGCCGGTGATCGTCAGGGTGTCGCCGTCGACGTCGCTGTCGTTGGCCAGCAGGGTCGCCGGCTGGATGGTCAGCGCGGTGTCTTCGGTGGTGGTCAGGGCGTCGTCGACCGCCACCGGTGCATCGTTGACCGGGGTGACGGCGATCGTCGCCGTCGACGTGGCGGTACCCCCCTGACCGTCGCTGACGGTATAGGTGAAGCTCGCGTCGCCGTTGTAGTC